>CAWEQX010000004.1:0-170031 GCA_963811385.1 uncultured Actinomycetota bacterium | reverse complement strand
GATCGGGGACCCCCGCGACTCGGGCGAACGCACGCTCAACTCCGCCGACACCGTGCAGGAGTGGGTGGGCCGGCTCAAGCGCCAGCTGGAGCCGTTCCTCGACTGGGAGGGTCCGGCCGCGGCGAGCATCGTCGACAACGTCGAGTGGACCAGGGACCTCTCGACCATCGACTTCCTGCGGGACATCGGCAAGCACTTCCCGGTCAACCGCATGCTGGCCCGCGACGTGGTGAGGTCGCGCCTCGAGGCCGGCATCTCCTACACCGAGTTCAGCTACGTCCTGCTGCAGTCGATGGACTTCCTCGAGCTCTACCGACGCCACGGCATCACCCTGCAGTTCGGCGGCTCCGACCAGTGGGGCAACCTCACGGGCGGCGTCGACCTGATCCGGCGCGCGGAGGGGGTCCACGTCCACGCCTTCGCGACGCCGCTGATCACCAAGGCCGACGGCACCAAGTACGGCAAGACCGAGGGCGGTGCGCTGTGGCTCGACCGCGAGATGATGTCGCCCTACGCCTTCTACCAGTTCTGGCTCAACGCCGAGGACGCCAAGGTGGGCGAGCTCCTGCGGGTCTTCACCTTCCTGGACCGGCCCGTGATCGAGGACCTGGAGCAGCAGACGGCGGACAAGCCGTTCCTCCGCGCCGGTCAGAGGACCCTGGCGCAGGAGGTGACCACGCTGGTCCACGGGTCCGAGGAGACCGAGCGGATCAAGGCGGCCTCCGCCGCGCTGTTCGGCGGTGGTGAGCTCTCGGGCCTGCACCCCGACACCCTGTCCGCGGCCCTGGCCGAGACCGGCGGCGGCGAGGTGGCGCCCGACGGCGACGGGCTGCCCACGATCGTCGACCTGTTGGTCGCGGCCGGCCTGAGCGAGAGCCGAGGTGCCGCGCGGCGCACGGTCAACGAGGGCGGGGCCTACCTCAACAACGCGCGCGTGCCCGACCCGGAGTGGCGTCCGTCGTCGGACGACGTCCTCCCCGGCGGCTGGCTGGTCCTGCGCCGGGGCAAGAAGAGCTTCGCCGGGGTGCGGGTCGTGCGATGACCGGGAGGTACGCCGACGGCCTGGCCGAGCGCGCCCGTGCGCGCCTGGCCCCCGAGGTGCACCGCTACCTCTCCCAGGGTGCGGGCGAGGGGGTCACCGCCGCGGAGGCCGAGGCCGCCTGGCGCTGCTGGCGGTTCCGGCCGCGCGTGCTGCAGGACGTGACCGGCGTCGACCTGACCGCCGAGCTGCTCGGCACGACGTACGCCGCGCCCGTGGGCATCGCGCCCACCACGCTCCACCGGGCGGCCCATCGCGACGGCGAGGTGGAGACCGCCCGCGCCGCGGCGACGGCGGGTGTGCCCCTGGTCCTCTCCAGCAACGCGGGCTCGTCGTTCGAGGACGTGGCGGCCACGGGCGTCGCGTGGTGGCTGCAGATGTACGTCACCGCGGAGCGGGCGGTGAGCGAGCCGGTCATCGCCCGAGCGGTGGAGGCCGGCGCCCGCGCCCTGGTGCTCACCGCCGACACCCCCGTGGTCGGCACCAAACAGCCGGGCGAGCGCTCGGTGTGGGACGCCGTCGACCCCTCCTGGCTCCGGGTGAACTTCCCGCAGGGGATCGATCCGGTGGTCGCCTCGGAGAAGGCGACCGACCTCGGGCCCCAGGACGTCGCGTGGCTGGCCGCGCGCTACGGGCTCCCGGTCGTGGTCAAGGGCGTGCTGCACCCCGACGACGCACGACGCTGTGTCGACGCCGGCGCCTCCGCGGTCTGGGTCTCCAACCACGGCGGCCGCCAGCTCGACCGTGCCCTGCCCACCGCCCACGCGCTCGAGGCGGTGGTCGCCGAGGTGGGGGACGACGCGGAGGTCTACGTCGACGGGGGAGTGCGCCAGGCCCTCGACGTGCTGACCGCACTCGCGCTCGGTGCGCGCGCGGTCTTCCTGGGCCGCCCCGTGCTGTGGGCACTGGCCGACGCCGGTGCGACCGGGGTCGGGAGGCTGCTGGACGACCTGGCGGTCGGCCTGGAGGAGTGCCTGCGCCTGGCCGGAGCGCCGTCGGCAGCGGGCGTGGAGCGCGACCTGGTGGTCCCGAACCCGCTGTGACCTGCGGTTTCGATGGTCCACTCGGACCACCCGACCCCCTGTGACCGGCGCCACTCGGACCCGATTTGCATTGCTCGCCAGGGGGGTCCTAATGTTTCACCTGTCGCCAGGGAGCGGCGGGACGCAAGGCCGAGAGGCCGGGCGGCCGGCCCCGAGGCGGAACCCCAACTCTTCTCTCCCTGCGGAGCGGAACGAGTGCGCGCCTCGGCGGCCTCGGATCGACTCGGTGGTGCAGTCGCGTCGGGGGCCGGCAGGACCGAGGCCCGGATTTGACGGGCCGAGACCGACCCGGTAAGTTTGCTCAGGTTGCCCCCCAGCAAGGCCGAGAGGCCGAACTGAGGTGCGCGCTTGATCCTTGAGAACTCAACAGTGTGCCAAAAGTCGACGAATTAGTTTGTAACGCCCCGTCGGCACTCAGCGAGGCCGAGCAATCGGTCCCGCAGCTTGTCGACGGTTCCTTTGGTAAGAACCGGTCCCTGTTCCAGGGACCACTCTTGCCAGGATACTCCATAAATTGATGAAGGCCCTCGGGTCGTTCAGAAGATTTCAACGGAGAGTTTGATCCTGGCTCAGGACGAACGCTGGCGGCGTGCTTAACACATGCAAGTCGAGCGGTAAGGCCCCTTCGGGGGTACACGAGCGGCGAACGGGTGAGTAACACGTGAGCAATCTGCCCATCACATCGGGATAACTCCGGGAAACCGAAGCTAATACCGAATACGACCACCTCCGGCATCGGATGGTGGTGGAAAGTTCCGGCGGTGATGGATGAGCTCGCGGCCTATCAGCTTGTTGGTGGGGTAATGGCCTACCAAGGCTTCGACGGGTAGCCGGCCTGAGAGGGTGACCGGCCACACTGGGACTGAGACACGGCCCAGACTCCTACGGGAGGCAGCAGTGGGGAATATTGGACAATGGGCGAAAGCCTGATCCAGCAACGCCGCGTGAGGGATGACGGCCTTCGGGTTGTAAACCTCTTTCAGCAGGGACGAAGCG
This sequence comes from uncultured Actinomycetota bacterium, assembly GCA_963811385.1. GTDB lineage: Bacteria > Actinomycetota > Actinomycetes > Propionibacteriales > Nocardioidaceae > Marmoricola_A. Next base: position 166,953 of record CAWEQX010000004.1, on the reverse strand, counting down.
CAAGTGACGGTACCTGCAGAAGAAGCACCGGCCAACTACGTGCCAGCAGCCGCGGTAATACGTAGGGTGCGAGCGTTGTCCGGAATTATTGGGCGTAAAGGGCTCGTAGGCGGTCTGTCGCGTCGGGAGTGAAAACTCAGGGCTTAACCCTGAGCCTGCTTCCGATACGGGCAGACTAGAGGTATGCAGGGGAGAACGGAATTCCTGGTGTAGCGGTGAAATGCGCAGATATCAGGAGGAACACCGGTGGCGAAGGCGGTTCTCTGGGCATTACCTGACGCTGAGGAGCGAAAGTGTGGGGAGCGAACAGGATTAGATACCCTGGTAGTCCACACCGTAAACGTTGGGCGCTAGGTGTGGGACTCATTCCACGAGTTCCGTGCCGCAGCTAACGCATTAAGCGCCCCGCCTGGGGAGTACGGCCGCAAGGCTAAAACTCAAAGGAATTGACGGGGGCCCGCACAAGCGGCGGAGCATGCGGATTAATTCGATGCAACGCGAAGAACCTTACCTGGGTTTGACATATGCGAGAACTCTGCAGAGATGTAGAGCTCTTTGGACACTCGCATACAGGTGGTGCATGGCTGTCGTCAGCTCGTGTCGTGAGATGTTGGGTTAAGTCCCGCAACGAGCGCAACCCTCGTCTTATGTTGCCAGCACGTCATGGTGGGGACTCATAAGAGACTGCCGGGGTCAACTCGGAGGAAGGTGGGGATGACGTCAAGTCATCATGCCCCTTATGTCCAGGGCTTCACGCATGCTACAATGGCCGGTACAAAGGGCTGCGAAACCGCAAGGTGGAGCGAATCCCAAAAAGCCGGTCTCAGTTCGGATTGGGGTCTGCAACTCGACCCCATGAAGTCGGAGTCGCTAGTAATCGCAGATCAGCAACGCTGCGGTGAATACGTTCCCGGGCCTTGTACACACCGCCCGTCACGTCACGAAAGTCGGCAACACCCGAAGCCGGTGGCCCAACCCTTGTGGAGGGAGCCGTCGAAGGTGGGGCTGGCGATTGGGACGAAGTCGTAACAAGGTAGCCGTACCGGAAGGTGCGGCTGGATCACCTCCTTTCTAAGGAGCATTCTGAGGCGCGAGCCTCGGAGCCGAGTCGGTTTCATGGACGTCCGTTCCATGGCCGCTCAACGCTCACTAGTGGAACGTCGACTATTTGGCCCCTCGCAGACACTCGAGTCAGTACAACCGGTTCGCCGGAGTGGAACCTCTCAGCGGTCACGACGGGTCAGGCACACTGTTGGGTCCTGAGGGATCAACGCATTGATCTCCTCGACGGACCGTCCACCCCACGAACTCCCCGCCATCGCGGGCAAGCGTGGACCAGGTGGCCGGGACCGCCCGTATCTTGAGAACTACACAGTGGACGCGAGCATCTTTGTAGCAAATGACAAGCTACTAAGGGCACATGGTGGATGCCTTGGCACCAAGAGCCGATGAAGGACGTAGAAGCCTGCGATAAGCCCCGGGAAGTTGGCAATCAAGCTGTGATCCGGGGATTTCCGAATGGGGAAACCCAGCTGGAGTCATGTCCAGTTACCTGCACCTGAACACATAGGGTGTCTGGAGGGAACGTGGGGAAGTGAAACATCTCAGTACCCACAGGAAGAGAAAACAAAAGTGATTCCGAGAGTAGTGGCGAGCGAAATCGGAAGAGGCCAAACCTCATGCGTGTGATAGCCGGCAGGCGTTGCGCAGGAGGGGTTGTGGGGCCGTCGAGTCAGTTCTGCCGAGCTGGCACAGAGTAAGAAACCATCGTTGAAGTCGAAGAGGATTGGAAAATCCCGGCGTAGAGGGTGATACCCCCGTAGACGTAAGACGATGGCTCTGCGACGTCACCCCAAGTAACACGGAACCCCTGAAATTCCGTGTGAATCTGGCGGGACCACCCGTTAAGCCTAAATACTCCTTGGTGACCGATAGCGGACAAGTACCGTGAGGGAAAGGTGAAAAGTACCCCTGGCGGGGAGTGAAATAGTACCTGAAACCATGTGCCTACAATCCGTCGGAGCGCATCCTTGTGATGTGTGACGGCGTGCCTTTTGAAGAATGAGCCTGCGAGTTTGCGTTGTGTGGCGAGGTTAACCCGAGTGGGGAAGCCGTAGCGAAAGCGAGTCCGAACAGGGCGATTGAGTCGCACGATCAAGACCCGAAGCGGAGTGATCTATCCATGGGCAGGTTGAAGCGCGGGTAAGACCGCGTGGAGGACCGAACCCACCAGGGTTGAAAACCTGGGGGATGACCTGTGGATAGGGGTGAAAGGCCAATCAAACTCCGTGATAGCTGGTTCTCCCCGAAATGCATTTAGGTGCAGCGTCGCGTGTTTCTTACCGGAGGTAGAGCACTGGATGGCTAATGGGCCCTACAAGGTTACTGACGTCAGCCAAACTCCGAATGCCGGTAAGCCAGAGCGCGGCAGTGAGACTGCGGGGGATAAGCTCCGTAGTCGAGAGGGAAACAGCCCAGACCATCAGCTAAGGTCCCTAAGCGATAACTAAGTGGAAAAGGATGTGGAGTCGCAGAGACAACCAGGAGGTTGGCTTAGAAGCAGCCACCCTTGAAAGAGTGCGTAATAGCTCACTGGTCAAGTGATTCCGCGCCGACAATGTAGCGGGGCTCAAGTTATCCACCGAAGCTATGGCATTCATGCACTATCTAGGCCTTCGTGGTCCAAGAGCATGGATGGGTAGGGGAGCGTCGTATGGCGCGTAAAGCGGCGGAGTGATCCAGCCGTGAATGCCATACGAGTGAGAATGCAGGCATGAGTAGCGAATGAGGAGTGAGAAACTCCTCCGCCGAATGATCAAGGGTTCCAGGGTCAAGCTAATCTGCCCTGGGTAAGTCGGGACCTAAGGCGAGGCCGACAGGCGTAGTCGATGGACATCGGGTTGATATTCCCGTACCGGCGAAACAGCGTCCCTGACGAACCTGATGATGCTAAGTGCCCGAAGCCGCGGGACTCCTTCGGGAGACCGTTGGTGGAGCGCACGACCCGAATCAGTAGTAGTCAAGCGATGGGGTGACACAGGAAGGTAGCCCAACCGTGGCGATGGTAGACCACGGGTAGGTGCGTAGGGCGAGACGTAGGCAAATCCGCGTCTCATATAGCCTGAGACACTCGTACGGAGCCGTTCAGGCGAAGTGGGTAATCCTATGCTGTCGAGAAAAACCTCTAGCGAGCTGTGAGCCGCCCGTACCCCAAACCGACTCAGGTGATCAGGTAGAGAATACCAAGGCGATCGAGTGAACCATGGTTAAGGAACTCGGCAAAATGCCCCCGTAACTTCGGGAGAAGGGGGGCCGGATCCGTGAGCAGACTTGCTCTGCAAAGCGGTGATGGCCGCAGAGACCAGGCCCAAGCGACTGTTTACTAAAAACACAGGTCCGTGCTAAGTCGCAAGACGATGTATACGGACTGACTCCTGCCCGGTGCTGGAAGGTTAAGGGGACGTGTTAGCTGACTTGTCAGCGAAGCGCAGAACTTAAGCCCCAGTAAACGGCGGTGGTAACTATAACCATCCTAAGGTAGCGAAATTCCTTGTCGGGTAAGTTCCGACCTGCACGAATGGAGTAACGACTTGGGCGCTGTCTCAACCGTGGACTCGGCGAAATTGCACTACGAGTAAAGATGCTCGTTACGCGCGGCAGGACGGAAAGACCCCGGGACCTTTACTATAGCTTGGTATTGGTGTTTGGTTCGGCTTGTGTAGGATAGGTGGGAGACTGTGAAGCACGGACGCCAGTTCGTGTGGAGTCAACGTTGAAATACCACTCTGGTCGTACTAGATATCTAACCTAGGTCCGTAATCCGGATCAGGGACAGTGCCTGGTGGGTAGTTTAACTGGGGCGGTTGCCTCCTAAAATGTAACGGAGGCGCTCAAAGGTTCCCTCAGCCTGGTTGGCAATCAGGTTTCGAGTGTAAGTGCACAAGGGAGCTTGACTGTGAGAGTGACAACTCGAGCAGGGACGAAAGTCGGAACTAGTGATCCGGCACCGGCATGTGGAAGCGGTGTCGCTCAACGGATAAAAGGTACCCCGGGGATAACAGGCTGATCTTCCCCAAGAGTCCATATCGACGGGATGGTTTGGCACCTCGATGTCGGCTCGTCGCATCCTGGGGCTGGAGTAGGTCCCAAGGGTTGGGCTGTTCGCCCATTAAAGCGGCACGCGAGCTGGGTTTAGAACGTCGTGAGACAGTTCGGTCCCTATCCGCCGCGCGCGCAGGAAACTTGAGAAAGGCTGTCCCTAGTACGAGAGGACCGGGATGGACGAACCTCTGGTGTGCCAGTTGTTCTGCCAAGAGCACGGCTGGTTAGCTACGTTCGGAAGTGATAACCGCTGAAAGCATCTAAGCGGGAAGCACGTTTCAAGATGAGGTTTCCCACTGGGTCAACCAGGTAAGGCCCCCAGTAGACGACTGGGTTGATAGGCCGGAGGTAGAAGGCAGCAATGCACGGAGCCGACCGGTACTAATAGGCCGAGGGCTTGTCTTGCTCAAAGATGTTGCGCGTCCACTGTGTGGTTCCCGAGTTACGGTCGGGGACCAGTCCACGAAAGAACTGGTCAGATCTAACTCCATAGAGTTTCGGCGGCCATAGCGAAAGGGAAACACCCGGCTCCATTCCGAACCCGGAAGTTAAGCCTTTCAGCGCCGATGGTACTGCAATCGAGAGGTTGTGGGAGAGTAGGACGTCGCCGGACATTCTTTCGTGAAGGCCACCCGAGCAATCGGGTGGCCTTCACGCATGTCCGCCTACGTGCCCCCGACAAGCCCCAGGAGAGCTCCATGCCCGAACGAGAGGGTCGCGGTCCGCGCCGCGACGGTGACCGACCGGCGCGACGCGGCGAGAGCCGCGGTGAGGCCCGCAGTGGACAGGACCGCGACAGGCGTGGGGCTCCGGCGCGCGGCGGCGGCCGAGGCGGTCCGCGCCGCGACGACCGGCGCGACGACCGGCGCGACGACCGGCGCGACGACCGGCGCGACGACCGGCGCCGCGGACGGACCGACGCCGAGCGGACGGCGGACCAGAAGGTCTACGACGGTCCGGAGATCCCCGAGGAGATCACCGGCAACGAGCTGGACCGCTCGGTGATCGACCAGCTCCGGGGTCTGCCCGAGAAGCTCGCTGCCCGCGTCGCCCGCCACCTCGCGGCCGCCGGCATGCTGATCGACACCGAGCCCGAGGTCGCCTACCAGCACACGCTCGCCGCGCGCGCCCGCGCGTCCCGCGTGGGGGTGGTCCGCGAGGCGTGCGGCGAGAGCGCCTACGCCGCTGGGCACTTCGCCGAGGCACTGTCCGAGCTGCGCGCGGCCAAGCGGATGAGCGGCACCCACGCCTACCTGCCGATGATGGCCGACTGCGAGCGCGCCCTGGGCCGTCCGGAGCGAGCCCTGGAGCTGGCCAAGAGCCCGGCCGTCGCCAAGCTCGAGCGCGACCAGCAGGTCGAGATGACGATCGTCGAGGCGGGCGCGCGGTTCGACCTCGGTGAGGTCGACGGCGCGCTGCGGACCCTGGAGAACGCCCACCTCAAGTCGATCGCCCGTGAGCAGTGGGTCGTGCGGCTGCGCTACGCCTATGCCGACCTGCTGCTCAAGGCGGGTCGGCGCGACGAGGCGATCGAGTGGTTCCACCGGACCGCCGGCATCGACGGCGACCAGGTGACCGACGCCGCGGCGCGGCTGGAGGAGCTCGAGGCCGGGGACTGAGCGCGGCGGGCCGGGGTCGACCTGGCCCCGTTGCTGCCCGGTTCCCGTCCTCAGGGCACCCGACCCGCGCGTCGTCCACACCCCACCGCGCAGGCGGCTCCGTCGGCTCCGCCCCGCGCCAGGCTGGGCGTGTGAGCGCCGGGGCGGTCCGGGCCAGCAACCGTGGAGGCGAGATGACGAGGGCACAGCACGGCACCGAACCGACGGCGGCACCGCAGACACCGCAGGCGCTGAACGAGGTGGTGGTGCGAGGCCGGGTCTCGGGTGCGCCCCAGGAGCGCGAGCTGCCCAGCGGCTCGCTGGTCGTCGGCGTGCGGCTCTCGGTGGCGCGGGACCGCACGGTGATGACGAAGGGGTCCAAGCAGACCGTGGACTGGTTGGAGTGCACGGCGTGGTCGGCGCCCACACGTCGACAGGTCGCGCGGTGGGAGGTCGGCGACCTGGTGGAGGTCCACGGCTCCCTGCGACGACGCTTCCCCCGCGGCGGTGGCGTCAGCCGTGTGGAGATCGAGGTCCTGCGAGCCCAGCGGCTGAGCCGGGGGTGAGCGCGGCTACGCTCGCCGGGTGGGAGAGCGGCGCGCGGGACTGCAGGGGTGCGACCAGGCGCTGGTCGCCCGCTACGACCTGGCCATGCTCGACCTGGACGGGGTGGTCTACATCGGGCCCGAGGCGGTCCCGGGGGCGGCCGAGCAGATCGAGCGGGCCGTCGAGGCCGGCCTGCACGTCGCGTTCGTGACGAACAACGCCGCCCGGCCGCCGGCGACCGTGGCCGGGCACCTGCGCGACCTGGGCGTGAGCGCGCGCGAGGAGGACGTGGTCACCTCCGCCCAGGCGGCGGCGACGCTGCTCGCCGAGGCCCTCCCTCGCGGCTCGCCGGTCTTCGTCATCGGCGGCGAAGGGCTCGAGGTGGCCCTGGCCGAGCGTGACCTGCGGGCCGTGCAGTCCCTGGACGACGACCCGGTGGCCGTGGTCTCCGGCTACCACCCCGACCTGCGGTGGCGCACCGTCATCGACGGCGCCATCCTGGTGCGGCGTGGGCTCCCGTGGGTGGCGACCAACACCGACATGACGGTCCCGACCCCGGCCGGTCCCGGCCCGGGCAACGGCGTGCTCGTGCGGGTGGTCGCGGAGTTCGCCGAGGTCAGTCCCCGTGTCGCAGGCAAGCCGGAGCCGCCACTGGTCCGTGAGACGGTGCGGCGCGCCGGGGGGACGGCGCCGCTCATGGTCGGGGACCGGCTCGACACCGACATCGAGGGCGCCGTGCGCGCCGGGACGGACAGCCTCCTGGTGCTGACCGGGGTGACGGGGCTGGACGAGCTCGTCGCCGCGCGGCCGGACCAGCGGCCGACGTACCTCTCCACCGACCTGTCGGGACTGCACACCGTCCATCCCCGCCCCGAGGACGAAGGCCCGGGCTGGAGCTGTGGTGGGTGGACGAGCCGTGTCGACGACGGCGAGCTGCTCGTCGAGGGGGAGGGCGCACCCGACGACTGGTGGCGGGCCGTGGCCAGCGCCGCCTGGGCCCACCGGGACCAGCAGGGGTCCGTGCCGGGGGTGCACCGACTCGCCGCGCCGTGAGACGGGGACCGCCCCCGCTGCGGGGTATGGTGCCGCCAGTCCTGCGCATGGTCAGGTCTGGGCACGGCCGCCGCCCGGCGGTGATCGGGACCCGAGAGGAGTCAGCATGGACCACGAGGCCACCACGAGTCCGTCGGAGCGTGCGACTGCCGTCGTGCGCGAGCTCGAGCTGTTGGAGGATGTCGCCATCGACCACCACGTCGCCGCCTTCGAGCTCGCCCACGCCAAGCTGCGGGGCCTGCTCACCGAGGAGGGGCGCCTGAGCCACGGTCCCCGCGCCGCCAGCGCCTGACCCGCCCGCGACCATCCGACGCCTGCGACTCGACGCCGAGCTCGTCCGACGCGGCCTGGCCCGCTCCCGCGAGCACGCTGCCACGCTGATCCAGGACGGTCGCGTCAGCGTCGCCGGAGCCCGCGCCGGCAAGCCGGCCACCGGCGTGACCACCGACGTGGCGATCGTGGTGCGGGAGGACGTGTCGACGCCGGACTACGTCTCGCGCGGCGGGCACAAGCTCGCCGGGGCCCTGGCGGCGTTCGGCCCCCGCGGCCTGGTGGTGGCCGGCCGGCGCTGCCTCGACGCGGGCGCCTCGACCGGCGGCTTCACCGACGTGCTGCTCCGCGCCGGGGCCCGCCAGGTGGTCGCCGTCGACGTCGGCTACGGACAGCTGGCCTGGAAGCTGCGTCAGGACGACCGGGTGGTCGTCCACGACCGCACCAACATCCGCGACCTGACCCTCGAGGTGGTCGGGGCGCCGGTCGAGGTGGTCGTCGGCGACCTGTCGTTCATCTCGCTCACGCTCGTGCTCGACGCGCTCCTCGGGGTGTGCGCGCCCGACGCCGACCTCGCCCTCATGGTCAAGCCGCAGTTCGAGGTGGGCAAGGACCGGGTCGGCAAGGGCGGCGTCGTCCGTGACCCGGCCCTGCGCGCGGAGGCCGTCGCCACGGTGGCGCGCGCCGCGGACCAGCGGGGCTGGGGCGCCCTCGCCGTCGCGGCCAGCCCCCTGCCCGGCCCGTCGGGCAACCGGGAGTTCTTCCTGTGGCTGCGGCGCGGCCCGGCCGCTCTGTCCGCCGAGGACGTCGACGCCGTGGTCCGCAGCCCGGTCCCGGGGGTGCCCGGTGAGAGAGTGGACCCATGACCGTGACCAGCGCGCAGGACGACGCGGCGGGCCCGCCCCGGCGGGTGCTGCTCGTGGTCAACACGCGCCGCGAGGAGGTCACCTCCGAGGCCCTGGACGCGGCTCGTCGACTGACGGCGCGCGGGATCGCCATCCGGGTGCTCACCGGGGACGCCGACCTGATGCCGTGGGCGGACGCCGACGCGGTGGAGCGGGTCGCGGCCGGGCCCGAGGCGGCCAGGGGCTGCGACCTGGTGCTGGTGCTCGGTGGCGACGGGACGATCCTGCGGGGCGCCGAGCTCGCCCGCGACACCGGCACCCCGCTGCTCGGCATCAACCTCGGTCACGTGGGCTTCCTCGCCGAGGCCGACCACGCCGACCTCGAGCAGGTGATCGAGGCGGTGGTCAGCGGCAGCTGGAGCGCCGAGGAGCGGCTGACCGTCGACGTCTCGGTCTTCGTCGCCGACCGGCTGGTCGCCTCGACCTGGGCGCTCAACGAGGCCAGCGTCGAGAAGGCGTCACGCGAGCGGATGCTCGAGGTCCAGGTCGAGATCGACGGACGACCGCTGTCGCGGTGGGGCTGTGACGGGGTGGTGTGCAGCACACCGACCGGCTCGACGGCGTACAACTTCTCGGCCGGAGGCCCGGTGGTCTGGCCCGAGGTCCAGGCGCTGCTGGTCGTCCCGCTCTCGGCGCACGCGCTGTTCGCCCGCCCGATGGTCGTGGCGCCCACCAGCGTGGTCTCGATCCAGGTGATCGAGACCAACGACGGGTGCGGCGTGCTCTGGTGCGACGGCCGCCGCACGGTCGACCTGCCGCCCGGGGCGCGGATCGAGGTGCGCCGCGGCCATGCGCCGGTCCGGCTCGCCCGGCTCCAGCAGGCCCCGTTCACCGACCGCCTCGTGGCCAAGTTCGAGCTGCCGGTCTCCGGCTGGCGGGGTGCGGCCGAGCGACGCCGGCAGGAGGCCCGGCACTGATGCTCGAGGAGCTGCGCATCGTCGGCCTCGGCGTCATCGACGAGTCGGTGCTCGAGGTGGGACCCGGCTTCACCGCGATCACCGGCGAGACCGGGGCGGGCAAGACCATGCTCGTCACGGCCCTGGGACTGCTGCTCGGCGGACGAGCCGACTCCGGGGCGGTGCGCACTGGTGCCAAGCAGGCGCGGGTGGAGGGCATCCTCGACCTCGGCGGCTCCCCGTCGCTGGCCGACGTAGCCGGTCTCGTGACGGAGGCCGGCGGTCAGGTCGAGGCCGAGCGTCTGGTGCTGGCCCGCCAGGTCTCGGCCGAGGGACGGTCGCGCGCCTACGCCGGCGGAGCAGGGGTGCCCGCGGGCCTGCTGGCCACGATCGCCGACCGGGTCGTCGCCGTGCACGGCCAGTCCGACCAGCACCAGCTGCTCAGCGCGGCGGCCCAGCGGGAGGCGCTCGACCGGTTCGCCGGCGCCGAGACGGTGGCACTGCGCACGCGCTTCGCGACTGCGTACGCCGAGCTGCGGGCAGTGGAGACCGAGCGTGAGGAGCTGGTCACCCGCTCTCGTGAGCGTGCCCGCCAGGCCGACCTGCTGCGCTTCGGGCTCGAGGAGATCGAGAAGGTCTCGCCGCAGCCCGGGGAGGACCTGATGCTCGCCGAGGAGGAGGGCCGGCTCGGGTTCGCCGACACGCTGCGGACCGCGGCCGAGCAGGCGCGGGAGGCCCTCTCCGCCGAGCAGGGCGGACCCGACGCGCTCGGCATCGTCGGTGCCGCGCGGCGCCTGCTCGACGGCGTCCGGGAGCACGACCCCGCGGCGGGGGAGCTGGCCGACCGGCTGGCCGAGGTGGGCTACCTCCTGGGGGACCTGGCCGCCGACACCGCGTCCTACGCCTCGGGCCTGGAGACCGACCCCACCCGGCTCGCCGCGGTGTCGGAGCGACGAGCGGCACTGACCGCGCTGACCCGCAAGTACGGCGAGACCGTCGACGAGGTCCTGACCTGGTCGGCCGAGGCGGCTCGCCGCCTGGGCGGCCTCGACGGCGCCGACGACCGCATCGCGGAGCTCTCGGCCCGGGCCGACGGCCTCCGGGCGGAGCTGGCGAGCACCGGGTCCGCACTCAGCGCGGCGCGCGCCGAGGCCGCCGAGCGCCTCGGGCGCGCGGTGAGCGAGGAGCTCACCGCGCTGGCCATGCCCCACGCGGTCGTCGAGGTCCGCGTCACCCAGAGCGAGACGCCCGAGGGGCTGCTCGTGGGGCGGCGGCGACTGCGCGTGAGCGCGACGGGCCTCGACGACGTGGAGCTCGGGCTCGCCGCCAACCGGGGAGCGGAGGCGCGCCCGTTGCACAAGGGCGCCTCGGGCGGTGAGCTCTCGCGCGTGATGCTCGGGCTGGAGGTGGTCCTGGCCGGCACCAACCCCGTGCCGACGATGGTCTTCGACGAGGTGGACGCCGGCGTCGGGGGCAAGGCGGCGGTCGAGGTCGGCCGCCGGCTGGCGATGCTCGCGCGCGAGGCCCAGGTCATCGTGGTGACCCACCTGCCGCAGGTCGCGGCGTTCGCCGACCGGCACGTCGTGGTCGCCAAGAGCAGCGACGGCCTGGTCACCACCTCGGGGCTGACCGTGCTGGACGACACCGCTCGGGTGCGCGAGCTGTCCCGGATGCTGGCGGGTCTGGAGGGCTCCGACTCCGCCCAGGCGCACGCCGAGGAGCTGCTGGCGACCGCGCGCGCCCTGACCTGACCGCGGGCGCGGCCGTGACACGATGACCGCGCCATGAAGTTCACCGGACGCGCCAGCACCCGCCCCAGCGCGGAGCCGCCCGGGTCGGTGGTGACCGGGCCGCTCCGCGTGGACCGGCGCACCACGGCCCTGCTGGGGCGCCTGCGCCCGGGCGACGTGGCGGTCGTCGACCACCTCGACCTCGACCGCCGCACCGCCGAGCAGCTGGTCGAGCAGCAGGTGGCCGCGGTGGTCAACGCCGGACGCTTCGTGTCGGGACGCTACCCGGCGCTGGGGGCCGAGGTGCTGGCCCGCGCCGGCGTCGCGCTGCTCGACGACGCGGGCCCGGAGGTCCTGCGCGCCCGCAGCGGGCGCCGGGCCCGGCTGGAGGGCGACAGCCTCGTGGTCGACGGCACCGAGCTGGCCCGCGGGACGCGACTGGACCTCGAGGCCGTCCTGGCGCAGATGGAGGACGCCCGCGCCGGCCTGGCCACGCAGCTGGAGAGCTTCACCCACAGCACCACCGAGTATCTCCGCCGCGAGCAGGAGCTGCTGCTGCACGGACGGGGCGTGCCCGAGGTGAGCACCCGCATCCACGGGCGGCCGGTGGTGGTCGTGGTCCGGGCCTTCGACCACGAGACCGACCTGCGCCGCATCCGTCGGTTCATCCGCGAGCAGCACCCGGTGCTCGTCGGCGTCGACGCGGGGGCGGACGCGCTGCGGGCCGCGCGCCTGCGGCCCGACCTGGTCGTGATCGGCGAGGAGGGGCTCGCGCGGCTGCCCGGGGGGTCCGGCGAGCGCGCGGTCAGCGACGCCGCCCTCCGCTCGGCCCGCGAGGTGGTCGTGCACGCGGACGCCTCCGACCGTGCGGTGGGAGCCGACCGGCTGGACCGGATCGGCGTACGCGCGCTGCGGGTGTCCACGAGCGGCACCAGCGAGGACCTCGCGCTGCTGCTCGCCGACCTCAACGGCGCCTCCCTCATCGTCACGGTCGGCACGCACGCCACACTCGACGAGTTCCTCGACCGGCAGCGCTCCGGCCTGGCCTCGACCTTCCTCACCCGGCTGCGCGTCGGGTCGCGGCTGGTGGACGCCAAGGCCCTGCCCGTGGTGTACGCCGGCCGGGTGCGCGTGTGGCACCTCGCCGTCGTGCTACTCGCCGCCCTGGTGGCGCTCGGGGCCGCGCTGTCCGCCTCGCCCGACGGCGCCGACCTGCTGCACCGCCTGCAGGACCAGGTGCAGCCCCTGATCGACTGGCTCCGAGGACTGCTCCCGTGATCTCCTTCCGCTCCCACGTCGTCTCCCTCGTCGCGGTGTTCCTCGCGCTGGCGGTGGGCGTCGTCCTCGGCTCGGGGCCCCTGCAGCGCGACGAGGCGGCCGTCGGCGGCGGCGACAGCGACGCCGAGGCCCTGGCCGCGGCCGACGAGCGCCTCGACGCCCTCGAGCGCGACGTGCGGTTCTACGACTCCTACGCGCGGGTGACCGCCGAGAGCCTGGTCGGGGACGGGCTGCAGGGACGTGCGGTCACCGTCGTCACGCTGCCGGGCGCGGAGGCCGACGCGCTCACGCGTGCCGCCGCCCTCGTGCAGCGCACCGGAGGCCGGCTGGCGGCCCGGGTCGAGCTGAGCGACAAGCTGCTCGACGTGGCCAACCGCAAGCTCGTCGAGGAGCTGACCACGCAGCTGCTGTCCTCGGAGGAGGCCCCGCTGCCCGGTCAGGACACCTCCAGCGGCTACGCCCGCGTCGGCCAGCTGCTGTCCTTCGCGCTGCTCACCACCCAGGACAAAGGAGCCCGGCCGACCGCGGCGGCCCAGCCGGTCCTGGCCAGCCTGAGCACCGCCGAGCTGGTCACCGTCACCGGCGAGCTGCAGCGGCGGGGGAGCCTGGTGCTGCTGGTCGCGGGGGACCCGTCCGGGACCGCCGACCAGCGGCGTGGGGCCGGGGACATCGCCACCACGCTGGCGCAGGCGATGGACCAGGCCAGCGACGGCGTGGTCCTGCTCGGGCCGATGTCCAGCAGCAGTCGCACCGGGCTGGTCGGCGCGCTGCGCGCCTCACCCGCCGCCAAGGACGTCTCGACCGTCGACGTCGCGGATCTCGTCGCCGGTGCCGTCCTCGCTGTGCGCGCGCTCGAGGGCCAGGCCGACGGGACGACCCTGCACCTGGGCACCGGGTCGTCCGCCGACGGGGCGTTCCCCGGCGCGCGCTGACCCGGCTGGGCGCTGACCCGGCGTGGCGCCACCCCGGCGTGGGTTGTCGTCAACCGCCTGATCGTTGGTAGCCTAGAACCCCGTGGACGGGCGGGATCTCCTGCCGCACATCTGGAGCCACGGGAGTTCACTTGGCCGCTGAGCAGACCACCAAGCACCTCTTCGTCACCGGCGGCGTCGCCTCGTCCCTGGGCAAGGGACTGACCGCCTCCTCGCTCGGCAACCTGCTCAAGGCCCGTGGCCTGCGGGTCACGATGCAGAAGCTGGACCCGTACCTCAACGTGGACCCCGGCACGATGAACCCGTTCCAGCACGGCGAGGTCTTCGTGACCGACGACGGTGCCGAGACCGACCTGGACATCGGGCACTACGAGCGCTTCCTGGACCGCAACCTCGAGGGCCACGCCAACGTCACGACCGGGCAGGTCTACTCGACGGTGATCGCCAAGGAGCGACGCGGCGACTACCTCGGCGACACCGTCCAGGTGATCCCGCACATCACCAACGAGATCAAGGAGCGGATGCTCGCCATGGGCGGGCCCGACATCGACGTGGTGATCACCGAGATCGGCGGCACCGTCGGTGACATCGAGTCGCTGCCGTTCCTCGAGGCGGCCCGCCAGCTGCGCCACGAGGTCGGCCGCGACAACTCGTTCTTCCTCCACGTCTCGCTCGTGCCCTGGATCGGGCCGTCCGGCGAGCTCAAGACCAAGCCGACGCAGCACTCCGTCGCCGCGCTGCGCTCCATCGGCATCCAGCCCGACGCGATCGTCTGCCGCGCCGACCGGGAGATCCCGCAGGGCGTCAAGCGCAAGATCTCGCTGATGTGCGACGTCGACCAGGAGGCCGTGGTCGCCGCGGTCGACGCACCCTCGATCTACGACATCCCCAAGGTGCTGCACCGCGAGGGCCTCGACGCCTACGTCGTGCGCCGGCTCAGCCTCGCGTTCCGCGACGTCGACTGGACCGCGTGGGACGACCTCCTGCGACGGGTCCACCACCCGAAGGACCACGTCACCGTCGCCCTGGTCGGGAAGTACGTCGACCTCCCGGACGCCTACCTCTCGGTGGCGGAGGCGCTGCGGGCCGGAGGGTTCGCCCACGAGGCCAAGGTGGAGCTCACCTGGGTGCCCTCCGACGAGTGCGAGACCCCCGAGGGCGCCCAGCGTCACCTGGCCGAGGTCGACGCGGTGCTCGTCCCGGGCGGGTTCGGCATCCGAGGCATCGACGGCAAGATCGGGGCCCTGGAGTACGCCCGCACCCACGGCATCCCGACGCTCGGGATCTGCCTGGGGCTGCAGTGCATGGTCATCGAGTACGCCCGCAACGTTCTCGGGCTCGAGAAGGCCGGGTCGACCGAGTTCGACCCGGGCTCGCCCGAGCCGGTCATCGCCACGATGGAGGAGCAGCACGCCTTCGTCGAGGGCGCCGGTGACCTGGGCGGCACCATGCGGCTGGGCCTCTATCCCGCCGACCTGGTCCCCGGCTCGGTGGTCGCGCAGGCCTACGGCGAGACCCGCGTGGAGGAACGCCACCGGCACCGCTACGAGGTCAACAACGGCTACGTCGACCGGCTGGCCGAGGCCGGGCTGGTGTTCTCCGGCGTCGGCCCGGACAACGGCCTGGTCGAGTTCGTCGAGCTCCCGCGCGAGCGGCACCCCTACTACGTCTCGACGCAGGCCCACCCCGAGCTGCTGTCGCGGCCCACCCGCCCGCACCCGCTGTTCGCAGGCCTGGTGGGCGCTGCGATCGAGCGGCAGCGCGAGCTCGAGCTTCCCGTGGGAGAGTGACCCATGGACTCCGGGACCCATGACCTGACCGAGCTCGACTCCTCCGACCTCGTCGACGAGGCACAGACCTGGCCGGTGCACGGCTCGGAGGACCTGTGGCGCGGGAGCGCGCCGTTCGCGGTGCGTCGCGACCAGATCAGCCTCCCCGGCGACGGGGAGCGGTTCGGCCGCGTCGTGGTGGAGCATCCCGGCGCGGTGGTCGTGCTGGCGCTCGACGACCACGACCGGGCGCTCGTGCTGCGGCAGTACCGCCACCCGATCGGCATGCGCATGGTCGAGCTCCCGGCCGGGCTGCTGGACTCGCCCGACGAGGAGCCGCTGGTCGCCGCGCAGCGCGAGCTGCTCGAGGAGGCCGGACTCGAGGCGGGCGACTGGAAGCACCTGTCCTCGATGCACACCTCGCCCGGCATCAGCTCGGAGCTGATCGAGATCTACCTGGCCCAGGGGTTGCGACCGGTCGCCGACCGCGGCGGCTTCGCGCCGCAGCACGAGGAGGCCGACATGACCGCGCACTGGGTGCCGTTCGGCGACCTGCTCGACGCGGTGCTGCAGCGCCGGCTCACCGACGGTCCGCTGGCGGTCGCCGTCCTCGCGCACGCGGTGCTGGTCTCGCGGCACCAGGCGATGGCCGAGCACACGCCGCGGGACCGCTCGGGCGCCGGCCCGGCCGACTCGGTCCAGGGCGGCGGCAGCGCCGCGGGCGAGCCGACCGGGGAGCGGCGTGACGGCTGAGTCGACCGCCGCTGCGGCGGTCGTCCCCGGTCCGAGCCCGGTCCAGCGCGCCCTGCGCACCTACCTCGACCACCTCGCGGTGGAGCGCGGTCTCGCGCCCAACACGCTGTCGTCGTACCGCCGGGACCTGCGGCGCTACGCCGCCTTCCTCGCCGGTCGCGGCGTGAGCGACCTCGCCCACGTGGGGGAGTCGTCGGTCTCGGAGTTCCTCATGCACCTGCGCGAGGGCGACGCCGACCACCCGCCGCTGTCCGCGGCGAGCGCCGGGCGCGCGGTCGTGGCGGTGCGCGGCTTCCACCGGTTCGCGGTGCGCGACGGGTGGGCCGAGGCCGACCCGGCCGCCGGCGTACGCCCTCCGGCTCCGGCCAAGCGTCTGCCCAAGGCCCTCCCGGTGGCCGAGATCGAGCGGATCCTGGACGCCGCCGGCGCACCCGGCACGGCGCTCGCGCTGCGCGACCGGGCGCTGCTGGAGCTGCTCTACTCCACCGGCGCGCGGATCTCCGAGGCGGTCGGGCTCGACGTCGACGACCTCGACCTGACCACCCGCAGCGTGCTCCTGCGCGGCAAGGGCAGCAAGGAGCGCGTCGTGCCGGTCGGCGGACCGGCGTGCGAGGCGGTCGAGGCCTATCTGGTGCGGGCGCGCCGCGGCCTGGTCGCCGCGGGACCGGGCACGCCTGCGGTCTTCCTCAACTCGCGCGGGGGACGCCTCTCGCGGCAGAGCGCCTGGGCGGTGCTCGTGCGCGCGGCGGACCGGGCGGGGGTCACCGCGGAGGTCTCCCCCCACACCCTGCGCCACTCCTTCGCCACGCACCTGCTCGAGGGCGGGGCCGACGTCCGCGTCGTCCAGGAGCTGCTCGGCCACGCCTCGGTGACCACGACGCAGGTCTACACGCTGGTCACCGTCGAGGGGCTGCGCGAGGTCTATGCCACGGCGCACCCGCGCGCGCTGGGCTGAGCCGGGCCGCCCGGCTGCAAATGTCGACATGTCTACGGCGTGGCGCCGGGGGGACGGGCGTGACGCGACCTAGGTTCGAGTCGTCCGGAACCGCACCGACGAGAGCAGGCTGACGTGACAGACCAGGGCTTCGGGATCTTCGGCTCCTCCTACTCCTCGGGGTCCAGCGCCCCGACCATGCCGCCGATGGTCCGGGTGCCGGTGCCGTCGGGCCCGTCGGTGCCGTCCCCGGCAGTGCCTCCGGCGCCCGAGGAGCCGCCGGTCCCGGCGAGCTCGACCACCGAGGCAGCGCCGACCACCGAGGCGGCGCCGGCCACCGTCGAGCTGGGACCGACCGGGCGCCCCTGGCCCGACCTGCCCGAGCCGCGCCCGATCGGCATCCACGGCAACGCCCGCATCATCGCGATGTGCAACCAGAAGGGCGGGGTCGGCAAGACCACGACCACGATCAACCTCGGCGCGGCGCTGGCCGAGCACGGCCGCAAGGTGCTGCTGGTCGACTTCGACCCCCAGGGCTCGCTGTCGGTGGGGCTGGGGATGAACCCGCACACGATGGACATGACCGTCTACAACCTGCTCATGCAGCGCGACGTGACGCTGGAGGAGGTCGTGGTGCCCACGCACGTCGAGGGCGTCGACCTGCTGCCCTCCAACATCGACCTCTCGGCGGCCGAGGTGCAGCTGGTGCACGAGGTGGCGCGCGAGCAGACGCTGTCCCGGGTGCTGCAGGACGCGATCAACGCCTACGACGTCATCCTGATCGACTGCCAGCCCTCGCTGGGCCTGCTCACCGTCAACGCGCTCACCGCCGCCGACGGCGTGATCGTGCCGCTGGAGTGCGAGTACTTCGCGCTGCGCGGTGTCGCGCTGCTCAAGAACACCATCGACAAGGTGCAGGAGCGGCTCAACCCGCGCCTGAGGATCGACGGCGTGCTCGGCACCATGTTCGACGGCCGCACGCTGCACGGGCGCGAGGTCATGCAGCGCCTGGTCGAGGCCTGGGGCGACGACGTGTTCCACACCGTCATCCGCCGCACGGTGAAGTTCTCCGACTCGACGGTCGCCGGCGAGCCGATCACGACGTACGCCGCCACCTCGGCCGGCGCCGAGTCCTACCGCACCCTCGCCAAGGAGGTGCTGGCCCGGTGCCTCGACGTCTGACGGTGCCCGACGACATCTTCCGGCCGACGGCGGTGCCGCCGGCGCCCGAGGCGGTCGCCGCCGTGCCCGCCGAGACCCCGCCCGAGCCGCCCGCGAAGGGGCGCACCGCCTCGGGCCGGGTCAAGCACGACGAGAAGATGACGGTCTACGTCACCTCCGACGAGCTGCTCGACCTCGAGCACGCGCGCCTGGAGCTGCGCCGCCACCACGGCCTCGGCGTCGACCGCGGCCGCATCGTGCGGGCAGCGATCGCGATGGCCCTGGCCGACCTGGACCAGCACGGCGCCGACAGCGCGCTGGTCGCCCGCCTGGCCCAGGACTGACGGCGTGACCGCGACGCTGGAGGGTCCCGTGGCGCTGGGACCGGAGTACGAGGGGCCGGAGCTCGAGCGGGAGCCGACCGGCGGCTTCATGCTGCAGCTGGAGAACTTCGAGGGGCCGTTCGACCTCCTGCTGAGCCTGATCGCCAAGCACAAGCTCGACATCACCGAGGTCGCGCTGTCGCAGGTCACCGACGAGTTCATCGCCCACATCAGGTCCGGGGCCGCGTCGCTGGACGGGGCCGACGACCTCGAGCAGACCTCGTCCTTCCTGCTGGTCGCGGCGACGCTGCTCGACCTCAAGGCCGCCCGGCTCCTGCCGAAGGCCGAGGTCGAGGACGAGGAGGACCTCGCGCTGCTCGAGGCGCGCGACCTGCTCTTCGCCCGGCTGCTGCAGTACCGCGCCTTCAAGCAGGTGGCCGCGGTGCTCGAGGAGCGGCTGCGCGACGAGGCGCTGCGCTACCCCCGTGCGGTGGGGCTGGAGGAGCGCTACGCCACGCTGCTGCCCGAGGTGCTGATCGGGCTCGGCCTGGAGGAGTTCGCCGCCCTCGCCGCCGCCGCGATGGCGCCCAAGCCGGCGCCGCCCCAGGTCACCCTCGACCACCTGCACGCCCCGACGGTCAGCGTCCGGGAGCAGGCGAGCATCATGGTGGAGCGGCTGCGTCTCGACGGCACCACGACCTTCCGGTCGCTGTGCGCCGACGGCGCGGACGTGATGACCCGGGTGGCGAGGTTCCTCGCGCTGCTCGAGCTCTTCCGTGAGGGCGTGGTCGGCTTCGACCAGGTCACGCCGCTGGGCGAGCTCACCGTGCGGTGGACCGGCAGCGACGACACGGAGGTCGACGTCGTCGACGAGTTCGACGGAAGCCCGGAGCCCGCGTCCGACGAGCCGGCCAACGGGCCGGACGACGGGCCGGACGACGGGCGGCTCGACGGGCAGGATCGCGAGGAGGGGCAGGCATGACGGTGAGCACCGAGGAGCTGGAGCGGATCGTGGGGGGTCCCGGCGAGGACGACGCCGAGGAGACCCTGCCCGCCGTCGACCTCAGGCCCGCGCTCGAGGCGGTCCTCATGGTCGCCGACCAGCCGCTGGACCACCTCACCCTCGCCACGGCGGTCGGCCACCCGCCCGAGGACGTCCGGCAGGCGCTGGCCTCCCTCTCCGCGGAGTACGACGAACAGGGGCGCGGCTTCGACCTGCGCAACGTCGCCGGCGGCTGGCGGTTCTACACCCGCGACGCGCTGGCACCGGTGGTGGAGAAGTTCGTCACCGACGGCCAGCAGACCCGGCTGACCCAGGCGGCGCTGGAGACCCTCGCGGTCGTGGCCTACAAGCAGCCGGTGAGCCGTGCCCGGGTCTCGGCGATCCGGGGGGTCAACGTCGACGGCGTCATGCGCACCCTGGTCACCCGCGGCCTGGTCGAGGAGGCCGGCCACGACGCGGAGACCCACGCGGTCCTCTACGCCACGACCAGCTTCTTCCTCGAGCGCATCGGCATCACCGCCCTGACCGACCTGCCCGAGCTGGCGCCGTTCCTGCCGGAGATGGACGACCTGGAGGACCTCGACCAGCCCGAGGTGCTGGCCGAGGCGCCCGCGACCCCCGAGACCGAGGCCTCGTCCGGTTGAGCACGCGCCAGGGCGCGTCCCCAACCGGACGCGGCGAGGACGGGGGCGGGCTGGTCCGCCTGCAGAAGCTGCTGGCCCAGTCCGGCGTCGCCTCGCGCCGCAAGTGCGAGGAGCTCATGCTCGACGGGCTGGTCGAGGTCGACGGCGAGGTGGTGACCCGGCTCGGCACCAAGGTCGACCCGCGCACCGCGGTGATCCGTGTCGAGGGCAAGCGGCTGCCCCCGGCCTCCGAGCACGTCTACCTCGCCCTCCACAAGCCGCGCGGGGTCGTCTCGACCATGTCGGACCCGCAGGGCCGCCGCACCCTCGGGGACCTAGTCGCCGACCGGCCCGAGCGGCTCTTCCACGTGGGCCGGCTCGACACCGACACCGAGGGACTGATCCTGCTCACCAACGACGGCGACTTCGCCCAGCAGGTCGCCCACCCGTCGTACGAGCTGGAGAAGACCTACGTCGCCGAGGTCGCCGGCGTCGCCGAGCGCGACCTGGTGCGCCGCCTGGAGGGCGGCGTGCCGATCGACGGGCAACCGGTCCAGGTGCACCGCGCCAAGGTCGTCTCGACCGCCCGCGACCGGTCGATCGTCGAGCTGACCATCCACGAGGGGCGCAACCGCATCGTGCGACGCCTGATGGACGAGGTGGGTCACCCCGTGACCCGGTTGACCAGGACCGTCGTCGGGCCCGTGGTGCTGCGCGGCCTGCGGCCGGGGCAGCTGCGCGAGCTGACCCGCGACGAGCTCGGCACGCTCCTGGACGCGGCCCGGCTGTGACCCGGCCGCGCGGCTAGGGTGAGCCGTCGGCGGATCGGGACGAGCAGGAGGCAGCGGTGCGGGTGCGGGCGGTGCGGGGAGCGACCCAGCTCGAGCACGACTCGCGTGACCACATGCTCGAGCGCGTCGCCGAGATGGTCACCGACGTGATGAGCGCCAACGGCCTCGGGGTCGACGACTTCATCAGCATCGTGTTCACCGCCACCGGCGACCTGCACTCGGAGTTCCCGGCCTACGCCGCCCGCCAGCTCGGCTTCGACGACGTGCCGCTGATCTGCGCGCGCGAGCTCGAGATCGACGGTTCCATGCCCCGGGTGGTGCGGATGCTCGCACACGTGGAGACCCACCTGTCGCGCGCCGAGGTCACCCACGTCTACCTCCACGGCGCGGCCCACCTGCGCCGTGACCTGACCCGGGTTCGCGAGGTGCCGGACTCGTGAGCCTCCCCGAGCCCGTCCTGGTCGTCGGGTGCGGGCTGCTCGGCACCTCCGTCGGCCTGGCCCTGCGCGCCCAGGGCGTCGAGGTGTGGCTGGAGGACCTCGACCCGGAGCACCTGCGCACCGCCACCGGGCTCGGCGCCGGGGTCCCGGTCGGCGACGCGACGGGGGCAGGGCTCGTCGTGGTCGCCGTACCCCCCGACCACCTCGGTGCCGCGATCACCGAGGCCCTGCGCACCACCCGAGGCGTGGTCACCGACGTGGGCAGCGTGAAGTCAGCGCCGCTGGCGGCCGTCGCCGCCGAGGTGTCGGCGGAGGACCTCCGGCGCTACGTCGGGAGCCACCCGATGGCCGGGAGCGAGCGGTCCGGTCCGCTGGCCGGCGTCGCGGGGCTCTTCGACGGCCGGCCGTGGGCGGTCACGCCGCACACCGCGTCCTCGCCCGACGCGGTCGCCGCCGTGACCGCGCTGGTGCGCGCGTGCGGGGCGCAGGCGTTCACGTTCTCGCCCGAGGCCCACGACGTGGCCGTCGCCCGCACCTCCCACGTCCCCCACGTGATGGCCGCGCTCGTCGCCGGGCGGCTGGCCCTCGCGCCGGCCGAGCACCTTGCGCTGTCGGGCCAGGGCGTCCGCGACGTCACCCGCGTCGCCGCAGGGGACCCTGCGCTCTGGGAGCAGATCCTCACCGCCAACCGCGTCGCGGTCACCGACCTGCTGCGGGAGGTGCGCCAGGACCTCGACCGGGTGCTGGAGGCCCTCGACGGCGACGTCCGCCCCGAGCTCGGGACGATCCTGGCCAGCGGCGTCGCGGGCACCACGGCGATCCCCGGCAAGCACGGTGGGCCGGCGGTCCCCACGGTGTCGGTCCACGTCGCGCTGCCCGACCACCCGGGGGAGCTCGGGCGGCTCTTCGGCGACGTCGGTCGCAGCGAGGTCAACATCGAGGACGTGCGCATCGACCACGACCCCGGCCGGCCCGTCGGCCAGGTCGAGCTGGTCGTGGCCGAGGCGGCCGCGGCGGTGCTGCAGGAGGCCCTGACCGCCCGCGGCTGGGCGGTGCACGGCTGACCGTCACAAGCCGCCGGAACCCATCGCGCCGCCGTGGTGCAGGCCGCGGGCGAGCTCGCCGACGAAGTAGCCGCTGCGGTAGGGCTCGTAGGCGGCGCCGGCCTCCCAGTAGGGCACCTGGAGCCCGCCCTCGTCGACCGTGCGCACCTGCGGACTCTCACGGTGGGCCACCCGGGCGGCGTCCTGGGCGCAGGCCGGGACGCGGCGGGTGCCCAGCCGTCCGGTCGTCCACACCACCTCGGTGGCCGCCGGGCCGTGGCGCGGGTCGAAGAAGCACGGCGTGCGCATCGCGGGCGGGGGCGTTCCCTCGACCCGGGCCTGCACGCACGCCAGGGCGTAGCGCCCGGTGGCGAGCGTGTCGGTGACCGCGCTGACCTGTGAGGTGTCGGTGAGCTTCTCGGCGGTGCGCTGCGCGGACTCGTAGGCGTCGAGCGCCACCTGGTAGTCCCGGCGCCCGTCGGCGTCGAGGGGGTGGTCGCCGACCACCTCGTCCAGCCGCTGCAGCTGCTCGCCGAAGACCACGACGTCCTCGTCGGCCAGACGGCGTACGCCGGCGAGCTCCGCCCTGCCGTCGCGGCGGCGTGCGGCGAGGCATCGGCCCGCGCCCGTCGCAGCGGCGCCGGCCCCGAGGGCGAGCAGCACGATCCACTCCACGTGAGGTCCTCTCAGATCGGCCCGCGCAGGCGCGAGGCCAGCTCGGCAGCGTCGTAGCCGCTGCGGTAGGGGTCGTGGGTCGAGCCGGACTCCCCGGAGGGCACCTCGGTCGAGCCGTCGTACCCGGTGCTCACCTCGGGGTTCTCGCGCGTGGCGATGCGCGCCGCGTCCTCTGCACAGGCGGCGACGCGGCGGGGCCGGAGCGGCCGGTGGTCCCCTCGCTGGAGCCGCTCGCCGAAGACGACGACGTCCTCCGTCGGGAGGCGACGGACGTCCGCCTGCTCCTCGCGGCAGGCGCCGCGCGACCGGTGCCGACGCCGCGGGAACAGGGGCATCGGGCCAGGGTAGGCGAGCACTCGCGCCGCGCCGGTAGAATCGAGTGTTCCCCAACCTCCGATCCCCCTTGGGAGTGACACGCGTGCCCAGCGCCACCGAGCCCCGCCGCGACACCGTCGTCGCCGTCGACGGCACCTCCGGCTCCGGCAAGTCGAGCACGTGCCGCGGCGTCGCGTCGCGGCTCGGCCTGCGTTACCTCGACACCGGCGCGCAGTTCCGGGCGATGACCTGGTTCATGCTCAGCCACGGCGTGGACGTGCACGACGTCGAGGCGGTGGCCGCGCGCTGCGGTGAGCCGCGCGTCGAGTCCGGCACCGACCCGGCCGCACCGACCATCGCCGTCGACGGCAACGACGTGTCCACCGAGATCCGCTCGACCGCGGTCACCGGTGCCGTCAGCGCGGTGAGCACCGTGCCGGCCGTGCGCAAGCGGCTGCTCGCCGTGCAGCGCGAGCTCATCGGCCAGGGCGGCATCGTGGTCGAGGGCCGCGACATCGGCTCGGTGGTGTGGCCGCAGGCCCAGGTCAAGGTCTACCTCTCCGCCGACCCGGCCGCGCGCGCCCGGCGCCGGATCGCCGAGCACGCCCACCTCGGCGACGCCGCGACGGCCGAGGCCGGACTGCGCGAGCGCGACCGGATCGACTCCGGCCGGGCGAGCGCGCCGCTGACCATGGCCGACGGCGCCGTCCACATCGACACCACCGACCTCACCCTCGACGAGGTCGTCGACCGCGTCGTCGGGCTCGTCCGGTCGGCGGTGCAGGCATGAGCGCCGTGGTCGGGGCGCCGGTCCTCGCCGTCGTCGGGCGACCCAACGTGGGCAAGTCGACGCTGGTCAACCGCATCATCGGCCGGCGCGAGGCGGTCGTGCAGGACGTGCCGGGGGTCACTCGCGACCGGGTGTCCTACGACGCCAACTGGAACGGCCGCGCCTTCACCGTGGTCGACACCGGCGGCTGGGATCCCGACGCTCGCGGGCTCGCCGAGCGCATCGCCGCCCAGGCCGAGATCGCGGTGTCCGTCGCCGACGCCGTGCTCTTCGTGGTCGACGGCACGATCGGCATCACCGACTCCGACGCGGCGGTCGTGCGCATCCTGCGCAAGGCGGGCAAGCCCGTCGTCCTGGTCGCCAACAAGGTCGACGACCTCCGTCAGGAGGCCGAGGCGGCGACGCTGTGGAACCTCGGCCTGGGCGAGCCCTACGCCGTCTCCGCGCTGCACGGCCGCGGGTCCGGCGACATGCTCGACGCCGTCCTGGCCGCGCTGCCCGAGGCCCCCGAGGACGTCGACGCGGAGCCGGGTGGTCCGCGTCGCGTCGCGATCGTCGGCAAGCCCAACGTCGGCAAGTCCAGCCTGCTCAACAAGCTCGCCAAGGAGGACCGGGCCGTCGTCGACGACGCGGCCGGGACCACCGTCGACCCGGTCGACGAGCTGGTCACGCTGGGGGGACGCCTCTGGCGCTTCATCGACACCGCCGGCATCCGCAAGCGCGTCAAGGAGGCGTCGGGCCACGAGTACTACGCCTCCCTGCGCACCGGCGCCGCGATCGAGCGCGCCGAGGTGTGCGTCATGGTCGTGGATGCCTCGCAGCCGCTGAGCGAGCAGGACCAGCGGATCATCACCAGCGTGGCCGAGGAGGGCCGCGCGCTGGTGATCGCGTTCAACAAGTGGGACCTGGTCGACGAGGAGCGCCGCTACTACATCGAGCGCGAGGTCGAGCGGGACCTGGTGCGCGTGCAGTGGGCGCCGCGGGTCAACATCACCGCGCGCACCGGCTGGCACGTCGACAAGCTGGTCCCGGCGCTCGACGCGGCGCTGGCCGGCTGGGAGACCCGCGTGACCACCGGCCAGCTCAACGCGTTCCTCGGCCGCCTCGTGGCCGAGCACCCGCACCCGGTGCGGGGCGGCAAGCAGTCGCGGATCATGTTCGGCACCCAGGTCTCGACCGCACCGCCGACCTTCGTGCTGTTCACCTCCGGCCCGCTCGAGGCGTCGTACGTCCGCTACGTCGAGCGGCGCCTGCGCGAGGACTTCGGATTCGTCGGCACGCCGGTGCACGTCCAGGTCAAGCCGCGCGAGAAGCGGTCCAAGCGGCGCTGAGGGTCCCTCAGGAACGCGCGAAGGGAGTCAGCAGCTGGTCGACCGGAGCGTGGTCGTCGGTCAGCACGGGGGCGTCTCCGATCCATCCGGTCAGCTCCTCGCCCGCGATGACCCCCCACCCGGTGTCGCGCTCGTCGAGGGCGTCGGACAGGGCGGCGAGGTCCAGAGGACGCGTGGAGGCGACCGCGACCAGATTCCCCCCGTCCTCGCCGGTGAGCGTCGTGGGGGTGGCCGTCAGCGCGACGTGGGGGAACACCGCGCGCAGGGTCGCCAACTCCGCGCGGGCGAACCCGAGCGGCGGGTGGTCGATCAGGTTGGCAGCGTAGACGCCGTCGCCGGTCAGGATCCTGCGGACCTGCTCCAGCGCCTCGACCGTGGTGAGGTGCCAGGGCACGGAGACGCCGCCGAAGGCGTCGCCGACCACCAGGTCGCGGGAGTCGGACTCGCGCCGGTCGAGGCCGCGTCGGCCGTCCTCGACCAGCACGTCGACCCCGTCGGAGTCGTCGAGACCGAGCCGCTCCTCGTCGATGGCCACCACGCCGGCGTCGATCTCCGAGACCAGGTTGTCGGTGCCGGGCCGGAGGTGGTGGAGATACCGGGGGAAGGTCAGACCGCCGCCACCCAGGTGGTAGGCGCGCACCGGCTCGGGTGCCGGGGGGAGCTGGCTGTCGGTGACTGCGGCGATCGCGCGGACGTAGGCGAACTCGAGGTGGCCGGGGTCCGCGAGGTCGACATAGGAGTGACGCAGGCCGTCGAGCACGAGCGTGCGGCCGGACGGGTCGAGCGGGTCCTCGCGGACCACCGCACAGTGATAGGTGGTCTCCACCTCACAGCCGGTCTGCGCGACCCAGGTCGCCCCGCCGCCCACGACGAGGGCCGCCACCGCGACAATGGTGCCGCGCGAGACGCGGACACGGCGCACCCACAGCTCGACCGCGACCGCCGAGACCACGAGGGTGACCCCGAGCCCAAGAAGGATCCCGCTGACCGGCACGCGGGTGATCAGCACGAAGCCGGTCAGGACGGTGCCGAAGATCGCGCCCGCCGTGCCGAGCCCCGAGAGCCGGCCGACCACCGTGCCGGTCTGGTCGAGGTCGGTGAGGGCGAGCTTGGTGACAGCCGGCGTGAGCGCCGACAAGGCGGTGCCGGGAACGAGCAGCGCCGCCAGCGTGACCAGCAGGACGGTTCCTCCGTCCCGATCGGCAGCGCCGGTGACCCGCACCAGGAACGGCGTCGCGGCCACGGCCACACCGGAGAGGGCGAGCAACGGGGCGAGCAGGCGGCGTGGCGGGACCACGTCGGCGACCTGTCCGCCGGCCCACGAGCCGAGTGCGATCGCGGCGAGCGCCGTGCCGATGACCACGGTGCTGGTCTCCAGCGTCAGCCCGAGGTAGGGGGCCAGCAGCCGCAGGGCGACCAGCTCGACGACCAGCACCGCCGCGTGGGACCCGAAGACGAGGGCGGCCGCCGTCAGGGCGTGCAGCGGGCGGGTGTCGTGGTGCTGCGCCGAGGACTGGTGGGGCACCCGGCCATCCTGGCAGGGGGACCCACGGCCGGCCCGCCACGCCGTCCGCTCCACTCCCTGCGCGCGCCTGCACCGAGCCGACCGGCGACGACCGGGTCGCCGTGCGGACGAGCAGGTCTGAGAGCCGATTCGGACCGGCGAGGGGCCTGCGATAAGGTGCTCCTCGGCCCTCGACGAGGGGCCACGGGCTGTGGCGCAGTTTGGTAGCGCACTTGACTGGGGGTCAAGGGGTCGCAGGTTCAAATCCTGTCAGCCCGACCGAAGAGAAACCGCAGGTGGGAGGCCGTTTCGGAGCACCCCGGAGCGGCCTCTCTCGCGTCCGGAGTAGGGTCCTGACCACCATTCTTGACCACCATCACCCGTCGAGCGCGGCTCCGAGCCCATCCATCGCCTGAGCAGAGACGTCGGGCGAGACGTGGCCGTAGATATCGCCCGTGATGCTCACCGAGAAGTGACCGAGGATCTCAGAGACCACCTTGAGCGGGACCCCGTTCTCGATCATCACCGTCGCGGCCGAGTGCCGGAGCGTGTGAAGGCCGACGCCGGGCAGGCTCGCCTTCTCCGCCGCCACCTTCAACGCCCGGAGCGCGTTCCTGGGATCGCACGGCTCCCCGGTCTCCGTCGTGAAGATGTAGTGCGTCTGCACCCACACAGAGCCCGCCTTGAGCCGGTCCTCCTTCTGCCGGAGCCTGACCGCCTTGAGCACCCGCTCTGAGGCTGGGGACAGGTGGATCACCCGCTTGGACTTCTCCGTCTTCGGTTCGGTCACGACGAGCTTGCCGTCGACGCGAGCGATCGTCCCCCGGACCCGGATGAGCTTCTTTGTGAAGTCGACGTCCGACCACGTAAGCGCCAGCGCCTCGCCACGCCGGAGACCCGTGTTCACCAGCAGTTCGAAGAGGACCGCGTACCGACTCTTCTCCGCCTTCTCCAGCAGTGTCCTGACCTGAGCCGTCGTCAGGTGCGCCGCCTCCTTCCTCGTCACCCTCGGGCGAGCGACCGCCGCCGCTGGATTCTTCGCGAGCGCGTCGTCCCGGACAGCCGTGTCCAGGACCGCTCGGAGGATCGTGTACGCCGACCTGACCGTCGACTCCGACAAGCCGCGCTTCTGGAGCTCCACCTTCCATCCTTCGACGTGTGACGGCTTGAGCTTGTCCAGCGACGTCGTCCCGATCGCAGCGCCGACGATGTGCTTCCTCGCGACCGCCGCGTACATCGCCTTCGTGGTCGCCTTGCGATCGGAAGCCGCAAGCGCCGAAGCGATCCAGTCAGTCGTGAAAGCCGCGACCGTCACCTTGCGATCCTTCGCGGGCAGGTGAGCCCGGAGCCGGTCCCGGACCTCGTCCGCCTTGTCGCGGGCCTCCGTCGCCGTCTTCCCGTACACCGTGGTCCGCTTCCCAAGGCCGTGGTCGTCGGTGTAGCGGATATGAACCTGCCAGCGGCCGTCCTTGCGCTGGACAGGGTTAGAGCCCTCGCGATTGCCCCGCCTCTTTGCGGTCCTCATGACTGGCGCCTTTCGATGAGACCAACATCGCGTGCGGCTCGGATATAGCGGATTGCCGTCGACCGAGATACGTCGAAGGCCCGCTCCACTGCTTCTATCCCGCCGGTGTCGTGCGCGTTGTAGACATCAGCGACTCGCCGCTTGCGTTCCTCGGACAACGGGCGGCGACTCCCCTTGCGGACGTCGCGGATCGTCTTCATACCGCGACGGACGGCATCTTCCCCAAGCGGCACGTCTGCAGAGATCTCGTACTCGCTGATGACCTTGATGGGACCTCCCGACACTAGGGAAACGAAGCGCTCGACGAATGAGTCGAGTTCAACAGCTCGCAGATCCTTCGTGCGAACTTCGCGGCCGTCCCCCGTTCGTTTGATCGTCAGCTCCGTGCAGCGCGGAACGCCGTCGATCACCTCGATCAACATGTAGAGAGCCGGATGCCCATCGATGCCACCGGGGAAGTCCACCTCAATGGGCGACGGCACGAGGCGATCGCCGACCGCACACATGCTCGTTGGGAGCATCGGCGTCCGAAGCCATCCGTAGGGCGGGACCCGGTGCGTAAGTACGGGTCCGTCGATGCGGGTCATGAACCGTACCGCCTTGACACTAGTTGAGGCTTCATTTAGGGGTCACAGTAGTCGTTGAGTCCGCTGACGTCCATGGGGACTCACCTGGAACAAGGAGGAGGAGACCCCCTTGCCTCGACTACTGCACTCCATCCCCGACGCTGGTGCCGTGCTCGGAGGGATGAGCCGCTCCACCCTGTACGAGAAGATCGCCAACGGGGAGATTGCCGCCGTGAAGGTCGGTCGCCGGACCTACATCGCACACGACGAGTTGGAGCGATACGTCCGGGCATTGACCGAGACCGACGCGCAGGTGACCGCCTGATGTGCCGGATCGGCGGGTCACTCGCGATCGACCTCCGGATCGACGACGACCACAAGGTCGACCGGCTGATCCAGCAGGCCGCCCACGCCCCCGTAGGTGCCGACGTCGCCTTCTCCATCCGGCCGCGCCAACCCACCCCGTACTGGTCGATCGCCTACCTCCGCGAGCACGGGACGCACCTGGGCGGGATCACCGTGCATTGCTCGGACCCCGACACGATCAAGCTCTGGGTCCTCGCTCTCCGAGGGGAGACCGGGTGACCGTCCTGGAGACCCGAGGCCGCGAGGCCGGGGTCTACTTCACCGCCGCCGAGCTGATGCGGACCACATTCCCCGAGCCGCGCTGGGCCGTGCCCGGCCTCGTCGCGGAAGGTCTGAACCTTCTCGTCGGCAGTCCCAAGCTCGGGAAGTCCTGGCTCGTGCTCGGGCTCGGGGTCTCGATCGCCTCGGGAGGGACCGCGCTGGGCAAGGTGCCCGTCGAGAAGGGCTCTGTCCTGTACGCCGCGCTGGAGGATACGCCGCGACGGCTGCAGGGCAGGTTGAAGATCATCCTCAACGGAGCGCCCGTCCCCGAAGGGCTCCACATCACCACGTCGCTCCCGCGCGGGGCCGACATGGTCGACATCGTCTCCGAGTGGCTCGACGAGCACCACGACGCCCGACTCGTCGTGATAGACGTGCTCCGCAAGGTGACCCCGCGCTCCGACGGCCGCAACGCCTATGAAGCCGACTACGACGCGATGGGCTCCCTCAAGGCACTCGCGGACAAGCACAAGATCGCCGTGATCGGCGTACACCACACCAGGAAGATGCTCGACGACGGCGACGTCTTCAACGAAGTCTCAGGCTCGACCGGACTCACCGGAGCAGCCGACGCGATCCTCATCGCGAAGCGTGCCCGCAACACCGCCGAGGCCGTCCTTCACGTCACCGGCCGCGACGTCACCGAGCAGGAGTACGGGCTCACCTGGACCCCGGAGACGTGCTCATGGTCGCTCACCGACGAGCCCGCGATCGTCGCCACGATGGGCAACACCCGCCGCAAGGTGCTCGCCTGGGTCACCGACCACGAAGGCGACACCCCGACTCAGATCGCCACCGCGACCGGGATCTCCCTCGCCACCGTCAAGCAGACCGTCCGCCGCATGGTCGACGACGACCAGCTCGACGCCGACGGAGACGGCCACTACTTCCCCCGTAAGCCCCTGTCACCCGTGTCACCCGTGTCACCCAACAGCGGTGACGGTGACAGGGGTGACAGGAGTGACAGTCACTCACCAGCACTACGCCTACTCATGGAGGACCGATGAAGGTTCAGATCGCCAAAGTCACGAACCGCGTGCGCCGACACAAGGCAAGCGGAGGGACCACGCTCGACAAGGCTCACGCTCGCGGCTTCGTCGACGGCTTCCTCGTCACCTGCAACGAAGGCAAGGGATGGGATTGCTCGTGTCTCAACGATGAGTGCGAGCACCCCGACGCCTTCGCCGCCGTACTGCACCCCGACATTCTCAAGGTGCTCGACAGGGACGGGGAGCCGGAGTGACGCTCTCATGCTGCATCGAGTGTGGTGAGCCCACCAACGGAGCACGGTGCTCGGAGCACCAGCTCGACGACGGCAAGGCACCGACGACCGCACGCGGGTACGACCAGACCTGGCGCAAGCTCTCCGAGCGTGCCCGCCGCCTACAACCGTGGTGCTCGGATTGCTTCACCACGGAGGACCTGACCGCCGACCACAGCGAGACCGCCTGGAGGCGACGAGCAGCAGGCAAGCCGATCCGCCTCCGGGACGTCGACGTCGTCTGCCGGAGCTGCAACGCGATCCGGGGACCAGCCCGACCCACGGGGGAGGACCCTCGTCATCGCCGCCCCGACCCGCTCGGCAGGCTGAATCTCGGAAACTCTCGACGTCAAGAGACCTGGGAGGCGTCGTGAGGGCCGGGCCGAAGGCCGCGATCACCGCGCCACCGCTGGACTTGTCGCACTTGGGGCCGGTCGGATGGAAGCGGGTCGACGCCTTCGCGAAGGACTACCTCCGGGTCCCCAAGGGCCAGGGAGCGAAGGAACCGTTCCGGCTTCGTCGGTGGCAGCTCGACATCGTCAAGGCCCTGTATCCGATGCGGGGAGCACGTCCCCGTCAGGGACTTCTCTCTCTCCCGCGTGGCAACGGGAAGACCGCGCTCGCGGCCGTCCTCGGCGCCTATGGGCTCTTCGCGGACGAGACCGAGGGAGCGCAGGTCCTCATCGTCGCGAGCGACGAGAGGCAGGCCGGGCACGTCTTCAAAGCCGTCCGTCGCATGATCGAGCTGGAGCCCCGGCTCTCCGAGCAGGTGCAGGTCTACTCAGATCGGCTCTACGTCCCGCACACCGACTCCGAGCTCCGCACCCTGCCCGCCGAGCCGGGAGCCCTTCAAGGCTGGGACCCGACGCTCATGATCGTCGACGAGCTGCACGTCGTGACCGAGCCGGTCTGGGAGGCCGTGACCAGCGCGGCCGGGAAGCGACCCCGCTCCCTGTCACTGGCGATCTCCACCCCGGCCGACACTCCCGAATCGGTGATGTGGAAGCTCGTCGAGTACGGCCGCACGGGTCAGGACCCGAGCTTCTTCTTCCGTGAGTACGCCGCCCCGGAGGGATGCGCTCTCGACGACGAGAAGGCATGGGCGACCGGCAACCCGGCACTAGGTGACTTCCTCTTCCCCGACGCGCTCCGGGCGACCATGCGGACGATGCGCGAGCCCGCCTTCCGCCGCTACCGGCTCGGACAGTGGACCGGCCAGGCCGAGACGTGGCTTCCCTGGGGATCGTGGGACACCGTCGCGGACCCGAGCAGGATCGTCGCGGACCGAGAAAAGGTCGTCCTCGCCTTCGACGGCTCCGCCTCCGGCGACTCGACCGCGCTCGTCGGCTGCACCGTCGGAGAGGACCCTCACGTCTTCGTCGTCGACGTCTGGGCCAACCCTGGCGACCGTGGCTGGAGGGTCCCGCGCGAGCAGGTCGACCAGGTCGTCGAGACCGCCTTCGACCGCTGGGACGTCGTCGAGCTCGCGGCTGACCCGTGGGGATGGCGCACCGAGATTGAGTCCTGGGCCAAGCGCCACGGGGAGAAGCGGGTCCTGGAGTGGAACACCGCCGCCGCCTCCCGCATGGCTCCCGCGACCGACCGGCTCTATCAGGCCGTCATGACCGAAGCCGTCACCCACGACGGAGACCACAGGCTCGCCTCGCACGTCGCGCATTGCGTGGCGAAGTCCACCCCGGCCGGCGATCTCGTCACCAAGGACAAGCGCGGATCACCTCGCAAGATCGACGCCGCCGTCGCCGCGATCGTCGCCTTCGACCGTGCCGCGTGGCACACCCACCGACCGACCAAACGAAGGGCAGTCAGCTTCCGATGAACGACACCTTGAAGAACCTCTCCGACAAGCTCGACCAGACCTATCCGGGCCTCGTCCGGCTCGACACCTACTGGCACGGGCAGCAGCCCGCCGCCTTCCTCTCCCCGGCCTCCGCCGAAGCCCTGGGGGACCGCTTCCGGGTCCTGGCCGTCAACTTCCCGAGGCTCGCCGTCACCGCTCTGGGCGAGCGTCTGAACCTGACCGGCTTCCGCACCGACGGACCCGACGCCGAACCCGACGACGCGCTCTGGAAGGTCTGGAGACGTAACGGGATGGAGGACGCCTCGGGGCAGGCTCACGTCGACGCACTCGTCTACGGCCGAAGCTTCGTGATCGTCTGGGCAGACCGGGCCGGGAACCCAGTTGTCACCGTCGAGTCGCCTCGTCAGGTGGCCGTCCTCCGAGACCCCGCGACCCGCCAGGTCACCGCCGCTCTCAAGCGATGGGTCTCCGACGGGAAGGGTCACGCCGCCCTCTACGAGCCCGACAAGATCACCCGGCTCGTCTCCGACGGGAACGTCGACCCGGCCGCGATGCCCGCGACAAGCTGGAAGACGAGCGAGACGATCCGCAACCCGCTCGGGGTCGTGCCCGTCGTCCCGATCGTCAACAGGGGACGGCTTCTCGACGTCGACGGGGTCTCGGAGATGGATGACGTCCTCGACCTCGCGGACGCGCTGAACAAGCTCGTCGTCGACATGATGGTGACCAGCGAGTTCTACGCCCGGCCGCGCCGCTGGGCAACGGGTCTGGAGATCGTCGAGGACGACGAGGGGAACCCGGTCAAGCCCTTCTCCGCCGCGCTCGACGACGTCTGGCAGAGCGAAACGCCGGAGACGAAGTTCGGGCAGTTCGATCCCGCCCGGCTCGACGGATACGCCGACGCCGTCGCGCTCGTCACTCAGCAGATCGGAGCCCTGACCGGCCTCCCGCCGCACTACCTCGGACTCCACGGGGACCAGCCCGCGAGCGCGGACGCGATCCGATCGGCAGAGGCCGGGCTCGTCGCCCGTGCCTACTCCCTGCACCGGACCTTCGGGTCCGCCTGGGCAGACGTCGCCCGGCTGATTGTGGCGGTCCGGGACGGTACCGACCCGCTCGCGCTCGATGTCGAGACGGTCTGGGCCAACCCGGAGACCAGGACCCCGGCTCAGGCAGCCGACGCCGCCGCGAAGCTCGCAGGGATCGGAGTCCCTCTCTCCGTCGTCCTGGCCGACACCCTGGGCATGACTCCGGCACAGATCGACCGGGTCCGTCAGGCCCGCCGTGGCGACGCCCTCGACGCCGCCGGGCTCGACCTCACGGAGCTGGCGTCATGACCTACCGCGACAACGTCAGCCGGATCGCCGCCGCGACCGAGGCGAAGGTGCTCGGCGTCTACGACCGCTTCGTTACCGGCGACCTCGACCGGGCGACGACCGTCGCCCTGATCGCGTCGATCATCGCCAGGGCCAACAGTCGGGCCGTCGCGCTCGCGGACCTGTCGCTCGCCGCGACGCTGATGCTCCAGCTCCGCAGGCCGGTCGCGACCCTGGGGATTACGCCTCGCGAGGGAGAGCCGCAGCGGCTCGCGAAGGCCGCCACGACGCTTCTCGCGGTCGACAAGCCGACCCGTGAGCGCGTGGCCCGCCTCGCCCGCGCCGAGCCGCTAGGACGCGCCGCAGACGCCTACAGCGAAGCGATCCGCCAGACCCCGGCCGTCGTCGGCTGGACCCGGCAGGTCTCCGGCAACGCCTGCCAGATCTGCCAGGACCTCGCCGGCACCGTCCTAGCCGACTCCGTCCCGATGTACCACCATCCCGGATGCGCCTGCACGCCCGTTCCCGTCACGAAGGAGACCGCAGCATGACCGAGCCCGAGCAGCCCACCACCGACGAGACCGTCAAGACCGACGGCCAGGTCGTCGACACCGAGCAGGCCGAGCCGGACACGTTCCCGAGGGAGTACGTCCAGCAGCTCCGCGACGAGAACGCGAAGCACCGCACCCGAGCACACCGAGCCGACGACCTCGCGAAGCGGCTGCACACGTCACTCGTCGCCGCGACCGGACGGCTCGCGGACCCGACCGACCTCGCCTTCGACGAAGTCCACCTCGAGGACCCCGACCAGCTAGAGGCCGCGATCGACCAGCTCGTCGCGAGCAAGCCGCACCTTGCCTCCCGTCGCCCGACCGGCGACGTCGGACAGGGAATGTCGCCCGAAGCGTCTAGCGTCAGTCTCGCGGGCATCCTCCGCAACGCCGCAAGTTGACAAGGGGGCCAGAGATGGCAACGCAAGAACAGCTCTTGAAGAGCATCCTCGACGAGCTCGTCCGACTCCGCGAAGACGTGGGGATCATCCAAGGCGACCTCAACGCGATCCGAAATGGCGATTACGACCCACCGGCCGGAGTGGACCGCTCGATGCCGCACCAGAAGCAGAGCGACGAACCCGAGGACCCGCGCACCTTCGCCACATCGAGACAATGGTGATATACCCCTAGCGGGTATACACTGAAGGGGACGGCCGGGAGCCGTCCCCTTCGTTGTGGTCCGGGCGACCAGCGAGAACCCTCATCCGTTCTCAAGTCTGGAGCCTCATCATGGCCGCAAGCACTTCCACCGCCCCCGAGCTCACCCGCGAGCAGGTGCAGGCGATCCTCGTCCGCCCGCTGGAGGACAAGAGCATCTTTCTCGCCTCCGGGCCGCGCATCTTCGACACCGACGGCAGCCCCGTCCGTATCCCGAAGATGGGCGGAGCCACCGACCCCGACTGGATCGGGGAGAACGAGCTCATCACCGAAGAGGACGTGACCTTCGACGAAGTCACCCTTCTCCCGTCGACGATGAAGTCGGTCAAGGTGATCACCCGTTACAGCAACGAGCTCGCACGTCAGTCCGTCGTCGCGCTCGACGCCGCACTCCGGGACCGCCTCGTCACCGACGTCGCGAGCAAGATCGACAAGCAGCTCCTCAGCGCGACCGGCGACGGGATCACCGTCCCGAAGGGCCTTCTCGCCTACGCCGGAGTCCAGTCGATCGACAAGGCCGGAGCAGACCTCGCGCTCGACGACCTTCTCGACGCCTGGGGCCTCGCGCTCTCCGCCAACGTGAACATGAGCGGTCTCCGCTGGGTCATGCGGCCGGACTCCTTCACCGCGCTCCGCAAGGTCAAGGACGGCTCGCAGCGATACCAGCTCCAGCCGGACCCGACTCAGGACGGGGTCTTCAAGCTCTTCGGCGCTCCCGTCACCGTCACCGACCGGCTTCCCGTCGACGCCGAATCTCAGGAGACCGTCGTCCTCGCGGACTTCTCTCAGATCGCCGTCGCCCGTGACATGGCTCCGAGCGTCAAGGTCCTGACCGAGCGATACGCCGACTACGACCAGCAGGCTCTTCGCGTCGTGGCCCGCTACGACGCCGCGCCGCTCAACCCCGAGGCGATCGTGAAGATCGTCAACATCGGAGCGGCCGCCTGATGATGCCTCTCCCCGAGGACGTCGCCAGCTTCCTGGGCCGGGGAGGGGACGTCACCGTCCTCTCCCTGGCCGACCAGCACCTGCCGATCGTGACCGCCTTCGTCCGCGCCTACACCCGAGGCAACGGCTTCGACGAGACCGGCGACCCCGGCGACGACCTCGCCGCGGTCATCGTCACCGCGACCGCGAGGCTCGTCAACAACCCGACCAATCGAGGACCGAGCACGGCTGGTCCGTTCTCGGAGACACCTGGAGTCTTCAACGGCTTCACGCTCCCAGAGCTCGCCGTCCTACACCTGTACCGACGTCGCTCCGCCTGACCACCATTCTGACCACCATTGCGGGATGTCCGTAACTGTCCGAGATCGTCCATAACCCCTGTCCTGAGCGTGAATCGGACATTCACGGACCCGCCCGGACCCCGAGCCGATGCCTGGGGGTCAAGGGGTCGCAGGTTCAAATCCTGTCAGCCCGACCGAAAGACGACCTCTGATCTGCGGAAACGCGGATCGGAGGGACTCGACGCCGCCAAGCCTGATCTGGCCGGCGCGCTACGGAACCGGGCCGAGGGCACGCGCAGCTCCATCACGGCTTCGGCCACGTTCGGTCTGATCGTCGCCGTCGTCGACACCGCCGCGCTGGCAGTGATGGGCGCGCCAGGCGCGGTCGTGTGGGGCGTCTTGGCGTTCGTGCCGAACTTCATCCCACATCGGGTTCGTGGCGGGCGTCATGCCTCCTGCTCTCATCTGCGGTTCTGGTCGTGGGCCATCGGGCCGCTGCGAGCCCTCCTGGCTGTGCCGCTCTCGCTGGCACTGCAAGCGCTTCTCGTGGAGGCGGACCCGCGGGCGCGATGGTGCTGCCGCTCATCTCCGGCAAGCCCGACATAGCTCCCGTGGATGCCGTCCGGGATACCGTCCTTGGTGCCGATGCCGATGCCGATGTGGGGACGGATGGCCGTGAACCTGCTGACGGTGGCAGGGTGGAGCCGGTGATTCCTGTCCGCAGGAAGGTTGCCGAGCCTCAGGAGACTTGAGCGGCGTCCGGCTTGTTGTCGCGGCTGAGCTCGACGGTTTCGTAGCGCTCCATCGCGACGACGGCGATGAGCGCCACGCCGACGCCGACACCTGTGTACGTCAGACGCTCGGCTGCGATGATGGTGCCGCTGCTGAACGCGCCGGATGAGCCGACCAGCACGAGGACAGGCGTCCCGAATACTTGGGCGTTGCGGCGACTTCCCGAGACTTCCCACGCGACCATGAGCGCTACGCACGGCAAGGCCCAGAGCAGGGCGACCGCGTGCGGTGCGGCCCAGACGAGCGTGGCGGCGAGTACGACGCCGAGGATGGTTCCGGCAGTTCGTTCGTGTGCGGCCGTCCGAGTCTCGCCGGCCACCGGACGCAGCACCACGGCCAACGCCAGGACCACCCAGTAGCCGTGCGTGGCGCCCCACGGCATCACGATGACCTGGATCCCTCCGGCGGCAACAGCCAACGCGACCGCATGTCGACGCGCGAGTGCAGCCTCGAGTGGTTGGACGGTGTGCGGTACGCGCAGTACCCAGGCCAGACCTTGGATGACGGCGAATCCGAAACCGACCCACAGGGCAGCAGGAACCCAGCTGCTGCTGATGCCGGCCGTCGCGAACGCCGACGCCAGGACGGGCGCGAACACGGCCACCCGGTCCGAACGGACGTTCAACGGCGCCTGGACGAGCGCAGCTGCGCCCACCAGCACCCCGGCCGACACCGGATGGCCGGTCGTGAGCACCCCGAGCCCGGCGACGGTCACGAACAATGCACCGACGGTGACCTTCACGCGACGTGCGAGCGACGACGTCGCCGTACCGATGCCGCCGACCACCCCGAGCGCGCACGGGACCAGTGACTCGTGGCCGCCAACGAACGCGACGAGCACCGCGATGACCAGCAAGGCACCGGTGAGTAGGCACGCGAGCTTCAGTGCCGCACGTGGTGGAAGCAGCGCACGCACCCCGCCACCGCCTTCTGCGTTCACTGCCGCCCGCCTCCACGATCTCGTGGGAGCATTCTGCCGTGCTCCGACGATCGCGTGCAGCCTCGTGGGTCCTGAGCCTGCTCGCTGTCGGCGTTCTCCCGTTCGCGTTGGTGTCGGGGTGGGTGGCGGGGGTCGTCACCGACACCGACCGCTACACCTCGACGGTGTCGCCGCTGGCCGAGAACCCTGTTGTCGTTGACGCCGTCCCGGAGCGACTCGAGGAGCTCGCCCTCGGCGTCATCAACCTCGACCAGCGCGAACAGCAGCTCCAGGACCTGCTCGCTGACCGTGACCTGGACCCGCGACTGCGTGAGGCGTTCTCTGCGCTCGGGGGCGTCGTGCGTGGGGGCGTGACGTCCGGGGTTCGCGACGCCGTCGACAGGGTGGGGGTGCACGACCCGCAGTTCGCCGATGCCTGGGCGCACGCCAACCGGTCGGCTCACGAGCAGCTCGCGGTGCTCGCCGTCGCGGCCGTGGTCGTCGCGGGCAACCGACGTACGGCGGTTCGGATCCTCGCCTACGGAGCCCTGGTCACGATGGTGTTGCTCGCGGTGGGCCTGCAGTTCGCCCGACGGCAGGTAGTCGGAGACGTCGCCACCGGTCAGGGTGCGGTTCTCGGCGAGGTGTGGACCATGCTGTTGGGGGGCATCCGTGTGGCCGTCCGGGTCGTGCTCGTGGCAGCGCTCGGTGCGTTGGCGGGTCTGTGGGTCTCGGGGCCCTCCCGCCTGGCGACACGCGGCCGCGAGCTCGCGTCGGGCGCGGGCGGCACGACGGTCGACGTGATCGGTGGCACGGCAAGGGCTGTTGTCGTCGTCGCTGTCGTCCTTGTCGCGTCTGTGTGGCTGCCGTGAACCGGGTGCGGCCAGGGGCACGGCTCCGCGACCAGGCGTTGGCGCACGCCGACCAGGTGTGGGACCGCGTCGCGCACCTGCGTGTGGTCGGCTTCCTCGCGAGGGCGGTCAGCGTGTTCGTCTCGATCGAGGCACGCGACCGCATCCTGATGCTTGCCGGTCAGGGGTTCATCGCGTTGATGCCGCTCCTCATCATCGTCGCGTCCGTCACCACGTCGACCGGCTCCGACCGTGTCGGAGAACGGATCATCGACCGGATGGGGCTTACCGACAGCGCTGCTGACGGCGTCCGAGTCCTGTTCGCTCACCCGCCTGACGCGGCAGGCGGTGTGACCTTGTTCAGCGCTCTACTGCTGCTTTTCTCCCTCAACGGGTTCGCGCGGTCGGTGCAACGCACGTTCGAGGAGGCGTGGACGCTTCCGCGCATGGGTGCCCGCGCGGCCGTGAGCCGGACTGTCGGAGTGTTCATCCTCCTCGGCGCGGGCTTCTTCGCCGGGTGGGTGGGGCGCCTGCTGGACGGCGGGCCGGCCGTCTACATCTTCGGTGTGGCAGCCCAGTTCGCGGTCATCGTCCTTGCGTGGATGGTTGGGACCGGGCTGATGGTGTCGCGACGGCTCCCGTTCAGGTCCTTGACCATCGGAGCCGTCCTCAGCACCGCCATCCAGCTCGTTGCGGGCTGGGGCACCGCTCTCTACCTGCCGGACCTGTTCGAGCGCAACGCTGAACGCTACGGCGTCATCGGAGTCGCGCTCGCGCTCGTGGCGTGGCTCATCGCGGTGGCGAGCGTCATCGTCGGTGGCGCGATCGTCGGTGCCGTCCTCGGCACTCCGGCCGACTCGCCGGCGGTGGCGCCGTGGCGGATGCGGTCCGCGTGACCCGTGACCGCCGCGGCCGAGGGCCGGCGCCTCTCGCGGTCCCACGTGCTGGCGGTGAGCTCGAGCGCGGAGCGCAGAAGACAGGGACTCGACGTAGACTCGCCGACAACGGTGCGCGGGCGTTCGCGTCGAGGGGAAGGGCACATGCCGATCTTCATGGTCGAACGGAGCTACGGCGAGGCGCTGGAGGGCGTCGCTACCGTGGCCGACGGCATCAACCGGATCAACGACGAGGAGGACGTTCGATGGCTGTACTCGTTCCTCTCGGCGGACAAGCGCAAGACGTACTGCCTGTATGAGGCGGCGTCCCCGGAGGCGATCCGGGTCGCCGCCGAGCGAGCTGGTCTGCCCGCCGACAAGATCGTCGAGGTGACCGAACGGCTGCTGCCTGACGGAGCCTCTGCTCCGATCTGACCGGGTTGTGCCGATCGTGCCGACCTGGCCGCTCCCACCTCTGCCGTCCCGCATCGCATCGGCCCGCGAGGTGCCGCTGGTCGGCCGTCGCCGCGAGCTCGCGGCGATGGAAGAGGTCTGGGCCGAGGTCGAGCGTGGCCGGCGACAGCTGGTCTTCGTCGGCGGCGAGCCGGGTGTTGGGAAGAGCCGCCTGGTGGCGGAGGTCGCGGGCGCGTTGCACGACGAGGGCAACGCGGTCCTGGTCGGGACGTCGGCTCGGGACACGGGGGTGCCCTATCAGCCGTTCGCCGAGCTGCTCGACCAGCTCTTCGAGAGCTGTCCGCCCGGGAGCATCAAGGGGCTGCTGGGCCAGGACAGCGACCAGTTGGGACGGCTCTCGACCAAGGTCGTCCGGCACGTGCCCGAGCTCGACGAGGTCGCGGCAGCCACTGGGGAACAACGGCGCGATCTGTTCGAGGCCGTGTCCGGATTGCTGGGGCGGCTGGCGGGGCAACGCCCCATCGCCTTGATCCTCGAGGACCTGCACTGGGCACAGCTGCCCACCCTGGCCCTACTCGAGCACGTGGTCCGCACCGCGGCCGATGCTCGCATGGTGGTCCTGGTGACGCTGCGGACGACCCTGCCGGACCGTTCGGACGAGCTCGCCGTGCGGGTGGCCGAGCTGCACCGACTCGAGGGGG
Organism: uncultured Actinomycetota bacterium; assembly: GCA_963811385.1. Taxonomy (GTDB): domain Bacteria; phylum Actinomycetota; class Actinomycetes; order Propionibacteriales; family Nocardioidaceae; genus Marmoricola_A. The sequence continues at coordinate 126,083 of CAWEQX010000004.1, read as the reverse complement.
TTCGTCGGCTCGACCTGGACGGGCTGGACACCCAAGCGGTGACCCAGTATCTCGTCCTGCACGGCGGGCTCGCCGAACGCGACGCGAGGGGGCCGGCGGTGCTGCTGCGCGACCGTACTGGCGGCAACCCGTTCTTCCTGCGCGAGCTGTGGGCCGACCTGCAGCACCGCGGTGGGGTGTCTGCACTGCGCTCGTCGCAGCGTGTTCCCGCGTCGATCAGCGACAGCTTGCAAGACCGGATAGCGCGTCTGGGGGACCGGCTGCGTCCAGTCCTCGAGCAGGCGGCCGTTCTCGGCGACGAGTTCGATCTGGCGATGCTCGTCTCGGCGAGCGAAGCCGACCGCCCCACGACGATGGAGTTCGTCGACGCGGCGGTGGCGCTCGGATTGGTGGAGCCTGGCGAGTCGCCCGGTGCCGAGTACTGCTTCGTCCACGCACTTGCGCGACAGGCGGTGCTGGATCGAACGGCACCCTCGCGGCTGGCCATCCTCCATGCTCAGGCAGGCAAGACGCTCGAGCGGTTGCCTCGGCAGTCGGCGCTGGTACCGCGGTTGGCGCATCACTTCCTCGCCGCGCAGGTCCTCGGGTTCCACGACCAGGCGCTGCGGCACACACGCGAGGCGGGTCGGCTCGCGGAGCGGAGTCTTGCGTTCGAAGAGGCCGCAGTCTGGTTCGAGCGCGCTGCCTCGCTGCCCGAGTGCGACGCGGAGCAGCGATCGCAGCTGCTCCTCGCTGCTGCCACGGACCACGTGCGCGCCTGCAGCTTCCCGCGTGCCCGGGCGATCTATGAAGAGCTGGCCACCGCGTCAGGTCCCGAGGTGCGGCTGGCCGCGGCGTTGGGGTTCGAGGACGCTACGTGGCGACCTGGCGTCAACGGGAGCCGTGCCGCCGCCTTGCTCTCGGCCGCTCTGCGAGCGGACGGCGTGGACGCGTACGACGCGCCGCACGTGTGCGCACTCGGCAGCCTGGGACGGGCACTCGCGCTCGCCGGTCAGATGTCGGAGGCGCGTCGGGTCGGCGACCGGGCCATCGAGCTGGCCCGGCGGCTCGGCGACGACGAGACGATGGCGCACGTGCTGACTGCCAGCCTGTGGCACGGGATCACTCCGGACCTGGCCGAGCAGCAGCTGGAACGCAGCGCCGAGGTCTCGCGCCTCTCGCGTGCGACGCAGGACTACGAGACCCTCGGGGCCGCGCTCAACTTCCGCGCCACGGCGAGCTACGTGCTCGGTCGGCCGGACGAGCTGCGCGGGGCGATGGAGGACGCTCGAAGCGCGGTGGAGCGCACAGGTCTGCCGTACTACAGGTTCGTCTTCTGCGGGCACTCCCATGCCGTCGCCTTCCTGAGCGGTGACTTCGCGGGCGCGGAACGCTGGGCTGAGGAGACCCTGAAGTACACCGAGACGTTCGGCGACGAGGTCGCCGAGGGGCCTTACTCGGTGCAGAAGTTCATGGTGCGCCGCGAGACCGGTGCGTTGAAGAGGATCGGCGCGTTCCTCGACGGCACCGAGACGTTCACCGCCCGGTGGGTTCCCGGCATGCTCGCGCTGTACACGGAGGTCGGACAGGAGGCGGGCATGCGTCGCGCGCTCCAACACCTGCTCGACCGCAAGCTCACCGACCGCGGCGACGAGGCGCAGTGGCCGATGGAGCTGGTCTTCCTCACCGAGGCGGCGCTCGCCCTGCGCGACGTCGAGGCGGCTCGCCTCCTGCAGCCGCTGCTCACGGAGTACCAGGGGATGAACCTCGTCTCCGGCACGATGGTCGCGACCTTCGGTAGCGCCGACCGGTACCTCGGCCGCGTCGCCGCCCTGCTGGGCGACGGCGCGGCGGCCGAGCGACACCTCACCACGGCACTCGAGATGGACAAGCGGATGCACTCCGCGGTGCACACCGCCGAGACCCTGGCCCAGCTGGCCCTGCTCGCGGACGCGACCGGGGGACGCGAGCGCGCACAGGCACTGGCCCAGGAGGCGCTGGACCTGGCAGAGGTCAACGGTCAACGACGCGTGAAGGACGCCCTTGCGGCGCTGACGCCCCCGCCCGAGGAGCGCCCCGAGGGCCTCACCGACCGTGAGATCGACGTGCTCGGCCTGCTGGTCGCCGGGCTGAGCAACCAGCAGATCGGGGCCCGGCTCCACATCAGCGCCAACACCGCGGCCAACCACGTGCGCAACATCCTCATCAAGACCGGTACGGCGAACCGCACGCAGGCTGCCATCTACGCCACCCGGCACGGACTGACCTGACCCCCGAGAGCGCTGGCCAGCGACTGGTCACATCTGACTACCGAACCGCTCGCGCAACAGAGTCAGATCCGGTCATGTCCCTGGGTCGACACGCTCCTACGTTGGAGGTCAGACCGCCCATGCCCCAGGAGGAACAGATGACCAGTCTGACCGCGAACGGCGTCGAGCTACGAGGACGGCTCGCTGGCGAGCTGATCGCCGCAGGCGACCCCGGCTACGACGAGGCGCGCGCGGTGTACAACGCGCTGGTCGATCGCCGTCCGGACCTGGTGGCACGGTGCACGAGCGTGAGTGACGTCCAGCAGGTGCTCGCGTACGGACGGACGACCGGTGCTCCCATCGCCGTGCGAGGAGGCGGGCACAGTGCGCCCGGCTTCGGCACCGCCGACGGCGGCGTCGTCATCGACCTGTCACCCATGCAGTCGGTCGAGGTGGCTCCGGATCGGCGCACGGCACGGGTCCAAGGAGGTGCCACCTGGGGCGCGGTCGACACCGCGACCCACGCGCACGGCCTGGCCACGCCGTCCGGCGTCATCTCCACGACCGGGGTGGGCGGGCTCACTCTGGGTGGCGGCCACGGCTACCTGTCCCGCAAGTACGGCCTGACGATCGACAACCTGCTCGAGGCCGAGGTCGTGCTTGCCGACGGCCGGGTCGTCACGGCCTCGGAGGCGGCACACCCGGACCTGTTCTGGGCGCTGCGCGGCGGTGGCGGCAACTTCGGCGTCGTCACGTCGTTCACCTATCGCCTGCACCCGGTGCGCAACGTGGTCTGTGGTCCCACCGCGTGGCCGGTGTCCGAGACCAAGCACGTGCTGTCGTGGTACCGCGACTTCCTACCCGCTCAGGACGACGACCTCTACGGCTTCTTCGCGGTCATGACCGTGCCACCGGCCGAGGTCTTCCCCGAAGCGTTCCACATGCACAAGGCCTGTGCGGTCGTATGGTGCTACCTCGGCGACCCCGCCGACGCCGACGAAGCGCTGGCACCGATCCGTGCCATGGAGCCGGCGTTCGACGGCATCGGCGTGGCCCCCTACCCGGCCCTGCAGTCGACCTTCGACCCGCTGTACCCGCCCGGGCTCCAGTCCTACTGGCGCGGTGACTTCTTCGGCACCATCCCCGACGCCGCCGTCGAGGCGCATGCACACTTCGCCGAGCAGATGCCGACCATGCTCTCGACGATGCACCTCTATCCGGTGGACGGAGCCGTGAACCGTGTGCCGGGTGACGCCACTGCCTGGGCCCACCGCGACGTCACCTACTCGCAGGTGGTCCTCGGGGCAGACCCAGACGCTGCGAACGCCGATGCCGTCAAGAAGTGGGCGATCGACTACTCCGACGCCACCCGCCCCCACTCGTCCGGTGGCGGGTATGTGAACTTCATGATGGACGAGGGCCAGGAGCGGGTGCAGGCCACCTACCGCGACAACTACGCACGACTCGCGCGGACCAAGGCGGAGTACGACCCGGCCAACGTGTTCCACGTCAACCAGAACATCCGTCCCGGAAGCTGACGAGGCACCTCATGTCACTGGAACTCGTCAGTCTGCCCGGAGTGCGGGCTCGTCGCCGAGGTGATCGACCGTGACTGGCTCTAGTCAACCGCGGGGCCGGTCGAACACCTGTACATCCGTTGCCTGCAACGGCACTGGTTCCTGCTGCCTGCCGAAGCGGTCGTCGGGGTGGGCGTCGAGACCTCGTCGGGCGGCGGCGAGTCGACGACACGCTTCGGGACGACCGCGAACCGCTAGCTCCACGAGGCACCGAACGTCCCGGGCTGCGACCGGCAGGACGAGCGGACGCGTCACGCGCTCGCCTCGGTGCGGCTCGCAGGCCGGGACGTGGGGAGGCCGAGGTCGGTCCGGGTCAGCCGAAGACGCTCAATGCCTGGTCGTGGAAGTCCCGCATCGGGGAGACCGGCCCGACTTCGATGAAGACGGCTCCATCCGCCGAGGTGGCGGTGTGCCCGGCCGGCCAGTGGTAGACCTCTCCCGCGACTGCGGTCTCGATGGACCCGTCGGCGTGCTCGAGGCGGATCGACCCTTCCAGCACGATCCCCCAGTGGGGGCTGGGGCAGCGGTCGCCCGGAAGGCCCTGCAGGACGGGACCGAAATCGGTTCCGGCTGGAACGCGGGCATGACGGATGGCCATGTCCCCCAGCTCGAGGTACCTGGTCTCCAGGTCGCCTTGGGCGACCTCGACGGGCATGTCGCTGACTGGTGTTCCCATGTGAGCACTCCTCGTGGATGGTGGCGGATGTTGCATGGAGGAAGGGTGGGTCCTCGGCTGCGACGCTACGGGGGATCAGGGACCGGCACCTGACCTGATCTGACCCGATGGGCTCGATGACGACGGGGATCAGATCTGACTATCCCGATGTCACGATGGCGAGATCTCCGTCGAGGTGCGTGCAGGTCAGAGCCTGTGCGTGAGCGAGAAGGAGCGGACGCCGCAGCTCAACGCCACCGCCCTCGACCAGGACCGCAGTCACCCTGAGCCTCCCGTGTCGGTCCTCGAGGCTGCACGCTCGCTGGACTCGAACGGTTCGCTCACCGACCCCGACACGATGATGTCGCGGAGAGTGCCGGCTCGCCGGGATGTCCAGTGCTCCCCGGTGTCGTTGTGGCCGTGCCCGGGGTCGGTGGAGGAACCGAGGGCCAGGTCGGCGGACACCTGCCACAAGGTGACCAGTGGCACCCACCTCGTGGCACCGGAGGCGTCGCCACCTCGGGGCTCCTCCAGCCGGTCCGGGCTGTTCGACCACCAGCGCGACCTGGATCGGTCCGTCCAGCGCCTCCAGACCGAAGAGTGCGAGCGAGCCGGCGATCAGGACGGCGAGCGTGCCGAGGGGGACTCGGGCCTCCGCCAGCGACGGCGTACGCAGGGACGGGTCTGGTTCGCACCCGGGGTCATCTCGGCCTCGGCGTCGGCAGGGTGACGGCGCGCTCGCCGGACGGACAGGGTTTCGCCTGCGGCCGCGGAGTCCTTACCGTGGGCGGAGGGGTCGGACGACGCGGAGCAGGAGGACCGGTGCACCGGAGGACGCGCACGACGAGCATGCTCGCGGCGACCGCGCTCGCGGTCGTCGTACCGCTGCTCGGCCTGTCCGCGGCCTACTCCGCTCCGTCCGCACCCGGCCCCGGCCCCGGCCAGGGACCGGGTTCCGGTCGGGGACACGGACATGGGCCCGGACATGGGCATGGGCCGGGACGTGAGCCGGGGCCCGTCGCGCCGAGCCCGTCGCAGCCGCCGACGCCGACCGAGCTGCCGAGCCCCGCCCAGACCGCGACCCCCACGCCGAAGCCCGAGCCCAAGCCCACGTCGAGGCCGAAGCCGAAGCCGAAGCCGAAGCCGAAGCCGGACACCACCGCGCCCGCCCGACCACGGGTCGGATCGGTCAGCCGTGGCGCCGGGGGGCGCCTGACCGTGACGATCAGCGCGGAGCGGGGGTCCGACATCGTGGTCCGCGAGGGCAGCGCCCTGGTCGCCCAGGGCCGTGCCGCGGGCGGTGCGGTGACGCTGGGGTGGACCGCGTCCGACGGCGGCCACCGCTACACCGCGCGGGCGATCGACGAGGCAGGCAACCGCAGCAGCGCGGCCGGCTTCAGCGCGACCGCGGACGCGCGTCCCCCCGCGCTGGGCCGGGTCACCTGGAAGCCGGGCACGCGCGACGACTCGCGCACCATGGTGGCGTTCCGTGCCGACGCCGGCTCGGCGTACCGCGTGGTCGTCGACGGCTCCACGGTCGCCGACGGCACGGCCGGGAACGACACCGTCGAGCGTCGCGTGGACATCGCCAACGGCCGGCACCAGGTGCGGGTGGAGGCGTTCGACGAGGTCGGCAACGCCGCCTCCCGCGAGCGGGCGCTCGCGGTCCGGATCCCGTCCCTGCGCGTGCGCACGTCGCTGACCAGCAAGCCGACGAAGCGCGTGCAGGTGCTGCAGGTCCGCGCGACTCCCAACGCCACCACGGGCGTGGTGCGGGTGCCCGGGGTCAGGTCGACCGACTTCACGCTCAAGGGCGGACGGGCAACCGTGCAGCTGCCGCTGCGCGACGCGACGTACGCCGGCGTACGGGTCGCGCTGCAGGACTCGACGGGCCGCCGGGGGACCGCGAGGCTGGAGCCGTTCGAGGTGGACACCACGCCCCCCGTGCTGGCGCTGGCCACCGACAGCCGGGCAGCCGCGGGCGGCCGGCTGGAGGCGTCGGTGCGCACCGAGGCCGGCACCCGGGTGTCGTGGGAGCTCCAGGACACCGGCGGCGACGTCGTGCGGTCCGGCTCGTTCACGGCACGCGACCAGACCACGACCTTCGGGGCCGACGTCGAGGCCGGCAGCTACGACCTCGAGGTCACCGCGACCGACGACTACGACCGCAGCGTCTCCCGCTCCGACGAGGTGCGGGTGGCGGTCGACCCCACCCCGATCTGGCAGATCGTCGGCACGGGCCTGGCGGTCATGGTCGGCGGCATCGCCGCGCTGTTCCTGCTGCCGCTGGTGCTGCGCCGGGTGTTCGGGGCCGTGGGCGGCCGCCGCCGACGGCGCGCTGCGATGCGGGCGGAGCCCGCGACGGGCAGCGCGACCCGCGAGTCCGTCCTGCGCGACTTCCTCTACGGCGTCACCGAGGGCTGGGACGTCGGCGTGCTGCCCGGCTTCGCGCCCCGGCCGGGCGAGACCGTGCGGCACATGACGGTCGCCACGGCGTACGACTCCACCGGGACCGGTGGCGAGGCCCAGGTGCGGATCCTCGAGGGTGCCCTCGTCCTGACCGGCGAGCGGCTCGTCCTGCTGGGCGACGAGGTCCGGGAGTGGCCGGTGGAGGACCTCCGCGAGCTGCGCCACGAGGGCGAGGACGAGTCGGTGCTGCACCACCTGGGCGACGACGAACGGTGGACGCTGCTGTCCTACGGCGAGCCGGCGACCACGCGTCTGCACCTCGAGCACCTGCGTGAGGAGCAGGCCGGACGCGGTGCCCGTCACCTCGACGACTGCCGGGCGGAGGTGCGCGACGCGGCCGGCGGGGCCCCGGTCGGGGTCTGGTAGGGCCGCTGGGCCGCTGGCTGCTGGGCCGCTGGGCCGCCGGCTGCTGGCCGCGCCACGGGCCCGACACGCGGACGAGGCGGTCCACATGGACGATGTTCGACGGATGTCGCCGCGACACGCGTTCAGGATCGCTCGTGTGGACGAGTTTGCGCGCGCGGCGGGGCTCCTGGTCGAAGAGCGCTCTTGTGGACGGACTTCGACGCGCGCCGAGGCCCGCGGACCGAGGACCGCGAGCGCGTCCCAGACCTAGGCGGGGTCCAGGTCGGCGACCAGGGCACGGTGGTCCGACATCGGCAGGTGCACGACGCTGCCCGTCGCGGTGCCCACGTCGCCGCCCGCGAGCAGGTGGTCGAGCTGCTCGGTGGGCTCGTGCGCGGGGAAGGTGAGGCCCGTGGCCAGCGGTCGCATGCCGGTGACCCGCGTCGCCGGCCCGGGTCCGAGGTTGAGGTCTCCCATGAGGACCGTCGGGACGTGCGGGTCGAGGGCGGCGACCAGACGGCGCAGCTGCCGGACGTTCCACGGCGTCAGGAACGACAGGTGCGTGACGACGACCTGCAGCCGGCCGCGTGGCGCGTCCACGTCGGCCACCACGGCGACCCGCGGCTCGTCGCGCACGAGGGTGGGCAGCCGTCGGTCATGGAAGCGGTGGGGGACCGGGACGGGCACCGCGGGCAGCCGCACCACCCGCCAGCCGAGCACCGGGTGGCGGCTCAGCAGCGCGACGCCGTACGCCGCGGAGTCGGGCTGCTCCTCGCCCGTCGCGGCCGACCACGTCGCGCCCGGGGTGCCGCTGAGGGCGGCGACGAAGAGGTGGTGTGGCGCGTCCATCGCCTCCGCGGCGATCGCGGTGAGGTCGGCATGACGCGAGCGCGGCTGGTTGCGGTCGACCTCCTGCAGGCCGAGCAGGTCGGCGTTCAGCTCCGCGACGGCGCGCCGGTAGCGCTGCTCGTCCACCAGGTCGTCGACCGGGGACCGTCCGCTGAGGATGTTGAAGGTCGCGATCCGCACGAGGGAGTCGTATCCACTTCCGCCGGAGTCCTCACACGTCGACGGCCTCGGCATGGGGGGTCGGCAGGGCGGGTACGTCGCCCGGGTGAGCGACGACCCGGCCGAGGACCTGCGAAAGGCGCTCAAGCGCGTCGCCGTCGCGTTGAAGGAGTCCGGGACGCCCTTCGCCCTGGCCGGGGGGTACGCCGCGTGGTCGCGCGGCTCGCCGGAGCCGCTGCACGACGTGGACTTCCTGGTCCCGCGGGAGGACGTGGCGGCGCTGACCGAGGAGCTGGAGCGGCGAGGGCTGGAGGTCGTGGAGCCGGCGGAGGACTGGTTGCACAAGGTGCGGGTGGACGGCGTCATCGTGGACCTGATCCACCGGGGCCACCGGACCACCGTCCAGGAGATGCTCGACCGCGCCGAGGACCGGGCCGTGCTGTCGGTCCACATGCCTGTGCTGTGCGCGACCGACGTGGTGGTGCAGAAGCTGCTCTCGCTCGACGAGCACTACTGCGACCTGGCCCGCTTCCTGCCGGTCGCGCGAGCGTTGCGGGAGCAGGTCGACTGGGACCGGGTCCGCACGCAGGTGAGCGCTGCTCCCTTCGCGGAGGCGGCGGTGTTCCTGCTGGAGCGGCTCGACGTGGTCGGGCCCGCCTCCTAGCGACACGTGGCCGTGCATCGGCGCGCGCCACCGGGGTACGAGGCGGCTTCCGACCACCCCTGATCGAAGGAGAACGCCCGTGGCTCGCAACACCCTCAGCCGCACCCTGCACGACGTCGGCCTGTCCGCCTGGTTCGGCGGCACCCTGGCCAACGCGGTGGCGCTCAACCCGGCGGCCGCGCACGCCGGCGGCGGCTCCGACACCGGCGCGGTGGCCAACGTGGGCTGGGACCGCTGGACGCCGGTCAACGCGGCCGCGATCGGCCTGCACGTCCTGGGCAGCCTGGGGCAGGTCCGTGGCAACGCCGGACGCCTCGGCGCCCAGCAGGGGGTGGGCAGCATGGCGCTGGCCAAGACCGCCCTCACCGCCGCGGCACTGGGTGCCACGGCCTACAGCCGGGTCCTGGGCCGCAAGGTCTCCCAGCGCGGAGACGTCCCCGCCGAGTCGGGCACCCGGCCGACGGCCGGCACCCCGGAGGACGTCTCCTCCGCGCAGAAGCAGCTCGCGGCGCTGCAGTGGATCGTGCCGGCGCTCACCGGCTCACTGGTGGCGATCAGCTCCTTCGCCGGGGAGCAGCAGCGCCCCTCCGAGGTGCGGCAGGGACTGCGCCAGCGCCTCGTCGGCTGAGCCAACCGCCGTCCCGGCACTCAGACCACCAGGTCGCGCCGCGCCTCCAGGGCGACCCGCTCGTAGACGGCGGGGTCGACGTCGTAGACCGAGCCCGGCACCGGGTGGTGCACCACGATCTCGCGGAAGCCCAGCTCGAGGTGGCGTCCGGCGAAGTCGACGAACGCGTCGTAGGACGACATCACGCCGGCGCCCTGCGGCGTCGACCCGGTGAGCAGCACGGGCGGGAGCGTGGCCGGGTCACGGTCGACGGCGCGACAGGCCGCGCGCACGCGCGCCAGCTGGTCCGCCAGCGCGCGCTCGGAGTCGGCCGGCGTGGCGTCCGCACGGAGTCGCGGGTCGCCGTAGGTCACCCAGGCCTGCCCGAGCCGGGCGGCCAGGGCGATGCCCCGCGGACCGGTCGCGGCCACGGCGAACGGCACGCGCGGGCGCTGCACGCAGCCAGGCAGGTTCTCCGCGTCGTGGGCGGAGTAGTGGCGTCCCTGGTGGGTGACGACCGGTTCGGTGAGCAGTCGGTCGAGCAGCGTGACCATCTCCTCGAACCGCTCGCCCCGCTCGCGCGGCGTCCACGGCTCCTGGCCCATCGCCGTGGCGTCGAAGCCCGTGCCGCCGGCACCGATGCCGACGGTGATGCGTCCGCCCGAGAGGTCGTCGAGGCTCATCACGTCCTTGGCGAGCAGCACCGGGTGGCGGAAGTTGGGCGAGGTCACCAGGGTGCCGAGCCGGATCCGCTCGGTGACGCCCGCCGCCGCCGACAGCGTCGGCACCGCACCGAACCACGATCCGCCGCGGAACGAGCGCCAGCTCAGGTGGTCGTAGGTGTAGGCGGTGTCGAAGCCGAGCTGCTCGGCGCGCAGCCAGTCCTCGCGGGCACCGTCGGCCCAGCGCCGGTGGGGGAGGACGACGGTGCTCAGCGACCAGGTGGGTTCGTCCATGGACGTGAGGGTACGGCGGTGCCGGCCCGGTGACGCCGCAGCCCGCGGCGTCAGCTGTCGGCCGACCGGCAGGAGGAGCCACGTTCTAGGCTCTCGAGGTGACCGAGACCCCCGAGCGCAGCCCCGAGGTGGTGCTCCGCGAGCCGTCGGAGCTGGTGTCTCCGCGGGCCGTGGCCTACTGGCGGCTCAGCGCCGTGCCGGGCGTCGTGCTGTCCGTGGCGGTCGTGGTGGTCGCGGTCGTGTCCAGTGGCGGCGCCTGGTGGGCCTGGGTCCTCGGGGTCGTGCTGCTCGCCGCCGACGCGGCCGTGCTGCTGGTCGTGCCCGGGCTGCGCTATCGCGTGCACCGCTGGGAGGTGACGCACGAGGCGGTCTACACCCGCTCCGGCTGGTGGCGCCGTGACGTGCGGATCGTGCCGCTGAGCCGGGTGCAGACCATCTCCACCTCGCAGGGCGCGGTCATGCGCCTCTTCGGGCTGGCCACGCTGCTGGTCACCACCGCCTCCTCCGCCGGCGCAGTCCGGGTCGAAGGACTCGACGCCGACCTCGCCCGCGACGTGGTCGCCGACCTGACGCGGGACACCGCGGCCACGGAGGGCGACGCGACGTGAGCGGAGCGTCGCAGGACGAGCAGTGGCGACGTCTCGACCCGCGCATCATGCTCATCGACCCCGTCCGCGCGGGTGGCCGGCTGGTCTTCCCGCTCCTCATCGCGGCGGTCGGGATCGGTCGGGGCGCCGGCCCGGGCGGCCTGCTGCTCGCCGTGCCGCTCCTGGTCATCCCCCTCGTGGCCGGGATCCTGCCGTGGGCGACCACCCGCTGGCGCATCGGCGACGGACGCCTGGTCTGGCGCCGCCAGCTCATCGGCCAGCGCCTGGTCACCGTGTCCCTCGACCGGGTCCGCAGCGTCGACCTCGAGGCGACCCTGTTCCACCGCGTGCTCGGGCTCACCCGGGTCAACATCGGCACCGGCGTCGACGACGAGCGGATCACCCTGGACTCCCTCTCCGAGGTCGACGCCCAGCAGCTGCGCACCTGGCTGCTCGAGCGCTCCCGCAGTGCCGGCCCGGTCGCGACCGCCTCGCCCGACGGCCCGGGGGCGTACGACCACGGGCGCGCCGGCGCGCCGGTCGAGGTGCTGGCCGAGCTCGACTGGTCGTGGGTGCGGTTCGCGCCGTTCAGCCTGGGCCGGCTGGCGGTGGTCGCGGCGGCGATCGGCGTCCTGGCGCAGCTGGGCGACGACGTCGGCATCGACCTGGGGGGTGTCGCCACGGACACCGCCGAGCAGGCCGTGCGGCTCGGCGTCCTCCTCGTGGTCGCGGTGCTCGTGGTCGGTGGCACCGTGGGGTGGGTGCTGCTCGCCTGCGTCGGCTACGCCCTGCAGTGGGGCGGGCTGCGGGTGACCCGCGAGGGGGGCGCGGTCCACGTGGGCGCCGGCCTGCTGACCACTCGCTCGACGACGCTCGAGGAGGCACGGGTCCGCGGCGTGGAGCTGGTCGAGCCGGTCCTGATGCGCCTGGTGCGGGGCGCCGAGCTCAACGCGCTGTCGACCGGGGTCGGCAAGGGCGGCACGACCAAGATGCTGCCTCCGTGCCCGCGCGACGTCGCCGAGGAGGTCGGGGACCGGCTGCTCGGGGTCGTCGGCTCGTTCGACACCGCGCTGGTGGCGCACGGCCCGGCCGCCCGGCGCCGTCGCTGGGTGCGGGGACTGGCCGCGGGCGGGCTCGTCGCCCTCGTGCTGGTCGTGCTGGCCGGGGAGGGCGTCACGGGGTGGTGGGTGCTGGTGCCGGCCGTCGCGGCGCTGGCCGTGGGCGCTGCGACGGCCGAGTCGTCCTACCGCCACCTGGGGCACCTGCTCACCGGGGCCCACCTCGTGGTCGGCGGCGGGCTCCTGGCCCGCCGACGCACCGTGCTGGAGCGGGACGGTGTGATCGGCTGGGTGCTGACCCAGACCTGGTTCCAGCGGCGGGTCGGGCTGGCGAGCCTGGTCGCCGCGACCGCGGCGGGCTCGGAGGCCGTGCGGGTGCTCGACCTGCCCCTGGAGGCTGCCACCGCGCTCGCCGCCGAGGCGTCGCCGGCGCTGGTGCTGCCGTTCACCGACCAGCCGGTGACGATTCGGTAAACGTGTCGCGCGGGGTCTTCCCGCGGACGGTGCGACCGCGTGGGATGGGGGCACCCACCCCACCTCCGGGCTCGGCGCTGCTGCGCGAGCCCTCCCCCCAGGAGCCCCCACCCTGTGAAGCGCCCGATCTCGGCGGCCGTTGCCGCCTGCCTCGCCGTCCCGACCCTGCTCGCCCTGACCACCTCCCCGTCGTACGCCACCGGGAGCGTGGTGCTGACCGGGATCGACGCGGCCTACGCCCAGGACTTCGACACCCTGGCCACGTCCGGCAACGACAACACCGCCCTGCCGGAGGGCTGGTGGCTGGCCGAGGCCGGCACCAGCGCCCTCGCCAACGGCGCCTACGCCGCGGGCACGGGCTCGAGCACCTCGGGTGACACCTACAGCTTCGGGACCGGGGCGGACCGCGCGTACGGGACCCTGCTGTCCGGCTCGATCACGCCCACGGTCGGCGTCTCGTTCACCAACGGCACCGACCAGGTGATCACCTCCCTCGACGTCGCGCTGACCGGCGAGCAGTGGAGGCTCGGCTCGGTGAGCCGCTCCGCCGGCGACACCGTCGACCGGCTGGACGCGCAGGTGAGCACCGACGCGACCGGGCTGACCTCGGGCACCTGGACCCACGTCGACGACCTCGACGTGCGCAGCGCGGTCACGACCGGCGCGACCGGCGCGCTCGACGGCAACGCCGCCGCCAACCGCACCGCGGTCAGCGGCACCGTGACCGGCCTCGCCGTGCAGCCCGGGGCGACCGTCTGGCTGCGCTGGACCGACTACAACGTCTCCAGCAGCGACGACGGGCTGGCGCTCGACGACGTGTCGGTGACCCCGCGGACGGGCGAGGTGCCTCCGCCGCCCCCGGCTCCGGTGTGCGGCGACGCCGCGACCGCGATCCACGACGTGCAGGGCGACGGCGAGGCCACCCCGGTCGACGGCGAGGTGCAGGTCGAGGGCGTGGTCACCAGCGACCTCCAGGACGGCGGCTTCGGCGGCTTCTACCTCCAGGAGGAGGACGCCGACGCCGACGGCGACCCCGCGACCTCCGAGGGCGTCTTCGTCTATGCCCCTGGCGGCACGGACGTGGACCTCGGCGACCGGGTCCGCGTGACCGGCACCCCGACGGAGTACCAGGGCCTGACCGAGATCGGCTCGGTGCGCGACGTGCAGCGCTGCGCCGCCGGCCAGCTGGCCGACGTCACACCGACCGAGGTGGGCTTCCCCGCCGACCGGGCCGACCTCGAGCCCCTGGAGGGCATGCGGGTCAGCGTCCCGCAGCGGATGACGGTCACCGAGGTCTACGGCCTCGGCAGGTACGGCGAGGTGGCGCTCGCCTCGGGCGGCCGCCTCATGCAGCCGACCGCGGTCGCCGAGCCCGGCGCCGAGGCCCAGGCCGTGCAGGCCGCCAACGAACGCCGCCGGATCGTGCTCGACGACGGCTCGAGCCGGCAGAACCTCGACCCGACGGCCTACCCGCAGGGCGGCCTGTCCGCGGGCAACACGCTGCGCGTCGGAGACTCCACCACCGACCTCGCCGGGGTCATGGACTACCGCTTCGGTGACTACCGGGTGCAGCCGGGTGCCGAGCAGGTGACCTTCGAGGCGACCAACCCGCGCCCGGCCGGTCCCGACCCGGTCGGTGGTGACGTGCGCGTCGCCTCGTTCAACGTGCTCAACTACTTCAACGGCCAGCCGCAGGGCGACTTCTCCGACCGGGCCAACCGCGGTGCGGACAACCAGGCGGAGCTGGACCGCCAGACGGCCAAGGAGGTCGCGGCGATCACGCGCCTCGACGCCGACGTGGTCGGTCTGATGGAGCTGGAGAACGACCCGACCGACGGCACCGGGGGCCCCCCAGCCGTGCAGGAGCTGGTCGACGCGATCAACGCCGACGGCAGTGCCGGCACCTACACCTACGTCGACACCGGCGTCGTCGGCACCGACGCGATCCGCGTCGGGCTGCTCTACCGGCCCGCGCGCGTCACCCCGGTCGGCGACTTCGCGATCCTCGACCACACCGTCGACCCGCGGTTCCTCGACGACTACAACCGGCCGTCGCTGGCACAGACCTTCGCCCGCACGGGCGACGCCGCCGGCGACAGGTTCACCGTCGTGGTCAACCACCTCAAGTCCAAGGGCTCGGACTGCGACGCGGTCGGCGACCCCGACACCGGTGACGGTGCCGGCAACTGCGACCGGACGCGCACCGCGGCGGCGCAGGCCGTCGCCGACTGGGTCGCCTCCGACCCGACCGGCAGTGGCGACCCGGACGCCCTGGTGATCGGCGACATGAACTCCTACGCCCAGGAGGAGCCGATCGACGCGTTCAAGGCCGCTGGCTTCGTCGACGCGGTGCAGCAGTTCGTCGGGGACGGCGCGTACTCCTACGTCTTCGACGGGCAGTCGGGCTACCTCGACCACGCGCTCGCGACGCCCGGGCTCGACGTCACCGGCGTGACCGAGTGGCACATCAACGCCGACGAGCCGACCGTGCTGGACTACAACCTGGAGTTCAAGAGCGCCGGACAGCAGCAGTCGTTCTACGCTCCCGACGCCTACCGCGCCTCCGACCACGACCCGGTCCTGGTCGGGATCGACCTGGAGTCCGCGCCGACTGTCGACGCCGGCGGCCCCTACTGGGTCAAGGTCAACCGCAGCGTCCGGCTCACCGCGACCGGCGCCGACGCCGACGGCGACGACCTGGCCTACGCCTGGGACCTCGACGGCGACGGCACCTTCGAGACGCCCGGACGGGTGGTCACCTTCGAGGCGCACAAGCACAAGAAGGGCACCTACCCGGTCGCCGTCCGGGTGAGCGACGGCGAGGCGAGTGCCGTCGACCGCACCGTGGTGGTGATCGCGGCCCACTGAGCGGCGTTCGACCCCCGCAGGTGCGCGGATCGGCACCGCCGGTGACAATGTGGACATGGCGGTGGCGAGACGCCCCTACGGCGGGGTCAGTGCGGAGGACCGGGTCTCGGCACGCCGGGCCCGGCTCCTCGACGCCGCCCTGTCGGTCATCGGCCGGGACGGTGTCGCCGCGGTCACCGTCGACCTGATCTGCAGCGAGGCCCAGCTCGGCAAGCGCTACTTCTACGAGAGCTTCTCCGACCGCGACGCCCTGCTGCTGCAACTCAGCGACGACCTCTACGCCGACCTGCGGACGGCGATGGAGACGGGCATCTCCGCGGCCGGCGGCCGCCGCGAGCGTTCGGCGGCCGTCGTGCGGGCCCTGCTCGGGGTGCTGGGACGTGATGCCCGGCGCGCCCGGCTCTACGCCGAGAGCGCCGGGCACCCCGCGCTCGGCCCGCGGCGTGCCGACGCCATCGCGGCGTTCACCGACTTCGTCTGCACGGTCGTGTTCCCGCCGCCGCTGCTGCCGGGGGAGACCGGCACCACCAAGATGCTCTCGTGCCGGCTCCTGGTCTCCGGCACGACCGACGTGGTCGTGGCCTGGCTCACCGGCGAGATCCAGGCGACGCCGGAGGAGATCGTCCAAGCCATCGTCACCGTCGGCGCCGGCGCCGACGCGGCACCCGAGGACTGATCCGTGACCCGGCCCGTGTCCCCGCACCGCTCCGTGCTCTCCGAGCCTCGCACGCTGCCCAGCGGGCTGAGGCTGCCCAACCGCATCGCCAAGGCGGCGATGACCGAGAACCTCGCCGACGCCGACAACCAGCCGACCGTGCGTCACGAGCGCCTCTACCGGCGCTGGGCCGAGGGCGGGGCGGGGCTGCTGGTGACCGGCAACCTCATGGTCGACCGCCGCTTCCTCGAGCGCAGCCGCAACATCGTCGCCGACCGGCACCTCGACGTACGCCGGCTCGCGCGGGTGCGTGAGGCCGCCGCCGGCACCCCGGTCGTCGCCCAGCTCAACCACCCGGGCCGGCAGACCCACCGGTTCGTCGCCGGCACCCCGGTCGCCCCGAGCGCCGGGGAAGCGGTGCCGATGCTGGGGCTGTTCGGCACGCCGCGGGCGCTGTCCGCGGACGAGGTCGAGGCGCTCGTGGCCGCCTTCGGCACGGCCGCCCGGTTGGTCGAGGACGCCGGCCTGGACGGCGTGCAGGTGCACGCCGCGCACGGCTACCTCCTCGCGCAGTTCCTGTCCCCGCACGTCAACCGCCGCACCGACCGCTGGGGCGGCGACGTCGCCGGCCGGGCGAGGGCGCTGCTCGAGGCGGTGCGCGCGGCGAAGGCGACCACCAGCGACGGCTTCTCGGTGTCGGTGAAGCTCAACGCCTCCGACTTCCGGCACGGCGGCTTCACCCCTGACGACGCCGAGCAGGTGGTGCGCCTGCTGGCCGAGGAGGGCATCGACCTGCTGGAGGTCTCCGGCGGGACCTACGAGAACCCGGCGTTGTTCGGGATCGACGTGCCCGGGTCCGACGACGCTCGGGACGGAGCCAAGGAGGCCTACTTCGCCGCGTTCGCCATCCGGGCGCGTGCGGCGGCCCCCGACCTGCCGATCATGCTCACCGGTGGCATCCGCACCCGCGCGGCGATGGAGGCCCTGCTCGGCTCGGGGGCGGTGGACCTGATCGGGCTCGGTCGACCGCTCGCCCTCGACCCCGACCTGCCCCGGCGGCTGCTGCAGGGCGACCACGGGCGCACCCTGCCGGCGTACCGCCTGCCGGGGCTGCTCGGCCTGGCCGGCATCGCGGGGGAGTCGGAGTGGTACGAGACGCAGCTGGGGCGCATCGGCTCCGGCAAGGACGTCGACCGCGGGCTGCACCCGCTGCGGGCAGCCTCGGGATTCGTCGGGGGCGAGCTCGTGCGCGGCCTCTCCGGTCGTCGGCGGCGCGCCCGGCTGGTCGCCACGGCCTGACTCATGCGGCGGCGAGCAGGTCCCACAGCGCGTCGCCCTTGGTGTGGTCGCCGAGGCCGCGGGTGACCCAGCCGACGGCCGTGCCGCCGTGGGAGACCCAGCCGGCGCACCCGCCCGCGCCACCCATCCCGATCGCCTCGTCGTCGAGCTGGAGGCCCAGCGTCCAGGAGACCTGCAGGTCCAGGACCAGGTCGTGCCCGGAGGCCTGCGAGGTGACGAAGGCGCGGTGAAGCTCCGGACCGAGCAGCCGCGCGACCGGGCCGTCCTCGGGCATCAGGCCGGCGTAGAAGCGGGCCAGCCCGCGGGCGCTCGCGTGCAGCGCGACGGCGGGGAACGAGCAGGTCCGGAACCGCGCGCTGTTGAGCGTCTCCGCCTCGAGCAGGCCCGGCGGCCGGCTGAGCGCCGGTCCCCAGCGCGGGTCCTCGGCGTAGGCCGCCGGCCAGTCGCCCAGCGGCACGACGTCGGCGACCCGGGGGAGGTCGTGCTCCTCCACGCGGAGGTGGAGGTCCCAGCCGTGCGCGGCGGCGAGGCGGGCGAACCTCGTCGCCAGGTCCTCGCCGGTCACCCGCCGCACCAGCTCGTCGCACAGGTGGCCGTAGGTCAGAGCGTGCTCGGCCACGCCGGCGCCGGGCTCGTGCCAGGGCTCCGCCCCCGCCAGGAGCGCGACCAGACCGGCCCGGTCGTCGTACTCCAGGGTGGCCGCCGCCTCCGGGAACACCGGCAGACCGGCCGAGTGGCTGAGCACGTGCCGGACGGTCGTGGCGTCCTTCCGGCCGGCGGCGTACTCCGGCCAGACGTCGCTGACCCGCTGGTCGAGACCGAGGTGTCCCTCGGCGACGACCGACAGCACGGTCAGGGCGGCGAAGGGCTTGGCCACCGACCACGTCATGACCAAGGTGTCGGGGGACCAGAGCCGGTGACCGTCCGCGGTGCCGACGCACAGGTCGGCCACCACCTCGCCGTCGCGGATCACGCACACCGCGGCGCCGGGTTCCCGGCCCTCGTCCGCCCAGGTCTCGAGCAGGGTCTGCAGGCGTTCGGGCATCGCGTCCATCCGAGGATGCTGCCACGGCGGCGCCGCGTGACGGATGCTCCGCCGGGGAGGATGATGGGCGCATGGACGTGGCGGCGCGGGCTCGCGGGTGGCACCTCGCGCCGACGCGCCCGGAGGCGGCCTACCTCTCGCTCGCCACGGGGCTGGCGGCGTGGGGCTTCGTGTCCGGCTCGACAGCGGTGATCCTGACCGCCTTCGCCGTGGTGCTGCCGGCGGGGGTCCTCGCGTTGGTGGGCTACTACCTGCTCTACGGCCTCCTCGCCCTGGTGCCCGGGGCGAACCCCGACGAGAGCAGCGGCTCGTCCTGCTCGGCCGGCCTGGCATGCCGCAGCCACGAGACCGGGCAGCTGGCCGCCTGGTTCGACCACGGCGTCGTCGTCCTCGGGGTGCTGCTGGTCGCCTCGGCGGCCGTCGCCAACCTCGCCCTCCTCCGCGCCCTTGCCGCGAGGCGTCACCAGAGCAGATAGGACCGAGCGGTGCTCGACGGCCGGTGGCGGCTCGGCCGCTGCGGCGCGGTGTGGCACGGTGTGGCGCCGATCCGAGCGATCTGCCTGCGGGATCTTGGTCGAGGGGCGGATAGTTGGTCGGTGACCTCGCACCCCACGTTTCCCCGGGTCGCTGCCGCGCTGGCCGCCGCCCTCGTGACCCTCACCGCCCTCGTGGCGTTCGTGCACCAGACCACCGACGACCGCGCCCCCGGCGGCGGACGCCACGAGCTGGCGCTGAGCCGGGTCTCCGGTGCCGTGCCCCCGGTCGGGCACGTCTTCGTGATCAACATCGAGAACAAGGGCTACACCCGCACCTGGGGCGCGGAGTCCCCGGCGCCGTACCTCGCCAGGACGCTGCGCGCGAAGGGCGTGCTGCTACGGAACTACTACGGCACCGCGCACAACTCGCAGGGCAACTACGTCGCCCAGATCAGCGGGCAGGGGGTCAACCCGGACATGCAGACCGACTGCCACACCTTCGCGGACTTCCAGCGCGTGGGCACGCGCAGCCCGGGTCAGGCGGTCGGGGTCGAGGGCTGCGTGTTCCCGGCCGGCGTGCGCACCATCGCGAGCCAGCTGAGCTACCACCACCGGTCGTGGAAGGGCTACATGGAGGGCATGGCCCGGCCCTGCCAGCACCCGGACGTGGGCCGCGCCGACCCGTGGCAGCGGGCGACGGCGACGCGCGCCTATGCCACCAAGCACAACCCCTTCGTCTACTTCCACGGCGTGATCGACCAGCCGACGTACTGCGCCCGCCACGTGCGGCCGCTGAAGGAGCTGGCCACCGACCTGCAGAGCGTGAGGACCACGCCGCGCCTGGCCTACGTCACCCCGGACCTGTGCCACGACGGGCACGACGCGCCGTGCGCCAACGGCGAGCCGGGCGGACTGGTCAGCGTCGATGCCTGGATGAGGCGGTGGGTGCCCAAGATCCTGGCGTCGCCGGCGTTCAAGCGCGACGGGCTGCTGCTGATCACCGCCGACGAGTCGGACGGGCCGAAGAAGGACTCCTCCGCCTGCTGCGGTGACGGCGCGACGGCCAACTCCGCCAACCCCGGCATCACCGGTCCCGGCGGAGGACGGATCGGGCTGCTGGCGATCTCGCGGTGGACCCGACCCGGGACGTCGTCGAGCTACGGCTACAACCACTACGCGCTCCTCGGGTCGATCGAGGACGTCTTCGGCCTGCCCCGCCTCGGGTACGCCGCGACGCCCGGCCGGCGCACGTTCGGTGCGGACGTCTACAACGCGGACTGGCAGCGCTGAGTTGCGGGGAGAACGACTCGACCGGCTGACGTTGGGGCGGCGACGCCGGCGGCGCGCGATGATGCGTCGGATGCGTGAGCTGGACCGGGAGTACGGCGGTCGCACGCCGGCCCCCGGTCGGCACCCCCGCGCGCGACGGCGGCGCGAGCCCCGCGAGGTCAGCGACCGTCGTGGAGCGGGGCCACGCCTGGGCGCCTCCCTGCTCCTGCTCGTCGTGCTGGCGCTGGGCACCTGGTCGTTCCTCGTGCGGGTGATGGGCTACGACGTGAGCCTGTCGGCCCTGACCGGGCGGTTCCGGCCCGGCGGCAACGCCGAGAGCTCGGTCGGCAGCTATGAGTTCATGGCGACCCAGCCGGTCAACCCCCAGGTGCCGGTGACCTACTCGCCCTGCAAGGAGATCGTCATCGTCGAGAACGACGCGATCGCCCCGGACGGGACCGACGGGCTGCTCGAGGACGCGGTCAGCGAGGTGGCGAGGCTGACCGGTCTCGAGATGCGCGTGGCCGGTTCGACGGGGGAGGAGCCGGTGGCGGACCAGACCCGGGGCGAGCGCCAGCCCGTCCTGGTCGCGTGGACCACGCCCGAGCGCATCCCCGAGCTCGCCGGCGACGTGGCCGGCCTCGGCGGCAGCACGTCGGTGCGGCAGGGCGGGGACTTCCGGGTGCGCTACGTCAGCGGGCAGGTCGCCCTGGACGCCCCGCAGCTCGGGGACATCCTCGACCGGGACGGGCCCGCGGCGGTCGAGGCGGTCATCCTGCACGAGCTCGGCCACCTGGTCGGCCTGGCGCACACCGAGGACGCCACCCAGCTGATGCACGCGGAGAACGTGGGCCGCATCGACTTCGGGGTCGGCGACCGCACCGGGCTGACGATCCTCGGGCAGGGCGGATGCTAGTTGCAAAGATTGTTTGCAAAACGCCTTTGCATAGTCGTACGCTCGTCACATGGCCGAGCGATCGACGTACCTCCTGCAGGACCCCGCCGCCCTGGAGACCCTCGCGCACCCGTTGCGGGGCAAGCTCCTCGGCCTGCTGCGCAGCGACGGTCCCGCCACCGCCAGCGGCCTGGCCGCGCGGGTGGGCGAGTCCAGCGGCGTCACCAGCTATCACCTGCGCAAGCTCGCCGAGGCGGGCTTCGTCGAGGAGGACGTCGACCGCGGCACCAGACGGGAGCGCTGGTGGCGCGCGGTGCACACCGCGACCTCCTGGTCTCCCGCCGACTTCGTGGGCGACCCCGAGGCCCATCGCGCGTCGGTGAGCCTGCGCCGGGAGTGGTACCGCTGGCAGCAGCGGCTGCTCGACCGGTGGATGGAGGAGGAGCCGGACTGGGAGCCGGAGTGGGTCGACGCCGCCACGTCGAGCGACGACATGGTCGTGCTCACCGCCGCGGAGGCCAAGGCCCTGGGCCAGGAGCTCTGGGGCGTGGTCCAGCGCTACCGCGCCGCCTCGGTCGACGCGGGCCGTGAGGCCGGTCAGGACGGCGCCGAGCGCGTGGTCGTCCTCCACCACACCGTCCCGATCCGGGGGGAGTGGCCGCTGTGACCCCGATGAGCGAGCGCACCGTGCTCCGCCGCTTCCTCACCCTCGCCGCCCTGCGCTGGCTCTCGGTGGGGTTCCTGATCCCGGTCTTCGTGCTGCTCCCACTCGACCGCGGGCTCACCCTGTCGCAGATCGGGCTGGCGGTCTCCATGCAGGGCTGGGTGGTCTTCGTCCTCGAGCTGCCCACCGGCGGCTTCGCCGACAGCCTCGGGCGCCGGCCGGTGCAGCTCGCGGCGGTCGTCGTCGCCACGTTGTCGATCGGTCTGCTGCTGGTCGCCGACTCGTTCCTGGCCTTCGCGGCGGTCTTCGCCCTCCAGGGCGTCCATCGCGCCCTCGACAGCGGCCCGCTCGACGCGTGGTACGTCGACGCGGCGCAGGCCGCCGACCCGGCCGCGCGGATCGACCGCGGCATGAGCCTCTACGGCACGGTGATCTCCCTGGCCATCGCGACCGGCTCGATCACCGCGGGCGGACTGATCGCCTGGGACCCGACCTCCCGCGTCGACGCCCTGGTCCTGCCGGTCATCGCCTCCTTGGTCGTGCACGTGCTGAGCCTGTTCGGGGTGCTCGCGCTGATGACCGAGCCCCCGCGCCACGACGCCGCCGGCCTGCTCGCCTCGGTGCGCGAGACGCCGCGCACGATCGTCTCCGGGGCGCGCCTGCTGCGCGGCTCCCGCGCCCTGCTCGCCCTCGTGGTGCTCGAGCTGGGCTGGGGCCTCGGCGTCGGCACCTACGAGTCGCTGCTGCCGGTCCGCCTCGCCGAGGTGACCTCCGGCCCGGAGGCGGCCGCGGCCATCACCGGTCCCGCCGCCACGGCCGCCTGGGTGGCGGCGGCCGGTGGATCGGCCGTGCTGCCCTGGGTCGGGCGTCGCATCGGCCTGGGCAACGCCGGCGTGCTCTCGCGCGTGCTGCTCGGGGTGACCGTCGTCCTGATGGGGGTCTTCGCCGGGCTGGCCGGCGTGCTCGTGGCCTACCTGCTCTGCTACACCGCCCACGGCGTCAGCGGTGCGGCGCACAGCACCCTGCTGCACCGCAACGCCACCAGCGACGTCCGCGCCACGGTGGTCTCCCTCAACTCGATGTTCGCCCAGCCCGCCGGGGCCATCGGGCTGATCTGCCTGACCGCCCTGGCCGACGGGGTCTCGGTGAGCGCGGCGATGTGGGTCGGCGGAGCCGTCCTGGCCGTCGCGGCGCCGCTCTACTGGGTCGCAGCCCGCGAGGCGGATCCCGAGCCGGCTCAGGGCCTGCGCGAGTCCTCGGCCACGGCCTGACGCACGCGGTCGTAGGTCGTCCGGTCGGCCGCCGCGACGATGAGCGGCGTGTGGGTCCGGGCGGTGTAGGCGTTGCCGTCGAGGTCGCCGACGAACCCGCCGGCCTCGGTGAGCACGAGCCCCGTCGGCACGTGGTCCCACGGCTTGGGGTTGCCGTAGAGCAGGTAGTCGGTGTCGCCCTCGACCAGGTGCGGGTAGTCGACGCCGCAGCACCACCACGTGTCGCGCAGCTGCGGCAGGTCGCCCAGGCGCCCCTGGCGCCAGCGGCGCCGCGAGGTCGCGCCGACCGGGTCGCCGAGCACCGGGGGCCGGGTCAGCCGCTCGCCGTTGCGCCACGCGCCCGCGCCGCGCTCCGCGACGTACGCCGCACCGTGCTGGGGCTGCCAGACCCACGCCCGGGTGGTCTCGCCGCCGACGACCTCGGCGCACATGACCGCGTGGTCGGGGGAGCCGTGGACGAAGTTGCGCGTGCCGTCGACCGGGTCGACGGTGAAGCCGTGGTCGGCGTCGATGAAGCGCTGCGCCAGGTGCGGGTCGGCGGCGTAGGCCTCCTCGCCGAGGACGACCGCGTCGGGATAGGCCTCGAGCAGCGCGGCGGTGAGGAGCTGCTCCGACTCGTGGTCGGCCGTGGTGACCAGGTCGCCGGGCTGCTTCTCGGCGACGTCCTCGTCCTCGAGCGAGCGGAACCGGGGGTCGACGACCTCCGCGGCCACGTCCTGCAGCAGCCGCAGCACCTCGGAGGTCTCCATGCCCCCACGCTAACGGCGCGTCCACCTGAGAAGCTCCGGGGGTGAGCACCCACCCTTCGCCCTCCTCGATCTCGACGACCTGCTCTCCGACGACGACAAGGCGATGCGGGCCGGCGTCCGCCCTGCGGTGACCTGGGCAGGGGTCGCTGGCGATGTTCGCGATCCACCGCTGGGGCAGCGAGGAGCAGCGCCAGGAGTGGCTGCCGCGGGCGACGGCGACGACTGGGTCCTCGACGGCGCGAGATGTGGATCACCAACGCCCCGATCGCCGACGTCGTCGTGGCGTGGGCGCAGACCGGGGAGTCCGCGCGGGACATCCGCGGGTTCGTCGTACCGACCGACACCCCAGGGGTGAGCACGCCGGAGATCAAGCGCAAGCCGTCGCTGCGCGCGTCGGTCACCGACGAGGTCGTGCTCGAGGGGGTGCGGCTGCCTCGAGACCACGCTGGACTACGTCGCCGAGCGACAGGTCTTCGGCCGCTCCCTCGCGGGCTTCCAGCTCACCCAGGCCACGCTCGCCGACATGGCGCTCGAGCTCGACAAGGCGATGCTGCTCGCGCTGCACCTCGGCCGGCTCGAGGACGCCGGCACGATCCGGCCCGAGCAGGTGAGCATGGGCAAGCTCAACAGCGTCCGCGAGGCCCTGGCGATCGCCCGCGAGTGCCGCACGCTGCTCGGCGCCAACGGGATCACACTGGACCACCCGGTGCTGCGCCACGCCAACAACCTCGAGTCGGTGCTGACCGGGATCTCCGCCTTCCGCTGACCTCCTGCCCCTTCCCCCATCCGTGGAGGGGAGCACTCGGGCGTCGTCAGGTTCTCGTGTGGACCGGCGATCGTGGTTGCGGCCGGTAGGTGCCCGGTAGGTGGCCGGCGTCGACCAGCCACGTCAGCGTGTCGCGCAGGGACTCCTGCAGGGGGCGGGCCCGGACACCGAGCTCCTGTTCCGCCGGCGAGGTGTCGAACCGGGTGTTACGGGCGCTCAGCTCCGCCCCCTCCCGGTCCGCGGGATAGCGCCAGCGTGCCGGCAGCAGGCGGTGGAGCGCATCGATGGGAGCCGTGGCCGCCGGCACCGCTCGGGCAGGCAGGCTGACGTGCGGGCGGTGTCGGCCGATCGCAGCACCGACGATCCCGTACAGGTCGTTGCCGGTCATGTGGTGCCCTGGAACGACATACCGTCGCGGACCTGCGCCGGGTCGAAGACAGGCCGCGACGACCGCGGCCGTGTCGCGGGCGTCGACCGTGTGCGTGCCCCCGGCCGGCCAGATCGGGAAGAGTCCACGGGCGATCCACACGAGGCGGGTGGCCTGCTCGCCCAGGTACGGGTCGGCCGGACCGTAGACGCTTCCGGGGTACACCGACACCACCGGCGCTCCTCGCGCCTGCAACGAGCGGGCCACGCGCTCGGAGGCGATCTTCGACCGAGAGTACGGGAGATGGAGGTCGCCCAGAGGGAGGGAGCTGTCGGTCCCAGCACGTCGCAGCAGTGCGACGATGCTGGAAATGTGGACGACTGGATCGCATCCCGCCTCGACCGCGGCTTGGAGAACCGTTTGGGTCGCGAGCTCATTGGTGGACAGCATCTCCTCGGCCTTGCGCGGGTCGAGGCTGAAGAGGGCCGCGGCGTGGACGACCGCGTCGCAGCCCTCCAGCGCCGCTGCCACCGACGCGGCGTCGAACAGGTCGACCACCCTCACGTCGTCGGGCACGACGTCGTGCCCGGCGAAGGTCCGCGCCACCTGTTCGGGTCGTCGAACCGCCAGACGTACCTCATGGCCCGCCTCGAGGAGCGCGCAGACGATCCAGGACCCCACGAAGCCGGTGCCGCCGGTGACCAAGACCTTGCACCGAGGATCCGTCGCTCGTGTCATCCCACAACTCCTCTTGGATAGCGATACTCTCTAGTAAGAGAGTGGCACTATCTACGCAGTCTGTCCAGAGGAGGATCACGTGCGGATCTCGGAACTGTCGGAGGCAACAGGGATCTCCGTCGCCACGATCAAGTACTACCTGCGCGAGGGACTCCTGCCTGCTGCGGACAAGCGTGCCGCGCGGCTCGCGGACTACGACGCGCGCCACGTCCGCCGGCTGCAGCTGATCAAGCTGCTCCGCGAGGTGGGCAACATCCCGATCGAGGGCCTCAAGCGGCTGATCGGCGCCTCGGAACGCACCGACGTCCCGGTCCATGGCGTGTTCGCCGCGGCGGCCGACGCCCTCGCTCCGGCCCCGCCCCCCGGCGGCCCACTGCGTCCGGTGACCCGTGCGCTGGCCGACCAGGTCGTCGCCGCCGCCGGATGGACCAACGTCCGCCCAGACAGCCCCGATCGCGAGAACCTGGCGGCCACCCTCGAGCTCATCGCCTCCTACGACACCCACCCCCGCGACCCGGCAGAGATCGAACCGTACGTCCGATTCGCCGACCAGATCGCCAGCTACGAGATCGGGCACCTCGACGACGCCCAGGACCGAATCGGTCTCCTCGAGGAGATGGTGGTGGGACAGATCGCGTTCGGACAGGTCCTCGCGACGCTCCGCAGATTGGCCGAGGAGCATCACAGCTCGCAGCGATTCGGAGAGGACTACCGCGACTGAATGCACGACGGCCGCTTGCGCGTCACTCCGCCGCTAAGCCGGGCTGATCGACGGCTTGAGACGGGTCCTTCTCACGTGAGCGCATGAGACCAGTGGCCCGCAATCATCGAGTGGCTGATCGACGCGCAGGTCCGACTCCGCGCCGCGTTCGACACGGCTGGGGCCACCTCGACGTGTGCGACCGGCGCAAACGCTCCGGGAACGGCCGTGTCACTCCGCAGGGAGGAGGGCCGCGCGGAGGTCGATTCACCGGCTGTCAGCCTTCGGGGACTTCGAGGACGAGCTTGCCTCGGCTTTCGCCGGCGGCGAGTCGGGCGAATGCTGCAGGGGCCGCGCGGAGTGGGTACACCTGGTCGATCCGCGGCGTGACGGCGCCCTGAACGACCAGGGCGGTCACCGCCTCGAGCTCGGTGCGCGACTGGGGGACCACCAGCACGCCGACCCTCTTTCCGGTGGCACGTCCGACCAGCGGGCCGACGACCGCGGTGCCCAGCAAGATCCTGGCAAGCCCACCCACCATCGCGTACCTCCCGCCCCGCCGCAGGGCGCGGTGCACGCGGAACGGCGAGCGACAGGCCACGAGATCCACGATCAGGTCGCAGCTGTCGCGCTCGTCGGCCCAGTCCTCGGTGGCGAAGTCGATCGTGCGGTCGGCCCCGATCTCGCGAAGGAAGTCGGCCTTGTCGGCTCGGTCGACCGCCGTCACCTCGGCCCCGGCATGCTTGGCCAGCGCGACGACGAAGACACCGCCGGCGCCGCCCGCGCCGTTGACCAGAACCCGGTCTCCCGGCCGAACATCGGCGGTCGCCCTGCGCGCGATGCCGCCCGCCTGCGGAATCGTCGAGGCTTCCGCGAACGACAACCCCTCGGGCTTGCGGGCCAACAGCGTGGGTCGCGTGCAGACGAGGTCGGCAAGCCCGCCCCGGTATCCGGCCAGCTCGCCGAACAGCTCGTCTCCCACGGCATACTCCGTGACCGCGCCGCCGACCGCGGCGACGACGCCCGCGACGTCGGATCCCGGCACCGGGTGCCGCGGTCGGCGTAGGCCGTTGGACCACCGCGCGTACGCCGGGCTTCCCGCCAGGTTCTCACGGTCCGAGCCGTTCAAGGAGACCGCACGCACCCGCAGCAGAACCTCGTCGTCGGCGGGGACGGGATCCGGGAGCTCGCCCACCCGGAGGACGTCCGGAGGGCCGTACCTGTCCTGGATAAGCGCTTGCATCGGGACCCCTGCCTGCGGCCGACGCCGCTCCGTCCACCGATGCTACGGGTCTGGAGCAGCCACATCACGGAGACCCGGACGGGCACCCGCAAGGGTGCGACATTCCGCGAATAGCCTGCCGGCTCGCGGCCGCGTCACTCCGTAGAGGCCCACCGACCCACTGGGCCACCCCAGAGTCGGGCGAGCGTAGCCGCCCTCGAAGCGGCAAGTGCGGATGGCCGCAGCGCACGCTATCTGCGGCTATGAGCGGACGTCGCTGCTAGCCCATCAACCAGACGCCGTAAACGACCGCTAGGCACGCTGTTGCTGCCCAGACGACGGTGCGGGTAGCGAGCGCTGCGAGGCTCGACGAGAGTGCTGGAATCGCGAACCACGGCGACGCGCCGACCCAGAACAGGGCACTACTCACCGAGCCCACGACGATCGTTGCGGCGGCACGCGTAGGCACGGGAGTTCCAACGAGTGTGTCGCAGACCCCCAACCAGATAACCAGAGTGAACAGTGCCAAAGCGAGCACGGCAGGGATGTACGCGAGCCACGATGTGAGGCTCAAGCCGCCAAGACCAATCACTGCGCAAGCCAACGCCACGCGTCCGGCGTTCCCTTGCCGAGTCGAGGGTCCGTCGTCCGCCACGATGATGAGGCTATCCGGGCGAAACTCCCACAGTGGCTCCCACGCCTGCCACTGGACGCATCGCAAGCCACTTCACAGCGGACGTCCGAACAAGCATGAGCGTGAAACGCTTGTCCCGACTGGGCCCTTGGCAACGTCATCCAGAAGCTGCGTCACATCGGCTCCCTGTCGGGCGATCGGGCGAACCTCGCTGAAGCGCAGCATTGTCGCGTAGGCGCACCGACCATCGATCCGTGGCTACTGCCCGCCCCGATTGATCGCTAGGTTCACGATGTGTCCGCTGCCCGTGATCCGCGCCCCGCGGTCGCGACGCTGACGACGGCGACTGTGTCGATCGGTCTCCTTGCGTCGGCCGTGCGCTTCGGATGGCTCGGCGCCGACGTCGGCCGAGGGGCGAATTTCTGCGAGGCCGCGCATGACGGCTGGGTCAAACAACCCGCCAACACGCTCTCCAACCTGGGGTTCGTCGTCGCCGGGCTGGCGGTCGGTTGGCGGGCTCGTTCCCCCGAGCACCTGGGCGAGACGTTGCCGCGCCTCCCTGGGCTCGCGACCGGTTACGCGTGCCTCGTCGTGCTCCTTGGACCGGCCAGTGCTGCGATGCACGCAACCCAATCGTCGCTAGGCGGGCTGCTGGACATGACGTCGATGTACCTGGTCGCCAGCTTCGCCGCGGCGTACGCCGTGACTCGCTGGCGGCGTCGAGGCTCCACGTTCTTCTGGCAGGTGTTCGTGGTGCTCGTTGCCGCGTGCGAGCTGATCGGTCGCTGGGACTGGGAGGTCCCGGTGGTGCACCGTGCCGGCAACGCCGCGTTCGCGATCCTGCTCGTGGTGGCCGTGGTCGTGGAGACGATGTTGCGGCGGGTCGGCCGCATGCGTGTGGATCTGAGATACGGCGTCGCGGCACTGATGTCGATGCTCGTCGCGTTCGCGATCTGGAACCTGTCCCAGTACGGCTGGTGCGACCCGGACTCACTGTTCCAGGGTCACGCAGCCTGGCATCTCCTGGGGGCCGCCGCGGCATACCTGTTGTTCCGCCTGTACGCGAGCGAACGAGCCGTTGACCTGTCCGGATCGGGATCATCCAAGCAATAGGCAACGCGCACCCCGTTGCTGCCTGGCCCGGGCGCCGAGCCGACTGCTGAGGCGAACCTATACCGACAGGGCGCTGGGGAATCGCGTCTCGAAGTCGAGGACTGTCACCCAGGAGGGCCTCACCGACACTCGCGCCATCGGCTGTCCGCGCAGCTGGCTCAACCAGGCGGCACCCTGCTCGGGGCCGAAATAGCGGTCTGCGGCTTGCGCGTATTCGGGGACGACGTCGTCCAGAAGGTCAACGGTGGCAAGGCCGCGTACCAACAACGCCTGGTACGGCCAAGCGCTCGCGTCGTCGATGGTGACGGCAACCTCGTGGTGATGTCGTAGCGCCTTCAGCTTCGGCGCCTTGGGCGGTGTTCCGAACACGAGTGTCTCTCCGGTCCACGTGAACCAGATCGGGACAACGCGAGGCGTTCCGTCCGTCCAGGTGTAGGCCAGGCGGGCGGGGTGCCGGGACGCAAGCAGTGCCTGCGCTACCGGGTCGGAAAGCAGTTCGACGTCTCCTTGCTGAGCAGGCATGGCCAGCACCTCCGAGTCAGACCGTCAACGCTACGCCTGCATGTCGTCACCCGTCCGGGGCGTGGCAAGTGGTCTCGACCGCTTCAGATGCCCAGCCGGACCACTCCGCTCCAGCTCCGGTGTCCGACGGCGTCGCACCGTCGTGCAGGACGGGTCGTCATCGGCCGGGGGCGATCTCGACGTCGAGGGGCTCTTCGGGAAAGTGCAGCGCGACGTTGTCACCGACCTCGACCATCTGGCGGGCGTGGTCGGGATCGACGCGTCGGGTGCCGCGATGGTCGACGATGAAGGCGAGTCCGTGGGGAGTGAGCCAGACATAGCGGCCGGGGCCGCACTGTCGGGACTTGTAGCAGTGGGTCTTCCAGCGGTGATGTCGACGGCCGAGCGGGCCGGAGTCCCGAGGTGCGAGAGATCAGACGGTGGGCTCGGTGGGCTCGGTGGGCTCGGTCGGCTCGGTCGGCTCGGTCGGCTCGGTCGTGTCCTCGCACGCCTCGGCCGCGTCACGAAGGGCGTGGAAGGCCTCCTTGGCCTCGTCCCAGGCGGCCTTGGCCTCGCGGCGGTCGGCCTGCAGCAACCGCACGGCCTCGCGGTGCGACGCCCGCAGGGTCCGCTGCGCCTCGCGCAGCTCCGCGCGGGCGGCGCGGGCCGCGGCGCGGTCCTCGGCGCTGTGGCCGTGGTGACGCAGGGCGGCGCGGGCCTCGCGGGCGGCCCGGCGGGCCTCGGCGCGCTGCTCGCGCACCTCACGCGCGACGGGGCCGCGCAGGTCGGTGAAGGCCCGACGCGCCTCGGCCGCGACCTGCTGGGTCGCCGCGACGGTCTCGGCGAGCGCCGGGTCGGCGCAGTCGACGGTGACCGTCGCGGGTGCGTCGGCGGCGTAGACGGGGGCGAGCGAGTTCGGTGCGGTCGCGGCGCACAGGACGAGCGCGGCGGCGGAGCGGATCAGGAAGCGCGATGACGGACGCAGGTGCATGGTGGAAACCCCTCCCAAGGTTCGGTGCCGGACCAGGATGCCGCATGCCGGGACCAAAGTCCCGAATACGACGGATCTTTACCCGAGGCGGCGGAACGCCCGGACCTGGAGGACGGGCTCGCCGACCTCCGCGGTGGCCTCGAGGTCGACCTGCGCCTCGACCACCCAGTCGCGGTGGCCCGCCGGGTCGTCGAGCGTCTGGCGCACGCGCCACGTGCGGCCCTCCGCCTCCACGGCCAGCAGGTCGGGTCCCCGGGCGTCGGGGCCGGTGCCGACCCGGTCGTGCTCGTCGTAGTACGCCCCGATCGCGGCGTCCCAGTCCTCCGCTGTCCACACCGGCGGCCGGGGCGGGTCGGTGCGGTCGGCGTCGGCCCGGTCCAGGGCGGCCAGCGCCTCCACGTCGTCGCGCGCGACCAGCTCGACCCGGCGGAACATCGCGTTGCGCACCATCACCCGCAGCACGCGCTCCTGCTGGGCGAGGCTGACCGGCGGTGGCGGCGCCTCGTGCAGCTCGACGACGTGGGCAGGGTCGGCGAGGGCCTCCCACTCGTCGATCAGCGAGGAGTCGGTGTGCCGCACGGTCGCGCCGAGCCACTCGACCAGCTCGTCGAGCTCCTCGCCGCGGTGCGCGTCGGGGACCGTGCGGCGCAGGGTGCGGTAGGCGTCGCTGAGGTAGCGCAGCACCAGACCCTCGGACCGGGCCAGGCGGTAGCGCGAGACCAGGTCGGTGAAGGTCATGCCGTGGGTGTACATCTCGCGCACCACGGACTTGGGCCCGAGGGCGTCCTCGGGCAGCCACGGGTGGGTCTGGCGATAGGTCTCGTACGCCGGTCCGAGCAGCTCGGCGAGCGGCTGCGGCCAGGTGACCTGCTCGAGCAGCTCCATGCGCTCGTCGTACTCGATCCCCTCGGCCTTCATCTGCTGGACCGCCTCGCCGCGGGCGGCGAACTGCTGGGCCAGGAGCACCTGGCGCGGCGGCTCCAGGACCGCCTCGACGACGGAGACCACGTCGAGCGCGTGGTCGGGGCTGTCCGGGTCGAGCAGGTCCAGCGCGGCGAGGGCGAAGTGCGACAGCGGCTGGTTGAGCGCGAAGTCGGCCGGCAGGTCGACGGTGAGGACGTGGCGCCGCCCGAACCGGTCGGGCTCGTCGAGCCGCGTGACGACCCCGGAGTGGACCAGCGACCGGGTCAGCCGCAGCGCGCGCCGGGCCAGGCGCAGCTGGGAGCGGCGGTCCTCGTGGTTCTCGGTGGTCAGCCGTCGCAGGACCGGGAAGGCGTCCTCCTCGCGGGCCAGGACGTTGACGAGCATCGCGTTGCTGACCCGCATGCGCGACGGCAGCGGCTCCGGCGTCCCGGCGACGAGCTTGTCGTAGGTCTGCTCGGTCCAGACGACGGTGCCCTCGGGCGGCTTCTTGCGCTGCACCTTGCGTCGCTTCTTGGGGTCGTCGCCGGCCTTCGCGAGCGCCCGCTCGTTCTCGATCACGTGCTCGGGCGCCTGCACGACGACGTAGCCGACGGTGTCGAAGCCGGCGCGTCCGGCCCGCCCCGCGATCTGGTGGAACTCCCGGTTGCGCAGCACCCGCTGCCGGGTGCCGTCGAACTTGACCAGCCCGGTGAACAGCACCGTGCGGATCGGCACGTTGATGCCGACCCCGAGCGTGTCCGTGCCGCAGATGACGGTGAGCAACCCGCGCTGCGCCAGCTGCTCGACCAGCCGGCGGTAGCGCGGCAGCATGCCGGCGTGGTGCACGCCCACCCCGGCGCGCAGCAGGCCCGACAGCGTGCGGCCGAAGCCCGCGCCGAAGCGCACGCCCGCCATCGCCTCCGCGAGCCGCTCCTTGCGCTCCTTGTCGAGCTTGAAGGAGCCGCGCAGCGCCTGCGCCTGCTCGACCGCGGCAGCCTGGGTGAAGTGCACGACGTACGCCGGCACCTGCTGGGTGCCGACCAGCTCCTCCACGGTCTCCGACAGCGGCGTCAGCGCCCACGAGAACACCAGTGGCACCGGGCGCTCGGCGTCGTCGACGACGACGGTCTCGCGGCCGGTGCGCCGGCTCAGGTCCTCGGCCAGGTGGTCGACCGGCCCCAGCGTGGCCGACATCAGCAGGAACTGCGCCTGCGGCAGCTCGAGGAGCGGCACCTGCCAGGCCCAGCCGCGGTCGGGCTCGGCATAGAAGTGGAACTCGTCCATCACGACCAGCCCGACGTCGGCCGCACGGCCCTCGCGCAGCGCCAGGTTGGCCAGCACCTCGGCGGTGCAGCAGATCACGGGCGCGTCGGCGTTGACCGCGGCGTCGCCGGTCAGCATGCCGACGTTGTCGGCCCCCAGCACCCCGACCAGGTCGAAGAACTTCTCGCTCACCAGCGCCTTGATCGGTGCGGTGTAGAAGCTGACCCGGTCGGTGGCGAGGGCGGCCACGTGCGCCCCGAGCGCGACCAGGGACTTGCCGGAGCCGGTGGGCGTGCCCAGGACGACGTTGCTGCCCTCGAGCAGCGCGATCAGCGCCTCGTCCTGGTGGGGGTAGAACGCGGTGCCGCGCTGCTCGGCCCAGGCCCCGAACGCGGCGTACACCTCGTCGGGGTCGGCGGTCTCCGGGACGACGAGGGTCATGCGGCGATCATGCCCGCCGACCGGGGCGGGCGGTCCGGGCGGGTCAGGCCGGCACCCAGCAGTAGCCGTAGTGCTGGCCGGCCAGCCACTGCTGGGCGGTCGGCCACTCCCAGCCGTAGTCGTACTTCAACGGCATGCCGGCGGCGGCCCGCGCCTTCTGCGAGCACGCCTCGTCGCCGCGCTCGCGCACCGTGCGGGTGCCGGGATAGGCCCGGCCCCCGGGCAGGTCGACCGTGGCGATCGCGCGCCACGAGTGCTTCATCGAGCACGTGACCCGCGCGAACTTCTCGTCCCCGGGACGAGCGGTGCCGCACAGCGCGTAGCGCGCGAAGCCCGCCTTGGACCGGAGCGTGCCCTGGAGCTCGTACGGCGGCGGGAGGGGGATCAGGTGGTCGCCGCGGTCGAAGCCGACGACGTCGCAGCGGAACCAGCGCGCGCCCGCCCCGAGCTGCTCCGGCGTGGGCACGAACCAGACGGCGGTCAGGCGGCTCAGGCGCAGCGACCTCGGGTCGGTGCCGAGCCAGGCGGCCGCCCTGGGGCGGCAGGTGCGCTGCATCAGGCGCTGCGCCGCCGGACTCTGCGCCGCGACCGGCCGGCCCTTCACCACCAGTCGCCCGACCGCCACGGTGATGGTCGTGGGGCGGTGCTGGCAGTCGCTGTTGGTGCCGTCGGCGGAGGTCGAGGTGACCTCCCGCAGCGTCATCGCGTGACAGTCGCCCGGCTCCGGTCGCGCGCCGGTGACGCTGTCCAGGCTGGGGGAGTCGCTGGGCGACGGGACGGTGGGCGTGGCGGGGCCCCCGCCGTCGCTGGGCTCGCCGGACTCGCTCGCGCCGCTGCAGCCGCCGGTCAGGGCGACCAGGGCGACCGCCGTGGCCAGGATGCGTCGAGACCTCATGTCACTCCTCGGTGCGGGCCCAGCACACCGTGAGGCGGTTGCCGGAGTCCCAGTCGTCCTTGCCGAACCAGGTGTAGGCGTACTGGTAGTCCAACGCGTAGTTGGTCCACGCCCCCACCCAGTCGGAGCAGTAGTCCCGAGACCTGACCTCGACCACGCGTGAACCCGGCCACGGGTCCCGCTTGCGGCCGATGGAGACGGCGCTCACCGCGCGCCAGGTGTGCTGCTCGGTGCACGCCACCCGGGGCGCGTCCGCCACGGCCGCCCCGTCGGCGCACACCAGCCACCGGGGCTCGGGGATGCCGAGCAGCAGGCCCCGGGCGGTGCGGGGGAGCGCTGCCAGCGCGGCGTCGGTGCTGCGCGCCACCACGTCGCAGCGGAACCACCGGGCACCGGCCTGCCACGCCTCCTCGCTCGGTCGCCACCACGCCCACGTCGCGACCGTGCGCAGCGCGAGCGAGTCGGTCGCGCCGGTGAAGCGGCGGAAGCGCGGGGCGCAGGTCCTGGCGACCTCCTCGCCGAGTCCCTCGTCGTCGTACGCCGTGTCCTTCGTCGCCGCCTCGTCGAACCACCCGACGTGGAAGGTCTGGGCGGTGTGGGCCGTGCCGCAGTCCACCGGCTCGGTGTCGTCGGAGGCCGCGGCCACCGTCGCGGCGTCGACCTCCCGGCACAGCCCGACCTCCGGCGCTGCCAGGTCGGCGGGCTGCGCGTCCCGGGCGCGGTCGTCGCCCGGGACCACGTCCTCGGCGTCGCACCCGCTGAGCAGCACGCCCAGCAGGAGGGCCGCGGCGGCGAGGTGGCGGGTCACCGGTCCAGGCTAGGCGAGATGACGCCCTACGCTGGCCGGATGGCTCGCCTGCTCGTCGTGCACCACGCCCCCACGCGGTCGCTGCAGGTGCTGCTCGCCTCCGTGCTCGAGGGTGCCGGCGACCCGGAGATCGAGGGCGTGGAGGTCGTGGACCGGCCGGCGCTGAAGACCACGGCCGACGACCTGCTGGCCGCCGACGGCTACGTGCTCGTGACGACGGCGAACTTCGGCTACATGTCCGGCGCGCTCAAGCACATGTTCGACAGCACCTTCCTGGCCATCGGTGGCGCGCTGTCCGACGACGGGTCCGCCGGTGCGAGCGAGGGATCGACCAGCGGCCGGCCCTACGGCCTGCTGGTCCATGGCCGCTACGACACCGAGGGCGCGGTGCGCTCGGTGCGGTCGATCGTCTCGGCCCTGGCGTGGCGGCAGTCCGCCGACGTGCTCGCGGT
This sequence comes from uncultured Actinomycetota bacterium, assembly GCA_963811385.1. Lineage (GTDB taxonomy): Bacteria > Actinomycetota > Actinomycetes > Propionibacteriales > Nocardioidaceae > Marmoricola_A. The sequence goes on along the minus strand of CAWEQX010000004.1, from coordinate 90,470 downwards.
CCTCGGCGACGTCGGCGACGAGCACCGCGCCGCGGCGTACGAGCTGGGCGGGACGCTGGCGGCCCTGCTCACCTGAGCGCGTCCGCGGGTCGGACGGACAGGCACCTCTCGGCGACCGGTGACGCACGCCGCGGGCGGGGTCGCGTGCCACCGCAGAGCTTCCTGTCGGTCGCGTCCCGCCGAGCGGACGGCCTCACGCCGGCGCGGCGCCCAGCCGCGACTCGGGCCGCAGGCGCTCGGGCAGCGGTTCGCCGGCCGCGGTCGCGGCCAGCTTGCGGCCCAGGCCGGGGGCCTGCTTGAACAGGTTGTGCCCGGCCGGGAACAGCAGCCCCTCGTGCTCCCAGACCGCGATGCCGTCCTCGCTCCACGGCAGCTGGGTGACCCAGCAGTGGCGCACGTCGACGGGGTCCGGGTCCAGGCCCGGCAGCGCCTGGCGCACGTAGCCGCAGGCGCGGTCGGCGAGGTCGGCGAGCTCCTGCGGCGAGGGGAGACTCCCGTCGTCGCGCGCCGGGGTGTAGTCGCTGAGCCCCACCGCGTAGGTGCTGTTGCCCTGCGGTGCCGCGGCGTAGACCCCGGTCTCGCCGAACACGCCGCTGGAGTCCTGCAGGGTGGCGAGGCGGGCGGGCGCCTCGCCACGCACGGCGTAGGTGAGGCGCACGTGCGCGCCCTGCTGGACGGGCAGCTGGAGCCCCACGGAGCGCGCGAACCGCTCGGTGCTCCGCCCGGCGCAGACCACGACGCTGCGGTAGCGGTGCGTGGAGCCCCCGCTGCGCACCTCCACCTCGCCGTCCACCGGCCGGACGCTGATCACCTCGTCGCGGACCAGCCGGTCGCCGACGGCCCCGGCCAGCGCACGGATCATCGCGCGGGTGCGGATCGAGCCGCCGCGCTCGTCGATCATCGCCGGGCCGTCGTAGGCCGCCAGGAGCGGCAGTCGGTCGGCGAGCTCGTCGGCTCCGATCCGGCGGGCCGGCACGCCCGCCTCCTCGAGCAGGGGGAGCTTGTCCTCGACCGCCGGACCGATGGCCACGGCGCCGTCGTCGGCGACCAGCTGGACGCCGAGCTCCTCACTCCAGTCGTCGTAGGCCGCGCGGCTCTCGCAGGTGTCGCGCACCAGTCGCGGGTCGTCGTGGGCGTGCCGGAAGATCCGCGACGCGCCGCCCGACTGGCCGTTGCCCGGGTCGCCGACCTCGTGGAGGCGGACGCCGACGCCTCGTTCGAGCAGGGCGTACGCCGTGGACAGGCCCACCACGCCCGCGCCGACCACTGCCACGTCCGCGACCTCGTTGCTCATGCGCCAGCCGTACCCCGCTCGACCCGCCGGACACCGCCGCGTGTGCCGGTGGGCTAAGGTGAGGGCGTCATGCGCAGCCTGAGCCTCCTCCTTCGCTGCCGCAGCGAGGTCTGACCCGCCGGACCCCTCGTTGCGGAGAACGTGCTGTGCCGCCGGCGCCCCCACTCCCGCGAAGGCGACCCGCAGACCATGACCCACCTGACCCGCTCCGGCTTCACCAACACCCAGCAGCGCTCCCCGATGCCGTTCGGGCGCTACCAGCCGTTCGAGCCGATCGACCTGCCCGACCGCACCTGGCCGAGCACCACGATCACCCAGGCGCCGCGCTGGCTGTCCACCGACCTGCGCGACGGCAACCAGGCGTTGATCGACCCGATGAGCCCCGCCCGCAAGCTCGCCATGTTCGAGCTGCTCGTGCGCATGGGCTACAAGGAGATCGAGGTCGGGTTCCCCTCGGCCAGCGAGACCGACTTCGCGTTCGTGCGCCAGCTGATCGAGCAGGACCGCGTCCCCGAGGACGTGACCATCTCGGTGCTGACCCAGGCCCGCGAGGACCTGATCGAGCGCACGGTGCAGAGCCTCGTCGGCGTCCACCACGCCAACATCCACATGTACAACGCGCTCGCGCCGCTGTTCCGCCGCGTCGTCTTCCACGCCTCCAAGGACGAGGTCAAGGACATCGCGGTGCGCGGCACCGAGCTGGTGATGAAGCACACCGAGAACCACCTCGACGCCACGGTCATCGGCTACGAGTACTCCCCGGAGATCTTCACCAGCACCGAGCTGCCGTTCTCCCTCGAGGTGTGCGAGGCGGTCTCGGACGTCTGGCAGCCCGAGGACGGCCGCGAGATCATCCTCAACCTGCCGGCCACGGTCGAGTCCGCGACCCCCAACGTCTACGCCGACCAGATCGAGTGGTTCTCCCGCCAGCTGACCCGGCGCGAGCAGACCACGATCAGCCTGCACCCCCACAACGACCGTGGCACCGCCGTCGCGGCGACCGAGCTGGCGATGATGGCCGGCGCCGACCGCGTCGAGGGCTGCCTGTTCGGCCACGGCGAGCGCACCGGCAACGTCTGCCTGGTGACGCTGGGGATGAACCTGTTCTCGCAGGGCGTCGACCCGCAGATCGACTTCTCCGACATCGACGAGATCCGGCGCACGGTGGAGTACTGCACCCAGCTGCCGGTCCACCCGCGCCACCCCTACGCCGGCGACCTGGTCTACACGGCCTTCTCCGGCTCCCACCAGGACGCGATCAAGAAGGGTCTGGAGGACCTGGAGAAGCAGGCGACCGAGCAGGGGGTCGGCGTGCACGAGGTGGCCTGGGCGGCGCCGTACCTCCCGATCGACCCCTTCGACGTGGGTCGCACCTACGAGGCGGTCATCCGGGTCAACAGCCAGTCCGGCAAGGGCGGCGTGGCCTACATCATGAAGGCCGACCACAAGCTCGACCTGCCGCGACGGCTGCAGATCGAGTTCTCCCGCGTGGTGCAGCAGCAGACCGACGCCGAGGGTGGCGAGGTCTCCCCGGCGGCGATGTGGGACGTCTTCGAGCGCACCTACCTCGGGCTCGAGGGACCGCTGCAGCTCAACGCGGTGCACACCTCCTCGGCGGCGGGCGAGCACGACCAGCTCAGCGTCAACGTCTACCTCGACGGCGAGCCGCGCACCCTCGAGGGCTCCGGCAACGGCCCCATCGCGGCCTTCGTCGACGCCATCGCGGGACTGGTCGAGGAGCGGGGCGCGGTCGGCGACGAGCGCTTCGCCGAGGTGGTCGACGTCCGCGTCCTGGACTACGCCGAGCACGCGCTGTCCTCCGGCGGCGACGCCATCGCCGCGGCGTATGTCGAGTGCGCCGTCGGCGACCAGGTGCGGTGGGGCGTCGGGCTCGACCCCAACATCGTCACCGCCTCCCTCAAGGCGGTGCTGTCGGCGGTCAACCGGGTGGCCTCCGCGGCGCGCTGACCCTGGACGGCCACGGAGCACTTCCCCTGCCGCGCCCCCCGGGTTCGTGGGACCCTGAGGAGCCGTCGACCATCGAGCAAGGGGAGGGACGTGCGACTCGACTCCGCCCCCGTGCTGGACCGTGTGGAGGGGGTGTGGACCAACCACCTGCTGCGGCAGCTGTTCATCGCCGGGCCGGTGGCTCTCGACGTGGCCTTCCAGGCGGGCGCCGGCAGGCTGGGCGATCTGGGGCCGTGGTACCCGCTGGGCGTCTGTGTGGTGGCGCTGGCCGTCGCGCTCGCGGCGGTGGACGAGCGGTCCGGGCACCGCTGGGGCTGGGCGGCGCACCTCATCCCGGTGCTCGACTTCGCCGCGATCGGCCTGGTCCGGATGGTGCCGGAGCCCAACGGCCTCGGCCTGCTCGTGGTGTTCCCGGCGATGTGGCTCGGGGTCGACCTGCGCGCTCGCGGGGTGGCGCTGACCGGGCTGTGGACCACGCTGCTGGTGTGCGTCCCGGTCCTGCTCTACGCCGAGCCGACGGTGCTGCTGGTCGGGCGCTACCTGCAGGTCCTGGTGATGGCCGTGCTGGTCGCGCTCTCGATGGCGCTGACCTCGCGGACCTGGCGACGTCGCGAGGCCGACGCGGCCGTGCAGCGCCGGGTGATCTCCGACCTGCTCCTGGCCGAGCGGGCCAACCGGGCGCTCACCGAGGCGGTCGTGGACGCGGTCGACGTGGGGCTGCTCGACCTCGCCCCGGACGGGACCTACCGGTCGATGAACCCGCGCCACGAGGAGTTCATGGCGCTGGCCTACCCCGACGGCCACGACGGCGAGGCCGGGCAGCTGGGCTGGGTCTTCGCCGCCGACGGCCGCACGTTCCTGGCGCGCGAGGACATGCCCACGGTCCGCGCCAAGCGCGGCGAGGAGCTGCACGACTACCTCATCTGGGTCGGCGAGGACCCGGAGGAGCGCCGCGCGCTGGCCATCTCCGCGCGGGACACCACCGGGGCCGACGGGAGGAGCAACGGCCAGGTGCTGGTCTACAAGGACGTCACCGACCTGGTCGGCGCCCTGCGGGTCAAGGACGACTTCGTCGCCTCGGTCTCGCACGAGCTGCGGACCCCGCTCACCTCGATCATGGGCTACATCGACCTCACCCTGCTCGACGACGAGCTCTCCGAGCGCTCGCGCCAGCAGCTGGAGGTGGCCCGCAAGAACACCGAACGCCTGCTCCGCCTGGTCAACGACCTGCTGCAGACCGCCCAGACCGACCAGGGCCACCTCACCCTCGACCGCACCCTGGTCGACCTGGCCACGATCGTGCGCGAGTCGGTGGAGGAGGTCGCCGAGCGGGCGCGCGCCGGCCAGGTCAGGCTCGAGCTCGACCTGCCCGAGGCGGCCTGGGTCGAGGGCGACCCGCTGCGGCTCGGCCAGGTGGTCGGCAACCTGCTCAGCAACGCGATCAAGTACTCCCTCCAGGGCGGCCGGGTGCGGGTCGCCCTGGCTCTCGACGGCACGGGTCGCGGGGGCGGCGAGGCAGCCACGCTCACCGTGGCCGACGACGGCATCGGGATCTCCGCGGACGACCAGGAGCGGCTGTTCACCCGCTTCTTCCGCGCCCAGCAGGCGCAGGAGCGCGCGATCCAGGGGGCGGGTCTCGGGCTGTCGATCTGCAAGTCCCTGGTCGAGGCGCACGGCGGCACGATCGGCGTCGACAGCGACCCCCAGCGGGGCACCACCTTCCGGGTGCGGCTGCCGCTCGCGGCGACCGCGCACGGGGACCGCGTGGCGCCCCGATCGGTCACCTCCCCGGACCCCTCGGTCTGAGAGAGTGGGGGCATGTCCTCCCACGCCGGACCTCACGTCGCGGAGCGGGTCGGCCAGTTCTTCCTCGGCGACGACCGGCTCGAGTACACCGAGTTCGGCTCGGGCGACCGCTGGGTCGTCCTGGTGCACGGCCAGCTGATGCCGCGCTCGATGCACGAGCCGCTCGCCCACGCCCTGGCCGGCGCCGGCTCCCACGTCGTCACGGTGGACCTCCTCGGCCACGGGCGCTCCGACCGGCCGGAGGACCCGCGGGAGTACTCCATGACCGCGTTCGGCGAGCAGGTCGTCGCGCTGCTCGACCACCTCGGCGCCGAGCGGGCCGTGGTCGGCGGCACCTCGCTGGGCGCCAACGTCGGGCTCGAGGTCGCCGCGGCCGCCCCCGACCGGGTGCAGGGCCTCCTGCTGGAGATGCCCGTGCTGGACAACGCCGTCGAGGCCGCGATCCTCGCCTTCGCCCCGCTGCTCTTCGTCGCGCGCTTCGCCCCCCTGACCGTCCGGCTGGTGGCGGCCTCGTCGCGGCTGGTCCCCCGACGCGTGGCCGGCCACTGGGGACGGGTCGTGCTGGACACGCTCGACCAGCGGCCGGGGCCGATGGCCGCCACGGTCCACGGGCTGTTCTTCGGCCGGTGGGCGCCGCCGTCCCGCCTGCGCCGCACGCTGCCGCACCCGGCGCTGGTCGTGGGTCACCCGCGCGACCCGATCCACCTGGCGGCGGACGCCCGCATGGTGGCCGACGAGCTCGCGGGGGCGTCCTACGTCGAGGCCGACAGCATCCTGGAGTGGCGGCTGCGGCCCGAGCGGCTCACCGCACGCACGGTCGACTTCGTCGGCGAGGTGTGGGGCGCTGCCGCTGCGCCGCCGGAGCGTGCCGAGGAGGCGACCCGTGCCGTCCTACCGTGACGAGGCGCTGGTCCTGCGCACCCACAAGCTCGGCGAGGCCGACCGGATCATCACGATGCTCACCCGCGAGCACGGGCGGGTGCGTGCGGTGGCGAAGGGCGTGCGACGCACCACCTCGCGGTTCGGCGCGCGGCTGGAGCCGGGGGGCCACGTCGACGTGATGTTCGCCCGTGGCCGCACCCTCGACATCGTCACCCAGGCCGAGTCGCGCGGGGCGTACGGCGCTCACGTGGTCGGCGACTACGGGGCGCACACCGCCGTGACCGCGATGCTCGAGGCGGCCGACAAGCTCGTGGTCGAGGACGGCGAGCCCGCACTGCAGCAGTTCCTGCTGCTCCTCGGCGGGCTCCGCGCGATCTGCGACCAGGGCCGTCCGCCGGGCCAGGTGCTCGACGCGTTCCTGCTGCGCTCACTGTCGGTGGCCGGCTACGCCCCGTCGTTCGAGGAGTGCGCGCGGTGCGGCGCCCCCGGGCCGCACCAGGCCTTCCACGTCTCGGCCGGCGGCATGCTGTGCCCCGACTGCCGGCTGCCGGGCTCGGCGCGCCCCGCGGCGGAGACGGTCCGGGTGCTCGGCGCGCTGCTGTCGGGGGAGTGGCCGGTCGTGGAGTCGGCCGACCCGCGGCACCTGCGCCAGGCCAGCGGTCTCGTCGCGGCCTACCTGTCGTGGCACCTCGAGCGCGGGCTCACCTCACTGGCCGTGGTCGAGCGCTGAGCCGTCGGTGTCGACGGTGCGCCCGACCGCCTCGTTGAAGTCCGCCAGCAACCGGGCGAACATCCCGCGGTCCTCCGGCGACCACTGCGACATCGCGTCGCGCAGCCGCTCGATGCGGTGGTGCCGGGTCGAGCCCAGGACGTCGTGGCCCACCTCGGTGAGCTCGAGCAGCGAGGCGCGCCGGTCGTGCGGGTCGCGCCGCCGCCGCATGAGGCCGGTGCCCTCGAGGGCCTGCACCTGCCGGGTGATCGTGGACGGGTCCAGCCCGAAGGCGTGCGCCAGGGCGCTGAGGCGCTGCGGGCCGCTGTCGGCGACGCGGCTCAGGATCCCGTAGCCCGACCGGTCGAGGTCCACGCCGTCCGGAGCGGTCAGCCCGTGCAGGTGCTGGTCCCGACGCAGCAGGAGGGTCAGCTGCTGCTCGATCCTCAGCTCGGTCTCCGCGCTCGGCATGGCGCCACCTGTCCCGTCCCTCATCGCCCGACCTCGCGTGCCCTAGATTTGCCATCGGCGGGAAGGAGCCCCACGAGTGCCTGGACGCGACAGGTCGTCGAGAGATTACCCACCCTTGGGGGTGGAGAAACCCGGCCGCTCCGACGAGGTGCCGCCGGCGGTCCCCCGCGAGCTGGTCCCCGGCCACGTCGCGGTGATCATGGACGGCAACGGCCGGTGGGCCCGGGAGCGCGGTCTGCCCCGCACGGCCGGCCACGAGCAGGGCGAGCACGCGCTGTTCGACGTCGTCGAGGGCGCCATCCAGATCGGGGTCAAGGCGATCTCGGCCTACGCCTTCTCGACCGAGAACTGGTCGCGCTCGCCCGAGGAGGTGCGCTTCCTCATGGGCTTCAACCGCGACGTGATCCGCCGCCGCCGCGACGAGATGCACGCCCTCGGGGTGCGCGTGCGCTGGGCGGGCCGCGCGCCGCGGCTGTGGCGCTCGGTGGTCAAGGAGCTCCAGGTCGCCGAGGAGATGACCCGGCACAACACCACGCTCACCCTCACGATGTGCGTCAACTACGGCGGTCGCGCCGAGATCGCCGACGCCGCGCAGGCGCTGGCCCGGGACGTCGCGGCCGGCCGGGTGCGACCCGACAAGGTCGACGAGAAGGTGTTCGCCCGCTACCTCTACGTGCCCGAGCTGCCCGACGCCGACCTGGTCTGGCGCACCTCGGGGGAGCAGCGGCTCTCGAACTTCATGCTGTGGCAGGCGGCGTACTCCGAGATGGTGTTCAGCGACGTGCTGTGGCCCGACGTACGCCGGCGTCACCTGTGGCAGGCGGTCGACACCTATGCGCGGCGCGACCGGAGGTACGGCGGCGCGCAGTGAGGTGTGACCCGGCCGGCCCGGGGGGGCGCGCGGTCGCTCGTCCGGCACTCAGGCCGGGTGACGGGTCCCGTCGTCGGCGTAGCGCACCTGCTCGAAGTCGACCGGCCGCTCGGCGTTGGCCAGCGCCGTGACCGAGGCGACCCCGATCGTGCCGCTGCGGTCGAAGACCGTGGCCGACCCGACCGCGAGGCCGCCGACCTCGACCCGGTCGACGGCGGCGAACCCGATCTCCAGCCCCTCGGGCAGCCGGGCCAGGGCCAGGTCGATGTCGGTGTTGATGTACTGCACGCCCTCGGTGCCCCAGTTGACGACCATGCTGGTGGCGTCGGCGATCGCGGCGACGACCTGGAACGGCGTGGGACGCTCGCCGTCCACGACCGGCAGGCCGGTCTGCCAGGTGCGCTTGCGGCCGGCGTTCTGGTGGCCGGTGAAGTCCTGCGACCACGGCGAGTCGCTGGCGAAGAACGGCACGCGCGGCTCCTCGCTCGCCGGTACGACGTCCAGCGGTGGCGCCGCCACCCGGTCGCTCGGCGCCCAGGCCCGGCCCGAGGGGTTCTCGGTCGGCAGGAGGAACTGGCACGAGGCTCGGGCCACGCGGGTCTCGCCCTGCCACAGCGTCGCGTCGAGCAGGCAGAGCCGAGGGCCTTGGCGCACCTCGTCGACCGCGACCGTGCAGGGGCGCATGCGGGCAGCCTTGAACAGGTCGACGCGGTAGCGGGTCGGCACCAGCTCGGTGCGCCCGAGCTCGACGAGGTGCTGCTCCAGTGCCCGTGCCAGGGCGCCGCTGACGGCCACGCCGTGCATCTGGTCGCGGCTCCACATGCTGCGGGCGAGGTCGGTGGGGACCAGGGCGTCGCCGTCGGCGGTGAACAGGGCGAGGGTCATGGCCCGATTGTCGCCGAACCGCTCCGGTCCGGCGCGCTCAGGTCCCGCGCAGGTCGACCACGCGGTCGGCCTGCGCCCGGGTGCGGGCGACGAGCCCGGCGTTGGCGTCGTCGACCCGGGCCACCCAGGCGCGGGCCTGCTCCGGGGTCTTGCCGAAGCGCACGTGGCGCTCGACGAGGCGCTGGTGGCGCAGGTCCTCGTCCTGGTCGAGGTACCAGACCTCGTCGACCTGGGCTCGCACCGCACGCCACTCGGGGGCGTCGAGGAGCAGGTAGTTGCCCTCGGTCACCACCACGTCGGCCGCCGGGCCGATCGGGATCGCGCCGGCCAGCGGCTGCTCCAGCTGGCGCTCGAAGGCAGGGGCGTAGACGACCTCCGCCGGTCGCGCACGCAGGCGGGCGAGCAGGGCGGCGTACCCCCACGCGTCGAAGGTCTCCGGGGCGCCCTTGCGGTCGCGCAGGCCGAGCCGGTCGAGCGAGACGTCGGCGAGGTGGAAGCCGTCCATCGGGAGGTGGACCCCGCCGAGCTCGGCGGCGACCTGCACGGCGTACGTCGTCTTGCCGACGCCGGGCGGGCCGGTGAGGCCGATGATGCGGCGGGGAGCGGTCACGTCAATCGCTCGGCGAGGAACGCCTTGGCGTGCTTGGCGAGGTCCTCGGAGTCGTCCCACAGGTTGCGCCACACGGCCAGCTGGTTGGACAGCGTGGGGTGGACGACCGCGGAGCTGAAGCTCTCGAAGACGACCGGGCCGGCGTAGTCCACCTCGCGCAGGGCGGTGCAGAAGGTGTCGAAGTCGACGTTGCCGGAGCCGAGGTAGCCGCGGTGCGACTCGCCGACGTGGACGTAGCGCAGACGGCCGGCGTCCACGGCCTGGTGGACCGCCTCCGCCATGCCGTTCTCCTCGATGTTCATGTGGTAGGTGTCCAGGTGGACGCCGAGGTCCGCGCCGGTGTCGCCGATGAGGGCGAGCATCTCGGCCGTCGTGTTGACCACGTTGGTCTCGTAGCGGTTGACCACCTCGAGGTTGACCCGCAGACCGCTGCCGGCGGCCCGGTCGGCCAGCCATGCCATCGACTCCACGACGTGGGCGCGTGAGCGGTCGGTCAGGGGAGCGGGGTACTTCGCGAGCACGGAGTAGAGCACGCCGCACAGGTCGGTGGCGCCGAGCTCGGCCGCCGCGTCGACCGCCCGGCCGAGCAGGTCGCGACCGCGGGCGACGACCGCGGGGTCCTCGCTGGAGACGTCGGCCGAGGGGTCGAGACCGAGCGAGCAGGCGGCGCCGAGGCCGTGCTCCTCGAGGAGGGTGCGCGTCATCGCGGTGTCGACCGACGAGGGGTCGAGCAGCGGCACCTCGATCAGGTCGAAGCCGAGGGCGGCGGTCGAGGAGATCGCGTGCGCGGCCGACCGGGGCGTCCAGTCGCCGACCCAGACGAGGGCGTGCAGGCCGATCTTGACGGGGGAGGAGGTCATCACTGTCCTGTTCCGGGAGTGTCGGTGTCGGGGGAGTCGGCGGACTCCCCGCCGAACGGGTGCGGGTCGGTCACGGCGCCGGTGACGAGACCGACCAGCTCCTGGCCGCTCGTGCCCTCGGTGTCACGACGCGCGACGGTGCGGCCGGAGCGCATCACGAAGACGTCGTCGGCGAGGCGCAGCACCTGGTCGAAGTTGTGGCTGATCAGCACGATGCCGAGACCGTGGTCGCGCAGTCCGTCGACCATCTCCTCGACCTTGGCGGTCTCCTGGACCCCGAGAGCCGCGGTGGGCTCGTCGAGCAGCACGATGTCGGAGCCCCAGCCGGCGGCACGGGCCAGCGCGACCGCCTGCCGCTGGCCGCCGGAGAGCCCGTTGACGCGGGCGTCGACCGACGGCACGTTGACCGCGAGGCGGCCCACCATCGTGCGGGCCTCGTCGCGCATCGCACCACGCTTGAGCCAGCGCAGCGGTCCTGCTCCGGCGCCCAGCTCGCGACCCAGGAAGAGGTTCTGCCACACGCGCAGGGTGTCGACCAGGGCGAGGTCCTGGAAGACGGTCTCGATGCCGGCGGCGCGGGCGTGCTGCGGGCCGGCGAAGTGCTGCTCCTCGCCCCGGACCGCGATCGTCCCGGCGTCGGGGCGGTGCATGCCGGCCAGGCAGCCCACGAGCGTGGACTTGCCCGCGCCGTTGTCACCGATGATCGCGGTGACCCGGCCGGCGCGGACCTCGAGGTGCCCGTCGCGCAGGGCCTGCACCTGGCCGTAGGACTTGGACAGGCCGTGGGCCTCGAGCAGGAGGGTGCCGGCGTCCGCGGCACCGCCCTTTTGGGCGGGGATGGTGGTCATCGGTCGAACCTCGCGAGGAAGGCGGCGGCGATCACGACGACCCCGACCGCGAGCGGCTGGTAGAACTCCGAGAGCCCGAAGCGGGTCAGGCCGTTGACCAGGACGGTGAGGAGCAGTGCTCCGGCGACCGGGCTGGCGATGGTGGCGCGACCGCCGAAGAGGCTGACGCCGCCGAGGACGACGGCCGCCACGGAGTTGAGCAGGAAGCTGGTGTTGCTGGCCGGCTCCGCGGCGCCGACCCGACCGACGAGCAGGATCGCGGCGACGCCCGCGCACGAGCCGGACACGGCGTACGCCGCGACCTTGACCCGGTCCGCCGCGACGCCGGTGGCCCGGGCCGCACGGACCGAGCCGCCGATCGCCAGCAGGTGGACGCCGAACGCGGTGCGGAAGAGCACCAGGTGGGCCACGAGCGCGAGCACCGCGGCCAGCAGGACGGCCCAGGTGATGATCCCGAACCCGTCGACCGAGAGGGTCAGCAGGAACTTGTCGATCACCTGGGTCGGCTTGCCGTCGGAGGCGATGAGCGCCAGTCCCGAGGCCGCCGACAGCATGCCGAGGGTGACCACGAAGTCGGTGATGCGGCCCTTGGCGATGAGCAGGCCGTTGACCAGCCCGACGACGAGTCCGGTCGCGACCGCCGCGAGCATCGCCAGGGCGATCGAGCCGGTGGCCGCGAAGGTCTCCCCGAGCGCGATCGCGCTGAGGGTCATCGTGGAGGCCACCGACAGGTCGATGCCCGCGGTGGCCACCACGAACGTCTGGCCGAGCACGAGGACGACCAGGATCGCCGAGGCCTGGAGCATCGCGCCCACGTTGCCGGTCGACAGGAAGCCGGCGTCGCCGGCCGCGAAGCCGACCACCAGGACGAGCAGGGCCGCGGGTGCCGCGAGCTCGGGCCAGGACACCTCGCCGAGGCGTGCCTTGAGCGACGGTCGCGAGGGCGTCCCTGCCGGTGGGGTGGTGGAGGCGCCCACGGGCTCACCTCGTCTCTCTCCCGCGGTGGCGGGCTCTACGGGGGTGGTGGCGTTCGAGGTCGGCATGTCGGGCGTCTCTCAGTCGAGCGGGTTGTCGAAGTCCTCGAACGGCGCGGGGAACTTCGAGAGCGCCTCCTCGGCGTTGTCCTTGGTCACCAGCGCGGTCGGCGAGGTGATCCGGTCGGGGACGTCGTCTCCGGCCATCGCCTGCTCGCAGGCCTGGACTCCGAGCTGGCCGACGGCGTAGGGGTACTGCGCCACCGTCGCGTAGAGGCCTCCCGACTGCACCGACTCGAGCGCATTCTTGTTGCCGTCGACGCTGATCACCGTGACCTCGCCGGTCTTGCCGGCGTTCTTCACGGCCTGCACGATGCCGAGACCCATGTCGTCGTTGGCGGCGAAGAAGCCCTTCAGGTCGGGGTTCTTCTGCATGAGCGTGGTCGCCGCGGTGAGGGCCTTCTGGCGCTCCCAGTCGGCTGCGACGGTCTGGACGACGTCGAGCTTGCCGTCGACGGCCTGGGTGAACCCGTCGAGCCGGGCGCCGCTGGTGACGTCGCCGGCGATGCCGCCGACCAGCGCCACCTTGCCCGAGCCGACCGCCTCGACCATGGCGTCGCCCGCCTTGCCGCCGGCCTCGGTGTTGTCGGTGCCGATGTAGGTCGTCAGGTCGACGCCGGCCTCCTCGGCCGCCTTGGCGTCGACCGGGGAGTCGATGTTGACGATCGGGACGTCCTTGGCGCCGATCCGGGCCAGGCCGTTGACCAGGTTGGTGCCGGAGATCGGGTTGACCACGAAGCAGCCGTAGTCCTGCTGGGCCAGCGCGCTGAGCTTGTCGGACTGACCCGTGGTGTCGGTGATGCTCTGGGCGGCCTGGACGGTCACGGACAGCGAGTCCTCCTCCGCCTGGGCGTCGATGCCGTCCTGCATCGCCTGGAAGAACGGGTTGTCGAGGCCCTTGATGACCGCGGCGACCTTGTCGCCGCCACCGCCGCCGCTGGAGCCGTTGGAGCCGTTGGAGCCGCTGGAGCCGCCGTTGTCGGAGCCGCAGGCGGACAGGGCGAGGGTGCCGGTGAGGGCGAGGGCGCCGGCGAGGCGCAGGGAGTGGTGCATGGACTGCCTCCTTTATGTCTTGCACTGGACATTAATCGGACTCGGGGTGTCAGTCAATAGACAAATCTGCCAGACTGCGGGCATGACGATCTCCCCGTCGCCCCGTCGCACGGTCCTGGCCGAGCCGGGCCTCGCCGCGGCCCTCGCGCTGTTCCGTCGGGGTGCTGCGCTCTCGCGCGCCGACGTCGCGGCGCAGACCGGCTGGGCCCGCGTCACCGTCACCGCGCGCCTGGAGCGGCTGCTGGAGGCCGGCCTGCTGGTCACCCGGGAGGAGCGGATCAACGGCCGCGGGCGGCCCGCGACGATCCACCGGCTCAACGCCTCGGCCGGGGCGCTCCTGGTCGCCGACGTCGGCGCCTCGGGCATGCGGGTGGCGCGCTGCGACCTCGACGGCGTGGTGGAGCAGACCGTCGAGCTCGACAGCGAGATCGGCGACGGGCCCGACGCGGTCCTCGGGGTGGTGCGCGAGGGGTGGTCCCGGCTCGGGCCGGCCGGCGAGCCGTGGGGCCTGGCGCTCAGCCTCCCCGGACCGATCGCCCATCCCTCCGGCCTGGTCGTGGACCCGCCGATCATGACCGGCTGGAACGGCTTCGACGCCAGGTCGGCCCTCGCCGCCTGGCACCCGCACGCGGTCACCATGGTCGAGAACGACGTCAACGCGATGGCGGTGGGGGAGGTCGCGGCGGCCGCCGAGGCCGGCCGCACGCTCAGCGACGTGCTGGTGGTCAAGGTCGGCACCGGTGTCGGGGCCGGCATCGTCAGCGGCGGCCACGTGATCCGGGGAGCGGCCGGTGCCGCCGGGGACATCGGCCACACGGAGGCCGACGTCGCCGGCCTGCGCGACGACCGGCCGCCCTGCCGCTGCGGCAAGGTCGCCTGCGTCGAGGCGTACGCCGGCGGGTGGGCCCTGGTGCGCGACGCCCGCGCCCGCGGGCTCGCCGTCGGCGACCTGGGCGGCTTCCTGGCCCACCTCGACAGCGGCCACCCCGTCGCGCGGCAGCTCACCGCCGACGCGGGTCGCGTGCTCGGCAGCGCGATCGCCACGGCCGTGTCCCTGGTCAACCCCGAGCAGGTGCTGGTCGGCGGCTCCCTCGGGCTCGCCGGCGACCACCTGGTGGCGGGCGTGCGGGAGCGGGTCTATGCGCGGTCCCTGCCGCTGGCGACCCGGTCGCTGCGGATCGGTCCGAGCCTCCTCGGCCACGACGCGGGCGTCCGCGGCCTCGCCCACGAGCTCAGCCGGCAGGTCCTCCTCGGCGTCCCCGACGCCTGAGCCTCAGCGGCACCCGCCGCACCGCCCGAACAGCTCGACGGTGTGGCTCACCTCGTCGAAGCCGTGCTCGCGCGCGACCGCGGCGGCCCACCGCTCGACGGCGGGGCCCTCGACCTCGACGGTCCGCCCGCAGTCGCGGCAGACCAGGTGGTGGTGGTGGGACCCGCTGCACAGGCGGTAGCGGGTCTCGCCGTCCTCGCCGCGCAGCACGTCGACGTCCTCGCCCGCGGCCAGCGCCTGCAGCGTGCGGTAGACGGTGGCCAGGCCGACCCGGTCGCCCTCGCTGCTGAGCACCTCGTGGATCTCCTGGGCGGAGCGGAACTCGTCGGCCCGCCCCAGGGCGGCGACCACGGCCCGCCGCTGGCGCGTGGGACGGGTGCCGCCGGGCAGGGGGCCGGGCAGGGGGCCGGGCTCAGTGCTCGTCATAGTGGCCCCCGTGCGGCGCGTGCCGGTGCCCGTCGTGGACGTAGTCGACGTGGTCGCCGTGGGTCACCGCCGGGTGCCCGCAGTCCGGCCCGTGCTCGTGGCCGTGGTCCTCGGGCACGACGGTGTGCGGCTCCTCCATCGCCGGCAGGGCGTCCTCGGAGGCGAAGGGGCTGAGCATCCGCTGACGCCGGCGCAGCGCCGCCCCGACCGGCCAGGCCAGGCAGAAGCCGGCCAGCGCGATCAGCACGATGCTCGCCCCCGGCGCCACGTCGACGTACGCCGAGAGGACGAGCCCGGCGACCGAGGCGACGGTCCCCAGCGCCATCGAGCCGAGCAGGGTGGCGCGGAAGGTGCGGGTGACCTGCTGGGCGGTGGCGACCGGGACCACCATGAGCGCGCTGACCAGGAGCAGGCCGACGGTGCGCATCGCGACGGTGACGGTCACCGCGGCGAGCACCGAGACCAGGACGTTCCAGGCGCCGACGCGCAGGCCGGCGACGCGGGCGAAGTCGGGGTCCTGGGCGACGGCGAAGAGCCGGCCGGAGAGCCCCAGCGCGATCGCCACGACGACGACCGCGAGACCGACGACGACGCCGAGGTCGCCGGTGTCGACGGTGGTGATCGAGCCGAAGAGGTAGCGGTTGAGGGTCGCGGCCGACTGGCCGGCGAGCCCGGTGATCAGCACGCCGCCGGCGATGCCGCCGTAGAACAGCAGCGCGAGGGCGACGTCGCCGCTCGTGCCGCGGTCGCGCATCGCCTCGATCAGCAGGGCGGCGAGGACCGCCACGACGACCGCGGTGAGCACGGGGGAGGCGCCGGTGAGCAGGCCCACCGCGACACCGGTCACCGCGACGTGGCCGATGCCGTCGCCCATGAGGGCCTGGCGCCGCTGCACCAGGTAGGTGCCGACCGAGGGTGCGGCGAGCCCCGTGATGAAGGCGGCGAGCAGGGCCCGCTGCATGAACTCGAGCGCGAACACCCCGGTCACGAGGTCCTCCCGCGCTGCCGCTCGTCGAAGGCGGTGCTCAGGTGGGGCTGGTGGTCGACCGGGGCCGGCGCCGGGTGGTGGGCGTGCGCGTGCACGTCGGTGAACGCCTCGACCGGCGGGCCGTCGTAGGCGACCCGGCCGTCGCGCATCACCACCGACCGGGTGACCAGCGGGGCGAGCGGGCCGAGCTCGTGCGCGACCAGCACGATCGTGACGCCGCGGGCGGTGAGGGTGCCGAGCAGGCCGGCGAAGACCTGCTGGTGCGCGAGGTCGACCCCGGCCGTCGGCTCGTCGAGCACGAGCAGGTCGGGCTCGCCGGCGAGCGCGCGGGCGATCAGCGCCCGCTGCTGCTGGCCGCCGGACAGGACCGCGACGCCGTCGCGGGCGCGGTCGGCGAGGTCGACGGCCTCCAGCGCGGCGCGGACGGCTCGCCGGTCGGCGGCGCGCATCGGCTGCCAGGCGCGGCGCCGGGCCAGGCGTCCGGCCGCGACCACCTCCCACACCGAGGCCGGGACCCCGGCGGCGGCGGTGGTGCGCTGCGGGACGTAGCCCACCCGGTGGTGGTCGCCGAAGTCGTCGAGCGAGGTGCCGAACAGGTCGACCCGGCCGCGCCGCACCGGCAGCAGACCGAGCATCGCCTTGACCAGCGTCGACTTGCCCGACCCGTTGGCCCCGAGGACCGCGACCACCTCGCCGGACGCGACCGCGAGGTCCACCCCGCGCAGCACCGGCCGCCCGCCGAGGGTGACCGCGACGTCGGTGAGCCGGACGACCTCCTCGCTCACGTGCAGCTTCCCGCGGTGCGGAGCGCCTCGAGGTTGCGGCGCATGAGGGAGAGGTAGTCCATGTCGGCAGTCTCGTCGGTCAGGCCCTCGATCGGGTCGAGGGTCGCCGTGCGGACGCCGACCTCGTCGGCCAGGGTGCGCGCGATGGCGGGGCTGACCAGCGTCTCGGTGAAGACCGTGGTCACGCCGGTGCGCCGGATCAGCTCGGCCAGCTCCTGCAGGCGGGCGGGGGAGGGCTCGGCCTCGGGGGAGATGCCGGCGACGCCCACGACGTCGAGACCGTAGCGGTCGAGGTAGCCGAACGCGTCGTGGCTCACCACCACGGTGTCGATGTCGCACTGCGCGAGACCGGCGCGGTAGTCGCGGTCCAGCGCGGCGAGGTCGCGGTCCAGCTCGCGGGCGTTGCGGGCGTAGTCGGCGGCGTGGTCCGGGTCGGCCTCCGCCAGGGCGTCCGCGGCCTGGTCGGCGACCGTCGCCAGCCGGGTCGGGTCCTGCCAGAAGTGCGGGTCGTCCCCGCGCAGCTCCTCGGCGGCGTCGACCACGGTGCCGCTGCCCTCCTGGGCGACGGCGTCGTCGACGCTCGGCTGGAAGCCGGTCAGCGTGAGCACGACGTCGGCCTGCGCCACCTCGGCCGTCTGTCGCACGGTGAGCTCGAGGTCGTGCGGCTCCTGGCCCGGCGAGGTGAGCGAGGCCACGTCGGCCTGGTCGCCGGCGACGCGCTGGGCGACGTACTGCAGGGGGTAGAAGCTCGCCACCACGGCCAGGTCGCCCGAGGACGTGCCGCTGCCGCTCGAGCAGCCGGCGAGGCCGGGGGCTACGAGCGCGGCGGCGAGGAGCGGGGCGATGCGCATGAGAATCATTCTCATCACAGATGAGAACGGTTTTCAACTCCGACCGTGCGCCGCCGGTGCGGGACCACCCGCGATGATGGTGCGGTGCTCGTGCTGACCCGCTTCTTTGTCGCCCCCGCCGACGAGGCCGCCTTCCGCCCTGCCCTCGAGGACGCGCTCGAGGTGCTCTCGGCCCAGCGCGGGTTCGTCGACGGCCACCTCGGTCGCAACGTCGACGACCCGACCCTGTGGGTGCTGGAGACCCGGTGGGAGGGCCCGGGCGCCTACCGCCGCGCCCTCTCGGCGTACGACGTCAAGGTGCGTGCGTGGGAGACGCTCGGCCGGGCGCTGGACGAGCCGACGGCCTACGAGGTGGTCCGGCCGGGCGAGGAGCTGAACGAGGCGCGACCCCGCACCTGAGCGCCCCCGCCGCAGGTCTAGGGTGGTGCCTTTCCCCGACCGTCGACACAGTCGCCACCCAAGCCAGGAGTGCGCCCCGCATGAGTGAGCAGAAGTCCGCCCACAAGTCCGCCAGGTCCGCCAAGCCCGGTGCGACCGTCGACCAGGTGGTGAGCCTGGCCAAGCGGAGGGGCTTCGTCTTCCCGTGCGGCGAGATCTACGGCGGCACGCGCTCCGCGTGGGACTACGGCCCGCTCGGGGTGGAGCTCAAGGAGAACATCAAGCGCCAGTGGTGGAAGGCGACCGTGCAGGGACGCGAGGACGTCGTCGGCCTCGACTCCAGCGTGATCCTGCCGCGCCAGACGTGGGAGGCCAGCGGCCACGTCGCGACCTTCAGCGACCCGCTCACCGAGTGCCAGTCCTGCCACAAGCGCTTCCGCGCCGACCACCTGCAGGAGCAGGTCGCGGAGAAGAAGAAGATCGACGACCCCGACGACGTCGACCTCACGGACGTCGCCTGCCCCAACTGCGGCACCCGCGGGGCCTGGACCGAGCCGCGGCAGTTCTCCGGCCTGCTCAGGACCTACCTCGGCGTGGTCGAGGACGAGTCGGGACTGCACTACCTGCGCCCCGAGACCGCCCAGGGCATCTTCCTCAACTTCACCAACGTGGTGACCAGCTCCCGCCGCAAGCCGCCCTTCGGCATCGCCCAGATCGGCAAGAGCTTCCGCAACGAGATCACGCCCGGCAACTTCATCTTCCGCACCCGCGAGTTCGAGCAGATGGAGATGGAGTTCTTCGTCGTGCCCGGGAGCGACGAGGAGTGGCACCAGTACTGGATCGACGAGCGCACGCAGTGGTACGTCGACCTGGGCATCCGCAAGGAGAACCTGCGGCACTTCGAGCACCCGACCGAGAAGCTCAGCCACTACTCCAAGCGCACCGTCGACATCGAGTACCGCTTCGACTTCGCCGGCTCGGAGTGGGGCGAGCTCGAGGGCATCGCCAACCGCACCGACTTCGACCTCAGGACCCACAGCGAGCACTCCGGCCAGGACCTGTCCTACTTCGACCAGGCCGCCAACGAGCGCTACACGCCCTACGTCATCGAGCCCGCAGCCGGGCTCTCGCGCAGCCTCATGACCTTCCTGGTCGACGCCTTCCACGAGGACGAGGCGCCCAACACCAAGGGCGGGGTCGACAAGCGCACGGTGCTGCGGCTCGACCCGCGGCTCTCGCCGGTCAAGGTCGCGGTGCTGCCGCTCTCGCGCAACGCCGACCTCTCGCCCAAGGCGAAGGCGGTCGCCGCCGAGCTGCGCCAGCACTGGAACGTCGACTTCGACGACGCCGGGGCGATCGGGCGCCGCTACCGCCGCCAGGACGAGATCGGCACGCCGTACTGCCTGACCGTCGACTTCGACACCCTCGACGACGACGCCGTCACGATCCGCGAGCGGGACTCGATGTCGCAGGAGCGGGTCGGCCTGTCGCAGGTGCGCGGCTGGTTCGCGGAGCGCCTGCTCGGGTGCTGACCGGGCGGACGGCACAATGTCCTGCGTGATCACGCGTCCGCACTCCCGCGCCCGCACGGCTCGCTCGGTCCTCGCGCTCGGGGCCGCCGCCGCCCTGGTCCTGAGCGGCTGCTCGGACACGGGAGGGCCCTCGGCGTCCTCGAGCTCGCCGACGACCTCTCCGAGCGTCACCGAGTCCGCCGGAGCCACCGAGTCCACCGCGGCCACCGGGTCCCCCACCCCGGACGGCGTCGAGCTCACCGACCCGGGCAGCCAGCTCGCCTTCGGCGACGTCGCGACGGTGAACTACCGTGCGCGCAACCAGCAGGCCGTGCTCAACCTCAACGTCGTCTCGGCGCGGCAGGGCAAGCTCAAGGACTTCGTCGGGTTCGACATGTCCGACCCGATGCAGAAGAACGCCAGCTACTACTACGTCCGGGTCGCGGTGAGGAACGTCGGCACCACCGACATCGGCGGCGTCGAGGTGCCGCTGTGGGGGATCAGCGGCACCAACACCCTGCTGCCGCCGGTGAAGTTCACCTCGGCGTTCAAGACCTGCCCGACCGACCCGCTGCCCGACAAGCTCGCCCCCGGGGACGCCTTCCGCACCTGCCTGGTCTTCCTCTCGCCCAACCACGGCTCCCTGGAGGGCGTGAGCTACCGACCGCTGGCCTCGTTCGACCCGATCGAGTGGCACGGCGAGGTGCAGAAGCCCGAGCTCAAGACCAAGCCGCACAAGAAGAAGAAGACCAACGGCAAGGGCTGACGTGCGGCTCTCCGGGGGGCTGCTCGCGCTGGCGCTGGGGACGGCGCTGCTCGCCGGGTGCGGCGAGCAGGCGACCCCCGGTGCGGCCACTCCCCGCTTCGACACCCAGCAGGTCGCGTGGGCGCACCTGCGCACGCTGCACTACGGCGACCGGACCTTCACGCTGCCGCGGCGCATCCGCGGGCTGGCCGTCTCCGACTACGGCTTCTTCGTGGCGCTCTCGGACGACGGGTCCCTCGACGGCACCGTGACGTGGGGCTTCTACGACGGTCGCGAGTGGCTGCCCCTCGGCGGCGACCCCACCGGTGAGGTCGCCGTCTCGGCGGACGGTCGCTACGTGGGCTGGGTCAACCGGGCCGGGCCGCGGCGGCCCGCGGGGCGGGTCAGGGAGATCGTGGTCGCCGACGTGCGCAAGGGCGAGGCCGTGCTCAAGGACCACTCCGGCATGGGTGGGGCGCTCGGCGACGATCTGGGCGACCGCTACGAGGAGCTGTCCCCGACCTTCCTCGGCTTCGACGCGGACAGCACCCACGCCTACTGGACCGACGCCTCCGGCTCGGGCACCCGCAAGCGCGCCGACCTGGCGTCCGGCGCGGTCGAGGTCGCCCAGCGCGCCCTGGACGAGAGCGAGTCCGGCGAGGAGGCCGTCGGCACGGTCGTCGACGCCTACCGCGGGCGGGCCGCGGGACCGGCCGGGTTCGGCGGTCCGCTCGAGCTCCAGAACGGCCGCTACTCCCCGGACGAGCGGTTCGCGGTGGACCTCGGCCGCACCGGCCGGACCGTGGTCTACGACGCCACGCGGGGCCGGCGCGTGCCGGTCGACCTCCCGGCGGGCGCGGCGTACTTCGCCGGCTGGCTCCCCGACGACTCCTTCTACGTGGTCAGCACCGCCCGGCGCGTCGAGAGCCACTCCCTGACCGGCCCGGACCGCACCCGCGGCCGGGTCGTGGTGTGCCGCCTGCCCACCGGCACGTGCGAGCCGGGCGACGAGGTCCCCGGCATGCGCGACGTGGTGGTGCCCGGTCAGCCGTCGCTTCTCGGCTGACCTCGCCGGTCGGGCCTGCCCAGACCCGGGGACAATGGGTCCATGAGCCTCGCGACCATCGCCCCGCCGCTGCGGCTCGGCGACCTCCTCGTCGAGACCCCGGTGGTGCTCGCCCCGATGGCCGGCATCACCAACGCCGCCTACCGCCAGCTCTGCCGCGAGCAGGGTGCCGGTCTCTACGTCTGCGAGATGATCACCAGCCGTGGTCTCGTCGAGGGGGACGCGGTCACCCGCTCGATGCTCGCCTTCCCCGAGGACGAGGAGGTCCGCTCGGTCCAGCTCTACGGCACCGACCCCGCCTACGTCGGCGAGGCGACCCGCATCCTGTGCGACGAGTACGGCGTGCACCACGTCGACCTCAACTTCGGCTGCCCGGTGCCCAAGGTGACCCGCAAGGGCGGTGGGGGAGCGCTGCCGTGGAAGAGCGACCTGCTCGGCCGCATCCTCACCGCCGCGGTCGGCGCCGCCGCGCCGTACGGCGTCCCGGTGACGATGAAGACCCGCAAGGGCATCGACGAGGACCACCTGACCTACCTCGACGCCGGCCGGGTCGCGCAGGACACCGGCACCGCGGCGATCGCGCTGCACGGACGCACCGTCGCCCAGGCCTACTCCGGACGCGCGGACTGGGAGGCGATCGGCGAGCTGGTGGCGGCCGTCGACATCCCGGTGCTCGGCAACGGCGACGTCTGGGAGGCCCGCGACGCGATCGCCCTGGTCGAGCAGACCGGTGCCGCCGGCGTCGTCGTGGGCCGCGGGTGCCTGGGCCGCCCCTGGCTGTTCCGCGACCTGGCCGACGCCTTCGCCGGGCGCGACACCGCCACGCTGCCGCGGCTGGGCGAGGTCATCGCGACGATGCGCCGTCACGCCGAGCTGCTCAGCGACCTGATGGGCGAGGAGAAGGGCTGCACCGAGTTCCGCAAGCACGTGGCGTGGTACCTCAAGGGCTTCACCGCCGGCGGCGAGCTGCGCCACCGCCTCGCCCTGGTCTCCTCGTTGGCGGCCCTCGACGAGCTGCTCGCGGGCCTCGACCCCGACGAGGAGTTCCCGGTCCGCGAGCTCGGCACCCCCCGCGGTCGGCAGGGCAGCCCACGTCGCGTGGTGCTCCCGGAGGGGTGGCTGGACCACCGCGCCTGGGACCACGACGTGCGCGAGGACGTGCAGTCCGGCTCGGGCGGCTGAGCGCCCGTCACACCCCTGCGGGGGTGGCAGGCGCCGCTTGTGAAGCCGCGCACAATCTGTGGAGGCGGCTTGGGCCGTCTCCGGCCGGTGTGCCAGAGTGTGGGGCTGTTCCCCCCGCTCCCGACCCTTGACGGTGATCTGCATGCCCCCCCAGCGCGAGACCAGCTCCCCTCGCCACGCGGACGGCACTCCCCGCCCCTCCCTCCGCACCCTCACGCTGCGCACGCTCGGCGCTGCGGCGCTGGGCCTGCCCGTCGTGGCCGCGCCCTTCGTCCTCACCTCGGCCGCCGCGCCCACCGACCGCCCGGACCGCGCCGCCGCGGCCCTGGCGGCCGCCTCGCAGGTGGAGCCGGTGGACAAGGTGGCCCTCGCGGAGCGCGACCTGCGCGCCTCCCGCAGCATGGCGCCCCGGCTGCTCACCCCGGTGACCATGAAGCCCCGCGCGGTCGACCACCAGTGGGCCTCCGCGCCCCTCAACGTGTGGCCCCAGCCGGGTGAGCGAGGCAAGCCGCTGCGCGTGCTCCGCGACGGGTCCAAGATCGCCGTGACCGGCCAGACCTCCGGGCACTGGGCCGAGGCGCTCGTCGCCGGCCGGGCCCGCTGGGTCAACAAGACCTACCTCCAGGACACCAAGCCCGTCCCTCCGGCTCCCGTCCGCACCCGTGCCGCGTCCACCTCGACCGGCTCCACGAGCTCGTCGGGCTCGTCGGGCTCGACCGGCTCGACCGGCTCGACCTCGGTCAGCGGGATCTCCAGCGCGCCGTGCGCCGACGGCTCCGGCACCGAGAGCGGCATCACCGGCAACGCGGTCGTCATGTTCCGCGCGATCTGCGCGGCGTTCCCGCCCCTGTCGAGCTACGGCGGCTACGACGGCCACGGCGAGCACGCCGACGGACGCGCGGTCGACTTCATGGTCAGCAGCTCCTCGCTCGGGTCCGCCGTCGCCGAGTGGGCGCGGGCCAACGCCGGTGCCCTGCACATCCGCACGATCATCTGGTCCCAGCACATCTGGACCCCGGAGCGGTCGGCCGAGGGCTGGCGGTCCATGTCCGACCGGGGCTCCGCGACGGCCAACCACTACGACCACGTGCACATCTCGGTCTACTGAAACTAGCCTTTATTACATTAGATGTAAGGGCTGTGGGGCCTGGCTGAGCGTGCGCGCTGGGGACTGCAGGATGCCGTTCTCGTCCGTTGCGCCTCGTTGACCTGCGGAAACATGCCCGTGGTTACACCTGATGTACGGATCTTACATTTGATGTAAGACTGTTGCGTATGGATGCGCGGGACGGGGATACACCGGGAACGGTGACAGCGTTGCGCCCGGACAATGTCACGCTGCTGCGTCCGGCGGAGCAGTTGTTTGAGGACATGCTGGCGGGCTGGGCCGGTCAGCAGTGCTCCCGCCTGCTCGCGTCAGGCACCATTCGGGCCCGGGAACGTCAGGTGCGACGGTTCGTCGACTTCTGCGGGACGTACCCATGGGACTGGATGGCCTCCGACGTCGAGGAGTGGACAACGCAGCTGCTGTCGGGACCGCGTTCTCTCGCGCGTTCATCGATTCGCGGATACCAGAACGCCGTCGAGCTGTTCTGCACGTACCTGACCGACCGCCGCTATGACTGGGCCGAGCAGTGCATCGCTCAGTTCGGCACGCACCCGACCCAGGTATGCCACGAGTGGAACACGGCGATCCACGTCAGTGACCACGAGGCGAACCCCGCAGTCCGCCCTCTGACTCGCGAGGAGCTTCAACAGTTCTTCGACTACGCCGACTGCCGGGTCGAACGCGCGCGGAGCAAGCACCGGAAGGGCTGGAAGTCGGTGTTCCGCGACGCGACCCTGTTCAAGATGATCTACGCCTTCGGGCTGCGTCGCCGCGAGGTCGCCATGCTCGACCGCCACGACTTCACTAGGAACCCGGATGCCACCGAGTTCGGCGGCTACGGCGTCTGCAACGTTCGCTGGGGCAAAGCCAGTCGGGGCTCGCAACCCCGACGCCGCGCAGTCCTCGCTGTCTTCGACTGGACCCGGCCGGTCCTGGAGGAGTACGTCACTGAGGTCCTCCCGATGTTCGACCTCGCCGATCGGGCGATGCTCTGGCCGACCGAACGCCAGTCACGCGTCACTGGCAACCACATCGGACTGAGGTTCGCCGAGTACCGCGATGAACTCGGCCTCGACCCTGCGTTGCATCCCCACTGCCTGCGCCACTCCTACGTCACCCACCTGATCGAGGACGGCTTCGATCCGCTGTTCGTGCAGCAGCAGGTCGGACACCGTTGGGGCTCGACGACTGCGCTGTACACCGGCGTCTCGGGCGACTACCGCAACCGCGTTCTGCGTCGCGCCCTCGACGAAGCGCTCCTCCCACCCGTCCCTGAGGAAGGAACGACCCCATGACGAAGACCGTGGCCTATCACTGGCACCTGCGGAAGGTGATGGCTGATCACGACATGCACAGCACCAGCAAGCTCGTCCCGCTGCTGGCCGACCGCGGCGTGGTGATGACGTCGACGCAGGTCTACCGAATCGTCACCGGTGAACCCGAGCGGCTGAACATGCAGTTGCTCGCGGCGCTGTGCGACATCTTCGACTGCACCCCGAATGACCTCATCGGGCCCTACGTCGTGTCTTCGTCCACACGCGGTCGCAAGGCCGCAGCCGGCACCGTGAAGGCGCCGGGCAAGCCCGGCGGCAAGTCTCGACCCACCCGCGCGGTCATCAAGCCCGCGGACAGCTGAGCTACCAGAACCGTGCCCAGGCCCGCGGCGCAGCCGTGTCTCGAGTGCGGCCGGGCACGCAGCGGTCGAGCACCGGGCGTGCTGATCTGCCGATGCATCGAGAAGCGCCTCGCAGCCGAACAGTTGACGCACAAGCGGGTGACCCTGCTCACCGCCGCGACCAGGCTGCTGGTCGAACTCGACCCGACCATCACGACTGCCCAAGTTGAGGACCTGCTTGCACGGGTCGCACCCGCTGCTCATGCCCGCAGCCGACTGCTCGACCACTTGGCCGTGACCCCAGAGGTACTGACCGCGGGTGGGTCGGCCATGCCGAAGCTCGTCGCGGAGTTCATCTACGCAGCGATCGACGCCGGCGTCAGGGGGCTCGCCTCACCGGGCTGCGCTCTCTGCGGTCGGCCGCGGACGCTGTTCCACACTCACGGCAACGACGAGCGGATCTGCACGACCTGCTACGGCCGGCTCCGCGTCGCGACCTGCGAAACCTGCGGCCGGGATGGCCAGCGCATCAAGGTCCGCTCCGGCGACGGCAGTCCTGTCTGTCCACGGTGCCACGACCGCGCCAGGCCACCGGAAGCTTGCGCGGGTTGCGGAAAGCTTCATCTCCTGAAGCGGTCATCGGCCGACGGCCTCAACTATTGCCGGGGCTGCCAAAGCAGACGGTCGCCGACCGAGACCTGTTCGGTCTGCGGGCAGGACCGCCGCGTGAACGCACGCGCAGCGGACGGCAATGCCGTCTGCACCACCTGCTACGCCAAGAGTCGCACCAGCACCGACGTCTGCGACGAGTGCGGCATCGTCGGCCCGCTCAACGCCCGAGCCGATGGACGCACCGACCTCGGCAAGAACCTCTGCGCCCGCTGCTACCGGCACCCCAAACGCGAGTGCGGCATCTGTGGCCGGACCCGACGCGTCGCGCTCAAGGCCTCCGCCAGCAGCCTCGACATCTGCCCGACCTGCTACCAGGCGCCGCTCGTCGACTGCACGGTCTGCGGGCAGCATGCTCTCGGCCGACGCACCACCAAGGACGGCCGGCCCTGGTGCTTCGGCTGTCAGGCCACCGACCGGATCGACAGGCTGCTCGCCGGACCCGACGGCACCATCCCTGTCGGGATCAAGGAGGTCCGTGACGTACTGGTGGCGACCCAGCGGCCGCGATCGATCCTGGGCAACTGGGACCGCATCGAAAGCATCGGCCTGCTCGCCCGCCTCGCTCAGCAACACGATCGGCTCACCCATGAGCTGCTCGATGCCGAGGGCGACCGCTTCTCCGTCGGCTACCTGCGCGCGATCCTTGTCGCAACAGGAGTCCTGCCCGAGCGGGACGAGCAAGCCACCCGCCTTCGAAGCTTCGCCGCCGCCGTCATCGACGAAGTCGCCGACGGCCAACAGCGACAAGTCCTCAGCCGATACGCCCGCTGGCACGTCATCGCCCGAGCCAAGCCCGACCGTCACGGCCAACTCAGCCCAGCCGTCGCCGATCGCTGCCGGCAAGGGATCCGAGCCGCTCAACGCTTCCTCGACCACCTCGCTGCGCGCGGCCGGAGCATCGACAACTGCACCCAAGCCGACCTCGACTCCTGGATGACGGCACGGCGCGAACTCCGGATCAGGTTCCCACGCTGGCTCCTCGACAACGGCCACCTGCCCGGACTCGCGCTGCCCGATTCCGTCCCGGCTGCAGGACCTCGCGGCCAAGCCGATCAGGACGATCACTGGACACTCGTGCGTCGCATGCTCCACGACCAGGACTCCGCCAACGCTGAAGACCGCGTCGCAGCCTGCCTCGTCCTGCTCTACGCCCAACCCGTCAGCAAGATCGTTGCCCTCACCGCCGAGGACCTGGACATTCGCGACGACGGCACCTACCTCCGACTCGGCCCGGATCCACTCCTGCTACCGCCGCCCCTGGACGTACTCGTGACCTCGCTGCCCATCGCCAAGCCCTTCGGCGCAGCGAGCACGCTCGCCGACGAGCGCTGGCTGTTCCCGGGCAAAAGGGCGGGCCACCACCAACACCCCAAGTCGCTGATGGGCAGACTCAACCGGCTCGGCATCACAACCCGAGCCAACCGCAACACCGCGATGCTCCACCTCGCGGCCACCGTCCCGCCTGCCGTGTTCGCCAGCCTCATCGGTGTCGACAACGGCACTGCTACCCGCTGGGCCGAGTACGCCGGCGGCAACTGGACCACCTACGCGGCAGCCAAGACCGGCTCGACTGCATCAAGACTCTAAGCCAGGCTCGACGGTCCCTGCGTGGCCAGGCAAGGTGCAGCGGGGTGTTCCCTCCGGTCCCGTCCTCGCAAGTGGCTCAGGGCGCCTCGGCGGTCACGCTGGATTCAATGGTGATCGTCCACATCGGCGATTCTGGCCCTACCCAGGTGTCGTCCTTCTCCGGGTGGCCCACGATCCCACGGAACGCCGAGGTCTTCGGGTCCACCACGAACCATGGGTCGTACTCGCCCCCCATCGTCAGCGCCCTGCCGCTCAGCCCTGTGACGTGGAAGTCGGGATCGGCAGCCCGAACGCCGTCGAGTGTCGACAAGGCGCTCATGACCTCGTCCTTGAGCGACTGCGGAGCGACTGGGTCGTTGACGATCCAGAACGCGACGGTCCACAGTCCGTGAAGGTCAGCGGACTCACCCTGGGATGCGGCGTAGTCTCGAAGTTCCTCGAGCAGGCTGGAGGGGTCTGAACTGTGGTCCACATAGATCTGCGGGCCCCAGTCATCGAACGAGTTCGTCTCCAGGTCGCCCGGCCAGCCGGAACGCTCGATCCACTCGGATTGACCGTCACCCGGCACCCAGTACTCCAGCGTGAACGGATCCTCGACGCCGGAACCTCCGTAGCCCCAGTTCCTCTGGACCTTCTTGATGTGAAGGAACTCGTTTGCACCGACCTCGGGATGGATCGACAGGTGTGCGGCAGTCAGCTGCGCAGCTGCAGCAGGAGTACCAGGCGGACCGAACGGACCGATGAGGCCAACAGCTGTGAGAACCGCGGCAGCGGCAGCGACACCGGCCGCGAAACGGACCCGCCGGCGTGGCTTGCCGACGAGTGTGAGCTTCGGGCTACGGACACCGCCCGGCTCAGCGAGGATCGCCCGAAGGGTGCTGGCGGACCACTCGGGATCGAGCGGGCTGACCTCTGGGCGAAGGTCTTCGATGGTCTTCATGACAGCTCCTGGGCGGGGATGAGTCGGGGTTCGGGATCGATGGATTCAGGCGATGAAGGCCTCAGTAGGGCGGCCCGAGCGCGGCTGATTCGCCGTCGGAACGTCGCGGGCTTGATGCCCAGGACCGTGGCTGCCTGATCGTTGGTGAGCCCGTCCCAGCTGACGAGCAGCAACGCCTCACGATGCTGCTCGTCGAGCCGGGCAAGTCGTTCGAGCGCTTCACGGCGGGTAAGCGCGGTGTCTGCGGAGTCGGTTGCGTAAGCCGCCACGCGGTCGAGCAGAACGATTCGCTCCTCCAGCGCACGATTTCGACGACTGGCACGTGCCCGCTTCTGGATGACCTTGCGGGCAGTCACCAAGAGCCAGGCGATCGGCGGCGGTGAGGGAACATCGTCCCAGCGACGCCAGGCAATCATGAAGGTCTCCGCGGCGACGTCGTGGGCGGCCTCTGCGCCGACATGACGGCTGGCGAAGGCCAGCACGCGCGGAGCCTCGGCATGCCACAGCTCCGTGAACTGCTCCTGAGGGTTGCTCATACTCAGTAGTGTCCGGCAGTCGGCCTCTTGTGACCGGGCTACCGCACGAGTCGGTGCGGCGCGCTGCGTCGCCGCGCTCAGGTCACCTCACGAACATGGCTTTCACGCAATTCGAACACCCATCGTCGCCGGCGGGCCACGGCCGGTCGGGGGTCGCGGCTAGGTTGAGGCCGTGGGGTCGACCAGCGGGAGCACGGCGTACGACGCGGCCGCGCGCGCCCGGTGGGGCGCCGAGCCGGCCAAGGTGTCGCTGCGCACCGACTTCGCCCGGGACCGCGGGCGCGTCGTGCACAGCGCCGCGCTCCGTCGCCTGGCCGCCAAGACCCAGGTGCTGGGGCCCCAGACCGACGACTTCGTGCGCAACCGGCTGACCCACACCCTCGAGGTCGCTCAGGTGGCGCGTGACCTCGCCTCGCAGATCGGCTGCGACACCGACGTCGCCGAGACCGCCGCGCTGGCCCACGACCTCGGCCACCCGCCGTTCGGGCACAACGGCGAGCGGGCGCTGGCCGAGCTGGCCGAGGACATCGGCGGCTTCGAGGGCAACGCCCAGAGCCTGCGCATCCTGACGCGTCTGGAGGCCAAGTTCCTCGACGCCGACGGCTGCTCGATCGGGCTCAACCTGACCCGCGCCACCCTGGACGCCTCGACGAAGTATCCGTGGCCCCGCCGCGCCGGCGACCCGAAGTTCGGCGTCTACGGCGAGGACCTGGCGGTCTTCACCTGGTTGCGCGAGGGTGCGCCCGAGGGGCGGCGCTGTCTCGAGGCGCAGGTGATGGACCTCGCCGACGACATCGCCTACTCCGTCCACGACGTCGAGGACGGCATCGTCGCGGGCCAGGTCGAGCTGGTCGAGCTCGCCGACCCGGGTCTGCGCCGCGCGGTGTGGGACACGGCGCGGGAGTGGTACCACCCCGCTGAGTCCGACGACGCGCTCGAGGCGGCCTGGGCCCGGCTCGTCGCCGTGCCGGGGTGGCCGGACGCGGCGTACGACGGCAGCCGGCGCGCGCTGGGGGCGCTGAAGAACCTCACCTCGTCGCTGATCGGGCGCTTCTGCGCCGCGACCACCGGGGCGACCCACGCGGCGTACGGTCCCGCCCCGCTGCGGCGCTACGCCGCCGACCTCGTGGTCCCCGAGAAGACGGTGCTGGAGATCGGGGTGCTCAAGAGCGTCGCGGCGCACCTGGTCATGGAGGCGGCCGGGCGGCGCGGCGTGCTCACCGCCCAGCGCGAGCTGCTCGCCGAGCTGGTCGAGGCGGTCCGCCGGACCGGCCCGTCGGTGATGGAGCCGATGTTCCGGGCCGACTTCGCCGCCGCCGCCGACGACGGCGCCCGGCTGCGGGTCGTGGTCGACCAGGTCGCCTCGCTGACCGACGCCTCCGCGGTGGGCTGGCACCGGCGCCTGTGTTGAGGCGCGCCGGGGCTGTCCCCGGACGCCCGTAGACTGCGCTGCGTGGCAGGCCTGATCCGCGAGGAGGACATCGCGCTCGTGCGCGAGCGAGCCGACCTCGCCGAGGTCGTCGGGCAGTACGTCACCCTCAAGCCGGCCGGTGGCGGCGCGCTCAAGGGGCTGTGCCCCTTCCACGACGAGAAGTCGCCGTCCTTCCACGTGCGGCCCGGCAAGGGCTACCACTGCTTCGGCTGCGGCGAGGGCGGCGACGTCATCTCCTTCCTGATGAAGCACGACGGGCTGGGGTTCCAGCAGGCCGTGGAGTACCTCGCCGACCGGGCCGGCATCCAGCTGCGCTACACCGAGGAGCAGGACACCCGCGCGCCTCGTGACCGCATGCCGCGCCAGCGCCTGATCGAGGCCAACCGCCGGGCACAGGAGTGGTACGCGGACAGGCTGGGCTCGCCCGGGGCGATGCAGGCCCGCACCTTCCTCGCCGAGCGGGGCTTCGACCAGGAGTCCGCCGAGCACTTCGGGCTCGGGTTCGCGCCGCGCGACGGCGACGCGCTCTACAAGCACCTGCGCCAGAAGGGCTTCTCCGACGCCGAGCTCGTGACCGGGGGTCTGTGCGCGCAGGGGCAGTCGGGCCACTACGACCGGTTCCGTGGCCGACTGCTGTGGCCGATCCGGGACACCACGGGGGAGACGATCGGGTTCGGGGCGCGCCGCATCTTCGACGACGACCGCATCGACGCCAAGTACCTCAACACCCCCGAGACGCCGATCTACAAGAAGAGCACCGTCCTCTACGGCATCGACCTGGCCCGCCGCGACATCGCCCGGTCGAGCCAGGCCGTGGTCGTCGAGGGCTACACCGACGTGATGGCCTGCCACCTGGCCGGCGTCACCACCGCGGTCGCCTCGTGCGGCACCGCCTTCGGCGAGGAGCACGGCAAGGTCCTGCGGCGGCTGCTGCACGACCACGAGGAGTTCCGCGGCGAGATCATCTTCACCTTCGACGGCGACGAGGCCGGGCAGAAGGCCGCGCTCAAGGTCTTCGACGGCGACCAGCGCTTCGTCGGCCAGACCTACGTCTCGGTCGAGCCCGACGGTCTCGACCCGTGCGACCTGCGCATCCGCTCCGGTGACGCGGCGGTCCGCGAGCTGGTGGCACGGCGGGTGCCGCTCTACCGCTTCGTGCTGGGCAACGTGGTCAGCCGCTACGACCTCGACCGGGCCGACGGCCGGGTCGATGCGATGCGTGCCGCCGCCAAGCTGGTCACGTCCGTGCGTGACCGGTCCAAGGTCGACGCCTTCGCCCGCGAGCTCGCCGGCATGGTCGGGGTCGAGGTCGAGGAGGCCCGCGCCGAGGTGCGGCGTGCGGCAAGCCGGGCCGGGCGCTCCGACGCACAGACCGCCGCGGTGCCGCCGCAGGCGCCGACGGCACCGCCCACCGGGCTGCCCGTGCCGGACCCGCGCGACCCGCGCATCTCGCTGGAGCGCGAGACCCTCAAGCTCGTCCTCCAGCAGCCCGCCCTGTGCGGGCCGCTGTGCGGCGACCTCGGCGACAACGACTTCACCCACCCGGCCTACCGCGCCCTGTGGCACGCGGTCGCCGGGCTCGGCGGCCCCGCGTCCGCGCCGTCGGAGGAGGTGTGGGTCGACAAGGTCCGCACCTCGCTCGGCGACACCGGGGACCCCGTGCTGCGCCGGGTGCTCAACGCGCTGGTCGTCGAGCCGCTCCCGGCAGCCACGCCCGACGAGGCGCTGGCGGCAGGCTACGTCTTCCGGCTCCAGGAGGTCACCGCGATGCGGCGGATCAACGACCTCAAGTCCAAGCTGCAGCGCACCAACCCCGTCGAGCAGGCCACCGACTACAACCGGATGTTCGGCGAGCTCGTCGCGCTCGAGAGCCACCGTCGCACCCTGCGTGAGCGGGCCATCGGCGGCACCCCGTGAAGGTGCCGGGCTGGGGGCGCCAGGGGCGCCTCGACGCCGTACGCCTGCCCGACGAGGTGCGCGCCGCGCTCGGCGGCGACCGTCCGCTGGTGTGGGCCGCCGACGACGCCGGCGGCTGGGTGGTCGGCACGCGCGACCGGCTCCACCTGGTCGACTCCGACCTCCACGACGAGTCGTGGGGGTGGGAGACCGTCCACCGGGCCGACTGGGACCAGGAGGCCTCCGAGCTGAGCGTCGAGCCGGTCCAGGACTACGCCGCCCGGGTCGTGCGGCACGTCCGCCGCGTCCCCGAGCCCGGCGACCTGGCCGCGCTCGTCCGCGAACGGGTGACCGCCACCGTCGTGGTCCAGCAGCGTGTCCAGGTCACCGCCAAGCGCGGCTTCCGGGTGATCGGCCGCCGACCCCCGACCGGTGGCGAGGTCGTCTGGGCCTTCGAGCTCGACCCGGGTCTGGACCCCGACGATCCGCTGGTCCGGGAGGCCACCCGGAGCGCCCTGGCCGAGGCACGGGCATCGGTCGGGCTCTGATACGGTTTTCCCGCGGGTCACGCCCGCACCATCCCCTGTAGCTCAACTGGCAGAGCATTCGGCTGTTAACCGGAGGGTTGTTGGTTCGAGTCCAACCGGGGGAGCCGAGAAACCCCGCCTGACCTGCGGCAACGCGTCAGGCGGGGTTCTCCGTCTCGCAGGGCCGGGTCGTGCCGCCCGAGCCGGGCGCGCTGTCAACGCGAGAAGAACCCGGTCAGCTCGGCGCTGACCCGGTCGGGTGCGGTGTCGACCCCCTCGTGACCCTGGCCGGTGAGGACGACCAGCTCGGCATCGCGCAGCGTGCGCGTGAGCCGCCGGGTGATCGTGTCGGCCCAGCCCGGACTCCTGCTGCCCAGGAGGAGCAAGACGGGTTGGGCGACGCGCTCGGCCAGCCGGTCGAGGTCGACGGTGATGAGCGCCTCGGCCTCGCGGACGAGGGTCGCAGCGACGATGTCGAGAGCGTCCTGTGCGAGGGGGGAGTCGCGCAGGCTGGATACGGTCGCCGGGGTCAGCCCGACGACCTCGATGAGGAAGCTCCTCATCGCCCTCCCGTGTTCTCCGGCGACCACCATCGCGGTCACGCGATCGATCCAGTCGCGCGTCACCGTCTCCGGCCCGGGCGGCTCGTAGAGGCCGATGCGCCGCAGCGGCGCCCCCGCGGCTGCGGCGCCCAGGACGATGGCGGCACCGATGCTGTGCCCGAACGCGTCGATCGGACCACCGCGGCGCTCGGCGAGGTCGCGGGCGACCGCGGCCACGTCCTGGAGCTCCCGGTCCAGGGCGTACGGCGCTTGGTCGCCGCTGCCGCCGCGGCCGCGCCGGTCCATCGCCGTGACCTCGTGGTGGGCGGTCAGATGGGGCCACAACGCGTGCCAGCGTGCGGAGCCGGTCATCCCGCCGTGCACCAGGAGCAAGGGTGGCCCGTGGCCGGCCGACACGATCGAGATCGACGTCTGGTCGAGGCTCGCGATCGTGCGGGAGTCGCCTGGGATCAACGGTTCCTGCGCTAGCTCGACGCGGAGGGTGTGGGCGCTCCCGCCACGGCCTCGTGGACGGCCAGGGGCCAGAACTGCGGCGTCGGGGGCGGGCCGTCGAAACCTGCCGCGCGCAGGGCCGGGGCGAAGCGCTCGGTCAGGAACTGCTTGGCCTCCTCCTGGGAGCCGAACACCTCCAGCACGCGCCAGCCGCCTTCGGGCGTCGGGCCCGCGAGATGCAGGTGCCCACCCAGCGGCACGTCGTCGTCCATGTTGTCCAGGATCCGCTCGTACAGGTCTCGCGAGCCGGCGGGGTTGTCGATCATCATGGCGATGCTCATGAGGTCCTCCTTGTCGGGGTGGTCTTGCCTTGCTCCCGAGGCTAGGGACCACCGAACGCTGCGGCATCGACCGCGTGTACCAAGCCGGCCGGCGAGGAGGGTGGTCCGTTCGTACCACTGGTCGGCATCGCCGGCGGTGGTCGCGATCGGAGGGTCACGCCAGATGGTGCCGCACGGCGTACGCCGTGGCCGCCGCCCGTGAGGTCACGTCCAGCTTGGCGAAGATGTTCTGGAGGTGTCGCCGCACCGTGTGCTCGCTCACGGTCAGCTCCACGGCGATCTCGCGGTTGGTGCGGCCCGTGGTGACCAGCCGCAGCACCTCGCGCTCGCGTCGGCTCAGGCCGCTCGTGGCGGCACCGTCCGCACCGTCCGCGAGCGCCAGCGCGGCGGACAGGTCTGGGTCGGCACCCAGCCGCGCGAAGGCCGCACATGCTGCGTCCAGGTCCAGCTCCGCGGTTCCCTCGTCGCCCAGCCGGCGACAAGCCCGGGCCATGAGCAGGCGCGTGCGAGCCACTTCGTACGGCGCCTCCAGGTCTCGCCACAGCTCCACGGTCTCCCGCAGCTTCGACGAGGCAGCCCGCTCCTGCCTCTCGGCGAGCCGTACCGCGCCGTCGGCGTACCCGGCGACGGCGTGCAGCGCCGTGGTGTCGCTCCGGGCCGCGATCGAGACCAGCTCGTCGGCACCGGCACGTCCGGCGGCGACGTCGTCCTGGGCGAGGTCCGCCTCGACGACCGCCCCGAGCAGCCTGGCCCGGGCGAGCGGCTGCGCGGCCTCCTCGAGTGCGTGGCGAAGGGCCGCACGCGCGGTGCCGACGCGACCACGTGAGAGATGGAGCAGGCCCCGCCCCGGCTGTGGGCTGTGGCCGGTCCGACTCGCCTCCCGGTAGGCGGCTTCGGCGGCGTCGAGGTCGCCGCGGAGCCGACGCAGCTCCCCGACCTCGTAGTGGGCCATCCCGACCGCCGGATGGACCGGTGACGCCCCCAGCCGGGCGCACGCCCTCAGCGCCTCGTCGAGCGCCTCCTCCCACTCGCCGTGCAGCCGCAGCACCGCAGCCCGGTAGACCGAGCACTGGCCGCGATAGGGCTCCAAGTCGGGCCGGCTGGCACACCAGCGCGTCATGGCCTCGGTCCACTCCCGGGCCCGGCGTACGTCGAACGCGTCATGGCAGCTCTCGATGACGGCGCAGAACACGATCCCCGCCACCACCGGCCCGACCTCTCCGGCGGTGACCGCGACCATGACCTCGTCGAGGTGGGCGAGTCCTGGCGAGGTGTCACCGCCCTGCAACAGGGCTTGGCCCTGACCCAGCCGGGCGAGCGCGAGCAGGTCCCTGTCGGCGAACCGATCGGCCCACTCCTGAGCCTGGCTGAAGTGGTCGTGTGCCGCGGAGGCATCACCAGCCCCCAGGCTCTGCAGCCCGCCGGGCACGTGGAGGTAGCCGTGCTCCACGGTCCCTTCCGTGACGGCCTCGAGCACTCGCTGGGCGCGACCGATCCACGCGCCCCCGCGGGCGGTCTCTCCCCGGAGGAAGAGCTGGAGGCCGAGCCAGAAGGCGCACCGCGCCGCGAAGGCGTGGTCACCGCCGCCCATGCACTCCTCATGTGCGCGGGCCCACAGGTCGTCGGAGTCGGCATCGCGGCCGATCAGATATGCGGCGCTCGCCCAGTCCGCGAGATCCTCCGACGCCAAGCTCTGGTCGCAGTCCGCCGTGGCCCACAGCCCGTAGGACTCGCTCCACGACCCGCGGCCGAACGCCTCCCGTGCCCGGTCCACGGTCCCCTCGGCGGCCACGATCTCCTCCTGCCCTTCCTGTGCCGGCATCCCGCTCCCGGCTTCGGTCCACCGTCACCGCTACCGCACCGGCAGGTCAAGGTTCGAGCCTCGGAAGGCGCACCTCGACCTGCGGGCGCGTCAGGCGGGCAGGGGGGTCAGCAGGGTCCGTGAGGTCATGCCCACGGTGTGCCCCAACGCGTCGAGGAACCGATCCCCGAGGAACGTCGTGCGGCGCAGCTCCCAGATCGTCTCCGCGGTGACCCACGCCAGGTCGCGGGCCTTGTCGATGTTCCAGCTGCTGAGCAGGTGCACCACGGGGCCGACCCGGTCGTCGACGTGGCGCTGGCACTCGTCGAGGAACGAGCGCCGGATCGGCGCCTCCACCTCGGCGAGGACCTCGTTCACCAGCTCGTAGTCGCGATGCAGGTCGCCGGGCCGCAGGTCCAGTACTCGACAGGTCTGCACCACGGCGATCGGCAGGTCGTGCTCGATGTGCGCGTTCATGCCGGCCACGGCGTACTGCACCGGCAGGCGACCGGCGCGGCGAGCGCCGAAGAGCGGTCGCCACGCGCGGGGCACGGCGCGGCCGGCGCGGTCCGCGTCGTAGGCCGTCAGCCAGAGGTTCGCGAACCGCACGTCGAGCTCGGCCATCGGGCCGGCGCCCTCGAACCTGACGGTGCGCCGGGCGGAGTCGGCGATCACCTGGGCGATGCGCTCGGTGACGGTGAGGTACATCCGGTTGAAGACGGCGACACCGTCCGCGGCGTCGAGCTCGTCGTCGATCTCGCCCAGGCGGGCGACGACCTCGTCGACGGTGGTGGGCAGGCTCATCGCCCGAGTATCCCGCGCGGCCGCCCGGTGGGTCGGAACCGCCACGTCGACGCCCATGGGAGAGGGTGTGACCGTGCGTCCCGGCTTCAGGTACACCACGTTCACGGTGCCCAACCTCATCACCTACGTCCGCACGTTCCTCAGCTGCGTGATCTCCTTCCTGGTGCTGTCCGACGCGGTGCCGCACGACGACCGCACCGAGTGGATGGTCGCGGCGTTCGCGATCTACTGGATCGGGGACAGCGCCGACGGGCTGAGCGCGCGGCTGCTCGACCAGGAGACGCGCGGGGGAGCGTTGCTCGACACCCTGTGCGACCGGGTCTGCATCTGCCTCGCCGTGGCGGGGGCGACCGTCGTGCTGCAGCCGCCGGTCGTGCCGGTGCTGCTCTACCTGTTCAACTTCATGGTCCTCGACTTCTGGCTCTCGCTGCGGTTCGTCGACTTCGCGATCGACACCAACAACCGCTTCTACGAGGTGGACCGCACCGTCTACCGGTTCAACTGGAGCCCGCTGGCCAAGACGGTCAACTCCGCGGCCGTCTGCCTGCTGGCGCTGTTCGGGCCGTGGTGGCTCTCCACGCCGTTCCTCCTCGCGCTGATCGGGATCAAGGCGTGGTCGTGGTCCCGGCTGCGCGCAGGTCAGGTGCTGACCCCGGCGTGAGCGGGTGAGCCTCTGGGAGGCGCTGAGCCTGCTCGGTCAAGGCGTGCTCTCGGCGGTGTGGCCGGTGGCCAACGCCGAGCTGCTGGTCTCCACGTGGAGCCTGCGTGCGGACACCGCGTGGGCGCTGGCGATCGGGACGGCGCTCTTCGCACTCGGGCACACCGCCGGCAAGTGCGCGCTGTTCCTGGTGGTGCGCCACGAGCTGCGGCTGCCCCGTGGCGGCGGTCGCCTCGGAGCCGAGCTGCGCAAGGCCGAGGAACGGCTGGACCAGACGGTGGAGCGCGGACCCTGGGTGGTCAGCGGCCTCCTGCTCGCCTCGTCCGCGCTCGGCATCCCGCCCCTGTTGATCCTGACGGTGCTGATGGCGCGCACGCGCTACTCCTTCGTCGCGTTCACCGTGCTCTGCCTGGTCGGCCGGCTGGTGCGCTTCGGCTTCCTGGCCTGGGGCGTGGACTACGTCGGCGACCTGCCCTGGTGAGGCGGCTCAGTCCTCGTCCCCGCCGCCCCAGGTGAGCGAGTAGACCTCGAACGGCGTGCCGTACTTCGCACCGATCGCGGCGCCGACCGGGCGGCAGAAGCCCTCGAGCATCTCCTCCTCGTCGAAGTCCGCCCAGCCCAGGCCGTCGATGTAGGCCCGGTGCGCCCGCAGCGACTCGACGCCGACCGAGAACGACTCGGAGGTGTCCACGGCGTGCCGGGCCTCCGGCGATCCGCCGGCCCAGACCGCGCGCACCCCGTCCCACCTCTCCAGGCCCTGGGAGAGCTGGTCGGTGTGGATCCACCGGTTGGCCGCGTCGCGGACCCCGTCGATGACCGCGCGGCCGACCGCGATGTGGTCGGCCTGGTTGAGCGCCCCGGGACCGAAGGTGTCGCGGAAGTTGCCGGTGATGACGATCTCGGGCCGGTGGCGGCGCACCACCTCGGAGACCGCCTTGCGCAACGGGACGCCGTACTCGATGACCCCGTCGGGGAAGCCGAGGAACTCGACGGTGTCGACGCCGACGATGCGCGCGGACTCGATCTGCTCGCGCTCACGGACCCGTCGGCACTCCTCGGGCTCGAGCCCGTCGATGCCGGCCTCGCCGCTGGAGACCATGACGTAGACGACCTCCTTGCCCTGGCGCGTCCAGCGTGCGATCGCGGCCGCCGCACCGAACTCCATGTCGTCGGGGTGGGCGACGATCGCGACGGCCTTGCGCCAGTCCTCGGGAAGGGGCTTGAACGTCCGCTGCTCGGCCTGCTGGGGCTGCGTCGTCATGGCGCTCCTCGGGGTGGGGGTCGAGCTCGTCCCGCGCGGTCTACGCGGGGTGCTCAGCAGTCTGGCGGGGACAGGCTCCGAGCACTAGCCTGTCGGAGCAAGATCGCGCATGACGAAACGAGTTGCATGTTGCGCAACAGGCTGAGGATGACCCGCGCCTCCGGGCCCGCGACGCTGCGCCGCCTGCTCGAGAACGCGCGCTACGAGGTCCTGCCGACCGGCACGGCGTACGACAAGGTGTGCGCCCACGTGCCGCACCGCACGGCGGTGACCGTGACGGCCTCCGCCTCCAAGGGACTGGAGGAGACCTTCGACCTGGCGCTGCGCCTGACCGCCGAGGGGTACGTCGCCGTGCCCCACCTCGCCGCCCGGATGATCCACTCCCGCGCCGAGCTCGAGGAGATCGTCCACCGGCTCGTCGAGGGAGGGATCACGCAGGTCTTCGTGCCCGGCGGCGACCCCGACCCGGTGGGCGACTACCCCGACGCACTCACGGTCCTGGAGGACCTCACCGCGATCGGCCACCCCTTCTCCCACGTCGGGATCACGGGCTATCCGGAGTCGCACCCCACCATCAGCGACGACCTCACGGTGCAGTCGATGTGGGACAAGCGCCGTCACGCCACCCACATCGTCAGCAACCTGACCTTCGACCCGGACGCCGTCGACAGCTGGGTGCGCCGCCTGCGCAGGCGCGGGGTCACGATGCCGTTGCTGCTCGGCGTCCCCGGCCCGGTCGACCGGACCAAGCTGCTCACGATGGCGACCAGGATCGGGGTCGGGGAGTCGACCCGGTTCCTCACCAAGCACAAGTCGACCTTGGCCCGGTTGGCCGCCCCGGGGGGCTTCACCGGCGAGCGCTTCCTCGAGCAGTGCGCCGCGACGGCCGGCGAGCCGGACCTGCTGGTGGAGGGGTTGCACGTGTTCACCTTCAACCAGGTCGCCGAGACCGAGGCCTGGCGCCAGGACCTGCTCACCAGGGTCGCGGCCGACGCCGCGCGCTGATGACCGATCCCGTCCGCGTCATCCGCGCCGCCGAGCTGACGCCGGCGGACCCCACTCCGGGCATGCACCGGGAGCTCGCCCTCGAGCTGCCCCTGCTGTGGGCCGGCCAGGTCACCACCGCGCCGGGCGCGGTGTCGGGGTGGCACCACCACGACCTCAACGACACCAGCCTGTACGTCGTGTCGGGCATCCTGCGACTCGAGTGTGACGGCCTCGACGGCTGGATCGACGCCGAGGCAGGGGACTTCATCCACGTGCCGGCCTACACCGTGCACCGGGAGAGCAACCCGACCGCCCGGCCCTCGGTGGCCGTCATCGCCCGGGTGGGTGGCGGCATCCCGACCGTCAACGTCGACCGCTGAGCCGGCCCAGGGCCCGCGCCTCGAGGAGCCGCGGATGGTCCTGGTCCAGCCCCGACAGGTTCGCCTCGACCAGCCCCACCGCAGCGGTCACGGCGGTCCGCGCGAGGAGGGCTGCGGTGGCCGCATCGCCCTGCAGGTGAGGGTTGCCGTCCGCGGCGACCCGGTCGGCGAGGTCGGCGACCCCGGCAGCCGTCCGCGCCAGCTCGTGGGGGATCTCGCTCGCCTGCTCCAGGGCGCGACGCAGCGCATCGCGGCGGTCGGCGGCGTCCCGGGGCAGGGCACGGGCCGCCAGGACCGCGGCGTACACCTCGCCGTCCTGCTGCGCCAGCGGCAGGGTGCGGTCGCGAGCAGCCAGCGCCCGCGCGACCAGGTCGTCGGCGTCGGGGAGCTGAGCGGTCGAGGAGCCCGCGGCCATGCCCGCGAGTGAGGCGGCCAGGGAGACGGTCACCGCGACGACGGCTCCGGCCCCCGGCGCGGGGGTCGGCGCGCTGACCGCGGCGAGGAGGTCACCCAGCGTGGTGTCGGGTCCGAGTGCCGGACCGCCGAGGCTCAGGACAGCCCCACGATCTCGCCGTCGTCGTCGAGGTCGATCGACAACGCCGCCGCCCGGGTGCCGAGACCCGGCATGGTCCGCATCTCGCCGCAGATCGGGTAGACGAAGCCCGCGCCGATGTTGGCCCGCACCTCGCGGACGGGCAGTCGCCATCCCGTGGGGGCGCCCTTGAGCGCCGGGTCGCTGGAGATCGACAGGTGGGTCTTGGCGATGCAGACCGGGAGCTCGCCGAACCCGTTGCGCTCGTAGGTGTCGAGCTGGCGGCTCGCGACCGGACTGTAGTCGACCCCGTCGGCGCCGTAGACCTGGTCGGCGATGACCTCGATCTTCTCCCGCAGGGACGCCTGGTCGGGGTAGAGGAAGTGGAAGTCGGTCGGCTCCTGGCTGGCCTCGGTCACCGCCTCGGCGAGCTCGACCGCGCCCCGACCGCCGTCGGCGAAGTGGGTGCAGACCGCGACGCGTGCGCCCGCCTGCTCGGCGACCTGCCGGATCGCGTCGTGCTCCGAGGCGAAGTCCTCCGGGAAGGCGTTGATCGCGACGACGGGGGAGACGCCGTGCAGGCGCACGTTCTCGATCTGCTTCGCCAGGTTGGCGGCGCCCTCGAGCACCTCGTCGGGGTTCTCCAGGAGCATCGGCTCCGGCAACGGTCGCCCCGCCACCACGCGATGGCGCCCGGAGTGCGCCTTGAGCGCTCGGACGGTCGCCACGACGACGGCGGCGTCGGGCCGCAGGCCGGACGTGCGGCACTTGATGTTGAAGAACTTCTCCCCGCCGATGTCGGCGCCGAAGCCGGCCTCGGTCACGAGGAAGTCACCACCGCGGATGCCGATCAGGTCGGCGACCACGCTGGAGTTGCCGTGGGCGATGTTGCCGAACGGGCCGGCATGCACCAGGACCGGCGTGTTCTCCAACGTCTGCAGGAGGTTCGGCTTGAGCGCCTCCCGCATGATCACCGCCATCGACCCGGCCGCCCGGAGGTCCTCGGCGGTCACGGGGTCGCCGGCCTTCGTGTAGCCGACGACGATGCGACCCAGCCGGCGCCGCAGGTCCTGCAGCGAGGTGGCCAGGGCGAGGACCGCCATCACCTCCGAGGCGGCCGTGATGTCGAACCCGGTCTGCCGGGTGACCCCGTCCTCCCGCCCGCCGAGGCCCACCACGATGTTGCGCAGGGCGCGGTCGTTGACGTCCAGGACCCGGCGCCACGTGATCGCGTCCAGGTCCAGGTCGTGGGGATTGCCCTGGTGCAGCGAGTTGTCGAGCATCGCCGACAACAGGTTGTGTGCGGCGGTCACCGCGTGCATGTCACCGGTGAGGTGCAGGTTGAGCAGCTCCATCGGCACCACCTGCGACCAGCCGCCCCCGGCCGCGCCACCCTTGATGCCGAACGTCGGCCCCATCGAAGGCTGCCGGATCGCGATCGTGGCCCGCTTGCCGAGGTGCTTGAACGCCTGGCCCAGGCCCACGGTCGTGGTCGTCTTGCCCTCGCCCAGCGGGGTCGGCGTGACGGCGGTGACGACGACGTACTTCGCCGGAGGCCGGTCGGCGAGCTCCTCGACCGCCTTGAGCTTGATCTTGGCGACCTGCTCGCCGTAGGGCTCGAGGAGGTCGGGCCGGATGCCCATCGAGGCGGCCACCTCGTCGAGGGGCTTGAGCGAGGCTGAGCGGGCGATGGCGAGGTCTGGCTGCACGGGTCACTCCAGGTGTTGCGGCTGCACGGCGGCGGCCGGGGGGACGGGGTCAGGTGCGTGCGACGGGACGGGTACGGCGAGCAGGCCGGCGAGCGCCTCCTCGAGGAGCAGCAGCCCGGTCGGCACCGTCGTGAGCGGCAGGCCGAGGACCGCGGCCGCGTCGGCGGCGAGGCGCTCCAGCTCGGGCGTCGGGTGCTGCGTGAGCCACACGACGCGGGTGTAGTGGCCGAAGTAGTCGTCCCGGAGCTCCGGGTGCCGGTCCAGGCCGAGCTCGGCGACGACGGTGCGGCCGAAGGACCGGACCAGGAAGTCGGTGAGCAGGTAGGTGCCGGGCTCCTCGTCGAGCGCCGCCTGCAGCCGCTCGGCGCCGGCGTAGAGGTCGTAGCAGTGCAGCCCGGGCAGGCGGGCGAGCCCGAGGTCCGCGCAGACCGCGTCGAGCGCGCCGTAGGTGCCGCAGTCGGCGAAGCCCACCGCCACGCGGCGACCCTGCGCCACCAACCGGCGAGCGAGGCGGTCCACCTCGCCGGCGATGCGCTCGGGCCGGTTGTGCAGCAACGGCGGGAGGGGGTGCACCCGGACGGGCCAGTCGTGGCGCTGCGCCGCCTCCGCGCAGTGCTGCGCGATGGCCCCGCACGCGATCACCGCCACCTCCGTGGCGGTCGCCGGGGCCCCGTGCTCACACGGGGAAGGCGAGGAGGTCGACGAAGCGGTCGTTGAAGTCGGTGCGGTCGGAAAGCTCGACATAGCTCACCTCCTTCAGCAGTGCGGCGGCGCCGGCACGCTCGCGGACCGAGAGCAGCGCCATCTTGGCCCCCTCCCCGGCGACGTTGCCGGCCGAGACGATGCGCAGCGTGGGCAGCGGCGGCACCAGCCCGATGCGCACCGCGGAGGCAGCCGAGATGTAGGAGCCGAACGACCCGGCGAGCAGCACCTGCTGGACGTCGGAGGGGTCCACGCCGAGCTCTTCGAGCAGCAGCGTCCAGCCGGTCGAGATCGCGGCCTTCGCGAACTGCAGCTCGCGGACGTCGCGCTGGGAGAGGACCACGTCGTCGGCGAGCTGGAAGACCCGCTCCTGGTCGACCGTGCTCAGCCGCGGGGCGAGATGGGGGACCTGCTGCGCGGCCACCTCGTCGGTGACGAAGCGGCCGCTGGCCTCGAGCAGCCCGACACGCACCAGCTCGGCGACCGCGTCGACGAGCCCCGAGCCGCAGAGTCCTCGCGGGGCGACGTCCCCGATCACGCCCAGCGTCACCGGCTCGGGCGAGGCGGGATCGTCGGCGAGCCGCACGACCTCGATCGCCCCCTCCGAGGCGCGCATGCCCGAGCGGATGGCGCCACCCTCGAAGGCGGGCCCGGCGGGCGCCGCGGTGGACACGATGCGGTCGCCGTCGCCGAGCACGATCTCGCAGTTGGTCCCGACGTCGATGAACAGCCGCGTGCGCTTGTCGCGGTCCATGCCGGTGGCCAGCATCCCGGCCACGATGTCGCCGCCGACGTAGGCGCCGAGGGCGGGGAAGATCACCGCCCGCGCCCGGGGATGCACCGCGACCCCGAGGTCGGCAGCCAGGACGACCGGCGGGTGGGCGGTCGACATCACGAACGGCGCCACCCCGAGCGGCTCGGGGTCGATGCCGAGGACGATCGCGGTCATCGTCGCGTTGCCGGCGAGGGCCACCTCGTAGACGTGCTGGGGGTCGACGCCGGCGTCCTTGCACACCTCCTGGGCGAGCTCGTCGAGCGTCTCCGCGGCGAGCGCGCGCAGGCGGTCGAGGGCGTCGGGGTCCAGCATCGTCGCGCTGATCCGGGTGATCACGTCGGCACCGAAGGGCTGCTGGGCGTTGAGCCGCGAGGCGACGGCCTTCGGCGTGCCGGTGGTCAGGTCGAGCAGCGTGGCGACGACCGTCGTGGTGCCGAGGTCGAAGGCGATGCCGTGGCTCACCGACGTGGTGTCCCCGCCCTCGACGTCGACCAGCGAGGTGTCGTCGACGACCGCGGTGACCTTGAAGTCGTGACGTCGGAGCTCGACCGGGAGGCGGCGCAGCACGGGCAGGTCGACGGTGACGTCGAGGTCGTCGAGCGCGCCCAGCAGGCGCTCGAGGTCGGTGCGCTGGTCGGACAGCGTGGGCTCGTCGAGAACGACGTAGCGCTTCTGCACCGCCGGCCGGAGGATCACCTGGCGCCCGACGCCGACGGTCGCGGCCTTCGGCCGCGTCACCAGGGGTGGCACGTCGACCTGCAGGTCACGGCGCGCGGTGACCAGGCAGGCCAGGCGCCAGCCGTCCGCCAGCTCCTCGGGCGTGAACGTCTTGGCGTCGTGGCGGGTCACCTCGACGTCCTCGGCCAGGTCGTCGTGCGCCACGCGCACCTTGCA
This sequence comes from uncultured Actinomycetota bacterium, assembly GCA_963811385.1. Classification (GTDB taxonomy): domain Bacteria; phylum Actinomycetota; class Actinomycetes; order Propionibacteriales; family Nocardioidaceae; genus Marmoricola_A. The sequence continues at coordinate 45,825 of CAWEQX010000004.1, read as the reverse complement.
CTTGTGGCAGGTGCCGTGGCCGCCGCAGGTCGAGTCGATCGCGATGCCGTTCCACGAGGCGGCGTCGAAGACCGCGACGCCGGGAGGGACGCGCACGTCCCGCTCCCGCACCTCGCCCGGGACGGCCTCGTGGACCCGGAAGTCCAGCCGGACCCGGGCGGGAGGTGCGGGAGCCTCGCTCACGCCGGGGCTGCCGCCGAGGCCGCTGCCCGGCTCCGGGCGATCCACTCCATGCCCCACTCGTCGTGGCCGAGCAGCAGGTCGGTGGCCTTGACCGCGCCGACGATCGACGGGGTGCGGACGTCCATGATCGCGCTGGTCAGGCCGGAGGTCATCGCCGCGGTGAGGAAGGCGGCATTGAGCTGGTGACGGCCGGGCATGCCGAACGAGACGTTGGACGCCCCGCAGGTCATGTTGAGGCCGTGCTCGTCGCGGATGCGGCGCATCGTCTCCAACGTCGCCTCCCCGGTCGCGGTGTCGGCGCCGATCGGCATGGCCAGCGGGTCGATCACGATGTCGTGGGCGGCGATGCCGTACTCGCCGGTCGCGACGTCGATGATCTTCTGCACCAGCTCGAGCCGCTTGTCGGGCTCCATCGGGATCTCGTCGACGTCGTTGGGCAGCGCGATGACGGCGGCGTCGTACTTCTTGACGATCGGGAGGACCTGCTCGAGGCGCTCGTCCTCGGCGGTCACCGAGTTGACCAGCGCGCGTCCCTGATAGACCGACAGGCCGGCCTCGAGGGCCTCGACCACGGAGGAGTCGATGCACAGCGGCTTGTCGGTGATCTGCTGGATCAGCTGGACCGCCCGGCTGAGCAGCTCGGCCTCGTCGGTCAGCGGCACGCCCATGTTGACGTCGAGGACGTCGGCGCCCCCCACCACCTGGGCGTGCACGTCGCGCTCGATCGCCGACAGGTCGCCCGCGCGCAGCTGCTCCTGGAAGAGGCGGCGGCCGGTCGGGTTGATCCGCTCGCCGATCAGGCAGAAGCGGTGCCCGCGGCCGATGACGACCTCCTGGGTCGCCGACCGGAGACGGGTCTCGTAGTGCACGCCGTTGCGCTCGCTCATGCAGGCACCGTGGCCCGTCGCTCGCCCAGCAGCGCCTTGGCGCGCTTGACGGTGGCGGAGGCGTCCGCGGCGTAGCCGTCGGCACCGACCGCGTCGGCGTACTCCTGGGTGACCGGCGCGCCGCCCACCATGACGATCACCGAGTCGCGCATGCCGGCCTTCTCCAGGGCGTTGATGTTGGCCTTGAACATCGGCATCGTCGTGGTGAGGAAGGCCGAGAAGCCGACGATGTCGGGCTGGTGCTCCTCGATCGCGGCGAGGAACTTCTCCGGCGCCACCTGGACGCCGAGGTCGATCACCTCGAAGCCGGCGCCCTCGAGCATGATGTTGACCAGGTTCTTGCCGATGTCGTGCACGTCGCCCTTCACGGTGCCCATGAGGAACTTGCCGACGGTCTCGACGCCGGTCTCGGCCAGGAGGGGCCGCAGCACCTCCATCGAGCCGGCCATCGCGCGGCCCGCGATCAGCATCTCGGGGACGAAGAAGTCGCCGCGCTCGAAGCGGGCTCCGACCTCCTCCAACGACGGGATGAGGGCGTCGAAGAGCAGCGACTGCGGCTCCATCCCCAGGCCCAGCGCCTCGTTGGTCAGCTCGAGCACCCGTGGCGCGTTGCCGATCAGGGTCTCGTCGTACAGGCCGCGCAGGATCTCCTCAGGAGTCATGCCACACCCTCCTCAGCGTGTGTGTCGGCAAGCCGGAGGCTCAGTGCCTCCGCCCGGTTCTTGATCAGCCGGCCCAGATGGCCGGCGCCGGTCCCGATGCGGGCGGTCGGCCCGGAGACGCCCAGCGCGGCGACGGCGCCGCCGTGCGCGTCCAGGACGGGAGCGGCGGCGCCGCACAGACCGACCTCGAGCTCGTCGTGGGTCTCGGCCCAGCCGCGACGGCGGACGTCCCGCAGCTCCTCGGCCAGGGCGACGGCGTCCAAGGAGTGCGGCGTCGGGGCGGCGAGAGGCACGGGCGGCAGCGTCAGGGCGTTCCAGGCGAGGAGCACCTTGCCCAGCGCGGAGCAGTGCAGGGGCACCTCGGCGGCGTCCCAGTCCCGCGCCCCGAGCAGGTGGGTGGTCTCGACGTTGGCGACGTGGACCAGGCGGCCGTGGCGCACCACCGCGAGGTGCGCCGACTCCCGTGTCTCGGCCGCCAGCTCGTCGAGGTACGGCGACGCGGCGGCCACCAGTCCCGCGTGCGGGTCCGTGGCGCCGACCCGGGCGGCGTGGTCGTCGAAGATGGCGCCCGGGGTGTAGCCGCCGTCGTCGGCACGCGAGACCAGCCGGGTGCGCTCGAGCGCCGAGAGCAGGCGGGAGGTGGTGGAGCGGGCCAGACCGGTCTGCTCGGAGAGCTCGGTGAACGTGACCGGGTCGGGTGCCGCCGCGATCAGCGTGAGCAGCGCCGCGGCGCGGTCGACCGCCTGGGTGCCGCCGGCGGCGCCCGGGGTGACGGTGGCGGTGCTGGGGGACCTGCTCACGGTGCTTGACCCGACTCCCATGTTGTGGAACAACTGTTCCACATCGTGAGGCCATGCCCGCCTGCCCGTCAAGCACCGTCGTCGAGCACCGTGGGCGCGTCGAAGAGGGAGCCAGCCATGTTCCGCAACCGGATGCCGCGCTACGAGATCCTCAGCAAGGACGCGATGGCGACCCTCGACGCCGGCTGGCGCCGGCTGGTCACCGAGATCGGCGTCGAGTTCATGAGCGACCGGGCCCTCGACCTGTTCCGGGCGGCAGGTCAGAGGGTCGAGGACAACACCGTGTTCCTGGACCCCGACTTCGTGCTCGAGCAGGTCGCGAAGGCGCCGCGCGAGTTCGACGTCCAGGCGCGCAACCCGGAGCGGTCGGTCCACCTCGGGGGCGACGCGATGGTGTTCAGCGGCGTCTACGGCCCGCCCTTCGTGCGCGAGGGCGCGGTGCGTCGCGACGCGACGATGGACGACTTCTGCAACTTCACGCGCCTCGCCCAGTCCTTCGACGTGCTGGACTCCGCGGGCGGGGTGATCTGCGAGCCGAACGACGCGCCGCTCGACAGCCGTCACCTCGACATGACCCTGGCGCTGGCCACGCTGACCGACAAGCTCTACATGGGCAACGTCGTCTCCGGCCCCAACGCCCGGGACGTGATCGAGATGACCTCGATCCTGTTCGGCGGGGGCCAGGGTCGCGAGCACGGTCGTGCGTCGATCGAGCAGACCCCGGCGACCATCTCGCTGGTCAACTGCAACTCCCCGCTGCGCTGGGACGACCGGATGCTCGACGCGCTCTTCGAGTACTCCGCGGCCAACCAGGCCGTCGTGCTCACGCCCTTCCTCCTCATGGGCGCGATGTCGCCAGTGACCGTGCCCGCGGCCCTGGTCCAGCAGATCGCCGAGGCATTGTCGGGCATCGCGCTCTCGCAGCTGATCCGTCCCGGGTCGCCGGCGGTCTTCGGCTCGTTCCTGTCCAACATCGACATGCAGTCCGGCTCGCCGATGTTCGGCACCCCGGAGTCGGGGATCGGGCTGTTGTGCACCGGACAGGTCGCGCGCCACTTCGGGCTGCCCTTCCGCTCCGGTGGCACGCTCACCTCCTCCCAGGTGCCGGACGCGCAGGCGGGCTACGAGGCGCTGATGACCATGCTGCCGACCTTCCTGGCGGGGGCGAACTGGGTGATGCACTCGGCCGGCTGGCTCGAGGGGGGCCTGGTCTCCTGCTACGAGAAGTTCGTGATCGACGTCGAGCTGGTGCAGATGCTCCAGCACGAGTTCACGCCCCTCGAGATCGACGAGGACTCGCTGGCGTTCGGCGCCCACGAGGAGGTCGGCCACGGCGGCCACTTCCTCGGCGCGATGCACACCATGGAGCGGTTCCGGACCTGCTTCTACCGGCCGTTCCTGAGCAGCTCGGAGAACTTCGAGCGCTGGACCCGCAACGGTGGCAAGGACACCGCCGCCCGTGCGACCGGGATCTACCAGCAGCGGCTCCACGACTACGAGCCGCCGCCGCTGGACGACGCCATCCGCGAGGAGCTCGAGGAGTTCGTCGTACGCCGGCGTGCGGAGCTGGGCGACTGACCCTGCCGTGGTCGCGCCCTGCGGTCTACGGTTGCGTCATGAGCAACACGGTGGAGGCGTCCGCCGCCGGCGGCGTGCAGTCGGTGGACCGTGCCCTGACCATCCTGCAGGTGCTGGCCCGCCACGGCGAGCTGGGGGTCACCGAGATCGCCGCCGAGCTCGGCGTGCACAAGTCCACCGCGTTCCGTCTCGTCGCGACCCTCGAGGGCCACGGGATGGTCGAGCAGCACCAGGGCCGCGGCAAGTACCGCCTCGGCGTCGGCCTGCTTCGTCTCGCCGGCGCCACGACCGCGCGGCTCGACCTCGTGCAGGAGGCCCGTCCCGTGTGCCGGCAGCTGGCCTCCGACACCGGTGAGACCGTCAACCTCGCCGTGCTCTCGGGCACCAGCGCGCTCTACCTCGACCAGGTCGCCGGCACCTCGGCGCTGCAGAGCCACAACTGGGTCGGCCAGCACATCCCGCTGCACGCGACCAGCAACGGCAAGGTCCTGCTCGCCGGGCTCGAGGCGGACCGCCGCGACGAGCTCGTCCGGCGCCTGCCCGCGTTCACCGCCTCGACCATCACCCAGCGCGCCCGCCTGCGCGAGGAGCTGGCCCGGGTCGAGGGCCAGGGCTGGGCGGTGGCGGTCGACGAGCTCGAGGTGGGCCTCGCGGCCGTGGCCGCCCCGGTGCGCAGCGCCCACGGCGACGTGGTCGCCTCGATGAGCGTCTCGGGCCCGACGTTCCGCCTGGGGGAGGAACGCGTCGGCCAGGTGCTGCCGCTGCTGCTCGAGGCCGCCGACGAGGTGTCTCACCGGATGGGGTGGGGCCGGCGCTGAGCCGGAGCCTGACCAGGGCAGAGGTCCCGACCGCGGTCACGGTTGGGTCGCGGTCCTTGACGACCGGCCTCGCGAAGAGAAATGTGTCTCGCATCACGCGGAAACGTTGCGCAGGGCGCAACGGCCGTCGGAAGGAGTCGTCCGTGCCCGACCTCTACGTCGATGGGACGTGGACCGGCGCGCGGTCCGGCGCCCGGCGGGAGATCCGCTGCCCGGCCGACGGGAGCCTGGTCGGCGAGGTCGACGAGGCGGGGCCCGAGGACACCGAGCCGGCCATCGCGGCGGCCCGCCGGGCCTTCGACGCCACGGGCGAGGGCACGTGGAGCGCGACCAGCGCTCGCCAGCGCGGCGACCTGCTGCTCCGGGTGGGAGACCTGCTGCAGCGGGACCGGGCCGAGATCGCCCGGATGGAGTCGCTCGACACCGGGAAGCGACTGGTCGAGAGCGAGTACGACGTGGACGACGTCACCTCGGTCTTCCGCCACTATGGCCGGGTCGCCGACGAGGACCCGGGCCGTCTGGTGGACACCGGGCGCGCGGGGGTGCTCAGCCGGGTCGTCCGGGAGCCGATCGGCGTCTGCGCCCTCATCACCCCGTGGAACTACCCGTTGCTGCAGACCTCCTGGAAGGTCGCCCCGGCGATCGCGGCCGGCTGCACCTTCGTGCTCAAACCGAGCGAGCTGAGCCCCCACACCGCGGTCCACCTGATGCGCCTGCTCGAGGAGGCCGGGCTGCCCCCAGGCGTCGGCAACCTCGTGCTCGGCGCGGGAGCCGAAGCCGGCGCGCCGCTCTCGACCGACCCGCGAGTCGACCTGGTGAGCTTCACGGGCGGGCTGGCGACCGGCAGGAGCCTGATGGCCAACGCCTCCGCCCACGTCACCAAGGTCGCGCTGGAGCTGGGCGGCAAGAACCCCAACATCCTCTTCGACGACGCCGACTTCGAGGCGGCGCTCGACCTCGCGCTCACCGCGGTGTTCCTACACTCCGGCCAGGTCTGCTCAGCCGGGGCGCGCCTGCTGGTGCAGGAGTCCTGGCACGACCGCGTCGTCGACGCGCTCGTCGAGCGGGCGCAGCAGATCCGCCTCGGCGGCCCCTTCGACGAGAAGGCCGAGACCGGCTGCCTGATCTCGCAGGCGCACCTCGCCAAGGTGACGGCGTACGTCGAGGCGGCGCTCGCCGAGGGCGCCGAGCTGCGCTGCGGCGGGCGGCGGGCCACCGAGGGTGCGCTGGCCGACGGGTTCTTCTTCCCGCCGACCGTGCTCGACGGCTGTGAGACCTCGATGCGCTGCGTGCAGGAGGAGTCGTTCGGCCCGGTGCTGACCGTGGAGACCTTCACCGACGAGGACGACGCGGTGCGCCTGGCCAACGACTCGGTCTACGGCCTCGCCGGTGCGGTGTGGACCCGCGACGGCGACAAGGCCCAGCGCGTCGCGCGGCGCCTGCGCATGGGGACCGTGTGGATCAACGACTTCCACCCCTACGTCGCGCAGGCGGAGTGGGGCGGCTACAAGCAGTCCGGCATCGGCCGGGAGCTGGGCCGGCTCGGGCTGGAGGAGTACCAGGAGACCAAGCACGTCTGGCACAACGTCGCACCCGGCCCGCAGGGCTGGTTCGGCGGCTAGGCCGGACGGCGACAGCAAGGACGGGCGGGCAGTGACCAGCAGCCAGTGGGACTACGTGATCGTGGGTGGCGGGTCGGCGGGGTGCGCCCTGGCCAACCGGCTCAGCTCCGACCCCGGGACCCGCGTGCTCGTCCTCGAGGCCGGCCACTCCGACTTCCGGATCGACCCGTTCGTGCACATGCCGGCGGCCCTGCCGATCCCGATCGGCAACCGGTTCTACGACTGGAAGTACGAGTCCGAGCCCGAGCCCGGGATGAACGGTCGCCGGGTCTACCACGCCCGTGGCAAGGTGCTCGGCGGCTCGAGCTCGATCAACGGGATGATCTTCCAGCGCGGGAACCCCATGGACTACGAGCGCTGGGCCGGCGACCCCGGCATGGAGACCTGGGACTACCTCCACTGCCTGCCGTACTTCAAGCGCATGGAGACCTGCCTGGCCGGTGCCGACCGGTGGCGCGGGGGGAGCGGGCCCTTGGTTCTCGAGCGGGGCCCGGCGACCAACCCACTGTTCGGTGCGTTCTTCGAGGCGGTGCAGCAGGCCGGCTACCCGCTGACCGACGACGTCAACGGCTACCGCCAGGAGGGCTTCGCGCCCTTCGACCGCAACATCCACCGTGGGCGGCGGCTGTCCGCGGCCCGGGCCTATCTCCACCCGGTGCTCAAGGAACGGAAGAACCTCGAGGTCCGGACGCTCGCCCTCGTCACCCGGATCCGCTTCGACGGCCGCCGCGCGGTCGGCGTCGACTACGTCCGTGGACGCAGCACCCACCGGGCCGACGCCGGTGAGGTGATCCTCTGCGGCGGGGCGATCAACACCCCCCAGCTGCTGCAGCTCTCCGGCGTGGGCGCAGCCACGCACCTCGAGCCGCTCGGGGTCCGGATGGTGCACGAGCTGCCGGGGGTGGGGGAGAACCTCCAGGACCACCTCGAGGTCTACCTCCAGCACGCCAGCACGCAACCGGTCTCGATCGCGCCGGGTCTGCGCTGGCGGGCCCGGCCCGGCATCGGCTACCAGTGGCTGTTCCATCGCCGCGGCCTGGGAGCGACGAACCACTTCGAGGGCGGTGGCTTCTGCCGCAGCAACGACGAGGTGGACTGGCCCAACCTGATGTTCCACTTCCTCCCGGTGGCGATCCGCTACGACGGGTCGGCGCCGACCGAGGGCCACGGCTACCAGGTGCACGTCGGCCCGATGTACGCCGACACACGCGGCTGGGTGCGCATCGCCGGCACCGACCCGCGCGAGCACCCGCGGATGCAGTTCAACTACCTCACCACCTCCAACGACCGCCGCGAGTGGGTCGAGACGGTCCGGGTCGCCCGCGACATCCTCAGCCAGCCCGCCTTCGCGCCGTTCAACGGCGGGGAGCTCTCGCCCGGACCGTCGGTCTCCACCGACGACGAGGTGCTCGCGTGGGTGCGCGCCGACGCCGAGACCGCGCTGCACCCCTCGTGCACGGCCCGGATGGGGCTCGACGACGGCGCGGTCACCGACCCGACCTCGATGCGGGTGCACGGCCTCGAGGGTCTGCGGGTGGTCGACGCCAGCGTGTTCCCCTACGTCACCAACGGCAACATCTATGCCCCGGTGATGATGGTCGCGGAGAAGGCCGCCGACCTGATCCTGGGCAACACCCCCCTCGCGGCCGAGCCGGTGCCCTACTACCGCCACCGCGACGACGCACCGCTGTGGCCGCCCGGCGACAGCCGCAACCACAGCACCGACCGACCCCAGGAGGTGCGGCCATGACCGCCACCCAGTCCGGCCCCCAGTCCGGCGGCAAGTCCGGCGGCAAGTCCGGCGGCAAGTCCGGCGGCGAGTCCGGCGCTGAGTCGGGCCCGGGGGCGTCGCGGGCGGAGGGACGATCCACCGGCGAGGCGGCCCTGCGCGTCGAGCGCCTCTGGAAGATCTTCGGTCCCGGCGCGAACAACGTCATCGGCTCGCCGAACGCCGAGCTCTCCCGTGCCGACCTCAAGGAGAGGACGGGATGCGTGCTCGGCGTCAGGGACGTCTCCTTCGAGGTGTCCCCCGGCGAGGTCTTCGTGGTGATGGGCCTCTCGGGGTCCGGCAAGTCCACGCTGGTCCGGATGCTCACCCGGCTGATCGAGCCGACGTCGGGCACGATCGAGATGGCCGGCCACGACATCACCGCGGCCTCGGAGTCCGCGCTGCGCGACCTGCGCCGCAAGCACGTCTCGATGGTCTTCCAGCACTTCGGGTTGCTGCCGCACCGCAAGGTCGTCGACAACGTGGCCTACGGCCTCGAGGTCCGCGGCGAGAACAAGGCCCAGCGACGCAGGCGCGCGATGGAGATGGTCGAGCTCGTCGGCCTGAGCGGCTACGACCAGTCCTTTCCCGACCAGCTGTCGGGCGGCATGCAGCAGCGGGTCGGACTGGCCCGAGCGCTGGCCGGCGACCCCGACCTGCTCCTCTTCGACGAGCCGTTCTCGGCCCTCGACCCCCTGATCCGGCGCGACATGCAGAACGAGGTCGTCCGGCTGCACGACGAGCTGCGCAAGACGATGGTCTTCATCACCCACGACCTCGCGGAGGCGCTCAGGCTCGGCGACCGGATCATGATCCTGCGCGACGGCGAGATCGTGCAGATCGGGCGGCCTGACGAGGTCGTGGGCTCGCCGGCTGACGACTACGTCAAGGAGTTCGTCAGCGACGTGCCCAAGTCCCACGTGCTCACCTTGAGGTGGGTGATGCGCGACCTCACCGACGACGTGTCACCGGACGCCCCGGTGCTCCAGTCCGACACCGTCGTTCGTGAGGCGGCGCGGGCGGTGCTCGCTCACCGGGGTGCCGTGCGGGTCGCGGAGGGAGATCGCATCGTCGGGTTGGTCGACGACGAGGACATCCTCCGGGTGGTCGTCGCGGAGGAGGGATGACCAGCGCCGCGACCGTCGAGCGTCCGGTCGAGCCGGGGGCCGCCCCTCCGCCGCGCCCCCGTGCTCGCAGCGTTCCTCGCTGGGTGTGGGTGGCCCTCGTCTGCGGGACGTGGCTGGTGCTCTGGGCGCTCACGCGCGGTCATGACACCGTCCCGGTCTCCGGCACCGACCAGACCGACCTGCACCGGCGCCTCGGGGACTTCGCCAACGGTCTGGGCAGCAACGGCTTCACCCGGGCGATCGCCGACGCCATCAACGTGATCATCGAGTTCTTCCAGAACCTGGTCTCGACGCCGGCGCCGCCACGTCCGGCGCCGCAGATCGGGTGGCTCGGCGTCGTGGCCGTCGCCACGTGGATCGGCTATGCCATCGCCACCTGGCGGATCGCGGTCCTGGTCGCGGCCTCGTTCCTCGCCTTCGGACTCTTCGGCTTCTGGCAGGACTCGATGGACCTGTTGATCGTCACCCTGGTGTCGGTGTTCATCGCGGTCCTCATCGGTTTCCCGCTGGCCGTGTTGATCGGGCTCAACAGGCGCGCGGCCGCCCTCATCACACCGATCCTGGACATGCTGCAGACGATGCCCACCTTCGTCTACCTGATGTTCGTCTTCATCCTGTTCGGCATCGGCGCGCCCAACGCCGTGGTGTGCACGGTCGCCTACGCGGTGCCGCCGATCGTGCGGATCGCCGGGTTCGGGATCCGAGACGTCTCGGCCACCACGATCGAAGCGACGAACTCGCTCGGACAGACCACGGCCCAGCGGCTGTGGAAGGTGCAGGTCCCGATGGCGCGCAAGACCATCATCCTGGGCCTCAACCAGACGATCCTGGCGGCACTGTCGATCGCCATCATCGCCGGCTACGTCAACGGGCCCGGGCTCGGCAAGCCCGTGCTCTCGGCGCTCACCCGCAACGACTTCGGCGCCGGCCTGGTGCCAGGTCTGCTGATCGTGCTGATGGGCATCATGTTCGACCGCACCACGACGGCGGCCAGCGAGCGCGCGGAGCGCGCGACCCGGGCGAGGCACGACGACCCGCGACGGCGACGGCTGATCCTCGGCGCCCTGCTGGTCCCGGTCGCCGTGGCCATCTGGTACTCCCGCTACTCCCTCGATGCCGCGAACTTCCCGACCACCGGCCTGACCCGCTCGGTGGCCGACGGCGCCAACAGCGTGGCCGACGCCGTCATCAATGCCGTCGAGCCGCTGGCCAACGGCTTCAAGGACTTCGTGTCCTACGGCCTGCTCAATCCGTTGCAGTCGGTGCTGGCCGACTCGCCGTGGTGGCTGGCCCTGGCCGCGCTGCTCGCCCTGGGAGTCGTCATCGGCGGCCGCAGGGCGGCCCTCCCGAGCGTGGTGTGTCTGGTGCTGATCTTCGCGCTGGACCTGTGGCACGACACGATGATCGTGCTCACGATGACCCTGGTCGCCACGCTGCTGGTGATGGTCCTTGCGTTCGTCTTCGGGGTCTGGATGGCTCGCAACACGCGCGCGGACCTCGTCATCCGCCCACTGCTGGACGCCGGCCAGACGATCCCGGCGTTCGTCTACCTGATCCCCGTGCTCGCCCTGTTCGGGTCCACCCGGTTCACCGCGATCATCGCCTCGGTCGTCTACGCCGCGCCCGCCGCGATCAAGCTCGTCTGCGACGGGGTCCGCGGCGTCAGCCCCGGGGTCGTCGAGGCGGGCCGCTCCACCGGGTCGACGACCTGGCAGGAGATCACCAAGGTGCAGCTGCCGATGGCGAGGGGCTCCCTGGTGCTGGCCACCAACCAGGGCCTGCTCTACGTGCTGGCGATGGTCGTCATCGGTGGTCTCGTCGGGGCCGGCGCGCTCGGCTACGACGTCATCTACGGCATCGCCCACATCGACTACGCCGGCAAGGGCATCGCGGCCGGCTTCTCCATCGTGCTGCTCGGGATCTTCATCGACCGAGTGGTCCGCGCCGCAGCCGAGCGTGCCGGCTGAGGCTCGACGATCCGTCACCACCACCAGGGCCGTGCGCGGCCGACCTGCAACGAAGGGAACACCAGTGCGGCACCTCAGGAACAGGAATGTGGGTCTCGCTGCCGTGCTCGTCAGCGGCGCCCTTGCGCTGACCGCGTGCGGCAGCGGATCCGTGGGCGAGCAGACCAAGAAGAACGAAGACCAGCAGCAGGCCGCCGGCGGCAAGTGCGGCGACCTCAACATCATCGTCAACAACTGGGTCGGCTACACCGCAGACGCCTACGTGCTCGGCAACGTGGCCAAGGAGAAGCTCGGCTGCAACGTCAGCTACGTCGAGCTCAAGGAGGGCGGACCGTCCTACCAGGCCCTGGCGTCCGGTGACGGTGACGTGATCCTCGAGGAGTGGTCGCACGCGGCCGAGCTCGAGGATGCGACTGCCAAGGGCACCGCCAAGGAGATCGACCCGCTCGGCGTCGTCGGGATCATCGGCTGGTACGTTCCCGACTGGCTGGCCCAGGCGCACCCGGACATCCTCGACTGGAAGAACCTGAACAAGTACGCCGACAAGTTCAAGACCTCGGAGTCCGGCGGCAAGGGCCAGTTCCTCGGCGCGGACCCCAACTACACGCAGTACGACGAGGCGATCGTGAAGAACCTCGGCCTGGACTTCAAGGTCGTGTTCTCCGGTGGGGAGACCGCGTCGGTCTCGGCCTTCAAGAAGGCCCAGGAGAAGAAGCAGTGGCTGATCGGCTACTTCTACGAGCCGCAGTACCTCCACGCCTTGGTCAAGCTCGACCGGGTCAAGCTGCCGGAGTACACGGAGGGCTGTGACAAGGACAAGGCCAAGGTCGACTGCGACTACGACGAGACCACGATCAAGAAGGTCGCGTCCACGAAGTTCATGGACTCCGACTCCACGGCCCCCGACCTGGTGAACAACCTCGAGCTCACCAACGAGGAGCAGAACCTGATCGCGAAGTACATCACCATCGACAAGATGACTCCCGACGCTGCTGCCCAGAAGTGGATCGCGGACAACAGCGACAAGGTCGACGCCTGGCTCCAGGGCTGACCTGCGCGCGCGACGCCGGCTCGGGGGAGCGCTTCCCCCCAGCCGGCGTTCGTGTCTGCACGCAGTCTTGACACCGCCTCGGTCCGGCCCGACGATGGGATCGAGTTTCACAATGCGCGACTAGGTTGCATCATACGCAACAACTGAGGAGCCCTCGTGGCCAACGTCCCCTCCACCGCCCAGGTCGTCGTGATCGGCGCGGGCATCGTCGGCAACAGCCTCGTCCACCACCTGGCGCAGCTCGGCTGGACCGACATCGTGCAGATCGACCAGGGGCCTCTGCCCAACCCCGGCGGCTCGACCGGTCACGCCTCGAACTTCATCTTCCCGGTGGACCACTCCCGCGAGATCACGGACCTGACGATGGACTCGGTGCGCCAGTACCAGGAGATGGGGGTGTTCACCGAGTCCGGCGGCCTCGAGGTGGCACGCACCGAGGAGCGGATGGAGGAGCTGCGCCGGCGCATGTCCAGCGCCAAGGCGTGGGGCATCGAGTCGTCCCTGGTCGACCGGGACTTCGTGGCCGAGAAGGTGCCCTTCCTCGACACCGACCAGATCATCGGGGCCTTCTGGACCCCGTCCGTCGGCGTGGTCGACTCGCTGCGCGCCGGCACGATCATGCGCGAGGGCGCGATCGAGAAGGGCGTCCTGCGGACGGTGCCCAACGTCGAGGTGACCGGCCTCGACGTCGAGGACGGCCGGATCCGCCGCGTGCGCACCGACCAGGGCGACATCGAGGCGGACTGCGTGGTCATCGCCTCGGGCGTGTGGAGCCCCAAGATCGGTGACATGGCCGGGGTCTCGATCCCGCTGACCCCTGCGGTGCACCAGATGATCTCCGTCGGCCCCTGCGCCCAGCTGGCCGAGCGGGAGGGCGAGATCTCCTTCCCGATCGTGCGCGACATGGACACCTTCTGCTACGAGCGCCAGCACGGCGCCGACATGGAGGTCGGCTCCTACGCCCACCGCCCGATCCTGCACGAGCCGGAGGACATCCCCTCGCTCGAGCAGGCGAAGCTGTCGCCGACCGAGATGCCGTTCACCGAGGACGACTTCGACCTCCAGCTGGAGCAGGCGCTCGAGCTGATGCCGGAGCTGCTGGGCGGCGAGGGCGCGGAGATCCGCTACGCGATCAACGGGCTGCTCTCGCTGACCTGCGACGGCTGGCCGATCCTCGGCGAGAGCGAGGTGGACGGCCTGTGGGTCGCCGCCGCCGTCTGGATCAAGGAGGGGCCGGGGGTCGGGCGCGCGGTCGCCGAGCTGATGACCCACGGACACAGCGAGATCGACATCTCCCACAGCGACATGTCGCGCTTCCACACCCATCAGAAGCGGCGCGAGCACACCAGGCTGCGTGCCTCCGAGGCGTTCAACAAGACCTACGGCATCGTCCACCCCGCCGAGCAGTACGCCTCGGACCGCCCGCAGCGCACGTCCCCGATGTACGAGCGTCAGGCCGCGCTCGGGGCGGAGTTCTTCGAGACCGCCGGCTGGGAGCGTCCCTTCTGGTACGCCGCCAACGCGCCCCTGCTCGAGGAGTACGGCGACCGCGTGATGCAGCGCGAGCACGAGTGGGACTCGCGCTGGTGGTCCCCGATCATCAACGCCGAGCACCTCGCCATGCGTGAACGCGCCGGCCTGATCGACCTCACCGCCTTCGCCGTCTTCGACATCGAGGGACCCGGTGCGCTGGAAGCCGTGCAGCGCACCTGCGTCTCGCAGTGCGACGTCGCGGTGGGGAAGGTCGTCTACACCCCCGTGCTCGATGCCAAGGGTGGCTTCCGCTCCGACCTCACCGTGATGCGCCTCGGCGAGGACCACTTCCGCGTGGTCACCGGCGGTGCCCACGGGATGGCGGACCGGGCGTGGTTCGCCCGGCACGTCCCGGACGGCACGTCCCTGACCGACCGCACCGACGAGGTGTCCACCATCGGGCTGTGGGGGCCGCGGGCCAGGGACATCCTCTCGGCGGTCACCGCTGACGACGTCTCGCACGCGGGCTTCGGCTTCCTCACCTGCCGCGAGATCGACGTGCAGGGCGTCCGGGTCCTGGCCTCGCGCATCTCCTACGTCGGGGAGCTGGGCTGGGAGCTCTACGTCCCGATGGGCGACGCGCTCGCGCTGTGGGACACCGTGACCGAGGCGGGCACGCGACACGGACTGGTGCCGGTCGGGATCGGGGTCTACGGCACCACCGGCCGCCTCGAGAAGGGCTACCGCGCCTACGGGGCCGAGCTCGACGCCGAGCGCACGATCGTCGAGGCCGGCATGCAGCGGCCCAAGGTCAAGGCCGCCGACTTCGTGGGTCGAGACGCCTACCTCGCCCAGCGGGAGTCGGCGCCGGCGTCGGTGCTGTGCACGTTGAGCGTCGAGGACCACACCTCGGCGAGCGGGCAGCAGCGCTACATGCTCGGCGGTGAGCCGATCCTCACCCGCGACGGCGGCACGCTGACCGACGGTCACGGGCACCACCCCTACGTCACCAGCGCGGGGTCCGCGCCCAGCCTGGGCAAGCACCTGCTGATGGCCTACCTCCCGCCGGAGCAGGCGCAGGTCGGCACCGAGCTGGCGGTGTCCTACATGGAGGAGCTCTACCCGGTCGTCGTGGCGGCGGTCGATGCGACCCCGATGCTGGACGCGTCCAACGAGCGGATCCTGTCGTGAACGTGCTGGTGTGCGTCAAGCGCGTGCCCGACACGTCGGGGGAGGTGCTGCTCAGCGCCGATGCCCGGGAGGTCGACGCCCGCTACGTCGGCTACACGATGAGCGCCCACGAGGAGTGCGCGGTCGAGCTGGCGACCGAGGTCGCCGCAGCCACGGGGGGCACCGCGACGGTGCTGAGCCTCGGGTCCGCGGACGCGGTCGACCAGCTCCGGGCCGCCCTCGCCGTCGGGTGCACGGCGGCGGTGCTGATCGAGGCCGACTCCTCCGCCTTCGGTCCCACCGACGTGGCCCGCGAGATCGCGGCAGTCGTGCGTGACCACGAGACGGCCGGGACGCCGTACGACCTGGTGCTGCTGGGCAACGACGCCGCCGACACCGGCGACCACCAGGTCGGCATCCGGGTCGCGCACGCCCTGGGACGCCCGGTCGTCAACGGCGTCACCGAGATCGAGGCCGACGGCGACGGCCTCGTCGCCCGGGGTGAGGGCCCCGACGGGCGCGAGACCTACCGCGTGCCGACCCCCGCCGTGGCGACGGTGCTCGAGGGCGGGGTCGACCCGCGCTACCCGACGATCACCGGACGGATGCGGGCCAAGAAGGTCCAGGTCGAGATGCGGGTGCCGGCCGCGGACCCCGTCGGCTCGGGCAAGGTCCGCCTGCTCCTGCCGCCGGCCCAGCCGAGCAGCGTCGTGGTGCTCGGCGAGGGGAAGGACGCGGCAGGGGCTGTGGTCGACGTGCTGGAGAAGCTGGGAGTGGCACGGTGATCCTCGTGCTCGCGGAGGTGGACTCCTCCGGCCTGTCCGAGGTCTCGCGCGAGGCCATCACCTTCGCCCGGCAGAACCCCGTCGGGTCCGACGAGGTGCACGTCGTGCTCCTGGCAGAGCCGTCGGAGGAGGCCGTCGACCAGCTCACGGCCTACGGCGTGGACGCGGTGCACCTGGTGGGCGGCGGTGTCGCCGGCGCCTACGGGGGAGCGGCCTGGGCCGCGGGCGTCTCGGCGGTGCAGAAGGCGACGGCCGCCGAAGCCGTCGTCGCTGCCGGCACCGAGCGCGGCAACGAGGTGCTCGCCCACCTCGCGGCCGAGCGCGACGTGCCCTTCGCGGCCAACGTCGTGGCACTGACCTCGACCGACCCGGTCGAGGTCCACCGCCAGGTGATGGGCGGCTCGGTGCTCGAGGTGACCCGCCTGGAGGCGAGCCCGGTGGTGCTCTCCGTGGCCGGGCACGCCCTCGCGCCGGCGCCCGCCCCGGCGCCGTCCGAACCGTCCCTGTCCGAGCACGAGATCGAGGTCCCCGAGGTCGCGCGCCTGGCACGCGTGGTGTCGGTGGAGCAGGCGGGGTCCAACCACTCCGCGGGGCTGACGTCGGCGCGCGTGGTGGTCGGTGCGGGCCGGGGCGCAGGAGGGCCGCACGGCTTCGGCTCCGTCACCGACCTCGCGAAGGCGCTCGGCGGTGAGGTCGGCGTCTCGCGGGTGGTGACCAGTCTCGGGTGGCGGCCGCACCACGAGCAGATCGGCCAGACGGGCTCGCGGATCTCGCCCGAGGTCTACATCCCCTGCGGCATCAGCGGAGCCATCCAGCACTGGGCCGGGTGCGCCTCGTCCAAGGTGATCCTCGCGATCAACACCGACCCCGAGGCTCCGATGATGACCAAGGCGACCTACGCCGTCGTCGGCGACATGCACGAGGTGGTCCCGGCCATCGTGGCCGAGCTCGAGCGCCGGCAGTCCCAGGCCTGAACCCGCCAGGTGCCACGCTGGGCCCCGTGACCCCCGACCAGACCGTCGTCCTCCGCGCGCACCGGGCCCGCAACGCCGTCCTCGTCTCGTTCGCGATGAACGGGCTCGCGATGGCCACCTGGGTCTCGCGACTGCCCGACGCGACCGAGCGACTCCGGCTCGACGACGCCGCGCTGGGCGTGCTCCTGCTCTGCGCCTCGGTAGGGGCGCTGGTCTCGATGTCCGCCTCTGGCCGGCTGGTCCAGCGGCTCGGACCGCGAAGGGTCGTCATCGGCGGCACGCTCGCCGACGTCGCCGGCGTGCTGCTCATCGCGCTGGGCGCCGGCCCGGTCGGCTCGGTGTGGTGGACGGGAGCCGGTCTGGTCCTCTTCGGTGCCGGGTACGGCGTGTGGGACGTCGCGATGAACGTCGAGGCCGCCGAGGTCGAGCGGGAGCTGGGCCGCACGATCATGCCGCGGTTCCACGCGTCGTACTCCGTCGGGACGGTGGTCGGGGCGCTCGCCGGGGCCGGCCTGGTCAAGGTGGGGCTGCCCCTGGTCGTCCACCTGGCGCTGGTGGCCGGTGTGGTGGCGCTGGCCAGCCTCGGAACCGTGGGCGGCTTCGTCACGTCCCCGGTGGAGACGACCGAGGGCGGGCCGCCGCTGATGCGCGCCCGGGACGCGTGGCGAGAGCCGCGGACGCTGGTCATCGGGCTCATGGTGCTGGGACTGGCGATGACCGAGGGCGCTGCCAACGACTGGCTGGCGCTGGCGCTGGAGCGTGGCCACGACGCCGAGCGGTGGATGGCCGTCGGCGGGCTGGCGGTGTTCGTGGGCTCGATGACCGTGGGCCGCATCGTCGGACCGGTCTTCCTCGACCGCCTCGAGCGCGCGGCCGTGCTGTGGGGCTCGATCGGGCTCGCGGTCCTCGGCGTCCTGCTGGTGGTGTACGCCGACGCCACGTGGCTGGTCGTCCTCGGCATCGTCCTGTGGGGACTGGGTTCCTCCCTCGGCTTCCCCGTCGGGATGAGTGCGGCCGCGGACGACCCGACCCGGGCCGCCGCCCGGGTCAGCGTGGTGTCGCTGATCGGCTACTGCGCGTTCCTGACCGGTCCCCCGCTGATCGGGTTCGTCGGGCACCAGGTCGGCACGCTCCAGGCGCTGGTCGTGCTGGTGTGCGTGCTGGTCCCGGCGGCGTTCTGTGTCCCGGCGGCGCGCAAGCAGCCGGTGGGCTGATCCGGCCGCCTCCGGCGCTCGCGGACCCGGTCAGACCGGCTCGGACACGTTGACCACGAGCTTGCCGAAGTTCTTGCCGGTCAGCAGCCCGCGGAACGCCTCGGGTGCGTTGCGGAGCCCCTCGACCACGTCCTCGCGGTAGCGCACCGACCCGTCGGCGACCCAGCCGCCCATGTCGCGGACGAAGTCGCGCCCGTGGGACTCGGTGAACTCGTCCTGGATGAACCCGCGGACGGTCAGCGACTTGCGCAGCACCGTCCCCATGAAGCCGGGCAGGCGGTCCGGGCCCTCGGGGGCCGAGGTGGCGTTGTAGTCGGCGACCAGCCCGCACACGGGCACGCGGGCGTAGGTGTTGAGCCGCTTGAACACCTGCCGCTGGACGTGGCCGCCGACGTTCTCGAAGTAGATGTCGATCCCGTCCGGCGTCGCGGCGGCGAGCTCCTCGGCGAAGGAGGGTGACCGGTGGTCGACGGCGGCGTCGAAGCCGAACTCCTCGAGCAGCGCGCGGCACTTGTCCGGCCCGCCGGCGATACCGACGGCGCGGGCGCCCTTGACCTTGGCGATCTGCCCGACGGCCGAGCCGACGGGTCCGGTCGCGGCGGCGACGACGACGGTCTCGCCCTCCTTCGGACGGCCGATCTCGAGCAGGCCGGCGTACGCCGTGAAGCCGGGCATGCCGAGGACGCCGAGCGCGGTCGACGGGGGAGCGACGGACGGGTCCAGGCGGCGCAGGTCGGAGCCGTCGCTGATCGCGTGGGTCTGCCAGCCGGAGTAGGACAGCGCCCAGTCGCCGGCCGACCAGTCGGCGTGCCGCGACTCCTCGACCTGGACCACGGTGCCGCCGACCATGACTCCGCCGATCGGCACGGGCGCGGCGTACGACGGGGCGTCGCTCATGCGGCCGCGCATGTAGGGGTCGAGGGAGAGGTGGACGACCCGCAGCAGCAGCTGGCCGTCCTCGAGCCCGGGGAGCGTCTCCTCGGCGAACTCGTAGGTGTCGTCGTCGGGCGGTCCGACGGGGCGCTGGGCGAGGCGGACCTGGAGGGCGGTGGTCATGGGGGACCTTTCGTTGGTGTCGACGAGATCGACCGGCGAGGGCCGCTCGATCAGCGGTGGAAGGAGCCGGCGTAGGCGGTCTCGCCGACGGCGGTGCCGGCGTGCTCCGGTCGGAGCCGGTTGCGGGAGACGGGGACGACCTGGCCGACGAGCGGGCGCTCGGGTGCGGTCACGCGGGACCCTCGGAGCGGTCGCCGCCCCACTGCACGTGGAAGGCGCCGTCGGCGTCGATGCGGCGGTAGGTGTGGGCGCCGAAGTTGTCGCGCAGCCCCTGGATCAGCGCGGCCGGCAGGCGGTCGGCCCGCAGCGCGTCGAAGTAGGACAGCGAGGAGCCGAAGGCCGGCGTCGGCACCCCGGCGGCCGCGGCGTCGGCCACGACCCGGCGCCAGGAGTCCAGGCCGTCCCGGACGGCGTCGGCGAAGTAGGGCGCGACGAGCAGGCTGAGCAGGGCGGCGTCGTCGTGGTAGGCCTCGGCGATCCGGTCGAGGAAGCGGGCACGGATGATGCAGCCGCCGCGCCAGATGGTGGCCATCGCGCCCGGGTCGACGTCCCAGCCGTAGTGCTCGCTGCCGGCCATGATCTGGTCGAAGCCCTGGGCGTAGGCGACGACCTTGGAGGCGTAGAGCGCGCGCCGCACGTCCTCGACGTACTGCTCGCGGCCGCCGGGCGGCTCGTCGACCTGGGGCTGGTCGTCGGCGAACTCCTTGCGGGCCGCCGCACGCTGGTCGGCGTGGCCGCTGAGCGAGCGGGCGAAGGTGGCCTCGGCGATGCCGGTGACCGGGATGCCGAGGTCGAGCGCGGACTGGACCGTCCAGCGGCCGGTGCCCTTCTGCTCGGCCTGGTCGAGCACGGCGTCGACGAACGCCAAGGCGCCGTCGCGGGGGTCGGCCTGTCCGAGCACCTGGGCGGTGAGCTCGATGAGGAAGGACTCCAGGTCGCCCTCGTTCCAGTCGGCGAAGACGTCGCCGATCTCCTTGGGCGTCAGCTCGAGCCGGTGGCGCAGCAGGTCGTAGGCCTCGGCGATGAGCTGCATGTCGGCGTACTCGATGCCGTTGTGCACCATCTTGACGAAGTGGCCGGCGCCGTCGGGGCCGACGTGGGTGCAGCAGGGAGTGCCGTCGACCTGCGCGGCGATGGACTCCAGGATCGGGCCGAGCCGGCGGTAGGAGTGGTCCGAGCCGCCCGGCATGATGCTGGGCCCCTCGAGCGCGCCGATCTCGCCGCCGGAGACGCCGCAGCCGACGAAGTGAAGCCCGTGGTCCCGCAGCGCGGCCTCGCGCCGGCGGGTGTCCTCGACGTGCGCGTTGCCGCAGTCGACGACGATGTCGTCCTCGTCGAGCAGCGGGACCAGCTCGTCGATGACCGCGTCGGTGCCCTCGCCGGCCTTGACCATGACGATGATCGCCCGCGGTCGCTCGATCGCGGCGACCAGCTCCTCCAACGACCCGCACGGCACGAACGTGCCCTCCTCGCCGTGCTCCTCGACCAGCGAGGTCATCCGCGCGGTGGTGCGGTTGTGCACCGCGACGGTGTGTCCGTGGCGGGCGATGTTGCGGGCCAGGTTGCGGCCCATCACCGCGAGCCCGGTGACGCCGATGGTGGCGCGTGTCGACGGGGTCGACGCGTTCTCGCTCATGCCTCTCCTCGGGGACGACGGGTGGTGCGGGCGGCGGCGCGCGGTCTCACCGCAGCGCCCAGTCGACCAGTGCCTCGACGTGCAGGCGCGTGGTCGGGAGGACCGGGACCGGGGAGTCCTGTGCACCGACGAGCAGCTCGATCTCGGTGCACCCGAGGACGACGCCCTGGGCGCCCTCCTCGACCATGCCCCGGATCACCCGGGAGTACGCCGCCCGCGACTCGTCCCGCACCACACCGTGCACCAGCTCGTCGTAGATCACCCCGTGCACGAGCGCGCGGTCCTCGGCCGAGGGGAGGTGCACGGTGAGCCCGTGCCGCTCGAGGTGCTCGCGGTAGAAGGGCTGGTCCATCGTGAAGCCGGTGCCGAGCAGGCCCACCTCGGACAGGCCCAGGTCCCGCGCTGCCGAGGCCACCACGTCGACCAGGTGCACGAACGGCACCCGCACGGCTGCGGTGATCTCGTCGGCCACCAGGTGCATGGTGTTGGTGCACAGCGCGACGCACTCGGCGCCGGCGGCCTCGAGCTCACGCGCCGCGTCGGCCAGCAGGCGGGCCGACTCGTCCCAGGCGCCGCGGCGCTGCTGGTCCTCGACCTCGGCGAAGTCCACCGAGCGCAGCAGCAGGTCCGCGGAGTGATAGCCGCCGAGTCGTTCGGCGACCAGCCAGTTGGCCAGGCGGTAGTACTCCGCCGTGCTCTCCCAGCTCATCCCGCCGATCAGACCGATCCTGCGCACCCGACCAGCCTAGAGGTCACGCTCCTCAGGGGCGCGGCCACGTCGCGTCGCGCTCCCCACTCGGCGACGGCCTGCCCGCCCGCGAGGTGCTCACGAGGTGCTCACGAGGTGCTCACGAGGTGCTCAGCCGGGCGTAGGCGTGCTGCAGGGCGTCCGAGCCCGCCACGGTGGCGAAGACCGCGGCTCCGGCGCGGGTGGGGCCCGGCGCCAGGACCAGCCCCGCGACGTACGCCGTGGCGATCCAGGGTGCGAGGCAGAACGGGCAGGTGAGCAGCTCGCCGGGCACGTGCGCCGGCCCGTGCTTGGGTCGCTCGACCACCTCGCCGGCACCCGCCTCTCCCTCGAACCGGGTGAAGGGTGCGCGCAGAGGGGTGGTCACTCCCTCCTTGCTGATGATCCGGCTCAGCTTGTGGGTGGCGATCGATCCGAGGATCACGTCCGAGGCGGCCCAGCGCTGTGGCCAGGTGCGAGGGCTGCGTCCGACCTTCCGACTGGTGGCGGCCCAGAGCGCCGCGAAGGTCGCCATGGACCCCAGGTAGCCCGCGACGCGGTGCGGGTCGTGCGGTGTCCCGCTCGACGTGGGTCCTTCCACGGGTGCGGGACGGGGGTCACCAGGTGCGCCATCGTGCATGGAGTTCCTCTCGGCCGGGTCGTGTCCCCCGGTGTCCGCTGCCGCAGTCGGGACACTCACCCGCAACGGTGGTCCTGGACCGCGAGTCCCGTCGCGACGTACGCCGCCGCGGCCAGCACGGGGCTCAGCCCGTCCCGTCCGGCAGGCGGCCGGTGTCCAGCAGGAGCTGGGCGACCTGGCCGATCTTGCTGCGGCTGCTCCGGGCCGCGGACCTCAGGGTGTTGAAGGCGGAGGTCGCGTCGAGACCGTCCCGCGCCATCAGGAAGCCCACGCCCCGCTCGATGACGACGCGGTAGTCCAGGGCGTACTGCAGCTGCGCGGCCTGCTCGCCGGCGGTGTGCGCGGCCAGGGCGGAGGTGATCGTGACCTCGATGACGTCGGCGTAGCGGTCGAGCGCCTCACACTCCTGGTCGCTCCACTCGTGCGGGGTCGCGCGGAAGACGTCGAGCGTGCCGACCGGGATGCCGCCGAGCCTCACCGGGACCCCGAGGACGGCGCGCAGCTCGGGCTGCTGCGCGACCAGCTCGCCCAGCCTGGGCCAGCGCGGGTCCTCGCGCAGGTCGGCGGTGACCACCTCCTCCACCTGGAAGAAGGCGTCGGTGCACGGGCCCTGCTCGGTCTCGGCCTCGAGCCTCTCCAGGAGCCGTCCGTGATTGCTGCTGGAGGTGACGTAGCGCAGGGAGTCCTGGTCGTCGGCGAGCATGATCCCGCAGCCGGTGACGTCGAAGAGGTCGGCGCAGGCGTCGACCACGTCGCGCAGGGCGGGGAGCAGCTCGCGGCCCTCGCTGCTGCCGTCGGCCACCAGGCGGCGCAGGCTGTGGGTGAGGTCGTCGCTGTTGATCGTCATCGGCGGCACCGTACCCACGAAGGCCGGGGTCAGCCCTCCGGGCGCAGTCCCGGCAGGTGCGGAGCGACGGCGGCGAGCACGGCGTCGTCGTCCGGGGTGCCGGCGCCGTCGGCCAGGGCGACCAGCACGCGTGCCACCTCGCGGACCTTGACGTTGGCGTGGGAGGACACCCGGGTGAGCAGCGCCCACGCGGCGGTGGAGGAGCAGGCGTAGCGCTCGGCGAGCAGCCCGGTGGCGACCGCGATGGTGGTGCGGCTCTGCAGGGCGGTGCGGAGCGAGGCCACCTCGCGCTCGAGGTCGGCGACCCGATGCTCGGTGGAGACCCGCGACAGGACGCCCTTGTCGAGCGGGATGCTGGTCAGCTCGAGGCCCGGCTGCTGTGTGGACATGCGTCACCCTCCGTGACGTATGACCGCGGACACAGGGCGGAGATCGACTCGTGGGGGCCGACTCTACCCCGCCGTGCCGAGAGATCCGGTGCGGCTCGCCCTCCGGGAGAACGCGACCACCCGGGAGGCCGCTCGCCTGCGCGACGATCGGGCGGGGTAGGACTGGGGCATGCACCCGCACCGCGAGCCGCCGCCGGTCGGGGCGAGCGAGGAGGAGGACCGGTGACGATCCACACCGAGCACCCGTTCGCCGAGCCTGCGGACCCGGTCCGCCGGTTCCGCGGACGCGTCGGCGGCACCGTCGCGGTCGTCTGTGCGGGGGAGGGTGCCGACCGGGCCGGGCTGACGGTGACCTCGCTGCTCGTCGCCCACGGGGACCCCGCCCACCTGCTCGTGGCCGTGGACCCCGACTCCGACCTGGCCGACACGGTCGAGGAGACGGGCAGGTTCGCGGTGTCCCTGCTGACCTGGGAGCACCGCGACCTCGCCGAGGCGTTCGCGGGTCGATCGCCCGCCCCGGGCGGGATGTTCCGGCTCGGCTCGTGGGAGCAGACCGAGTGGGGCCCGGTGCTGGCCGACGCGGCCGGGTGGGCCGGGGGTGTGGTCGTGGGCCGCAGCCCCGTGGGCTGGTCGCTGCTGCTCGACGCCGAGGCTGCCCGGGTCGTCCCAGGCGACGGGGAGGTGCTGGTGCACCGGCGCGGCCGCTATCAGCGACCGACGGGGGCCTAACGCCGCGATCCGCAGGGTGGCGGGGGGCACCGGCGCGCTGCCGGCGTGCGAGCCCGGGAGGAGCCCTGGCCCGAGGTCCCGCGCGTCGGATCCGCGAACGGAGTCGAGCGGGGACCTAGGTCCCGAGTCCTGCTCGCGCAGGCGGCGGCGCCCCTACGCTGCTGGAGAGGGCTCCCGCGACCTGTCGATCCGGCGCTCTCCCGTCCGTCGGATGGATGACGGCCCGATCGGCGGGCCCGACGAGAGGTGAGACCCATGACCCAGTACCTGCTCCTGATCGTCGAGGACCAGAACGGCTACGCCACCGGTGGCCAGGCGACCTTCGACCAGGTCATGGCCGGCCACAACGCGTTCAGCGAGACGTGGGGCGACAAGGTCCTCGGCGGCAACGCCCTCCAGCCGACCGGCACCGCGACCACGGTCCGCTCGGACGGTGCCGGCTCCCACACCGTCACCGACGGCCCCTTCGTGGAGGCCAAGGAGGCGCTCGGCGGCTACTACGTCGTCGAGGCCGCCGACCTCGACGAGGCGATCGCGATGGCGAAGGACGTCCCGGCGCCGTTCGGCTGCATCGAGGTCCGGCCGGTCATGGTCTTCGAGTGAGCCGGTCGTCCTGAGCGCCGACCGGGCGGCCGTCGCGGCCGCCGTCGCCGACGCGCACCGCCGCGAGTGGGGCTACGTCCTCGCCGCGACGGTGCGCCTCACGCGCGACCTCGACCTGGCCGAGGAGTGCGTGCAGGAGGCCTACGCCGAGGCGTTGCGCACCTGGGGCGAGCGCGGCCTCCCGGACCGGCCCGGAGCCTGGCTGACCACGACCGCCCGCCGTCGCGCCCTCGACCTGCTGCGGCGCGACACGACCCTGACCCGGCTGCTCCCGCGGCTGGTCACCGACGACGCGGGCGGCGACCCCGGGGAGCTCGACCTCGACGCCATCCCCGACGACCGGCTGCGCCTGATCTGCACCTGCTGCCACCCGGCGCTCGCCCCCGAGGCCCGCGTCGCGCTGACCCTGCGCCTGGTGTGCGGGCTGTCCACCGCCGACGTGGCGCGCGCCTTCCTGGTCAGCGAGCCCACCATGGCCGCACGGATCACCCGCGCCAAGAAGAAGATCGCCCTCGCCGGCATCCCCTACCGCGTCCCGTCGGTGGACGAGCTGCCCGCGCGCCTCGAGGCGGTCCTCGACGTGGTCCACCTGGTCTTCACCACCGGCCACACCGCGCCGGCCGGGGCCGACCTGGTGCGGCGCGACCTGGTCGAGCGGGCCCTGGAGCTGGGGCGGGTCCTGCGGGCGGTGCTGCCCGGGTCGGCCGACGTGGCGGGCCTGCTGGCGCTGGTGCTGCTCACCGACGCCCGTCGGCGCACGCGGGTCCGCGCCGACGGCCGTCTGCTGCCGCTGGGCGAGCAGGACCGGGCCCGGTGGGACGCCGCCGAGATCGCGGAGGGCCTGGCGCTGGTGCGCGAGGCGCTGACCCGGCGCCCGCCGAGCCGCTACGCATTGCAGGCCGCCATCGCGGCCGTCCACGCCGAGGCGCCGTCGTACGCCGACACCGACTGGGCGCAGGTGGTGGGGCTCTACGACGTGCTGGCGCAGGTGTGGCCCTCGCCGGTCGTGGCGCTCAACCGGGCGGTCGCGGTCTCGTTCGCCGACGGGCCCGAGGCCGGTCTCGCCGCCCTGGACGAGCTGGCCGCCGAGCCGCTGCTCGCGACGTACCCCTACCTCGCCTCCTCGCGCGCGGACTGCCTGCGCCGGCTCGGCCGCCTCGACGAGGCCCGGACGGCCTACGACGAGGCGCTGCTGCTCACCGGCAACGAGGTGGAGCGCAGGTTCCTCGCGGGCCGGCTGGCCGAGCTCGCCTAGGAGACCCGACGCGCGGCCCGCTTGGCCTCGGCCTCGGCTCGGCGCTCGACGAACCGGGTCGCCTCCTCGTCGAGCGCGGCCATGGTGGCGGCCAGCTCCTCGCGTGCCCGCTCGCCCTCCTCGTCCAGGTCCTCCAGCTCGAAGACGCCCCACTGCCGGAGCAGAGGGCTGACGATGTCGTCGTGGTGGATGCGCAGGTCGTAGATGCCGGCCTTGGCCATCTGCACCGCCTTGCGCGAGAAGCCGGGGATCACTGCGCCGGGCATCTGGAACCCGACCACCTCGTCGGTGATCGCGCGCAGCGTGGCGCCGGGTGCGATCGCCAGCGCCGCCTGGACGATGTTGCGGTAGAAGAGCATGTGCAGGTTCTCGTCCTTGGCGACGCGGGCCAGCAGCTTCTCGGCGATCGGGTCCTCGGTGAAGCGGCCGGTGTTGCGGTGCGAGACACGGGTCGCGAGCTCCTGGAACGAGACGTAGGCGCACACGTGCAGCAGGGGCTTGTCGCCGGAGTCGAAGCCGCTCTCCATCGTCTCCATCCGCGCTCGCTCGAGCTCGACCGGGTCGACGCCGCGGGTGACCAGCAGGTAGTCGCGGATGCAGAAGGCGTGACGGCCCTCCTCGGCGGTCCACCGGTTGACCCAGGCACCCCAGGCGCTGTCGCGACCGAAGGCCCGGTCCACCTCGCGGTGGTAGCTGGGCAGGTTGTCCTCGGTGAGCAGGTTGACCTCGAGCGCCGTGCGGGCCAGTGGCGAGAGGCGGGACTGCGCAGCCTCCCACGGCTCGCCGCCGAGGTCGGCGAAGTCGCGTCCGAGGCTCCACGGGACGTACTCGTGGGGCATCCACTCGTCGGCGACGCCGAGGTGACGGTCGAGGTTGTCGGCCACGGTGGGCTCCAGCTCGATCAGCAGCTGGGCGGTGTCGAGCTGGGTCATCGTCCCGTCGTACACCCCCGACGGGGTCGCTGGCCAGGGGCCGTGCCGCTTGGAGGTGCTTGGGATCCTGGCCGCATGCAGCTGCAGCCCCGTCTCCTGGCGACACGCGAGCCCGACCGCCCGGAGGGAGCCGTCCTCGTCCTGCACGGCGGTGCGTCACGCCAGGGGCAGATGATGGTGAGCCCGACCCAGCTGTCGGTGCTGCGGATGGTGCCGATCGCGCACCGCATCGCGCGCGCCGGCCGCGGGCGCCTCGCGGTGTTCCGCCTGCTCAACTCCTACCGCGGCTGGGACACCCACCACACGCCGGTCGACGACGCGCACTGGGCGCTGGGCCAGGTGCAGGAGAGGTACGGCGACGTGCCGGTCTGCCTGGTCGGCCACTCGCTGGGCGGGAGAGCGGCGCTCCTGGCCGGCGGCCACCAGGGCGTGGTCAGCGTGGCCGCGCTCAACCCGTGGGTCTACCCGACCGACCCCCAGGGCCTGCACGGCCGGCGGGTCCTCATCGCGCACGGCGACTCCGACCGCATCGCCGCGCCGGAGCGGGCCCAGGCCGTGGCCCGGTCGCTGTCGCAGACCACCGACGTGGCGTTCCTGACCGTCGAGGGCGGCAAGCACGCCATGCTCAGGCGCGGCACCGTCTTCGAGAGGTCCGCGTCCGACTGGGCGGTGGCGACCCTGCTCGGCCAGGACGTCGGCGACCCGGTCGCGCGGCTGCTCACGGCGGAGCGCAGCCTCAGCGTCTGAGCCGGATAGGGTGCTGGCGCCCGGGTGCGCCGCGCGGACCGGGTGAGGGGCGGTAGCTCAGCCGGTCAGAGCAAAGGACTCATAATCCTTGGGTCGTGGGTTCGAGCCCCACCCGCCCCACGCTGGCTGACCTAGGGTTCCAGCGTGCGGCTCTGCATCGCCGCTGCCGACCTCAGGATCGCGGGAGGCACACCTCTTGCACCGCCCGGGACGTGGAATATGGCGAAGCGCCATCCACAGGTAGAGCCAGCCCTCACCTGTATTCCACTTGTCGCCGTGTGCGCCCTGAGCCTGGCCTCTGGGCGGCATCCATGAACCAAGTCGAGCGCGTTGCTCGACGATTCTGTCGGTGCAAGTATCTAGGTTTGGAGGTGTAGGGGGACCTCACGGGGGAGTGACGCAGGTGGACACGAAGAAGGGCATGGCAGCAGCCGCGTGTGTGCACGTGTGGGCCAAGGATCCGCTCGATCCGTACCCGCTGCTCCCGCACCTCCTCGACACAACCGTGGTCATGGGGCATCTGTGGGATCGATGGCTCCGGCCCGACCTTCGCGCACTGGTCGCGAGCCGCCTCGGCCTCGACCCCGAGACGGCACGAAACGCCGCCCTGTTGTCAGCCGGGCTACACGACATAGGCAAGGCCAACCCGTTCTTCCAGCTGCAGGAGCGACGGGGGGATCTCGCCTCCAGCATGGCTGCATTGCGCACGAAGTTCGCCGGCCACGGTCTCCCTGTCACCAATGTTCACCTGGCCGCACAGCTACGCAGCGACGGCGCGCACGCGCTGCGTCGTCACGAGTACGTGACGTTCCGCGCCATCGCCGGCATCTGGCCGCAGGCCCGGATGGGGTTCCTCCAGCAGCACTGGCTGGCAGCGATCGACGGCGGCCATCACGGGTACTGGCGTTCGACGCTGAGCGGCGACAACGTCGACTGGGCAAACTTGTTCTGCGACCCTGCCTGGGACGCCCAACAACGGGCCCACCTGGCTCTCGTCACCGACATCCTCGATCTTCATCCTCGCGACCTCCCGCCCCTTCCGGAGAATGGGCTGATCGCGTTGGTGGTCATCTCGGGGCTGCTGACTCTGTCCGACTGGCTGGCATCGGACGCCGACGTGGTTGCCCGGGGCAAGGCTCTCATCGCCTCGGGCATCGAGCCTTACGCCAACCCGGCCGCCTGGTTGAAGTTCCGGGCGGACGAACTGGCAGAGCACACCACCAGGTGCCTCGGCGAACCGAACACTTACACCTCCGCCGACCTGCATCGGGCAACCCTGGGCGACTATCAGCCGCGGCCGCTCCAGCGCGAGGCGCTCGCTTTGACCGACACCGATCCCACCGACGGATCCCACGACGACGCGGGGACCGGTGGCCTCTGGGTGTGCATGTACCCCACCGGGGAGGGCAAGTCCGAGGCAACTCTGCTGCGCCACGGGCTCCGACCCCACGAGGGGTTCCTGTTCGCCCTGCCAACCCGCGCAACCACCGACGCCATGGAGCGCCGCATCGGTCAATGGCTCAGGACGGTGGGCACGGGGGTCATCAAGTCCCACCAGTTCGCCGGGGCCGAGCAGCTCCAATCTGCCGTCCGGGACCCCGACACCTGCTGCGACCTGCTCGACACCGCCTGGTTCACCTCCTCGATTCGCAAGCTCGTCGCGCCGCACGTTGTGATGACCTGCGACCAGGTCCTCACAGGCGCACTTCGACAGAGGCACGCGACGCTGCGCCTGCTCGCCCTGGCCAACCACCATGTGGTCATTGATGAGGTGCACACCTTCGATGCCTACCAGCAGGCCCTCCTGGTTGAGCTGCTCGCGTGGTGGGGCGCCACCCGTACGCGGGTCACCCTGCTGTCCGCGACTCTCCCGCGCGCCCAGTTGGAGGCTTTGGTCTCCGCTTACCGTGGCAGCCGCACCACCCTTCCTGAGGTCCCGTTCCCAGGCCACGTGCACGCGCCGGCCGACCCGGACCTCGCCATCACGATCGGGCCGGAGCCAACGGAGGGGCCGCAGACGCGACCGATCCCCACCGCCTCGGTCGACCTGGTCGACGCCGAGTCGCGTGAGGCACGCATCCAGTCGCACATCGACTGGGCCGTCGGCTGCGCCGCCGCCCACCCACGGAGCCCGATCGGGCTCATTGTGAACGTCGTTGATGACTGCTGCTCGGTCGCGGTGGGCATCCAGGAGTCCCTCGCCCGCCGCGGGGTCACCACCCACGACGTTGACTGCCTGCACTCGCGGATGACGCAGACCCACCGCACGCAGAAGGAAACCGCCCTGCTGGAGCGCATCGGCAAGCCTGCCCACGCCCAGGACTTCGCCAACCAGCGTCCTCTCATCGTCGTGGGCACCCAGGTCCTGCAAGCCTCCCTCGACATCGACGTCGACCTCCTGGCCAGCGACTTGGCCCCAGCGCCAGATCTGCTGCAACGCCTCGGCCGCCAGTGGCGCTTCGGAGACTCACCGGAACGTGCGGCCCGAGCCGGATCGACCCAGCGCGTCTTCCGGGTGGTCGCTGTCCGCCAGGACGACCGGGTCACCGAGCGCGGGGCCTTGCCTTACCCGGCCTCGATGCTGGCGCGCACCTACGCCTGGCTGGCCGCGTTGACTCGGCCGCTAGACGTGCTCGCCGACTCCCAGAACTTCGTCGACGCGGCCTACCGCCCCCTCACCGAGGCAGAGATTCAGGAGGCCGAGCGTGAGATCGCCAGGGAGTCGGTCCGCACGTTCGAAGCCGGGCGAGCCCGATCGAATCTGACTGGCCTGCTCCGCCGCGACTTCTACGAGGTGACATGGTCCGACCTTGTGTCGCTCGCCGAGTACGACGACGAGGAGGCGCTCATGCGCACCCGCTACATCGATGTCGACACCGTCCCGGTGCTTCTCTTCGACTCCACCGGCACCCATGCGCCCCTCGATAACTTGCCTGCCGGCGGGGTCGAGACGCTCCGTTCCGCCAGAGGCGCAAAGGCCGCCGAACTGCTCGGCGCCAGCCTGCACCTGCCCGGGCACCTGCGTCCGCGCGTTGAGGCCGCCAGCGGAATGACTCTCGGTTTGAACAATGGGGCGTGGGCCCCGGAATCCAAGATGCTCGCCGGGTTCCTCCCGGTCGACATGCGACACCTTGACGCGTGCACCTACGACTCGCTGACCGGCTTCCGGTCACACAAGGAGGGGGCGTGACCTTCAACGCCTGGCATGACCCATGGCTCCCCGTCGTCGACCGGCGTGGCGCGTTCACGCAGGTCTCGCTGCGTGAACTCTATGACCGCGCGCCGGAGTTCGTGGGTCTGGGACGCGGCCTGTCCCCGCTTGACATCGAGAGTCTGCACCGGCTGATGTCGGCCGTGGCAGCAGTAATCGTCCGCGGACGACCGTTGCGTGAGTTGACCGGCTCGGCGCAGTCTGGCGCCTTTCCCGCTGACGGCGTCGCTGCGTTCGAGGGACGTTTCGCCGATCTGTTCGACCTCAGCGGCGAGCGCCCTTTCCTTCAGCGCTGGGACAAGAGCCCCGCGGACATCGACGCCCTGGTTACCTCACGGAAGCCCCTCACCGACCTGCTCAAGCCCATCGCGCAGATGCATCCCCACGAGCCCGGAAACTCCTCCGCCCAGTGGGGAGTACGCCGGGATCCTCGCGACGCCGCCGACCCCGCTGTGCTGACCATGCTGCTGGTCACCGCGTGGTTCCATAACCGCGACGGCAACAGTCGTGACCCCTGGGGAGGCAAGGCGGAGAAGGGATCGGTGGCCACATGGACAGTCAACCCGATGAGCGTCTTCCTGATCGACAAGAACAACCTCGGACGCACCATCTACGCGAACTTGCCCGTGGAGTGGGTCAACGGCACGGACCTGCCCATGTTCCTGGACCACCACGGAGTACCGGAGGACTTCGTCACCGGCGAGCGTGGGTTGTATAGATCCACCTACGCCCGCACCGTCCCGCTCCTCTACTGGCGGGACGGTCGCGCCATCGGGTTCGTCACCGGGCCGATGCCCTACGCGGTGCCGCGCCTGGCGGCCGACATCAAGGAGTCGCTGAAGGCAGTGCACCTCGGTGACTACGCCGTGCTCACGGTGACCCGCACCACCAAGGCGGGCAGCGAGACCAAGCCTCGCCCCAGCCTTGGAGTCCGGGTGGTCAGCACCGAAGGATTCGAGCGTTGGTTCCGAGCCGACAACGGCATCGCCGGGGCCAGTGGCGCCTTGGCCCGCTGGCTCGAGCGCCCTCGGGCGCTGTTGCCCGACCCGACCCTGGCCGGCTGGGACGTCGCGGTCTTCAGCGCCATCTGTGACACCTACGGCGGACGTAAGTGGGCCGACTGGTCGGTCCTGCCGGGTCGGGCCTCGGGAGCCAACCCCCACCAGACCGCCGTCATGCAGTCGTTGACGACTTTCGCGGCCGCCTGCCGCAGCAAGATGCTGTTCCCTGCACGCATCGCCAGCGGCGACTCAAAGACACCGGCCTTCCTCGATCAGACCCAAGCGGCCTTCTATGACGCCGTCGAGCCGATCCTGGCCGCAGCCGCTCACAACCTGGCGGCCGGCGCTCCGGTCGACATGTGGGCCAGTCTGAACCAAATCGCGACCCAAGCGCGTTCCGCCTTCCACCACGGCACGGAAGCGCTGCGGCACCACTCGCTGCGCTCGACCTCGTCTGCCCGTGCCGTCTATGCACGACAGCTGCGCGGCCTCCTCACGTCCAGCCCGTACAGGCCCGACACCACCACCGTCACCTCCGATGATCCCAGCGTTCCGACACCGGACGCCGACCTGACGGGAGCCGTATGACCGAGCAGACTGCTGAATCTGGCACCGAGCGGCGCGCTGCACCAGCCGAGAGCAGAGCCGAGCTGCACCTGATGAATGTCACTGTGGCCAGGGTGCGCGCGAACGCCAATGACGTCTCCCGCCCTCACGCCGGCTGGCTCGCGGCCGTCCGCACCGGGCTGGTCGCCGCCTCCGAACCGCTGTCGCTACCCGCTACGGCGCCGTTCACCACCAGGCTGCGCGGCGAGGCCCAACGCATAGGCGCGCGCCGCGCCGCCGCGATCCGCGCCGTCAACAAGCAGGTGCTCGACTTCGAGCCCAGCCCGGTCGAACGCTGGCGTCCCCTCGGACGCGCGTTCTCCCTGCTCTACCAACGTGAGCACGGCAGCTACCCCAGCGACTCATCGAACGAGGCAATGGCAGGCCAGATCAACGCTCTGCCCCTGCTAGACCTCGAGAGCGCTGCCGTGGTCCTCAACCAGATCATCACTCGCTGCGGTGGCTCAGGGGTCGCAGTGGACTTCCGCGACCTCGCCCAGAGCCTTGTGTTCTGGGGCAACGGAATCAGTCCGACCTCGCGACGCGTCCGCTCCCGTGTCGTCTCCGTCTTCTACGGGTCGTACGACGAGTAGTCGTGATCCATCGCAACCTCCATCACCACGCATCACGGACCCAGAGGAAGCCACTCATGTATCTGACGTTCCACCTCCTTCACGCGCTGCCGATGCACAACCTCAACCGCGGCTCGGACGGGCTGCCCAAGAGCCAGTTCGACGGTGGCGTGCAGCGTGCCCGTCTCTCCTCGCAATCTCTGAAGCGACCTGCTCGCCTGGCCTTCCGCGAGACAGTCGCCAACGGCGGCTCATTGCGCACCAAGAACGCCGCCGCGGTCGTCACCCAGATCGCCCAAGAGTGGGCCACCGACCGTGGTTTGGCATTCGACCCCAAGGCGGGCAAGCAGGCGGCAAAGAAGGTCATCGACGCCCTCGCCAAGGCGGAGAAGGCCGACAGGGGCGATGCGGCGTCAGAAACTGGTGCGACCGAACTCGACGCCAAGGACAACATCCTGCTCTTCGCTCAGGCCGAGCTCGAGACCCTCGCACGGGCGATCGTAGAGAAGCAGCAAGCCGGCGACGCACCGACCGCGGCCGACTTCGACCTTGACTTCCGCTCGCCGGCCCTCGACATCGCTGCCTTCGGCCGCATGTTCGCCTCGCGCGCAGACCTTTCCACCCAGGCTGCCGTCGCGGTCTCTCACGCGGTCACCACGCACCCCATGTCGCTCACCGTCGACTATTTCACCGCCGTCGATGACGCACCATCGGAGGGGCGCGTCGACGCAGGTGCCGGCTTCCTCAGCCTCGCTTACTTCACCAGCGGCGTGTACTACCGCACCTTCACCATCGATCCCGCCCAGTTGCGGCGCTCGTGGTCCGGCTTCGACGCGCCCAGCGCCCCAAATGAATTCGGCACGCTCGTGAGGACCCTGGTCAAGGCGCTGCCCACCGGGCGGCTCACCAATTCCAACGCGCATACCCAGCCCTTCGTGCTCTTGGCCGAGGAGCAGCGATCACGAGTCGCTTATGAGTTCGAGACACCTGTCGAGCCCGATGAGCAGGGCGGCTACAAGGCCCCCAGCGCTCGGCGTTTAGCTGCTGAGCGGGCTGCAGCACTGGCCTTCGACCCGGCCAACTTCGGTGATGCGGTCGTGCTCGCCTCCAGTCCCGCAATCGACTTCAGTGCCGAGGAGGTCCACACGCTCGACGACATCGTCGCATTCGCAGTGAAGAAGGTCTTCGCTCAGTGACGGCCCTTGTCCTCCGGCTCGCCGGTCCGCTCCAGTCGTGGAGCGGATACCGACTGTTGGTCAGCAAGGAGACCGCCATACCCACGTCGGCGGTTCCACGCAAGTCTGCGGTGAGCGGACTCATCGGTGCCGCGATCGGCAGTCGAGACTTGGCCGCCATCGGAGCGCGTTACGAGCTGTTCGTTCGCGTCGAGGCCACCAACCCCACCGTTGAGGACTATCAGACCCTCAACGCCTTGCCCGGATTCCGAGGACCCGCCGACCCTGGCCGGGCCACGATGATCGCAGACCGCGCCGAGAAGATCCGCACCGCTGACGCGAGACGTCGCCTTGAACCCAAGCGCGATGGAGGCAACGTCGTCGGAGGCTCCTACACGTCCATCAGCCGCAAGGACTACCTGTCGCATTCGGAGTTCATCGTGGCGCTCGACACGGACGACGAGACCGTAAAGGCGTGGCTGACCGCCATCCAGGAGCCCGTATTCATGACCTATCTAGGTCGCAAAGCATGTCCGCCGACCTTTCCCTTCGTACTGGGCCTGTGGGCGGGCCGTCCTCTGGATCTCTTCGCCCAGCTGCCGAGGCGCGATCGGTACGGCGACGGTGCCCCGACCCGCGTCTACCAGGTCACCGGTGATTACGAACTCCATCACGCAGCCCCCCTCCCGATGGCAACACCACCCACGACAACACGAGAGGAACAGCTGAGATGGCTCTCGCAGCATCTGAGTCGCTGACCAACGGCGACCACCCGAACACAACTGCACAACCGCGAACGGGCGTCTACTGGACTCAGTTCCCTGCCGCATCCCTCAGCGACGTCAACTGGACTGATCACCGAGCCGCGCATCGCGGCGTGATGCGACTCTTCCCGCGGCTGCTCGAAGGACCTGCCGACCACCGACGCGCCGCAGCGGGCATCATGTACCGCCTCGATGTCCTGGGCGGCGTACCCACGGTTCTTGTGCAGTCACTCGTGCGGCCGGAGCTCACCCCGGAGTCCTCCCGCACAACTGAGGTGAGCGCACGTGCGTGGACGGCAGAGGCGGGGGAGAGAGTGGTATTCAGGATCGCGGTCAACCCGGTGCGCCGCAGCACCCAGCAGTTCTCCGACGCGACTAAGACCGTCCGATTGGCGCCGCTCGACGGAACTCGGCGAACCCGCAGCCACCAGAAGCAGGTCGCTGCCGTCGTACCCGTCGAGGGGATCACTGAGTGGCTGAGTGCCCGGCTCGACGGGGCGCTGGGCGAACTGGTGCTCGTCAACCATTTTCGCGACCTCACAGCAACCGGGGGACACAAACTCGTGGTCGACACCATCGACGCGGTCGCCGTGGTCACTGACGCGGCCGCCCTCGACGAAGTCCGACGCAAGGGCGTCGGCCGTAGCAAGGCTTACGGCTGTGGTCTGCTGACCCTCCGCAGGGTCAGCCGGTGAACCGCACCAAGATCAAACAGCCATCGGGGCTGGTGATGAGCCGAATGAGGGATCGGCTGACCTTCGTATACCTCGACAAGTGTCGTGTCGAGCAGGACGACAACGGCACACACACCCGGGTCGAGACCGAGCACGGAACTCGCACGACGTACCTTCCGGTGGCCGTGCTGTCCTGTGTCCTGCTAGGCCCCGGAACCTCGATCACCTCACCCGCAGCTGCCGCCCTCGCGCGTCACGGGTGTGCGCTCGTGTTCACGGGCGCCGGCGCAGTGCGCTCATACTCGACCGTCTCCGCGCTGTCAGGGTCCACCAGGCTGCTCAACAAGCAGGCGTTTGCCTCGTCCAATCCCGAAGTACGGATGCGCACCGCGAAGGAAATGTTCGCGATGCGCTTCCCCGACAGCGTGCTTCCCGCCGGGGCCGACCTCAGTCTCGAGACCCTGCGTGGTTTGGAAGGCGCGCGAATGCGGGCGTTCTACCAGGCCGAGGCGCGTCGGCACCGCCTCAAGAACTGGCGCAGGCGCAAGGACGGTGACGAGCCTCTCGATCCGGTCAACGAAGCACTCAATTATGCGAACACTGCCTTGTATGGGCTCTGCCTAGCGACAATCACCGGCCTGGGCATGAGCCCAGGACTGGGAATTGTCCACGAGGGAACGCCACGCGCGTTCGTCCTCGACATTTCCGACCTATACAAGACGCAGTTCACGATCCCGCTTGCGTTTCGACAGGCGACGTCCATGAACCCTGGCAACGATGTCATGCGAGCTCTGCGAGACGAGTTCCGCCTGCTACGACTTCTACCCCGGATCGTCGACGACTTGTACCGGCTGTTTGATGAGGAGCCCTCGGACAGCCGTTGGCAACTGGATGATCTGTACCTGTGGGGCAAGGACGGAGTGTGGGTCGAGTCCGGATTCAACCTCGACGCCCGCGGCGGCGGGTGACATGGCCGACCTCTGCTTCTTCGTGAGCTCGCTGATGCCTGTCGGTGTCCGAGGTGCGATGAACAAGTGGGCGCAGGAGGTGCTACCTGGCATCTACGTCGGCCATCTCACGACCCGCGTTCGTGAGGAACTCTGGGTCTTGCTGACTGAGCTTCTCGAGGGTGAGGCAGTGCGGGCGTACGCCGCCTGCATTCGCAGCTCCGACACCGAACAGGGCTACGTGATCGAAACCTACGGCGATCACCGCCGATACCGCATCGAAGACTTCCAAGGCCTTGCGCTCATCAGTCGGGTCCGAGCCGCTGACCTGCACGATCCATCACTGACGGGCAGCGACGACGGAAGCAGGAGCGGGCTTTCGGATCCTGACTGGTAGTCAGCACGAACTGACGGCTAGGGCGGGTTCGGCGGTCGACCGCGACCCGATGTAGCCGATCTCTCGCTAAAGTAGCAGGTCACGAAGGGTCCTCCCCGCGCGAGCGGGGGTGAGTCCCAGAGGTGGTCGCGAGTCCGCTACGGGTATTGGTCCTCCCCGCGCGAGCGGGGGTGAGTCCGGGTCGCCCGTGTCGTAGCGCCCGGAGTAGAGGTCCTCCCCGCGCGAGCGGGGGTGAGTCCGGCGCGCTGTGGGCCACAGGTGTGGACGTTGGGTCCTCCCCGCGCGAGCGGGGGTGAGTCCTCCCAGCCGGTCGGAGGGGTCAGGCTCGGAGCGTCCTCCCCGCGCGAGCGGGGGTGAGTCCGGCCGAGCACCTCACCACCCTCTCTGGCCTCGGTCCTCCCCGCGCGAGCGGGGGTGAGTCCGTCAAGGGCTGGATCGGTCACCTTGCCGGAATGTCCTCCCCGCGCGAGCGGGGGTGAGTCCGTCCAGGTGCCTGCGGCGGTGGCCGCCCTGAGGTCCTCCCCGCGCGAGCGGGGGTGAGTCCCATGACCGACACCGCGACCCGCGACCTCACGTGTCCTCCCCGCGCGAGCGGGGGTGAGTCCGTGAACCCGCACAGCATCACCGACGACTACGCGTCCTCCCCGCGCGAGCGGGGGTGAGTCCGAGGGCCCCGAGGTCAAGTCGCCCGCGCCCGAGTCCTCCCCGCGCGAGCGGGGGTGAGTCCGTTCCAAGCGATGCTCAGTACGCCTTCGACGAGTCCTCCCCGCGCGAGCGGGGGTGAGTCCCTCCCCGCCGAGGACCCCGCCATCGGCATCGAGTCCTCCCCGCGCGAGCGGGGGTGAGTCCGTCCGCAAGGCGGGCACGGTGATGACGTCCTTGTCCTCCCCGCGCGAGCGGGGGTGAGTCCCCACCACGCCGATGCCGCTGCCGACCTGGCCGGTCCTCCCCGCGCGAGCGGGGGTGAGTCCGCGAAGCCTCGGGCTCAGGTCTACGGGATCAGGTCCTCCCCGCGCGAGCGGGGGTGAGTCCTCCAAGGGCTGCCTAGGTGAAGGGGTGTCGTTGTCCTCCCCGCGCGAGCGGGGGTGAGTCCGTCTCCGGGTTCGGGAAGTCAAGGACGTCGGCGTCCTCCCCGCGCGAGCGGGGGTGAGTCCGAGTCGATGCGGTTGTTCCAGTCGGGCCTGGCGTCCTCCCCGCGCGAGCGGGGGTGAGTCCGTGGACCTGCGTGACCGGCGGGGACGCTACGGGTCCTCCCCGCGCGAGCGGGGGTGAGTCCCGGATCTTGGCGAGGTCGGCGGCGCCCAGGTCGTCCTCCCCGCGCGAGCGGGGGTGAGTCCACGTAGACCGCAGCGACCGTGCCGTGCGGCTCGTCCTCCCCGCGCGAGCGGGGGTGAGTCCAGCAGAGCGGGTTCCCCGATCCGATGGTGGCGGTCCTCCCCGCGCGAGCGGGGGTGAGTCCGAGACCGAGCCCAAGGCGAGGACCTCGGCGAAGTCCTCCCCGCGCGAGCGGGGGTGAGTCTCGCCCAGGTGGCGCAACGCCGTCCGCGCGACGGTCCTCCCCGCGCGAGCGGGGGTGAGTCCTATCCAGTAGGGGGCGCAGACCAGTGGCTTACGTCCTCCCCGCGCGAGCGGGGGTGAGTCCGCGACCGTCGCGGCGGTCCCATCGGTGCGGGAGTCCTCCCCGCGCGAGCGGGGGTGAGTCCCTTGGCGAGCCCGTTGTGGGTGCGGCGTCCTCGTCCTCCCCGCGCGAGCGGGGGTGAGTCCAAGAGCGCGCAGGGGCTCGCTGTCTGTGACGAGTCCTCCCCGCGCGAGCGGGGGTGAGTCCTTTCTTGGTCCCGGGACGTATCAGGGACTAGCGTCCTCCCCGCGCGAGCGGGGGTGAGTCCGACGACGCCTACTCGGTGGCGACGACCGGGCAGTCCTCCCCGCGCGAGCGGGGGTGAGTCGCCGGCTACGACCCGATGACGATCTCCGGCACCGTCCTCCCCGCGCGAGCGGGGGTGAGTCCCGGGTCCTGCTGGTCATCCGCCCGCTGGCCGAGTCCTCCCCGCGCGAGCGGGGGTGAGTCCTCCCACAGGATGTCCTCGCCGGTGGACAGGTCGTCCTCCCCGCGCGAGCGGGGGTGAGTCCCCGACGCACGTGGTCACGCCCTTGGTGACCTCGTCCTCCCCGCGCGAGCGGGGGTGAGTCCACCTCAGATGGGCTGGCGAACACGCAGCGTCGGTCCTCCCCGCGCGAGCGGGGGTGAGTCCGGAGCACGACCCGCCATGAGCAACCCGACGCAGTCCTCCCCGCGCGAGCGGGGGTGAGTCCTCCTTGGTCTCGGCGGCGAGCTCGGGCATCGGGTCCTCCCCGCGCGAGCGGGGGTGAGTCCAGCACCGCGGCGTTCTCGGCGCGGACCACGAGGTCCTCCCCGCGCGAGCGGGGGTGAGTCCGTGGACGACGTCGCTGGGTGGACGACGTCGAGGTCCTCCCCGCGCGAGCGGGGGTGAGTCCCTCCGGGTCAGGCGTGGGCGTGGGCGCAGGGGGTCCTCCCCGCGCGATCGGGGGTGAGTCTCTCTCGCGAACGGCCCGCCATGCGGCCGGGCGGTCCTCCCCGCGCGAGCGGGGGTGAGTCCGGGGCACGCTGGTCCGTGGCGTTCTCACTCGGGTCCTCCCCGCGCGAGCGGGGTGAGTCCTACAGCAAGGGCCTGTGGTGGGACGTGTCGAAGTCCTCCCCGCGCGAGCGGGGGTGAGGGGATGGTGAGCGCCCGCCCCAGCCTGGTCACGAAGTCCTCCCCGCGCGAGCGGGGGTGAGTCCCGCAGGGTCACCGCCAGACCGGGCGTTCGTCAGTCCTCCCCGCGCGAGCGGGGGTGAGTCCGGGAAGATCCCCGGTCCCGGCCCGATCCCGAAGTCCTCCCCGCGCGAGCGGGGGTGAGTCCATGCCTAACGCCACCGTGAGCCCTGCTGTCAGGTCCTCCCCGCGCGAGCGGGGGTGAGTCCGGGAAGATCCCCGGTCCCGGCCCGATCCCGAAGTCCTCCCCGCGCGAGCGGGGGTGAGTCCATGCCTAACGCCACCGTGAGCCCTGCTGTCAGGTCCTCCCCGCGCGAGCGGGGGTGAGTCCAGGTAGGCCGAGATGCGGTTGGGGCGGGTCGAGTCCTCCCCGCGCGAGCGGGGGGTGAGTCCCGACGGACGTGGCAGTGATGAGCGCCCGCCAGGTCCTCCCCGCGCGAGCGGGGGTGAGTCCGGGAAGATCCCCGGTCCCGGCCCGATCCCGAAGTCCTCCCCGCGCGAGCGGGGGTGAGTCCTGGGTCGGTGGCGACGTGCCGGGCTGGACTGGGTCCTCCCCGCGCGAGCGGGGGTGAGTCCATGCCTAACGCCACCGTGAGCCCTGCTGTCAGGTCCTCCCCGCGCGAGCGGGGGGTGAGTCCAGGTAGGCCGAGATGCGGTTGGGGCGGGTCGAGTCCTCCCCGCGCGAGCGGGGGTGAGTCCCACAGGTGGGCGTCGTCGATGATGACGACCTTGTCCTCCCCGCGCGAGCGGGGGTGAGTCCGACCAGGGGCGCCTGACTGTCGGCGGCCACGAGAAACTGCCCGGAGACGGCCACGAAGCTGCCCGGTGGCGGACATGAGAACTGCCCGCTGACGGTCATGGGATCTGCCCGACACGACGTCGTCTGTCTCGCTGCGTTGCGCGGTTGAGGCCCCTTCCTCGGGTGCGATGAGCGGTGCTGATGCGCCCTATCGCTCCCGAGGAAGGGATGAGTTGAAGTCTGCCGAGGAGATCATGAAAATTCTGGATGCCTACGACCTGACCGGGTCGTTGCGTGATGCCGGCGAACTGGCCGGCTGCTCTCACCACACGGTGAAGCACTACGTGGACCGCCGTGCCGCTGGCGGTGAGCTCGAGAAGGCGGCAGCCCGGCCGCAGCTGATCGATGAGTACCTGCCCAAGGTCGAGGAGTGGGTGGAGCGGTCCAAGGGCAAGGTCCGCGCTGACAAGGCCCACGAGAAGCTGCTCGCGCTGGGCTACACCGGCTCGGAGCGCACCACCCGACGTGCGGTCGCAAAGGTCAAGCAGTCTTACCGGGCGGGGCATGTGCGGGTGCACCGGCCCTGGGTGACCGAGCCGGGAATGTGGCTGCAGTACGACTACGGCGACGGCCCCGTCGTCGACGGCGTCAAGACGGTGCTGTTCGTGGCGTGGTTGGCGTGGTCGCGGTTCCGGGTCGTGATCGCGCTGCGGGACAAGACGATGCCGAGTGTGTTCGCCGCCCTGGACCAGACGTTCCGTCGGCTGGGCGGGGTGCCGACCTATGTGTTGACCGACAACGAGAAGACCGTCACGGTCGAGCACATCGCCGGGATCCCGGTCAGGAACCAGCAGCTGGTCGGGTTCGCTGAGCACTACTCGGTGGTGGTGCACACCTGTGTGCCTGCAGATCCGGCGTCCAAGGGTGGCACCGAGGCGTCGGTGAAGATCAGCAAGGCCGACCTCGTGCCGAAGGACACCAACCTGCTCGAGGAGTACGCGAGCTTCGCGGAGCTCGAGGCGGCCTGCGAGGCGTTCTGTCAGAAGGTCAACACCCGTGCCCACCGGATCACGAAGCGGCCGCCGGTCGAGATGCTCGCCGAGGAACGAGCCCGGCTGCACCCGGTCCCCGCGGTGGCGCACACCGTCGCGTTCGGCACCACGAGGGTGGTGCCGGCGAACACCCCGATGGTGACCTTCGAGTCCGGCCAGTACTCGGTCCCACACACCCTGCTCGGTGCAACAGTGTGGGTCCGCACCCACGGGGTCGGTCAGGACGAGTGGGTCGTCATCGTCCATGTCGGCGACGACGGTCCGATCGAGGTCGCCCGCCACCGTCGCGCCACGCCGGGAACGCCGAAGATCGATGACGGACACTTCCCACCCCAGCCGTCCGGCCCGCTGGAGCGCCAGCCCCGAGCGAAGAACGCCGCGGAGTCGCAGTTCCTCGACCTGGGCGAGGGCGCCCGCCTGTGGTTGGTCGAGGCCGCTGCCGCGGGCACGCCGCGGATGCGGGTCAAGATGACCGAGGCGCTCGCGTTGGCCAAGCTGTTCGACCCCGTCGAGGTCGACTGGGCACTGGGACACGCCGCGGTCCATGGCCGGTTCGCCGAGGCCGACCTCTCCTCGATCCTGGACCACCACCATGGTCGTGGAGCCGGGCAGCCCGGCACCGGTGAGCACCGTGCCAGCGAGGACTCCTCGCTGACCCAGGGCACCGCCGCGTGGGCACGGCTCGGCCAGCGGTCCACCGCGGACAGCGACAGCGAGGTGACCCGATGACGACAAAGAGCCCCATCAGCACCGCGCCGCCGTTGCCGGCGGAGTTGGAGGAG
Organism: uncultured Actinomycetota bacterium; assembly: GCA_963811385.1. Taxonomy (GTDB): domain Bacteria; phylum Actinomycetota; class Actinomycetes; order Propionibacteriales; family Nocardioidaceae; genus Marmoricola_A. The sequence goes on along the minus strand of CAWEQX010000004.1, from coordinate 3,491 downwards.
CTGCTGCGCAAGCTGCGGCTGCCGCACATCCGTCGCCACGCCCCCGAGGTCGTCGCGACCGCGAAGGCCCAACGCTGGGAACCCGCCGAGGTCCTCAAGGCACTGTTCACCGAGGAGGTCGCCGGCCGGGAACGCTCCGCCCTGGCCACCCGTCGGGCGGCCGCAGGGTTCCCGACCGGGAAAACCTTCGATGCGTGGCAGCCCGAGATCTCCTCGATCCCCGCCCCGACCCAGCAGGCGCTGCGGACCTTGGAGTGGGTCCACCGGCGAGAGAACCTCGTGGTCTGCGGGCCATCCGGGACCGGGAAAACGTTCCTGCTCGAAGCCCTCGGGCAACGAGCCGTCGAGACCGGACTCAAGGTCGCCTGGTTCACCCTCGAAGACCTCGGGGTCCTGCTGCGCCGGCACCGTGCGGACGACACCGTCACCAAGGCCATCGCCCGAATCCTGCGGGCCGACCTGGTCATCGTCGATGACATCGGGCTCCTGGCCGTCGCCGCCGACGCAGCCGAGGGCCTCTACCGCCTCGTCGACGCCGCCTATGAGAAGCGGTCGGTCGCGATCAGCTCGAACCTGCACCCCTCCGGGTTCGACGAGCTCATGCCCAAGACGCTGGCCACCGCCACCGTCGACCGACTGCTCCACCACGCCCACGTCTGCCAGACCAGCGGCGACAGCGTGCGCCTGACCCAGGCACTCGCCGGCCAGGGGGTGAGCCCGTTGAGCTGAGCAGCCTGGTCGGTGGTGGCCACAGCCCCCTGGGCAGATCCCGTGGCCACCACCGGGCAGATCTCATGGCCGTCAGCGGGCAGGTTTCATGTCCGCCCCCGGGCAGTTCCTACTGTCCCTTGACACCTGACGTGGCCCGCGGTCGAGTCCTCCCCGCGCGAGCGGGGGTGAGTCCCATGCGACGGCGTCGGACATGGCGCTCACGCTGTCCTCCCCGCGCGAGCGGGGGTGAGTCCAAGCCCGCACCGAGAGGCAAGGCGAACACCGCGTCCTCCCCGCGCGAGCGGGGGTGAGTCCCGGGTCGACCACGTCGTGATGCGGATCAACTGGTCCTCCCCGCGCGAGCGGGGGTGAGTCCTTCCGGTGGGAGGACCACCACTACTGGGACACGTCACCCTCGGGGGGCGGGGGAGCGGCTGCGTACTGCATACCCGGATGTGTGCGAGATGTGTGTGCAAGGTGTTCGCGAAGTCGCGTCCCGGGGTGACATCCGGCGGGTGTCCCGAGCGCGTGTCGACGACGCTTGAAAACGAGGCCATAGCGACGGTCGAAAACGAGGCCACCCAGACAGATTGGATGGGTGATCTCTATGGAGGATTGGGCTCTGATTCGGCGGCTGGTCGCGGACGGTGTTCCGCAGCGCCAGGTCGCACGGGACCTGGGTGTTGGACGGTCGACGGTTGCGCGGGCGTTGGTGTCGGATCGGCCGCCGAAGTACGAGCGGCCGGCTGTGCCGACGTCGTTCACGGCGTTCGAGCCGGCGGTGCGGCAACTGTTGAAGGCCACGCCGGACATGCCGGCCACGGTGATCGCGGAGCGGGTCGGCTGGACCGGGTCGATCACCTGGTTCCGGGACAATGTCCGGCGGCTGCGGCCTGACCACGTGCCGGTCGACCCGTCTGATCGGCTGACGTGGCTGCCCGGGGACGCGGCACAGTGCGACTTGTGGTTCCCGCCGAGGAAGATCCCGCTCGAGGACGGCTCGAAGACGTTATTGCCGGTCATGGTGATCACGGCCGCGCACTCGCGGTTCATGGTCGGGCAGATGATCCCGACCCGGCACACTCAGGACCTGCTGTTGGGGATGTGGGAGCTGCTGCAGCGGCTGGGCCGGGTCCCACGCAGGCTGATCTGGGACAACGAGACCGGCATCGGCAGGGGCAAGCGGCATGCCGAAGGCGTCGGGGCGTTCACCGGCACCCTGGCGACCACGCTGCAGCGTTTGAAGCCCTACGACCCCGAATCGAAGGGAGTCGTGGAGCGACGCAACGGGTTCTTCGAGACCTCCTTCATGCCTGGGCGTGACTTCGCGTCGCCGGCCGACTTCAACACCCAGTTCGCCGAGTGGCTGGGACTCGCGAACGCCCGGATCGTGCGCACCATCAAGGCCAGGCCGGTCGACCTGCTCGATGCCGACAAGACGGCGATGCTGCCGCTACCGCCGCTCGCGCCAGCAGTCGGGTGGGTCAACCGGGTCCGGTTGGGACGTGACTACTACGTCCGCGTCGACTCATCCGACTACTCCGTCGACCCCGCCGTGATCGGTCGCTTCGTCGACGTCCATGCGGACCTGTCGCGGGTCGAAGTTCGCCACGAAGGGCGCCTGGTGGCGGGTCATGACCGGGTCTGGGCGCGCGGCATGACCATCACCGATCCCGCCCACGTCGCGGCAGCGAAGGTCCTGCGTGAGCAGTTCCAGTGCCCCCGACCGGCACCGGATCCGCACGATGGCTTGGCACGGGACCTGGCCGACTACGACCGCGCCTTCGGCCTCATCGACGGTGGCCTCACCGACGCTCTCACTGACGGTGAGGAGGTGGCCTGATGGCGACCAAGGCAAAGACCGACGCCAGCGAGGCGCTCAAGCAGCTGACCTACCTGGCGGGTGCGTTGAAGGCGCCCCGGATCACCGAAGCAGCCGCCCGCCTGGCTGATCACGCCCGCGATGCCGGCTGGACCCATGAGGAGTACCTCGCCGCCGTCCTCGACCGCGAGGTCGCCGCCCGGAACGCATCGGGCGCCCAGCTGCGGATCCGTGCTGCCGGATTCGGTTCCCGCAAGACGCTCGAGGAGTTCGACTGGGACGCCCAACCCGCGGTGCGTCAACAGATCGCCTCACTCGCATCGGGTGGGTTCCTCACCGAGGCACGCAACGTCGTGCTGCTCGGACCGCCCGGCACCGGGAAGACCCACCTGGCCACCGGCCTGGGCATCGCGGCCGCGCACCACGGCCACCGGGTGCTGTTCGCGACCGCGACCGAATGGGTCACCCGGCTCACCGACGCCCACCGCGCCGGACGACTCCCGCAAGAGCTGGCCCGGTTGCGGCGCTACGGGCTGATCATCGTCGACGAGGTCGGCTACCTGCCCTTCGAGCAAGACGCCGCAAACCTGTTCTTCCAGCTCGTCTCATCGCGCTACGAACACGCCTCGCTGATCCTCACGTCCAACCTGCCCTTCAGCGGCTGGGGCGGTGTCTTCGGCGACCAGGCCGTCGCCGCCGCGATGATCGACCGCGTCGTCCACCACGCCGACGTCCTCACCCTGAAGGGCGCCAGCTACCGGCTACGCAACCGCGGAATCGACACCCTGCCCAGCATCAGAACCCAAGACACGGCAGACTAGAAACCGACGAACCGGTGGCCTCGTTTTCGAGCGTCGGATCGGCCTCATTTTCAAGCGTTGCCGACAGCGCGTCCTGAGCGTGAATGCGGCAGGTGACGGGTTCATCTGTCACCGTCCGACACCGCATCGTCGGGCTC
>CAWEQX010000003.1:0-535187 GCA_963811385.1 uncultured Actinomycetota bacterium | reverse complement strand
TGTGCGCGCACGAGCGCTCCCCCGCGTCTCGATCGATTGAGGTCCTTCCCCCACGGGCACCGACCGCCGTGGACGACTCCCTCACCTTCGTCGGCACCGCGACGACCCTGCTGCGGCTTGGTCCCTTCACGGTGCTCACCGACCCCAACTTCCTGCACCGCGGCCAGCGCGCCTACCTCGGCAAGGGCCTGTGGTCGCGCCGGCTGACCGAGCCTTCGCTGCAGCCGTCCGAGCTGCCCGGCCTCGACGCCGTCGTCCTCTCCCACCTGCACGGCGACCACTTCGACCGGGTCGCGCGGCGAGAGCTGTCGCGCGAACAGCCCGTGCTCACGACCCCGCAGGCCGCCCGGCGCCTGCACCGTTGGGGGTTCGGCACCGTCGGGCTGACGACCTGGGACCAGCACGTGCTCGACAAGGGCGACGCCCGCCTCCGGGCCACCTCGCTGCCCGGCGTCCACGCCCGCGGCGTGATGGGGGCCCTGCTGCCGCCGGTGATGGGCACCCTGCTCGAGCTGGAGCGCCCCGGCCGGCCGACGCTGCGGGTGCACCTCAGCGGCGACACGCTGACCGGTGACCACCTCGACGAGATCGCCCGGCGCCACCCCGAGATCGACGTGCTCGTGGCGCACCTCGGCGGCACCCGGGTGCTGCTGCACACCGTGACGATGGACGCCGAGCAGGGCGTGGACGCCGTACGCCGGCTGGAGCCGCGGCGGGTCGTGCCGGTGCACCACGACGACTACCGGGTCTTCCGCGACCCGCTCTCGAACTTCCTGGACCGGGCGCGCACAGCCGGGCTGGATGCGCGGGTGACGACCGTCGAGCGCGGCGGGACGGTGGCTCTCTAGCCGAGCGCCCGCGCCGCCTCCCGTACGACGGCCAGGGCCGTCTGCGCCCACGCCGGGTCGGCGCCCGCGAGCCCGCAGGTCGGCGTGAGGACCAGGGCCGCGGGGTCGATCCCGACCAGGTCGCAGAACCGCTCCACCTGCTGAGCCACCGAGGAGGCGGTGGGCTCGGTCTCGGGGTGGGTGGACGGGACGACCCCGAGGTGCACCCGCCGCCCCCGCTCGACGGCTGCCGCGAGGGCGTCGTACTCCCCCGCGGTGAGGAGCGAGAGGTCCACGCTGAGCCCGGGGTCGCCGACCCGCTCGAGCAGCGCGAAGGGGACCTCGGGCGCGCAGCAGTGCACGACGACGTCCTCGGCGACGGACAGGACCTCCTCGAGCGCCGGGGCGGCGCGCGGGGCGTCGACCGACCGGTGCCGCCCGAAGCCGGACGCGGTCGGCACGCGACCTGCGATCACGGACGGCAGCGCCGGCTCGTCGACCTGCAGGACCACGCGCACGCCCGGGACACGGCGGCGCACGTCGTCGAGGTGGGTGGCCAGGCCGGCGGCCAGGGACTGGGCGAGCTCGCGCCGAGCGCCGTGGTCGGCGAGCACCCGGTCGCCGCGCGGGCGCTCGACCGAGGCGGCCAGCGTCCACGGCCCGACCACCTGGATCTTCAGCGACCCCTCGAGCCCCTGGGTCTGCTCCTCGAGGGCGTCGAGGTCCTGGGCGAGCAGCGACGCGGCGCGACGCTGGTCGACCCCGCCGCCCGAGGACCCGGTCAGCCGCCAGCCGGCGGGCTGCAGGTCCGCACCGAGGGAGTCGAGCAGCGCGAGCGTGCGCCCCACCATGCCGGCATGGGCGCCGCGGCCCGGCACCTCGGGCAGGTAGGGAAGCCCGCCGCTCTCCCCCAGCTCGCCGAGCACCAGCCGCAGCGCCTCGTCATAGGCGTACTGGTCGTCCCCGGGGTGCGACCCGACCCCGCTCGCCCCGCTCATCGCGCCTCGTCCGGTTGGGGACGCGCCATAGCGCTGTCCCAACCGGACGCCGCTTCGCGGGCCGCGGCCCGGCGGGTGGAGGCGATGGTGGCCGACCCGACGACGCGTGTGCCGTCGTAGACCACGACCGCCTGCCCGGGGGCGATGCCGGAGGCCGGGTCGAGCAGCTGCACCGAGACCGAGTCCCCGTCCGCGCGGACGACGGCGCGGTGCTCGGACCCGTGGGCGCGCAGCTGGACGGTGCACTCCAACGGCCCGTCGGGCGCGGCGCCGCACCAGCGCGGGCGGATCCCGGTGAGCCCGTCGATGGCCAACGACTCCCGCGGGCCGACCGTGACCGTGCCGGAGACCGGCTCGATGTCGAGCACGAACCGCGGCTGCCCGTCGGCCGCCGGCGTCCCGAGCCGCAGGCCGCGCCGCTGCCCGACGGTGAACGCGAAGGCGCCGTCGTGCGAGCCGACCACGGCCCCGGACTCGTCGACGAACGAACCAGAGGATGAGCCCAGCTTGTCGTGCAGCCACCCGGCGGTGTCACCGTCGGCGACGAAGCAGATGTCGTGGCTGTCGGGCTTGTCGGCGACGAGCAGCCCGCGCCGCGCCGCCTCGGCCCGCACGTCGGACTTGACCGAGTCGCCGAGCGGGAAGAGCGAGTGCGCGACCTGGTCCTGGGTGAGCACGCCGAGGACGTAGGACTGGTCCTTGGCGGCGTCGACCGCGCGGTGCAGCTCGGCGCCGCCGGGTCCCGTGCGGACCGAGGCATAGTGACCGGTCGCGACCGCGTCGTAGCCCAGCGCCAGCGCGCGGTCGAGCACCGCGGCGAACTTGATCTTCTCGTTGCAGCGCAGGCACGGGTTGGGCGTGCGCCCGGCGGCGTACTCCGCGGTGAAGTCCTCGACCACATCGTCGTGGAACCGCTCGCTCAGGTCCCAGACGTAGAAGGGGATCCCGATGACGTCGGCCGCCCGGCGGGCGTCGTTGGCGTCCTCGATCGTGCAGCAGCCGCGGGCGCCGGTGCGGTGCGAGGCGCGGTTGCGCGAGAGGGCGAGGTGGACACCGGTGACCTCGTGGCCGGCCTCGACGGCCCGGGCCGCGGCGACCGCGGAGTCAACGCCGCCGGACATGGCGGCGACGACCCTCACAACCCTGCCGCCCGCGCCCGCTCGACGGCGGGTCCGATGGCCGCGACCACCGCGTCGACGTCGGCCTGGGCCGAGGTGTGGCCGAGGGAGAACCGCAGCGAGCCGCGCGCCTCGGCCGCCGAGCGGCCCATCGCCAGCAGCACGTGGCTGGGCTGCGGCACGCCGGCCGAGCACGCCGAGCCGGTGGAGCACTGCACGCCCTGGTGGTCCAGCAGCATCAGCAGCGAGTCGCCCTCGCAGCCGGGGAAGGTCAGGTGGGCGTTGCCGGGCAGTCGCTCGACCGGGTCGCCGTTGAGGACGACGTCGGGCACGACCTCGCGCACGCGGCGGACCAGGTCGTCGCGCAGGCCACGCAGCCTCTCGGAGTACGCCGCCTGCTCGCGCACCGCGATCTCGACCGCCGCTGCGAACGCCGCGACCGCCGGGACGTCGAGCGTGCCCGACCGCACCCCGCGCTCCTGGCCGCCGCCGTGCAGCAGGGGGGTCATCTCCAGCGAGCGCGCGGCGACCAGCGCACCGACGCCGTAGGGGCCGCCGAGCTTGTGGGCGGTCAGCGTGAGTGCGTCGACGCCGCTCGAGGCGAAGTCGACCGGCACCTGGCCCACGGCCTGGACGGCGTCGGTGTGGAAGGGGATGCCCTGCTCGCGCGCCAGCGCGGCGAGCGCCGGGACGTCCTGGACCGTGCCGACCTCGTTGTTGGCCCACATCAGGCTCACCAGCGCGACCGACTCGGCGTCGGTGGTGACCAGCGCGGTGTAGCGCTCGAGGTCGACCCGGCCGTCACGGTCGACCGGGACGAGGTCGACCTTGGCGCCACGCTCGGCGAGCCAGTCGAGGGTGTCGAGCACGGCGTGGTGCTCGGTGGCGGCGCTGACGATGCGGACCCGGGCGGGGTCACTGGCCTGCCGGGCCCAGGCCACGCCCTTGATCGCCTGGTTGTCGGACTCCGTGCCGCCGGAGGTGAACAGCACCTCGCCCGGGCGCGCGCCCAGCGCGGCCGCGATCCGCTCGCGGGACTCCTCCACGACCCGGCGCGCGGCACGACCCGCGCCGTGCAGGCTGCTGGCGTTGCCGGTGCGCGTGAGCTGCTCGCGGAAGACCTCGACGGCCTCGGGACGCATCGGCGTGGTGGCCGCGTGGTCGAGGTAGGCGGGTCGGGACGGGTCGGACATCGTCCTCCAGCCTACGGCGTGGGTCCACGGGGTGCAGGATGCACCCATGACCTCCCCCAGCGGCGGACCCGCGCAGCCCAGCAGCCTCGAGATCGCACGGGCGGCCCGGCTGCGGCCGATCGCCGAGGTCGCCGAGGAGGCGGGGCTCGGGCGCGAGGAGGACGGGCTGTTCGTGAGGTACGGCGCGCACGTCGCCAAGGTCTCGCCCCGGGCCGCCGAGGTGCTGGCCGACCGGCCGCCGGCGCGTCTCGTGCTCGTCACCGCGCTGACCCCGACCCCGCTCGGCGAGGGCAAGACCACGACCGCGGTCGGCCTGGCCCAGGGGCTGGCCCGCCGCGGGCGCCGCGCGGTGCTGACCCTGCGCCAGCCGTCGATGGGGCCGACCTTCGGGATCAAGGGCGGCGCCGCCGGGGCCGGCCGCAGCCAGGTCGTGCCGATGGAGACCCTCAACCTGCACCTGACCGGCGACTTCCACGCGATCACGGCCGCGCACAACCTGCTCGCGGCGATGGTCGACAACCACCTGCACCACGGCAACGAGCTCGACCTCGACGTCCGCTCCATCTCGTGGCGCCGGGTGCTGGACACCAACGACCGCGCGCTGCGCAACGTGGTGGTCGGTCTCGGCGACCGGGTCGACGGAGTGCCCCGGCAGAGCGGCTTCGACATCACCGCCGCCTCGGAGGTGGGGGTGGCGCTGGCGCTGTGCCGCGACCTGCACGACCTGCGCGCGCGGCTGGGCCGCCTGGTCGTCGGCTTCACCACCGGCGGCGAGCCGGTCACCGCCGAGCAGCTGCGTGCCGCGGGCGCGATGACGGTGATGCTCAAGGACGCGGTGTCCCCCAACCTGCTGCAGACCATCGAGGGCACGCCCGTCCTGGTCCACGCAGGGCCGTTCGGCAACATCGCCACCGGCAACTCCTCGGTGGTCGCCGACCTGGTCGGGTCGCGGATGGGCGACTACCTCATCACCGAGGCCGGCTTCGGCTCCGACATGGGCGCGGAGCGGTTCGTCAACCTCAAGACCCGCATCTCCGGCCTCGCGCCCTCGGCGGCCGTGCTCGTGGCCTCGGTCCGCACGCTCAAGGCCCACTCGGGCCGCCACAAGGTAGCGGCCGGCAAGCCGCTGCCGGACTCCATGCTCGAGGAGAGCCCGGACGACGTCCTGGCCGGCGCGGCCAACCTGCGCCGCCACGTCGAGATCGTGCGGTCCTTCGGCATCCCGGTCGTCGTGGCGGTCAACGCCTTCACCACCGACCACCCCAGCGAGCTCGACGCGGTGGCGCAGGTGGCGACCGAAGCCGGTGCCCGGGTGGCCGTCTCGACCCACGTGCGCGACGGCGGCGCCGGGGCCGAGGCGCTGGCGACCGAGGTGGAGGCGGCGTGCGCGGACGGGCCGGTCGAGCTCCACCGCAGCTACGACCTCACCGACGCGCTGGAGACCAAGCTCGAGCGCGTCGTCACCCAGGTGTACGGCGGCGCCGGCGTCGCGCTGTCCCCGGTGGCCCGGCGTGAGCTCGAGCGCTTCACGGCCCTGGGCTTCGGCGAGCTCCCCGTGGTGATCGCCAAGACCCACCTGTCGATCTCGCACGACCCGACGCTCAAGGGCGACCCGCGCGACTTCACCGTCCCGGTGCGCGAGGTGCGGCTGGCCGCCGGCGCGGGCTACGTCTACGCGATCGCCGGCGAGATGCGGACCATGCCCGGCCTCGGTCGTCGTCCCGCGGCGGAGCAGATCGACATCGACGCCGACGGCAACGTGGTCGGGCTGTTCTAGCCTCGCATCTCCTGCGGGCGCACCATCACCACGTCGTACTCGATCGCCCGCACGGTGGCGCGGTCGAAGGACACCGGGAAGACCCCCGCGCTCTCGAACCCCGCCGCCTCGTAGGCCGCCCACTGCTGGGGCAGCCGCGGCATGTCGTCGTAGATCGGCACGCAGGCCAGCTCCGACTGCAGCGCGACCACCCGGTCGAGCACCGCCGTCGCGCCGTCGAAGACCTGCGGGTCCCAGCCCTGCGTGTCCATCTTGAGGTAGACCCGTCCGGCGGGCAGGTCGGCGAGCAGGCCGGGCAGCACGCCGTCGAGCCGGCGGACGACGACCTCCTCCGCACGGGTCCGGCGCAGGCCCGCGGACCACCCCCGGCCGAAGTCGCTGGCCTCGAGCAGGCTGCTCATCGTGCCGTCGTGCGTGTGGATCGTCGCCGTCGCGTCCTCGGCTCCGAGGGCCTCGTGGCGCACCCACCACGCGTCGTCGTGGCGCGCGGCGCGCGCCAGCTCGTCGTACGCCGCCCGCACCGGCTCGAAGGACACGATGCGGCCGCGGTAGCCGGACCGCCGCAGCTGCCGGGCGTACTGACCGACGTTGGCGCCGGCGTCGACGACGCAGTCGACCTCACCGGCGCGCAGCACCCAGCTCACCTGCTCGCGCAGCGCGACCTGCGCCATCCGCTGCTGCAGCCGGGCGGGACGGGCACGCACCCGCTCGCGGTCCCAGACCAGGGTGGCCTTCAGACCGGGCCCACCCAGCCGGACGGCGCGCTGGCGGCTGCCGCGGCGGCGGACCAGCCACGCGCCGTCGCCCACCGAGCGGACGTCCCAGCCCGCCCCCGCCAACGCACGACGGACCGCCGCCCGCAGGCGACGGTCCGTCCGGTGCTGGCCCATGCCCCGACGTTAGCGGGGTCACGGCCTCACTTGCGCTTGTTGATCTCCTCGGTCGCGGCGGGAAGGACCTGGTGCAGGTCGCCCACGACGCCGAAGTCGACGAGCTCGAAGATCGGCGCCTCCTCGTCCTTGTTGACCGCGACGATCGTCTTGGAGGTCTGCATGCCCGCACGGTGCTGGATCGCGCCGGAGATGCCGTTGGCCACGTAGAGCTGCGGGGAGACCACCTTGCCGGTCTGGCCGATCTGGAAGGAGTGGGGGTACCACCCCGAGTCGACCGCCGCACGCGAGGCGCCCACGGCCGCGCCGAGGGAGTCCGCGAGGGCCTCGACCGGCTCGAAGTTGCCGCCGGTGCCGCGACCGCCGGCCACGACGATGGCGGCGTCGTTGAGCTCGGGACGACCCGAGGACTTCTTGGGCTCCACGCCGACGATGCGCGCGCCCTTGGCGACCTCGGAGATCTCCGGGGAGATCTCCTCGACCGTGCCGGCACCCTCGGACTCCTCCGGGGTGGCGGAGTTGGGCTTGACCGCGATGACGGGGACACCCTGGGTGACCTTGGCCGTCACGGTGAAGCCGCCCGCGAAGACCGACTGGGTGGTCACGGCGCCCTCGGCCACGTCGACGGCGTCGGTGATCAGGCCGGACCTGGTCTTCACGGCCACGCGGGCCGCGATCTCCTTGCCCTCCGCCGACGAGGCGACGAGCACGGCGGCGGGCGAGGTCTTCTCGACCAGCTGGGCGAGCACCTCGGCCTTGGGGGTCACGATGTAGGGGTTCACGTGGCTGCCGTCGACGGCGTAGATCTTGGCGGCGCCGAACTTCCTCAGCGCGGCGGTCGCCTCGTCGGACAGCTTGCCGATGAACACCGCGGACGGCTCGCCCAGCTTGCGGGCGATGGTCAGCAGCTCGTTGGTGGTCTTGCGGACCGTGCCACCGGCGTGGTCGACCAGGACCAGGACTTCACTCATGGTTGTCGTTTCCTTCTGAGGCTTCGGGGTCTGGGTGGCCGGGGTCAGATGAACTTCTTCGACGCCAGGAAGCCCACCAGCGCCGTGGCGCCCGAACCCCCGTCGTCGGTGACGATCTCGCCCTGCGAGCGCGGCGGGCGCTCCTCGGTGCTCTCCACCGCCGACCAGGAGGCGGACAGGCCGACCAGCTCGGCGTCGACGCCGAGGTCGGACAGGCTCCAGCTCTCGACCGGCTTCTTCTTGGCCGCCATGATCCCCTTGAACGAGGGGTAGCGCGCCTCACCGGTCTGGTCGGTGACGGACAGGACCGCCGGCAGCGTGGCCTCGACCATGACGGTCGCGGTGTCGCCGTCGCGGCGGATCTTGACCGTGTCGCCCTCGACGGTGACCTCGGAGGCGAAGGTGATGCCGGGCAGGCCCAGGCGCTCGGAGACCATCGCCGGCACGACGCCCATGGCGCCGTCGGTCGAGCCCATGCCGAACATGACCAGGTCGTGCTCGGTCTTCTTCAGCGCCTCGGCCAGCACCAGGGAGGTGGCCAGCGCGTCGGACCCGGCGATCGCGTCGTCGGAGACGTGGATGCCCTTGTCGGCGCCCATCTGCAGCGCCTTGCGCACCGCCGTCTCGGCGTCGGCCGGGCCCACGGTCAGCGCGGTGACCTCGGTGTCGTCGCCGAGCTTCTCCTTGATCTGCAGCGCCTGCTCGATGGCGTACTCGTCGAGCTCGGAGAGCAGACCGTCGACGTTGTCACGGTCCACGGTGTTGTCCGACTCGAAGCGGCGGTCGCCGGTCGCGTCGGGGACGTACTTCACACACACGACAATGTTCATGGCACGGCCCTGAGTGGGCCCCTCCTCGGGTCTCGGGTTGGTCCGAGGCTACCCGCGGGTCACGGTGGTCGCACGGGATGGTCGGGTGCGATCAGTCACAGGCGTGCGACGCCGAGTTACACCTGCGGCAGCGCTCGGGCGGGTCAGGCACCGGGGCGGATCACCCGGTCGAGCACCGTGCCGGCGACGAGGTAGACCAGCGCGGCGACGCCCCAGCTGACCAGCACGGACGTGACCACCGCGTCCTGGCGCGCGCCGGCGTCGGCGCCCCTCTCGACACCGACGTGCACGAGCTCGCCGAGGTCGAGGCGGGCGGCGAGGTCGGTGATCGCCCTGACCACCGGGTCGTCCAGGTCGACGCGCAGCGCGACCAGGAGCGTGCCCACGGCCAGCACCAGCGCCGCGACGACGGCCAGGAGCCAGATCGCCGAGGCGAGCAGCGACCGCACCCGGCGGGCGTCGAGGCCCTCCCGGTCACGGCCGGGGGTCTCCGCGCGCCGACTGCCCGCCGTGCCCGACTCACTCACCTGGTGGGACCTGGGTCACCGGCCCATGAAATCGGCCTTGCCGGGACCGTTCTCCTGGAAGGACGTCATGCCGATCGCACGGTCCTCGGTGGCGAACAGGGCGGCGAACTGCTGGCGCTCGATCTCCAGGCCGGTGTCGAGGTCGACCTCGAGCCCGCGGTCGACCGACTCCTTGGCGGCGCGGAGGGCGAGGGCGGCGCCCCGGGTGAACCTGCGCGCCCACGCGACGGCCTCGGCGTACACCTGGTCGGCGGGGACGAGGCGGTCGACCAGGCCGATGGCGAGCGCCTCGTCGGCCTTGACGAAGCGGCCGGTGAAGATCAGGTCCTTGGCCTTGCTCGGGCCGACCAGCCGGGTCAGGCGCTGGGTGCCGCCCGCGCCCGGGATGATCCCGAGCAGGATCTCGGGCTGGCCCAGGGTCGCGTCGTCGGCGGCGATGCGGAGGTCGGCGCACAGGGCCAGCTCGCAGCCCCCGCCGAGGGCGTAGCCGGTGACCGCCGCGACGACCGGCTTGGGGATGCGGGCGACCGCGGTGAAGGCGGACTGCAGGGCGCCGGAGCGCTTGACCATGTCGCCGTAGGACATGTCGGCCATCTCCTTGATGTCCGCCCCGGCCGCGAAGACCCGCTCGCCGCCGTAGACGACGACGGCGCGCACGTCGTCGCGCTCGGTCGCCTCGAGGGCCGCGGCGCGGATCTCCTCCTGGACCTGCACGTCGAGGGCGTTCATCTTGGGCCGGTCGATCCGGATCGTCCCGACGCCGTCCTCCACCTCGAGTCGCACGAACTCGCCCATGCTCATCTCCGTCGCCGTCCCCTCCGCTCGCCTGCAGGTCGCCGCCGAGCCTAGCGATCGCCCGGACCAGCCGGGCCGGTCCGGTCACCGCCGCGGGGCGGATGGAGCACAATCGGCGGGTGCCGACGAACACCTGGAGCTGGAGCTCCCTCGACGAGCGAGCCCCCGTGTGGCCGGGCCACCATCAGCGGCTCGGTGCCACCTGGACCGAGCGGGCGACGAACTTCGCGGTCTTCTCCCCCGAGTCGACCGCGGCCTGGGTGTGCCTGTTCGACGAGGACGGCACCGAGACCCGCCACCAGCTGACCGAGCACACGCTCGGGGTGTGGCACGGCGCCCTGCCGGGCCTCCCGGTCGGCCAGCGCTACGGCTTCCGCGTGGCCGGCCCGTGGGCGCCCGAGCGCGGGCTGCGGTTCAACCTGGACAAGCTGCTGCTCGACCCCTACGCCCACGCGTTGACCGGATCGGTGCGCGGGCACGAGGAGCTGCTCCCCCACGAGCCCCGCGACCCCCGCCGGCGCAGCCAGGTCGACTCGGCGCCGTGCATGCCCAGGTGCGTGGTGGTCGACGACCGGTTCGACTGGCAGGGCGACACCCAGCTGCGCCGCCGCTGGCGCGACACCGTGATCTACGAGCTGCACGTCAAGGGGTTCACCCAGCTCCACGACCGGGTGCCCGCGCACCTGCGCGGCACCTACGCCGGGCTGGCCCACGACCACGTCCTGGACTACCTCACCGACCTCGGCGTCACCGCCGTCGAGCTGCTGCCGGTGCAGCACTTCGTCAGCGAACGGGCCCTGGTCGACCGGGGGCTGACCAACTACTGGGGCTACAACACCCTGGCGTTCCTCGCGCCGCACGCGGCGTACTCCTCCTCCGGCGACCTCGGTCAGCAGGTCACCGAGTTCAAGCAGATGGTCAAGCGGTTCCACGAGCGGGGGCTCGAGATGATCCTCGACGTGGTCTACAACCACACCGCCGAGGGCGGCTCGGACGGGCCGGCGTACTCCTTCCGGGGACTGGACGACCTCGGCTTCTACAAGCGCTCGGGCACCGGCGGTGACGCCTACTGGGACGTCACCGGGTGCGGCAACACCGTCGACTCCACCAACCTCGGCGCACTGCGGATGATCCTCGACTCGCTGCGCTACTGGGTCACCGAGATGCACGTGGACGGGTTCCGCTTCGACCTCGCCTCCGCGCTGGCGCGCACCGGCCACGCGGTCGACATGCGCAGCGCCTTCCTCACCACGATCAGCCAGGACCCGGTCCTGCGTCACGTGAAGCTGATCGCCGAGCCGTGGGACGCGAGCATGGACGGCTACCTGGTCGGGTCCTTCCCCCCGCCGTGGGTGGAGTGGAACGACCGCTACCGCGACACCCTGCGCAACTTCTGGCGGGGCGACGGCACCGGTGTGCGCGAGGTCGCCTCCCGCCTCGCCGGCTCCTCCGACCTCTACGCCGACGACGGCCGCTCGCCCTACGCCTCGGTCAACTTCGTCACCTGCCACGACGGCTTCACCCTGCGCGACCTGGTCTCCTACGAGCGCAAGCACAACGAGGCCAACGGCGAGCACAACCGCGACGGCACCGACAACAACCTGTCGTCCGGCTACGGCGTCGAGGGCGAGACCGACGACGCGGAGGTCCAGGCCCTGCGCCGGCGCCAGGCGGCCAACCTGCTGGTCACGCTGTGCCTGTCGTCCGGGGCGCCGATGATCACCGCCGGCGACGAGCGCGGACGCACCCAGCGGGGCAACAACAACGCCTACTGCCAGGACAACGAGATCTCCTGGGTCGACTGGCGGGCCGACGACGCCTGGCTCGACGTCTACGAGGTCGCGCGGGCCGCGCTGCGGCTGCGCAAGGAGCACCCCGCCCTGCGGCAGCGCCACCACTTCCGGGGCACGCCGACGATCCCCGGCGGGCCCAAGGACCTGGCGTGGCTGCACCCCGAGGGCCGCGAGATGACCGAGCCGGACTGGTACGACGGCCGCCTGCGCACGCTGGGGATGTTCGTCTCCGGCGACCCGCTGCGCTCCCCCGGCCCGGAGGGCGAGCAGCAGCACGACCGGTCGTTCCTGGTGTGGTTCAACGCCCGCGACGTGGCGGTCGAGGTGACCCTGATGGAGAACCCGTGGGTCGGCAGCGGCGAGGTGGTCCTCTCCACCTGCCCGGACCACCCGGTCGGCACGGAGGTGCACGCCGGGGAGGGCCTCACCATGTCGCCGCACTCCCTGGTCCTGCTGCGCCAGCACTGAGGCGCCGCCGGGGCGGCGGTGCCGGACGTTGCGCGGCCTGGCTAGTTTGGCCACATGACTCGGCCCGAGGTCTCCGACGAGGTCTGGGACCTCGCGGTCGTCGGCGCGGGTCCGGCCGGTTCCATGGCGGCGCTCGCCGCCCTGCGGGCCGCACCCCACCTGCGCGTGCTGCTCCTCGACCGCGCCGACTTCCCCCGCGACAAGTGCTGCGGCGACGGCATCGCGCCGCACGTCGCCGACGTCCTGCGCGAGGTCGGCGCCGAGGTCGTCACCGACGGATGGCGACCGGTCGAGCGGCTGCAGCTGTCCCGGGGCAGCCACGAGGTCGCCGGCACGATGCGCCGCTCGGTGTGGGTCATCCCCCGCGAGGTGTTCGACGCGCGCCTGGTCGAGCACGCGGTCGCAGCCGGGGCCGTCCTGCGGCGTCACCGCGTGCGTCGGGTCGTGTCCGCCGACGGCATGGTGAGCCTCGACGGTGGCATCCGGTCCCGCGTGGTGGTCGGTGCCGACGGCGCCGAGTCGGTCGTTCGCCCCGCCCTCGGCGGGGACAGGCAGGGCCGACGAGCGCTCGCCATGCGCGGCTACGCGCCCACCCCGCCCGCAGGTGAGGGCCGCCAGGTCATCCGGTACGGCGAGCGCCGCCAGCCGGCGTACGCCTGGGCCTTCGACCGCGGTGACGGCTGGTCCAACGTCGGGTACGGAGAGCTGGTGGACCGGGAGAAGGCCCCACGACCGACGCGGGCGGTGCTGCTCGAGCAGCTCGACCTGCTGCTCCCCGGCTACGTCGAGCACGGCACGGCGTGGACCGGGCACCACCTGCCGCTGTCCGGCTGGCGCTGGGACCAGCCCGACGGGCCGGTCCTCCTGGCCGGCGACGCGGCAGGGCTGGTCAACCCGATGACGGGCGAGGGCATCTACTACGCCGTCGCGACCGGGCTGCTCGCGGGACGCGCGGCTGCGCGTGCGGTCGCGTCCGGGGCACCGGCAGCGGCCGGGCAGGGCTACCGCTCGGACGTGCGGCGTCGGCTCGCCCGGCACCTCAAGCACACGTGCACCGCCTCCGTGCTCACCCGCAGGCCGGCGGTCGTGCACGCCGGTCTCACCGCGGCGGCCCGGGACCGGGCCGTGTTCGACGGACTCGTCGAGCTGGGGCTCGGCGACGGTCGGATCACGCCGCGCCTCGCACTCGGGCTGGCCCGCAGCCTGGTCACCGACGTCGGAAGGCAGTGAGCCCGTGGAGATCCTCTCGGTCCGCGGGGTGCTCCCGGCGCACGGCTACCCGCAGGAGCAGATCACCGATGCCTTCGTCGACGTGATCGCGACCGGGGGTGGACTGGACGAGCGGGTGCTCCGTCGCTTCCACCGCAACGCCGGGGTCGAGCAACGCAGCCTCGCCCTGCCGCTCGAGGACTACGCGGGGCTCAAGGACTTCACCCACGCCAACGACCTGTTCATCACGCACGCGGTCGACCTCGGCTCACGGGCCGTGGTCACCGCGCTCGAGGCCGCAAGCCTGACCCCGGCCGACGTCGACCTCGTCATCTGCGCGACCGTGACCGGCCTCGCCGTGCCCACCCTCGAGGCACGCATCGCCGCTCGGATCGGCATGCGTCCCGACGTCAAGCGGATGCCGCTGGTCGGACTGGGCTGCGTCGCCGGGGCGGCGGGCCTCGCGCGGCTGCACGACCACCTCGCCGGCCACCCCGACGACGTCGCCGTGCTCGTGGCCGTCGAGCTCTGCTCGCTGACTGTGCAGCGCGACGACATGTCGGTGCCCAACCTGGTCGCCAGCGGGCTCTTCGGCGACGGTGCTGCCGCCGTCGTCGCCCGCGGCGGCCCGGCGGCCACCGGCGGCGTCGGCGTGGTCGACACGCGCAGCCGGCTCTACCCCGACTCCGAGCGGACCATGGGCTTCGACGTGACCAGCGGAGGTCTGCGCATCGTGCTGGACGCGCAGGTCCCCACCGTGGTCAGCCACTACATCCGCGACGATGTCGACGGCTTCCTCGCCGACCACGGGCTCACCCGCGACGACATCGAGTGGTGGGTGTGCCACCCCGGGGGGCCCAAGGTCATCGAGGCGCTGGAGAGCGCGCTGCAGGTGCCGCGCACGGCGGTCCAGCTGACCTGGGACTCCCTGGCGCGGATCGGCAACCTCTCCTCGGCGTCGGTCCTGCACGTCCTGGAGGACACCCTGCGGGACCGACCTCCCCGGTCGGGGGCCTGGGGCATGGTGATGGCCATGGGCCCCGGCTTCTGCTCCGAGCTCGTCCTGGTGCGGGCCGCATGACGAGCCTGGCGGCCTTCACCGTCCTCGTGGCCCTCGTGGGTCTCGAGCGTGTCGCCGAGCTCGTCGTGTCCCGGCGCAACGCGGCCTGGAGCCTCGAGCGCGGCGGCCACGAGAGCGGCCAGGGGCACTACCCCGTCATGGTCGTGCTGCACACGGGATTCCTGGTCGCCATGCTCGCCGAGGCATGGGTACGCCGTCCCGACGTGCCCGCGGCGCTCGCGTGGACGATGCTGCTGCTGGTGCTGGCCGCCCAGGCACTGCGCTGGTGGTGCATCGCGACTCTGGGCCGCCGCTGGAACACCCGGGTCATCATCGTGCCCGGCCTGCCGTCGGTGACCCGGGGCCCCTACCGGTGGGTGCGCCACCCCAACTACGTCGCCGTCGTCGTCGAGGGCGTCGCGCTGCCACTGGTGCATGCCGCCTGGATCACCGCGGTGGCCTTCACCCTCGCCAACGCCGTCCTCCTGGCCGTCCGCATCCGCGTCGAGGACACGGCGCTGGCGACGCTTCCCCGTGCCGATGCATGACCTCCTCGTCGCGGGCGGCGGCCCGATCGGGCTGGCGGTCGCCCTGCAGGCAGCCCGGTCCGGGCTCGACGTGGTGGTCCTCGAGCCTCGCACCGGGACGATCGACAAGGCGTGCGGCGAGGGGCTGATGCCCGGGGCGGTCGCCGCCCTGCGCCGCTTGCACGTCGAGCCGGCGGGCCGGCCGCTGACCGGCATCCGCTACGTCGCCGACGGCGCGGTCGCCGAGGCGACGTTCCGCCACGGCACCGGTCTCGGCGTGCGCCGCGTCCTGCTGCACGAGGCGCTGGCCGCCGCCGTCACGGCCGCCGGCGTGCCCGTGGAGCACCGGGCGGTCCGGTCGGTGCGGCTGGCGCCGGACCGGGTGGTCGTCGACGGCACGCACGCGCGCCACCTGATCGCCGCGGACGGCCTGCACTCCCCCGTGCGGCGACTGGTCGGTCTGGACCGGCCGGTCAGCTCGTCGCGCCGTTTCGGGCAGCGGCGTCACCTGGCGGTGGCGCCCTGGACGTCCTTCGTCGAGGTCCACTGGTCGAGGGTCGGCGAGGCCTACGTGACGCCGGTGTCGGCGGACGAGGTCGGCGTCGCGGTCCTCACCCGGGAGCGTCGCCCCTGGGCCGAGCTGGTGCAGTCCTTCCCCGCCCTCGCGGGTCGCCTCGCCGACGCGCCGGTCTCCTCCGAGGTGCGCGGTGCCGGACCGCTCCGGCAGCGCGCCCGGCGCCGCGTGGCCGGGCGGGTCCTGCTCGTCGGGGACGCCGCCGGCTACGTCGACGCGCTGACCGGCGAGGGGATCGCACTCGGCCTGGCCCAGGCGGAGGCGGCCGTCGCCGCGATCGTGGCCGGCCGCCCCGGCCGCTACGAGCGGAGCGCACGACGGCTCGGCTGGCGACACGACCTGCTCACCCAGGCGCTGGTGACCTCGACGCGGTCCGCGGCGGTCCGCGACCGGCTGGTGCCCGCGGCCGCCCGGGTGCCGGCGGTGTTCGCCGCCGCGGTCAACCAGCTGGCGCGGCCCGCGTGAGGGGTCTCCTCCGCGCCGCCCACGCGGGTCCGGCGTTCGCCGTCGTCGTGCTGGCCACGCTGCTCGCGGCGACGACCGACCTGGGTCCCGGTGGCGTCCTCCTGGTGGCGGCCGCCGTGCTCGCCGGGCAGCTCTCGGTCGGCTGGTCCAACGACCTGGTCGACGAGGCGCGCGACCGCGACGTCGGCCGGGCCGACAAGCCACTCGTGTCGGGTGCCGTCGCCCGCCGGACCGTCCTGGCCGCCTGTGCGCTGGCCGTCGTCGCCACCGTCGTGCTCTCGCTCGCCTGCGGGTGGGCTGCCGGTCTGGTGCACCTGGCCTGCGTGGCGTCCGCCTGGGCCTACAACCTCGGCCTCAAGGGGACACCGTGGTCCTGGGTCCCCTACGCGTTCTCGTTCGGTGGTCTCGTCGTCTTCGTGTCGTTGACCGACGGCGCGTGGCCGGCCTGGTGGATCCCGGTGGCCGGCGCCCTGCTCGGGGTCGGCGCACACCTGCTCAACGTGCTGCCCGACCTCGCCGACGACGCAGCCACCGGCGTCCACGGGCTTCCCCACCGGCTCGGCGCGCGGCTCATCCCTCCGGTCGCCGCCACCGTCCTCCTGGTCGCGACCGTGCTGCTCGCTGTGGGCGTCGGGACCGGCCGGGCCGCCTCGATCGCAGGCCTCGTCCTCGTCTGCGTGCTCGCCGGGGTGGTCGTGCTCGGCCGCGGCCGGATCCCCTTCCTCGCGGCCGTGCTCATCGCCCTGACCGACGTGGTCCTGATGCTCGTCGCGACCTGACGACTCGACCGTAGGAAGCATCGGCCGGGCCGGGGGCGTCCTCACCCCGGCCCGGCCCGGCCAGGTGCAGGGCTCAGGCCGGCAGGGTGACCAGGTTGAGCTCGGCGACCGAAGCGAGGTGGGCGTTGCGCGGCACGACCCGCAGCGTGTAGCCGAACGCCCCGCTGCTGACCAGCGTCACCTCGCCCTCGTAGCGGTGGCGGTCGGCCTCGTAGGACTCGGCCAGCCGCAGGGTCGTCACCTGCAGGTCGCGCAGGGTGTCGGACTCGCCCACGCGGCCGTGCAGCACCTGCACGTCGACGTCCTCGGGGCTCAGGCCCGTGAGCGTGACGAAGGCGTGCACCTGCATGACCGCCCCGACCTCGGGCGAGTCACCGACGCCGCTGGAGTCGACGTGGTCGATGCGCACGCCGTCCCAGGCGGTGCGCACCCGGTCCTTCCACGCGGCGAGCTCGAGCGCGCCCTTGTAGTCGTCGTTGAGGACGCGGGCCGACTCGGTGGCGGGCTGGTAGAGCGTGGTGACGTAGTCGCGCACCATGCGGTCGGCCAGCACCTTGGGGCCGAGCGAGCGCAGCGTGTGGCGGACCATCTCCAGCCAGCGCTGCGGGACGCCGTCGTCGTCGTGGTCGTAGAACCGCGGCGCCACGTCGTTCTCGATCAGGTCGTAGAGCGCGGCCGACTCCAGGTCGTCACGCCGGTCGGGGTCCTCGACGCCGTCGGCGGAGGGGATCGCCCAGCCGTTGTTGCCGTCGTACCACTCGTCCCACCAGCCGTCGAGGATGGACAGGTTGAGCCCGCCGTTGAGGGCGGCCTTCATGCCCGAGGTGCCGCACGCCTCGTAGGGACGCAGCGGGTTGTTCAGCCAGACGTCGCAGCCGGGGTAGAGCGGCTGGGCCATCGCGATGTCGTAGTTGGGCAGGAAGACGATGCGGTGCCGCACCTCGGGGTCGTCGGCGAAGCGGACGATCTCGTTGATCAGGCGCTTGCCACCGTCGTCGGCGGGGTGCGCCTTGCCCGCGATCACCAGCTGCACGGGACGCTCGGGGTCGAGCAGCAGCGCCTTGAGCCGAGCGGGGTCGCGCAGCATCAGCGTGAGCCGCTTGTAGGACGGCACGCGGCGCGCGAAGCCGATCGTCAGCACGTCGGGGTCGAGCGCGTTGTCGATCCACTTCAGCTCCGCGCTCGAGGCGCCACGGACGAGCCAGGACTCGCGCAGCCGGCGGCGGGCGTCCTGCACCAGGTGCTCGCGCAGCGTCCGCTTGATCGACCAGATGCGCTGGCCGGAGACCTCGTCGGCCACCTCGAAGACCCGCTCGGGGGTGTCCGCGCCGGGCTGGCTGCCGGGGTCGACGCCCATCTCGCGGGCGAGCTCGAAGATCTCGCGAGCCACCCACGTCGGGGCGTGCACGCCGTTGGTGATCGAGCCGATCGGCCGCTCGGACTCGTCGAAGGCGGGCCAGAGGCCGCCGAACATGCCGCGGCTGACCTGTCCGTGCAGCTGCGAGACGCCGTTGGCGCGCTGGGACAGGCGAAAGCCCATGACGGCCATGTTGAAGACGCCGGGGTCGCCGCCCTCGTAGCTCTCGGTGCCGAGGGACAGCACGCGCTCGACCGGGACGCCCGGCTGGGCGTTCTCGCCGCCGAAGTACTGCGTGATCAGGTCGCGCGGGAAGCGGTCGATGCCCGCGGGCACGGGGGTGTGGGTGGTGAAGACCGTCCCCGCGCGGGAGACCTCGAGGGCGGCGTCGAAGTCCAGCCCCTGCTCCTCGGTGAGCTCGCGGATGCGCTCGAGGCCGAGGAACCCGGCGTGGCCCTCGTTGGTGTGGAACACCTCGGGAGCGGGCCGGTCGGTCAGGCGGGTGAAGGTGCGGATCGCGCGCACGCCACCGATGCCGAGGAGCATCTCCTGGCGCAGGCGGTGCTCGCTGACGCCGCCGTAGAGCCGGTCGGTGATGTCGCGCAGGACCTCGTTGTTCTCCTCCACGTCGGTGTCGAGGAGCAGCAGCGGGACGCGACCGACGTGGGCGACCCAGATGCGGGCCGTGGCGACCTGGCCCTCGGGCATGCCGACGGTGACCTTGGCGATCGAGCCGTCGGTCTCGCGCAGCACCGAGATCGGCAGCTCGTCGGGGTCGAGGACGGGGTAGGTCTCCTGCTGCCAGCCCTCGCGGGAGAGCGACTGCTTGAAGTAGCCGTGGCGGTAGAGCAGGCCGACGCCGATGATCGGCACGCCCAGGTCGCTGGCGGACTTGAGGTGGTCACCGGCCAGGATGCCGAGGCCGCCGGAGTACTGCGGGAGGGCGGCGGTGATGCCGAACTCCGGGGAGAAGTAGGCGATGCCGCGCGGGGCGCCGTCGGGCAGGGACTGGAACCAGCGGGGCTCGTCGAGGTAGGCGTGCAGGTCGGCCTCGACCGCGGCCAGCCGCTCGGTGAAGCCCGTGTCCGCGGCCAGCTGCTCGAGCCGGGCGGTCGGCACCAGGCCGAGCATCCGGGTCGGGTCGAAGCGGCTGCGGCGCCACAGGTCCTCGTCGATGGAGGCGAAGAGGTCCTGCGTGGGGGGGTGCCAGGACCACCGCAGGTTGCCGGCCAGCTCCCCCAGCGGGAGGAGCGACTCGGGGAGGACAGGGCGGACGGTGAAACGTCGGATCGCGCGCACGGCGTCACGCTAGCCCACATTGTTGGATCGATCCAAGCGTTCGGCACAACAGGACCGATCCGATCCGGCCCTTCCCGCCGAGGCCCATGCGGCGCCGCGCCGCCTCGCTCCTCGTCCTTCTCGCCGTTCCGGCGTACGCCGCCTCCCGACGTTGCATGCTCTTCGCCGGTTTGGGCAGGGTGGAGCCATGGTCGGAAGAATCCCGGTCCTCGACGTCATGCCCCAGCTCGCCGGGGGCGCCTATCCCGCCAAGGCGGCGGTCGGTGAGGAGATCGAGGTCACCGCCACGGTGATCCGCGAAGGGCACGACGCGCTCAGCGCGGAGGTCGTGCTCGTCGCACCCGACGGCTCACGCCGGGCGCCGGTGCGCATGCGCCGCAACCCCGACGACGCCCCCGACGGCTGGCGCGCGACGGTGCGCCCGGACCAGGAGGGCGCGTGGGGCTTCGAGGTGCACGGGTGGAGCGACCCGTTCGCCACCTGGGAGCACCACGCCGAGATCAAGGTCGGCGCCGGCATCGACGTGGAGCTGATGTTCACCGAGGGCCAGCTGCTCCTGCAGCGCTGGATCGACCAGCACGGCGCGGAGGACCCGGCGTCGACGCAGGTGCTGCGCGACGCGATCGCCGGACTGGCGGACACGGGTCGGCCCGACGCGGTCCGGCTGGGCGCCGGCCTCTCCCCGGCCGTGCAGGCCGTCCTCGACGCCGAGCCGCTGCGCGACCTGGTCACCGTCGAGGGACCGTTCCCGCTGTTCGTCGACCGCAGGCTCGCGCTCTTCTCCTCGTGGTACGAGTTCTTCCCGCGCTCGGAGGGTGCGACGCAGGACCCGCAGACCGGCCAGGTCGCCTCCGGCACCTTCCGCACCGCGGCCGAGCGGCTGCCCGCGGTCGCCGAGATGGGCTTCGACATCATCTACCTGCCGCCGATCCACCCGATCGGCAAGGTCAACCGCAAGGGCCGCAACAACACGCTGACGCCCGGGCCCGACGACGTCGGCTCGCCCTGGGCGATCGGGTCCGACGAGGGCGGCCACGACGCGGTCCACCCCGACCTCGGCACGCTGGAGGACTTCGAGCACTTCGTGGCCCGGGCACGCGAGGTCGGCCTCGAGGTCGCGCTCGACTTCGCCCTCCAGGCGGCGCCCGACCACCCGTGGGCCACCGCGCACCCGGAGTTCTTCACCACGCGGGCCGACGGCACGATCGCCTACGCCGAGAACCCGCCGAAGAAGTACCAGGACATCTACCCGATCAACTTCGACAACGACCCCGACGGCATCTACCACGAGGCGTTGCGGGTCGTGCGCCACTGGATGGACCACGGCGTCCGGGTCTTCCGGGTCGACAACCCCCACACCAAGCCGGTGGCCTTCTGGGAGTGGCTGCTCGGCGAGGTCCGCAGGACCGACCCCGACGTGGTCTTCCTGTCCGAGGCGTTCACCAAGCCGGCGATGATGCGGGCCCTGGCGATGGTGGGCTTCCACCAGAGCTACACCTACTTCACCTGGCGCAACGCCCGGTGGGAGCTCGAGGAGTACTTCACCGAGGTCTCGCAGGAGACCCCCCACGTGCTGCGGCCCAGCTTCTGGGTCAACACCCCCGACATCCTGCCCGGCTACCTCCAGGACGGCGGCCGCCCCGCGTTCAAGGTCCGCGCCGTGCTCGCCGCGCTCGGCTCCCCGTCGTGGGGGATGTACGCCGGCTACGAGCTGTGCGAGAACCTCGCGCTGCGGCCGGGCGCGGAGGAGTACCTCGACTCCGAGAAGTTCCAGATCCGCATCCGCGACTGGAAGGCGGCCGAGGCCGAGGGTCGTTCCCTGGCGCCGTACATCACGCGCCTCAACCAGCTGCGTCGCGCCCACCCGGCCCTGCAGGAGCTGCGCAACCTCCGCATCCACGGGTCCGACGACGGGGCGGTCCTGGCCTTCTCCAAGAGCACCGTGAGCGAGGGCGTGCGCGACACCGTGATCGCGGTCGTCAACGTCGACCCCCACCAGACCCACGAGACCACCGTCCACCTCGACCTGCCCTCCCTCGGGATGGAGTGGCAGGACCGGTTCGTCGTCCACGACGAGGTGACCGGGGAGGACTGGACCTGGGGCGAGCACAACTACGTGCGGCTCGACCCGTTCCACGAACCCGCCCACATCCTGACCGTGAGGAGCACCTCGGCCTGATGGCAGAGCAGCCCACCCCCATCCCGACCCATGACCACGCCGCGCAGCCCGTCGCCCCGCCGAGTCCCCCCCTCGAGCCGCTCAACGAGACGCCGGACTGGTTCAAGACCGCGGTGTTCTACGAGGTGCTCGTCCGGTCGTTCTACGACGCCGACGGCAACGGCACCGGCGACTTCAAGGGCCTGACCGACAAGCTCGACTACCTGCAATGGCTCGGGGTCGACTGCCTGTGGGTCCCGCCGTTCTTCTCCAGCCCCCTGAGAGACGGTGGCTACGACGTGGCCGACTACACCGCGATCCTGCCGGACATCGGCACGGTCGAGGACTTCCACGAGTTCCTCGACGCCGCGCACGAGCGCGGGATCAAGGTGATCATCGACTTCGTCATGAACCACACCAGTGACCAGCACCCGTGGTTCCAGGAGTCGCGCAAGGACCCGGAGGGGCCCTACGGCGACTTCTACGTCTGGTCCGACTCCGACGACCTCTACTCCGAGGCCCGGATCATCTTCGTCGACACCGAGCCCTCCAACTGGAGCTGGGACCCGGTCCGCCAGCAGTACTACTGGCACCGCTTCTTCCACCACCAGCCCGACCTCAACTTCGACAACCCCGAGGTCCACGACGCGATGCTGGAGGCGATGTCCTTCTGGCTCGACATGGGACTCGACGGCTTCCGCCTCGACGCGGTGCCGTACCTCTACGAGCGGCCGGGCACCCACGGCGAGAACCTCCCCGAGACCCACGAGTTCCTGCGCAAGGTGCGCCGCTTCGTCGACGAGAAGTACCCCGGCCGCGTGCTGCTCGCCGAGGCCAACCAGTGGCCCTCGGACGTCGTCGACTACTTCGGCGCGTTCGACGAGGGCGGCGACGAGTGCCACATGTGCTTCCACTTCCCGGTGATGCCGCGCATCTTCATGGCGGTGCGGCGCGAGTCGCGCTTCCCGATCTCGGAGATCATGGAGCAGACCCCGGAGATCCCCGACAACTGTCAGTGGGGCATCTTCCTGCGCAACCACGACGAGCTCACCCTCGAGATGGTCACCGACGAGGACCGCGACTACATGTGGGGCGAGTACGCCAAGGACCCCCGCATGAAGGCCAACATCGGCATCCGGCGCCGGCTGGCGCCCCTGCTCGACAACGACACCAACCAGATCGAGCTGTTCAACGCCCTCCTGCTCTCGCTGCCGGGCTCACCGGTCCTCTACTACGGCGACGAGATCGGCATGGGCGACAACATCTGGCTCGGTGACCGCGACGGCGTCCGCACCCCGATGCAGTGGACCGCCGACCGCAACGCAGGCTTCTCCAAGGTGACGCCGGGGCGGCTCCACCTGCCCGTCATCCAGGACCCCGTCTTCGGCCACCAGCGGGTCAACGTCGAGGCCGAGATGGAGAACGCCTCGTCGCTGCTGCACTGGACGCGGCGCATGCTCCACGTCCGCAAGAACCACCCGGCCTTCGGCCTGGGCGGCTTCCGCGACCTCGGCGGCTCCAACCCCAGCGTGCTCACCTTCGCCCGCGAGTACGACGGCGACACCGTCCTGTGCATCAACAACCTCTCGCGCTTCCCGCAGCCGGTCGAGCTCGACCTGCGCCGCTGGGAGGGCGTGGTCCCGGTCGAGCTGCTCGGCGGCGCGCGGTTCCCGCAGATCGGCGAGCTGCCCTACCTGCTCACCCTGAGCGGCTATGGGTTCTACTGGTTCCGGCTGCCGTCGTCGGCCCGCATCGAGGCAGGAGGCGCCCCGTGACCGTCACCGAGCGCGAGACCCAGCTCGCGGCGTACCTCGCCACCGCCCGCTGGTACTCCGGCAAGGGGCACGACGTGGAGGTGCGGGGCGTCCGCACCGTGCAGGTGCCCACCGACGCCTCCGACGAGACCCTGCACGTGGCCGTCGAGCTGGTCGAGGTGGCCGGCCCCGACGGCGGCACCGACCTCTACCAGGTCCCGCTGTCCTACTACGCCGAGCCGCGCGAGGACCTGGCCCACGCGCTGGTCGGCACGTGGACCGACGAGGAGCTCGGCGAGGTGCACGCCTACGACGCGGTGCACGACCACCACGCGATGGCGCTGTGGCTGCGCGGCTTCTGCGAGGGCGCTGCCGGCGAAGGGGAGTCCATGACCTTCCGTCTGGTCGGCGAGCCCGACCTGGACGTCGAGGCCCGCTCGGCGCTGCTCAGCGGCGAGCAGAGCAACAGCTCGGTGATCTTCGGCGAGAGCGCGCTGATGAAGGTCTTCCGCCGGGTGACGCCCGGGGTCAACCCCGACGTCGAGATCCTGGCGGCGTTGACCGAGGGCGGCAGCGACCACGTCGCCGCGCTCTACGGCTGGTCCGAGGCGCCGGCGGGCGAGGGCGACGAGCCGATCCAGCTCGGCATCCTGCAGCAGTTCCTCACCACCGCCAGCGACGGCTGGGGCCTGGCCCTGGCCAGCCTCCGCACGCTGCTGGCCGACGACGACACGACCGCGCGCAGCTCCGGCGGCGACTTCGCCGGCGAGGCCCACCGCCTCGGCGTCGCGGTCGCCGAGGTCCACGAGACGATGGCGCGCGCCTTCGGGACCCAGCAGTGGGGTCCCGAGGACCTCGGCGGGCTGGCCGATGCGATGCTCGGCCGCCTCGACACCGCCGCGCGAGCGGTGCCCGAGCTCCGCGAGCTCGCACCGTCGCTGCGACCGCTGCTCGAGGCGGTGCGCCAGGTGCCGACCCCCGTCACGGTCCAGCGCGTCCACGGCGACCTGCACCTGGGCCAGACCCTGCGCACCGTCCGAGGCTGGAAGATCATCGACTTCGAGGGCGAGCCCGCCAAGCCGCTCGAGGAGCGACGCCGCCCCGACAGCCCGTGGCGCGACGTGGCCGGCATGCTCCGGTCCTTCGACTACGCCGCGGAGGGCAGCCTGCGCGACCGCATCGACGCCGTGGGTGACGAGGACCGGTCCTCCGCCCAGGACGCCCGCGACTGGGCCGAGCGCAACGTCAACGCGTTCCTGCGTGGCTACGACGAGGTGTGCGTCGAGGACCTCGACGACGCCCTGCTCACCGCCTACGCCGTCGACAAGGCGGTCTACGAGGCGGTCTACGAGGCCCGCAACCGGCCGCCGTGGCTGCCCATCCCCCTGGCAGCCCTGCACCGGCTCGCCGGCTCCTGACCCGACGACCCGCACCACGACCTGGAGGTCACTTCCATGGCTGCACAGTCCCACGACACCGCGCTCAGCAGCGAGACGCTCGCCTTGCTCGTCGATGGCCGTCACGGCGACCCGCACTCCGTGCTCGGCGCCCACCCGCACCCGCAGGGGGTGACCGTGCGGGTGCTCAAGCCGCTGGCCGAGCGCGTCACGGTCGTGTGGGGCCGTGACCACGCCGACCGCGTCGACCTGACGCACGTCGAGCACGGCGTGTGGGCCGGTGAGCTCGACGTGCCCGAGGTCCCCGACTACCGCGTCGAGGTGGCCTACGCCGACGGCGTCCCGCACCTGCTCGACGACGCCTACCGCTATCTGCCCACCCTCGGCGAGATGGACCTGCACCTGATCAACGAGGGCCGCCACGAGCAGCTGTGGGACGTCCTCGGCTCCCACGTGCGGCGCTACGACGGTCCCTTCGGCACCGTGTCGGGCACCTCGTTCGCGGTGTGGGCGCCCAACGCGCGGGGCGTCCGGGTCAAGGGCGACTTCAACTCGTGGGACGGCCGGGAGCACCCGATGCGTCAGATGGGCGTGTCCGGTGTCTGGGAGCTGTTCGTGCCCGACGCGGGCAGCGGCACGACGTACAAGTACTCCGTGCTGGGCGCCGACGGCGAGTGGCGCGACAAGGCGGACCCGATGGCGACGCGCACCGAGGTGCCGCCCGCGACCGGCAGCGTCGTGCACGACTCGTCCTACGAGTGGCGCGACGCGGACTGGATGGCCGAGCGGGCCGCCAAGGAGCCCTACCGCGAGGCGATGTCGGTCTACGAGGTGCACCTCGGCTCGTGGAAGCTCGGCCGCTCCTACCGCGACCTGGCCACCGAGCTGGTCGACTACGTCCGCGACCGCGGCTTCACCCACGTCGAGCTGCTGCCGGTGATGGAGCACCCGTTCGGCGGCTCGTGGGGCTACCAGGTGACGTCGTACTTCGCGCCGTCGGCGCGCTTCGGCGACCCCGACGACCTGCGCTTCCTCATCGACGCCTTCCACGCCGCCGGCATCGGAGTGATCCTCGACTGGGTGCCCGCGCACTTCCCCAAGGACGCCTTCGCCCTGGCCCGCTTCGACGGCACCCCGCTCTACGAGCACCCGGACCCGCAGCGCGGCGAGCACACCGAGTGGGGCACCTACATCTTCGACTACGGCCGGGCCGAGGTGCGCAACTTCCTGGTCGCCAGCGCGCTCTACTGGCTCGAGGAGTTCCACGCCGACGGCCTGCGCGTCGACGCCGTCGCGAGCATGCTCTACCTCGACTACGCCCGCAACGAGGGCGAGTGGACGCCCAACATCTACGGCGGGCGCGAGAACCTCGAGGCGGTCACCTTCCTGCAGGAGCTCAACGCCACCGCGCTGCGCCGCAACCCGGGGGCGGTCACCGTCGCCGAGGAGTCGACGTCCTGGCCCGGGGTCACCCGCGAGACCCACCTCGGCGGTCTCGGGTTCTCCCTGAAGTGGAACATGGGCTGGATGCACGACAGCCTCGGCTACGTCGCGCACGAGCCGATCTACCGCGGCTACCACCACGGCCAGATGACGTTCGCGATGATGTACGCCTACGCCGAGCACTACTGCCTGCCGATCAGCCACGACGAGGTCGTGCACGGCAAGGGGTCGCTGCTGCGCAAGATGCCGGGCGACCGCTGGCAGCAGCTGGCCAACCTCCGCGCGTACCTCTCCTTCATGTGGGCGCACCCCGGCAAGCAGCTGCTGTTCATGGGCAGCGAGCTGGGCCAGGACCGCGAGTGGGCCGAGGAGCGCGACCTGGACTGGTGGCACCTCGACGACCCGATGCACGCGGGCCTGCTGCGCCTGGTCGACGACCTCAACGCCGCCTACAAGGACAACCCGGCGATGTGGCGACTGGACTCCGACCCGTCGGGCTTCCGCTGGATCGACGCCAACGACGCCAACGGCAACGTCTTCTCCTGGCTGCGCAGCGACCAGGACGGCAACCTGCTGGCCTGCCTGACGAACTTCTCCGGCATCGGCCACCACGGCTACACGGTCGGGCTGCCGTTCGCGGGTCGCTGGACCGAGGTGCTCAACACCGACGCCGGCGTCTACGGCGGTGCGGGCGAGGGCAACCTCGGCGGGGTCGAGGCCACCGACACCCCGAGCCACGGGCTGCCGGCGTCGGCCCAGGTCATGGTGCCCGCGCTGAGCGCGGTCTGGTTGAGGTACGACGGCTAGGGTCGACAGCGTGACCGAGGACATCCCGGACGGCATCGTCAGCCACGGCGTGCAGCTCGAGCCGGTGGGCAACGGGGTGTCGCGGGTCAGGTGGTCGCGCGAGGTGCAGTCCGCCGGCTTCGAGTCCGCCAGCGCCGCCGTGCGCGAGCAGGTCCGGGTGGCCTTCGAGGACCTCAAGCAGGCCCGGGTCGAGGCCCTGGTCGACCCCGACGACGACCAGGCCGCGCGCATCGCGACCTGGGCGGGGCTGCAGCGCGAGGGCGTGCGCCGCGGCGCGGTCCAGGGCGACGACGGCCGGCTCGACCGCGTGGTGTTCGCGCGGCTGCACACCGACGCGCCGGTCAGCCGCGGCGGACGCGGGTTCCGCGCGCTGCTCAACTCGTTCCTGCCCCGCAAGCGCGCGATCGCCCAGGCGCTGCTGCGCGACACCGAGGGCCGCGTCCTGCTGTGCCACCTGACCTACAAGCAGGACTGGGACCTGCCCGGCGGCGTCGTCGAGGTCAACGAGTCGCCACGTCTCGCGGCCTTCCGGGAGGTGGAGGAGGAGCTCGCGCTCAGCATCGCGCCGGGGTCGCTGCTGCTGTCGGACTGGCTGCCGCCGTGGGGCGGCTGGGACGACGCGGTGTGCCTGGTCTTCGACGGGGGCCTGCACGACCCGTCGATCTCCGACTCGATCCGCCCGCAGGCCCGCGAGATCCGGCGCGCGGCCTGGTGCACGCCCGCGGAGGTCCACCACCTGTGCGCCGACTTCACCGCCCGGCGCATCGACAGCGCGCTGGCGTCGCTCGAGGCGGGCGCCGGGCCGGTCTACACCGAGTCCGGCCGCCCGGTCGGCTGACCACCCGACCCGGCCACGGCGCGGTCGGACCGCGCGCAGCCGCACCGGGAAGAGCGAGCCGCCACCGGGACGAGCCTGGTGCTCAGAACAGCGCCGAGGCGAGGTCGCGCCGGGCCTTGAGCACGCGGGGGTCGTCGTCGCCCACGACCGCGAACAGCTCGATCAGGTGCAGTCGCGCCGTGGTGCGCTCGTCGTCCGCCGACCGGCGTACGACGTCCAGCAGCCGCCGGAAGGCGTCCTCGACGTGACCGCCGAGCAGGTCGAGGTCGGCGACGAGGAGCTGGGCCTCGAGGTCCTCCGGGGCGGCCGCGGCCGCCTGGCGGGCCGCGGCCAGGTCGACCCCGGTCGTGCGCTGCATGAGGCGGGCCCGCGAGAGGCCGACCGACGCCTCGGTGTCGGCGGGGCTCTCGGCGAGCAGGCGCTCGTACTCCGCGATCGCGGTGTCGAGGTCACCGGCCATGAGGGCGTCCTCCGCCGCGGCGTAGCGCGGGTCGGCGACCGGCTCCTCCCCCTCCTCGACCGGGGCCTCCTCGCCCTGGGGCTGGTGACGCCCGGTCATGCCCTGCGAGGCGAGCTGCTGGACCAGCTGGTCCATCATCGGCCGCAGCTCGGCCAGCGGCGGGGCGTCCTGGAGCAGAGGCGCGAGCCGGCCCTGCAGGACCATCGCGGCGAACGGGATCGACTGCACCTGCAGCGCCTGCACGATCGAGGGCTGGCGGTCGGCGTCGACCCGGCCGACCAGGATGCGCCCGTCGAGCTCGTCGGCGATCGCGCTCAGGTCGTCGGCCAGCTGCGCACTGGCCGGCATCCGCGAGGCGCTGTGCACCACCAGGACGACCGGGGCGGTCATCGAGGCCTCGAGCAGCGACTGGAAGTTCTGCTCGTCGGCGTCGAGCGCGTAGCGGCCCCCCGCACCTCCGGCACCAGAGGGTCCGCCACCGGGCCCCGCGGGGCGGGGAGCGGGCTGCTTGAGCGCGGACAGGTCGATGGCACCAGGACGGGAGAACGGCATCGTCATGGCCCGATTGTCCCAGGCGGTCAGAAGTCCCCGGCAGAGGCCCGGACCGGGCGCAGCATCTCGGACAGCCGGGCCAGGTCCTCGGGCGCCATCGCGCCCAGCCCGAAGTCGGCCCCGACCAGGTCGGCGGTCGCCGCCTCGACCACCGCCCGGCCCTGGGGGGTGATCTCGGCCAGCACCGTGCGGCCGTCCTCGGGGTGCGGCCGCCGCACCACGTGGCCCGACCGCTCGAGGCGGTCGACGATCGAGGTGACGGAGGTGGGGTGGACCTGCAGGCGCCGGCCCATCTTGCCCAGGGGCAGCGCGCCCGCGCGGGAGAAGGTGAGCAGCACCAGCGCCTCGTAGCGCGCGAAGGTCAGCCCGTGCGGCCTGAGGATGTCGTCGAGCCGACCCAGCACCAGCTGCTGCACGCGCATGAGCGAGGTGACCGCGTGCATCTGGGGCACGCCCTCCCACCGCAGGGCCCACTGGCGAGCAGCCTCGTCGATCGGGTCGAACGGCAGCGGCTCGGTGTCGCGGCGGGCCACGGCTCAGTCCTCGTCGCGCACGCGCGGGATCTGGCCCGTCGCGTCGGGATCGTCCGGGACGTCGGGGTCCTCGGGGTCGTCGACGATCGCCGCCGAGGTGGGGCCGGCGTAGGTCCCCCAGCCGACGGGGTCGCCGACTGGCTCCTGCGGAGCGCCCGCGGCACCACCGCCGACCGCGACCGCCTGGGGCACGGTGCCCTTCTTGTGCTTCGCCGGTCCGCCGCCGGCCTCGAAGACCAGCTGCTGGATCAGGTTGTTGACCGCGACGACGTCGCGCAGGTGCCGGATCTCGCGCAGGCCCTGGTCCTGGGCGGCGTTCTCGAAGACGAAGTGGCCGTAGCCGAGCAGCTGCCCGACCAGGGGCTGCTCCATGGTGAAGTCCACGATGCGGCTCAGCGACATCGCGGCCGCGCGCTGGTTGAGCACCCCGCGGATGCGGAAGATGCGCATGTCGGTGATCACGAACCAGTCCTCGTAGACCGCGAGCAGCAGCCAGCCGCCGCGCAGCAGGAAAGCGAAGACGGGGAACAGCGCGCCGACCGGGCCGTTGGTCAGCACCACCGCGATCGTCCAGAGAGCGGAGAGGAGCAGGTAGAGGCCGCCGCGCAGGAACGCGATCGGGTGGTGCGGCATGGCGCGCACGATCTCCTCGCCGAGCTGCTCGAGGAGCTGGTCCTGGATGCGGCGACGGGGTCGGAGCTCGAACCGGAGTGCCATGCGGGTGCGGCGCCTCCCCGGCTAGTCGAGCAGCTGCTTGGTGAAGTCCATGACGGCCCCGAAGACGGTCTGGGCCATGTCCCAGGTCCAGGACATGCCCTCGGAGGTGAGGTCGGCCAGCGACGCGGGGTCCTGGACCAGCCAGTAGCCCAGGAACAGCGCGACCACACCGATCACGAGGAACTTCACGGGCCTGCTCCGTCCGGTCGTCTGGGGAAGTGACGGCAGTCGCGACATTCGTAGCAGGTGCGCCGGGGCCGTGTCGCGTGGCGCGCCGGGGCCGGGGGTCGAGGGAGGCGGCGGACCGACCGTCCGAGCGCGTCGAGGTCCGGAACGCCTCGTCGAGTGCGGGGTCGGGAGCACCTGGTCGGTCAGTCCCGCTGCCGCGGTGTCACGAGCGCGGACCGGATCAGGCGAGCAGCGCGTCGGCCGCGGCGTAGGGGTCCAGCTCGCCGGCGGCGACCCGGCCGGCCAGGCCGGACACGCGACCGTCGCTGCCGACGCTCTCCCACTGCCGGCGCAGGGTCGCGACGGCGAGGGCCTCGATCTCCGCTCGTGCCCGCACCAGGCGGCGGCGCGCCAGCTCTCCGGTGTCCCGCGCGTGGGCCAGGTGCCGGTCGAGCGCCTCGGTCACCTCCGCGACCCCCTCCCCCGACTGCGCCGACATCAGCAGGACCGGGGGACGCCAGTCGGCGTCGCGCCGCTCGGTCAGCGCCAGCATCGAGCGCAGGTCGCGCCGCACGCCGGTGGCCCCCGGCCGGTCGGCCTTGTTGACCACGTAGACGTCGCCCACCTCGAGGATCCCGGCCTTGGCGGCCTGGATGCCGTCGCCCATGCCGGGCGCCAGCAGCACGACGGTGGTGTCGGCCGCGCCGGCGACCTCGACCTCGCTCTGCCCCACGCCGACGGTCTCCAGCAGCACCACGTCGAACCCGGCCGCGTCCAGCACGCGCACCGCCTGCGGCGCCGCCCAGGCGAGGCCGCCCAGGTGTCCGCGCGAGGCCATCGACCGGATGAAGACGTCACGGTCGGTGGCGTGGTCGCCCATCCGCACGCGGTCGCCCAGCAGCGCCCCGCCGGAGTACGGCGAGGACGGGTCGACCGCCAGGACCGCGACCCGCCTGCCCTGCGCGCGCCAGACGCGCACGAGCGCGCTGGTCGAGGTGGACTTGCCGACGCCGGGGGCGCCGGTCACGCCGACGACGTGCGCCCCGCCGACGTGCGGCGCGAGCGCGGCCATCAGCTCGCGCAGCTGCGGTGAGCCGTCCTCGACCAGCGAGAGCAGGCGTCCGATGGCGCGCGCCTGTCCCGAGCGGGCCCGCTCGACCAGCTCGGGGACGGCTGCGTCCCTGCGCGCGCTCAGGCGGACGGCACCTTGACGATCAGGGCGTCGCCCTGGCCGCCGCCGCCGCACAGCGCCGCCGCGCCGACACCGCCCCCACGGCGCTTGAGCTCCAGCGCCAGGTGCAGCACGATGCGGGCGCCGGACATGCCGACCGGGTGGCCCACCGCGATGGCGCCGCCGTTGACGTTGACCTTGGCGTTCTCGATCCCCAGCTCCTTGGCCGAGGCGATGCCGACGGCGGCGAAGGCCTCGTTGAACTCGACCAGGTCGAGGTCGGTGGGCTCGATGCCCTCCTTCTCGCAGGCCTGGGCGGTCGCCGCCGCGGGCTGCAGCTGCAGGGTCGAGTCGGGGCCGGCGACCTGGCCGTGAGCGCCGATCTCGGCGAGCCACTCCAGGCCGAGCTCCTCCGCCTTGGCCCTGCTCATCACCACGACGGCGCAGGCGCCGTCGGAGATCTGCGAGGAGGTGCCCGCGGTGATCGTGCCCTCCTTGGAGAACGCGGGACGCAGCTTGGCCAGTGACTCCGCGGTGGTGTCGCCGCGCACGCCCTCGTCGGTGCTCACCTGGGTGTCGCCGCCGCGGCCGGAGATCGTGACCGGCACGACCTCGTCGTCGAAGACGCCGTTCTTCCAGGCGACGGCGGCCTTCTGGTGCGACTGGGCGGCGAACTCGTCCTGCTCCTCGCGGGTCAGCTTCTGCGCCGCGGCGTTGCACTCCTCGGTCAGCAGGCCCATCGCCTGGCTGGTGGACTGGTCGTAGAGCGCGTCGTAGGCCATCGAGTCGACGAGCGTGGTGTCGCCGTACTTGAAGCCCTCGCGCGACTTCGGCAGCAGGTGCGGGGCGTTGGTCATCGACTCCATGCCGCCCGCGACGACGATGTCGTGCTCGCCGGCGCGGATCATCTGGTCGGCCATCGCGATGGCGTTGATCCCGGAGAGGCAGACCTTGTTGATCGTGATGGAGGGGACGCGCATCGGGATGCCACCGGCCACCGCGGCGGTGCGGGCGGGGTTCTGCCCGGCGCCCGCCTGGATCACCTGGCCCATGACGACGTAGTCGACCTGGTCGCCGGAGACGCCGGCCCTCTCCAGGGCGCCCTTGATCGCGACGCCACCGAGGTCCGCGGCCGACAGGCTCTTCAGCCCTCCGAGCAGTCGGCCGATCGGGGTGCGCGCTCCTGCGACGATGACGGAACCGGACATGTGTGCCTCCTGGAGGGACGTGGCGGACTGTTCGACGATACCGACGCGCACCGGCCCCGCGGGAGGGGCGGACGGCCGCCGCGACTGAGGGACAGGTCACAGTCGCGCCCGCGCCGTGGACGCCCGGCACGCGGCGTACGACGATGGCGGCATGAGCGACCCGATCAAGGACGTCAGCATCCCCGAGCACCTGTTCACCGCGATCGACCACGTGGGCGTCGCCGTGCCCGACCTGGACGAGGCGATGGCGTTCTACCGCGAGGTCTACGGCATGACCGTGCTCCACGAGGAGGTCAACGAGGAGCAGGGGGTGCGTGAGGCCATGGTCGGCGTCGGCGACTCCGGCTCGTGCATCCAGCTGCTCGCGCCGCTGGACGAGCAGAGCACGATCGCCACGTTCCTGGACAAGAAGGGCCCGGGCATCCAGCAGCTCGCCTACCGCGTCACCGACGTGGAGCAGGTCTCGGCGATCCTGCGCGCGCGCGGTGTCCGCACGCTCTACGACACCGCCAGGCGCGGCACGTCCGACAGCCGGGTGAACTTCCTGCACCCCAAGGACGCCGGCGGCGTCCTGGTCGAGCTCGTCGAGCCGGCCGCTGCGGGAGCCGACGCGCACCACTGACCGGGCTCAGAGCGGGATCGGCTCGCGCGGCGACCGGTTCCATCGCTTCCACCACGTGCGCTGCAGGCGCCGGGAGAGACGGCCCCGCTCGGCCGTGCCGCCGACCAGCGACGGGCTGCCGTGGTCGCACACCACCGCCCAGCGGTCGCCCAGGTCCACGAGCCGGTGCCCCTCCTGCAGCGCCATCTCGAGGCTGATCGCGTCGACGTCGAGCGGGTACCTCATCACGACCGCCGGGTGGCCGTCGACCAGGGCGCCGTCGCCGCTCACCACGCTGTTGCCGCGCGCCTCCTCGAGGACGACCAGGGCACGCAGGTGGTCCACGGTGCTGCGGGCGTGCGGCGTGGGTGCCGGGCTGCCGATGCGGGAGTACGCCGGCCGGCGCGTGGCCAGCAGCTGCTGCACGGTCTCGGGCACGTCGGGGAAGGCGACCAGCCGGATCTCGGCCCCTCGCTCGGCGGGCTCGGGCAACGCGGTGCGGACCGCCTCGGCGACCACCGCGAGCGCCGGGCCGACCTCCTCCGAGCCGACGACGAGCAGTCCTTCGCGCGGCGCGTCGCCGACCTGCATGCCGAGCAGCCACACCGCCGCGACGCCCTCGTGGGTCCTGGCCGCCCGGCGCACCTCCGCGGTCAGCTGCCTGAGCCCGGGGATCGGCGGGAAGTCCTCCCACAGCAGGTGGACGCCGTCCGGCACCGGCACGGCGTAGGGGCGCAGGTCCTCCACCGCGGCGGGGGCGAGGCTGGTCCAGCCCGGCGTGCCGGGGTCGATCCAGAGCCCGCACCCCGCCGGCAGCAGCGCGACGACCTCGTAGCCCGTGGCGGCCCTGACCTCCTGGGGCGCGGTGGCGGCCGGGTTGGCCGCGGCCCGGGCCCGTCCGAACGCGGGGTCGGTGAAGGCCACGGCCATCGGGGTGCCGTCGTCGGCGGTGCCGCGCACCAGTGCCTGCCGACCGGTCTGCGGGTCGGTGGTGAGGAGCACGTGGATGGTGCCACGCAGCACCGACCACGGGCTCAGGTGGCGTGGACCCTCCGGGGGAGGCGCCGTCACGAGCGGTCGACCGCCCGGCCGGGGCGGCGGGCGGGGACCTCGTGGCCGGGGTGCGGCCCGCGCACCAGCCGGGTGACCTCCTCCACGTCGGCACGGCTGGGCTGGCCCCACCCGGCCTCGTAGCCCAGGACCTCGCGCAGGGTGCGCGAGGACGCCCGGCCCTCGAGCAGCTCGACGTCCTCGGTGGTGACCAGCGACGGGTGTGCGACCCCGATCGACTCGGCCAGCTTGGACAGGTCGCGACGGAACGCCCCGACGTACCTGGCCACGCGCTCGGCCTTGAGGTCGGGCACCAGGGCCCGCGTGAGCCAGGGGTTCTGCGTCGCGACGCCGGTGGGGCACGTGCCCTCGTGGCACTTGAGCGTCTGGAGGCAGCCGACGGCCAGCATCGCCTCGCGTGCGATGTTGACCAGGTCGGCGCCCATCGCGAAGGCCAGCAGGGCGTTCTCCGGCAGGCCGAGCTTGCCCGAGCCGATGAAGACGACGTCGTCGGTCAGGTCGTGCCGGGCGAACGCGGCGTACGCGCGCGGGAACGCCGCCTGGAACGGCAGGGAGACGTGGTCGGCGAAGACCAGCGGCGCGGCGCCGGTCCCGCCCTCCCCGCCGTCGATGGTCACGAAGTCGACGCCGCGGCCGCTGTCGGCCATCGCCGTGGCGAGCTGCTCCCAGAACACCTGGTCGCCCACGGCCGACTTGATCCCCACGGGCAGCCCGGTGGCGTCGGCGACCGTCTCGACGAAGTCGAGCATCGAGTCGACGTCGTGGAACGCGGTGTGCCGGCTCGGGCTGATGCAGTCGCGGTCGCGCGGGACGTTGCGGATCTCGGCGATCTCCGGGGTGATCTTCGACGCCGGCAGCACACCGCCCAGCCCCGGCTTGGCGCCCTGGCTGAGCTTGACCTCGATCGCCCGCACCGGCGCGGACTCGACCACCCTCCTCAGCCGGTCGAGGTCGAACCTGCCCTCGTCGTCGCG
Organism: uncultured Actinomycetota bacterium; assembly: GCA_963811385.1. GTDB lineage: Bacteria > Actinomycetota > Actinomycetes > Propionibacteriales > Nocardioidaceae > Marmoricola_A. The sequence continues at coordinate 499,878 of CAWEQX010000003.1, read as the reverse complement.
GCAGCCGAAGTAGGCGGTCCCGACCTGCAGCACCAGGTCGCCGCCGTGCCGGTGGTGCACGGACAGGCCGCCCTCGCCGGTGTTCTGCCAGAAGCCGCCGAGCAGGGCGCCGCGGTTGATCGCCTCGACGGCCGGTCCGGACAGGCTGCCGAAGCTCATCGCCGAGGTGTTGACCACCGACTGCGGACGGAACGCGTGCCGGCGTCCGCGCGCGCCGCCCAGCACCTTCGCTCCCGGGAGCCAGGCGTCCTTGCCGTGGTGGGCGTGCCCGGTCGACGGCTCCACGTCGGCGAACGTGCGCTGCTTGATGACCGGGTAGTCCTGGGCGTGCTCGAGGTCGTTGTCGGAGCCGAACCCGAAGTAGTTGTCGACGCCCTTGGACGAGGCGTAGATGTAGCGCCGCTGGTCGCGGCTGAAGGGCCGCTCCTCGTCGTTGCTCGCCACGACGTACTGCCGCAGCTCGGGGCCGAGCATCTCCAGCAGGTAGCGCCCGTGGCCCAGCAGCGGGAACGCCCGGAGCAGGGAGTGACGACGCTGGAGGAGGTCGTGGGCGGCGACGCCGGCGAGGGCGACGCCCGCCCCGGTCGCGATCCTGGAGAGCCACATGTGCTCACTGTCCCCCTCCGTCGGATTGGTCACACGCAGGTGCCAGCGGACGCTACTCGCCGGTAGATTCCACGCACTCCCCTGTCCTCGACCCCAGGAGACCTCGTGCAGCACATCCTCGACGCGATCATGGCCGGCGACACCTCCTCGGAGGACTACGCCGCGCTCGAGATCCCCGACCACTACACCGCCGCCTTCGTCAGGAAGGACGAGCAGGCGATGTTCGAGGGGATGGCCAGCCGCGACAAGGACCCCCGCACGTCGCTGCACGTCGACGACGTCGCGCTGCCCGAGCTCGGCCCCGGCGAGGCGCTGGTCGCGGTGATGGCGAGCGCGATCAACTACAACACGGTGTGGACCTCGATCTTCGAGCCGGTCCCCACCTTCGGCTTCCTCGAGCGCTACGGCCGCATGTCGCCCCTGGCCAAGCGCCACGACCTGCCCTACCACGTGGTCGGCTCCGACCTGGCCGGCGTCGTTCTCGAGACCGGACTGGGCGTCCACTCCTGGAAGCCCGGCGACGAGGTGGTCGCGCACTGCCTGTCGGTCGAGCTGGAGAGCCCCGACGGCCACAACGACACGATGCTCGACCCCGAGCAGCGCATCTGGGGCTTCGAGACCAACTTCGGTGGTCTGGCCCAGGTCGCGCTGGTCAAGTCCAACCAGCTGATGCCCAAGCCGGGCCACCTCACCTGGGAGGAGGCCGCCTCTCCGGGCCTGGTCAACTCCACCGCCTACCGGCAGCTGGTCTCCACCAACGGCGGCAACATGAAGCAGGGCGACAACGTGCTGATCTGGGGCGCCTCGGGCGGTCTCGGCGGCTTCGCGACGCAGTACGCCCTCAACGGCGGGGCGACCCCGGTCTGCGTGGTCTCCAACGAGGAGAAGGCGGCCATCGCCCGCAAGATGGGCGCCGAGCTGGTGATCAACCGCTCCGAGGAGGACTACCGGTTCTGGAAGGACGAGCGCACCCAGGACCCGCGGGAGTGGAAGCGGTTCGGCGCCAAGATCCGCGAGCTCACCGGCGGCGAGGACATCGACATCGTCTTCGAGCACCCCGGCCGCGAGACCTTCGGGGCCTCGGTGTTCGTCACCCGCAAGGGCGGCACGATCACCACCTGCGCCTCGACCACGGGCTACATGCACGAGTACGACAACCGCTACCTGTGGATGAACCTCAAGCGGATCATCTCCTCCCACTTCGCCAACTACCGCGAGTCCTGGGAGGCCAACCGCCTCATCGCCAAGGGCAAGATCCACCCGACCCTGTCCAAGAGCTACCCGCTGGTCGAGGTCGGCCAGGCGGCGCTCGACGTGCATCGCAACGCCCACCAGGGCAAGGTCGGCGTGCTGTGCCTGGCGCCGCAGGAGGGCCTCGGCGTCCGCGACGAGGAGCTGCGGTCCCAGCACCTGGACCAGATCAACGCCTTCCGCGGGGTCTGACCGGGAGCCGTTCTCGCAGGTCACGGCGATCCGCCCGCCACGGGGCGCCACCAATCCGTCGACACACCCGGGGTGGCGCCCCGTCGTCGTGCCCGGACTGGGTGACACTAGGGCCACGACTCGGGGCAGCCCCACCCCGCAGCAGGAAAGAGGGAGAACCACCCATGAGTGAGCGCGGACTGTCCATCTTCGAGGACAAGCAGAAGAAGCAGGCCACCACGCCGGCGTCCGGGTCCTCGGCGACCGCCGCGCCCCCGCAGGCCGAGGGCAGGGCCGCCGCCCCCCGGAGCGGCCAGGGTGGCACCGGCACCCGCACCCAGCCCGTGGTCCCGACCTCCGCCTCGGCGTCCCCGCAGCTGCCGATGGCGCGGCGCGGCTACGACACCAGCAGCGTCGACCGGCTGCTCCAGACCCTCACCGCGGAGAAGAAGCTGCTCGCCTCGCAGGTGGCCGAGCTGCAGCGGCGCAACGCCGAGGTCACCCAGCAGCTCGAGGGCTTCCAGAGCGACGCCGCCGAGCGCGACCACCCGACGTTCGCCGGGCTGGGCGGCAAGGCCAGCGAGATCCTGCGGCTCGCGGAGGAGCAGGCCCAGGAGGTCCTCGCCTCTGCCCGCACCCGCGCCGACGAGATCGTCCGCAAGGCCAGCCACGAGGCCGGTGCCCTGAAGAACCAGGCCTCCCGCGACGCCGACGACATGCGCATGACCCAGCTCAAGGAGCTCGACGAGGCGCGCGCCAAGGCGATGGGCGAGGTCGAGCGCCTGCGCTCCACCGCCGAGACGGAGGCCGCCGACATGGTCGCCTCCGCCGAGCGCGACGCCAAGCAGCGCCGTCTGGCCGCCGAGCAGGAGAGCCAGGGCATGCTCACCTCCGCCCGCCGCGAGGCCGAGACCGCGCTCGCCACCGCCCAGCGCGAGGTCTCGGAGATGCAGCGCGCACTGGCCGTGGAGAAGGAGCGCCTGACCCGCGAGGCCGCGGAGAACCACTCCAACGCGATCGCGGAGACCAACGCGCTCCTCGCCCAGGCCGAGGAGCGTGCCGACGCCGCCGAGCGGCGCTCGCGCGAGGCCGTCGCTGCGGCGACCACCGCCCGCCAGGACGCCCAGACCGAGGCCGAGCGGGTGCTGTCCCGCGCGCGTCGCGAGGCCGAGCAGGTCGTCGCCGCCGCGCAGTCGCAGGCACAGACGTTCGTCGACTCCGGCCACGCCGAGGCGGAGCGTCAGCTGGTCGAGCTGACCAACGAGGTCGAGGCCCTCACCAACCGCCGTGACGCCATCGCCGCGCAGCTCAACGCCCTGCGTGACGTCATGGGTGGCTTCGCCGCCACCGCCACCGCCTCGGCGGCGGCCGAGGCCCCTGCGGCCGAGTGAACGAGCAGCGCGAGGCCCGGGAGTCCCGCCGCGGCATCATGGGGTCGCACCACGGCCCGGTGGTGCTGGGGTTCCTCCTGGGCCTCGGCTGGTTCCTGGCCCAGCTCCTGGGCGGCGTCCTGGTCTCGCTCAGCGCCGTCATCGTCCTGGTCGTCGTGGCCTTCTTCCTCGCCTCGGGGCTCGACCCGTCGGTCCGCTGGCTCACCCGCCGCGGGCTGCGCCGACCCTGGGCGGTGCTGGCGGTCACCGCCGGCTTCGTCGTGGCGATCGCGCTGTTCGTGGTCGCGCTGGTCCCGGTCATCTCCGACCAGGTCTCCGCGATCGTCGACAACGCCCCCGGCTGGCTCGACCGCCTGCAGGGCAACGCCCAGGTGCAGCACCTCGACGACCAGTTCGGGATCATCGACAAGGCCAAGTCCTACGTCGAGGACGGGCAGTGGGCCCAGAGCCTCTTCGGCGGCGTCCTCGGCGTGAGCCTCGCGGTGCTGGGCTTCCTCGGCAACACGTTCATCGTCATCGTGCTCACGCTCTACTTCCTGGCCTCGCTCGAGCACATCAAGCAGTCCCTCTACTCCCTGACCCCGGCCAGCCGGCGCGCACGCGTGCGCCAGCTCGGCGACCGGATCCTGGAGAGCATCGGCGGCTACGTCTCCGGGGCGGTCGTCGTCGCCTCGGCCGCCGGGCTGTCCTCGCTGGTGTTCCTGTTCGTCGTCGGCCTCGGGGAGTACGCCCTCGCGCTTGCCGCCGTCGTCACCCTGCTGGACGTGATCCCCATGATCGGGGCGACCATCGGCGCCGTCCTCGTCTCGGCCATCGCCCTGGCCACCGACGTCAAGGCGGGGATCGCCTGCATCATCTTCTACGTGGTCTACCAGCAGATCGAGAACTACGTGATCTACCCACGGGTGATGTCACGCTCGGTCAACGTGCCGGGCGCGGTCACCGTGATCGCCGCCCTGACCGGCGCGGCCCTGCTCGGCGTGGTCGGCGCGCTCCTCGCGATCCCGACCGCCGCGGCCCTGCTCCTCCTCCTGCGCGAGGTCTGGATCCCCCGCCAGCAACGCGCCTGACGCCCAGCGCACCTCCGACGCGGGGGACGGGGCTCAGGCGTAGTCGAGGAAGCCCTTCCCGGTCTTGCGGCCCAGCTCGCCGTCGGCCACCTTCTGGCGCAGGGTGGCCGCGGGCTCGAAGCCCGGCTCGCCGAACTCGCGCCGCAGCTCCTCCTGGATGGCCAGCGAGACGTCGTTGCCGACCACGTCGAGCAGCTCGAAGGGACCCATGGGGTAGTTCGCCTCCTCCTTCATCGCTGCGTCGATCTCGCTGGGCGCCACCCCCGACTCCGCGAGCCGCACGGCGTCGTTGAGGTAGGGGAACAGCAGGCAGTTGACGATGAAGCCGGCGCGGTCGCCGCACGAGACCGGGACCTTGCCGAGCTTCCCGCACAGGGCCCTGGTGGTCTCGTCCACCTCGGGAGAGGTCTCGGGCGTGGTGACGACCTCGACCAGCCTCATCACCGGCGCAGGGTTGAAGAAGTGCATGCCGATGACCCACTCGGGTCGGTTGGTGGCGCCGGCGCACTCGCGGATCGGCAGCGAGGAGGTGGTCGTGGCGAGGATCGTGCCGTCCCGGCAGATCCGGTCCAGGTCCCCGAACAGCTCGGTCTTGACCGCAAGGTCCTCGGCGACCGCCTCCACCACCAGGTCGACCTCGGCCAGCGCCTCGCGCGAGGTGGCACCGGTCAGCCGACCGAGCACCTCGGCCTTGGCCGACTCCTCGAGCCGGCCCTTGCTGATCGCGCGGTCCAGGGACTTCTCGATGCCGGTCCTCACCGCGGCGAGCTTGTCCTCGGTGCGCCCGACGAACACCACGTCGTGTCCGGCCTTGGCGACGACCTCGACGATGCCGCTGGCCATCGTGCCGGTACCGACCACCCCGATGGTGGCGATGTCGTGGCGCAGCCGGGGGGCGTCGTCGGCCGAGGGGGTCTGCTCGTCCGCGGCCACCGCGCCGTCGGCGTAGGTGTAGAAGCCGCGGCCCGCAGCGACCCCCGTGCGGCCCTCGCCGACCATGTCCTCCAGCAGGTCGGCCGGCTGGTGCAGGTGGTCGCCGGTCTCGGCGTAGCGCTTGGCCAGGCGGTCACGCACCACGTCCACACCGAGGCGGTCGATGACCGCCAGCGGACCCTCCGGGTAGCCGCAGCCGAACCGCATCGCGGCGTCGACGTCCGCCCGGGAGGCGTAGTCCGACTCGTACATGCGCACGGCGTGGTTGAGGTAGGGCAGCACCAGGAGGTCGTGGATCTCAGACATGGTCGAAGGATGGCACGTGGTTACCGTTCGGTAACAGCGTCCCGGTCACAGGTCTGGCTGTGACCCTGGCCACGTCGCCGGGCTCCTGCCCGGGCTTGGTAGCGTGCCGCGCGTGAGACTCGTCGTCGCTCAGTGCCAGGTCGACTACGCCGGACGGCTGACCGCCCATCTCCCAATGGCCACGCGGGTGCTCATGGTCAAGGCCGACGGCTCGGTCCTCGTGCACTCCGACGGGGGCTCCTACAAGCCGCTGAACTGGATGTCGCCGCCGTGCACCGTCCGCGAGGGCACCACCGAGGACGGCCAGGTGGAGTGGGTGGTGAGCAGCCCCAAGTCCGACGACACCCTGCGCATCCTGCTCGCCGAGGTCCTGCACGACTCCTCCCACGACCTCGGGGTCGACCCGGGCCTGCGCAAGGACGGGGTCGAGAAGCACCTGCAGGAGCTCCTCGCCGACCATCCCGCGACGCTCGCCGACGGGCTGACGCTCGTGCGGCGGGAGTTCCCGACCGCGATCGGGCCGGTCGACCTGATGTGCCGTGACGCCGAGGGGCTCTGCGTGGCGGTGGAGGTCAAGCGGCGCGGCGAGATCGACGGGGTCGAGCAGCTCACGCGCTACCTCGAGCTGCTCAACCGCGACCCGTTGCTGTGCGGCAAGGGTCCCGTGCGTGGGATCTTCGCCGCCCAGGAGATCAAGCCGCAGGCCCGGGTGCTGGCCACCGACCGCGGCATCGCGTGCGCGACCGTCGACTACGACGCCCTGCGCGGCATGGACGACCCCACCGCCCGCCTCTTCTGAGCGGGGACTGCCGGGACTGCCGGGACTGTCGGTGCCCGCTGCGACGCTGCGAGCAGGGTCGCGACGAAGGGGATGACATGGCACTGCACGTGATGACCGGGCTGACACCGCAGCTGACGGAGGCCGACCTGCCCCGACTGAGCGCCGAGGAGGTCCTCGGCGAGCCGCTGCCGCTCCTCATGGGTGCGGCACTGCGCCTGCGGCTGGTCTCGGTCGAGGACGGCCCGGCCAGGCTCGCCGCCACGATGACGACCGAGGAGGTCGCCTCGCTGCACCGCGCGATGGACCGGGTCGCGGTGCCGACCGGCGACCTGTCGCCCACGGACCAGGACGCGCTGCGCCTGGGAGCGGTGCTGCGCGCCGCCTGCCGCGCGGCCGACGAGACCGTGGCGCGGATCCTGGCGAGGCCCGCCTGACCCGCCGGTCAGGCCGGGTCGCCGACCAGGTCCGCGACCTCGTCGGCGCAGCCCCACGACAGGGTGACTCCCGCCCCACCGTGGCCGTAGCAGTGGACGACCCGCTGCGCACCGCGCTCCTCGACCTCCAGCCGCACCTGCGGCCGGGCCGGGCGCAGGCCCACCCGCGTGCCGAGCACCTGCGCACGGCGGATCGCCGGCACCAGCTCTCGGGCGCGCGCGAGCATCTCCTTGCCGGCGGCCGGGTCGAAGGCGCGGTCCCACGAGCCCTCGTCCTCGGTGCCCCCCACGACGATGTCGTGCTCGCGCGGGACGACGTAGGTCGGCCCGTCCGCGTCGAGCCACCACTCGTCGAGCCCGACCTGCTCGACGTAGGCGACCTGGCCTCGCACCGGCTGGAGCGAGCCGTCCTGGCCGAGCAGCCGCCCCCCCAGGCCGCCGGCGTCGACCACCACCTCCGCGGCGCCGGGCAGCGCGGGCAGCGCCATCCGGGTCAGCGTCGCGCCGAGCTCCTCCAGGCGGCCGCGGAGCCACTCGAGGTAGACCGGCATCTCCACCACCGGGGCCACGAACGTCCATCCGTCGCGGTAGCCCGCCGGCAGCGCGGTCGCCCGGGCGAGGTCGGGCACGGCCTCGGCCCACCACGGTCGCGTCCCGGCCTGGCGCAGCACCTCGGTGCCGCGCCGCAGGCGCACGCCCGTGCCGGCCACGTCGGCCAAGTCCGCGAACGCGGCGTAGGTCGTCGCGCCCCAGGCGGTGACGCGCTCGAAGGGGTAGGCGCGGTGGGGGTACCACAGCGCCGCGGCGACCGACGAGGTCGTCTCCAGCGGCAGGTCACGCGCCACGACGGCGACGTCGTGCCCCCGCTCGAGCAGGCGCACCGCGCAGGACAGCCCGACCACACCGGCACCGACGACCACGACTCGTTGGCTCACGGGTCGATCATCGCAAGGTCCGCGGCGGTCGGCGCCCCGAACCCGACGACGGCCCGGCGGACGGTCAGAACGTGGGCTTGGGCCTGAGGTCGGCGCGCCGGCCGAGCAGCTCCTGGGCACGGGCGAGGTGCTTGTGCTCGACCAGCACCTCGTAGCGGGTCGCCACCACCGCGGACACCGCGGAGAAGTCGCGCTGCCCGCGGGTGGCGGCGTAGCCCAGCAGCGCCCAGATCACGCCGAAGAAGGCGCCCATCACGACCGTGGCCAGGATCGTGGCGACGGCGTTCCCGGTGCCGAAGAGCGAGAAGATCACGCCGACGAAGAGGCCGAGCCACAGGCCGGAGAGCACGCCCGCGGTGGCGACCTTGCTGGTGGTGAGGCGCCCGGTGATGCGCTCGACCTGCTTGAGGTCGGTGCCGACGATCATCAGGTTCTGCACCGGGAACTCCTCGTCGGAGAGGTGGTCGACCGCCTTCTGGGCGGTCGCGTAGTCGTCGTAGACGGCCAGCGACTGCGGGAACTCCAGGGCGAGGCGGGCACTCTGCGCGGCGGCAGGGACGGCGTTCTGCATGCTCATGGGTCCATCGTGCCCTGGGACCCTGAGACGACACCGTGAGCGGGCGTGGGACGGCCGTCGCACGCACCGCTCAGGGCCGCTGACGAGCTCAGGACAGGCGGTGGGCCCGGCGGATCACCTCGACGATGCCGCCCATGATCTCGGTCAGCCCGAAGTCCTTGGGCGTGAAGACCTCGGCGACGCCCAGCTCCTTGAGCGCGGCGGCGTCCGAGGACGGGATGATGCCGCCGACGATGACCGGGACGTCGTCCATGCCCTCCGCCCGGAGCCCGTCGAGCACGGCGGGCACGAGCTCCATGTGCGAGCCGGAGAGGATCGAGAGTCCCACGCAGTGCACGTCCTCGGCCACCGCGGCCGCGACGATCTGCTCGGGCGTGAGGCGGATGCCCTGGTAGATCACCTCGAAGCCCGCGTCACGCGCGCGCACCGCGACCTGCTCGGCCCCGTTGGAGTGACCGTCGAGACCCGGCTTGCCGACGAGCAGCCGCAGGCGGCCACCGAGCTCCTCGCCGGTGGCCCGCACCGCCTCGCGCACCTGGGTCAGCTGCTCACCGGCCTCGGCCACGCCGACGGCGCCGGCGACGCCGGTGGGGGCGCGGTACTCCCCGAACACCTCGCGCAGCGTCCCGGCCCACTCGCCGGTGGTGGCGCCGGCGCGGGCGGCGGCGAGCGTGGCCTCCATCAGGTTGACCCCCGACTTGGCGTCCACGACGAGGCGCTGCAGCGCGGCATCGACCTCGCCCTGGTCGCGCTCGGCCTTCCACTCCTCGACGCTGCGCCGGGCGGCACGCTCGGCCTCCGGGTCGGCGACCTGGATGGCGGCGTCGAGGTCGGCGGTGAGCGGCGAGTCCTCGGTGGTCTCGAACCGGTTGACCCCGACGACGACCTCCTCGCCCGCCTCGATGCGGCCGCGACGGGCCGCGTGGCTGGAGACCAGTGCCTGCTTCATGTAGCCGGACTCGACCGCGGCCACCGCACCGCCCAGGGCCTGGACCCGGTCGATCTCCTCGCGGGCGCCGGCGACCAGCTCGGCCACCTTGGCCTCGATCACGTGCGAGCCGTCGAAGATGTCGTCGTACTCCAGCAGGTCGGACTCGAAGGCCAGCACCTGCTGCAGGCGCAGCGACCACTGCTGGTCCCACGGACGCGGCAGGCCGAGCGCCTCGTTCCACGCGGGGAGCTGCACGGCGCGGGCGCGTGCGTCCTTGGAGAGCGTCACCCCGAGCATCTCCAGCACGATGCGCTGCACGTTGTTCTCCGGCTGCGCCTCGGTCAGACCGAGGGAGTTGACCTGCACGCCGTAGCGGAAGCGCCGCATCTTCTCGTCGGTCACGCCGTAGCGGTCGCGGGTGATCTCCTCCCAGAGCTCGACGAACGCCCGCATCTTGCAGGTCTCCTCGACGAACCTCACGCCGGCGTTGACGAAGAACGAGATGCGGCCGACGACCGTGGCCATCTCCTCGGGCGCCACCTGGCCGGAGTCGCGGACCGCGTCGAGGACCGCGATCGCGGTGCACAGCGCGTAGGCCAGCTCCTGCACCGGCGTCGCGCCGGCCTCCTGCAGGTGGTAGCTGCAGATGTTGATCGGGTTCCACCTGGGGATGTGGTGGACGGTGTAGGCGATCGTGTCCGTGGTCAGGCGCAGGGAGTGCTCGGGCGGGAAGACGTAGGTGCCGCGGGAGAGGTACTCCTTGATGATGTCGTTCTGCGTGGTGCCGGCCAGCTGGTGGTGGACGGCCTCGATCTCCTCGCCGGTCGTCGCCCCGGCCTGCTCCTCCGCCACGACCTGGTAGAGGGCCAGCAGCCACATCGCCGTGGCGTTGATCGTCATCGAGGTGTTCATCTCGGTGAGGGGGATCTGGTCGAACAGCCGGCGCATCTCGCCCAGGTGCGGGATCGGCACCCCCACCTTGCCGACCTCGCCGCGCGCCAGCGAGGAGTCGGGGTCGTAGCCGGTCTGCGTGGGCAGGTCGAAGGCCACCGACAGGCCGGTCTGGCCCTTGCCCAGGTTGCGACGGTAGAGCGCGTTGGACCCCGAGGCCGAGCTGTGGCCGGCGTAGGTCCGCATCACCCAGGGACGGTCGCGCTCCGGACGCGTCGCGGGCGGCGTCACCGTCTCCGTCGCGGGGTCGGTCGCGGGGTCGGTCGCCCGGGGCTGCTCGCTCATGACGGACAAGCCTAGGGCCGGGGTTCGCCGAGGCAGCCGACTTGTGAAGTGTGCAACACCCGCGAGTGGGTCACACCGCACCGCGACCTCGGCGCAGCAACGGCGGGCGCGGCGCACCTGCACCCCGCCCGCCGCTGGCGCTACGCCCGGCCGGTCCCTCTCAGCCGCGTTCCCAGGCGAAGAGCCTGCGCAGCCCGCCGAAGGCGAAGACCCGGCGCAGGGCCGGGGAGCAGCCGCGGAGCACCAGCTGGCGCCCGGCGCGCTTGAGGCGCAGCGCGGCGGCCGCGAGCAGCCTGACCACGGTGCCGTCGATGGACACGACCTCGGTGAGGTCGACCACGACGTCGCCCCGGTCGCCCTCGATCCGCTCGTAGAGCGCCTCGCGCACCTCGGCGGCGTGACGTCCGTCCACGCGTCCGGACAAGGCCATCGCGCTGTCCTCGTTGACCATGAACACGGTCACCCCCCTCTCAGCGGAGGCCGCTCCGCCGGCATCCGTCGCGTCTGCTCACTGATAGTGACGCACGACACGGTCGATCGGTTGCCTCGCAGCGCCGACTTTTCCAGTCCCCCGAGTCGGTCGGGTGACCAAGTCGTCGGGTGACCAAGTCTCAGTCCGGCAGCACCACCCGCTCGACGTCGGCGCCGAGACCGGTGAGCTGCTCGACGAAGCCCGGGTAGCCCCGGTCGACGTGGAACGAGTCGGCCACCGTGGTCTCCCCCTGCGCCGCCAGCCCGGCGAGCACCAGCGCCGCGCCTGCCCGGATGTCGTGCGCCACGACCCGCCCGCCGGCGAGGCGGTCGCGGCCGCGGACCACGGCGTGGTGCCCGTCGATGCGCACGTCCGCGCCCAGCCGGACCAGCTCGTCGGCGAAGCGGAACCGCGCCTCGAACAGGTTCTCGGTGACCATCGCGGTCCCATGGGACACCGCGGCGAGGGTCATCGCGAACGGCTGGAGGTCCGTGGCGAAGCCGGGGAACGGCAGCGTCACCACGTCGAAGGAGTCGAGTGCGCCCTCCACCCCCACGGTGAACCCGTGGTCGCGGCGCTGCACCTCGGCGCCGGCGCCGGCGAGCTTGTCGAGCACGATGGTGAGGTGCCGCGGGTCGACCCCCTCGACGTGCACCTCGCCGCCGGCGATCCCGGCCGCGAACGCCCACGTGCCACCGACGATGCGGTCCCCGATGGTCGCGTGGTCGACCGGTCCGAGCCGGTCCACCCCCTCGACGGTCAGGGTGCCCGAACCGATGCCGTCGATCCGCGCGCCCATCGCCACGAGCATCCGGCACAGGTCGGCGATCTCCGGCTCACGCGCGACGTTGTCCAGCACGGAGGTGCCGCGCGCCAGGGTCGCGGCGAGGAGGATGTTCTCGGTCGCGCCGACGCTGGGGAAGTCGAGCACCACCTCGGCCCCGCGCAGCCCGTCGGGCACCTCCGCGAGGACGAAGCCACCCTCGATCCGCGAGCGCACGCCGAGGTGGCCCAACCCGTCCAGGTGCAGGTCGAGCCCGCGTGCGCCGATCGCGTCGCCACCGGGCAGCGCCACCTCGGCGCGCCCGCACCGCGCCAGCAGCGGCCCCAGCAGGCTGATGCTCGCCCGAAGCCGCCGGACCAGGTCGTACGGCGCGTGGTGCGCGAGCGAGTCCGGCACGTCGACCTGGACCTGCGCGGCGCCGTGGTCGACCCGGGTGCGACAGCCCAGCACGTCGAGCAGTCGCGCCATCACGTCGACGTCGAGGATGGCGGGCAGGTTGGTGATCGTGGTCGTGCCGGGCCCCAGGACGCTCGCGGCCATCAGCTTGAGGGCACTGTTCTTGGCGCCACCGACCCGCACCGTGCCCTGCAGCGGCCGGTCGTGGCCGCCCGGCGAGCGCACCCGGAACCCCTCCATCACCCGGCTCCGACCACAGGAACGAGCCGTCGAGCAGCGTCACGGTCGTCGGCGAGCATCCTGTGACGATAGCGACCCCGGGTCACCGCGGGCGGCACGTCTAGGGTTGGCGCATGGTCAACCTGACGCGCATCTATACCCGCACCGGCGACACCGGGACGACGAGGCTGGGCGACAACAGCGTGACCAGCAAGACCGACCTGCGGCTCGAGGCCTATGCCGATGTCGACGAGCTCAACAGCCAGCTGGGCCTCGCGCTCGCGGTCGGCGGGCTCGACGACGACGTCGCCGCACTGCTGCGCGCGGTGCAGAACGAGCTGTTCGACGTGGGGGCCGACCTGTGCACCCCGGTCGTCGAGGACCCGGAGTTCCCGCCGCTGCGCGTCCTGCCGGCCTACGTCGAGCGGCTGGAGGAGCACTGCGACCGCTACAACGAGGACCTGGCCCCGCTGCGCTCCTTCATCCTCCCGGGCGGCTCGACCGGGGCCGCGGCGCTGCACGTGTGCCGCACGGTGGCGCGGCGCGCCGAGCGCGCGGCCTGGGCGGCCCACGCGGCCCACGGCGATGCGATGAACCCGGTCGCCATCACCTACCTCAACCGGCTCAGCGACCTGCTGTTCATCCTGGCCCGCCACGCCAACCGCGCGCAGGGCGACGTGCTGTGGCAGCCGGGCGGCGACCGCTGAGCACCGCGCCGTCGTCGAGAGGTGCCGGCAGAGGCCACCCGGGTCGGACCCTCACACCGAGCGCGGGCGGCGGCCGGGCGGTGCCGCCTCGAGCCAGGCCAGCAGGCCGGTGATCGCGCCCGGCGCCATGGCCAGCCAGACCGCAACCCCGTCGGAGCGCAGCTCGACGACGCGGTGCCCGGCGTAGAGGGAGTAGAGCTCCATCCCCTCCGGCTCACGCTGCCCGACCACCTCCAGGCCGGACCGGCCGAGGGCGCACAGAGGCCGCAGGCGCAGTGAGAACAGCCGGAAGACCTCGATCTCGTCGCCGGCGTAGCGGCCCAGTCCGAGGACCCAGCCCCGCCCGGGACGCTCCGACCGGGTGCGCAGGCTGGCCTCGAAGGTGCCGCCGGCGCGGGTGAGGAAACGCCGCCGCACCAGGAGGGCGGCGGCGTAGAGGAGCAGCAGGAGCAGGCAGAGGCCGGCGACGTCCGCCGACCACTGCCACCAGGGCATGGGTCAGGACCGCTTCTCAGCAGCCCGCACTCGGGCCTCCGCCCAGGCGCGCGCCGCCTTCTCCTCCGCGTCCTCCTCGGCCGCGTCGCCGTTCTCGCCGGCCGCGTGCGCCCGGTCGAGGTCGTGGCGGGCCCGCTCCAGGTCGATGTCGTGCGCCATCTCGGCGTGCTCGGCCAGGATCGAGATCCGGTTGCCGGCCACGGAGAGGAAGCCGGCGTCGACGGCCGCGATCCAGGTCTCCTGGTCGGCGGTGGTCACGTCGACCACCCCGTCGACCATGAGCGAGAGCATCGGCGCGTGGTTGGGCAGGATGCCGAGGTCGCCCTCGGTGGTGCGGGCGATGACCATCGTGGCCTCGCCCGACCACACGAGCCGGTCGGCAGCGACCAGCTCGACCTGCATGACCGCCTCGCTCATCAGGACCTCGTCGACTTCTGGATCTCGGCCCACTTCCGCTCGACGTCGTCGAGGCCGCCGCACATGAAGAAGGCCTGCTCGGCGACGTGGTCGTACTCCCCGTCGCTGATCTTGTTGAACGCCTCGATGGTGTCCTCCACCGAGACCGTCGAGCCGTCGATGCCGGTGAACTGCTTGGCCACATAGGTGTTCTGCGACAGGAAGCGCTGGATGCGGCGCGCCCGGTGCACGGTGACCTTGTCCTCCTCCGACAGCTCGTCGACACCGAGGATCGCGATGATGTCCTGCAGCTCCTTGTTGCGCTGCAGGATCTGCTTGACCCGGATCGCGGCCTCGTAGTGGCCCTGGCCGATGTACTGCGGGTCGAGGATCCGCGAGGTCGACGTCAGCGGGTCCACCGCCGGGTAGATGCCGAGCGAGGCGATGTCACGCGACAGCTCCGTGGTCGCGTCGAGGTGGGCGAAGGTGGTGGCGGGGGCCGGGTCGGTGTAGTCGTCGGCCGGCACGTAGATCGCCTGCATCGAGGTGATCGAGTGGCCGCGCGTCGAGGTGATGCGCTCCTGGAGCACGCCCATCTCGTCGGCGAGGTTGGGCTGGTAGCCCACGGCGGACGGCATGCGGCCCAGCAGCGTCGACACCTCGGAGCCGGCCTGGGTGAACCGGAAGATGTTGTCGATGAAGAGCAGCACGTCCTGGTTCTGCACGTCGCGGAAGTACTCCGCCATCGTCAGCGCCGACAGCGCGACCCGCAGGCGCGTGCCCGGCGGCTCGTCCATCTGGCCGAAGACCAGCGCGGTCTGCCCGATCACGCCGGCCTCGTCCATCTCCGCGATGAGGTCGTTGCCCTCGCGGGTGCGCTCGCCGACACCGGCGAACACCGACACACCACCGTGGTCCTTGGCGACGCGCGCGATCATCTCCTGGATCAGCACCGTCTTGCCGACGCCGGCGCCACCGAACAGGCCGATCTTGCCGCCCTGGACGTAGGGGGTCAGCAGGTCGATGACCTTGATGCCGGTCTGGAACATCTCGGTCTTGGACTCGAGCTGGTCGAACGCCGGGGCCTTGCGGTGGATGCCCCACCGCTCGTCGACCTCCAGCCGCTCGCCCTCCTCGAGGTTGAGGCAGTCGCCGGTCACGTTGAACACGTGGCCGAGGGTCACGTCGCCGACGGGCACCGAGATCGGGCCGCCGGTGTCGGTGACCTGGGCGCCGCGGACCATGCCGTCGGTCGGCTTCATGGAGATGGAGCGGACCATGCCGTCGCCGATGTGCTGGGCGACCTCGAGCACGATGGTCTGGGTCTGGTCGCCCAGGGTGACGTCCACCGTGAGCGCGTTGTAGATCTCGGGCATCGAGTCGCTGGGGAACTCGACGTCGACGACCGGCCCGATCACTCGGGCGATGCGACCGACGCTGCCGCCGGTGGTCCCGGTGGCCTCTTGGTTGATGGTGGCAGTCATCTCATCCGTTCTTTCGTTCAGTCGGAGCCGGCGTTGGCGTCAGCCAGGGCGTTGACGCCGCCCACGATCTCGCTGATCTCCTGCGTGATGCCCGCCTGACGGGCCTGGTTGGCGATCCGCTTGTACTTCTTGATCAGGTCCTCGGCGTTGTCGGTCGCGGACTTCATCGCCCGCTGCCGCGCCGCCAGCTCGGAGGCGGCCGCCTGCAGCAGGGCGAAGTAGATCCGCGACTGGACGTAGCGCGGCAGGAGCCCGTCCAGCACGTCGGCGGGGCTGGGCTCGAACTCGTAGAGCGGCAGCACGTCGGCCTTGGCGGGCGGTGCGTCGCCCTCGACGATCTCCAGGGGCAGCATCCGGACGGCGGTCGGCTCCTGGGTGAGCATCGAGCGGAAGCGCGTGTAGACCACGTGCACCTCGTCGACCGCCTTGACCGGGATCCCGTTGCCGTCGGCGTCGGCGTCGCGACCCTCGTCGCCCTCCTCCATCGTGAACGCGGTGATCAGCGTCGAGCCGATCTCCCGCGCCACGTCGTAGGTCGGCTGGTCGGAGTGGCCGGTCCAGGAGTCGATGATCTCGCGACCGCGGAAGCGGTAGTAGGCCACGCCCTTGCGCCCGGAGACGTAGAGGTCGACCTCCTTGCCCTCCTCGCGCAGCTTCTCCCCGAGGCGCTCGGCCTCGCGCAGCACGCTGGAGGAGTAGGCGCCGGCCAGCCCCCGGTCGCTGGTGACGACCAGGATCGCGGCCCGCGTGGGGTTCTCCCGCTCGGTGGTCAGCGGGTGCTCGACGTTGGAGAACGTCGCCACCGCCGACACCGCGCGGGTGAGCTCGCGGGCGTAGGGCGCGGCGGCCTGGGCCCGCTGCTGCGCCTTGATGATGCGGGACGCAGCGATGAGCTCCATGGCGCGCGTGATCTTCTTGGTCGACTCGACCGACTTGATCCGCGCGCGGTACTCGCGCAGCGATACGGCCACCGTCAGCCTCGCTTCTGCTTGACGATCTGCTCCTGCTCGACGTCCTCGTCCTCGAGTGCCTCGTGCTCCTCGTGACCGGGCTTGATCGAGCCGCCCTCGGAGGTCTCGAACTGGCGCGCGAACGAGTCGAAGGCCTTGTCCAGCGCGGACTCGGTGTCGTCGGTGAAGGTGCGGCTCTCGCGGATGCCCTCGAGGATCCCCGACTCCTGGCGGCGCAGGTAGTCCAGGAACTCCGACTCGAAGCGGAGCACGTCCTCGGTGGGGACGCGGTCCAGCTTGCCGCTGGTGCCGGTCCACAGCGAGACCGTCATGTCCTCCAGGGAGTACGGCGAGTAGGCCGGCTGCTTGAGCAGCGCCATCAGCCGCTGGCCACGGTCGAGCTGCTGGCGGGAGGCCGCGTCGAGGTCGGAGGCGAACATCGCGAAGGCCTCCATCGCGCGGAACTGCGCGAGGTCGACCTTGAGCGAGCCCGTGACCGCCTTCATCGCCTTGGTCATCGCCGCGCTGCCGACCCGCGAGACCGAGACGCCGACGTCGATGGCGGGGCGCTGGTTGGCGTTGAACAGGTCGGACTGCAGGAAGATCTGGCCGTCGGTGATCGAGATGACGTTGGTCGGGATGAACGCCGAGACGTCGTTGGCCTTGGTCTCGATGATCGGCAGGCCGGTCATCGAGCCCGCGCCCATGTCGTCGGACAGCTTGGCGCAGCGCTCGAGCAGCCGCGAGTGGACGTAGAACACGTCACCGGGGAACGCCTCGCGACCCGGCGGGCGACGCAGCAGCAGCGACACGGCCCGGTAGGCCTCGGCCTGCTTGGTCAGGTCGTCGAAGACGATCAGGACGTGCTTGCCGTCGTACATCCAGTGCTGGCCGATGGCCGAGCCGGTGTAGGGGGCGAGGTACTTGAAGCCCGCGCTGTCGGAGGCGGGCGAGGCGACGATGGTGGTGTACTCCATCGCGCCGGCCTCCTCGAGGGCGCCGCGGACCGAGGCGATGGTCGAGCCCTTCTGGCCGATCGCGACGTAGATGCAGCGCACCTGGCGCTCCGGGTCTCCGGAGTCCCAGTTGGCCTTCTGGTTGATGATCGTGTCGATCGCGATCGTGCTCTTGCCGGTCTGGCGGTCGCCGATGATCAGCTGGCGCTGGCCGCGGCCGATCGGGGTCATCGCGTCGATGGCCTTGATGCCGGTCGCCAGCGGCTCGTGGACCGACTTGCGCTGGACCACCGAGGGCGCCTGCAGCTCGAGGGCGCGGCGGCCCTCCGCCTCGATCTCGCCCAGGCCGTCGATCGGCGTGCCGAGCGGGTCGATCACGCGGCCCATGAACCCGTCGCCGACGGGCACGGAGAGGACCTCGCCGGTGCGGCGCACCGTCTGGCCCTCCTCGATGCCCTCGAAGTCACCGAGGACGACCACGCCGATCTCACGGGTGTCGAGGTTCAGGGCGAGGCCCCGGGTGCCGTCCTCGAACTCCAGGAGCTCGTTGGCCATGCACGAGGGCAGCCCCGACACGCGGGCGATGCCGTCACCGGCCTCGGCCACGAGGCCGACCTCCTCCCGGCTGGCGGTCTCGGGCTGGTAGTCAGCCACGAAGCGCTGCAGAGCGTCCCGGATCTCCTCCGGACGGATCGAAAGCTCCGTCATTGTGTCTTCCTGCTCTCTTCGAGTTCGTTCTCGGATGTCGGGTGGGGGTCGGTGGGGTCGGGTGCTCGCCGGGTCAGCCGGCCAGGCGGCGGCGGGCCCCGTCGAGGCGGCTGGCCACCGTGCCGTCGATGACGTCGTCGCCGATCTCGACGCGCACGCCCCCGAGCACCTCGGGGTCGACCAGCACGTTGAGGTCGACCTGCCGGGAGTACTGGCGGGTGAGCGCCGCCGCGAGGCGCTCGGACTCGGAGTCGGCCAGCGGGCGGGCCACCCGCACCAGGGCCACCAGCCGGTCGCGCTCGGAGGCGGCGAGCTGCTGGTAGGCCTCGATCGCGAGCCCGACCGTGCGGTAGGTGCCGGTGACGGCCTGCTCGGCCAGCTGGACGGTGCCGCGCGCCGCACGGCCCTCGAGCAGACCGCGCAGCAGCTCCTGCTTGTCGCTCACCGAGCGGGCCGGGTCCGACAGCGCGTCACGCAACGAGGGGTTGTCGACGACCATGCGCCCCACCGTGAACAGCTCGTCCTCCAGCGCGTCGGCCTGGCCGTCGGCCTCCGCCCCTCGGACGACCCCCACGACGCCGAGGCGCTCGAGGGTGTCACCCAGGTCGCGCACGGACGCCCAGCGCTCGCCGGCGGCGTCCGCGACGACGTCGAGCGCGGCGTCACCGAGGGTGTCGCCGAAGACCTGGCGGACCAGGCCCGACTTGGCCTGGGAGCCGATGGAGACGTCGGTGAGGACCCGGCGCAGGCCGGGCTCCCCCCGCAGGACCGCGGCGACGCCGAACAGGTCGCGGGCGACCGCATAGCCGTCGGCTCCCGCGGACAGCGCCGACGCGAGCCGGCCCGCGAGGTGGTCGTAGGCCTCGGCGGACGCACCCCGCAGCCCGGACGCTGAGGACGACATCAGCTGGCCCCGCTGCCGTTGCTGCTGGTCTCCAGGTCAGCCAGGAAGCGCTCGATCACGCGGCTCTGACGCGCCTCGTCGTCGAGGGACTCGCCCACGATGCGGCCCGCGAGACCGGTCGCCAGCGCGCCGACCTCGGCCCGCAGCGCGGTGACCGCCTGCTGACGCTCGGCCTCGATCTGGGCCTTGCCGTGCTCCACGATGCGGGAGGCCTCGGTCTGCGCCTGCTCGCGCATCTCCGAGACGATGGCGGCCCCCTGCTCGCGCGCCTCCTCGCGGATGCGCGCCGCCTCCTGACGGGCCTCGCCCAGCTGCTTCTCCAGCTCGGCGAGCTTCTCGTCGGCGGCCGCCTGCTTCTGCTCGGCCTGCTTGAGGCCGCCCTCGATCGCGTCGGTGCGGTCGGCGTAGGTCTTCTCGAAGTTGGGCACGACGAGCTTCGCGACGACGAAGTAGATCAGGCCGAAGACGACGAGCGAGAGGACGATCTCGATCGGGTGGGGGATGAGCGGGTTGAGGCTCTCCTCCCCTCCCTCGGCGGCGAGTGGGATGACCATCGCGTTGAACATCACGGGTCCTTCGTTCAGGGGAGGGTCAGAGTGCGAAGGCGAGACCGATACCGATGATCGCCAGCGCCTCGGCGAGCGCGAAGCCGATGAAGGCGATGGTCTGCAGTCGGCTCTGCGCCTCGGGCTGGCGGGCGACGCCGTTGATGTAGGCGGCGAAGATCAGGCCGATGCCGACGCCGGGGCCGATGGCGGCCAGGCCGTAGCCGATCATGTTCAGGTTGCCATCCACGGCAGGTTCCTTTCGGTTGGTTTCTTCTCAGCGAAGTCTGGGGGTCGGGCTGGTCTCAGTGCTCGTCCGCGACGGCGCCCGAGATGTACAGCGAGGTCAGGATCGTGAAGATGAAGGCCTGCAGGAACTGCACCAGGATCTCCAGCCCGGCGATCGCCAGGAAGAGCACCCAGGTGAGGACGCCGACCGGCTTGACCAGGGTGGCGCCGTGGAGGAGGAGGTACTCCCCCCCGAGCGAGAACAGGATGAGCAGCAGGTGGCCGGCGAACATGTTGGCGAACAGTCGCAGCGCCAGCGTGAAGGGGCGCACCAGGATGTTGGAGAAGAACTCCAGCGGGACGAGCAGCACGAGCATGGCCGGCGGGACGCCCGAGGGCACGGTCTGGAGCTTGAGGTAGCCGAGGAAGCCGTGGCGCTTGATGCCCGCACCGTTGTAGACCAGCCAGGAGACCAGCGCCAGCGTCAGCGGGAAGCCGATGCGCGACATGGTCGGGAACTGGATGAACGGGATCGTCGCGAAGAGGTTGTTGACCAGGATGAAGAAGAACAGCGTGACCAGCAGCGGCACGAACCGCTGGAAGTCGCGGCTCCCGATCACGTCGCGGCCCAGGGTGTTGCGCACGAAGCCGTAGCTCGCCTCGCCGGCGAACTGCAGGCGGCCGGGCACCATGGCCCGCTCGCGGGAGGCCATCACCAGGAAGACACCGACGAGGATCGCGGCCAGCAGCGCCAGCAGCATCGGCTTGGTGACGCCGGCGTACATGGTCTGGCCGAGGAACTCGAAGGTGCGGTCGGACCCGACCGGAGGCAGGTTGAAGTCTCCTGGTCCGGGCGGAGTGAACGACTCCGAGCCGACGATGCCCGTGGCGAGCAACCTCACCGTGCCTCCTGCACTCGTCCTACATCGGTCTGATCTGGGTCCTGGTCACGTGTCGCGCGGCCCGGGAGGGGCCTCGCCACTCGGCGGTTGCAACGGTGCCGCCCGGATCGTGAAGCGCCGGATGGAGAGGTAGATCCCCAACCCCGCTCCCACCACGATCCCGACCGCGACCAGGAAGGTGGTGCCGAGCCACCGATCCATCAGCCATCCGAGCACGCCGTACAGGGCCACTCCGGAGAGGAGGTAGCCGAACGCCTGCCAGGGGTCCGCGGTGGCTCCCTGGTCCGACGACGAGGATGACGGGCTCTGCTGACTCATCGCGCCTCGGACAATATCAGTGACCGGCGGTGCCCTCAGCCGCCGGTGTCCTGGGCCCCTCGGCGCTCCTCCCGCGTGGTCGGTGGCGCCTCGGAACTGTGGTAGGGCGGCTGTGACCTGGGGCGGACGTGCAGCGCCACCCAGACGACGAGCCCGCTGGCGACCACCGTGCCCGCGATGACGGTGCCGCCGAGCCAGCGACGGTCCAGAGGACCGTCCAGTGCCCCCGACCGCCGCAGCGCCACGAAGGCGAGTCCCAGCAGCACCACCTGCAGGGCGTAGGTGAGCAGCGCGATCATCAGGGTCAGCACGGGCGGCGCGGCCGCCGCGGCCCGCAGGGAGCCCGCGCCCACCGTCGCCAGCAGGACCAGCAGGCCGAGCCCGGCCCCGACCGAGGCGACCGCCCGGCTGCCGTCGAGCAGGGCGGCGAGGCCGGCCAGCACCAGCCCGGTGAGCGCCAGACCGGCGGCCGCGGTGACCAGCGCGGCCGGGCTCGTCCACCCCGGGCGCTCGCGCTCGTGGGGGTCCGCAGCGGGACTGCTCATCGGCCGCTCCTCTCCTGGTCGTTTCCCACGGGGTCACCCTCGGCCGAGGCGCTTGTGAAAATTCGCACAAGCGTCTCCCGGCGCGTCAGGGGTGCGGGTCGTCGCGCACGTAGGGCCCCGGCCGCGGGGGCGGTCCGGCGTAGTCCTCGTGATGGGTCCACGCGGGCCGCTCGACCCGCGGCACCACGATCGTGAGCAGCACCGTCACCGCCAGCCAGCCGAGCAGGCCGCCGGCCACGAGCGGCCCAGGGTAGAGGCTCAGCGCCACTCCCCCGAGCGAGATCAGCGCCGCCCAGAGCCAGATCACCACCACCGCCCGGCGGTGCGAGTGCCCGAACTGCAGCAGGCGGTGGTGCAGATGCTGCTTGTCGGGTGCGAAGGGCGACTGCCCGCGCAGGGTCCGGCGTACGACGGCCAGCACGAGGTCGGCGAAGGGCACCAGCAGGATCGCCAGCGGCAGCAGCACGGGCATCAGCACCACCAGCACGCTGGAGCTGGACCAGGCGGCGTTCTCGACGTCGAGGGCGGGGAAGCCCGAGGTGAGCGTGAGCGCGGAGGCGGCGAGCACCAGGCCGATCAGCATCGAGCCGCTGTCGCCCATGAAGATGCGTGCCGGGTTGAAGTTGTGGGCGAGGAAGCCCGCGCAGGCCCCGCACAGCAGGGCGCACAGCAGGGCCGTGGTCACCGCCAGCGGCTCACCACTCTTGGCTGCCACCGTGTAGGCGAAGAAGAAGAAGGCCAGCGCGCCCAGCCCGACCACCCCGCCGGCCAGCCCGTCCAGCCCGTCGACGAAGTTGACCGCGTTGATCGTGAGGACCACGACGAAGATGGTGGCCAGCGTCGCCTGCGCCGGGTCGAGCGCCAGGAGCCCGCCCCCGGGCAGCCCGAGGTAGTAGAACTGCACGCCGTTGAGCACCATGAACCCCGCGGCCAGGACCTGGCCGCCGAGCTTGGTGAGCGCGTCGAGCTCGATCAGGTCGTCGACCACCCCCAGCAGGCAGACCATGCCCCCCGCGACGAGGACGACGAAGGTGTCGTGGAAGACCTGGTCCGGCGCCCCGGACAGGAACGGCAGCTCACGTGAGACCAGGAAGGCCGCGCCGATGCCGAGGAACATCGCCACGCCGCCGAAGTAGGGGATCGGCTCGGCGTGCACGTCCCGGTCGCGCACGGCCGCGACCGCGCGGAAGCGCAGCGCGGTCTCGCGGGCCAGGACGGTGGTCAGGTAGGTGACGGCCGTCGCCACGAGGAAGACCAGGAGGTACTCACGCATCGAGGATCGTGGTCTCCAGCGGCGCCACGACCTCGTTGAGCGTCGCCAGCGGCACGACACCGCCGCGCAGCAGCCGACCCTGCTCCCCCGTGCAGTCGACGATCGTGGACGGCACCGCACCGGGCGTCGGCCCCGCGTCGAGCAGCACGCGCACGGCCTCACCCAGCATCCGCTCGGCCTCGTCGGCGTCGGTCGCGGCCGGCTCGCCGGAGAGGTTGGCGCTGCTCACCGCGAGCGGACCGGTCCGGGCCAGGAGCTCGAGCGCGGCCTCGTGGTCGGGCATCCGCACCGCGACCGTGCCGCGCGTCTCCCCCAGGTCCCACTGCAGGCTCGCCTGCTGGCGCAGGACCAGCGTCAGCGGGCCGGGCCAGAGCTCCTCGACCAGCGCGCGGGCCCAGTCGGGGATCTCGATCGCCAGCGCCTCGAGCGTGGTCTTGGCCGAGACCAGCACCGGGGGCGGCATGTCGCGCCCGCGGCCCTTGGCCTCGAGCAGGCGCTGCACGGCGCCGGGGTTGAAGGCGTCGCAGCCGACGCCGTAGACGGTGTCGGTGGGCAGCACGACGAGCCGACCACGCTGGACCGTGCGGGCCGCCTCGTCCAGGCCCGTCTCGCGCTCGGCGTCCACGGACAGGTCGAAACGAAGGCTCACGGTTTCATTGTGGCGCACGGACCGCGGTCACGAAGCGCGGGCGCCCCGCCAGGTCGGGGCGGTCGGCCACCCCGCGCCAGCGTCCGGTGCGCCGGAACACGGCCGGCGCGGACTCGCCCTGGGCGTCGGCGTGCTCCACCACGACCACCCCACCCGGACACAGCAGCCGTGCCGCCGTGACCTCGACCACCCGCAGCGCGTCGAGCCCGTCCTGGCCCGACCACAGCGCCAGCGCCGGGTCGTGGTCGCGCACCTCGGGAGCGACCGACTCCCACGCCTCCAGGGGGATGTACGGCGGGTTGCTCACCACCACGTCGACGGTCCCGTCGAGCTCGGGGAACGCCTCGGCCATGTCGCCCGCCCGCAGGTCGACCCCGGACCCGATCAGGTTGCGCTCGGCCCAGGGCAGCGCACCTTCGTCGAGCTCGACGGCGTGGACCTCGGCCGAGGGCACCTCGGTCGCCACCGCGAGCGCGATCGCGCCCGACCCGGTGCACAGGTCGACGACCACCGGGGCGTCCGTGTGCTGCAGGGCCTCGCGCACCCGGTCGATCGCCCACCCGGCGACCACCTCGGTCTCGGGGCGCGGGACGAACACCCCGGCGCCGACCTGCACCTCGGCGTACCGGAAGCCGGCGGAGCCGGTGAGGTGCTGCAGCGGCTCGCGAGCGGCGCGCCGGGCGACCAGCGCCTCGAAGCCGGCCACCTGGGCGGGCGTGGGCTCCGGAGCGGTGACCAGCGACCCGCGCCGGGTGCCCAGCACGTGGGCGAGGAGCTCCGCGGCGTCGTGCTCGGGCGAGGCGACGCCGGCCTCGGCGAGCCGGCGTGCGGCGTCACCGAGCCGGCTCACGTCCCGATCGCCTCGAGCCGGGCGGCCAGGTCGGCCTCGACGCACGACTCGACGACCGGCCCCAGGTCGCCGTCGAGGACCTGGTCGAGGTGGTAGGCCTTGTAGCCGGTGCGGTGGTCGGAGATGCGGTTCTCCGGGTAGTTGTAGGTCCGGATGCGCTCGGATCGGTCGACGGTGCGCACCTGGGAGCGACGGGCGTCCGAGGCCTCGGACGCTGCGGCCTCCTCGGCCTGGGCCAGCAGCCGCGAGCGCAGGATGCGCAGCGCCTGCTCCTTGTTCTGCAGCTGGGACTTCTCGTTCTGGCAGCTGACCACCAGGCCGGTCGGCAGGTGGGTGATCCGCACCGCCGAGTCCGTGGTGTTGACGCTCTGCCCGCCCGGCCCCGACGAACGGAAGACGTCGACACGCAGGTCCTTCTCCTCGAGGGTCACGTCCACCGGCTCGGCCTCCGGCATCACCAGGACGCCCGCCGCGGAGGTGTGCACCCGACCCTGCGACTCGGTGACCGGCACGCGCTGGACCCGGTGGACGCCGCCCTCGAACTTGAGCAGCGCGAACGGCGTCTCCCCCGGCTGGGCGGCGCCGCGGGCCTTCACCGCCACGGTCACCGACTTGAAGCCGCCGAGGTCGGACTCGGTGGCGTCGAGGACCTCGGTGCGCCAGCCGCGCTGCTCGGCGTAGCGGGTGTACATGCGCAGCAGGTCGCCGGCGAACAGCGCCGACTCCTCGCCGCCCTCCCCCGACTTGATCTCCAGCAGCGCGTCCTTGGCGTCGGAGGGGTCACGGGGGACCAGCAGCCGGCGGAGCCGCTCCTCGGCGACCTCGCGCCGCACGGTCAGCTGCTCGACCTCGGGGGCGAAGGACTCGTCCTCCTGCGCCAGCTCGGTCGCGGCCTCGAGGTCGCCGGCCAGGGTGGTCAGCTCCTCGTGGGCCCGGGCGACGGCTCCGAGCTCGGCGTAGCGCTGGTGGAGCCGCTTGGCCAGGTGCTGGTCGGCATGGACCGCGGGGTCGGCGAGCCGGTGCTCGAGCTCGGCGTGCTCGGCGAGCAGCGCCGCGACGGCGTCCTGCACCTCGTCACTCCTTCCTCGACCGGGTCCTGACGCGACGAGACGCCGGGCCCGCGGCGCAGGGAGTCCTGCAGGGGGCGCCGGCGTCCGTGCGCCGGGCTACTTCTTGGCAGCCCTGCTCTTGGCGTAGCGGGCCTCGAAGCGGGCGACGCGGCCGCCGGTGTCGAGGATCTTCTGCTTGCCGGTGTAGAACGGGTGGCACGCGGAGCAGACGTCGGCGTGGATGGTGCCGCTCGTGGCGGTGCTGCGGGTGGTGAACGTGTTGCCGCAGGTGCAGGTCACCTGGGTGTCGACGTACGCCGGGTGGATGTCCTTCTTCATGGTGTCCTCTCGTCGTCGGCCGCCGGGTCGCCGGGGTGCGGGTGCACGGGCGTGAACCGGAGCCGAGGATCTATCTTGCCAGGGAACGCCGGGCCGGGGCGAATCCTTCCCCGCGTCCGGCTCAGTCGTTGCCGGTGGTGCTCGGAGTCGTCTTCTGCACCTGCATCAGGAACTCGATGTTGCTCTGGGTCTTCCTCAGCCGCTCCAGCAGCAGCTCGAGGGCCTGCTGCCCGTCGAGGCCGGAGAGCACGCGGCGCAGCTTCCAGATGATGGCCAGCTCCTCCTTGCTCATCAGGAGCTCCTCGCGGCGGGTGCCGGACTGCACGGCGTCGATCGCGGGGTAGAGACGCTTGTCGGCGAAGTCGCGCCGCAGACGGATCTCCATGTTGCCGGTGCCCTTGAACTCCTCGAAGATCACCTCGTCCATCTTGGAGCCGCTCTCGATCAGCGCGGTGGCCAGGATGGTCAGCGAGCCGCCGTCCTCGATGTTGCGCGCCGCGCCGAAGAAGCGCTTGGGCGGGTAGAGCGCCGCGGAGTCGACACCGCCGGACAGGATGCGGCCGCTCGCCGGGGCGGCGAGGTTGTAGGCGCGGCCGAGCCGGGTGATGCCGTCGAGCAGCACCACGACGTCGTGCCCGAGCTCGACCAGGCGCTTGGCCCGCTCGATGGCGAGCTCGGCGACCGTGGTGTGGTCCGACGCCGGGCGGTCGAAGGTCGAGGAGATCACCTCGCCCTTCACCGAGCGCTCGAAGTCGGTGACCTCCTCGGGTCGCTCGTCGACCAGGACGACCATGAGGTGGCACTCCGGGTTGTTCGTCGTGATCGAGTTGGCGATGGACTTCATGATCATCGTCTTGCCGGCCTTGGCCGGGGACACGATGAGTCCGCGCTGGCCCTTGCCGATCGGCGCGGCGATGTCGATCACGCGGCCGATCAGGTTGTCCGCGCCGGTCTCGAGGCGCAGCCGCTCGGAGGCGTAGAGCGGGGTCAGCTTGCTGAACTCGACGCGGTCGCGCGCCGCCTCCGGGTCGCCGCCGTTGACCGACTCCAGCCGCACCAGCGGGTTGAACTTCTCCTTGCGCTCGCCCTCGCGGGGCTGGCGCACCTGCCCGGTGACCGCGTCGCCCTTGCGGAGGCCGAACTTGCGGGCCATCGAGAGGGAGACGTAGACGTCGTTCGGGCTCGGGAGGTAGCCGCCGGTGCGGACGAAGGCGTAGTTGTCGAGGATGTCGACGATGCCGGCCACGGGCACCAGCACGTCGTCGTCGTGCACCTCGAAGTCGACGTCCTGCATGCCGCCACTGCGACGGTCGCGGTAGCCGCCCTGGTTGCCGCCGCCCTGAGCGCCGCCCTGGCGGTCACGACCGCGACGCCGCCGGCTGCGGCGGCTGCCGCCGTCCTCGTCGTTGCGGTTGTCGTTGCGGTTGTCGTTCCGGTTGTCGCTGCGGTTGTCGTTGCGGTTGGGGCGGTTGCCCTGGTTGCCGCCCTGGTTGCCCTGGTGCGGCCCGCGGTTCTGGTCGCCCTGGTCGCCGTGGTCGCCCTGGTCGCGCTTGTCGCTCTTGTCGCGCTTGTCGCTCTTGTCGCCCTGCTGCTCGCGCTGCCGGTCCTGCTGCCGGTCCTGGTCGCGGTCCTGCCGGCGGTCCTGGTCGCGTTCCTGCCGGCGGTCCTGCTGGCGGTCCTGGTCGCGGTCCTGGTCGCGGTCCGTACGACGCTCCTGGCGAGCCGGCGCGCTCTCCCGCGGGGCGCGCTGCTCGGTGCCGTGGCTGCTGTTGGTCGTGCCGGCGTCGGCGCCGCCGCCCTGGGCGGAGCGGATCGCGTCGATCAGCTGGGCCTTCTTCATGGTGCTCGCACCCTTGATGCCCAGCCCCCCGGCGATCTGCTTGAGCTCGGGGAGCAGCTTGGTGCTCAGCCCACCGCCGCTCGCGCGCCGAGCCCCGGTCGCGGGCTTGTCGCCCGGGGCACCCGAGGCGTCCGGCGAGGCGGTGGTGCTGACTGCGGATTCCGACACGTGAGGTCCTTCCCACGTCGTGGACCACCCGAGAGTCGGGTGGCCGTCACATCTGGTGATTGCCCGAGAACCCGGAGCCGGTCGCTCGCTCGGCACGCAGCCGAGGACAGTCGACCGGGGATTCGGGAGAGGTAGCGCCTCGGCGTCCGGGTGGTCGTCGCACGCGTGCGTCTCACTCCAGGTTCGAGGGCTGCCACCACCCTAGCACCGGGAGAGCGAGGCGTGGGTCACATGCCCCCGACGGGGTGCAGACGGACCCCGACGGGGTCGACGCTCAGCCGCTGGACCCGCCACCCGCCGGGCGCGTGCTCGTCCACGGCGGCGAGGCGGTCGGGGGCGACGAGCGCGAGCACCGACGGGCCGGCGCCGGAGAGCATCGCCGGGACTCCGGCGGCCCGCAGGTCGGCGACCGCCGCCATGGTCTGCGGCATGGCCTCGGTGCGATAGGGCTGGTGCAGCCGGTCGTCGCTGGCGCTCACCAGGACCTCCAGCGGCAGGTCACCGGCCAGGGCCGCCACGAGCAGCGCGGTGCGGGCGGAGTTGAAGATCGCGTCCGCGTGGCTGACCGAGGTCGGCAGCAGTCCGCGCGCGACCTCGGTCTCCATCGGGTGGTCGGGCACCAGGACGACCGGGACGACGTCGCTGCGGACCTCGAGGCGGACCACCTGGTACTGCGCGTCGGCCTCGAAGGCGACGGTCAGGCCGCCGAACACCGCCGGGGCCACGTTGTCCGGGTGACCCTCGATGCGGGCGGCCAGCTCGAAGAGCGCGTGGTCGCTCCACCGGTCGGCACCGCCGCGCACCAGGGCCCGGGCGGCCCAGAGGCCCGACACGATCGCCGCCGACGACGACCCGAGCCCGCGGCCGTGCGGCACCTCGTTGCGGCAGTGCAGGCGCAGCCGCGGCGGCACCACCCCCATCGCCTGGAACGCTGCGCACATCGCCCGGTGGACCAGGTGGGTCTCGTCGAGCGGGACCTGCCCCGCCCCCTCGCCCTCCACGGTGATCTCGGGGTCGCCGACCTCCGCGGACAGCACCTCGACGACCACGTCGTCGTACAGCCCGAGGGCCAGGCCGAGCACGTCGAAGCCGGGACCGAGGTTGGCACTGGTGGCCGGCACGCGGACGCCGACCGGGCCGTCGACGAGGGCGGCCGGCTCGTCGTGGTGCATCAGGCCAGCCCCGCGGCCTCGGCGGCCGCGCTCACCTCGGGGTCGACCACCACGTCGACGAGGTCGGTGAACGTGGACAGGGCGGTGTCGATGTCCTTCAGCCCGTGCCCGGTGACCGTCACGACCATCGTGCGTCCGCGGAAGTCCTCGCCCGCCTCGACGTCGTGCAGCAGTCCGGCGACCGACGCGGCCGAGCCGGGCTCGACGAAGACCCCCTCCGCAGCGGCCAGCTGGCGCTGGGCGGCGAGGATCTGGGCGTCGCCGACCGAGCGGAACCGGCCGCCGGAGGTCTTCGCGGCCTCGACCGCGAGGTGCCACGAGGCGGGGTTGCCGATGCGGATGGCCGAGGCGACGGTCTCGGGGTCGCGCACCACCTCCCCGCGCACGAGCGGCGCGGCACCCTCGGCCTGCCAGCCGAGCATCTGCGGAAGCCGGGTGCTCATCTGCTCGCGGTGGTACTCGGTGTAGCCCTTCCAGTACGCCGAGATGTTGCCGGCGTTGCCGACCGGCAGCACGTGCACGTCGGGGGCGTCCCCGAGCAGGTCGACGATCTCGAAGGCGGCGGTCTTCTGCCCCTCGAGGCGGAACGGGTTGACCGAGTTGACCAGCGCGACCGGGAACTTCTCGGCCAGCTCGCGGGAGATGCGCAGGCAGTCGTCGAAGTTGCCGCGGACCATGATCACCTGGGCGCCGTGCACGATCGCCTGCGCCATCTTGCCGGCGGAGATCTTGCCCTGGGGCACCAGCACGAGCGGCTTGACCTTGGCCCGGGCGGCGTAGGCCGCCATCGAGGCGCTGGTGTTGCCGGTCGAGGCGCACACGACCGCCTCGGCACCCTCGCCGACGGCCACCGACAGCGCCACGGTCATGCCGCGATCCTTGAACGAGCCGGTCGGGTTGGAGCCCTCGACCTTGATCCAGACCTCGGCTCCGGTCAGCCCCGAGAGCCATGGGCTGTGCACGAGCGGCGTGCCGCCCTCACGCAGGGTGTGGGTCGGCGTGCCCTCCGGCAGGGGGAGCCAGTCGCGGTACTCCTCGATCACCCCGCGCCACTGGTGCGCTCCGGTCCTGTCGTTCACTCGGCATCCCCCTCGACCCGCATCACCGAGGTCACCTCGCGGACCTCGTCCATCTCGCGCAGCGCGGCGACGGTCGCCGAGAGCGCCTCGTCGCTGGCGCGGTGCGAGACCACGACCAGCTGGGCGTCCTCGCCGCGGCCCTGCTGCCGCACGGTCTGGATGGACACCCCCTGCTTGGCGAACTCCTGCGCGACCGCGGCGAGCACGCCGGCCTTGTCGTCGACGTCGATCGCCACGTGGTAGCGCGTGGTGGTGCGGCCCATCGGCAGCACGTCGAGGTCGGCGTAGGTCGACTCGCCGGCCCCGCGCACGTCCTGCAGCCGGTTGCGGGCGACCGTGACCAGGTCGCCGAGCACCGCCGAGGCGGTCGGGGCGCCGCCGGCCCCGGGGCCGTAGAACATCAGCTGGCCCGCCGCGTCGCTCTCGACGAAGACCGCGTTGTAGGCCTCGCGCACGCTGGCCAGCGGGTGCGACCGGGGGATCATCGCCGGGTGGACGCGAGCGGCCACGGCCGGACCGTCGGGCCCCGCCACCAGGTCGCAGATGGCCAGGAGCTTGACCACGCTGTCCATCTGGCGTGCCGAGGCGACGTCGGCGGCGGAGACCTCCGCGATGCCCTCGCGGTGCACGTCGGAGGCGACCACCCGCGTGTGGAAGGCGAGGCTGGCCAGGATCGCGGCCTTGGCGGCGGCGTCGAAGCCCTCGACGTCAGCGGTCGGGTCGGCCTCGGCGTAGCCGAGCTCCTGGGCCTCCTCGAGCGCCTCGGTGAAGCCGGCGCCGGTGGTGTCCATCTTGTCGAGGATGAAGTTCGTGGTGCCGTTGACGATGCCGAGCACGCGCCGGACCCGGTCGCCGGCGAGCGACTCACGCAGCGGTCGCAGGATCGGGATCGCCCCGGCCACCGCGGCCTCGAAGTAGAGGTCACGGGCCGCCTTGTCGGCTGCGGCGAAGAGGGTCGCGCCGTCCTCGGCGAGCAGCGCCTTGTTGGCGGTCACCACGCTCGCGCCGCTCTCCAGGGCGGACAGGATGAGGGAGCGGGCCGGCTCGATCCCGCCGATGACCTCGACCACGACGTCGACGCCGGAGGTGACCAGCGCGGTGGCGTCGGTGGTGAGCAGCTCCTCGGGCACGTCGACCTCGCGTCGGGCGTCGCGTCGGCGCACGGCGACGCCGACGAGCTCGACCGGGGCCCCGATCCGGGCCTCCAGGTCGGTCGCCTGCTCGCGCAGCAGGCGCACCACCTGGCTGCCGACCGAGCCGCAGCCCAGCAGGGCCACGCGCACCGGTCCGGTCCCAGGCTTCGCCTGGTCGCGCATCGCGCTCACCTCTCCACTCCTCTGGTCGGTCTCCGCCGCCTCATCCTGTCAGCAGTCAGCCGACGTCGCAGGCGAGGAGGTCCTGCTCGGTCTCCCGCCGCACCACCACGGTGGCCACGCCGTCGCGCACGGCGACGACCGGAGGGCGCAGTGCGTGGTTGTAGTTGCTCGACATCGAGCGGCAGTAGGCCCCCGTGCCGGGCACCGCCACGAGGTCGCCGGGGGCGAGGTCGCCGGGCACGAACTCGTCCTTGACCAGGATGTCGCCGGCCTCGCAGTGCTTGCCCACCACCCGGCCCAGGACCGGCTCGGCGTCGGAGCGCCGGGAGGCCAGCGTCGCGGAGTAGTCGGCGTCGTAGAGCGCGGTGCGGATGTTGTCGCTCATGCCGCCGTCGACCGAGACGTAGGTGCGCACCGCGCCGCCGTCGAGGTCGACGGTCTTGACCGTGCCGACCTCGTAGAGCGTGCAGGTCGAGGGCCCCGCGATCGCGCGACCGGGCTCGATCGAGAGGCGCGGCACGGCCACGCCGAGCGCGCGGGCCTCGTGCTCGACGATGCCGGTCAGCTCCGTGGCCAGCCGAGCGGCCTCGGCCGGGTCGTCCTGCGTGGTGTACGCGATGCCGAAGCCGCCGCCGACGTCGAGCTCGGGCAGCTCGCGACCCAGCTCCTCCCCCAGCCGCGCCTGCAGCCCCAGCACCCGGCGGGCGGCGACCTCGAAGCCCGAGGTGTCGAAGATCTGCGAGCCGATGTGGCTGTGCAGGCCGAGGAGCTCGAGCCCGTCGACGGCGTCGACCCGGCGGGCGGCACGGGCCCCGTCCCCCGCGCTGATCGAGAAGCCGAACTTCTGGTCCTCGTGGGCGGTGGCGATGTACTCGTGGGTGTGGGCCTCGACACCGGCGGTGACCCGCACCAGCACCCCGAGGGGCTCGGCGGGACGGTGCTCGGCGACGAGGGCAGCGAGGCGCTCGACCTCGTGGAAGGAGTCGACCACGACCCGACCGACGCCCACCTCGAGCGCACGGCGCAGCTCGCCGACGGTCTTGTTGTTGCCGTGGAAGCCGATCCGCGCCGGGTCGACGCCGGCACGCAGGGCGACGCTCAGCTCGCCGCCCGAGCACACGTCGAGGCTCAGCCCCTCCTCGGCGACCCAGCGGGCGACGGCGGTGCAGAGGAACGCCTTGCCGGCGTAGTAGACGTCGTAGTCGGCGAAGGCCTCGCGGAAGGCGCGGGCGCGGGCGCGGAAGTCCGCCTCGTCCAGGACGTACGCCGGCGTGCCGTGCTCGCGCGCGAGCTCGCGCAGGTCGACCCCGCCGACCTCGAGCGCACCGTCGGCGTTCTTGCGGGCGGTCGAGGACCACAGCAGCGGCACGAGGGCGTTGACCTCGCGGGGTGCGCGGAGCCACGACGGCCCCCGGTGGTTGATGTCGGCGTGCAGCGCACCGGCCTCGTGAGCGCGCACCCGGTCACATCCGCTCGGGCGCGGTGACGCCCAGCAGGTCGAGGCCGTTGGCCAGCACGGTGCGGGTCGCGGCCACGAGCAGCAACCGGGCGCGGTGCAGGTCGCCGGCCTCCTCGTCGCCCATCGGCAGGACCCGGCACACGTCGTAGAACCGGTGGAAGGTCGCCGCGGTCTCCTCGAGGTAGCGCGCGACGCGGTGGGGCTCGCGCAGGCTCGCGGCCGCGGCGACCACGCGCGGGAACTCCGCGAGGGCGCGCAGGAGCAGTCCCTCGCGCTCGTGGTCGAGCAGCGCCGGGTCGACGTCGGGGTCGACGGCCAGGCCCAGGTCGCCCGCGTTGCGCAGGATCGCGCTGAGCCGGGCGTGGGCGTACTGCACGTAGAAGACCGGGTTGTCCGAGCTCTGCCGGGTGACCTGCTCCACGTCGATGGTCAGCGGGGAGTCGTTGGGGTAGCGGGCGAGGGTGTAGCGCAGCGCGTCCACCCCGATCAGCTCGACCAGCTCGGCCATCGAGACGATCGACCCGGCCCGCTTGCTCAGCCGGACCTCCTCGCCGCCGCGCAGGATCTTGACCAGCTGGCCGATCAGCACCTCGACGGTGCGCTCGGGGTCGTCGCCGGCGCAGGCCGCCATCGCCCTGAGCCGCCCGACGTAGCCGTGGTGGTCGGCCCCGAGGAGATAGACGCACAGGTCGAAGCCGCGCTCGCGCTTGTCGACGTAGTACGCCGTGTCGCTGGCGAAGTAGGTCAGCTCGCCGTTGCCACGGCGCAGCACGCGGTCCTTGTCGTCGCCGAAGTCGGTGGTGCGCATCCACAGCGCCCCCTCGTCCTCGAACAGGTGACCGGCCTTCTCCAGCACCTCGAGCCCGTGCTGGACCTTGCCGTCGTCGAACAGCGTGCGCTCGGAGTACCACACGTCGAAGTGGGTCCGCAGCCGCTCGAGGTCGCCCTGCTGGTCGGCGAGCTGCAGGCGGTAGCCGGCCTCGCGGAACGCGACCCGCCGCTCCCCCTCGGGCAGGTCGAGGATGCCGGGCCGGGCCGCGACGACCTCGCGGGCCAGGTCGTGGACGTAGTCGCCGTGGTAGCCGTCGTCGGGGACGGGCCGGCCGAGCGCCGAGGCCTCGAGGGAGGCGCCGAACTTGTCCATCTGGCTGCCGCGGTCGTTGACGTAGAACTCGCGGGTCACCTCGGCGCCCGCGGCGGCCATCACCCGGGCCAGGGCGTCGCCCACGGCGGCCCAGCGCGTGTGGCCGAGGTGCAGCGGCCCGGTGGGGTTCGCCGAGACGAACTCGACGTTGACCCGCCGGCCGGCCAGGGCCTCGTTGCGGCCGTAGGCCTCCCCTGCGGCGACGACCTGGGCCGCGACGGCGCCCTGCGCCCCCGCCTCGAGGGTGAGGTTGAGGAAGCCGGGGCCCGCGACCTCCGCGCCGGCCACGGCCGGGTCGGCGGTGAGCTCGGCGGCCAGCAGCTCGGCGAGCTGCCGCGGCGCCATCCCGGCCCGCTTGCCCAGCTGCAGTGCCACGTTGGTGGCGTAGTCGCCGTGGCCGCGCTGCTTGGGGCGCTCCACGACCACGCTCCCGGGCAGCTCGGGCAGGGCGATCTCGCCGCGGTCCCGGAGGGCTCCGAGGGCGGCGACGACCAGGGCGGAGAGCTCGTGGGGGGTCACCGGCCCAGCCTACAAAGCGGGCGGCCCGGTCCCGGTCCGGAGTCCGCCGTCGCGCCGTGTACGCTGGCCCGGCGCCGTGACCAGGACTCGCGAGAACTGGCTGGACTGGTCACGACTGGGCCGCAGGCCCCCGTAGCTCAGGGGATAGAGCACCGCCCTCCGGAGGCGGGAGCGAAGGTTCGAATCCTTCCGGGGGCGCTCGCTCGTCACGCTGGTCCACCTCGAGCCCCTCACCGGCCGGCCACGGCCGCCTCGTCGGTATGACACGGGTTCGCACCGCGCCGGACGACCCGAGGACCACCACACGCCTTGGGGAGGGACTAGCCTGGACCGCAGCGTTCACCGAGGCGTCGCACGGCGTCTCCCACCCCGTACCGCAGCGGAAGAGGCGAGCTCAGTCGTGGCAGAGTCTGCTCAGGACAACCCGACCACCCCACCATCCTCGGACTTCGGCGCCAACGAGTGGCTGGTCGAGGAGATGCAGGAGCGGTTCGAGCGCGACCCCAAGAGCGTCGGCCAGGAGTGGGTGGACTACTTCACCTCGCGGTCCGGGTCCTCCAACGGCGCGGCGTCCGCGCCGGCCAACCGGTCATCCACCGGCTCCAACGGCTCGTCGCGGGGGTCGGCCCCCAAGGTCTCGACCGGCGCCCCCGGCCGCCACGAGCCGAGCAAGCCGAGCAAGCCGGGCAAGCCCCAGGACGCCAAGGCCACCCGGGCCACCGGGGACACCGGGAAGGGCGCGGACGAGGCTCCGCGGAAGGCGGCGTCCGGCGCCTCCTCGGACGCCCCGCCGCCGGCACGCAAGACCACTGCCAAGGACGCCACGCCGCGCGCCGACGCGACTCCCAAGAAGCCCTCCTCGCGCACGCCGCGCGACTCCCAGCCCGCTGCGCCGGCCGAGGCCAGTGACGAGCCGAGGCTGACCACGCTCAAGGGCGCGCCCGCGCGCACCGTGCAGAACATGGACATGTCGCTGACCATCCCGACGGCGACCAGCGTCCGCACGGTCCCGGTCAAGCTGCTGTGGGACAACCGCATCGTCATCAACAACCACCTCGCCCGCGCCCGCGGCGGCAAGGTCTCCTTCACCCACCTGATCGGCTTCGCGCTGGTCAAGGCGCTGCGCACGATGCCGGAGATGAACAACGGCTTCGACGAGATCGACGGCAAGCCCACCCTCATCCAGCCCGCCCACATCAACCTCGGCCTGGCGATCGACCTGCCCAAGGCCGACGGCACCCGCCAGCTGCTCGTGCCCTCGATCAAGGCCGCCGAGGACATGGACTTCGCCGCCTTCTGGACGGCCTACGAGGACCTGATCCGCAAGGCCCGCGGCGGCAAGCTCGCGGTCACCGACTTCCAGGGCACCACCGTCTCCCTGACCAACCCCGGCACCATCGGCACCAACCACTCGGTGCCGCGCCTGATGAAGGGCCAGGGCTGCATCGTCGGCGTCGGGTCCATGGAGCTCCCCCCGGAGTTCCAGGGCGCGAGCGACGACACCCTGTCACGCAACGCGGTCAGCAAGATCATGACGCTGACCTCGACCTACGACCACCGGGTCATCCAGGGCGCCCAGTCCGGCGAGTTCCTCAAGCGCATCCACGCCCTCCTGCTCGGCGAGGAGGGGTTCTACGACGAGATCTTCCGCTCGCTGCGGATCCCCTACGAGCCGATCCGCTGGTCCAAGGACATCAGCACCAGCCACGACGAGGACATCAGCAAGCAGGCCCGCATCCTCGAGCTCATCCACGCCTACCGCGTGCGCGGCCACATGATGGCCGACACCGACCCGCTGGAGTACCAGCAGCGCAGCCACCCCGACCTCGAGATCGAGTCGCACGGCCTGACCCTGTGGGACCTCGACCGGGAGTTCGCCACCGGGTCCTTCGGCGGCGAGCAGGCGTTCATGAGGCTGCGCGGCATCCTCGGCATCCTGCGCGACTCCTACTGCCGCACGATCGGCATCGAGTACATGCACATCCAGGACCCGGAGCAGCGCCGGTGGATCCAGGAGCGCGTGGAGAAGCCGCACAAGAAGCCCCCGCGCGAGGAGCAGCTGCGCATCCTGCGCAAGCTCAACCAGGCCGAGGCGTTCGAGACGTTCCTGCAGACCAAGTTCGTCGGCCAGAAGCGCTTCAGCCTCGAGGGCGGCGAGACCACCATCCCGCTGGTCGACGAGATCTGCGAGGCCGCCGCCGCGGTGGAGCTGCGCGAGGTCTGCATCGGCATGGCGCATCGCGGCCGGCTCAACGTGCTGGCCAACATCGTCGGCAAGTCCTACAACCAGATCTTCCGCGAGTTCGAGGGCAACATCGACCCGCGCACGATCCAGGGCTCGGGCGACGTGAAGTACCACCTCGGCGCCGACGGCGTCTTCGTGGCCGAGGACGGGGCCAAGATCAACGTCTCGGTCGCCGCCAACCCCTCCCACCTGGAGACCGTCGACCCGGTGCTCGAGGGCATCGCCCGCGCCAAGCAGGACGTGCTCGACCGCGGCGCGGAGTTCCCGGTCCTCCCGCTGCTGATCCACGGCGACGCGGCCTTCGCCGGCCAGGGCGTGGTGGCCGAGACGCTCAACCTCTCGCAGCTGCGCGGCTACCGCACCGGCGGCACCATCCACGTGGTCGTCAACAACCAGGTCGGCTTCACCACCTCGCCGTCCTCGTCGCGCTCCTCGCTCTACTGCACCGACGTCGCCCGCATGGTCCAGGCGCCGATCTTCCACGTCAACGGCGACGACCCGGAGGCCTGCATCCGGGTCGCCCGCCTGGCCTTCGAGTACCGCGAGGCGTTCAAGAAGGACGTCGTGATCGACCTGGTCTGCTACCGACGCCGCGGTCACAACGAGGGCGACGACCCCTCCTACACCCAGCCGCTGATGTACGACCTGATCGAGCAGAAGCGCTCGGTGCGCAAGCTCTACACCGAGTCGCTCATCGGTCGCGGCGACATCACGATCGAGGAGGCCGAGGAGGTCCTCAAGGACTACCAGCAGCAGCTGGAGCGGGTCTTCCGCGACGTCCGCGAGGGCGAGAAGCAGCCCGACGAGTGGCTGACGGTGCCCGACTACCCCGAGAAGCCCCAGGCCGAGAAGGCCACCGCGGTCAGCCGCGAGGTGCTCAAGCGCGTCGCGGACGCCTACCTCAACGCCCCCGACGGCTTCACCGTCCACCCCAAGGTGCTCCCGCAGCTGCAGCGTCGTGCCGGGGCGATCACCGCCGGCCCGATCGACTGGGGCACCGGCGAGATCATCGCGTTCGGCTCGCTGCTGATGGAGGGCCGTCCGGTGCGGCTGTCCGGCCAGGACTCGCGGCGCGGCACCTTCGCGCAGCGGTTCGCGGTCATCGTCGACCGCGAGAACGCCGACGAGTGGACCCCGCTGTCCAACCTGGGCGAGGAGCAGGCGAAGTTCTACGCCTACGACTCGCTGCTCTCGGAGTACGCCGCGCTCGGCTTCGAGTACGGCTACTCCGTCGCCCGTCCCGAGGCGCTGGTGCTCTGGGAGGCGCAGTTCGGCGACTTCGTCAACGGCGCCCAGACGATCATCGACGAGTACATCTCCTCCAGCGAGGCCAAGTGGGGTCAGCAGTCGGGCGTCGTGCTCCTGCTGCCGCACGGCTACGAGGGCCAGGGCCCCGACCACTCCTCGGCGCGGATCGAGCGGTTCCTCACCATGGCCGCGGAGAACGCCTTCGTGGTCGCCCAGCCCTCCACGCCGGCGAGCTACTTCCACCTGCTGCGCCAGCACTCGCTGGGCGAGAAGCACCGGCCGATGATCGTCTTCACACCGAAGTCCATGCTCAAGCGCAAGGATGCGGCCTCGCAGCCCGAGGACTTCACGGAGGGCACCTTCCGTCCGGTCATCGGCGACGACACCGTCGAGCCGGACAAGGTGACCAAGCTGCTGCTCTGCTCGGGCCGCATCACCTGGGACCTCATGGTGGAGCGCAAGAAGCGCGAGGGCGATGAGCCGACGACCCCGATCATCCGGTTCGAGCAGCTCTACCCCCGTCCGCTCAAGGAGCTCCGGGCCGAGCTCGCGAAGTACCCCCACCTCACCGAGGTCCGCTGGGTGCAGGACGAGCCGGCCAACATGGGCCCCTGGCCCCACCTGGCGCTCAACCTGCTGCCCGAGCTCGACGTGGACTTCGTGCGGGTCTCACGCCCCGAGAGCACCTCGCCGTCGGTGGGCCAGCACAGCCGGCACGTCGAGGAGCAGAAGACCCTGCTGCAGCAGGCCTTCGCCGACTGAGCGGCACGCGTGTACTTCACCGACCGCGGGATCGAGGAGCTGACCAGCCGGCGGGGCGACGAGGAGGTCTCGATCGCCTGGCTGGCCGACCGGTTCCAGGAGTTCGTCGACCTCCACCCCGACTTCGAGGTGCCCGTCGAGCGCCTGGCCACGTGGCTGGCCCGCCTGGACGACCTCGACGAGGACGGCTGAGGGCCCGCGCCGCCGGTCCGCTGGTCAGCGGGTGAAGACGATCTTGCCGAAGACGTCGCCCTCGGCCATCGCGGCGAAGCCGTCGGCGGCCTGCTCCATCGGCAGGGCGCGGTCGACCAGGGGCTTGGTGCCGGTGGCGTCGAGCAGCTGCACCAGCGAGGCGAGCTCGTCGCGCGTGCCCATGGTCGAGCCCACCACGCTGAGCTGGAGGAAGAAGATCCGGGTGAGCTCGGCGTCGTCGAGCTCGGGGCCGCTCGTGGTGCCGCTGACCACGATCGAGCCCCCGGGGCGCAGCGAGCGGACCGAGTGCGACCAGGTCGCCCGGCCCACGGTCTCCATCACCGCGTCGACCTTGCCCGGGAGCCTGGCTCCTGAGCCGAAGACGTCGTGGGCGCCCAGCTCGAGGGCGCGCGAGCGCTTGGACTCGTCGCGGCTGGTCGCCCACACGCGCAGGCCCGCGGCCCGGCCCAGGACGATGCAGGCGGTGGCCACGCCGCCGCCGGCGCCCTGCACCAGCACGGAGTCCCCGGCCTTGAGGCGGCCGCGGGTGAACAGCATGCGGTAGGCGGTCAGCCAGGCCGTCGGCAGGCACGCGGCCTCCTCGAAGGACAGGGAGGCCGGCTTGGGCACGACGTTGCGTCGCGGCACGGCGACCCGGTCGGCGAAGGTGCCCGGGTGCCGCTCGCTGAGCAGGGACCGCTTGGGGTCCAGGGTCTCGTCACCGGTCCACGACGGGTCGGAGACGACCGCGTGGACGACGACCTCGTTGCCGTCCTCGTCCAGGCCCGCGGCGTCGCAGCCCAGGATCATGGGCAGCGCCTCCTCGCGCAGTCCCACGCCACGCAGCGACCACAGGTCGTGGTGGTTGAGGGCGGCGGCCCGGACCTGCACGGTGGTCCACCCGTCCGGGACCTCCGGGTCGGGCCGCTCCCCCACCGTCAGGCCGGACAGCGGGTCGTCGGTGCTGAAGGAGGATGCGTAGACGGCGAACATGGGCTCACCCTAGCCAGTGCTTGGCCGGCTCAGAGGTGTCGTGCCACACCGTCGCGACGGGCCGCCGCGGCGACCGCGGCGGACACCGCGGGCCCGACGCGCGGGTCGAACGGCGAGGGGATGACGTAGTCCTCGCGCAGGTCGTCGCCGACGAGGCCGGCGAGCGCCTGCGCCGCGGCCAGCTTCATCCCCTCGGTGATCGCCCGCGCCCGGACGTCGAAGGTGCCGCGGAAGATGCCGGGGAAGGCCAGCACGTTGTTGATCTGGTTGGGGAAGTCCGAGCGGCCCGTGGCCACCACGCGTGCGTGCCGGTGCGCGACGTCGGGATGGATCTCCGGGGTGGGGTTGGCCAGGCCGAACACGATCGCCTCGGGCGCCATCGAGGCCACCACCTCCTCGGGCACGGTGCCCCCGGAGACGCCGAGGTAGACGTCGGCCCCGGCCATGGCCTCGGCCAGCGAGCCCCGCCGCCCGGTCCGGTCGGCGGTGTCGCGGGCGAGGTCCGCCTTGACCGGCGTCAGGTCCGCGCGCGAGCTGTGCAGGATGCCGCGCCGGTCGATCACGGCGAGGTCCTCGATGCCGGCGGCGAGCAGGATGCGGGCCACCGCGACCCCGGCTGCGCCCGCCCCGGAGATGACCACCCGCGTGGTCTCGTTCAGCCGTCCGGTCAGCCGCAGCGCGCCCTCGAGCGCGGCGAGCGCCACGACAGCGGTGCCGTGCTGGTCGTCGTGGAAGACCGGGATGTCGAGCCGCTCCTTGAGCCGTTGCTCGATCTCGAAGCAGCGCGGGGCGGAGATGTCCTCCAGGTTGATGCCACCGAAGCTCGGGGCCAGCCGGGCCACGGTCTCCACGATCTCGTCGGTGTCGGTGGTGTCGAGGCAGATCGGCACGGCGTCGACGCCGCCGAACTGCTTGAACAGCACGGCCTTGCCCTCCATCACCGGCATGGCAGCCGCGGGGCCGATGTCGCCCAGCCCGAGGACCGCGGTCCCGTCGGTGACCACCGCGACGGTGTTGGACACCCAGGTGTAGTCGTGGACCAGGGCCGGGTCGGCGGCGATCGCCTCGCAGACCTGCGCGACGCCGGGGGTGTAGGCCAGCGAGAGGTCCTCGGGCCCCTCGAGCGGCACCGTCGACCGGATCTCCATCTTCCCCCCGCGGTGCAGGTCGAAGACCGTGGAACCGGTGTGCGCGGCGGCCGCGTCGGCAGGAGGGGGAGGCGTGGTCACGACCACTCAGTCTCCCACAGCCCTTCGGGGCAGCCGCAGGAGCACACGAGCGACCACATCGTGGTCAGGGATCGCGCCGACCGACCACGAGTCGACGCCCACCGCCGGGTTGTCCCGCTCGACCCACCAGCCGTCCGGCCCGTGGGAGGTGGCCCGCTTGACCGCGACCGTGCCGTCCGGCAGCCGGACCACGGCCAGGCCGCCCCGGCGCGGTGCCAGCCCGTGCACCACCACGAGCCGGTCGCCCGCGACCAGGGTGGGCTCCATCGACGGCCCGTGCACGCGGGCCAGGCCCACGCGGATGCCTCGTGGCACGGCTGGCACGGCGTTCCTCCCTAGGGGTGTGACCGGGGTGTCGCGGGCCCCGGGCGGGCGTACCGCCACGTGCCCCGTCGGAGTAGTGTCGCAAGCGCAGACCTGCTCATGACACTCGACCGAAGGGACCCCGAATGCTCTCGCGGATCTTCGCCCGCACCCTCGACGTGCACGCCCACTGCGACCTC
The DNA here is from genome assembly GCA_963811385.1 of uncultured Actinomycetota bacterium. Taxonomy (GTDB): domain Bacteria; phylum Actinomycetota; class Actinomycetes; order Propionibacteriales; family Nocardioidaceae; genus Marmoricola_A. The sequence continues at coordinate 458,218 of CAWEQX010000003.1, read as the reverse complement.
CCGTGCGGTGTCTACGACCCCGCCCAGGCCCGCATCGAGGCCGAGTCGATCAAGGGGATCATCGGCAAGCTGGCCGACAACGACGACCCCGACTTCCGCACTCGTGCGGTGCTGATCAAGGAGCAGCGCTCCGAGCTGGTCAAGCACCACCTCTGGGTGCTGTGGACCGACTACTTCAAGCCCCCGCACTTCGAGAAGTACCCCCAGCTGCACACGCTGTTCAACGAGGCCACCAAGCTCGCCGGCGCGAGCGGCACCAAGGGCTCCATGGACGCCGAGGCCGCCGACCAGCTGCTCGCCAAGATCGACGAGATCGCCACGATCTTCGCCGAGACCAAGAAGGGCTGACCAGCCCTGGTCATCGGCCCGAGGGACCGGCTCCGGCCGGTCCCTCGGTCCACGTCCGGACCTGCCGGACCCCTCCCGCACGACCCGTCCCGACGACCAGGGGGCCTCCCGCCTTGCTGACCGACACGCTGCCCCACGCGACGCTGCGGCTGCCCGCCGACGTCTCGTTCCTGGCCGTCCTGCGCACGGCCACCTCCGGCCTCGCGGCCCGCGTGCACTTCACCCTCGACGACATCGAGGACCTGCGCATCGCGGTCGACGAGGCCTGCGCCCTGCTGATCAGCCAGGCGCGCCCCGGCGCCGACCTGGAGTGCTCGTTCTGGCTGGGCGAGGCCACGATGACCGTGCAGGTCGCCGCGCCCAGCGACGCCCCGGTCGCGCCCTCCCAGCAGGGCTTCGCCTGGACGGTGCTCTCGGCCCTGACCACGTCCCTGCGCGCCGATGTCGAGGGCGACCGACTGGTCATCCGCCTGTCCCGATCGGTGGGCCGGCACCCGTGAGCGCCACGCCCCCCGCACCCGGCGCCGTGGCTCCCGACGCACCGGCCCCCGACGCACCGGCCCCCGAGGAGCTCGCGCCCCTCGACGGGACCGAGGAGGCGATGGGGCAGGACGTCTCGGCTCCCGTCCCGGACCTGCACGCCCAGACCGCCGAGCTGTTCCGCCGCATGGCGGAGGAGGACGAGGTGGGCCGCGAGACCGCCCGCAACGCCCTCGTCGAGCTGCACCTGCCCCTGGCGGAGTACCTCGCCCGCCGGTTCGGCAACCGCGGCGAGCCCCACGAGGACCTGGTCCAGGTCGCCACGATCGGGCTGATCAAGGCGATCGACCGCTTCGACCTCGAGCGCGGCGTGGCCTTCTCGACCTACGCGACCCCGACCATCGTCGGGGAGATCAAGCGCCACTTCCGCGACCGCGGCTGGACCATCCGCGTCCCGCGCCGACTGCAGGAGATCCAGTCGGTGATCAGCCAGGCGGTCTCCGACCTCGGCCAGGAGCTGGGCCGCTCGCCCACCGTGGCCGAGCTGGCCACCAAGGTCGGGATGACGCAGGAGGAGATCCTCGAGGGACTGGAGTCGGCCAACGCCTACAGCCCGCTCAGCCTGGACGCCCCCGACCCGGCCGGGGAGGTCGGCGCGGTGATCGAGCAGCTCGGGGACTACGACGAGGCGCTGAGCGCGGTCGTCGACCGGGAGACGGTCAAGCCACTGCTCGACGCCCTCGACGCGCGGTCCAAGCGCATCCTGCTGCTGCGGTTCTTCCGCAACATGACGCAGTCGCAGATCGCCGAGGAGCTCGGGATCTCGCAGATGCACGTCAGCCGGCTGCTCAGCCGGACGTTGTCGGACCTGCGGGCCAAGCTCGACGAGACCGGCCTGAACCGGCCCGGGACCCCCCTGACTCGACCGGGGCGGGGCCGCGGTCTGGACCGCTGCCTCACCCCTGCGGGTCAGGAGTCCGAGGCAGCCAGCGCGGCGACGGAGTCGGGGTGGAAGATGCCGGCGAGCACCACGATCCCGACCACGATCCCGGCCACGGCGACGTAGGTCGTCGACCCGCCCCAGAAGCTCGTGGCGGTGAGCACCTGGATGAGCTGGGCCAGCACGACCGGGGAGCGCGCCCACGAGCGCAGGCGGCGCAGGTTCCAGGCGCACCATCCCAGCGCACCGCCGTAGAGCAGGAAGAACGCCACCGACGTCATGCCCATCGCCAGCCGGTCGCCCGAGAGGTTGGGCAGCAGCGAGAGCCCCTCGAGCACCAGCGCGAGGACCTCCAGGAAGGTCAGCGCGACCGCGACCGACAGGGGTGCCGGGACGGTGCCGCGGCGTACCGGGGAATCTCCTGGGCCCCTGGTTCGTTGGGAAGGCGTCACGGTCCCGAGCCTACGGGCGACGTGACCTCGGACCCGTGTGATCAAACTGACCCGGGCGAGCCCCTTGCCTGGGTCACGTCTGATTGACACCATGGTCGTGTCAGAACTTGAACGATCTCATTCGAAATCGACAACCGACACGGCGCGTGGTGCGCAGGGTCGGTTGTTTTCTTGCAGATCACAACGGGAATCGTGCAAGAACAGTCGGGCGACGTGGGAGACCCCCACCGCGACCCGCACGCAGTCGAGCTAAGGAGCTTCCCGCCATGGATTGGCGTCACCGGTCCGCGTGTCTTGACGAGGACCCGGAGCTTTTCTTCCCCATCGGCAACAGCGGCCCAGCCATCCTCCAGATCGAGGAGGCCAAGCAGGTGTGTCGACGGTGCGAGGTCCGCGAGCAGTGTCTCGCATGGGCCTTGGAGGCCGGCCAGGACCATGGGGTCTGGGGCGGTCTGAGCGAGGACGAGCGCCGGGCGCTCAAGCGACGCAACGCACGCGCTCGCGTGCGCGCAGGGGTCTGAGACCCCCCACCAGCGAGGACGAGCACCCCTTCCGATCCGTCGGGAGGGGTGCTCGTCGTGCCCGTCGTGGGCCGGCCCTCAGGACGGGAGCTGCGCCTCGACGCGCGCGACGGTCCCCCGCGGGTCGCCGGCACCGATGCTGAAGACGCCCCGCAGCTCGGTCTCGACCAGCGTGCGCACGATCGACAGTCCCAGGCTCGACCCGCCCTCGAGCCCCGCCGGCAGCCCGGCTCCGTCGTCGCACACCGAGACCGAGAGGTGCCCGCCGGTGCGCTCGGCCCGCACGACCACCCGCCCGTCGCCACCTCCGAAGGCGTGCTCGGCGGCGTTCTGCAACAGCTCGGTCAGCACCATCGCGAGCGCGGTCGCGGCCTCGGCGGGCACCGTGCCGAAGCGCCCCTCCTGCACCACCTGGACCGCGCCGTCGGCGGAGAAGACGTCGGAGAGCGCCTGGGCCAGCCCGGTCGCGACCTCGTCGAACTCGACGGTCTCCTCCAGCGAGTGGCTCAGCGTCTCGTGCACCAGCGCGATCGAGCCGACGCGACGGGTCGCCTCCTCCAGCGCCGCCCGGGCCTCCGGCACCGTCATCCGCCGAGCCTGGATGCGCAGCAGGGCAGCGACCGTCTGCAGGTTGTTCTTCACCCGGTGGTGGATCTCGCGGATCGTGGCGTCCTTGGTGATCAGGTCGCGGTCACGCCGGCGCAGGTCGGTCACGTCGCGGACCAGCACCAGTGCTCCCTGCCGCTCGGGCCGGCCCCCCTCCGCCGGGGCGAGCAGCGGGATCGACCGCACGACGAGCACGGTCGAGCCGTCGTCGAGCTCGGCCTCGCGCGGACGTCGCCCGCCCAGCACCGCGGAGAGGGTCTCCTCGTCGGGCCGGCGCTCCGGCGGCACGAGCGCTCGCGTGGTCGCGGCCAGGTCGAGACCGGCCAGGTCGGTGGTGAGTCCCAGCCGACGGAAGACCGAGAGGGCGTTGGGGCTGGCGTAGGAGACCTTGCCTGCGGCGTTGAGCCGGACGAACCCGTCGCCGACGCGGGCGGCGTCGCTGGCGCCGCTGCGCTGGCCCGGGAAGGGGAACAGCCCGGCACCGATCATCGCGGTGAGCTCTGCGGCAGTGGAGAGGTAGGCCAGCTCGAGCCGCGACGGCGTCCGCACGCCGAGCAGGTTGGTGGTCCGGGTGATCACGCCCAGCAGCCGGTCGCCGCGACGCACCGGGATCGCCTCGACGCGCACCGGCACCGCGTCGCGCAGGTCGGGGGCGCCTTCGCGCACGACCCGCCCGGTGCGCATCGCCTCCTCGAGCGTCGGACGGGCGCCGGTGACCACGTGCGAGCCGACCACGTCGTCGACGTACGCCGTCGGGCCGGTGGTGGGTCGCATCTGGGCGCCCGCCCACCAGCCGTCGCCCTCACGGTCGGGGAGCCACAGCACGAGGTCGGCGAAGGCGAGGTCGGCCACGACCTGCCAGTCGCCGAGGAGCAGCGAGAGCCAGGCGAGGTCGGCCTCGTCCAGGTCCGTGCGGGCCCGCACCGCCTCGCTCAGCGTCGCCACGTGGCCCAGGGTAGAGGTGGGGCTCACGCTCGTTACTAGGGTGCGTCCATGACCGAGGCCAGCCAGAGCACCCCGCCGAGCACCCCGACCCCGACCGCCGACGGGTCCGAGCCCGCCGTCGAGGCGCACAGCGGCGCCCACGCCGTCGCGGTGGCGCAGGCCCACGGCGTCGAGGTCCAGTTCACCCTGTCGGGGGCGCACGTCTTCCCGATGTACGACGGCGCGGTCAAGGCCGACCCCCCGATGCGGCTGCTCGACGTGCGCCACGAGCAGACCGCGGTGTTCGCCGCGGAGGCGGTCGGCAAGCTGACCCGGCGCCCCGGGCTCGCGGTCCTCACCGCGGGGCCCGGCATCACCAACGGCGTCAGCCCGATCACCCAGGCCCGCTTCAGCGGCGCGCCGCTGGTGGTGATCGGCGGCCGCGCGCCCGACAACCGGTGGGGCACCGGCAGCCTGCAGGAGCTCGACCACGTGCCGCTGGTGACGCCGGTGACCAAGCACGCCGCGACCGTCCACGACGCCGCCGAGGTCGCCACCGAGGTGGACCGGGCGTTCGCCCTGGCCGGGTCGAGCCACCGCGGGCCGGTGTTCCTCGACGTCCCGATGGACACCTTCTTCGACACCTCGGCGGTGGTGCGCCCGGCCGCCGCGGTGCCGCGCGGCGGCGCGCCCGACGCCGAGGCCCTCGGCGAGGTCGGCGAGCTGCTCGCCCGGGCCGAGCGGCCGGTCCTGGTGATCGGCAGCGACGTGTGGGCCGACGGCGCCGAGGAGGCCGCCCTCCGGCTGGTCGAGGGCGCCGGGCTGCCCGCGGTCACCAACGGCATGGGCCGCGGGGTCGTCCCCGGCGGTCACCCCCTGCTGGTGACCAAGGCCCGCTCGCAGGCGCTGGGCACCAGCGACCTGGTCGTCGTGGTCGGCACCCCGCTGGACTTCCGCCTGTCCTACGGCTCCTTCGGCGGCAAGGACGGCGCGGCGGCGGCCAAGGTCGTGCACCTCGCCGACGCCGAGGACCAGGTCAGCCGGCACGCCGAGCTCGCCGCGTCGGCGTACGGCGACCTGACCGCGGTGCTCGACGGCCTCCACGAGGCGCTCACCCAGCAGCTGCGCAAGCCGGACTGGTCGGCCTGGGTCTCCTCGCTGCAGCAGACCGTCGCCCAGGCCACGGAGCGGGACCGCGCCCTGCTGTCGGCCGAGGCCGACCCGGTGCACCCGGCACGGATCTACGGCGAGCTGCTCCCCCGCCTGGCCGATGACGCGGTCGTGATCGGTGACGGCGGTGACTTCGTCTCCTTCGCCGGCAAGTTCGTCGAGCCCCGGCGCCCCGGCGGCTGGCTCGACCCCGGGCCGTTCGGCTGCCTGGGCGCCGGTCTCGGCGCGGCGATCGGCGCCCGCGTCTCCCGGCCCTCGAGCCAGGTCTGCCTCCTGCTCGGTGACGGCGCTGCCGGCATGTCGCTGATGGACGTCGACACCCTGGTGCGTCACGACCTGCCGGTGGTCATGGTGATGGGCAACAACGCCGCGTGGGCGCTGGAGAAGGGGCCGATGCAGATGCTCTACGGCTACGACGTGATCGCCGACCTCGCCCCGCGCACGCGCTACGACCAGGTGGTCGAGGCACTCGGGGGTGCCGGCGAGATGGTGACCGACCCCCGCGACATCGGTCCGGCGTTGGACCGGGCGTTCGCTGCCGGCGTGCCCTACCTGGTCAACGTGATCACCGACGTGGACGCGACCTACCCACGCAACACCTTCGGGATCTGAGCGGCCCCGCTCACCCGAGGCGGGCCAGGAACCGCTCGGGGTCGACCGCGACCCGGGTGACCTCGCCCTGCCCGACGACGCGGCCGCGACCGTCGGTGGCCTCGACGGCGAAGCGCAGCAGCCGCCCGTCGCGGTGGGTCAGGGTCGCGGTGACCTCGACCGGCTCCCCGACCCGGCTCGCGGCGAGGTGCTCGACCCGGACCCGGGTGCCGACGCTGGTGGCGCCGCCGAGGTCGTCCGCGACCGCGGCGCACGTGGCGGCCTCCATCCACGCCAGGAGGCGCGGGGTGGCGAGCACCGGCAGGTCGCCGGACCCGACCGCCTGCGCGGTGTCGGCGTCGGACACGGTGAAGGACAGGGTGGACGTCGGGGTGGACGTCGGGGTGCTGCGGGGCTGCTCGGTCATGCCCCGATCATGCCGGTTCGCGCCCACGGCCCCGGTTTGCGACAATGGCGGGGAACCATCAGACGTCACGAGGAGCAACCATGGGCAAGACCGGCCGCAAGCGCCGCGCGCGCAAGAAGAAGGGCGCGAACCACGGCAAGCGCCCCAACGCCTGACCACAGGACGTGACGAGGCCCCGGCGGGCATCCCGCCGGGGCCTCGTCGTGCGTCGGGGGCCCGGTTCAGCCGCGGTAGGTCTCGGTCACGGTGACCTGCTCGGTCACCGACACGTGACCGGTCTCGTCGGAGACGTGCACCTGGCGGATCGAGACCCGCACGCGCTCACGCAGCTCCTCGGGCGCGGTCTCACAGCAGGACCGCGCCACCAGCGCCTTGACCGCGCGCTCGACGTCGTAGTCGGCCAGGCAGGGGCCGCAGTCGTCGAGGTGCTGCTGGATCGTGGCGCAGTCGGCGTCGTCGAGCTCGTTGTCGATGAAGAAGACCATGCGCGCCAACACCTCGGCGCAGTTGCCGCCGGCCCTGCCACAGGGGTCGCTGCTCGCGTTCACGATGCCGCTCCCGTCTCCACCTTCATGCCGCGGTCGCGCGCGTAGTCGGCGAGCTTCTCACGCAGCTGGCGGCGCCCCCGGTGCAGCCGTGACATCACGGTGCCGATGGGGGTGTCCATGATCTCCGCGATCTCCTTGTAGGGGAACCCCTCCACGTCGGCGAGGTAGACCGCGAGGCGGAACTCGTCGGGCAGCTGGGAGAGCGCGTCCTTCACGTCGGAGTCGGGCAGGTGCTCCAAGGCCTCCATCTCGGCGGACTTGAGCCCGCTGGAGGTGTGGGACTCGGCGCGGTGCAGCTGCCAGTCCTCGACCTGCTCGTCCATCGACGCCTGCGGCTCCCGCTGCTTCTTGCGGTAGCTGTTGATGAACGTGTTGGTCAGGATGCGGTAGAGCCAGGCCTTGAGGTTGGTGCCGGGCCGGAACTGGTGGAACGAGCCGTAGGCCTTGGCGAACGTCTCCTGGACGAGGTCCTCGGCGTCGGAGGGGTTGCGGGTCATCCGCATCGCGGCGGCATAGAGCTGGTCGAGGAACGGCAGGGCGTCGCGCTCGAAGCGGGCGGTGCGGTCCTCGGGGGTCTCGCTCGCGACGTCGACGGCCTCGGGGGCGGCCGCGTCGGGCAGATCGGTCTTCTCTGGCATCGTGTCCCAGCCTACCGGGAGCGTGCGCGCCGGCAGGCCGCCGAGGACCCGCGTGGGCGGGGAGGGCGGGAGCAGGGTGGTCGAGGTCACGAGAGGTGAACGCCTCAGGGGCGGGAGGGATTCCCGGCGACCTCCCGCACGACGAACTCCAGCACCGCCTCGGTGACCACCAGCAGCGCCTCCTCCTGGGTGACCGCCGCCCGTGCGGGCACCTTCAGCCCGTGGTCGGCCCCGGGCACCACGGTCAGCTGCACGTGGCCCGGGAACTCCTCGGGCAGGCCCATCGCGTCGCGCTCGCCCTGCACCACGAGCCGGGGCACCCGGACGCCGAGCAGCTCCTCCACCCGGGACCGCTCGGGACGGCCCGGCGGGTGCAGCGGGAAGGAGAGTCCGACGTAGCCCGACGCGCCGAGGTGGTGGGCGGTCCGGGCTGCGCTGCGCGCGCCGGCACTGCGGCCGCCGAGCACCAGCGGCGTGCGCAGCCGCAGCTGGTCGACGGCGGCGACGAACGCCTCGTCGATCGTGCGGGGTGCGGGTGCGATGCGCTTGCCCGCCACGCGCCATGGCTGCTCGACGCGCACCACCGTGATGCCCTCGCGTGGCAGCGCCCGCGCCAGCGCGTCGAGGTCGCGGGCCTCGACGCCCCCGCCGGCGCCGTGCCCCAGCACGAGCGTGGCGAACGGGTGCCGGGACCGGTCGGAGTGCAGCCGTGCGGTCCCGTGAGGCGTGGCTACCTCGCGCAGCGAGGTGGTCACGGCACGTCGGGCAGGTCGTCGGGCACGTCGTCGAGCGGCAGCGGCTCGACCAGCTCGCGTCCGTTGTTGCGGACGCTGTTGACCGACGTCGACACCGGGAAGGCCTCGAGCCGACCCGGGGCCGCCGGGACGAGCAGGTCGGCCAGGTCGTCGGTGGAGGTGCGGTCGGGATCGAGCCAGTCCGCCCAGCGGTCGCGCTCGACCAGCATCGGCATGCGGTCGTGGATGACGCCGACCTCGTCCTCGGCCTCGGTGGTGATCACGGTGCAGGTCCACCGGAAGCGGGCCGGGTCGTCGTCGGACTTCTCCGGGTCGCGCCAGATCTCGTAGAGCCCGGCCATCGCCAGCGACGCGCCGTCCTTGGGACGGATGAAGAACGGCTGCTTGAGCGGCTTGCCCGACCTGCCCACACGGGACGTGGGGTACCACTCGTAGTAGCCGTCGGCGGGCAGCAGGCACCGCCGCTTGGCGAACGCCTGGCGGTAGGCCGGCTTCTCGGCGACGGTCTCCACGCGCGCGTTGATCATGCGGCTGCCGATCTTGGGGTCCTTGGCCCAGAACGGCACGAGGCCCCAGGTGACCACGCGCAGGTCGCGGGGTCCGTCGGGACGGGTGAGGACCGCGTAGACCGGCTTGGTGGGAGCGACGTTGTAGTCGGCGCCGAGCGGCTCGGGCACGGACTGCGCCGCGCGCTCCCGATCGATCTCGAACTCCTCGGCGAGGTCATCCGGCTTGCGGCTCGAGGCGTAGCGACCACACATGGGGCCACCCTAGGTGGCGAGGGCTGGCCGCGGACCCCGCAGTCCGGGCACGGCCATGGTCAGGCGACCCCTCGGGGCTCGGTGGAGGTGCCGTGGCGAAGCTCCCGGGAAATTCCGGGCGGAACCGCGTCACGATCGCCCCGCCTCCGCGTCCCCTCCCTGCCGGCACCGCTCCGGTCGCGTCCTGGGAGCGCGACGGGGGCGGCCGGCGGCAACGAGGGAGGCGCGGCACCGGTGCTCGCCACCGGAGCACGACGGGAAGGAGGAGACATGGTCCACCTGCCCGTCTCCGACCCGTCGTCCCGACCCGCACCGGGGCCGACGAGGGGTCGGCGGGCGCGCTTCCTCCGTTCCCGGCCGTCCCCGGACGGCCGGGAGCTCACCGCGCAGCAGCGCGCCGAGGTCCCGCGCGGGTTCGAGGCCGTGGCCGAGTCCCTGGCCGCCGGGGACGACGCCACCGCCGCCGCGGCGGAGGTGGGACGCACGCTGGCCGCCGACGGCGCCTCCCTGGGAGAGGCGCTGTCGGGGCTGCGGGCGTGCGCTGCGCTCATGGGCACGGGAGAGCCCACGTTCGTGGCGGCCGAGGCGCTGGCGACCGCCTGGAGCGAGGCCACGCTGGCGTTCCTCGGCGACGTCTCCTGCGAGGACCCGCTGACCGGGCTGGCGAGCGCGGCGCACCTGCGCGCACGTCTGGAGGAGGTCTACCGGGCCGCTGACCTGGTCGGCGACTCGGTGCGGTCCAGCCACGCGCTGCTGGTCGCCGACGCCGGCGACCTCACGCCCCGACCGGGCCACCTGCGCCCCGGGGAGACGGCCGACCCCTTCGCCCACGCACTGACCCTGGCCGGGGTGGCCGAGGCGGTGCGAGGCGTCTTCCCGGGAGAGGAGACGCTGGCGAGGGTCGGCCGCGACAAGGTCGTCGCCCTGGTGCGCCGCCCGGCGCACCTGGGCGCGACCGTCGTCGAGCTGCGCACCCTGCTGGCCGAGCTGGGCTTCCCGCGCACACGGATCTGGGTCGAGGCACTGCCGGACGACGCCGCCATGGCGGCCGCGGCGCTGGCGGGCCTGACCCTTCTGGGCCACTGACGATCACCCGAACGGCCAGGTCAGAGGGGGTGCGCGTCGCCACGGACGGGTTTTGCCAGACCCGCCCCGAACCGCGATCCGCGGTATATCGTGAGCACGGTCCGAACCGGCCGAACCGGGCCGAACCGGACGTCCCCCACCGAAGCACCACCGAGGTCTCCCACTCGTGACCCTGACATGACCGAGCTGCTCTCGCCCCGAGAGGCGCCGGGCGACGCCGAGCTGATCACCGCCGTACGCAGCGGTGACACCGAGGCGTACGGCGTCCTCTACGCACGCCACGTCGACGCCGCGCGCCGGCTGGCGCGGCAGCTTCTGCGCGGCTCCGACGCCGACGACCTGGTCTCCGAGGCCTTCACCAAGGTGATGGCACTGCTCCAGGCCGGGCACGGACCCGACATCGCCTTCCGGGCCTACCTGCTCACCGCGATCCGCCGGCTCCACGTCGACCGGATCCGGGGCCAGTCGCGGTTGACCACCTCCGACGACATGACCGACTTCGACCCGGGCGTGCCGTTCCAGGACACCGCGGTCGAGCAGTTCGAGAGCGGCGCCGCGGCCAAGGCCTTCGCCTCCCTGCCCGAGCGCTGGCAGGTCGTGCTGTGGCACCTCGAGGTCGAGGGGCAGAAGCCCGCCGACATCGCGCCCCTGCTCGGGATGAGCCCCAACTCCGTCTCCGCCCTGGCCTACCGCGCCCGGGAGGGCCTGCGCCAGGCGTTCCTCACCGCCCACCTGAGCGCCGCCCCCGAGGCCGACTGCCAGTGGGTGGCCGAGCACCTCGGCGGCTACGTCCGCAGCGGTCTCTCGCGGCGTGACGCGGGCAAGGTCGACCGGCACCTGCAGGAGTGCCGCGCCTGCACCGCGATGTACCTCGAGCTCGCCGAGGTCAACTCCAACCTCGCCGGCATCATCGCCCCGCTGCTGCTCGGCACCCTGGGCGCGGGCTACCTCGCCAGCGGCGCCGGGGCCACCGGCAGCGGTGTCATCCTGCTGCTCGACCGCGCCAAGGACGTCGTGCTCGGCAACAGCGTCGCGAGCGCCGCCACCGCCGCGGCCGCCGCCGGCGTCGCCGCGGCCGCGGTGGCGACCGCCCTCGTGGTGGGCGGGGGCGGGGCGGAGAAGCAGGTGGCCGCCGACCCGACCGCGACCCCCACCGACTCCTCCTCCGCGTCCGCGCCCGCGACGTCGCCCGCGGAGCCCGCGCGCACCCCGTCGGCCCGTCGCTCCGCACGTCCCCGGGCCTCCGCGCTGCCGGTGGCCCCGGTCCTCGACACCAGCACTCCGGTCGTCACCACGACGGCGCCCGAGACGGCCACGCCCAGCGTCGCCGACATCCGCGTGGTGCGGGCCGAGATCGACGGCGGGTCGCTGGTGGTCGACGTCGCCGGTGTGCCGCTGGAGGCCGACTCCGCCGTCCTGGTCCTCGGCTCGACCTCCGGCCGCACCTCGTTCGCCACGCAGGAGGGCGCCTGCACCGTCTCGACCGGGACGACCGGCACCGCGACCTGCTCCACCGGCACCGCCCTGGCCCGGTCGGTGGGCACCGGGGCGGCCCGCTCCGCAGGACAGGTCGTGGTGCGCACCGCCGAGCCCGGCGTGGAGTCGTGGACCCTGCCGCTGAGCTATCCCGACGACCTCGACGAGGACTCGCTCACGCTCACGGTGAGCGTCCCGGGCTACACCGTCACCGACCCGACGCTGGCCACCGCCGGGCTGACCTTCCGCCCGGTCCGGGCGACCCCGACCGACGAGCCCACCGTCACCGCGGAGCCCACCGTCACCGCGGAGCCCACTCCCACCGACGAGCCCCGGCCCACGGACCTGCCGACCCCCACCGACCTGCCCACGCCCACCGACCTGCCCACGCCCACCGACCTGCCCACCCCCACCGACCTGCCCACGCCCACCGACCTGCCCACCCCCACCGACCTGCCCACCCCCACCGACCTGCCCACCCCCACCGACCTGCCCACGCCGACCGACCTGCCCACGCCCACCGAGCTCCCCACCCCCACCGACCTGCCGACCCCCACCGACCTGCCCACCCCCACCGACCTGCCCACCCCCACCGACCTGCCGACCCCCACCGAGACCCCGGGCGACGGCCGTGACATCGCCATGACGGTGACCACCGGACTCATCCAGCGCGGCTTCGTCGTGCGGGTCGTCGACCTGCCGGTGGGGCCGGCCCGGGTGCCGCTGGTGCTCGACCTCGACAAGAGCCGTCCGCTGCAGATCTTCACCCTCGAGCACGGCTGCCGGTGGACCGACGAGACGACCGACCGCCTGGTCTGCGAGACCACGGGCAACCACGCCGACATCCGGCTGTGGCCCGACACCACCCGGCTCGGGCCCTACGACGGCGAGGTGACGATCACGCTCACCGCCTCACTGCAGGGCCAGACCGACCCCGACCCGTCGGACAACACCGCGACCGTCCGCCTCGACGCCGGCGGCATCCTCGACATCGACGGCGTCCTGCAGCGGGCGACCACGGTGGTGTCCCACGAGGCCGACCACGTCCTCGCCGACCGCCCGGACGTCCGGCCCGCGCGCCCGACCCAGGCGCCGACAGCGCAGCCGTCCGTCCCGGCGCCGACGCCCTCCGCGACACCCTCCGCCACCGCCTCGAGCCGGGCCGCGGCGCGTCCGTCGCCGGCGCGCGCGGCGGCGCAGGCCGTGCGCGCGGCCGCGACGACGGCGACCAGCAGGGTGTCGTCGGCGGCCAAGGCGACCGGCAGGGTCAGCAGCAGGGTCAGCAGCAGGGTCACGGACAGGGCCCGGCAGACGGTCGCCGGCCTCCTGGAGAGCCGCACGCACCACGCCAAGCAGCACGGCAAGCACCACGGCAAGGCTCGCGGCCACCACCGGCCTCGCTGACGGCCCCATCGGCGTCTCCGCCGAGCGGAGTCGCGCGCGCCCGCCCGCGTAGACTCCTGCGCGATGAGCGACCCGACGCCCGCCCCGACGCCCGCGCTGTGGAGCGCCCCCACCTCGAGGCGTCCCGTGCGCGGGACGGTCACGCTGCCGGGCTCGAAGTCCCTGACCAACCGCGCCCTCGTCCTCGCCGCGATCGCCGACGGCCCGTCGCTGGTGCGGCGCGCCCTGCGCTCGCGCGACACCGAGCTGATGGCGCGGGCGCTGACCTCGCTGGGCGCGGTCGTCGACACCGCGGGCGAGGACTGGCGGGTCATCCCGCTGACGCGGGCGCGCGCCGCCGCCCCGCTCGCCGTCGACTGCGGCCTGGCCGGCACCGTGATGCGGTTCGTCCCCCCGGTCGCCGCCCTCGTCGACGGCATGGTCGGCTTCGACGGCGACCCCCACGCGCGCACCCGTCCGATGGCCGCGGTGCTCGATGCGTTGCGCGCGATCGGGGTCGACGTCGACGACGGCGGCCGTGGCTCGCTGCCCTTCACGGTCCGCGGCGCCGGCCGGGTGCCCGGTGGCGAGGTCACCCTCGATGCGTCCGCCTCGAGCCAGTTCGTGTCCGCGCTCCTGCTCGCCGGCGCGGCGTACGACGAGGGCGTGGTCGTGCGCCACGTCGGCCCGCCCGTGCCCAGCCGGCCCCACCTCGACATGACCGTGGCCGCCCTGCGCGAGCGCGGCGTCGAGGTCGACGACACCGAGCCCGACGTGTGGCGGGTCGCCCCCGGCGCGGTGCGTGCGACCGACCTCACCGTCGAGCCCGACCTGTCCAACGCGGCCCCGTTCGTCTTCGCCGCCGCAGCGACACGGGGGCAGGTGGTGGTCCCGGGCTGGCCCGCCTCCACGACCCAGGCCGGGGACCGGGTGCGCGACGTGCTGAGCCGGATGGGCGCGGACGTCCGCCTCGACGCCACCGGACTGACCGTCCGCGGCGCCGGTCTGCACGGGCTCGACCTCGACATGCGCGACGTCGGGGAGCTCGCCCCGGCGGTCGCGGCGCTCGCCGCACTGGCCGACTCCCCCAGCCGCCTGCGCGGCCTGGGCCACATCCGAGGGCACGAGACGGACCGCCTCGCCGCGCTCCACCGCGAGCTGAGCGCGCTCGGCGGCCGGGTCACCGAGCACCCCGACGGGCTCGACCTCGAGCCGGCCCCGCTGCACGGCGGCCGCTGGGCGACCTACGCCGACCACCGGATGGCGCACGCCGGCGCGCTCCTCGGGCTGGTGGTGCCCGGCGTGGAGGTCGAGGACGTGGCGACGACCGCCAAGACCTTCCCCGGCTTCGCCGACGCCTGGACCGCCCTGGTCGCCGGCTCCGAGGTCGCGGCGTGACGCCTCGGTCGTCCCGGGGGGCGAGCAGCGCCTACGACCACCTCACCCCCGAGAGCTTCGACCGGCCACGCCGCCGCACCCGTCCGCGCACCAAGGACCGACCGACCTACGACGACGCGGTGGAGGCGCTGGTGGTCACCGTCGACCGCGGGCGCTACACCGTGCGCATGGCCGACGAGCCGGACCGCGTGGTCACCGCGATGAAGTCCCGGCCTCTCGGCCGCAAGGGCGTCGTGGTCGGCGACCGCGTCCGCCTGGTCGGCGACGCCTCGGGCGACGAGGGCAGCCTGGCACGCATCGTCGAGGTCGAGGAGCGCGCGACGGTCCTGCGCCGCACCGCCGACGACGACGACCCGGTGGAGCGGGTCGTGGTGGCCAACGCCGACCAGCTGGTGGTGGTCGTCGCCCTCGCCGAGCCCGAGCCGCGCACGGGTCTGGTGGACCGCGCGCTCGCGGCGGCGTACGACGCGGGCATCGACCCGCTGCTGTGCCTGACCAAGGCCGACCTCGCCGACCCCGGACCACTGGTGGAGGTCTACCGCCCCCTCGACGTGCCCTACGTCGTCACCGAGCGCGGCGCGGACGTCGGCCCGGTGCTCGAGCGGCTCGCCGGCCGCACCAGCGTGCTGCTCGGCCACTCCGGCGTCGGCAAGTCGACCCTGGTCAACGCGCTCGTGCCGGGCGCCGACCGCGCGACGGGCGTGGTCAACGACGTCACCGGCCGCGGGCGCCACACCTCCACCTCGGCGCTCATGCTGCGCCTGCCCGAGGAGGCCGGGGGCTGGATCGTCGACACCCCGGGCATCCGGTCGTTCGGGCTGGCGCACCTGCAGCCCGACAGCCTGCTGCGGGCGTTCCCGGACCTCGTGGCGCTCACCGTCGACTGCCCGCGGGGCTGCACCCACGCCGAGACCGAGCCGGAGTGCGCGCTGGACGACGCCGTCGCCGCGGGCACCGTGGAGGCCGCGCGCGTGGAGTCCTACCGCCGGCTGCTCGGCAGCCGGGAGCGCCCCCGCGAACGGCCGTCGGACTGACCGGCACCGGTGCGACGTCCCCCAACGGCTAGCCTCCGTCCATGCCCACGAGCTACACCGACGACCTGCGTCTCGCTCACGTCCTGGCCGACGACGCGGACTCGATCAGCCAGAGCC
Organism: uncultured Actinomycetota bacterium; assembly: GCA_963811385.1. GTDB lineage: Bacteria > Actinomycetota > Actinomycetes > Propionibacteriales > Nocardioidaceae > Marmoricola_A. Next base: position 442,563 of record CAWEQX010000003.1, on the reverse strand, counting down.
GGTTCCAGGCGATGGACCTGCGCGTGGACACCAAGCCCGACCTCACCCCGGTCACCGACGCCGACCGCGCCGTCGAGGAGGGCATCCGGCGCACCCTGGCCAAGGCGCGCCCGCGCGACGCGGTCCTCGGCGAGGAGCACGGCAGCTCCGGGGCGAGCCAGCGCCGCTGGGTGGTGGACCCGATCGACGGCACCAAGAACTTCGTCCGCGGGGTGCCGGTGTGGGCGACGCTGGTCGCGCTCATGGTCGAGGACGAGGTGGTCGCCGGCGTGGTGTCCGCACCGCAGCTCAACCGCCGGTGGTGGGCGATGAAGGACGGCGGCGCGTTCACCGGCCGCTCCTTCTACAAGGCGACGCCCTGCCGGGTCTCCGACGTCAGCTCGCTGTCCGACGCGTCGTTCTCCTACTCCTCCCTGGACGGCTGGTCGGAGTCGGGCCAGCTCGAGGACTTCCTCGCGCTGGCGCGGCGCTGCTGGCGCACCCGCGCCTACGGCGACTTCTGGAGCTACATGATGGTCGCCGAGGGGTCGGTCGACATCGCCGCCGAGCCGGAGCTCGAGCTCTACGACATGGCCGCCCTCGACGTGATCGTGCGCGAGGCCGGGGGCCGCTTCTCCGGCCTCGACGGACAGGACGGACCGACCGGCGGCAACGCGCTGGCCACCAACGGGATGCTGCACGAGACCGTGCTCGGCTTCCTCGGCGCCGTCGGCGAGCACGGCCAGGACGAGCCCCCGCACCAGCACCCGCACCAGCACCAGCACCAGCGCGCGCCTGGCCCCACCGGCACGCTGCACGACCTCTCCACCCGCCGGCGTCCCGAGGTGCCGCCCCTGTGAGCAGCCGGTGAGCCCGGACTCCCTGCGCCTGGCCGTGCGTCGCGCTGCCGCGCAACGAGGGGTCCTGACGGTCGCGACCGCCGTGCTGCTGGTCGTCGTGGTGCTGGTGACCGCGTGTGGCGTCACGCTGCGCGTCGCCGCGCAGGAGGGGGTGCGCGCCGGCCTGGACCGCGCCCCCGCCACCGACCGCGTCGTCGTGGTCTCCGGCGACCCCGAGGACGCCGCCGGACTCGCCGCCGCCGACGCCGCGGTCCGCGCCCGTCTCGCCGAGGCCCTCGCCCCGGCCGCGCCGGCGGTCCAGCGCCGCACGGCCAGCTCGACCTACGCCGTCCGGGGCGGCCGCCCGCAGGACCGCGTCGTCGTCGGGGTGTACGCCGGCATCCGCGCGCACGCGCGCCTCGACGCCGGCGCCTGGCCGGAGCGCCCGACCGAGGTGGCCGTGCCGGTCGCGGCGGCACGTGCCCTGGGTCTCGCGGTGGGCGACGAGGTCGTGCTCGCCGGACAGGACGGCTCGACCCTGCGCCTGGTGGTGTCGGGCACCTGGACGCCGAGGGAGGCCCCCGACGGCTGGTGGGCGGAGGACCCGCAGGCCGCGGCGGGAGTCCGCACCGGTGGCGGCTTCCGCACCCTCGGCCCGCTGCTGCTGCCCGAGGACCTGCCGGCCGGAGGGGTCGGGCTGCTCACCGACCCCCGGGTCTCGTGGGTGGCCTCACCGCGCCTGACCGCGCTGTCCGGGGACCAGCTCGAGACCGTCGCCGAGCGGCTCAGCAGACTGAGCCAGGACGGCCCGGCCCGGCTCGCCGACGACCTGCCCGACCCGAGGGTGGTGACCCGGCTCGACGACGTCCTGCGCTCGCTCGGGCCGGCGTTGACCGCGGCGCGGACGGCGGTCGGGGTGCCGGCGGTGCTGCTGCTCGCCCTCGCACTGGCCGCCCTGGCCCTGGCCGGCGGTGTCCTCGCGGACGCCCGTCTCGGCGACGTGGCGCTGCGGGAGTCCCGCGGCACCTCACGACGCCAGGTCGTGCGCCAGGCCGGCCTCGAGGTGCTCACGCTCGGCCTGCTGGTCGCGGCGGTCGCCCTGTGGCCCGCTCCCCTGCTCGTCGCGGCCACCACGTCGGCGCGCGCACCGGGCGTCCGTGCCGGCGACGTGCTCTGGACCGTCGGTGCGGTGCTGGTCGGCGCGGTCCTCCTGGCCCGAGCGGCCTCCACCCGCCCCGCCGGCACCGCCCCGGTCACGGGGTGGCGCCGCCTGGTGCCGCGTCCGACCCAGGTGGTCGAGGTCCTGGTGCTCGCGCTCGCCGTCGTGGCCGGTCAGCAGGCCCTCTCCGGTGGCGCGACGCCGCTCGTGCGGTCGGCGGCACCGGGGCTGCTGGTGCTCGCCGCGCTGCTGCTGCTCGCCCGGCTGGTGCCGTGGCTGACCAGGTGGACGCGTGGCGCGGTGGACCGCGCCCGTGGGCCGGTCGGCTCGGTGGTGGCCTGGGAGCTGAGCCGCCGGGTCCAGTCCCAGCGCTCCGCCCTGCTCACGACCGGGCTGGCCGCGGCCGTCGCGGTGCTGCTGGCCGGGCTGCTCGGCTCCTGGTCGACCTCCCAGGACGAGCAGGGCGCCGTCGCGACCGCCGCCGAGACCCGCGTCGCCGGCCTGGACCCGGACACGGCGGCACGGGTGCTCGACGCCGTGGGCGGCGTGGGCGGCGTGGGCGGCGTGGTGGTGCAGCGCCGCACGGCCGGGCTCGGCAGCACCACCGGCACCTTGCTGGTCGTGCCGGCCGCGACCGCGGGCGAGGTGCTGGTCTCCCCCGCGCCGAGCGACTGGGACCGGCTGCTGAGCCGCCTCGTCCCGGCCCCGGGCGCCGACGAGCTGCCCGGGCTGGTCTCCCCCGCCCTGGCCGCGCAGACCGGGGACGGCGAGCGGGTCTCGCTGGAGGTCGCGGACGCCACGGTGCCGGTGCGGGTCGTCGGCGTCGTGCCGGGCTTCCCGACCACGGGCGCGGACGAGCCGGCGGTCATGGTCGACCGCGACGCCCTCGCCGGTCTCCTGGGGGGCGTGCCGGCCGAGTCGGTCTCGACCGACCACTCCGAGGTGTGGACCGGGGCGGCCGCGTCCCGCGTGCGCGAGGTCGTCCCCGAGGCGGAGGTGACCACCCGCACGCAGGTGGCCGATGAGCTGCGCGCCGGGCCGGTCGGCACCGGGCTGGTCGGCGGCTCGGCCCTCGCGCTGCTCGCTGCCGGCGTCCTCGGCGTCCTGGCGGCCCTGACCGAGACCGTCGCGGGCCTGCGCCGACGACGCCGCGAGCTGACCGCGCTGCGCGCGCAGGGCCTGTCCCGCCGGCACCTGGTCATCGCGGTCGGCCTGGAGCGAGCCGCCCTGCTGGGGCTCTCGGTCCTGGCCGGCGGCACCACCGGCTGGCTGGTGCTGCGGGTGCTGGTCACCCACCTCGTCACCACCGACACCGGCGCGACCCCGGCGCCCGCCGTGCACGTCGTCGTCCCGTGGCTGCTCCTGGTCGCCACCGGTGCGGTCGCCGTGCTGGTCCTGGTGGGGCTCGCCCTGGTCGCGGCCGCGCGGGTCGCCGGCCGTCCGCTCGGCCCCGACCTCCGGGAGTCGGTGTGAACGCGCGACGACTGCCCCGCCTGCGCCTGGTCGCGGCCCAGGACCGGGCCGAGCTCGGGCCCCTGCTCGCGCTGACGTTGCTGGTCCTGGTCACCGCCTTCCTGCTGGCCGCCGTGCCCCGGCAGATCGCGGCGGCGGAGTCCGACGCGCTGCGGGCCGCCGTACGCCGCGCCGCTCCCGCCGCGCTCGAGCTGTCCGCCTCCAGCACCAACACCGCGCCGGCCGGCCAGATGGACGCCGTCGACGCCCAGCTGCGCCGCGACCTGGCTCCGGTGCTGCGCTCGCGGGTCACCACGCCGGTGCGGAGCGCGCAGTCCAACGCCTACGACCTGCTCACCCCGGACGGGCAGCACCTGCGGCCCCAGCCGTTCAGCTGGCTGATGCTGGCGCACCAGCCGGGCCTGCTCGACGGCGTCCGCTGGGTCCGGGGTGCGGCGCCGTCCGCCGACGGGCCGGACCGCGTCCGGACTGCGGCCGACGGGACCGTCCCCCTGCTGCGGGTGGGCATGGAGACCGGTGTCGCCGTCGACCTCGACCTCACCGTGGGGCGCACCTACGTCGTCCGTCCGCTCAGCCCCCAGCCCGGCGGGGTCGGCACCTTCGCGGTCCGTCTCACCGGCGCCTTCGAGCGCAAGGACCCCGACGACCCCCGGTGGGACTACCTGACCCAGGTCTGGGACAAGGGCGAGCGCTACACCGCCGAGGGCGCCCTGCTCGCCGAGGTCGGGGCCGCGCTGGTCGACGAGTCCCAGGTCGAGGCGCTGCGCCGGGCAGCGGGCACCCTGCGCTACGACTGGCACTACCCGGTCGCCCCGTCGACGCTGACCCCCGACGCCGTGCCGGCGGTGCTCGCGGCCGTGCGCTCGTCGATCGCCAGCGCCTCCAGCGCGACGATCCCCCTGGAGCAGGAGTCCTACCGCGGGCCCACGGTGGCCATGGGCAGCGGCCTGGTCGAGCTGCTCGGCGGCCACCTCGCGTCGTCGCGCGCGACCTCCTCGGTGGTCGGGGTCGCGGTCGCCGGGCTGGCCGTGGTGGCGCTGCTGGTCCTGTCGCTGGCCGGGCTCGTGGTCGTCCTGCGACGCGGCCCGGTGCTGACGCTCGCGCGAGCGCGGGGCGCCTCCACCACGCAGGTCGTCGGCCTCGTGGCCGCAGGCGTGGCCGCGGGCGTGGTCCCGGCCGCGGTCCTCGGCGCCGTGATCGCGCGCGCCCTGGTCGGTCGCGCCTCCGGCGGACTCGACCTCTGGCTCGCCGGCGGGACCGCCGCCTGGTCGGTCGGCTCGTGCGCGGTCGCGGCCTGGTGGCAGGCCGTCTCCCACCCCGTCTCCCACCGCCGTACGCCGGCACTGCGGCCCGCGCTCGAGGCCGGTCTCGTCGTGGTCGCCGCCGCCGGGACGGTGCTCCTGCGCGCCCGCGCCGGCGAGGAGCCGGCCACCGCGCGCGGGGTCGACCCGCTGCTCGCCGCGGCCCCCGTGCTGGTCGCCCTCGCGGTGGCGGTGGTCCTGCTGCGGCTCGCCCCGCTGCTCGTGGACCGCTTGGCCGCCACGCGTCGCGGCAGTCCCGGGCTGGTCTCGTTCCTGGGGCTCGCCCGCGCGGCGCGCCAGCCCGCCGTCCTGGCCGCACCCCTGGCCGCCCTGCTCGTGGCCCTGTGCTTCGCGGTCCTCGCCGCCGGAGCGGTCCGCACCGTCGACCGCGCGCAGGTCAGCGGCACCTGGCGCGACGTGGGCGCCGACTACCGCGTCCAGGCCACGTTCGTCCCGCCCGAGACGCTCCGGGCGATCCGCGAGCTCCCCGGCGTGCGCGCGGTCGCGGCCGCCTACGTCCGCACCGACGGCGGCGTCCTCGACGACCGGAGGCGCACGCTGCCGGCGCTCACCGCCGCGGTCGACCTGCCGGCGTACTCCCGCGTGCTGGGCACCGCACCCGCCGACGCCGGCCTGACCGACGAGCGCGAGGCCGTGGCGGCGCTGCGGGACGCCGGTCGCGATCCCGACGGTCCCCTGCCGGTGCTGGTGACCCGCGGCACGACCGACCTCCTGGCGGGCTCGCAGCGGGTCGACCTCGGGGGCGGTCTGGGCGAGACCGACGTCGACCAGCGTGCGGTCACCGACCGCTTCCCCCTCGACGACGGCCGCGACCTGGTGGTGGCCGACCTGGCCGCCGTGCAGGCGCGGGAGAGCGCGCCGGTGCGGCCCAACACGGTGCTCGTGGCCGGAGCCCCGGGCCTGGCCGGCCAGCTGCGCGCGATCGCGGCCGGCACCGGCCAGCCCCACCTCGTGCTCGACCGCCGCGCCGACCTGGCGCAGGTCCGTGCCTCTCCGTTCGTCGGCTCGACGCGGGACCTGTTCGCGCTGGTCGTGCCGGCCGCCGTCGGCTATGCCCTGCTCGCCACCGTGCTGGGGCTGGTGCTCGCGGCCCCCGGGCGGCGTCGCGACACCGCGGTCCTGCGCCGCCTGGGTGCCTCGGGCGGGGAGACCACGCGGCTCGCCCTGACCGAGCAGGGGCCGGTCGCGCTCGCGATGCTCCTGGGCGGTGGCCTCGCCGGGCTGGTCCTGGTGCGGCTGGCCCTGGCCGCGGTCGACCTGGCGCCGCTGACCGGCGGCGCCGGCCCGCCCGACGTCACCCTGCCGCTCGTGGCGGCCACCTGGCTGACCGGTGGTCTCCTGGTCCTGGTGGCCGTGGCCACCGCCGTGGTCAGCACGGTCGAACGACGACGGCTCCCCGTGGGCCGGGACGGAGGCGGGCAGTGACGGCCCCGACAGCAGCGCCCACCCCAGGGGGCACCCAGGCCACCTACGGGGCCGACGCCCACGTGGTGTGCGACAACCTGATCCGCATCTACCGCACCGACAAGGTCGAGGTGGTCGCCCTGCAGGGCCTCGACCTGCTGGTCGACCACGGCGAGCTGGTCGCGGTCATCGGCGCCTCGGGCAGCGGCAAGTCCACGCTGCTCAACATCCTCTCCGGGCTCGACCGGCCGACCGCGGGCCTGTGCCGCGTCGGCGACCAGGACCTGCTGGAGATGTCCGGCCGCCAGCGCCTGCACTACCGCCGCCACGTCGTCGGGTTCGTCTGGCAGCAGACCGCGCGCAACCTGGTGCCCTACCTCAGCGCCGCCGACAACGTGCTGCTGCCCCTGCTCGCCGCGCGCACGGGCCGGCGCGAGCGGCACGAGCGGGTCGACCGGCTGCTGGAGCTGCTCGGCGTGGCCGACGTCCGCGACCGCCGCCCGGGCGAGCTCTCCGGCGGCCAGCAGCAGTGCGTCTCCGTCGCGGTCGCACTGGCCAACCAGCCGGAGGTGCTGCTCGCCGACGAGCCCACCGGCGAGCTCGACTCCCGCACGGCCACCGAGGTCTTCGGCGCCCTGCGCCGGGTCAACGCCGAGCTCGGCGTGACCGTCGTCGTGGTGACCCACGACGCCGGCGTCTCCGAGCACGTCGGCCGCACCATCGGCATCCGCGACGGCCGCACCTCCAGCGAGGTGCTGCGCCACGAGGGCGGCCACGAGGGCGTGGTCGCCCAGGAGTACGCCGTCCTCGACCGCGTCGGGCGCCTCCAGCTCCCGCAGGAGTTCACCTCGGCCCTCGCCATGGACCGGCGCGTCCGGCTCGAGCTCGAGGAGGACCACATCGGGGTGTGGCCCGACCGCCCCGGGGCCTCGGCCGCCGACCGCCCGGACCACGAGGACGGGGAGCGCCGATGAGTCTCATGGTCGAGGCGCACGGCCTGTCCAAGACCTACGCCGCCGGCGGCGGTCGCTCCGTCCTCGCCCTGGACGAGGTCGGGCTCTCGGTGTCCCGGGGCTCGCTGGTCGCGGTGACCGGCCGCTCCGGGTCGGGCAAGACCACGCTGCTGCACTGCCTCGGCGGCCTGGAGTCCCCCGACGCCGGCACCGTCCGCCTCGACGGGGTCGAGGTCACCGGCCTCGACGAGGAGGGCCTGCTGCGGCTGCGCCGGGAGCGGGTCGGCTTCGTCTTCCAGAGCTTCGCCCTGGTGCCGGTGCTCACCGCCCGCGAGAACGTCGGCGTCCCCCTGCGCCTGCGCCGCAGCCCGGTCCGCGAGCGCGAGGAGCGGGTGGCGCGCCTGCTCGACCTGGTCGGGCTGTCGCGGCACGCCGAGCAGCGCCCCGACGAGCTCTCCGGCGGCCAGCAGCAGCGGGTGGCCGTGGCCCGGGCGCTCGCCGCCTCGCCGAGCCTGCTGCTCGCCGACGAGCCGACCGGCCAGCTCGACTCGGCGACCGGCCAGGCGGTGATGGAGCTGCTGCGCTCGGTGGTGGCCACCGAGGGCGTCACCGTCGTCGTCGCCACCCACGACCGCTCGCTGATCGAGCTGGCCGACGCGGTGGTGGAGCTCAGCGACGGGCGGGTGGTCAGCGGGGCCGCCGCCGGCTGAGCCGGCCCAGCCACGCCAGCACCCACGGCGCGAGCATGAGCGCGAGCAGGTCGAACCAGCCGTAGCCTCCGGCCGCACCCGTCGGCGGGTTGCCGATCGGGATCCCCAGGACCGGGTCGCTGGCCTGCCACACCCACGTGCGCAGGTGCGTGCCGACCAGCTCGAGCCAGGTCACCACGACCGCGGCGCCGACGTACACCTCGCGCGAGGGTCCCCAGCGCCAGAACGCCAGCAGGCAGGCGAACCAGAACGCGCCGAGCACGTCGGTGCGGGGCCCCAGCAGCGCCACGAGCGCCCATGCCCCGAGCGCGGTCAGCACCAGCAGCCCGAGCGGTCGCAGCCGGGTGCGCACCCACGGGTCGTGGCCCAGCGCGAACGCGGAGAGGTAGACCAGCCCGTGCCCGGGAGGGACGTAGGACGGCACGTTGCCGAACCGGTAGAGGTAGACCTCCAGGCCGGGCGAGAAGGTGTACTCGACCACGGTGGCGAACGCCACCACCACCAGCGCCTGGACCCGCACCAGCGGGACCGCCACCCGCAGGGCGACCAGCAGCACCAGCCAGGTGAGCCCGCCCAGCACGCGTTGCGTGGCCAGGGAGCCGGCGTGGTCGACGGCGAGGACGACGGTGAGCCACCCCATCATCGCCGCCGCGGCGAGGGCGCCGCGGCGCTGGAGCAGCGAGGACGGGTCGGAGGCCTCCGAGGCGGTCCGCGTGGGGTGCGCCCACCCGGTGGTCGGGGCCGTCATGAGCCGAATTGTGCCAGCCGGGCGTCTGGGCACACCGGTCCGCGCCGCCCTTCCGGGTGCACCCGTCCTGGTCTAGCCTTCGGAGCACCCGGGACGTCCCCGGGTCCCGAGCCTGCGAGGAGAGCACCATGCGCATCCGAGAGATCGTCGCCGCCAAGCCCAGCCAGGCCGTGGTCACCGTCTCCCCGCGGGCGACGGTGAGGGAGCTGGTGGCCCTGCTCGCGGAGAACAACGTCGGCGCCCTCGTGGTCAGCGACGACGGCGCGTCGGTCGACGGCATCGTCTCCGAGCGCGACGTGGTGCGCCGGCTGCACGCCGACCCCGACGTGCTGTCGGCCGAGGTGACCTCGATCATGACCGCCGACGTGCACACCTGCGACCCGGACTCCGACCTCGACGAGATGATGGGCGTGATGACCGAGCGGCGCATCCGGCACGTGCCCGTGGTCGCCGACGGCGCCCTGGTCGGCATCGTGAGCATCGGCGACGTGGTCAAGCACAAGATCAGCCGCCTGCAGTTCGAGCGCGACCAGCTCGACAGCTACGTCCACCAGACCTGAGCCCCCACCCCGTCCGGCGGGCCGGGCCGCCCCCGTAGGGTGGCCCGATGGACAAGCCCGAGATCGAGTTCCCCGACGGCCCCGCCCCCAGCGAGCTGGAGGTCACCGACCTGCAGGTCGGCGACGGTGCCGAGGCGAGCGCCGGCTCCACGGTGAGCGTGCACTACGTCGGCGTGGCGTTCTCCACCGGCGAGCAGTTCGATGCCTCGTGGGACCGCGGCAGCCCGCTGCAGTTCCGTCTCGGCGTCGGCCAGGTCATCGCCGGCTGGGACACCGGTGTGCAGGGCATGAAGGTCGGCGGCCGGCGCAAGCTGGTCATCCCAGCCCACCTGGCCTACGGCGACCGCGGCGCCGGCGGCGTGATCAAGCCCGGCGAGACGCTGATCTTCGTGGTGGACCTGCTCGACGTCGGCTGAGCCCCGCAGGCACGTCCTCGGCCGACCTGGGCCAGACAGGCGACTAGCTGGAACGGTTGGGGGTAACGCGCTCATCCGGGCCGGTGAAGCCACCGGTCATCTCCGCAAGGGAAGGATCACGGTCATGGGCGTGCACAGGGGCAGGGCCGGCGGACGGATGTTCTGGAGACTGCTCGGCGGGACGGTGGCGATCACCGCGGCCGCTCTGGGTGCCGTGCCGGGGCCGGCGGTGGCGGGTGGCGGTTCGCCCGGCGGGGGTCACCAGGGTCATCACGGGCACGGCGGGTCCGCCGGTGCCGCGCAGTACATGTACGACGAGGCGCACACCGGCTACCAGCCGAGGACCGCGATCAACCTGCGGACCGCTTCCCGGCTGCACGCCGAGGTGTCGATCGACCCCGGTCCGAACCAGAAGCTCGACTCGGTCTTCGCCCAGCCGGTCGTCGCCGGCGACTCCGTCTACGTCGGGGACTGGGACGGCTACGAGTACGCCTTCGACCTCCGCGGCAACATCAAGTGGCGCACCTACCTGGGCCGCACCGTCGCGCCCGACCAGCCCTCGGGCTGCCACCCGCCGAAGGCGGGGGTCTCCTCCACCGCCACCGTCGTGCGGCTGGGTGGGCACGACGGCCGTGGGCGGTCACGAGGGACCGCCGACGACGACCAGCAGGGCCACGGCCGCGGGCGGCAGGTCATGTTCGTCGGTGGCGGCGGCCCGCAGGACCCGTCGCAGGCGCAGGGACCGGTCTACTTCTACTCCCTCGACGCCCACAACGGACGCATCCTCTGGCGCCACCAGGTCGGTGTCGCGCCGCAGCAGTACGTCTGGAGCTCTCCGACCTACTACCGCGGCAGCGTCTACTTCGGCGTCGCCTCCTTCGGCGACTGCCCCGAGGTGCGTGGACACGTGCTCAAGCTGGACGCGCGGACCGGTCACCTGCAGGCGGATTTCGCCACCGCACCGCCGCAGTGCCGCGCCGGCGCGGTGTGGTCGTCGCCGACCATCGATGCTCGCGCGGGGATGGTCTACGTGACCACGGGCAACGGCACGGAGACCGGAAGCATCCAGAGCTGCCTCGACCCTCGGTTGAGGTTGTCGTGGTCCCTGCTCAAGCTGCGCGCGCAGGACCTCTCACTCGTCGACGAGTGGCAGGTGCCGCTGGACCAGCGAGACGACGTCTACGACTCCGACTTCGGCACGACTCCCACCCTGTTCCACGACCGCCACCACCGACCGCTGGTCGGCGCCTCCAACAAGAACGGGCTCTACTACGCCTGGGACCGCCGCGACGTCGCCGCCGGTCCGGTGTGGAGCGTGCGCGTGGCTCCCGGGGGCGCCTGCCCGCAGTGCGGCCAGGCGGCGATCAGCCCGGCCGCCTTCGACGGGCACACGGTCTTCATCGGTGGCGGCATCACCACCATCGACGGCCAGCAGTGCGGTGGCAACGTCACCGCCGTCGACCCCGCCACCGGCCGCGTCCGCTGGGCACACTGCTTCCTCGCCGGCCCCGAACCCCCGCCGGCGGTGCTCGGCGCCGTGACGGTCACCCGCTCGCTGGTCGTCGTCGGGTCGGCCCGGCAGATCGTGCTGCTCAACAAGTGGACCGGGTCGGTGGCCTACGAGTTCACCGCACCCGAGGGCCAGCCCGGGAAGCCGCCGTCGTACTTCTGGGGTGCGCCCGCCGTCTCGTCGCACCACATCTGGGCCGGCAACATGGCCGGCGGCTTCTACGGACTCGCGTTGCGCTAGCTCCAGGCCTCGCGGCCGACTGCGTCGAGCCCCCGGTGGTCGAGCAGCGAGCGCAGCGAGTGATCAGTCGAGACCATCCTCCCCAGCCGCTCCTGGGAACCGAAATTGTCGGTGCCCGCTGATGTCATGGACCCATGAGCGCAGCACCCGCGACCGTCCTGGACCCCGAGTGGGTCGAGGCGTCGCTGGCTGCCGACCAGACCGCCCGGGAGGTCCGGTCGTGCCGCTCGGCGTGAGCTGCTCGACCGGGTCGCCCAACACCGCGCCACGGTCCGCGCGGCCGAGGCGCAGGAGCTCGTCACGATCACCGAGTGGGCCGACCTGCACCGCGCCGATGCCGCCGACGACCTGCTCGCCGTCGCCACCGGGCTGGTGCCCCCCGCCCGGCGCGGGTCGTGGGACACCTGCCCGGTCGACATGTCCGGGATCCCGGTCGACGAGTACGCCCTGGCCGAGCTCGCCACGACCCTGCAGGTCACCGACGGCACCGCACGCGCACTGACCGAGGACGCCCTCGAGCTGCGCGAACGCCTCCCCCGCACCTGGGCCCGCCTCGTGGCGCTGCAGGTGCCGGTCTGGAAGGCCCGGATCCTGGCCCGAGGCACCCGGACACTGTCCCAGCAGGCCGCCGACTACTGCGACCGGCACCTCGCCTCCCACCTGCACCAGCTCTCCCCCGGCCGGATCAAGGCCGCCCTCGACGCCGCCGTGCTCCGCTTCGACCCCGACCGCGCCGCCGCCGCCGCAGCCGAGGCCGCCGAGCGCCGCGGCGTCTGGTTCGACCTCGACCACGACACCCACCTGCGACGACGGCACCGGCGGCACCGGTGGCACCGGCGGCACCGGCCGGTTCGGTGGGGTCGCCGACCTCCCCGACGTCCTGGCCTTCCAGGACGCCCTGACCGCCAAGGCCACCGAGCTCCAGACCCTCGGCGACGAGGCCACCGACCAGGTCCGCATGGCCAAGGCGATCGGCATCCTCGCCGACCCCCAGTACGCCCTGGACCTCACCACCGCCGCCACCGCAGCCGCCGCCGCCGGACCTGACACCGGACCTGACGCCGGACCTGACGCCGGGGGTGATCGCCGTCCCCCGCGGCGACGCACCCCCCTCGGCCTCGACCGGCCGATCCACATCCACCTGCACACCAGCACCCAGACCGCCCGGATCGAGACCACCGGCCTGCCCCACACCGCGTCCCCGGTCAGCCGCGCCGCGAGTCGAACGCTGGCTCACCGACCTCGCCCCCGGCGTGAAGGTCAAGGTCACCCCGGTCGTCAACCTCAACGACCACGACGCCGTCGACGAGCACGAAGCACCCGCCCACATCAAGGCCCGCGTCGACCACCGCGACCACCACTGCGTCTTCCCCTACTGCACCCGACGCACACGAGCCGACCGCGACCACATCGAGCCCTACCTCCACCCCGACGACGGCGGACCACCGGGCCAGACCTCCGACCTCAACCTCGCCCGCCTCTGCCGCTACCACCACCGCGTCAAGACCCACTGTGACTGGCGCTACCGCCGACTCCCCACCGACCCCGGCGCCTACCAGTGGATCTCCCCACTCGGCGACCACTTCCTCGTCGACGGCACCGGCACCACCCCCCTCACCTGACCCCAGTCGGACGGCACCTCGCTGGTCACGGTCGGGATGCTTCTGCTCGTGCCGAGGAGTCAACCTCGGTGGGAGGCACCTGGGCTCACCAGGGGACGTCGGGCTCCTCGCCCGGCGCCCCGACCCGCACGTCCTCGCCGCGCAGGGACACCACCGTCCCGACCCGCAGCTGGGCGCCCCGCCGGGTGTCGACCTCGCCGTCCACCGACACCAGGCCCTCGGCGATCACGTCCTTGGCCTCAGCACCGCTCTCGACCATGCCGGCCAGCTTGAGGAACTGCCCCAGGCGGATCACCTCGCCCTGGATGGACACCACCCGCGGCTCGGGCCGCGGGTCGCGCCCGCGACGCCGTCCGGCGAGCCTCATGCCCCCACCGCGACCGTGACGGCGTGGATCAGCACGCCGACGAGCCCGCCGACGATCGTGCCGTTGATCCGGATGAACTGCAGGTCCTTGCCGACGTGCAGCTCGATCTTGCGCGAGGCCTCCCGGCCGTCCCACTCGTCGATGGTGTGGGTGATCACCGAGGTCAGCTCGCGGCCGTAGCGGTCGACCAGGAACACCGCGAGCTCCGCGCCCCGCTGGTCCAGCCGGGTGCGCAGCGCGTGGTCACCGCACAGCCGCTCGCCGAAGGCCTGCAGCTCGCGCACGCCCCGGCGGACGAGCTCGCCGTCGGGGTCGTCCAGCGCCTGCACCAGCGCACGGCGCACGGCGTTCCACAAGGAGACGTACGTCGCCGAGACCTGCGGGTGCTCGAGCATGCGGACCTTGAACCGCTCCATCCGCTCGATCGTCGGCTGGTCCTCGAGCAGGTCGCGGGCGACCTGGCGCAGCACGCGGTCCAGGGCCAGCCGGCTGCGGTGGTAGGGATCGCGGCGGATGTCGCCCACCCAGGTGACCAGCTCGACGTGGAGGCGCCGGATGACCCGCTCGTTGACCGTGTCAGGCGCCCACCAGGGGGCGCGCTCGACGACGACCTCGTGGAAGGTCTGCTCGTTGCCCTCGAGCCAGCGGCCGGCCTCCTCGAGCAGCAGGTCGACCAGGGCGTGGTGCGCCCCGTCCTCGATCACCTCCTCGAGCAGGCGGCCCGCCAGCGGGCTGATCGGCTCCTCCTTGAACCGCGGCACCAGCGCGCTGCCGATCAGCTCGGCGACGTCCTGGTCGCGCACCCGCCGCAGCGCGAGACCGAGCAGGTCGGCGGCCTCCAGCACCACCCGGCGCGCGTTGTCCTCGCGGGCCAGCCACTCGCCGGCCTTGGCCGCCGGCTGTGCCTCGCGCACGCGGTCGGCGACGATCTCCTCGGAGAGGAAGTTCTCGCCCACGAACTCCTCGAGGCTGCGGCCGAGCATCTCCTTGCGCTCGGGGATCAGGGCGGTGTGCGGCACCGGCAGGCCGAGCGGGTGCTTGAACAGCGCGACGACGGCGAACCAGTCCGCGATCGCGCCGACCATCGAGGCCTCCGCGCCGGCGTTGACGAATCCGAGGAAGCCCTCCTGGCCGAGCGTGGCGAGGTAGACCACGGCGGCGAACAGCAGCAGCCCCACGGCCAGGGAGCGCATCCGGCGCAGGGCGGCGCGGCGGTCGGCGTCGAGGTCGGGAGTGGTGGCAAGGGTGGGCGCGGACATCGCTGAGAACCTATCCGAGCCGGCCTGCAACAATCCCCGGCATGACGACCGTGATCACCTTCGGGACCTTCGACGTCTTCCACGTGGGACACCTGCGGGTGCTGGAGCGGGCACGGGAGTTCGGCGACCGCCTCGTCGTCGGGGTCTCGGCCGACGCGCTCAACCTGCGCAAGAAGGACCGCCTGCCGGTGTTCTCCGAGGCGGAGCGCCTCGAGATCGTGGCAGCGCTGCGGTGCGTGGACGAGGTGTTCGTCGAGGAGAGCCTGGAGCAGAAGCGGGACTACATCCTGCGCTTCGGGGCCGACGTGCTCGTCATGGGTGACGACTGGGCCGGCAAGTTCGACGAGTTCGGCGACGTGTGCCGGGTGGAGTACCTGCCCCGCACCCCGGCGATCTCGACCACGGCGCTGATCGAGAAGATCTCGACCGGCCCCTGAGCCCCTAGTTGAGCAGCTTGGAGGCGAGCACCGCGGCTTGGGTGCGACGCTCGAGGCCGAGCTTGGTCAGGATGCTGGTGACGTAGTTCTTGACCGTCTTCTCGGCCAGGAACAGCTGCTCGCCGATCTGGCGGTTGGTCAGGCCTTCGGCGACCAGCTCGAGGATGCGTCGCTCCTGGGGGGTCAGCGAGCGCAGCTCGGCCGGCTCGGAGGCACCGCCGTCGCGCAGGCGGTCGAGCACCCGCTGGGTCACCGCCGGGTCGAGCAGCGACTGGCCCTCGGCGACCTTGCGCACCACGTCGAGCAGGTCGTTGCCCACGATCTGCTTGAGGACGTAGCCCGCGGCGCCGGCCATGATCGCGGCGAACAGCGCCTCGTCGTCGTCGTAGGAGGTCAGGATGATCGCGCGGATCGAGGGGTCGACCGACCGGATCGAGCGGCACACGTCGACGCCGCTTCCGTCGGGAAGGCGGCCGTCGAGGACCGCGACGTCGGGGCGGAGAGCGGGGATGCGGGCCTCGGCGTCCTTGGCGGAGCCGGACTCGCCCACGACCTCGAAACCCTCCTCGGAGTCGAAGAGGTCCTTCAACCCGCGACGGACGACCTCGTGGTCGTCGAGGAGGAACACACGTACGACGCTCATCATGATCCTTCGCTCGGTGAGCTTGCCCGGACACGGTCATGCTAGCCGCGGGACCACCGCGGGAGACCGGTTTGACCCGGGCCGGGGGTCGGAAAACAGTTCGGGCCGATCCTCGACGGATCGGCCCGAACGGGGTCTCATCACGCGGTGGGAGAGTCCGCGCGCCAGAACAGAGACAACACATCCGGTTGTTGGGAGAGTCAACCGGCTTCGAGGTCCATCATGCACCGGCTTTACCCGCCGGTGCCGTAGGCAGTCCTTCCCGTGTTCGAGGGACCAAGGTCCAGAGCAGGAGTCGGGACCTCGGCGACGAGGGCGCGCGCCACGTCGGTGATCGTGCCGACCTCGAGGCTCGGCGTGATGGCGCGCTGCAGCCCGAGCCCGATCGCCATGCTGAGCAGGGCGTGCGCGGCCTCCTCGACCGGGATGCGGAAGGCCAGGCCGTGACGGTCGGCGGTGCCGGCGAGGGCCCCGGCGAGCATCGTGTGCAACCGGGCGTTGCGCTCGCGCAGCGCCAGCCGCAGCACCGGGTCGCGGCGGCTGCGCGCGGCGAACTCCGCCTCGAGCGCGGACCAGTCGGGGTCGCCCAGGCGCTTGTCGGCCCACAGGTCGAAGGCGGCGAGGGCCTCCTCGAAGGTGGCCGCGTCACCGAGCGCGTGCAGGACCGCGTCGGCGACCTCGCCCTGGATGGAGTCCAGGACGGCCAGGCACAGGTCGTCCTTGCCGCCGAAGTTGGAGTACACCGCCCCCTTGGAGAACCCCGCCTCCTCGGCGACCCGCTCGAGCGAGGTCTTGGCGTAGCCCTCGCGCAGGAACAGGTCGCGCGCCACCTCGACCAGGCGCTGTCGGGTCAACGCTTGGCTCTCCGCGCGGCTCAGGCGGGTCACGGGACCATCACAGCACCACCCTAGGTCCGGGGTTCCGGCGGCATCCCGATACCGCACCCGACGACCGTCGGCAGCGCGCCTCGGCGCTGGACCGACCGGGGACCACCGGCCCACCCCAACCCGGGTCCCGCGCGGGACCAACGGCGGCTGATGAGGGCAGCGGCGAGTGGCGATACTGGACACGACGCCGTTCCGCATGAGTCGCGCGAGGAGGCCCGAGTGAGCGAGTCCCGCGAGCTGTCCCGCGCCGAGTGCCTGGCCCTCCTCGCCTCCGGGGAGGTGGCCCGGGTCGCGGTCATCACGCCCGACGGACCGCACATCGTGCCGGTCGCCTACGCCGTCCTCGAGGACACGCTGGTCCTGCGCACCTCCGCCTACAGCCTGCTCGGGACCCACGCCCGCGACGCCGAGGTGGCGCTGGAGATCGACGAGGTCGACCCCGGCACCCGGAGCGGGTGGAGCGTCGTGGTGCGCGGCCGCTGCGCCGTCGAGGGCGACCCCCGCACCATCCGCGCGATCCGCGAGGTCGCCCCGGACGGCCCGTGGGCCGACGGCACGCGCACCCTGCACCTGCGCCTGCCCACCGACCGGGTCAGCGGCCGCGCCGTCGCCGTCCCCGAGGCCCTCGAGCCGGGGGCCTGCGATGCCCGCACCGGAACCTGAGCACCGGGCCGCCCGAGCCCTGGTCCGGGCGATCGCCTCGATCACGGCGGGCCGGACCCGCACCCAGACCCTCGAGCTTCTGCTGGACTCCGCCTGTGAGCTCGCCGGCGTCGAGCACGCCGCCCTGGCCGTCCTGGATCGCTCCGGCGCGGTCGGCGAGGTCCTGCACCGCGGCCTCTCGCCGGAGCGGTCGTCCGGGATCCGTCGGCTGCCGCTGGGCGGCGTGCTCGGCGAGGTCGCGCGCGCCGAGGAGCCGCTGGTCTACGACGACGTGGCCGGCCACGAGCTGCACCCGCCGGTGGACGGTCGCCGGCACCCCGGGGCCACCCGGCTGGTCGGTGTCCCGGTGCGGTCCCACGGACGCACGCTGGGGCTGCTGTTGCTCGGCCGCACCGCCGCGGCCCCGCCGGCCACCCCGGCCGGGGCGTCCGGAGGGCGTGGGTCGTCCGCGTCGTCCGGGTCGTCCGGGACCGGTCCCGGGCTGGCCGACGAGCTGGCCGCGCTGGCCGGCGTGGCGGCCTACGCCCTGGAGATCGCGCAGGCCGACTCGCTGGCCGAGCGGCGCCGGCTGTGGCTGCACCGGACCAGCCTGCTGTCCGCCGAGCTCCAGCCCCCGCTCGTGGTCGACGACGCGCTGACCCTGATCGCCACCGGCGCCCTCGCGGCCTCAGGTGCCCAGAGCGCGCTGATCATCAGCGTGCCCTCGCCGGGAGCGCCCTGCTCCACGGTGACGGCCGGGGCCACCCCGGTCTTCGGCGCGGCATCGACCGAGCTGCTCGACGCCGCGGTCCGCGCGGTCGCCGAGACCGGAGAGCCGGGCGAGGTCGTGCTGGCCGACGAGCAGCGGGCCCTGCTGGCGCCGCTCGGCGAGCACCTGCTGGTCCCGAGCATCCTGGTGCTGCTCTATGCCCTCGACGCGGTGCCGGACTCCCACGAGACCGACCTGCTGGGCGCCTTCGCCGAGCAGGCGGGGCTGGCCATGGACCGGGTCCAGGCGCTCCAGGACCGCGCCGCGATGGCGGTGGTCACCGATCGCGACCGGATCGCCCGCGAGCTGCACGACGTGGTGATCCAGCGACTCTTCGCCACCGGCCTGCACCTGCAGAAGAGCCGGTCGCTGGCTGACGACCCGGAGCTGCAGCAGCGCCTCGAGACCACCGCACAGGACCTCGACCAGACCATCCGCGCGATCCGGGGCACGATCTTCGACCTGCGCGAGCAGCCCCGGCAGTCGCTGCGGGCGACCCTGCGCGACGTCGTCGGCCGGCACGTCCCTCGGCTCGGGTTCACCCCCTCGGTGCACCTCGAGGGCCAGGTCGACCAGGCCCTGCCCCCCGACGTGCAGGACCGGGTCTGCGAGGTGCTCGACCAGGCGCTGTCCAACGTCGCCCGCCACGCCCGCGCCACGTCGGCCCAGATCGACGTGCAGGTCACCGACGACCTGGTGCGCGTGCGGGTCTCCGACGACGGCCGCGGCCTGTCCGAGGGCCTGGTCGAGAGCGCGCTGGCCTCGCTGCGCCGTCGCGTCCTGGTCAACGGCGGCAGCCTGGAGCTGTGGGACGGCGTGCCCCACGGCGCCACCCTCGTCGCCCAGGTCCCGCGGGGCTGACCGCGCTCGCCAGCACCGGGCACCGGCAGGTATCCTCGAGATAGTAGGACGTCCAACTATTTCTGGCAGGTGTCTCTCCCCCATGGCCGACCAGCCCCTCCACGTCCCCACCCATCCCGTGCGGATCGTCACCGCCTCGAGCCTGTTCGACGGGCACGACGCGTCGATCAACATCATGCGACGGATCCTGCAGGGCCAGGGCGCCGAGGTGGTCCACCTCGGGCACAACCGGGCGGTCAGCGAGGTCGTCGACGCGGTCGTGGAGGAGGACGCGCAGGCGGTCGCGGTCTCGTCCTACCAGGGCGGCCACGTGGAGTACTTCGAGTACCTCGTGGAGTCCCTGCGTGAGCGCGGCCTGGGGCACGTGCGGGTCTACGGCGGCGGGGGCGGCGTGATCGTGCCCGCCGAGATCTCCCGCCTGGCGCAGGCCGGGGTGCGGATCTTCTCGCCCGAGGACGGCCAGCGGCTGGGGCTGGTGCGCATGGTCAACACGATCGTCGAGGAGTGCGACACCGACGTCTGGCAGGTGGCCACGGCCGACGTCGAGGCGGTCCTCGCCGGCGACCGCGTGGCGACCGCCCGCGCGCTCAGCGGCGCCCAGAGCGGGTCGCTCGACGAGGCCTTCCTGGCCCGGGTCCGCGACGCCGCCGCCGGTCGGGAGGTCCCGGTGCTGGGCATCACCGGCACCGGCGGCTCGGGCAAGTCCTCGCTGACCGACGAGCTGGTCCGGCGGCTGCGGACGGACCAGCAGGACAAGCTGCGCGTGGCCGTGGTCGCGGTGGACCCGACCCGGCGCAAGGGCGGCGGCGCCCTGCTGGGCGACCGGATCCGGATGAACTCCCTCGACGGCGACCGGGTGTTCTTCCGCTCGCTGGCCACCCGGGGCGCCCACGAGGTGCCCGAGTGCCTCGACGACGTCGTCGCGGTCCTCAAGGCCGCCGGCCACGACCTCGTGGTCGTGGAGACCCCGGGCATCGGTCAGGGCGACGCCGCGGTCGTGCCGCACGTGGACGTCTCGCTCTACGTGATGACGCCGGAGTTCGGCGCCGCCTCGCAGCTGGAGAAGATCGACATGCTCGACTTCGCCGACGCCGTGGCGATCAACAAGTTCGAGCGCCGCGGCGCCAAGGACGCGCTGCGCGACGTGGGCCGCCAGCTGGTGCGCAACCGGGAGGCCTTCGGCAAGCAGCCCGCCGACATGCCGGTCTTCGGCACCTCGGCCGCGACCTTCAACGACGACGGCGTCACCGCGCTCTACCAGCACCTGCGCGGGCTGCTCGCCGACAAGGGCCTCGGTGTCGCCGAGGGGACGCTCGCCCCGGTGGAGACGCGCTTCTCCACCCGCATCCAGCAGGTGGTCCCCCCGGAGCGGGTGCGCTATCTCTCCGAGATCACCGAGACCGTCCGCACCTACCACGCCGACACCGAGCGGCTCGCCGAGGCAGCGGCCCGGGCCCAGCGACTGGCCCTGGTGGCGCAGGAGGTCCCCGAGGCGCGTGGTCTGGCCGACGAGGCGTGGGAGGACCTCCCGACCGCCGTACGCCGGCAGCTCGACGGGTGGGGCGACGTGGTCGCGTCGTACTCCGGCGACGAGCAGGTCGTGGTCGTGCGCGACAAGGAGATCCACACGCCGCTGACCCGGGAGTCGCTGTCGGGCAACAAGATCCCCCGCGTCGCGCTCCCCCGCTTCGCGACGTCGACCCCGGACCACGGTGCGCTGGTCTCGTTCCTGCGGCGCGAGAACCTCCCGGGCTCCTTCCCCTTCACCGGCGGCGTCTTCCGCTTCAAGCGCGACAACGAGGACCCGGCCCGGATGTTCGCCGGCGAGGGCGACGCCTTCCGCACCAACCGCCGGTTCAAGCTGCTCTCGCAGGGCCAGCCCGCCACCCGGCTCTCGACTGCGTTCGACTCGGTCACCCTCTACGGCCGCGACCCCGACCTGCGCCCCGACATCTACGGCAAGGTCGGCACCTCGGGCGTCTCGATCGCCACGCTCGACGACATGCACGAGCTCTACGCCGGCTTCGACCTGGTCTCCCCCGCCACCAGCGTCTCGATGACGATCAACGGGCCGGCGCCGACGATCCTCGCCTTCTTCCTCAACACCGTGATGGACCAGGCCCGCGAGACCGGCATGGACCCGGCCGAGGCGCTGCGCCAGGTGCGCGGCACCGTCCAGGCCGACATCCTCAAGGAGGACCAGGGCCAGAACACCTGCCTGTTCTCCACGGAGTTCAGCTTGCGGATGATGGCCGACATCCAGGAGTGGTTCATCGAGCACGGGGTACGCAACTTCTACTCCGTGTCGATCTCCGGCTACCACATCGCCGAGGCCGGGGCCAACCCGATCAGCCAGCTCGCCTTCACCCTGGCCAACGGCTTCACCTACGTCGAGGCCTACCTCGCCCGCGGCATGGACATCGACGACTTCGCGCCCAACCTGTCGTTCTTCTTCTCCAACGGCATGGACCCGGAGTACTCCGTCCTGGGTCGCGTCGCCCGCCGCATCTGGGCGATCACCATGCGGGACAAGTACGGCGCCAACGAGCGCAGCCAGAAGCTGAAGTACCACGTGCAGACCTCCGGCCGCTCCCTGCACGCCCAGGAGATGGACTTCAACGACAT
The DNA here is from genome assembly GCA_963811385.1 of uncultured Actinomycetota bacterium. Classification (GTDB taxonomy): domain Bacteria; phylum Actinomycetota; class Actinomycetes; order Propionibacteriales; family Nocardioidaceae; genus Marmoricola_A. Next base: position 421,138 of record CAWEQX010000003.1, on the reverse strand, counting down.
CCGCACCACCCTGCAGGCGCTGATCGCCATCTACGACAACGCCAACTCGTTGCACACCAACGCCTACGACGAGGCGGTGACCACCCCCACCACCGAGTCCGTGCGCCGCGCGCTGGCGATCCAGCTGATCATCAACCGCGAGTGGGGCCTGGCGATGAACGAGAACCCGCTGCAGGGCTCCTACGTCATCGACGAGCTCACCGACCTCGTCGAGACCGCCGTGCTCGCCGAGTTCGACGCGATCAACGAGCGCGGCGGCGTGCTCGGGGCGATGGAGACCGGCTACCAGCGCGGCCGCATCCAGGACGAGTCGATGCTCTACGAGCACCGCAAGCACGACGGCACGCTGCCCATCGTCGGAGTGAACACCTTCGTCAAGGAGTCCGCCGCCGACGCCCAGCCCACCGAGGTCGAGCTCGCCCGCGCCACCGAGGCCGAGAAGGAGTCCCAGCTCACCCGGGTGCAGTCCTTCCACGAGGCGCACCGGCCCGAGGCGCAGGCGGCCCTGGCCCGGCTCAAGGAGACCGCCACCTCCGGCGAGAACGTCTTCTCCGCCCTGATGGACGCCGCCCGCGTCTGCTCCCTCGGCCAGGTCACCGAGGCGTTCTTCGAGGTGGGCGGACAGTATCGCCGCAACGTCTGAGGGCGGCGGAGCGCGGACCGGTCAGGCGCCCCAGGCGGGACGCCTCGCCGGCCCGATCTCCCAGCCGACCAGCGCGCTGACCTGGGCGGCCAGGGACATCGGGTCGAACGGCTTGGAGATCACGCCGGCGACGTCGAGACCGTCCCACGGCTGCGGCGTGCCGACCTGCATCTTGGCGGTGAGGAACACGACCGGGACCTCCGAGAGCGCCGGGTCGGCCTGCATGGCGCGGAAGGTCGCGGGACCGTCCATGCCGGGCATCATCACGTCGAGCAGCACGGCCTCCGGCAGCTCCTCGCGAAGCAGCTCGAGGGCGTGGGCGCCGCTGCGTGCGGCGCGCACACGCCAGCCGGCCACCGCCTCGAGGGACAGCTGGGTGATCTCACGCACGTCGTCGTCGTCGTCGACGACCAGGACGTCCCGCGTGGTCATCGCGTCCCCCTTCGTCGGAAGCTCTCCACTCCCAGGTTAGGGCTCCACCTGCCGCGGGCGGGGCAGTTCGGCCAGATTGCGGCTGGACTCCAGGACCCCGCAGTAGTAGGTCTGCGTGTCGAGGACCTCCACGTGGACCGGCGAGGCGTCCTGCGAGACCGCCACGACCACCTCGCTGAGCCGCACCACCGTGTCGTTGAAGGTGCACACGTCCCAGCCGCAGACCCCGCGTTCCTCCGCGACCCGCGAGATCACCGACCGGGCCATCTCGGTGAAGATGCGCTGCCGCTGCCGCCCCGGGGCGGCGAGGATGAAGCCGAGGTAGAACACGACGCCGCGCGCCGTGGCCTCGGGGTAGCGGTGGGCGAAGTACTCCGGCTCGATCCACGGCACCGTCTCCAGGTGCTGGGTGAGCGTGGCCATGGCGATGGCCTGCCCGTCGTCGTCCCACGTGACGTACTTGTCGATCCGGGGGTCGACCATCTCCTCGCGGAACTCCTCCTCGTTCAGCACGTGTCGCGCGGCCGCCAGCGTCCGCAGCGGGCCGAACGCGTCGACGTACATGGCGTAGAACCGCGCGACGTCGTCGCCCTCGATGAGGGGCTCCACCGTGATGCGCGTGCCACCGCGCTGGCGGGGAGCGACGGCCTGGACCGACACCTGGTCGGAGGTCTGCTGCTTGCGGGAGGTGGTCATGAGTCACTCCAGGTCAGGGCGGTGGGCTCGTCCCAGCCGGCCACGGCATAGCTGGCCAGCACGAGGGCGCAGGCCGGTTGGTCGTCGTAGTGCGCGGAGGCCACGGCGGTCTCCACCGGTCCGTAGCCGCCGCCACGGTTGCGGTTCATGTCGGCCAGGCTCAGCGCAATCAGCTCGCGCAGCGACTCCTCGCTGCCGGCCTCGTGCTCGACGAAGAGCCCGTTGCCGGTCTCGTCCCGCACCCAGCCGATGCCGGCCCACGCCGACTCCCCCGGGTGCTCGGCGTACGCCGCGGCATAGACGCAGTAGAGCCGGTCGCCGTGCGCGCCGGGCACCGGCGCCGCGGACCGATCGATCACCGCCTGCCTGGGGATCACCGAGGACAGCCGGACCAGGTTGAAGTTGGCCACCCCCGCCCCCAGCAGCGCCGCGTCGAAGGCGGACAGCAGCGTGCTGCCGCGGCCCGTGGCGGTGTGCACCCCGATGGGGAGCACCCGGTCGGGAGCCGGGGACCTGGGGTCCCGGTCGGGGGCGAGTGCCTGGCGTCCGATCATCGTGCTCCTCTGGTGGGGGTTCCTGCGACGGCGTCGACGGTGCGCAGCACGCGGGCCTCGAACTCCTCGGGGTGGACCGAGCCCTTGGACAGCACGACCGCACCGATGGCGGCCAGCCGTCGGCGCAGCTCCGGCTCGACGTCGGTGCCGGTGTAGACGATCACCGACGTCGGCGAGGGACGGCCGTCCTCGTCCGGTCGCACGACCGCCTCGAGCGCGGCGACGACCTCCAGGCCGGACCCGTCGGGCAGGTCCAGGTCGAGCACCAGGACGTCGGGACGGCGCTGCGCGAGCCAGGCGCCCGCGTCGGCGACGGTCGAGACGCGCTCGACCCGCAGGCCGTCGCTGGACAGCAGCGTGGAGAGCACCGTGGCCAGGTCGGAGTCGTCCTCGACCACGAGCACCAGGGCGGCGTCGTCCTCCCCGGACGGCCACGAAGGTGCCTCCGGTGGGGTCACCGAGACCAGGGTGAAGCGCATCGTGGTGCCCCTGCCCAGCTCGCTCGTGGCCCAGATCCGCCCGCCGTGGGCCTCCACGATGCGGCGCGTGATGGCCAGGCCCAGGCCGGTGCCGCCGTGCTCGCGGGCGTCGGAGCTGTCGACCTGCTCGAAGGGATGGAACACCGTCTCCAGCTTGTCCGCCGGGATGCCGCGTCCCTCGTCGTGCACCGTGACCAGCAGGCGGCGGTCGGACCTGGCGCCGTCCGGGGCCGCGGCGATCGTCACCGTGCCGCCCGCCGGTGAGAACTTGACCGCGTTGCCGACGAGGTTGGTCAGCGCCTGCACGACCCGGTCGGCGTCGGCCAGGACCCAGCCCTCGACCGGGCCGGTGCGCAGGGTGACGCCGCTGCTGCTCGCCAGGCCGGAGAGCTCGCGCAGGCACCGGTCCACCAGCTCGCGCAGCTCGTGGGGCACCAGCTCCATCGGCAGCCGGCCCGACTCGATCCGCTCGATGTCGAGGATGTCGCTGATCAGCCGGCTCAGCCGCTCGCTGCTCTCCACCGCGATCGTCAGCATGCGCTGGGCGGCCGGGTTGAGGTCGACGATGCCGCCGCTGGTCAGCAGGCCCAGGGAGCCGCGGATCGAGGTCAGCGGCGTGCGCAGCTCGTGGCTGACCACGGAGAGGAACTCGTTCTTCATCCGGTCGACCTCGTGCCGCTGGGTCATGTCGCGGAACGCCACCACCGCACCGCGGACCCCGTCGTCGTCCTGCAGCGGGCTGGCGGTCACCTCGACCGGGATCAGGGTGCCGTCGGCGCGACGGTACTGGTCGGCCTCGGCCGAGACCGTCACCCCGTGCTGGACCGCCTGGGCGAGGTAGCACCGCTCCTTGGGGAAGGGCGTCCCGTCCTCCTGCGGCCCGTGGAAGGCGTCGTGGGGGTGGCGCCCGAGCAGGTCCTCCACGCGGTAGCCCAGCGTGAGGGCCGCAGCCGGGTTGGCGAAGGTGAGCAGCCCCTCGCGGTCGACTCCGTAGATGCCGTCGGCGACGGAGGTCAGCAGCGCCTCGTTCTGCCGGGCCATCTGACGCAGGTCGGCGGTCTGCTCGGCGACCCGGCGCTCGAGGCCCGCCCGAAGCGTGGCGTTGTCCCCGGTGAGCAGGGCCTGACGCGCGCCCACGCCGGCGACCAGGCACAGCCACAGCACCTGGCGCAGCTCGCCGAGCCCGGGGTTGGGCACGAGCATCTGCACGACGAGGGCGACCAGCAGGAGCCCGAAGACGAGCACGGTCCGGCGCACCGGGGTGCGCACCGCCGGGGCCCTCGGGGGCTCGCGCGTGGCGTCCGGGTGCCAGGCGGCGACCAGGGTCAGCCCCCAGCCCGCGATCCAGCCGAGGTCGTAGGGGCTGCCGAAGGACGAGGACCCCTGGGCCGTGCGGACGGCGAACGCCAGGTCGCCCAGGGCGTAGAGGGCGAAGCCGGCACCGATGAGCGTGAGCAGGCCGCGCTGAGAGCGGCTCTCGGCGAGCAGCAGGGCCGCCACCGCGACCATGAGCACGTCGAGGAACGGGAAGGTCAGGGTGAACACCTGGTGCCACCAGGCGCCCTGCAGGGCGTCGAGGACCCGGCCGTAGACGGTGATCGTGGTGACCAGGAGCACCGCGCTCCCGACCACGAAGCCGTCGAGCACCAGCAGGAGCTTCTCGGGTCCCCGGGCGCCCGACGACCGCAGCGCTATCAGCGCGCCGACGGCGAGCAGGCTGGCCAGGGCGAGCAAAGACTCCGTGACGAGGCTGGGGTCCGAGACCGGGTCGGCGCCGACGACGGCGGACCACCCGTTGCCGAGCATCGCGGTGATCGCGCCGGAGGTGAACAGCAGCCATGCTCGTCGGCGCGTGCCCGAGCAGCGGCGGGCGTTGCGATACGTCGCCTGCGCCAGCGCGACCGCGAGCAGCACCAGCGCCAGCGAGCTCGTCGCGGCCCGCACGGCGCTCGGCAGGGGACTGAGCAGCACCAGGGCGACGGCCGTCACCGTCCCTGCGACCAGGGGGAGGGCCGTCATGTGGGGCGCCCGGCGTCCGGTGGATGGCTCGGCCATGACCTGCGCAACGTAGCAGCGGGACTTCATGCCTCGTGGCGACTCGACCAAAGACCTTGCCCCGAGTGGTGAGAACGTCCCGGTCGGGTGGTCAGGTGGGAGAGCGCAGCGGGCGGGCGTCGGTGTCCCCGGGGCGGCCACCACGCCGCACGACCTCGGTGCGCGCGCGGTCGATGCCGCCGTGCTCCAGGGCCGCGACCTGCGACTCCCCCGACCACACCGGCCGCCCGACGCGGCGCACCTCGACGCGCATCGTGGCCCCGAGGTGCTCGATCGCGCCGGCGATGTTGCGCCGCTCGGCGGGCAGCGGCACCGGGAGCACGTGCGCCGCCCCCAGGTCACCCACGCCCTCGACGTCGACGCGCCACCCGAACCCGCGGCCGCGCACCAGCCAGCGGTCGTCGGAGACCTCGGCCCGCACCGGGGAGACGACGGGGTCGCCCAGGCGCAGCACCTGCCCCCAGGGCAGCCGCACCACGAGCGCGGTGACGGTGGTGCGCAACGGCCCCGCCGTCACCTCGCCACCGGCGAAGGCCACGCAGGCCCCCTCCTCGGCGAAGCCCTGAGCCTGCCCCCACCACCAGGAGTCGGGGAACCCGCCCTTGCCCCAGTTCTTCTCGCCGTAGACCGACCAGCCGTCGAGGGTCCAGGTCTCCTCCCCGAGCCGCGCCCACCCGTGGGCCCGGCCCCCGAGCAGCCACGGGTGCCAGTACTGGTTGAGCGCGGGCACCGACTGGAAGACGCTCGACCCGCCGAGGGCCGCCCGGGGCCACCGCACCGCGTCGCGGACCTCGACGTCGATGCGGGTGTCCTCACCCAGCGCGACGGTGAGCCGGCCGGGCGTGCCGACGAAGGCCTCGCCCGCGGACGCCCCGAGGTCGTGCGGGTCGGCGGCACCCTCGGGATGCACGAGCGTGACCAGGTGGCCCGAGGGGTGTGCCGCCACGCCGAGCGTGGCCCAGTGACCGTCGTCGGCCCGGTTGACGCCGTTGAGGGCGATCAGCACCCGACCCGACGCCGGGTCGCTGAAGCGCCAGAAGTAGCCCTCCATCGCCACGCCGTGGGCCCGGACGGGGTCGGAGTACGGCGGGTCCGCACCGCTGGCCCGGTAGGCCCGGCCCAGGCGGGAGAGGAGGGTCACCGCGCCAGGCTCTCAGACGGTGCGGTGCAGCACCATCGGGAGGACGAGGGTCGCCCCGGAGCGACGCAGCAGCGCAGCCGCGATCGTCACCGCCCACCCACTGCGGGTCGCGTCGACCACGAGGAGCACCGCGCGGCCACGGACCTGGCCGCTCACGGCCTCGACCGGGCCGGCCAGGGCGTCGCGCCAGTGCGCGGCCTCCTCGCCCGAGGGCGGGTCGCCCTGCAGCGGTCGGACGCCGGTCAGGTCGGCGCGCTCGAGCCGGCCCACCCCGGCCAGGTGGTCGGCGACCGACGCCGCGGCCGCCGCCCGGCCCCTCGCCGGCAGGGTGAGCACCACCTCCGGCCGGGCGGCCCAGGTCTGCCGCCACCGCGACAGCAGCCCGACGGCCGCCTCGAGGACCTCCTCGTCCAGCGGCTCGTCCGGTCCCGCCAGGGAGGCGCGTGCCTCGGCCCACTCCGGGGCGTCGGCATGGATCAGCACGCGGCCCTCGTCGGCCAGCTCGCCGGGGGCGATCCGCCCGCGCGCCCCGAACGCCCCTCCCGGCCACATCTTGCGCGGCTCCAGCACGGTCGTGGTGGACCGGAGCAGCGTCGCGACCGTGCGCACGGTGGCCGGGTCGGGGGCGGCGAGCAGGCCCTCGGGCAGCCCGCCCCGGCAGACCGAGCACCTGCCGCACGGGGCGGCGTGGGGGTCGTCGAGGGCGGTCTGCAGCAGCTCCATGAGGCAGCTCGCGCCACGGGTGTAGGACTCCATGAGGTCGGCCTCGCGGCGCCGCACCGCCAGGAGCGCCTCGACGCGCTGAGCGTCGTAGACCCACTCCTTGCCAGTGGGCTGCCAGCCGCCCTCGACGCGGTCGACCACCTCGTCGACGGCGAGCTGCTTGAGCAGCAGCTCGACGCGGGTGCGGCGCAGCCCGGTCTGGGCCTCCAGCGCCGGGACGCTCATCGGGGCGCCCCCGTCGGCGCCGGCGCCCGCCAGGGCACCCAGCAGGCGCTCCACCTGCTCGGGCCGCGCGATCGTGGCGGTGGCGAAGTAGTCCCACACCCCCTGGTCGGCCGGGGAGGGCAGCAGCACCGCGGCGGCGTGCTCGATCGCGCGTCCCGCGCGGCCGACCTGCTGGTAGTAGGAGACCGGTGACGGCGGGGACCCGACGTGGACGACGAAGCCGAGGTCGGGCTTGTCGTAGCCCATGCCCAGCGCGGAGGTCGCGACCAGCGCCTTGAGCCGGTTGTCGCGCAGCGCGTCCTCGAGTCCCTCGCGGGTCTGCGGGTCGAGCTGCCCGGTGTAGGCCGCGACCGGGAACGCCCCACCGTGGACCGCGGAGATCGCCGAGGTCAGCCGCTCGGCGTCCGCGACGGTCAGGGTGTAGACGATGCCGGAGCCCGGCAGCGTGGGCAGCTGGTCGACCACCCACGCGTAGCGCTCGATGGGGCTGAGCCCGGGTCCGGGACCGCCGACCACCGAGAGCTCGAGGCTCGCCCGGGCCAGCGGCCCCCGGAGCACCAGCGTGGCCTCGCCCAGCTGGGCGGCGACGTCGTCGGTGACGCGCTCGTTGGCGGTCGCGGTGGTGGCCAGGACGGGGGTGTCCGGGTTGAGCCGCTGCAGCACGTCGCTCACCCGGCGGTAGTCGGGCCGGAAGTCGTGGCCCCAGTCCGACACGGCGTGGGCCTCGTCGATGACCATGAGGCCCAGTCGCCCGGCGAGCCCCTCGAGCACGCGGCGGCCGAACCCGGGGTTGGCCAGCCGTTCGGGCGAGACCAGCACGACGTCGAGCTCGCCGGCCCGCAGCGCCGCCTCGATCCGCCCCCAGGCCTCGACGTTGCCGGAGTTGAGCGTCGCCGCGCGCAGGCCGGCCCGTGAGGCCGCCGCGACCTGGTCGCGCATCAGGGACAGCAGCGGCGAGACCACCAGGGTCGGTCCGGCGCCCTCGGAGCGTCGCACGGCCGTGGCCGCCCAGTAGACCGCCGACTTGCCCCAGCCCGTGGCCTGCACCACGAGCACCCGCGAGCCCGCCTCGGACAGGGCCTCCACGGCGGTGCGCTGGTCCTCGCGCAGGCTCGCGCCCTCGCCGGCCATCGCCGTGATCACCCTGGCCGCGGTCGCTGCCCGCTCGTCGTCCCACACCCGAGCCACCGTAGGCGCAGGGACCGACAGGCAAGATGGGGGCATGCCTGCCGACCGCGTGATGCCGACCGAGGAGTCCGCGGACCTGATCCGCCTGACCCGCGAGCTCGCCGCCAAGGAGCTGGCGCCGCAGGTGGCCGAGGCGGAGGCCACCGAGACGTTCCCGCGGGAGGTGTTCCGCACCCTGGGCCGTGCGGGGCTGCTGAGCCTGCCCTACCCCGAGGAGTACGGCGGCGGTGGCCAGCCCTACGAGGTCTACCTGCAGGTCCTCGAGGAGATCTCCGCCGTCTGGGCGTCCGTGGGCGTGGGGGTGAGCGTGCACGCGCTGTCCTGCTTCGGCCTGTTCACCCGGGGCACCGAGGAGCAGAGGCAGCGCTGGCTCCCCGAGCTGCTCGGCGGCGAGCTGCTCGGCGCCTACGCACTCTCGGAGGCCCACGCCGGCTCCGACCCGGCCGCGATGCGCACCCGTGCCCGCCGCAACGGCGACGACTACGTCCTGGACGGGTCGAAGGCGTGGATCACCCACGGCGGCCACGCCGACTTCTACCAGGTGATGGCGCGCACGTCGCAGGAGGGCGACCCGTCGGCGAGCTCAGGACGGCGCGGCATCTCCTGCTTCCTGGTGCCTGCCGACGCCGAGGGGCTGGTCGCCGACCCGCCCGAGCGCAAGATGGGGCTGACCGGCTCGGCGACGACGACGATCCGCCTCGAGGGGGTCCGGGTCCCGGCGGAGCGCCGCCTGGGCGAGGAGGGCGACGGCCTGCGCATCGCGCTGTCGGGCCTGGACTCCGGCCGGCTCGGCATCGCCGCGGTCGCCACCGGCCTGGCCCAGGGCGCGCTCGACCACGCGGTCGCCTACGCCAAGGAGCGCGAGACCTTCGGGTCCCGGATCATCGACCACCAGGGCCTCTCCTTCCTGCTCGCCGACATGGCGGCCGCCGTGCACACGGCCCGCGCCACGACGCTGCACGCCGCGCGCCTCAAGGACCGCGGCCTCCCCTTCGGCACCGAGGCGTCGGTGGCCAAGCTGGTCGCCACCGACAACGCGATGAAGGTGACCACCGACGCGGTGCAGGTGCTCGGCGGCTACGGCTACACCAAGGACTTCCCGGTCGAGCGGTTCATGCGCGAGGCCAAGGTGATGCAGATCTTCGAGGGCACCAACCAGATCCAGCGCATGGTCATCGGCCGCTCGCTGGACCGCTCCCCCGGCGGGCGGATCGAGGTCGACCCCGCTGCGGGGACCTGAGCACCCGCTCCAGCCACCAGTCCAGCACCGGGCCGGCCGGGACGTCGTACGCGGCGCACATCAGCCGCGCGGCCTCGACCATCCCTTCTTCTTGTCCTTGCGACAAGACGATGGCGGCGGCGTCCCACGCCCCCTCGTCGACCGGCAGCGGCACCGCCGCCACCTGGCGTGCGCTGAGCTTGATCGCGGTCGGGCTCAGCGCGGCCCCGGCGTACGTCGTCGCGGCGTGCACGCTCACCGGCGGGGCCAGCAGCACGGCGAGCACGTGCCACAGCCGGCCCTCGTGCGGGACGACGCTGATCACCGGCACCGACGGCAGCCAGCGGCCGGCCGGGTCCGCCACGGCCTCGACCACCCGACCCTGCGTGCCGACGAGCACCTTGGGGACCAGACGCGCCCGTGCCCATCCGGCCAGCCGGTCGTCGAGCCGGTCGAGCACGACCACCGGCGCCGCCCAGCCCTGCTTGAGGAAGCGCGTCGGCCGCACCCCCCAGTCGCAGCGGGCCGGCTCGATCAGCCCGGACGTGACCAGGGGCGCGCGACCGGGTCCGGGGCGACCTTCCGCGACGGCGCCGGCCAGCCCGTAGTACTGGTCCCGGAAGTCCGCCGTGCACCCCGCCAGCTCGCCGAGCACCCCGCGGGTCCGCCACACCAGCGCGGGCACGCCGAGGCCCGCCGCGACGAGGTGGCCCCAGGGCCCGGTCAGGTCCCCGGGGGAGACGGCCGGCCCCGGGACCGGAGGGACACCGCCGGACCGGGCGACCTCACCCTGCGGGTGCTCGGTCGTGCTCCGGCGGAGCACCGGCGCACAGGTGCTCACGGCCGCGTCGAAGGCGCGGCCGTCCGAGGTCCACAGCGACTCGACCACACAGGTCGCCGCGACCCTGGCGCGCACGCCCGCGGCGTCCCGGGCGGCGAGCAACGAGACCGGCTGCACCAGTGCGACGCGGCCACCCGGCCGCACCCAGGAGACGGCCCGGGCGAGGAACACCGCGCTGAGGTCGGTGTAGGGCCTGAGCACTCCCGGGTCCTCGCGCCGCATCCGCTCGGCAGCGGCGCGCTCCTGCGCGGTCGCCCGCTCGAGCTGGTTGAGGAACGGCGGGTTGCCCACCACCACGTCCCAGGACGCCGGCTCGGGCGCGGCGTCACCGAGGCTGTCCCCCACCCGGAGCGCGAGGTCGGGCAGTGGCGCACCCGGGTCGAGCCAGGGCAGGAGCTCCAACCAGAGCACGACCCTGGCGAGGTCGACCGCGTCGGGGTCGAGGTCGGTGCCGTGGACGGACCGGGCGACGCACCGGACCGGGTCCTCCCGGCACCGGCCGACCAGCTGCCGCGCCACCGCGGCGAGGAAGACCCCTGCCCCGCAGGCAGGGTCGAGCACCCGCACCTCCCCGGCGCCGACGTCGCTGCCGCGGGCCAGCGCCTGGTCGACGAGGTGCTCGACGAGCGGCCACGGCGTGAACCACGCCCCTGCCGCCCGACGGTCGCCCGCGGTCAGTAGCCGCTGGTGCAGGTCGCCCAGGGCCAGCAGGTCCTCGGTCGGCGTGGCCGGACCCTCCGGCACCGCGGCGCCCAGGCGTGCGAGCAGCGCGGTCGGGTCGTGCCCGACCAGCGACGGGTGCTCGAGCGCAGGCGGGAGGTCGTGGCCCCGCTGGGCGGCGAGCAGTCCGAGGAGCAGCCGGGAGGCGCCCGCCCGACCGACCTCGGCGACGACCGCCCGCACGGCGTCGTCCGTGGGCAGCGGCATGGCCACACCCTGGCACCTCGGTCGCGGATGCGCATGGCACCCTTTTCGGATGGACTCGTGGACGGTGCCGGCATGAGCACGCGCGCACGCCGGTTCCACGCGACCGTGGTGAGCCGCACGCAGCTGAGCGAGCACCTCGTGCGCGTCGTCCTCGCGGGCGCTCCGACGGGACCGGGAGGGTCCGACGGCCTCGCCGGCTTCACCTCGACCGGCATCCCCGACGAGTGGGTCGGGCTGGTCGTGCCGGGGCAGTTCCAGAGCCGCTACTACACCGTCCGGTCGTGGCGGGACGGCCTGCTGACGCTCGACGTCGTGGTCCACGACGTCGGCCTGGTCACCGAGTGGGTCGCCCGCGACTGCGTCGGTGACGAGGTGGTCGTCACCGAGCCCAAGGGCTCCTTCGAGGTGCCCGAGGGCGCCGGCTGGCTGGTCCTGGTCGGCGACCTCACCGCCCTCCCGGCGATCGCCCGGATCAGCGAGTGGCACCTGGCGCAGCCCGGCACGCGCAGCATCGCGATCCACGCCGAGGTGCCCGACCGGCTCGACGACTACCTCCCCGGCGAGGTCCTCCCCCACGTGCACTGGGTCGAGCCCCCGCCCGCCGGCGGCAGCGACCTGGCCACCGTGGTCCGGGCCCTCGGGCTCCCCGAGGGCGACGGCTACTTCTGGATGGGCGGGGAGTCCGCGCAGATGCGGGCGATCCGCACCCACCTGACGCGCGAGCGCGGACTGCCCGCGGCGTCCTACCACGTGATGGGCTACTGGCGCAGCGTGCTTCGCCGCCAGCCGCGCGCGGTCGACCCCGGGCCGATCTGGCGTGCCGGCAAGGCCGCGGGCAAGACCGACGAGCAGATCTGGGCCGACTACGACGCCGCCCGCGACCGATGACCCGGGACGTGCGTCCCGGGTTCTCGGGGCCCGGTCGGACCCAAGGTCTGTGGGGAGACGAACCGGGGCGTGCCAGGCTGGACGCAGGAGGCGCTCCGACGCCCCCGCGACCGTCCCCCCACCCGGCCGCCTCTCCGAGGAGTGACCCATGCACCTGACCTCGCTCGCCATCGGCAGGCACCACGTGGCTGCGCCGCGCCCCCTGGTGCCGGGCACGTCGGTGGTCCTGCGCGAGGGCGCGGTGGGGTTCGAGGGCGTGTGGGACCGGGTCCAGCTGCCCTACGAGCGCGTCGCGCTGTGCACGGCGTACGGCACCTTCCTGTCCTGCCAGCTCGACGAGCAGGGCTACCTCGTCCTGACCCTGGCTGCCGACCTCGGCCCGGGCGAGGCGTTCGAGGAGGTGCTGTGGCCCGACGGCGGGGTCTCCCTGCGCACCTGCGAGCTCTCCTTCGTCGCCGCTCCCCACCTCGCCCACGGGCCGGTCCGCGCCGACGGCGAGGACGGCGAGCCCGCGACCCGCTTCCGCTACGGGGCGGTGCGCAGCCACGTGGAGGCCGACGTGCTGGCGGTCAAGGCGGGTGCGCCCCGGGTCGCGGACATGCCGCGCCAGTTCGCGCGACCGCCGGTCGAGTCGCGCGAGTGAGGCCGTTCGTCCTGCTCGCCACGCGCGCCGAGGACGTCGCTGCCGACGACGAGTACGCTGCCCTGCTGCGGTTCAGCGGGCTGGCCGAGCCCGAGCTGCACCGGGTCCGCCTCGAGCAGCCGGACGCGCAGGCCGCCGCCTCGCTCGACCTCGACGCCTTCTCCGGGATCGTGCTGGGCGGCAGTCCCTTCACCACCTCGGACCCGCAGGCGAGCAAGTCCCCGGCCCAGCGGCGCGTCGAGACCGACGTCGCCGCCCTGCTCGACCGGGTGGTCGCCGAGGACCGGCCGTTCCTCGGGGCCTGCTACGGCGTCGGCACGCTGGGCGTGCACCAGGGCGGCGTGGTCGACCAGACCTTCCGTGAGCCGATCGGCGCGGTCGAGGTCGAGCTCACCGACGACGGTGCGACCGACCCGCTCACCTCGGTGCTGCCCGGCTCGTTCGACGCCTTCGTCGGGCACAAGGAGGCGGTCACCCGCCTGCCCGCCCACGCCGTGCTGCTCGCCACCTCGGCGGCGTGCCCGGTGCAGGCGTTCCGGGTCGGCCGCCACGTCTACGCCACGCAGTTCCACCCCGAGCTGGACGCGCCGGGGCTGCAGACCCGGATCGAGGTCTACCGCTCCCACGGCTACTTCGAGCCGCACGAGGCCGAGATGCTCAAGGCCCACGCGGCCCGGGCCTCGGTCACCGAGCCACCGCGCCTGCTGCGGCGGTTCGTCGAGCTCTACGCCCGCTGAGCGCTCAGTCCTCCAGGCCGCGCGCGACCAGCGCCTCGCCGACGGTGTCCGCGTGGCGCAGCGCGCGGATGATCAGCGGGACGGCGAAGGCGCGCAGGTCGGAGTCCAGGCCGCGGGCCCGCTGGGCGTCGCGCACCTCGGCGGCGAGGCCGGCCACCACGGGCACCGCGCGGATGCTCAGCGCGACCAGGAGGCCCAGCCGGTCGGGGTCGAGCCCGACGAGCCGCAGCGGCCGGCGCAGCGGCCCGGCGGCGCGCGCGACCACGTCGACCAGGTCGCTGGTGCGGGTGGTCAGGGTGACCAGCCCCGCGAGGAGGACGAGCGCGAGGATCACCGCAGTCACCAGGACCGCCCGCTCGACGCCGTTGACCAGTGCCTGGACCGCGCCCAGGACGAGCAGCACGACCAGCAGCGGACGCACCTGCGACCAGACCAGGCGCGGGCCGAGCCCGGCGACCGGGTAGAGCGCCAGCGCGCCCACCACCGCCAGGGCCCCCTGCCACGGCGCACCGAGCAGGAACGACAGGGCGGCCAGCACGAGCAGGGCGAGCAGCTTGGCCGCGGCCGGCGTGCGGTGCAGCACCGAGCCACCGGGCTGGTAGAGCCCCAGCGCCTGCACCTCAGCCACCCATCGACGCGCGGTAGTGGGCCAGGGCCTCGGCGGGTGCCGCGTCCACGACCAGCCGGGCGTCGTCGAAGACCAGCACGCGGTCGAAGTCCTCGACCAGCTCGAGGTCGTGGGTGACCAGCACGACCTGCTGCTCGAGACCGGCCACCGTCCGCGCCACCTGGCGGGTGTTGCGCAGGTCCAGGAGGGTGGTCGGCTCGTCGAGCACGAGGATGCTCGGCTCGGTGACCAGCACGCTGACCAGGGCGAGGAGCTGCTTTTGTCCGCCCGACAAGAGATGGGTCGGGTGGTCGGCGTGGCCGGCGAGCCCGTAGTCGGTCAGCACCCGCGCCACCCGGGCGGTGACCTCGTCCTTGGGCAGGCGCTTGCGCAGGCCGAAGGCCACGTCCTCCTGCACGGTCGGCATCACGATCTGGGCGTCGGGGTCGGTGAAGCAGAACCCCACCCTGCGGCGCACGTCCTTGGCCCGGGTGCGGGTGTCCATGCCGTCGACCGTCACCGTGCCGTGGGACGGCACGACCAGGCCGTTGAGCAGGCGGGCGAAGGTCGACTTGCCGGACCCGTTGGCGCCCACGACGCCGATGCGCGGCTCGGCCAGCGACACCGAGACCTCCCGCAGCACCTCGCGCCGGGCCGCCCCGACGCCGTAGGCGTGGGTCACGCCGCTGACCTCGATCACGAGACCGCCTCCACCAGCACCGCGACGCCCTGGCCGCCGCCCGCGGCGACGGCCGCGAGCCCGACTCCCCCGCGTCCGGAGCGGACCAGCTGCGCGTGCAGGCGTACGACGAGCAGGGCGCCCGAGGCACCCCAGGGGTGGCCGAGCCCGAGCGCCCCGCCCTCGGGGCAGACCCGGGCCGGGTCGAGCCCGAGGGCGTCGCAGCAGGCGAGGACCTGGCCGGCGAACGCCTCGTTGAGCTCGACCACGTCGACCTCGTCCAGGGTCCGGCCGGCCCGCTCCAGGACCTGTCGCGTCGCCGGGACCAGCCCCCAGCCGGGCTCGCGCGGATCGGTGGCGACGGTGGCCGTGGCGAGGACCCGCAGCGCGGGCGGCCGGCTGGCCCGCCACGCCTGCTGGTCGACCACCGCGACCACGGCCGCGCCGTCGTTGACCCCGCAGCTGTTGCCGGCGGTGACCGTGCCACCGTCCTCGGCCGCCCGGAAGGCGGGGCGCAGGCGGGCGAGGCGCTCGGCGGTCATCGCCGCCCGGGGGCGCTCGTCGCGGGAGACGCCCGCGACCTCGACCACCTCGCCGTCGAACCGACCGGACTCCCGGGAGGCGTGGGCCCGGCGGTGGGACTCGGCGGCGTGGTGGTCCTGGCGCTGCCGGGTCACGCCCGCCCGCTGGGCCAGCAGGTCGTTGGCCACCCCCATGTCGGGGTCGCCGAGCTCGGCCGGGGCGAAGGGCGCCCGCTCGTAGCGCACCGGCGCGGCGCCCGCCGCCGGCGGCCAGAACCGCCAGGGGGCGGTGGAGGCCGACTCCACGCCGCCCGCCAGCACGAGGCGGGCGCCGTCGCGGACCTGGGCCGTGGCCGCGACCACGGCCGCGAGCCCGCTGGCGCACTGGCGGTCGACGGTGAGCGCCGGCACGGGAAGACCCGCGGCGAGCGCGGCCACGCGGGCCAGGTCACCGCCCGGGCCCATGCAGTTGCCGAGGACGACCTCGTCGGGCACCAGCCCGGTCAGTGCACGCGCCTCCTCGGCGACGGCGGCGAGCACCGGAGCGGCGAGGCGTGCGGCCTCGACCTCGGCGAAGGCGTGGCCGGCGGTGCCCACGGCGCTGCGGCGCGCCGCCACGACGTAGGCGCTCACGGCACGACCCGCGTCAGCGCCCCGTCGCGGACCCGGGCCGCCAGGGCGGCGCGGTCGACCTTGCCGGCGGACGTGCGCGGGAGCGGGTCGACGGCGTACCACAGGCGCGGCCGGTGGCTGGGCGTCAGCCCGAGCGAGCGGCAGGCCGCCACGTCGGCGGGGTCGGTGACCACGGCCGCCACGACCTGGCCGAGCTCGGGGTGCGGGACGCCGAGGACGACGACCTCGCCGCCGGCGACCGACCGGAGCTCGGCCTCGACGTCCTCGACCAGCACGGTCACCGCGCCGGTGAGGACGGCGGCGTCCCCGCGACCGCGCACCTGCAGGCGGTCCCCGTGGAGCTCCCCTCGGTCACCGACCGTGGCGAAGCCGTCGACGGTGGCGACGTCGGCGAGGTAGGGCGAGCGGGCCCACAGCACGCCGTCGCGCACCGACACCTCGACGCCGGGGAACACGCGCAGGTCCGCCTCGTGGGAGCCCCAGCCCACGAACGACAGCTCGGCCGCGCCGTAGTAGTGCGCGACGCGGGCGCCCGACGCGACGGCCGCGTCGTACGTCGTGGCGTCGAGGCGGTCGCCCGCCACCGTGACGTGCCGCCCGGACAGCGAGCCGCCGAGCCGGCGCAGGAGGGTCGGGGTCAGGTGCACATGGGTGGCGTCCTCGAGCCGCTCGACACGGGTGGCGCCGACCCAGGAGGTGAGCACGGCGGCGAACAGGTTCATCGTCCCCGCCAGCGGACCGGGCACCCAGACCCGCGCGGCCGGATCGAGGTCGGTGAGCGCGGCCACGACGGGGAAGGAGTCGAACCACGAGCCCGTCGAGCGGCGCACCTCCCGTGGCGCGCCCGTGCTGCCGGACGTGCCCAGCACCAGGGGGACGCCGTGGCGGTGCGCCTGCAGGACCGCGGCGACGGGGTCGGGGCGGTCGAGCGGCGCGACCGCCTCAGACCGTGACCGGGTGCGAATCGTCGTCACGCTCCCGCACGAGCAGTCCCGGGTAGCCGCGGTGCACGCCGGCCGCCACGACGGCCGCCAGCGCGGCCTTGACCAGGTCGCCGGGGACGTAGACCCAGATCACGGTGAAGGCCGCGTCCAGCGCGAGGTGGCCCAGCAGCATCAGGCCGGCGACGCCGAGCACGTAGAGCGCCACGATGCCGCCGACGACGTTGGCGGTGAAGCCGATCCCGGCGGTGTAGGCGACCCGCTCACCACGCCCGGCCAGGCGGCGGGCGCCCGCCTCGGCGAGGAGACCGGTCACGAACGCCGCGACCGGGAAGCCGACGAGGAAGCCGGCGCTCGGTCCGGCGAAGAGCCCCAGCCCGCCACGAGCACCGGAGAGCAGCGGCAGGCCGCAGGCGACGAGCAGGACGAACACCACCATGCTCAGCCCACCACGGCGCGCACCCAGGACGCCACCGGCGAGCATCGCTCCCATGGACTGCGCGGTGATCGGCACCGCGACGCCGAAGGGGTAGAGCGCGGGGACGGCGCCGAGGGCCGCCATGATCCCGACGAACACGGCGACGAGCGCGAGGTCGCGGGCACCGAGCAGGCCTCGCGGCGCGGGGGAGGTCATGCGCGGGAGTCTAGGGGCGGCGCACGGCGTCGCGGCACTCGCGCCCACCGGACAGACTGTGAGGGTGACCTCACCCCGGACCCCACCCGGTGCGCGCCCGGCTCGGCTCGGTGCCTGGGGCTTCGTCGCCTGGTTCGGGATCGTGGCCCTGCTCGGGGACATCCTCTACGAGGGCGCGCGCTCGATCACCGGCCCGCTGCTGGCCTCCTTCGGGGCGAGCGCCGCCGTCGTCGGACTGGTCACCGGCATCGGGGAGAGTGCCGCGCTGGTGCTGCGTCTGGTGTCGGGACCCGCGGTGGACCGCAGCGGACGGTTCTGGGAGTGGACGATCGCGGGCTACCTCATCACCGCGGTCTCCGTGCCCGTGCTCGGCCTCGCCTCCGCGCTGTGGGTGGCCTCCGCCCTGGTCGTCCTCGAGCGCGTGGGCAAGGCCGTGCGGGCGCCGGCCAAGGACACCCTGCTCTCCCACGCCACCGCCGTCACCGGACGCGGTCGCGGGTTCGCCGTGCACGAGGCGCTCGACCAGTTCGGCGCGCTGCTCGGGCCGCTGCTCGTCGCGGCGATGCTGTGGCTGACCGGCGACGACTACGCGGTCTCCCTGCTGGTGCTCGCTGTCCCGGGCGTGGGGCTGGTCACGCTGGTGCTGTGGCTGCGGCGGCAGGTGCCCGACCCCGGGGCCTACGAGGACCACCCGGCACGGCTCCCGACGCGGGGCACGGTCGAGCACGTCGACCGGCTGCCCGGGGTGTTCTGGGCCTACGCCGGCTTCACCGCGCTCACCATGGCCGGCTTCGCGACCTTCGGGGTGCTCTCCTTCCACCTCGTCACCACGGGACTGCTGGCCGCGGCCGCCGTGCCCCTGGTCTATGCCGGTGCCCAGCTCGTCGACGCCGCCGCCGCTCTGGCCAGCGGCTGGGGGTACGACGCCCGGGGCCCGGTCGTGCTCGTCGCCCTGCCCGTCGTGGCGGCCGCCATCCCCCTGCTCGCCTTCAGCGGCACGGTCTGGGTCGCGGTCGCCGGCTGCCTGCTCTGGGGAGTCGCGCTCGGGGTCCAGGAGTCGACGATGCGCGCCACGGTCGCCGACCTGGTCGGCCCCGGCCGGCGCGCGACGGCGTACGGCGTCTTCGCCGCCATCGTCGGCGCCGCCGCCGCAGTCGGGGGACTGCTGGCGGGCTGGCTCTACGAGGTCTCGGTCACCGCGCTGGTGCTGGTCACGGCCGTCCTGCAGGCCGTGGCCCTCGTGGTCCTCGCCATCACCCTGCGTCGGGCGAGCGGTCGCGCCGCACGCGCCAGATGACCAGGCCGCCCACGACGAGGACCGCCAGCACGATCGCGGAGTCCTTGCCGACGGTGGAGGCGACCTTCGCGTAGGAGGCTCCCGCGAAGTAGCCGACCAGGCTGAAGGTGACCCCCCAGGCGATGCCGCCGAGGGCGTTCCAGGCCAGGAAGGTGCGGTAGCGCATCTGGCTGAGCCCGGCGAGGCCGGGCATGACCGCGCGGAGGAACGCGGTCCAGCGCCCGAGGAAGACCGCCGGCCCCCCGCGCCGGCGCAGCGTCTGCCGGGCGGTGTCGAGCCGGTCCTGGTGCCGGCGCATCGGGCGCAGCCGCAGCACCCGCGGGCCCAGGTGCTTGCCCACCTCGTAGCCGACCGTGTCCCCGACGATCGCGCTGACCACGACGATCAGCGTGAGGGTGAGGACCCCGAGGTCGCCCTGGCTGGCGAGGAAGCCACCCAGCAGCACGGCCGTCTCGCCGGGGAGGACGAAGCCGATGAAGATCGCTGCCTCACCGAAGACGAGGAGGGCGATGAGGGCGTAGGCGGCCAGGGGCGGCACCGAGCGGATCGCGTCGAGGACGCTGTGGACCATGCCACGAACGTATCCGGCACGCCCTGCCGACGACCTGACGGCTCACTTCTTGCCCGATCCCGGTGCGGACGGCGCTGCCGCGGCCGGCGGGGGTGGCGGAGGCGGCGGCGGTGCCGGACTCCCGTCACCGGCACCACCCTTGGCCGGCGCCGGGGCCGCGGCCGGTCCGGACGCAGCGGCGTCGCTCGACGGCGCCGCTGTCCCGGTCGGCTGGGCCGCGGTCGCGGGTGCGGCGTCGGGTGCCTTGGCCGCGGCGGTGGTGGGAGCGTTCGGCGGTGCCGTCGTGGCGTCGTCGTCGCCGCTGCTGCCCGCCTTCGGGGCCGGACCCGGGCCCGCCGCCTCCTCCTTGCCCTGGCCGAAGAACTTCACCTTCCAGGAGCCGTCCTCACTCTGTTCGATCTTGAGGGCGGTGGAGATGTCGTCGGCAGTCTCGTTGGCGTCGTCCCAGGCCTCGATCCGCTTCTGCGACTCCCCGTCGTTGCGCCCGCCGAACGTGATCGCGGGTGCCACGCGCTTGGCCCGGCTCTCCTCGGAGATGGTGAACGTCCCACGCTGGTGCTTGTTGTAGTCCGTGCCCGTCTCGTAGGGCGCACGGCCGGTCGGGTCGACGTACCGGAGCGGGTTGGCGGCGGCGTAGGTGTAGGCCGACAGCAGTGACGGGTCGTCCACGGCCGCCATCGGGTCCTCGGCCAGCAGCGGCTCCGGGCTGTGGAACTGCTGCTCGCGAGGCGCATACCAGCGCTGTCCGAAGTTCACCAGGTCGTACGTCGCGTCGGTCCAGCCGCCCGCGAAGAGGTAGGGCGTGTCCTTGATCGTGCTCTGTCCGAGCACCCACGGCTTCCCCGTCGGCAGGTAGTCGAGGTACTGGAACACCTTGCCGACCTCGTCGGTCGCCACCCGCAGGCTGCCCTGCAGGTCCTTGTGCAGGTAGTGGATGTTGACGTCCGGCCGTGGCTGGCAGGTGCTGGTGCCGGGGTCGTAGAGCTGCGTGCTGGGGCACAGCGCGGCGCTCGCGACGACACACGCCCCGTCCTTCGGGCACACGCAGGGCGTGTCCACGGTGTCCGTGCACGTCGCCGGCTGCGACTGCGCGGTCGGCGAGCTGGTCCGGTGGATGGCCACCATCTCGTCACCGAGGTAGACGTTGGCGTAGCGGTGCCCGTCGTTGGCAGTGTTCCAGTGGTCGTTGACGAACCACAGGTGACCGCCCGCGCCCCACTCCAGCGTCCGCTCGCCCTCGGCGTCGTAGCGGTACTCGGTGTCGTTGTTGCCGTCGTGGATCCGGGTCACCCGGTTCTCGGCGTCGAAGTCCAGGGTCCGCCGCACCTCGCTCTTGCCGCCGGCGCAGGGTTCGCGCCACTCGGTGAGGTTGCCGGTCGCGTCGTAGGTGTAGGTGCGCGCACCACGCCGCTTGAGCTGGTGGATCGTCTTCCCGGCGGCGTTCTTGACGTACTCCACGTCGGCCGCCGTCTGGGTGAAGGTGTTGTGGAGGTCCTGGTTGGCCGTGCCACCGCCCGAGCTGGAGTCGGAGTCGCACGTCGTGGTGGTGGTCGGCGCGGCCGGCTTCGCTGCGGTGGTGTGGGCAGCGAGAGCGAGGCCGGCACCGGCGAGAGCCGCCGCGGCGGTCCCCTTCTTGCCGCCGCCGGTCGTGCCCGTGGTGGTGGTGGCCTGCGCCTTGCCCAGCAGGTTGCCGTTCGGTGCGTAGTCCACCGCGAGGCTGAAGTCGCGCCTCTGCTGACGGTCGACGTAGGTGCCCTGCCCGCCGGTCAGCCGGTAGAACCCGTCGTAGGTGTAGGACTGCTGCGACGGGCCGGGCACGTTGTTCTCCGGCACCGGACCGAGCCCGGTCACCTTGGTGGCGGTCCCGTTGTCGTAGAGCCGGTTGACCGCGTCGCGGACGTTGCCCGCGACGTCGTAGGTGTACTGCAGGCGCTGCAGCGGGCGAGCCACCGAGGTGGTGCCGTCGACCTGCTGCTTGACCGTCGAGTCGGTCTTCACCCCGGCGAGGAAGCGCCGGGTGGGCTCGTAGGTGTAGCGCGTGCGCACCCCGTTGCCGTGCTCCAGCGAGACCGCGGTGCCGAACTGGTCGTAGGTCACCCCGTCCACGTAGTGCAGCGTCAGGTCGGGACGGTGCACGACATTGCCGTACTGGTCGAAGAGGTCGGTCTGCGGGGTGTGGGAGACCAGCGTGGTCGGACGGCCACCGAGGTCGTAGCCGTGCTCGAGCACCTCGCCGCCGGGGTAGGTCAGCGTGCGCAGGCGCGCCAGGCTGTCGTAGCTCCACCGGGTCGTCCACGTGGGCGCGCCCTCGTTGGAGCCCTTCCCGAAGGGATCCGGGGCCTGCTCGGCGGTCTCGCGAGCCACGTTGCCGTCCACGTCGTAGGCGTAGGTGCGGGTCATCGCACCGTCCGTCACCTGGGCCACGCGCCCGACGACGTTGTCCGTGTTGTCCGCGGGGTCCGCCTTCTTGACGCCGTACTCGTAGTCGACAGCGGGGGTGGTGTCGGAGTAGCGCATCCCGATCATCCGATCCCGGTCCCACAGGTACGTCGCCGTCGTGCCCCGCGCCCGCGACTCGGTCAGCGCGTTGCCCGCCGGAGCGAACGTGCGTGCCACCAGACCGCCGTCCGGGGTGTCGGTGGCGATGTCGTTGTCCGTCGGGTCGTAGACGTGCGTGGTGCGGGCGCCGGCGGCGTCGACCACCGCGGTCAGCCGGCCGAGCCGGTCGTACTCGTAGTTGGTGCTGATCGGGCCGGGCGTGCCTGCGGAGGTCTTGATCCGTCGCGGCACGATCACGGGGCTCGCGGAGGGCAGGGAGCCGAGAGGACCGGCGCTGCCGTCGGGGTTGTTCGCCGGGGCGGGTGTCTCCCTGCGGAGGTAGATCGCGTCGCCGACGTCGGCCCACTCCTCCATCTTCTTGCCCAGCGCGTCGGTGCTGGTGCGGTGCAGCATCGTGATCAGGCCCTCGGTGACGGTGCTGTAGACGTGGGTGGGGTCGGGAAGCTGGGCGTAGTCGTAGCTCGTGGTCTCCTGGCTCCCGTCGGGGAGCACCTGCTTGGTCAGCCGGTCCAGCGCGTCGAAGGTGCGCACGAAGGGCGCGGTCTTCGGCACGAAGGTGTCGGCCGGCGGCTCGGACTCCGAGGAGTTCGTGTTGTAGGTCGACAGCGGCCGGTCGCCGATCTTCTCGACCGTGGGGTACCACTCCTTGGCCGCGTGGCCCAGGGCGTCGTACTCCACGGCGCCCTCGACGATGCGGACCTCGCCGGCGACGCCGTCGACGTTGGCGTCGCGCTTGTGCTGCACGACGCGACCCATGCCGTCGACGAAGGTGGCGGTGTCGATGGTGTTGGCGGGGTGGACGACGTCGTACTGGTGCGCGGCCGCCCACACGTGGGCACCGTCCGGCTTCAGCGAGGCGTCGAAGGGGCCGTGGTCGAAGGTGATGGTCTTGATCCCGTCCGTGTTCTCCCGAGGCGCTGCGACCGACTTGGTGCGGCCCAGCGTGTCGTAGGTGAACGCGGTGACCTTGCCGTTCTCGTCGGTCCGCGTCTCCAGACGCCCGGTCTTGCCGTCGTAGGTCGCGCTCGAGCCGACACCGTGGTTGTCGGTGACCTCGGCGATGTCGGTGAATCGGTGGTCGTCGAAGACGTAGTCGACGCAGTAGCGCCGCGCGTCGTCCTCGGCGCTCAGCGAGGCGCAGCCGTCGAAGCTGACGGCGGCGGAGTCGATCGTGGGCTCCGGGTAGTCGACGCACGCCGGCCGCTCGCTGTCCGGATAGGCGACGGAGTTGACGCTGCCGTGGTCGTCGAACGTCATCTCGGTGATCGCGTAGAGGTCCTCGTGGCAGTCGTTCTGCGAGGCAGGGGAGACCAGCTCGGCCAGGCGGATCGGTGCGGCGTTGGCGCACAGGTCGGGGCCACCGTCACGGCGCTGCATGACGTCGCCTCCGGCGTGGTCGCTGCCGAACACGGTGACGGTCTGTGGCACCGAGACCCAGGACTCGTCACCGCTGAGCACGCGGTCGCCCCGGCGTGGCGCGCACTGCGGGTAGGTGACCTTGGTGTACGTGTCGTCGCCGGTGGTCTCGGACTCGTTGCCGTCGTGGACGCCGGTGACGTTGCCGACGTTGTCGTAGGTGTAGTCGGTCAGCTGCTGCTGCTCGTTGTCGGCCGTGTCGTAGCCGCGCAGGTCGTCCTGGGTCAGGACCGGGTCCATCGCCCGGTCGAGCAGGTCGAACCTGCGGGAGTCGCCGACCGCCGGGAGCGTGGAGGCGGCCACCTTGGAGCCGAACTGGTTGCTGCGCGGGTCCGCGTCCAGCAGGTCGTAGGTGTAGCTCCGGTCCTGCACCGTGTGACCACCGCCGTCCTTGGTGGTCTCCCGCACCAGGAGACCCTCGTCGAACGGGTTGGCGTTGCGGTAGGAGCGTTCGAAGGAGCGCAGGGTCGCGCCGTTCTCGCCCAGCTGGGTCTCGACCACCGTGTCGAACCCGAGCTGCTCGCGCAGGGCGGGGTCGAACACGGCGCCGGAGTAGTCGAAGGTCGACTTCTGCACGTTCACGCCGTCGCCGGAGCGGCCGTCGTCCATCTCGACGCTCTTCATCACCCAGATCGACTCGGGGTTGGTGGTGGTGTTGCCCGTGCGCTCGTAGTCGAGCCGGAACTGGCCGCCGAGCGGGTTGGTCACCGACTCCAGCAGGTTGGTCCGCCCGTGCCGGTTGAGCCGCACCTGCAGGTCGTTGTCACTGGTGCTGCGCACCGAGTCGGGGTAGCCGTCGCCGTTGACGTCGGTGAGCTGCACCTGGTCGGTGGACCGGTTGTAGCCGGCGTGGACGCCGGGGTTGATCACCACGTAGCAGGCGACGGCGCAGATGGGGCCGATGTAGATGCTGAAGTCCACGCCGCCGGTGAGGCTGGTCGAGCGGGAGACGGACGTCTGGCCGCCAGGGAGGCTGACCCCTTTCATGTTGCCGTTGTCGTCAGCCAGGGTCGTGTCCTTCTTGTTGACATCCACCCGCACGTCACCGTGGAAGTAGTTGCCGAATGCCTCCTCGGTGCGACCCATGCCGTCGGCAGAGCCGAACACCGTGCGCGGCTCCTCGGCGCCGGCGGGATCGTTGGGGTCGGGCGGCCGCACCTTGTTCGTCCGGTCCGGCACGCCGTCGCCGTCGAGGTCCTCCCAGCCGAGCAGCCCGTAGCCGACCGCCTCGCTGTAGGCGATGCCGCCGGCGAACTCGTAGGCGTCGAACTGGAAGCCCGCAGAGAGGTTGCCGGTCACGCTCTTCTCGTAGGACAGGCGTCCGGTCGACCACTGGACTGCCTGGTCGGCGAAGCGGTAGCCCAGGTTGAGACTGACCCAGATCTCGTCCGAGGTGTAGCTGTCGACGCGGTCCGGCAGACCGTCGCCGTTCATGTCCTCCAGCGTGCGCTCGATGATGGTGCCCTTGGCCCCTGCTGCGGGCGTCAGCGTGCCACGGGAGTCAGCGAGGTCGGCGGTGATCGTGTTCTTGTCGCTCCCTCCGCTGGTCTTGTCCTTCGCCTCGCCGTCCGCGACCGGGTTCGTCCACTCGGCGCCGACGTCGAACCCGAGCCCGACGTTCATGCCGCGTGAGGTCTTCTTGGTGGTCGCTGCTGCCTTGCCGCCACCCTTGCTCGCGCTGGTCTTCGACCTGGGCGAGATCGCGATGGCGGACCCGCTCAGCCCGCCGCCCACGGCGAGCGAGGTGTCGAAGGGGTTCTGGCCGACGTCGATGCTGGCGGCGTTGTCCCCCCGAGGACCGGTGACGTCGATCTTCGAGCCGGAGCGGACGTCGGGCAGACCGTCACCGTTGTAGTCCTCGAACTCGCTGATCTCCCGGCCGCCTCCGGCGGCGGCGGTGAAGTTGGCGATCAGCCCCACCATGATGTTGAAGTCGCCGTTGACCGAGGTCACCAGGGGCGCGTGGCGACCCTGCGCATCGGTCGCCGCCCTCGGCACGGTGAGGTCCTCGCCGAGCCGGTCGGCCTGCATCTCGCCGGCCTTGCCGAACACGGTGTCCTTGGGGCCGGCGCGCCACTGGTCGGCCACGTCACCACCTGCGGAGACCCACGGGAGGAACGGGAAGACCTCGTCGAAGTCCTTGGCCTCCAGCGCGGCGCCGCGGGCACTGCCGGGGGTCCCCGAGTCGGGGATGGACGTGTCCTTGTCGAAGGAGCTGAAGTCGTCCTTGAGGTCGAACTGCGCCTCCACGAGCGGGTCGCCGCCCTTGGCACCCTTCCCGTCGGCGTTGTAGCCGGCCAGGCCCCACCCGCGGTTGGCGGAGGGGAACACGCCGTCGACGTCGGGCCAGCTCAGCGGAGCCCCGGACGCCACGTCGGCGGTGTCGGCGTCGACGGCGTTCCCGTCGTTGTCCGTCGTCCGGTAGGTGACGTGGATCGTGCTGCTCAGCGCACCCTGAGTCGCCAGGCGCGCGCCGACGGACGGGTCGCCGGCACTGACGTCCAGCCAGTACGTCGTGCCCTTGGTGACCTCGAAGCTCAGGCTCTGGTCCTCGTCGAACCGGCGCTTGGCGAGGATGGTGGCGTCCTTCTCGGTCGCGACGAAGGTCGTCTTGGCGATCCGACCGGCCGTCGGACGCTTGACGGTGATGGCGATGTCGCTGGAGCGGGCCTCCTCACCCTTCTTCGTGCTGAACGACGGCGTGAGACCGGCACCGTCCAGCCGGACGCGGAGCGTGGCCCTGCCCGTCTCGGGCGCTGTCCAGGGCACGTAGGGCGAGGTGAGGGTGGTGCGGCCGAAGACCCGCACGTTCGGGACCACCGGGACGTCCAGTGGCACGTCGAGGTCCTTCACGGTGCCGGCGTCCTCGACGCCGAGCTTCAGCTCTGGCGGTGTCGGGGCGAGGTCGGTGAGCGTGACCTTGACACCGAGGGCCGTGGGGTCGACCGGGGAGTCGCTGGTCACGTGGACCTCGATCCAGTCGCTCTCCTGGTAGTCGTCGGAGGTGTCGTTCGGCTTCGGCCCCGGGTTGGTCGAGGGAGCGGTGACCGTGAGGGTCTTGGTGCCGGTCACCGCCGTCGCGGTGCCGGCGACCAGGGTCGTCAGCGTCGACTCGGCGCCGTCGCCGCGGCCGCGGCCGTCGACCAGCTCCACCGTGACGTCGTCGGACAGCGCCCGGCCGGGCGTCAACGCGACGGTGACCTTGGTCTGGCCCGGCTCGGTGAGGGTCGTCCTGGCGCCGGTGCGGCCGAAGGTGGTGAAGTCGGAGGAGGCCTGGTACGCCGACTGGCTCCGACCCTGCGCATCGGTGGACCACGTGTCCGCGCCGGGGTCGGTGTAGGTGACCTGGGGGTCCCAGGAGACGTGATCGCCGGCCGCGGTCCTGATCACGTGCACGCGGAACCAGACCTGGTCGCCGGCGGTGACCTGGAACGGGGTGCCATCGGGCTCGGCCGACGGCGACGCCTTGGTGAGCACGTGGGACCACTGGGTGCTCTCGTGGTGCTCGACGCTGACCTGGGCCCCGTCACCGGTGTAGTTCGCGGGGTCGACGAGGCCGACCGCGCCGGTGACCTTGACCGTCCCGGTGAAGGGGGCGACCCAGCGACGCACGGTGTCGATGCGCGGGCTGGAGTCCTCGAGCAGCTTGGTGACGTCGGCCGGCATCTCGTCGGCGAGCGAGGAGACGAACTCGTCCAGCGGCACCTCGAGCCGGTTCGCGATCGGGGCGATGGTCTCGCTGTTGACGAACTTGGGCGTCCAGTCGGCGTCGGGGGGGGCGTCGGCGTCGGCCTCGTTGGCGGGGACGAGCACGTTGTACCAGACCGACCGGTCGCTCTTGACGAAGTCGACCCGACCGTCGCCGTTGACGTCGGTGAAGTACTCCTTGCCGAAGGAGAACCCGAAGCCGCCCCCGACCTGGATCGCCACGACGGGGTAGACCTCGTAGTGCAGGTCGATCCGCAGGTCGGTGGAGCGGCCGAGTGCATCGATGCCGCCGACTGACCTCTCCGGGCCGAACCACGAACCGTCGAGCGGGTTCGGGGACCCGCCGGGGCGGTGCAGGTTCTCGCGGTACTTGATCGCGGTTCCCACCGCGTACACCCGGTCCGGCAGGCCGTCGCCGTTGAGGTCGACCAGCACGCTGTCGGTCGTCGTCTCCCCTCCGGCGACGTTGAACGAGCCGCCGAACGACCCGATCTTGCTGGGGATCGCCGGGTTGAAGCCGATGTAGGACCCGCCGTCGCCACCGATGCGGTGGGAGGATCCGAGGGCGCTCTCAGCCGCGATGTTGACGTGATCGTTGGGCAGGACCGCGGCGGTGTCCGACCGGCCCCACTGCCGGGTGGGGTCGAAGCCCTGGTACTTGCCGCCGTCGCCGTGGACGTCGTCGTACCACTGGAAGACGTGCTCCGGACCGTCGACGCCGTCGCTGCCGAACTCGGTGACCTTGGTCAGCAGGGACTTGTCGTAGGGGCCTTCGTCGTCGTAGGTCAGCTTCCAGCCCTTGACCAGCACGGGCGAGTCGGCGGCGTCGCCCGGGCCGAGGTACTCGACCTTGATCCGGCGCAGCAGGTCCTTGACCACGAGGGGCCGGCCGCCGGAGGCATCGACCCCGACGTCCTTGCGCGGCGCCGCGGCGCCGTCCGCATGGACGAACGTGACACGGTAGGCCGGCTCGGCGGGGATCGTCGGGTCGTCGGAGATCAGGCCGGTGTACTCGATCGAGCTGAGGTAGATCGAGACCCCGGTCGGGTCGCCACCGGGCGCGGACTTGCCGAAGGAGACGGGGTCCTTGTCGTAGCCGTAGTGCACGGTGTTGCCGCTGATGTCGACCACGTAGGTCAGGCCCCAGAAGAAGTCACCCCTGACGCCGTCCTTGACGCCGGACGTTCCGATCGCGCCGACGATCGCCTCGGAGACGCGGCTGCAGGTGCCCTCGTCGTTGGGCTCGCCGCCGTAGTAGCGGGTGTTGCCGTCCTTGTCGCGCACCACCCAGCAGTAGTCGCCGGGACCGGTGCCGTAGCGCGCGATCTGCTCCCGCTCGTTGTCGACCGCCCGGACGAAGTCGGCCTTGACCGCGCCGACCCGCGGCGCGAGGTCGGTCCGGATCGCGTTGGGCGAGAGCCGGTCGCCGTCGAGCTGGTAGGTCTCCGACTCCTTGTTGCTGAGGTAGCGGGGAGCCCCGAACTCGGTGTCGAGCGTGATCGCGCCGACCGACAGGTCCCACCCGACCCCCACCCAGCCGTTGCCACCACTGGAGTCGTAGGACAGGGCGAGGTCCGGCTGCACGCCGGCGCGTCCCGCGGGCAGGCTGAGGGGCAGCGCGGCGCTCGCGCCGCCGTCCGGGGCGGCCACCGGCGGCTGCATGACGTCGACGCCCTCGGTGGGGTCGGCGTACTGCAGGCTGGTCAGGTCGATGTCGCCGAGGCTCGCCGGCGTGGTGTCGGGCACGTCGTCGAGGTAGCCGTCGGCCGGGCTGCCGCTCGCCGCGCCGCCGAACCCCACCGGACGGAGGAACACCAGCGCCAGCGCGAGGGCCAGCGGCACGACGAGCCTGCGCCGTGGCCGGCGCCCACGCGGGCCGCCGGGACCGCGGAGCCACACCCCCAGCCCCTCGAGAGCGGAACGGACCCGGAGCGAGCGATGCGGCATGTGGGCGCCCTTCATCGTGCAGACGAGGGGCTCGGTGGGTGCGTCCCCCCCAGTCCGCCAGGGCGGGCCACCGGCCAACTTCCTCCCTCCTCAGGGGTGGAGGCTAGGGTCCTGGTCCGGACAGGCCCGAAGTCGGCCCGTTGGTCCTGCGCGGGCCAGGGCGAAGATCCCCTCGGCCGCTCCTGGACGGGCCCCTTGTCCTAGCATCACCGGGTGACCTCCGTCCGCTCCGCGGAGCTTTCGCCGCTCAGCGCCCTCGACGTCCTGGCCGGACGCGCCCTCGCGCCACTGGGGCACCGGCCCGGCGTCGTCCGGGCGGGGTTCGCGGTGAGCGAGGGCGGCGGACGGCAGCTGCTCTTCACCGCCAGCGACCGCACCGACGGCGCCGGTGTCCACTCCTGGTGCCACGTCGACGCCACGTCCCGGGTCCCGCTCACCCGTGCGGTGCACGACGGCGAGCTCGTCGCCGGCAGCCTGGACGAGCTCGCCGAGCGGTTCCCGACCTTCGTGCGCGACCAGCGTGGCACCGGGGTCGAGCTCGTCGTGGCGGTCCCCGTGACCGACGGCGCCCGTCACCTCGGTGGGCTGGTCGTCTACGTCGACGCGTCCCTCGACGCTCCCGGGCTCGGCGACCTGCACGACGAGCTGCTCGAGCTCGGCCGCACGGTCGGGGCCGACCTGACCAGGGCACGTGCCGAGCTGCAGCGCACCACGGTGGCGTCCGACGACGAGCAGGCAGCGGTCGGCGGATCGACCGACGCCCGGCTCGCCAGCCACGAGATGGCCGCTGACCTCCCGGCGGTGGCCGGGGCGCGCAGGTTCCTGCGCGGCACGCTCGAGACCTGGGGCATCGACGCCGACCTCGTCGACGACGCGGTGCTGTGCCTCGCCGAGCTGGTCACCAACGCGATCGTGCACACCCACGGCGGCTGCCGGGTCTGGGCACGCCTGGCCGGGCACGTGCTGCGCATCGAGGTGGTCGACCGCGGCAGCCTCGGCCCGGTCCGGATCGCCTCGGCCGGCGAGATGGCCGGGCACGGCCGCGGCCTGCAGCTCGTGGCCGCACTGGCGTCGCGCACGGGCCGCGACGCCGCCGCCTGCCGGGCGTGGTTCGAGCTCGACGTGCCGTCCACGGCGTCCACGGCGACACCGAGGTGACACCGCAGGTGCGCCTCCGCGGCGTCGAGGCGCGGTTCGCCGCGCACTGGGCGAGGCTCCGCACCGACGACACCAAGCTCGTGCGCACGATCGTCGTCGACGGCGAGGTGGCGGCAACATCGGCAGCTGGGTCGGCCGCCCCTACGGGGGCCGGGGGCACCGGGTGCGGAGGTCCCCGACGACGGCATCGTGGAGATCACCTTCGTGCTGGGGGCGCGACGACGCGGCTAGGCACCGGCGGCCTCGACCAGGCCTCGGAAGAGGCCGACGTCGGCGAGCACCTCGGGGTGCCACTGGACCGCGAGGCAGAACCGGTCGCCCGGGGCCTCCATCGCCTCGAGGGTCCCGTCCTCCGCCCACGCGACCGGGGTGAAGCCGGGATGCTCCCGGACCGCCTGGTGGTGGTGGCAGCGGACGCCGAGCCGATCGCCGACCAGCGCGGCCAGGCGGCTCCCCTCGGCGAGGCGGACGCCGACGTCGCCGTACTCCCCGGGCGACGGGTTGTGCCGCGCGTGGCCGACTGTGTCCGGCAGGTGCTGCTCGAGCGTGCCGCCGGCGCGCACCGCCATCACCTGCATGCCACGGCACACGCCGAGCACCGGGAGTCCCTGCGCCTCGGCCGCGTCGAGCAGCGCGAGCTCCCAGGTGTCGCGGTCCTCGCGCCAGCCGCGGGTGCGCTCGTGCGGCTCGGCGGCGTACTGGTGCGGGGAGACGTCGGCGCCGCCCGAGATGACCAGCCCGTCGAGCCGGGAGACCACCACCTGCGCGGCCTCCTCGACCGACGGGTGGGTGGTCGGAGGCAGCAGGACCGGCACGCCGCCCACCGACTCCACCACCCGCGCGTAGGTCTCCGGCAGGAGGTCGGCCCGGGTGTCCCACACCCCCCACCTGGCCTGCTCGCGATAGCAGGACAGTCCGACGAGCGGCGTCACAGCGGGGTGACGTAGGCGCCGGAGATCCCCCCGTCCACGAGGAACGTGGACGCGGTGATGAAGGACGACTCGTCGCTGGCGAGGAAGAGCACGGCGTTGGCCATCTCCTCCGGCTCGCCGAAGCGCCCCATCGGCACGTGCACCAGGCGCCGCGCGGCGCGCTCCTCGTCGGTGGCGAACAGCTCCTGCAGCAGCGGGGTGTTGACCGGACCGGGGCACAGCGCGTTGACCCGCACCCCTCGTCGCGCGAACTGCACGCCGAGCTCGCGCGACATCGCCAGCACGCCGCCCTTGGACGCGGAGTAGGAGATCTGGGAGGTGGCCGCGCCCATGACCGCGACGAACGAGGCGGTGTTGATGATCGAGCCCCGCTCCTGCTCCAGCATGTAGGGCAGGACCGCCTTGCAGCACAGGTAGACGCTCTTGAGGTTGACGTCCTGCACCAGCTGCCAGGCGTCGAGTCCGGTGTCCAGGATCGAGTCGTCCTGCGGCGGCGAGATGCCGGCGTTGTTGAAGGCGACGTCGATGCGGCCGTACGCCGCGTGGGCGGCGGCGAACAGCGCGTCCACCTGTTCCTTGCTCGTGACGTCGGTGTGGACGTAGGTGATGCCCGCCTCGGCCGCGAGCGCCTCGCCCGTGGCGTCGTCGAGGTCACCCACGACCACCTGCGCACCCTCCTCGAGGAACCGCCGCACCGTGGCAAGTCCGATGCCGGAGCATCCCCCGGTCACCACCGCGACCTTGCCGTCGAGCCTGCTCATGCTGTCCTTCTTTCATGTCGTTGAGACAATTCATTCCGGCTACTGTGCGAAGAAGACGTTCTTCTCCTCGGTGAACGCCTGGGGCGCGTCGGGGCCGAGCTCACGGCCGAGGCCGCTCTGCTTGAAGCCGCCGAACGGTGTCCAGTAGCGCACCGACGCGTGCGAGTTGACGCTGAGGTTGCCCGCCTCGACCGCGCGGGAGACGCGCAACGCCCGACCCAGGTCGGAGGTGTAGATCGAGCCCGAGAGGCCGAGCTCGGTGTCGTTGGCCAGCCGCACCGCCTCGGCCTCGTCGTCGAACGGCATCACCGCCACGACCGGCCCGAAGACCTCCTCGCGCCAGATCCGCGCAGCCGGGTCCGCGTTGAGCACGACCGTCGGCGGCATCCAGAATCCGCCGTCCCACTGCCCGCCGCTCGGGGCCGAGCCGGTGAAGGCGACGTCGACGCCGTCGAGGTAGCCCTGCACGGTCTGCCGCTGCTGCGCCGAGACCAGCGGGCCCATCTCGCTGTCCGGGTCGCTCGGGTCGGTGACCCGCATCCCCTCGACCGCGGCCTGCAGGTGGGTGAGGAACTCGTCGTACGCCGACCGCTGGACCAGGATGCGCGAGCGGGCGCAGCAGTCCTGCCCGGCGTTGTCGAACACGGCGTACGGCGCCGCGGCGGCCGCGGCGGCCACGTCGGCGTCGGCGAACACGATGTTGGCCGACTTGCCACCGAGCTCGAGGGTCACGCGCTTCACCTGGTCGGCGCAGCCGGCCATGATCCGCTTGCCGACAACGGTGGAACCGGTGAAGCAGACCTTGCGGACGTCGGGGTGGGTGACGAAGCGCTCGCCGACCACCGAGCCCTTGCCCGGCACGACCGTGAGCACGCCCTCGGGGAGGCCGGCCTCGAGCGCGAGCTCGCCGATGCGGATCGCGGTCAGCGGGGTGAGCTCGGCCGGCTTGAGCACGACGGTGTTGCCCGCGGCGATCGCCGGCGCGAACCCCCACCCGGCGATGGGCATCGGGAAGTTCCAGGGCACGATCACGCCCACGACACCGAGGGGCTCGTGGAAGGTGACGTCGACGCCCCCCGCGACCGGGATCTGGCGGCCGAAGAGCCGCTCCGGCGCCGCGGAGTAGTAGTGGAGCACGTCGCGGACGTTGCCCGCCTCCCAGCGCGCGTTGCCCAGCGTGTGCCCGGCGTTGCGCACCTCGAGGTCGGCGAGCTCGTCGAGGTGCTCGTCGACGACGGCGGCGAAGCGACGCAGCAGCCGGGCCTTCTCCCCCGGAGCGGTGTCGCGCCATCCCGGGAACGCGGCCCGGGCGCGCGCGATCGCCTCGTCGGTCTCCTCGACGCTCGCCGACGCGACGTCGGCGACGTGCGCCCCGGTGGCGGGGTTGAGGACCTGGTGGGTGGTCATGGCGTCCTTCCTAGAGGCGTTCGAAGCCGCGGCGGAGCTCCCAGTCGGTGACCGCCGCCTGGTAGGCGGTGAGCTCCACGTCGGCCATGTTGGTGTAGTGGTCGACGACCTCGTCACCCAGGGTCGCCCGGGCGACCTCGGAGGCGGTGAAGACGTCTCGTGCCTCGCGCAGGGTGCGCGGCACGGTCGGACGTCCGGAGGTGTAGGCGTTGCCCTCCAGCGGCGCCTCGAGCTCGAGCCCCTGCTCGATGCCGTGCAGCCCCCCGGCCAGCATCGCGGCCAGGGCGAGGTAGGGGTTGACGTCGCCGCCCGGCACGCGGTTCTCCATGCGGGCGGCGGGTCCGCGACCGACCAGGCGGACCGCGCAGGTGCGGTTGTCCTCGCCCCACGCGATCGCGGTCGGGGCGAAGGAGCCGTCGGCGAACCGCTTGTAGGAGTTGATGTTGGGGGCGTAGAGCAACGTGAAGTCGCTCATCGTGGCCAGCACGCCGGCGACGAACCGGTCGTAGAGCGCGGACCGCCGGTCGCCCTCGTCGTCCCAGAAGACCACCGACCCGTCCTCGCCCCGCAGCGACAGGTGGATGTGGCAGGAGTTGCCCTCGCGTTCGTTCACCTTGGCCATGAAGGTGATCGACCTGCCCTGGTGGGCGGCGATCTCCTTGGCCATCGTCTTGTAGACCGCGTGGTTGTCGGCGGTGACCAGCACGTCGTCGTAGAGGAAGCCGATCTCGTGCTGGCCGAGGTTGCACTCGCCCTTGACGCCCTCGACGTTCATGCCCGCGGCGTACGTCGCGTTGCGGATCTCGCGCAGCAGTCCCTCCACGCGGGTGGTGCCGAGGATGGAGTAGTCGACGTTGTACTGGTTGACCGGGGTGAGGCCCTGGTAGCCGCGGTCGGACGCAGCCTCGTAGCTGTCCTGGAAGGCGACGAACTCCAGCTCGGTGCCGGCCAGCGCGACGTAGCCGAGCTGCTGGGCCCGGGCGACCTGCCGGCGCAGGATCCCGCGCGGGTCCTGCACGACCGGCTCGTGCGTGCCGCCGCTGCTCGACGCGGGCCAGGTGAGGTCGCACTGCACCATTGCCGAGCCCGGCAGGTGCGGGAGCAGGCGGATCGTGGACAGGTCGAGCTCGAAGTCCATGTCTCCGTAGCCGCGCTCCCAGGAGGTGATCGCGTAGCCGTCGACGGTGTTCATGTCGACGTCGACGCCGAGCAGGTAGTTGCAGCCCTCGGTGCCGTGGCCGAGCACGACGTCGAGGAAGTAGCGACCGTGCAGCCGCTTGCCCTGCAGCCGGCCCTGCATGTCCGTGAACGCCACCACGACGGTGTCGAGCTCGCCGCGCTCGATCCGCTGCCGCAGGTCGTCGACGGTGAGGTGGCGGTCGTTGCGCAGCGGGGGCTGGTCCGAGGGGTCCATGGCAGTCCTTCCGGGGGTGGTCAGTCGAGCAGTCCGCGCAGGAGCGCGGCGGTGTCGTCGCAGTGTCGTTCCATCGCACGGCGGGCCTTGGGCGCGTCGCGCTCCAGGACCGCGGAGACGATCGCGCGGTGCTGGGTGCCGGAGTGGCCGATGTTGGCCTCCAGGACGGGGATCGCCTGCAGCATGTCGTGCAGCATGGACTGCACGCCGGTCACCGCGTCGAGCAGCATCCGTGAGCCGGAGGCCGTGGCCAGGGCGAGGTGCAGCCGCGAGTCCGCCTGCCGGTGCCGACCGTGGTCCCGTGCCTGCTCGACCTCGATCAGCGCCGAGGTGAGCATGGCCTGCTCCGACGCCGCGAGCTCGCGCGAGGCCGCCGTCCAGCAGGCACCCGGCTCGACCACGCGGCGGAGCACCAGCGAGTCGAGCAGCTCCTCGCGACGCCCGGTCAGGCGGGCGCGGTCCTGGCCGGACGGGGCCGAGGGCCGGTGCACCACGCGCGTGCCACCACCACGTCCCCGCGTCGTCTCGACCATCCCGGCCTGTCGCAGCGCGGCGATCGCCTCGCGCAGCGTCGCGCGGGAGACCGACATCCGCTCGGCGAGCTCGCGCTCGGCCGGCAGCGCCGACCCGTAGGGGTAGGCGCCCAGGCGGATGGCGGTCGCCAGCTGCTCGACGCAGCCCTCGAACGCGTGGTGCGTCCGCACCGGCCGCAGCACCGCCTGCCCCAGCCCGGACCGGTTGCCGGCCGTGGCGCTCAGTCCTCCTCTTCGGCGAGGATCTCGGCACGGGCCTGGTCGTGGCCGACCTCCTCGGCGAAGATCTCGTCGCGGGCCACCGTGGTGTGCACGTCCTTGGCCCCGTGCATGAAGTGCTGCTTGCCGCCGACCGCCCAGGTGACCGCGGCGAAGACCAGCACCAGCACCACCGCGATGGGGGCGTAGTTGAAGGAGTCGACGGTGACCGGACTGGCGGGCGGCAGCACGAACAGGATGCAGATCAGCACCACCCACGCGACCGCCGTCCACCCGATCGGGGCGCTCCACCGGCCGAGGCTCCACGGCCCGGCCTCGAAGTGCGGGTTGCGCAGCCGCAGGAACACGGGCACGACGTAGGCGATGTAGAGGCCGATCACCGCGATCGAGGTGACCGCGAGGTAGGCGGTGGTGTTGAACAGCGCCGGCGAGGCCAGCAGGATCGAGAGGCCCACGCACAGCCAGATCGAGTTGGTCGGCGTGCCGGTGCGGGTGTTGACCTTGGCCCATAGCGACGAGCCGGGCAGCGCGTTGTCGCGGGAGAAGGCGTAGGACATCCGGGAGTTGGCGGTGACCGAGGCCATGCCGCAGAAGTACTGCGCCACGCACACGATGAGCAGCAGGAACTGCGCCATCCCGGAGCTGCCCAGCGCGTCGAGGAAGATCTGCGCCGGAGGAAGGCCGGTGTCGGTGGCGGCGAGCTTGTCGAGACCGGCGGGCGAGCCGTCGGGGATGGCCGCGGTGATCGAGTAGAGCAGCACGAAGCCGGCGACGAGGGACACCGCCACGCTCATCACGATGCCGCGGGGCGCCTGGATGGCCGCGCCCTTGGTCTCCTCGGCGACGTGGGCCGAGGCGTCGTAGCCGGTGAAGGTGTACTGCGCCATCAGCAGGCCGATGAAGAAGACGTAGAAGCCGGAGGACCAGCCGGTGTCGTTGCGGAACTCGGTCAGGGTGTAGCCGATGCTCTGGTGGCTGTCCGGCACGATCCACAGGAAGCCGACGATGATCGCGACCCCGACCAGGTGCCACCACGCCGACACGCTCGAGAGCAGCGCGACCAGGTCGACCCCGAAGGCGTTGAGCAGCGCGTGGCTGACGATGATCGCCACGAAGAGGGCGAAGGTCTTCTGGGCGGTGACGTCGATGTCCCAGGTGAGGTCCGCGAACGCCATCCAGGTGGTGGCGCAGCCGAAGTCGATCGCCGCGGTGACCGCGACCTCGCCGAGGAAGTTGAACCACCCGACGTACCACGCCCACATGCGCTTGTTCTTCTTGGCCAGCTGGCCGGCCCAGTAGTACAGGCCGCCGGCCGTGGGGAAGGCCGAGCAGATCTCCGCCATCGCGAGGGACACGCACAGGACGAAGCCGCCGACCAGCAGCCAGCCCAGCGTCAGCGTCGACGGCCCGCCGGCATTGAGCGCGATCGCGTAGGAGGTGATGCAGCCGGCGAGGATCGAGATGATCGAGAACGAGACGGCGA
Organism: uncultured Actinomycetota bacterium; assembly: GCA_963811385.1. GTDB lineage: Bacteria > Actinomycetota > Actinomycetes > Propionibacteriales > Nocardioidaceae > Marmoricola_A. The sequence continues at coordinate 384,327 of CAWEQX010000003.1, read as the reverse complement.
AGTTGGAGAACCCGGACATGCCCCGGTGGAGCTCCTGGGTGTAGCCGAGCTCCGAGAGGCGCCTGGCGTCGTCGTCGAGGTCGGGAGTGCTCATCGGGTCCACCTCTCCTGGTGGCCGGGACGCTCCGGGCGTCCGGCGCTGGTGGCCCCGAGTGTGGCCTCGGCGACGGCCGGCGTCAATGGTTCGACCTCACACCATTTGGCGTGTCGCCCGACGCCTAGGTGCGGCTGCCGGGCTCGAGCCGCCCACCTGCCGCGACCTCGCCGCCGACGACGCAGTCGCGCCCGACCAGCACCAGGTCCGCGTCGCGCGCCACGCGCGCCGAGGGTGCGGAGCCGACCCGGGCCCCGCGGGCCAGGACGGCACGCTGGTCGACCAGCGCGGTGTGCAGCCGCGCACCGCGCCGCACGACGACGTCGTCGAAGAGCACCGCGTCCTCGACGTGCGCGCCGCGCTCGACCACGACGCCGGGGCCCAGCACCGAGCGCACGACCGTGCCGGCCACCCGGCATCCGGGCGACAGCAGGCTGTCGGCCACCTCGGCGCCCCGCTCCACGCGGGCCGCGGTGCGGTCCTGCCACTTGCTGATCACCGGACGGTCCTCGTGGGAGAACACGTCGACCCTGCCGGCGAGCAGGTCACGGTGGCTCTGCAGGTAGGTCTCGGGCCGCCCCACGTCCCGCCAGTAGCCCCGCACCGGAACGGTCCGCACCCGGCCCCGCTCGACCAGGCGTGGCAGCAGGTGCTCGCCGGCGTCGCCGATGCCCGAGTCGCCCTCGTCGTCGGCACCCCTGGAGAGCTCGGCGCGCAGGTCGCGCAGCGTCTCGAGCAGCGGGCCGACACGGTAGAGGAAGACCTCGGTGGCCACCGTCCCGGAGTCCGGCCGTGGCGCGTGGTCCTGCACCTCGGTGACCAGCCCGTCGGCGTCGGTCAGCACGACGGTGTTCTGCGCGGCCTCCTTGCGGGACACCTCCGCGGTCACCACGGTCGCCTCGGCGCCCGAGGCGACGTGGTCGGCGTACACCTGGCCGAGGTCCTCGGCGAAGACGTGGTCGGCGCTGCAGACCAGGAGGTGCTCGGCGCCGTGGCTCTCGATGTCGCGCGACATCCGCAGCAGCAGGTCGCCGTTGCCGTGGGCGAAGGCGTCCTCGGTCGGGGCGCCGCTGCCGGTCTGGGGCACCATGCGCCGGAAGCCGCCCCGGTTGCTGTCGAGGTCCCACGGCCGGCCACCGGAGAGGTACTGGTCGATCGAGGCGACCTGGTACTCCACGCTGACCCACACGTCGTTGAACCCGCCGTAGACCAGGCTCGAGAGGGGGAAGTCGACCAGCCGGTGGACGCCGCCGTAGGGCAGCGCCGGCTTGGCGCGCTCCCGGGTCAGGACGTCCATGCGGCCACCCGAGCCGCCTGCCTGCACCACGGCCAGCACGTCACGTCGTCGCGCCACGTCAGCTCCTTCACGCGAGGGTCCAGGTCGGCGACACATGCCCGTTCCGCGGGGCTCCCAACCTCAGGGAGCCAGGGCCAGCACCTCGTCGAAGCCCTCGCGCAGGCACTCCAGGAACACCTCCGGGTCGGGGACCGCGCCGGTGTCGACGTCGACGCCGATCGCGCAGGTGTCGACGTAGGACATCAGCGTGACGTTGACCGCGGAGCCGATGGTCGGTCCGAAGGGGTACTGCACCAGCACCCGCGCCCCACCCAGCCACACCGGCACCGGGATCCCCGGCACGTCGCTGACCAGCACGTCGACGTGACGCAGCATCGCGGCGAGGTAGGAGCGCGGCAGCAGGTTGAGCGTGGCCGCGATCGCCTGGGTGTAGGGCAGCGACCGCTCGGACCGCAGCCGACCGGCGCGCACGTGGATCTGGCGCACCCGGGTGTCCGCGCGCCGCTCCCCGGCCGGCACGTCGAAGCGCATCAGCGTGATCCGGTTGCCTCCCGGGGCGTCGTCCGCCGTGCGCAGGCTCAGCGGCATCGTGACGTGCAGGTCGCCGAGCGCGGCGTCGTGCCGCTCGTGGTAGCGGCGCACCCCCCCGGCGACGGCCGCCAGGAACGCGTCGTTGAGCGTGGCCTCGCAGGCGTGCGCGGCCGCCTTGAGGTCGGCCAGCGGCACCTCGTGGACCCCCATCCGGCGCACCAGACGGCGCTCGGACATCAGCGCCGACCCGGTGCGGTTGATCGGCCGCACCGTGCGGGCGACCGACCCGGCGACCGCGGCCACGTCGCGTGCGGTCTCCAGCGGCCGCAGCGTCCCGCGCAGCATGCGCGGCACGGAGCGGGCCGCGGTGCCGGCCAGGCCGAGCGCGGCGCCTGCGTCGTAGGCGGCCGACGCCGTCCACGGCGCCCACCGCCCCGGCCTCGCCGGCGGGGGTACGTCGGGCAGCGGCTCGCGCTCGGAGGGCTCGGGCCCCAGGTCGAGCAGCGCCAGCGCGAGCTGGACCCCGCCGATGCCGTCGGTGAGCGCGTGGTGGAGCTTGACCAGCATCGCGGCCCGGTCGGGCACGCCGTCGATGGTGAGCCCCTCGATGACGGTGGCCTCCCACAGCGGGCGCGCCCGGTCGAAGTCGTCCATCTCGGCCCGCCTGGCCATCTCGAGCACCACGTCCAGTCCCGGGGCGTGCCCGTCGACCGGGGTGGCGGCGGTGTGCCGCACGTGGAAGTCGAGGTCGAGGTCGGGGTCGTCCTCCCAGCGCGGCGGCGCCGGTGGGACCGAGGCCACCACCCGGCGGCGGAACTGCGGGACCGTCGCCACCACCCGCGCGAAGGACTCACGGACCCGCTCGAAGTCCGGGGCACGGTCGAGGAGGAAGAGGCTGACCACCGTCGAGCGGAGCGCGGCGTCGTGCTCCATCTCCCAGGTGAACGCGTCGGTGTGGGTCATGAACCGGCTCGGCCGGGTCCTCGCAGTGGTCATCGTGATCACACTCCCTGCGGCTCACGCTACGCCGATCCGGGCGGCCCGGAGCGGGGCCGGAGTGTGGCGTTGGCGACGTCCCGGGGACGGTCAGGTGGCGTCGAGCTTGGTGCCCGCGACCACCCAGAACCGGGAGCGCAGGATGTGGCGCGTGGGCTCGTCGAGGGCATAGATGCCCAGCCGGTTGGACAGGTCGACCAGCAGCGCCCGGTCGATCTCGCTGGGGATCGTCGGCTCGCCCCGGAGCAGCCCCGCGCGGGCGTCGTCGGAGGCGCCGCGCGCCCACGACTCCAGCACGCTGGCGCAGACCTCGTCGACCAGGCGCTCCTCCTCGGCCGGGTCGACGGTCTCGAACCAGCCTCCCGAGGGCCGCCCCGTCGTGCTCTGGTAGGCCAGCACCGCCGCGGGCGGCACGGGCGCGCTCGGCGGCGAGGGCGCCACCAGCTTGCGCGGCATGAGCGCAGGTGTCGGCGGCTTGGGGCCGGCGTCCGTGGGCGGCGTGGGCGGCGGGGAGACCGCCGCGGCGCCGTCGACCGGCGGCGCCGGCTTGGCCGGCGCGCTCTCGGTGGCCGGTGGCTCGTCGGGGACGTAGGGCACGACCGGCGGCTGGAACATCTCGCGCACGACGGTGGTGACCGCCCCGTCGATCGCCTTCTCGCTGATCAGCTCGAGCCGGTCGGCGGCTCGCAGCAGGTGCTTGCTCACCGCGTGCGGCTTGCCCCGGTCACCGGGCACGGCCAGCAGCACGACCTCGATGCCGTGCGCCTGCGCCTCCTCGACCGCCTCGGTGAGGTCGTCGTCGCCGGAGAGCAGGAACATCACGTCGACCGCGCTGTTGCGCGCGTGGGTGACCAGGTCGAGCCCGATCTTGAGGTCGACGCCCTTCTGCTCGCCGGAGTGGCTGAGCCGACCCAGGCGCAGCTTGACCCGCGGCAGCAGGCCGATCTGCTCCTGCTCGCGGTCGGGGGTGCCGCCGCGGCCGCCGCCGGAGTCGTACCAGTTCACCCGCAGCACGGGCAGCCCGCTGCTCTCCGCCGCCTGGTCCATGATCGCCTCGATCAGGGCGGAGTGGTCGACCTCGACCCCGCTGCGCAACGACGTGCCGGTCACGCGGGTGGCCGCACTGGCCAGCAGGTAGCCGACGTCGACGTACACCGCGCTGTGGGAGCGCACTGGTCACCTCCGGGTCCGGGTCGGCCGGACGGACGTCGCGGCCGGTGCTGCCCTGTCATCCTGCCGCACTCGACCTCAGCGCGTGCGCTCCAGCACCTCCCGGACGAGGTCGAGGCTGGTGTCGGGGTGCAGGAAGGCGAAGCGCCCCACCGTCTCCCCCTCCCACGCGCTCGGCGGGATGAAGGCGACCTCGTCCTGGTGCAGCCCGCGGGCCCAGGCGTAGTAGTCCTCCTCCGCCCAGCCGAGCCGGCGGAACAGCACGATGCCGAGGTCGGGCTCGCGGATCAGCTCGAGGTGCTCCTCGGCACGGATCATCGACGCGGTCTCCGCCGCCAGCCGCACCGCCACCTCGATCGCGTCGCGGTAGGCGCCGACCCCGTGCACGGCCAGGGAGAACCACAGCGGCAGCCCCCGGGCGCGCCGGGTCAGGTGGTAGGCGTAGTCGGTGGGGTTCCACGCGTCGTGGGTGTGGATCACGTCGAGGTACGACGCGTCCTGCGTGTGCGTGCGCCGCGCCCGGGCCGGGTCGCGGTAGAGCAGTGCGCAGCAGTCGAACGGCGTGAACATCCACTTGTGCGGGTCGAGGATGAACGAGTCGGCCCGTTCCAGCCCGGCGTACTTCGGCCGCAGCGACGGCGCGAAGATGCCCGCGCCGCCGTACGCCCCGTCGACGTGGAACCACCAGCCGCGCTCCTGGGCGAGCAGTCCGACCGAGTCGAGGTCGTCGATGATCCCCGCGTTGGTCGTGCCCGAGGTGCACACCACCGCGGCGACGTCGGACAGGTCCTCCCCGGCGGTGCCGCGCTCGATGTCGGCGCGGGTGAGCCGGTGGTCGGGCGTCTCGACGACCAGCGCGTCCATCTCCAGCAGGCGCAGGGTGTTGATGATCGAGGAGTGCGCGTCGGTCCCGACGACCACGCGCCACCGCGCGACCGCAGGGTCGCGGCGCTTGGCCTCCTCCCGGGCGACGGCCAGGGCCGACAGGTTGCCGGCCGAGCCGCCGGAGACGAACGTGCCGCCGGACTCGACCGGGAGGCCCGCCTCCTCGGCGACCAGCGCGAGCACGGTGTTCTCCGCGGCGATGGCGCCCGAGGCCTCGAGCCACGAGATGCCCTGGATCGAGGCGCAGGAGACGAGCATGTCGAACAGCAGGCTGGCCTTGGTCGGCGCCGCGGGGATGAAGCCGAGGAAGCGCGGGCTGTCGGCCGAGATCACGCTCGGCGCGATGACCGAGGCGTAGACGCCGAGCACCTCGTCGGGAGTGCTGGCCTGCTCGCCGATCACGCCCTCGAGACGCTCGTAGAGCTGGGCGTTGGTCAGCGTGCCCTGGTCGAGCGGGACGGGGTCCATCCGCAGTCGGTTCTCGGCGTAGGCCAGCACGCTGCGCACCATCTGCTCGGTCGTCTGGTCGACGCGGTGCATGGCGCGGCCGGCGACCCGCTCGTGCGGCTTGCGCGGCGGGCGGGCGCCCTCGGGACGCGGGAGCTCGTCGTAGGTGGCCATGCTCACCGGTCCAGGAGGGGCCGTGCGGGGTCCCAGGTGGTGCCGTCGCGCTCGTCGCGCCGCTTGCGCGCGATCGCGGAGAGCGCCTCGAGGACGACCCGGTTGGCCAGGGCGGCGGTGATGTCGGCGTGGTCGTAGGGCGGGCTGACCTCCACCACGTCGACGCCGACGACGGGCAGCTCCAGGCAGATCCGGCGTACGGCGTCGAGCAGCTCGCGCGCGGTCAGGCCGCCCGGCTCGGGGGTGCCGGTGCCGGGCGCGTGGCCCGGGTCGCAGACGTCGATGTCGACGGAGAGGAAGACGCCCTCGCACTCGTCGGTGGCGATCGCGAACGCCTCGGTCAGGCAGGCGGCGAGCCCGCGGTGCCCGATCTCGCTCATCTCGTAGGAGCGCATCTTCTGGCCCGCCATCCAGTCCAGCGTCTCCGGACCGGGCCAGTAGCCCCGCAGCCCCACCTGGAGGAAGCGGTCGCCGCGCAGCGCGCCGGACTCGATCAGCCGGCGCATCGGCTGGCCGTGGCCCCACAGCGAGCCGAACTCGATGTCGCCGGTGTCGGCGTGGGCGTCGAAGTGGATCATCGAGACCCGCCCGTGGCCGAGCACGTTGGCCACGCCCTTGGCGTCGGGGAAGGCCACCGAGTGGTCGCCGCCGAGCACCACCGGGATGGCCCCGGCCCGCGCCACGCGCTCCACGGCCGCCTCGAGGGCGCCGAGCGCGGCGACGATGTCGCCGGAGTACATCTCCACGTCGCCGGCGTCGACCACCCGCAGGTCACGCAGCCCGTCGGTGCGCAGCGCCAGGCTGGGTCGCGACCCGTCGTGCGGGAGGTAGTCCTGCATCCGGATCGCCATCGGCCCGAACCTCGCCCCCGGGCGGTGCGAGGTGCCGCCGTCGAAGGGCGCACCGAGGACGACCACGTCGGCGTCGGCGTAGGTGGCCTCGTCGCCGAGGTCGCACGCCGGGACGCCGAGGAAGGTGAAGTCGGGTCCGAACTGCTGGCCGTAACGGCCCGGTGGGGTCGGCGGGGCCCCCCCGTGCCCCGACGCGTGGTGGTGGCTCATGGGCCGGAGTCTGGCACGCACCCCCTCGCTGGTCTGGCCAGGTGTGCCGCCCCGCCTCCCGGAACCTGGACCCACCCCTATGCTGTGCGCCATGCCGAGCACCGCCGGCCCGATGCGGGTCGCCATCATCAACGACTACGAGGTGGTCGTCCGTGGGCTGGCGGACATGCTCAGGGGCTACGCCGAGCGGATCCACGTGGTCGAGGTCAGCACCCGCGACGGCGTGACCACCGAGGTCGACCTGGCGCTCTACGACACCTACTCCCGTCCTCGGGAGGACCCGCGCGGCATCCAGGAGCTGGACCAGGACGACCGCGTCGGCTCGGTGGCGGTCTACACCTGGAACTTCGAGCCCGAGCTGATCGACGGGGCCCTCGCGGCGGGCGCGCGCGGCTACCTCGCCAAGACCCTCCCGGCCAAGGAGCTGGTGAACTCGCTCGAGCGCATCCACGCCGGCGAGGTGGTGGTCTCCCCCAACCCCGGTCACACGCCGGTGGTCAGCGGCGACTGGCCCGGACGCGCCGAGGGGCTCTCGCTGCGCGAGTCGGAGATGGTCGCGCTGATCACGCAGGGTCGCAGCAACCAGGAGATCTGCCGGCTGGCCTACCTCTCCCCCAACACCGTGAAGTCCTACATCCGCAGCGCCTACCGCAAGATCGGCATCACCAGCCGCTCACAGGCGGTGCTGTGGGGCGTGGAGCACGGCATGCGCGCCTACCCCTACCGCGTGAGCCGCGCGGAGGAGGTCCCGGTCTAGGTCCCGGTCCCCGCCCGGTGTCGGCGAGGGGATCTCGACAGGCGGCGGCGGCGCGGCATAGGTTGCCGGGGCGTCCTGGTATGACGCAGCTCTCCCGCCCCTTCTCCCGACCAGAAGGCCCCCACATGAAGAATCTCCGACCGAGGTCCCTCCTCGCCGCAGGCATGGCGCTCAGCACGACGCTCGCCCTGAGCGCCGTCGCCGCGCCCGCCCTGGCCAGCCACAGCACCACCCCGCCGGCCGACTACGGCTCCGCAGGGGACGCGACCATCACCGTGCCGATCACCGACAGCGAGGCGGGAGGCACCTACTACCAGCCGTTCGAGCGCGCCTATGCGGGCACGACCGTCGACGGCACCCCCGTCTACGTCTACGTCCCGCAGGGGGCGTTCGGCGGAGCCTCGGGCGTGCACAGCCTCGACCCGTCGTTCGACCCCGATCCGACCGACGACTTCGTGCCCTGCGCCGACGAGGACCCCGCCGACTACACGATCACGCCGGCACAGGTGGAGTACCTCGGCGACAAGCTGAGGGACCAGATCCTGCGGGTCGACGAGGAGCACTTCGGCGAGCTCGGTGAAGCCGCCTCCGGCTCGGACGCGCTGGTCACCCTCGTCTACAACGTGCAGGACACCAACTACTACGACTGCGCGGAGAACACCTACACGGCGGGCTACTTCGCGCCGCAGTACCTCGCCGAGGACAGCCTCGGCATGAACGTCATGGTCATCGACGCCTTCGACTGGGCCAACCGCATCGGCGGGGACCCCGACACCGAGCCGTGGAGCGACGGTGACGCGAGCAACGACCGTCCCGAGCTCTACGAGGGCGTCATCGCCCACGAGCTCGAGCACATGCTGATGAACTACTCGGACCCGGGCGAGCTGTCCTGGGTCGACGAGGGCCTGGCCGACACCGCTGCCTTCCTCAACGGCTTCGACATGACCGGCAGCCACCTGACCTACCAGCAGGTCTTCCACCGCGAGACCTCGCTGACCCGGTGGGGCGGCGGACTGGAGAACTACGGTGCCTCGTTCTCCTACTTCCTCTACCTGTGGGAGCGTGCCGGCGGCAACGGGGCGGGCAAGCCCATCGAGCCGGACCTGACCTACGACGAGGGCGCGACCGGCGACCGGCTGATCAAGCTCGTCTTCGCCGAGCCGGCCGACGGCATGGAGGGCGTGCAGAACGCCATCGACACCTGGAATAGAGGGACGCCGGGCAGGACCACGGCGGGCGAGCTCCGCGACGGCGCCGGCAACTGGGTCTACCGCTACGAGGGCAACCGCATCCGGACGGCCACGCTGAACACCAAGTGCGCCAACGGCAACCAGAGCGACTTCGTCGTGGCGATCAGCAACCTGCCGACCGGGGACCTGTCCGTCCTCGACGCGGGCTACGACTGGCGGGTGGTCAAGCAGCGGGGTCGCTGACCCCTCCGTCCTGTCCTGGGAGGGTGCCCGGCGCGAGCCGGGCACCCTTCCGCCCTGTCCGGGACCGCACGGGGAGGCGTTCACGCCGGCCGCACACGGGTACGGTCACGGCGTGAGCGAGAAAGCGACCGACCCCGAGAACGAGCCGACCACTCCCCCCGAGCCGACCACGTCCCGCGACGGCGGCGACGACCCCCTGCGCGGGTCACGCACCAGCGCCGTGTGGACGGGAGTCGTCGGCCTGGGCGTGCTGCTGGTGCTGCTCATCGTGTTCATCGCGCAGAACACCCAGGAGGCCGAGGTCAACTTCCTCGGCTGGAGCGGCAGCGCGCCGCAGTCCGTCGCGCTGCTCATCGCCGCCGCGGCCGGCCTCGCCCTGGCCGTCATCGCCGCCTCCCTGCGCATCCTGCAGCTGCGCCGGCGGGTGCGGCACCGCCGCTGAGCGCGCCGCCGTCGCGGGGTGACCGAGCAGACAGGACGTCGGGACCGTCTGACCGTGGCCCGGGCAGGGTGGCTGGCCTAGGGTCGAGGTGGGTGGTCGCGACCACTCGGGCCGCGACCGACGAGACCACCGGAGGTGCGTCATGGTCGCCAGCCACCACGACGACGACATCGTGACCGTGATGAGCGACGAGGAGTGCTGGGAGGCGTTGCACGACGAGGAGTTCGGCCGCTTGGCCTACCTCCTCGGGGACGACGTCGAGCTGGTGCCGGTCAACTACGCCGTCGACACCTCGACCGGCTCCCCCACCTTGCTGTTCCGCACCGCGGAGGGGTCCAAGCTGCTGGGGGTGCTGCTGCACCCCCAGGTCGTCTTCGAGATCGACCGCTACGACGAGGAGCACGCCCAGAGCGTGATCCTGCGCGGAAGCGCCCGGAAGCTGGAGGAGGACGAGGCGCACCGCGCCGAACAGGTCCCGCTGCGGCCCTGGGTGCCCACGCTGAAGTACAACGTGGTCGAGATCGTGCCCGAGCAGGTCAGCGGCCGCCGGTTCGTGCTCGACCGGCCGTGGCTGCACGAGCGTCCCTGAGCCTCGTTCAGCCCGTGTTGCGCATCCCGGCGGCGATGCCGTTGACCGTGAGCAGCAGCGCGCGCGCCAGCAACGGGTCGTCCTCGCCGGCGCGACGCCGGGCGAGCAGCTGCACCTGGAGGTGGTGCAGCGGGTCGAGGTAGAGGTCGCGCAGCTCCAGGGTCGTGCGCAGGATCGGGTTGTCGCCGAGCAGCGCGCCCTCCCCCGTCACCGCGAGCACCTGCTCGACGGTGCGCGCGTGCTCGTCCTTGATGTCCGCGAACAGCTCGTGGAGGTCCTGGGGCACGAGTGCCTGCACGTAGGTCGTGGCGATGTCGAGGTCGGTCTTGGCCAACGTCATCGAGACGTTGTCGAGGAACGTGCGGAAGAACGGCCACTCGGCGTACATCTCGCGCAGCACCTCGGCACCGTCCTCGCCGACGGCCGCCAGGCCCGACCCCACGCCGTACCAGCCCGGGATGATCTGGCGCGACTGGGTCCAGCCGAACACCCACGGGATCGCGCGCAGGCCCTCGATGCCGCCGTCGGCGTCGGGGCGCCGCGAGGGGCGTGAGCCGATGTGCAGCTCGGCGAGGAGGTCGACCGGGGTGCTGGCGAGGAAGTAGTCCGCCAGCCCGGGGTGGTCGACCAGCCCCCGGTAGCGCGCGTGGGCCGCGGCCGCCACGGAGTCCATCGTCGTGTCCCAGCGGCGCGCCTGGTCCTCGGTGCGGCGGCCCTTCTGGTGCAGCACGCTCGCCTCGAGGGTGGCGGCCAACGAGAGCTCGAGGTTCTGCCGCGCCAGGACCGGCAGGGCGTACTTGTCGCTGATCACCTCGCCCTGCTCGGTGATCTTCACCTCGCCGTCGACGGTGCCGTAGGGCAGCGCCATGATCGCCTGGTAGGTCGGGCCGCCGCCGCGCCCGACCGAGCCGCCGCGGCCGTGGAAGAACCGCAGCCGGACGTCGAACTCCGCCGCCACGTCACGGGCCACCCGCTGGGCCCGCTGGATCTGCCACTGCGACGGCGCGATCCCGCCGGACTTGTTGGAGTCGGAGTAGCCGAGCATGACCTCCTGCAGGTCCCCCCGCAGCCGCAGCACCTCGCGGTAGGACGGGTCGGCGAACAGGGCGCGGAGGATCTCCTCGGTGCGCTGCAGCTCGTCGACGGTCTCCAGCAGCGGCACGAACCCGATGCGGGCGACGCCGCCGGCGAGGTCGACGAGGCCGGCCTCGCGGGCCAGCACCACGGCCGCGAGCACGTCGTCGGCGTCGCGGGTCATCGAGATGATGTAGCTCTCGATGGTGCGGGGGCCCAGGGTGTCCAGCGCCTCGCGGACCGCGTCGAAGGTCGCCGCGGTCGTGGCCTCGTCGCCCGCCAGTGGGAGGGGCCGCAGGGCGAGCGGGCGCCGCCCGGCGAGCTCCTTGCCGAGCACCTCCAGCCGCCCGGCCGCGTCGAGGGCGGCGTAGGGCGTGGCGAGGTCGCCGGCGCGGTCGAGCAGCGTCGCGAGGACGGCGTGGTGCTTCTCGGCGTGCTCGCGCACGTCGAGGGTGGCCAGGGTCAGGCCGGTCGCGGCGACCGTGCGGATCAGGCGCTCGAGCTCGCCGGAGGCCAGCAGCTCGCCCTGGTGCTCGGCCACCGAGTCGCGCAACAGACGCAGGTCGGCGAGCAGCTCGTCGTCGTCGCGGTAGTCGCGGCCCTCGACGTGCGGCTTGCGGGCGGCGACGCGTTCCTCGGTCAGGCGCAGGCGCACGTGCAGGCAGGTGAGGAACAGGCGGTAGGGCTCCTCGGCATTGAGCCGCAGGTAGCGCTTCTCCACCTCGGGCAGGTGGGTCAGGCTCCGGTCGAGCCGTTCGCGCACGGCGGCGGAGACCTCCGAGAGCCGCTCGCTGACCGACAGGTCGCGGCGCAGGCGGTCCACCTGCGCGCGCAGCATGCGGATGCCGTGCACTGCCTGGAGGTCGAGCACCTCGCGGGTGGTCGCCGGGGTGACGTTGGGGTTGCCGTCGCGGTCGCCGCCGATCCAGCTGCCGAAGCGCAGCGGGCGGGCGTCGTCGGGCAGCTCCACGCCGAGCCCGGCGAGCTGGTCGCGCAGCTCCTCCAGCACGTCGGGCAGCGCCGCCGCGGCCAGGCCCTCGAGGTAGTAGACGCCGTTGCGCGCCTCGTCGACCGGCTCCGGCGGCTCGACCCGGATCTCGTCGGTGAGCCAGAGCAGGTCGATCGCCTCGCGCAGCCGGCGGTCCCGCCGCGCGGACTGCGGCTGGTCGAGCAGGGCAGCGACGTGGCGCATCTTGTCCAGCGTCGAGCGGCGCTGCACCTCGGTCGGGTGCGCGGTGAAGACCGGCCGTACGCCGACGTGGTCGAGCGCGTCGACCAGGCGCTCGGGTCCGCCCTCGCTGTCGCCGACGCGGCGCAGCGTCCGCTCCAGCCAGCCACCCTCGCGCTGCTGCATTCGCAGGAGGGCACGACCGCGGTGGACCTGCTCGGTGACGTTGGCCAGGTGGAAGTACGCCGTGAACGCGTGCGCCAGGCGCGCACTGGTGGCGAGGTCGGTCTCGGGCAGGTCGTCGAGGGTGTCGCTCTTGGCGTGGGCGCGGACCTCCTCGACCAGGTCGAGCAGCTCCTGGCCCTCCGAGCGCACCAGCGCCTCACCGAGCATCGAGGTGACCAGACGGACGTCGGCGCGCAGCGCGTCGTCGGGCGCGGCGACGTCGTCGGGGTCGTCGGGCAGACCGGTTAGATCGTTCACATCGGCCAGTCTGCCGCAGATTCAGGTGCCGGCGCCGTGCCGTCCTTCTCCTGAGCGGAACCGCTCGAGCCCGGCCACCACGTCCTCGAGCGAGTCCAGGCCGAGCACCCGTTCCCGCTCGAGGGCCTCCTGCTCGGGCCGGCCCTCCTGGTCGAGCAGGCTCAGGCGGTCGTTGCGGGCGCAGCGCTGCGGGTGCGCGGCGACCTGCCGGGCGAGTGCCTGCGCCTCCTGCAGCGCGGTGCCGGTGGGCACGACCCGGTCGACCAGCCCGATCCGTTCGGCCTCGTCGGCCCGCACCGCGCGCCCGGTCAGCACCAGGTCCATGGCCCGGCCGGTGCCGATCAGCCGCGGCAGCCGGACCGTGCCACCATCGACCAGCGGCACGCCCCACCGCCGGCAGAACACCCCCAGCACGGCGTCCTGCGCCGCCACCCGGAGGTCGCACCAGATCGCCAGCTCGAGGCCCCCCGCGACGGCGTACCCCTCGATCGCGGCGACGACGGGCTTGGACAGCCGCATCCGGGTCGGCCCCATCGGGCCGTCGTGACCCAGCGGGTCGACGCGGTTGCCCTCGGGTCCCCCGACCGCGGCGAGGTCCGCGCCGGCGCAGAAGGTCCCGTGGTCGCCGTAGAGGACCGCGACGTGCGCGCCGTCGTCGGCGTCGAAGGCGCGGAAGGCCTCGGCCAGCGCGGCGGCCGTGGGTCCGTCGACGGCGTTGCGGCGCTCCGGACGGTCGAGGGTGACGGTGGTGACCATGCCGTCGTGCTCCACCCGCACGCCGCTCGCGCGCCGGCTCGGCGGTGGCGTGCGTGCGTCCGGTGGTGGCGGGGACGGGACCTGCGGGGGCGGGTGCGCCATGGGGCCAGCATCCCGCAGGAGGGCCGCCGGTGGCAGGATCACCGCATGACGCCGCCGGTCGCCGACCCCACCCGCAGCATCCAGGAACGCCTCTACCCCGAGCTGACGTGCTTCGGGTGCGGGCATGCCAACCCCCGCGGCCTGCAGCTGCGCTCCTACGAGTCCGAGACCGTGGACGGCGCCGCGCTCATGATCGGCACCTTCCACCCGTGGACCGAGCACGACAACGGCGTGGGCTTCCTCAACGGCGGCATCATCTCGACCGTCCTGGACTGCCACGGTGCGGCCGCGGTCGTCGCCGAGGCCGACCGCCAGGGATGGGAGCCGCCGCCCGGGGCGCTGCTCCCCTACGTCACCGCCGGTCTCGACGTCTCGTTCCGCCGGCCGACCCCGCTGGACGAGGACCTCTCCCTCGAGGCCGAGCTGCTGGAGTCCTCAGACGCGGAGATGACGGTGCTCTCGCGCGTCGTCTTCGACGGCAGGGTCCGTGCCGAGGCCCGCGCGGTCTGGAAGCGCTGGCGCGCTCGCTGATCACTGTCAACCGAGCGGGATCCGGGCACGGAACTGTCGGTGCCGGGTGGTGGGATCCTCCGATGCCGGCAGCACCGAGCGACCACCTGCTCACGGACCAGGCCTGGCGAGGGCCCACCGGCGCGGGGTTCACCTATCGGGATGAGTTCTACGGGAGGTCGGGGGCCGAGGTGCGGGAGGTCCTTGGCATCGATCCTGAGATTGCCGTGGCGGCCTGTCTACGCGACGTGGGAGGGACTGCGGCAGAGAACGGTGCCGCGTGGCTCCTCATGAGTCCCGACCAGGAGCGTCGGCCTCGGCGTGCTCGACCACGGACGTGGCCGGCAGCCACGGCCTAGGCTGCCGGTATGCCTCTGACCACGCTCGTGCTCACCGTCCTCGGCGACGACCGCGCCGGTCTCGTCTCAGCCGTGTCCGCTCCGCTCAAGGCGCACGGCGCGAGCTGGGAGCGCAGCCAGATGGCGAGGCTGGCCGGCAGGTTCGCCGGCATCGTCGAGGTCAGCGTCGACAGCAGTGCGGTGGACGCGCTCTCGCTCGACCTCCGCGCACTGGCGGACCAAGGGCTCAGCGTGCACGTCGAGACCGGCGACACCAGCGCGGCCGAAGCGGCGGCCGAGGCGCAGTCAGCCTCGCGGCTGAGCCTCGACCTCATCGGCGCCGACCGGCCGGGCATCCTCGCCGACATCTCGGCGCTCGTCGCGGACGCCGGCGTGAGCATCGAGGAGCTGAGCACGCAGGTGCGGGAGGCGCCGATGGCGGGCGGTCTGCTGTTCGAGGCCCACGCGGTCCTGGTCGCACCGGCCGAGACCGACAGCGCCGCGCTCCGCAACGCGCTCGAGCAGCTCGCCGACGAGCTCATGGTCGAGCTCGCCCTGGCCGTCGACGAGTCCTGAGGTCCCCTGGACCGAACGGCGAAAGGGCCCCCGGCCGGAGCCGGGGACCCTCTCGTCACTGCTGGGCAGCGATCCTCAGTTGGCGAAGACCGCCCGGTAGGCGTCGGCGACGCCGTAGCCGTCGACCGGCGAGAAGCCGTTGCCGAGCTTGTTGTAGACGCGCCCGGTCACCGTCCTGCCGTTGGCGAGGTGGGCGACCCACTTCATGCCGGCCGGCACGGCGCGGTTCTGCGGGATGAAGACGCCGCCGCCGATCTCGTCGGCACCGTTGCCCTCGACCGGCGTGTTGGCCAGCCCCGGGACCCGCAGGTCGCGGTCGATGCCGAAGTAGACCCGGTCACCGCGGCGCAGGTTCTGGCCGAAGTGCACCTTGAGCTGCCGGTAGAACGGCGTGTGGTCCACCCGCGACTGCACCCGGCCCACGAGGGTCCTGCCGACTCCCCGGGACGAGGAGAAGCCGAGCGTGAAGGGGTAGCCGCCGTCGCGGTACTCCTCCGGGTCGGCCAGCGGACGCGGGTCGAACACGAGGCCGGCCGACGCGCCGCCGGGCAGGCCCAGCGCCGTGGGGCTGGCGTAGCCGCCGTAGAAGGTGATCGAGCGGATCGCGACCCTGCCACCGTTGCGGACCCGGAAGAAGGTCGGGTCGTCCATCGACGCCGGAGAGGCGTCGCGCTCGTCACCGGGAGCGCCGACCGCGGCGACCTTGATGTTGCCGGCCTGGCCCGTGGCGTAGAACGGGTTCAGGTCGTGCTGGAACGCGGTGTCCTTCATGGTCTGCGAGACCTCGTTCGGGGTGAGCGAACCAGGCCCGCCCGCCTTCTGCAGCATCAGCGCCGCGATGCCCGCGGCGTGCGGAGCCGCCGCACTCGTGCCACCGAAGTTGGGGAACGAGTCCGGGTCGCGCGGGTCGTCGGCCACGAAGAACGTCGTGTTGCCGCGGTCGGTGGAGGCGATGTCCGGCTTCAGCCGCGTCTTCGGGTGCAGCAGACGCTGCCCGTAGCGGTTGAAGTAGAAGTTCATCGCGCCGCCGGGCGAGGTGTAGTACTCGTTGACGTACGGGCGGAACGGGTCGATCGCCGCGACGCCGTTGGCGCCGGCCGCGGTCGAGTGGCCGAACGTCGCCGGAGCGGTCGGGTCGAAGTACTCCTCGGTGTAGACCGCGCCGTTGTTGATGTAGGCGATCTCGGAGACCGGGGTCGCGTCCGGGGTGGCCTTGGCGAGCACCATCTGGATCTTCGGGAAGAAGTCCGGCGGGCCGGGGAGTGCGAAGACCTCGTTGGGCTGACCGGTCAGCGTGTTGTCGTCGCCGACGGCCCCGAGGAAGTCGCCCGCCTCGTTGAAGATCAGCACGTTGAAGTCGGTCGTGGTGGTCGCCGGAGCGAGGATCTCGCTGACGTCGACGGTGAAGTCACCGGTCGCGCCACCGAAGCCGGACACGGTGAGGGTGTAGTCGCCGGCCTCGTCGAGCGTGTAGGGCAGCACCTCGGGCGAGGCGCCGGTGTCGATCGGGCCCAGCTCCTCGCCGCTCGGCGTGAACACGTCGAGGATGAGGTCGGTGGTGCCGGTCGGGATGCCGTCGGTGCGGAACAGCACGGTCTTGCCGACCTCGTCCGCGGTCGCGGTGAAGGTGAAGTCCACCCCGGTCTCGGTGTTGCCGGCGGTCAGCTCGCCGGTGTCGGAGAACAGCGGGTCGCCCAGGTCGGGGCCGTTGGCGTCGACCGGGTCGTTCCACTGCACGTCGAACAGTCCGCCACCCTCGCCGAGGGCGATGGTCTGGCCGATGTCGAAGCCGCGGCCGGTCTTCATGTCCTGCACACCACCGGCGTAGAGGGTGGGGTCGACGTGGGAGAAGTCCAGCCCAGCCGCGTCGGCGGCCAGCGGCACGTTGGCCGGCTTGATCAGGCGGACCGGCGAGCGCCAGGCGTTCTGGTCGCCGGCGTTGCCGGCCGACGAGAAGTAGGCGACGTTGGCGGTCGTCACGTCGTCGACCGCAGCGCTGATCACGCCGTCGGAGAAGAACGGCTCGTTGAAGTAGCTGACGTCGTCGACGATCACGTCGGCCTTGCACGGCCCGTCGCGGTCGGCGAGCGCCCGGATGTTGTTGGCGAAGCCGATGTCGCCGCTGAACGCGGTGGCGAAGCAGAGCTTCGCCTTGGGCGCCACGTCGTGGATGATCTGCAGCATCGCTCGACCCTCGTCGGTCGCGTCGTCGACCTCGTAGTCCTCGAGGACGACGACCGGCTGGGTGTCCCCGTCGGGGTTGCCCGGACCGGGCAGGTCGCCCGAGGCGATGTCGTCGTCGGCGTGGGTGGCGATCGGCCCGCCGGTGATCGCCTCGGTGGCGGTGTCGTAGGAGTCCGACAGCACGCCGACGGTGATGCCCTCGCCGTCGATGCCGTTGGCGAGGACCTCGTCGACGCGCTGGAACTCCACGCCCTGCGACGTGGTGGCGCCCGCGTGGGTGATCGGCTTGAGCGTCTGGCCGATGGTGCCGAGATGGGGGATGCCCGACAGGGCGTTGACCTTGCCCAGCGGGGCGAAGCCCTCGATGGTGCCGGTCTTGGCGTCCTTGGCGGTCAGCTTGAAGCCGAGCGCCTCTGCCGCACGGAGGAAGGCGGCGCGGTTGGCCCCCTTGACGGGCGTCAGGTGGATCATGACGCGGCCCGCGTCGTCGCGGATGGCGAGCTTGTTCTGCTTGATCTGCAGGCCGCCGGCGCGCTGGCCGTCGGTCTTGGACTCGGCCACGAGGCGGCCGAGTCCGTTGCCGAGGAGGTTGTTGACCTTGACCTTGGCGTGGTCACGGTCGGTCCCCGTGGATTTTGGTGCACCGCTGGCGGCTTCCATCCCCGCGACTGCGGGAGACATCGCTGCAGCGACGACGACGGTCGCCCCGAGAGCGACGAGTCGGCGTGGTGTTCGCATGAGCACTCCTGACATGAGCCCGGACCACGGCCCGGACACTCCGGCTTGACTACGTCGCCCCCGGTAGGGCCGACCCGCAGACACTAGGTGGATTTGGGTCGCAGGTCACTAGGGACCCGGCGACGAGTTCCGATCCGTGACGTCCGTGCGGTCAGTGCGAGCCCCGTCGTGTCCTCGGGATCACCACGTGGGCCACGATGCCCGCGTGGTCGCTGGCCCACCAGGTGTCGCCCGGGAGGTCGACCGGCCGGTCGCCGATGCGGTAGGCCGAGACCGAGCGGATGCCGGCGGTGCCGAGCAGCAGGTCGATCCGCGTGTCGAAGTCCGGCACGGGGTCGGTCAGCGTCCCCTCCTGGCAGCAGGTCGGCACGTCCGGGCCGAGCTCGGACAGGCGGGTCCGCAGCGTCCGGTAGGCCCCGGCGTTCGGCGCCACCGAGTTGTAGTCGCCGGCGTAGACCGTGGGCAGCGCGCCGGTCTGCTTCGTGATCGCGTCCTGGGCGTCGAACAGCTCGAGCACCTCGCCGATCCGGATCAGCTCCGGGCCGAACGCCTCGGTGTGGGCGTTGACGAAGCGGAAGACGGCCAGCCGGGTGCGCAGGTCGGCCGAGCCCCAGCCGCGGTCGATCTTGAGCGGCGCGTCCGGCGGCTGCAGGACGGTCTCGAAGTTGCCGTGGTGGGCGTTGGTCGCCTTGACGCCGTTGCGGACCAGGATCACGTCGCGGTCGACCAGTCGCACGGCCTGCGTCGGGTACGGCGCCGGGCCGGTCACGACCGGGATCGGGTCGGAGGTGAAGTTCGTCGAGGTCGCCCCGGCGACGGCGTGGTAGTGCTGGCCGCGCGCCGCCAGCGCCTCGACCAGCAGGTCGAGGAAGTCGTAGACGACCGTCGGTCCGCTCACGACCTGCTGGGTCTGCGGGTCGAACGCGTACGTCGACCAGGTGCTGACCTCCTGCAGGCCCACGGCGCTGGGGCGGGCGGCCGCGATCTCGTCGGCGACGGCGGCCATGCGCGCATCCGGGTGGGAGGCCTGGACGGTGCGCCACGTGGTGCTCGCGGCGGTGACCACCTGGGAGGGGTCGCCCGAGGCGAGCGCCGTGATGATGTCGTCGAGCGAGGCCCCGAGGTAGAGGTTGCGCGTCATCACCGTGGCCGTGCGCGCCGGAGCCGCCGCGTGGCCGGCGCCGGGCGGGGAGCCGGGCCGGGAGTGCGGATGGGCGTCGGCCGGCGCGAGCGAGGCGAGGGGCAGGAGCAGCGGCACGGCGAGCGCGGCCACGAGCAGGCGGGCCGGCCGGCGCCGGGTCGGGCGGAGGGTCGTCATGAGGCACCTTCGCCCCGCCGGGTTGGTTGGTCAAGTGACCAAAGGTCTCGACCTAGACTCAGGCCATGCGCCGCCCCGTCGCCGCCCTGGCCACCGTCCTGCTCGCGGGCGCGCTCGTGGCCTGCGGGACCGGGGGTCAACCGGCCGCGTCCCCGCCGGACACCCCGGACACCCCGGCGACCCCGGCGACCCCGGGCAGCACGACGCACCCCGCCGACCACGGCCCGGAGCCGGTCGCCTCCGGCCCCCAGCGGCCCCTGCGCACCGGCGAGCGGCGACTCGACCTGGCCCTGCCCGAGGCCTACACCCCCAGCCCGCCGACCCCGGGCGGCACCGACGACTACCGCTGCTTCCTGCTCGACCCCGGGCTCGACGGCGACACCTTCGTCACGGGCGTGGACGTGCGACCCGGCAACCGCGAGGTCGTGCACCACGTGATCCTCTACGCCGTCCCGCCCGAGCACGTCGCGGAGGCAGAGGCCCAGGACGCGGCCGGCAGCGGCCAGGGCTGGACCTGCTTCGGCGGCACCGGCATGGGCGGCGGCAGCACCGGCCTCGACGACGCCCCCTGGCTGGGTGCGTGGGCGCCGGGCGGCCGCGAGTCGGTGATGCGGCCGGGCTACGGCACCCGGCTGGCCACGGGCTCGCGCATCGTCATGCAGGTCCACTACAACCTGCTCGTCGGCGACGGCCCCGACGTCTCCGCGGCACGCCTGCGCCTGGCGGACCGCACGCCCGACGGCGGCGCCGTCACGCCGGTCACCACCATGCTCCTGCCCGCCCCGGTCGAGCTGCCCTGCCGTCCCGGACACGACGCGTCCGACCTGTGCGACCGGGACGCGGCGGTGGCCGACGTCGGCCGGCGCTTCGGCGCGGCCGGCAGCACCGCCGACCTGCTTCACCTGCTCTGCGGCACCTCGGTCGAGCCCTCCCAGGTCACCACCTGCGACCGGCCGGTCCGGCGGGCGACGACCGTGCTCGGTGTCGCGGGCCACATGCACCTGCTGGGCCGGTCGATCCGCATCGAGGTCAACCCCGGGCGCCCCGACCACCGCACGCTGCTCGACATGCCGGTGTGGGACTTCGACAACCAGCAGGCGCGACCGGTCCGGCCGCTGCGGCTGCAGCCCGGCGACGAGGTGCGGGTGACCTGCCGCCACGACCAGGGCCTGCGCGACGTGCTGCCCGCCTTCGACGGGCAGGAGGAGAGGTACGTCGTCTGGGGGGAGGGCACCAGCGACGAGATGTGCCTGGGCATCCTCCAGGTCACGGCGTGATCTGGTACGCCGGCTACGGCTCCAACCTCGACCGCGTCCGGTTCCTGCACTACCTCGAGGGCGGGACCCCCCCGGGCGGCCGCCGAACCGCGCCGGGCTCCCGCGACCCCTCCCCACCGGCCGACGAGCGGGCGCTGAGCTTCGCCGGCACGATGTTCTTCGCCTGGGAGTCGCCCACCTGGGGCGGCGGGATCTCGTTCGTCGACGTCGGCGGCGAGGAGCTCGTGCTCGCGCGGGCCTACCTCCTCACCGACGACCAGTTCTGCGACGTGGCGACCCAGGAGATGCACCGCGTGCCGGGGACGGACCTCGACCTGGCCCGCGTGCTCGAGCACCGGCGGCACACCTACGGGCCCGGCCGCTACGAGACCCTGCACCACCTCGGCGAGCTCGACGGCCACCCGGTGCTGACCTTCACCGCCGAGAGCCGCGACGCGGTGCCGCCCAACGAGCCGAGGGAGGGCTACCTGCGCCTGCTGTCCCGCGGCCTGCGCGAGACCCACGGACTGGACCGTGACCAGGTCGTCGACTACCTGCTCGGCCGTCCGGGCATCGGCGGATGGTCCGCCGAGAGGGTGGCTGCCCTGGCCGGATGAGGTGGTGGTGGCGGGACCAACGGCCCGGATTGTCACCCGGTCCCCCACGCGGACCGTCGCCGCGCACCTACGCTCGCCGCATGCCCCCCGCCCGTCGACGCACGCCTGCGTCCGCGCGGTCGCAGGCGACGGCGGTGGTGACCTTCGGCCTCCTGGTCACCGGGCTGTCCGCGGGGCTGGTGCAGCGACAGCTGCACCAGGCCGCCGCCGACCGGCTCGACCGGCGCGCGGCGCTGGCCACCCAGGCCGTGCAGAGCGAGGTCGACCGCTACCAGGACGCGCTCCGGCTGGTCGCGTCCGCGGCGGGGTCGACCCGACGGTTCACCCAGGGTCAGTTCGACGCGGCGGTGCAGCCGCTGCACGACATGGGCCTGGCGGGGGCGACCAGCGTCGCGTTCCTGGCCCCTCCCGTCGACGGCGCAGGCGTCGGCCGGCTCCAGCGCCGGTGGCGCCTCGCCGGGGCACGCGACCTCCGGCTGGCCGCGGCTCCGGGTGTGGCGGTGCACGTCTTCTCGATCATGAGCGAGCCCCTCGACGCCGCCACCCCGGTCCGGACGGGCATCGACGTCGCGGCCGGCCCCGCGCTGTCCGCCGCGCTGCGCGAGTCCGCGACGACCCGGCGTACGACGATCACGCCGCCCTACGCGCTGGTCGTCGATCAGACGCTCCCACCCGACCAGCGCCAGCCGGCGTTCTCGATCACCCTCCCGGTCCGCCACGAGGGCAGGCTGCGGGGCTGGGTGGTCATGGACCTCCGCGGGCAGGACTTCGCGGGCGGCGTGCTGACCCGGTCCGCCCAGGGCGTGATCGGCGCGCGGCTGACCGCCGTCGGCGACGACGGCCGGCCGGTGCCGGTGGCGACGGTGGCCCCGGCCTACGACACCTCCGCCGACCTGCGCACCTCGGGCACCGTGACGGCCGCCCAGCGGACGTGGCAGATCTCGTCGTTCGCCGCCTCGACCGAGGTCGTGCCGCTGATGGCGCTGTCGCCGTGGCCGCTGCTGGCGCTCGGGGTGCTGATCACCCTGCTGCTCGGGGCCCTGGTCCACTCGCTGGTCGCCCGACGCAGCCGGGCGGAGGTGCGCGCCCGTGAGGCCGACGACCAGCTGCGGGGGGTCACGACGGGCCTGGAGGACCTGATCTGGTCGGCCGGGGCCGGGCCCGAGGGCTCGATGCCGCTGGTCTTCGTCAACGCCTCCGCCGTGCTGGGCGTGGCCCCACCGCACCGTGGCGACGACCTGGCGACCTGGCTCCGCGAGCACACGGTGGCGGAGGACCTCCCCCGTCTCGAGACCTTCCTGGACCACCTGGCCAGGGGCGACGCGGCCGAGGTCGAGACCCGCCTGGCCGCCGCCGACGGCAGCGTCCGCTGGGTCTGGTCACGGGCCTTCCCGCGCCGCGACGAGACCCGTCTCGTCGTCGACGGCATCACCTCCGACGTCCACCGGCGCAAGGTGCTGGACCAGCAGCGCAGCCAGTTCCTCGCGATCGCCGGTCACGAGATCCGCACGCCGCTGACCATCATCCGCGGCTACGCGGAGTACCTCCTCGCCGACGACGACGACCCGCTCGCCCGCCGTCGCGGGCTGCAGGCGATCAGCCGGCGCAGCCGCCAGATGGAGCTGCTGCTCTCCGACTTCTTCGACCTCAGCCGCCTGGAGAGCGGCGTGGTCAGCCTGCAGCGCTCCCGGGTCGATCTCGCCGAGGTGGTGCGCACCGCCGTCGAGGACTTCGCCGCACAGGCCGCCGAGAGCGGGCTCGCCCTCGAGCTCGACCTCACGCCCGCCGCCTTCCACGCCGACCCCACGCGGCTGCGCCAGGTCGTGGACAACCTGCTCGACAACGCCGTGACGTACTCGCGCCCCGGTGGCACCGTGCGCGTCCGGATGGTCGCCGGCCCCGAGGACGTCCGCCTGGTCGTCTCCGACGACGGGATCGGGGTGCCGCAGGAGGAGGTGCGGCTGATCTTCGACCGGTTCTACCGCGCCAGCAACGCCGAGGGGCACGTCGCCAACGGCACCGGCCTGGGGCTGTCGGTCGTGGCGACCATCGTGCAGGCGCACGGCGGCAGGATCGACGCGGCCAGCCCGGCCGGCGCGGGCCTGACCGTCACCGTGACGCTGCCGCTGTCCCCCGCCGCGGGCGCCGCAGTCGATGTCCCAGTCGATGCCGAGTCCGACGAGGGGGACGACTCCCCGGCACAGGCCATGATGGGCGCGTGAGCCAGTCCCCCGACGCAGCCGACCCCGCCGTCCCCACCGCCCCGGGGGCGGACGCGCCTGCCATCCTCGTGGTGAGCAGCACCCATGCCGACGTGCTGGCGGGGCAGCTGGCGCGCTACGCCCGCGAGTACGCCCTGCACGTCACCGCGACCGCCGACGAGGCGGTCGCGCGGGCCGAGGCCCTGCGTGCCGCCGGGACGCAGGTGGCGCTCGTGGTCACCGACAGCGAGCTGCCCGAGGGCTCGACGCTCGAGGCGATGCAACGGCTTCGCACGGCGGTGCCGACGAGCCGCCGCATCGTCGCCGCGCACTGGTCGCGCTTCACCGAGGACGCCGCGGCGCTACGACCGGCCCTGCAGAAGGGCAAGTTCGACGCCTACCTGCTGATGCCGCGCGGCGTGCGCGACGAGGAGTTCCACGCCGCCGTCACCGAGCTGCTCAGCGACTGGGGCTCGACGGTGGCCCCGCCGCTGGTGGAGACGGTGCGGATCGTCTCCCCGGTGCGCGACGGCGTGACCCTGCAGGTCCGCGACTACCTCGACCGCATCGGCATGCCCAACCGCGTGCACCATCCCGACTCCGAGGTCGGCCGCGAGGTCCTCGCGCGGGTCGAGGCGCAGGTCGCCTTCCCGGTCGTCGAGGCCTTCCGGCGGACTCCCGTCCCGGTCGCGTCGGTGTACGAGGTGGCGGCGCAGCTCTACGGCCGGCCCGACGAGATCGAGGTCGACCAGGTCGCCGACGTCGTCGTGGTCGGTGCCGGACCGGCAGGCCTGGCGGCCGCGGTGTACGCCGCGTCGGAGGGCCTGTCGACGATCGTCCTGGAGGCCGAGGCGATCGGCGGGCAGGCCGGCACCAGCTCGATGATCCGCAACTACCTCGGCTTCCCGCGCGGCATCTCCGGCATGCGCCTGGCCCAGCGCGCTCGCAACCAGGCGACCCGCTTCGGCACCCGCTTCTTCACCGGTTGGCCGGTGCAGCGGCTCGAGATCGGCCGCGACGGCGAGCCCCACCGGGTGTGCACCGAGGGCGGTGAGGTCCGCGGCCGTGCCGTGGTCATCGCGACGGGGGTGGACTACCGGCGTCTGGGCGTCGAGCCGCTGGAGGACCTGGTCGGGTCCGGGGTGTTCTACGGCGCCGCGATGACCGCGGCCCGCGAGATGGAGGACGCCGACGTCGTCGTGGTCGGCGGCGGCAACTCCGCCGGTCAGGCCGCGATCCACCTGGCCCGCTTCGCCCGCTCGGTCACGCTCGCGGTCCGCCGCGACTCGCTCGACGCGACCATGTCGTCGTACCTCGTCGGCGAGCTGACCTGGAACCCGCGCATCACGGTCGCGACCTGCGTCGAGGTGGTCGACGGGGGCGGGGACGGACGGCTCGAGTGGCTGACCCTGCGCCACACCCGCACCGGCGAGGAGACCCGGCGCGAGGCCCGCGGGCTGTTCCTGCTGCTCGGCGCCGAGCCGCACTGCGACTGGCTGCACGAGGAGGTCGCGCGCGACGCCCGCGGCTACGTGCTCACCGGCCGCGACGCCCCGCACGAGGCGTGGCTCGACGAGGTCCCGCCGCCCGACCTGGCCACGACGGTGCCGGGCGTCTTCGCGGCCGGCGACATCCGCAGCGGCTCGATGAAGCGGGTCGCGTCGGCGACCGGCGAGGGCGCCAGCGTGGTGTCGCTGGTGCACGACTGGCTCGGCTAGCCACCGCTCGCTGCGCCGGACTCGAGCACGACGACCTCGTCGCCCACGGCGACCTCACCGGTCGCCCCGGCCGCGAGCTCGGGGACCAGCCGCACCCCGAACCAGGTCGTGCCGTCCCAGCGACGGTGCCGGGCCAGCGTCCGGACCGGCTCCCGCGTGGTGCGCAGCAGGTCGGGGTCGATGGTCGTCATCACGCAGCGGTCGCACAGCTCGCCGAGGCGGTAGGTCGTGCCGCCGACGCGCACCCGGCGCCAGCCGTCCTCGGCGAACGGCTCCTGCCCGTCGACCACCAGGTTGGGCCGGAACCGTCGTGTCGCCGCCTCCCGGTCCAGCCACTCCTCGGCCTGCTCCTCGGCGACCCAGTCGCGCAGGCGGTCGACGGAGGACTCGGTGACCAGCAGGAGGGGGCCGGCGTCGGCGAGGCTCATCTGCTCGCCCGGGCGGCCGCCGTGCGCCTGGCCGATCGGCCGGTGCTGCCGGTCGCCCTGGTGCGCCAGGCGGACCTCGGTGCCGATGCGACGCGAGAGCCAGCGGCCCGCGGCGGGGTCGGCCAGGAGGAGGCGGTCGACCCGGCTCAGTCGCACGTGCACGCGTGGGGCGTCGTCCGGCGGGGTGAGCACGTCGCGGACGTCGTCGCGCGCGCTCAGCCGGATGCCGCGGACGGTGGGCTCGGCGTGCACCCCGAGCATCGAGGGCCGCTCGCGCGCGGTGACCGGGCGACCCTCGGCGTCCAGCACGACCCAGCGGCGGTCACCGGCGAGCCCGATCGGGGTGACCGCGGCCCGCTGGAGGTCGAGGCCGCCCAGCGACTTGACCGGGAAGAGGCTGAGCGAGGTGACACGCACCCGCCGAGCCTAGGGCCCACGCCGTCAGGACTGCTGGAGCTCGCTGCGCAGCTTGAGGACGGTGGTGCCGTCCCCCTGCTCGATCACGTAGGCCGGGTCGTCCTTGCTGCCGTTGCGGGTGACCGTCTCGCCCTTGCTCGTGCGGCTGACCTTCTCGCGGTGGACCTCGGCGACCTTGCCCTCCGCGGTGCCGCGGCCCCACGTCCACGACACGGTGCTGCCCTTGCGGATCATCGTCTCCTCCTGGCCCGACCCGGTGGATGCGACTGGTGCGACAGCGAGGCAGATACCCGCGTGACGCCGCCGCGACACCCACGGGCACCGCCCCCGGGTCACGACGCCGGCGCGCTGAGCTCCCGCTTCACCACGACGACCGGACACTCGGCCTCGAGCAGCACGCGCTGCGAGGCCGAGCCGAGCAGCAGCTTGCCGAGCGGGTTGCGCCGGCGCAGACCGATGACCACCAGGGAGGCGTGACACTCCTCGACCACCCCGAGGATCTCGTCGGCGGCGTCGCGCCGCCGGGCGACGTGGCGCACGTCGTGCGGCTGTCCCGAGTCGGACAGCGTCTGCTGCAGCGCCGCGAGCTGCTCCTCCTCCGAGACCGAGGTGTCGGACCCGAAGTCGGCGCGGGAGGTGAACACGACGACCAGGTCCTCGGCGCGTCGCTCCGCCTCGACCAGGCCGTGCCGCAGCGCGGCCTCGCCCTCGGGGTTGGTGGTGTAGCCCACGACGACCGTCATCGCACCTCCTGTGCCGGCCGCGGCGGTGCGGCCCTGGAGCCGAGCGTACGAGGCGCGGTCACCTTGCGTGCCGATCCGCTCCCGGCTGATCCACCCCGGGCGGAACGTCCTGGAGGCCGACCGGTCGCCGACGCACCCTGGCCGCATGACCTCCACCACGACGTACCCTCGACCCGCGACACCGTGATCGGCCTCGTCTCCGAGCACACCGGCCAGGATGTCGCGACGATCGAGCGGGACTCGCGGCGCGCCACGGCCGACACGGTGCTGCACCAGCAGGTGGTTCGGGCGCCGCGGTGAGATGCTCCGTGCATGGCGGACGAGACTCCACCGGCCATCCGGTCGGAGGCACGCATCGAGCTCACCCTCACGCTGCCGGACGGGCGCGTCGCCACGACCCACCTGCCGGTCGAGGGCCTGACCTCGCCCCCGTGGTGGGCCGACCGCGCGCTCGCCCGCAAGGCAGCCAAGTGGCTTGCCGTCGCGGTCGTCGGCGCGCTCATCTCGTCCTACGTCGCGGACCGGCTGGCCCTGCACCAGCGCGAGCTGGAGGTCCAGGGCCAGTTCATCACCGACATCAGCAGGGGCAGCGTCCAGGCGTTCCTCGACGCCCAGACCGCGCACCGCGCCACTGACCCTGCCGAGCGAGAGCGGGTGATCGAGCAGGTGGCGGACACCTGGGTGCTCGCCTCGTCGACGATCACGCCGCAGGTGCGGCTCTACTACGGCGCGGGGTCAGAGGTCTCGAACCACTGGGACTCCTACCAGGCCGCCGTCTACGCCTGGATCGAGCTCGGGGGCGTCGACCGGCCCGACACGCAGGTCGAGCGGGCCGAGAGCCTCCGCACCTACCTCGCCGAGCACGTGGGCGAACCGACCCGCACGGCGCCGGTCGACGACCCGTGGGCCGCGCTGGGCGCGGACCCCGACGTCGCGGGCGACGTCTACCAGTGGGCCGGCTACTCCCTGCTGCGAGGCCGCGGCGCCCTGCTCGAGGACCTCAAGGCCGGCGACGCCGACGTCGGCTGAACTCCTGCGGCGGCCAGGCGGCCAGGCGGCGAGGCAGAGCGCGCCGGGTTCCCGCCGTCGCGTGCTGCTCTGAGCGGACGGGTCAGCGGTCGAACGCGGCCCGCACCGCTGCCATGTCCGCACCGCCGAGCCCGGCCCCGGAGGCGCGCTCGTAGTAGGTCAGCAGCGTCTTGAGCAGCTTGGGCGACACCCCGGCGTCCTTGGCGGCCTCGACCATGAGGCCGATGTCCTTGCGGACGCCGTCGATGGCGAACGACGGCTCGTCCCAGTCGTGCTCGAGCATCACGCCGCCCTTGAGCTGGACGTAGGGCGCGTCGACCGGACCGCCCTTGACTGCCTCGAGGAACATCGCCGGGTCGACCCCGAGCGCCTGCGCCAGCGCGAGCGCCTGGGCCGTGCCGGCGTTGACGGTGGCCACCCAGGAGTTGCAGGCGAGCTTGAGGGCGCTGGCCTGGCCGACCTCCTTGCCGACCTCGACCGTGCGCGAGCCGATCGCCTCGAGCACGGGCGCCGCCTTGGCGCGGGCCTTCTTGGGCCCCGACAGGAGCACGACGAGCTTGCCGTCCTCCGCAGGCTGACGGGTGCCGAGGACGGGCGCGTCGAGCAGCCGCTCGTGGGCCTGGGGCACCTCCGCGGCGATGCGGCGGGCGCCGGCCGGTCCCACGGTGCTCACCTGCAGCCACACCGCGTCGAGCCGGAGGGCATCGGTGAGCTCCTCGGTCACCGCGAGCACGCTGTCGACGTCGAAGAGCACGGTGAGGACGGCGTCGGCCTTCTTGACGGCCTTGGTCACCGAGTCGACGGCGGTGATGCCCTCCTGCTCGACGGCCAGGGCCTTGTCGGGGGTGCGGTTCCACACGCGGACGCGGTGGCCCTCGCGGGCCAGCGAGCGCGCCATCGCGGCGCCCATGAGGCCGGTGCCGAGCACCGCGACGTCGAGGGTGGTCTGGTCGGTCATGGGGCCAGACTGCCCTACGGGCGGTCCCGGCAAGCCCGACCGCCGACTTTCGCCACGACTTGGCCGTGCGAGCGACGATCGAGAGGTGACCCGATTCGAGTTCGACTGGGACCGCGCCTACCGCGCCGCCGGCCTGCCCTTCGGCATCACGCCCCGGACGGCGTACGCCGAGGTGACCCCGACCGAGCTGCGGGTGCGCTTCGGCCTGTGGTCGCTGCGGACCGCCCGCTCCAACATCACCTCCGCGACCCGGTCCGGCGGCTTCACGTTCCTCAAGACCGCCGGGCCGCCGCACCTGTCGTTCAGCGACCGGGGCGTGTCGTTCGCGACCAACGGCCGCACGGGGGTGTGCGTCCGGTTCGACCGGCCGGTGCCGGCGATCGACCCGACCAAGCGCCTCGTGCACCCGGGCGCGACCCTCACCCTGGCCGACCCCGACGGCTTCGCCGAGGCGCTCGGGGTGGCCCTGACCAGTGGTTAGGCCCGGGCACGACCCGGGTAGGCAGATGACATGTCCATCCCCACCATCACGCTGAACGACGGCACCTCCATCCCCCAGCTCGGGTTCGGTGTCTTCCAGGTCCCGCCGGAGGACACCGCCGACGTGGTCTCGCAGGCCTTCGAGGTCGGCTACCGCCACATCGACACCGCGCAGATGTACCAGAACGAGAAGGGCGTCGGCGAGGCGATCCGGTCCTCCGGGATCCCCCGCGACGAGCTCTACCTCACCTCCAAGCTCAACAACGGGTTCCACGAGCCCGACGACGCGCGCCGTGCCTTCGACGAGACGATGTCGGCCCTCGGGCTGGACAAGATCGACCTGTTCCTCATCCACTGGCCCCTGCCGACGCGGTACGACGGCGACTACGTCTCGACGTGGCGGACCTTGCTGGAGCTCGTCGAGGACGGCCGCGCCGCCTCCGTCGGCGTCTCGAACTTCCAGCCGGCCCATCTCGACCGGATCGTGGAGGAGACCGGCAAGGCGCCGGCGGTCAACCAGATCGAGGTCCACCCCTACTTCGCCAACCAGGCCGCGCGCGCGGCCTCGCACGAGCACGCCGTCGCGGTCGAGGCCTGGTCCCCGATCGCGCAGGGCAAGGTGCTCGACGACGGCACGATCACCAAGATCGCCGACGAGGTCGGCAGGACCCCGGCCCAGGTCACCCTGCGCTGGCACGTGCAGCGCGGCGACATCGTCTTCCCCAAGTCGGTGACGCCCGCCCGCATGAAGGAGAACTTCGAGATCTTCGACTTCGAGCTCGACCAGGAGCAGATGTCGCTGGTCGACGGGCTCGACAAGGGAGAGGACGGGCGTCAGGGGCCCAACCCCGACACCTTCGACTTCATCCCCGACTGAGCCCCTCCGTCCGTGGGAGGACGGCCCCCCGCCCGCACCTGGGCGGGGGGCCGTTGTTCGTCGTACGGTGCCGAGGTGAGCGACCCGACCCACCTGATCAGCACCGCACGGCAGCAGTCGCTCGGTGACCTCCCCCGGCGCACCGCGCGGACCCTGCCCGACAAGGTCGCGCTCGTCGACGGTCCGACGTCGATGACCTACGCCGAGCTCGCCGCCCGCGTCGACCGCACCGCCGCGGCCCTCGCCGACGCGGGCCTGGTCAAGGGCGACCGCGTCGCGCTGCTGAGCCACAACTGCTGGCAGTTCGTCGTGCTCGACTTCGCCACCGCGAGGCTCGGCCTCGTGCTGGTGCCGGTCAACTTCATGCTCGGCGCTGCCGAGATCGCCTTCATCCTGGCCACGTCAGGAGCCCGGGCGTTCGTCGTCGAGGACGCCCTGGTCCGCACCGCGGAGGCGGCGCTCGCCGAGGACGGCGTCGACGTCGGCGTGCGCGCGGTCATCGGTCCGCGAGGCGCGGACGTCAGCGGCACCGGGTGGCCGGACGCCCAGGCCTGGTTCGACTTCGACGGCACCCCGCCGGAGGTGCTCGTCGCAGACGACGACCCGGTCCGGATGATGTTCACCTCCGGCACGGAGTCGCGTCCCAAGGGGGCCCTGCTCTCGAGCCGCTCGCTGCTGTGGCAGTACGCCTCCTGCGTCATCGACGGCGAGATGAGCGCCGACGACGTCGAGCTGCACACGCTGCCGATGTACCACTGCGCCCAGCTGGACTGCTTCCTCGGACCCGACGTCTACCTCGGCGCGACCAGCGTGATCCTGCCCGGGCCCGACCCGTCGGCGGTCCTGGCCGCGATCGCCGAGCACCGCGTGAGGAAGTTCTTCGCTCCGCCGACGGTCTGGATCGGGCTGCTGCGGCACCCGGACTTCGACGCCACCGACCTGTCGTCGCTGGCCAAGGGCTACTACGGGGCCGCGGCCATGCCCGTCGAGGTGCTCCGCGAGCTGCAGGAACGGCTGCCCTCCATCCGTCTGTGGAACTTCTACGGACAGACCGAGATGTCGCCGCTGGCCACGATCCTCAAGCCCCACGAGCAGCTGGAGTTCGCCGGCTCCGCCGGGCGCGCGTCGGTCAACGTGGAGACTCGCATCGTCGACGACGCCGACCAGGAGGTGCCGCCGGGCACGGTCGGTGAGATCGTGCACCGCTCGCCCCACGCCACCCTCGGCTACCACGAGGACCCGGCCAGGACCGCGGAGGCCTTCCGTCACGGCTGGTTCCACTCCGGCGACCTCGGCTACGTGGACGAGACCGGCCACCTCTACGTCGTGGACCGCAAGAAGGACATGATCAAGACCGGCGGGGAGAACGTCGCCTCCCGCGAGGTGGAGGAGGCGATCTACGAGCTCGACGGCGTCGCGGAGGTCGCCGTCTTCGGGGTCAGCCACCCCACCTGGATCGAGGCGGTCGCCGCGGTGGTCGTCCCCCGCGACGGCGTCGAGCTGACCGCCGAGCGGGTGCGCGAGCACGCCCGCTCGGTGCTGGCCGGCTTCAAGGCCCCCAAGTACGTCGTCGTCGCCGACGCCCTGCCCAAGAACCCGTCGGGCAAGATCCTCAAGCGGCAGCTGCGCGAGGAGCACGCCGACCTCGCTGCCCAGGGGTGAGCACCGGCCTGCCTCAGCCGGGCGTCATGCCGAGGGCCAGCGCGAGGTCGTCGTCGACCTCGACGTGCGCCTCGTCGCCCTCGATGCGGGTCACCTGGCGCCACTCGCCGTCCTTGACCCAGTAGACGTGCGGGCTGATCGGTCCCGGGGCGTCGGCGTAGCCGAGCATCGCGAAGCCGAACAGGTTGTTCAGCGCCAGCGCCGAGTCCGTGGTGCCGTCGAGCACCCGCCACGCGACCTGGTGGCGGAAGGGAGCGGCGACCAGCACGCCCAGGTCGTGAGCCCGGTCCTGCTCGGGGGTGAACCGGCGCGACAGGTGGGCCACGACGATCGCGGTGCTGCCGGTGAAGAACGAGTCGCCGAGGACCACCTCGAAGCCGCCCGCGCCGTCCTCGGGCGCGACCTGCTGGTGCTGGAGCTCGTCCGAGAGGGCCACGGCGAGGAGGTTGGCGTGTCCGGTCGCCCGCCAGCGCTCGAGCCCGCCGCGTGCGTCCCAGAACTCCTGCAGCGGGGTGCTCACGGTCGTCGGCATGTCCACGGAGAGGACCGCGAGGAGGCTGTCGCCCAGCGCGAGGGCACGCGGATGGCGCGACGGGTCGGGGAAGCCGAGCCGGTCCACCAGCCGCAGGTGGACCCGGGCCACGAGCTCCTCGTCGCCCAGACCGTCGAGGTCCTCCGGCTGGAGCAGCGCGGTGACGTGGCCACGGACCAGCACCGGCCACTCGCGCTCGGAGGCGTCGGCGCACAGCGCGGCGAGGTTCCACAGTCCCAGCTTGCGACCGCTGTCGTCCCGCATGTGGTCGGCGTGGACGACCACCTCGATCCCCTGCTCGGCGAGGACGCGTCGCACCAGCGCCCGCAGCCGCATCGCCTGCGGGACCGTCATCGGGAGGTGCTCGTCGGGGGTCTGGTCCTCCACCGGCGGCTTGTGTCGCTTGAAGAGTCCCATGAGTGTGAACCTACCCACCGTCGACGGCCCCCCACCGTGGTGGCGGACCCGGTCCGGTCCGGCTCCGGGGACGCCGCTGAAGTCACTGACCCTGCTGGCGCTTGAGCCGGATCACCCGCTCGAGGTCGAGCGCGTTGTCCTCCCGCCACCGCTTGACCCGGGCCTGGTCGCGGGCGAACCGCTCGGCCGACCGGGTGGTGCGGCCGTGGTGCCACCGCAGCGCCTGC
The DNA here is from genome assembly GCA_963811385.1 of uncultured Actinomycetota bacterium. Lineage (GTDB taxonomy): Bacteria > Actinomycetota > Actinomycetes > Propionibacteriales > Nocardioidaceae > Marmoricola_A. The sequence continues at coordinate 351,642 of CAWEQX010000003.1, read as the reverse complement.
TCGGCGTAGGCGACGTAGGCCTGCGGGCGGGCGCGGCGGATCGCGTCGAGCGCCTCGACGGGGTCCCAGCCCTGCGCGAGCAGGACGGCGAAGCCGAGCGACGGTCCGCGGTTGATCCCCATGTGGCAGTGCGCGAGCACGGTGCCGCCCCCCTCGATCGCCTCGAGGACCCAGCGGGCACCCTGCTCGAACCACGCGTCGGGCACGTGCTGGCCGGCGTCGTCCATGCCGTGGTGGAGGTAGGCGAGGTCGGGAGCGCGCTCGGCGACGTAGTCGAGGTCGTCCCACTCGACGCGGACGTCGACCAGGTGCGTCACGCCGAGGTCGACCAGCTCGGCGAGCTGACGCTCGGCCAGGGCGCTGTCGCGCGCGTCGAGGTCGCCGCCGACGAGCAGGTGGTCGGTGACGAAGGCGGCGTTGGCCACCCGGGGCTGGGGGCCGGTCATGCGGCCTCCCCGGCGGTCTCGCGCCGGCCCTGCTCCGCGCCGCGGCGGCGCGCCCGGCGCTGGCTCAGGCCGGCCACGGCGACGCCGACGACGGTGAGGACGGCGGCGACGTAGGTGCGGGCCGTGACCTGCGCGGGATCGGTGACCAGGTCGACGACGACGGCGGCGACGACCTGGCCGGCCACGGTCGCCAGGCCGAACATCAGCACGCCGACCACCGGCACGAGCAGCGTGGAGCCGGCGATGAAGACGACCCCGATGCCGCCACCGGCGTAGAGCCACCAGTCCCCCGGCAGGCCGTCGAGCCGACCGGGCAGCAGCAGGGTGAGCAGCCAGGCCACGACCAGGCTGCAGGTGCCGACGAGGAAGTTGTTCCAGGTCGCCACCCACGGGCTGCTGCGTCGCGCCACCTGGGCGTTGACCGCCTGTTGCACGGCCGTGCCACCGCCGGCGACGAGCGGCAGCAGCGCCAGCACGACGACGCCGAGCCCGCCGCCGAGCGAGTCGGCCCCCGAGACGACCACCGCGGCGACGGCCAGCGCCGCGCCGGCGACCCGGCCCCGGGTCACCACGGCGCGGCCCGACGGGCCCAGGCCGACGTGGTCGACCAGCAGGGCCGAGCTGGTCTGCCCGGCGACCACGGCGACGATGAAGAGCGCCACGCCGATCGTCCCCACGCTGAGGCCCTGGGTGGCCACCAGGGCCGCCCCGCCCAGGCCGCCGAGCAGCTGCCAGCGAGGCAGGTCGCGCTCGGCCACCGAGGCGCGCAGCCGGTGCAGGTCGCGCCGCCACGCCGGCAGTGCCAGCAGGAGCGCGGTCAGCAGCACCAGGCCGGTGGTGAAGCTGACCACCGCCGCCGCGAGCCCGGCGCGGGGCCCGTCGCCGATGCGCCCGGCCAGCGTGCCGTTGACCTTGCTCTGCAGCGTCACCATCACGCCGACGGCGAAGGCGCCGGGGAGGGCCGCGACCCGCAGCCAGGCGGGTTCCTCAGGAGTCATGGACCGTCACGGTCGCCGCCTGCGTCGTGGTGCTGACCACCCTCCCAGTGCGCGGCCAGCTCGGTGAGGCTCGTGACCCGCAGCGTGGGCGGGCGCAGGTGGGCGGGGAACCCGCTCCCGGTCCGGTCGAGGTGCACCGCGTCGAGGCCGCACCGGACCGCGCCGTCGGTGTCCCAGGGGTGCACCGCCACCAGGGCGGCGCGGTCCGCCTCGACGCCGCAACGCTCGAGCGCGTGCTGGTAGGCCCGGGGCGAGGGCTTCCAGGCCCCGGCGTCGTCGACGCTCAGCACCTGCTCGAAGCGGTCGCGGATCCCGGCGCGCTCGAGCAGCCGCTCGGCGACGGAGGCGGAGCCGTTGCTGAGGGTGACCAGCCGCACGCCGAGCCGCGCCAACGCCCGGGTGGCCGGATCGACGTCGGCGTGCACCGAGAGGTCGAGGAAGCCCTCGACGACGTGCTGTGCGGCGGCGGCCGGGTCGCCGGGGGCGCGCGCCGCGCGGTGCATGGTCTGCAGCACCTCGGCGGCGATCTCGGCGAAGCGGGCCGGGCCGCCGACCACGGTGAGCCCGAACCCGTCGCGCAGCACGGAGGCGAACCAGGTCGGCACCGACTCCGGCGCCAGGCCGACGTCCTCGAAGCGACGTCCCATCGCAGACAGGTCGGACAGGGTCTCGTTGACGTCGAAGATCACGACCTCGGGCTGCAGCACACCGCCAGCGTGCCCGACCGCGCGCCTGACGACACGTCAGGACCCGGACGGGTCGTCGCCGCCCTCCTCCGCGAGGTGCACGACCGCGTCACCCCGGTTGACCACCGGCGCCTCCGTCCGTCCGATGACGATGCCGTCCCGGTCGGCGTGGACCAGGCGGACCCGCTTGCCGAAGGAGTCGAACAGCCCGCCCAGACGCTCGTCCCTGGCCACGCGGCGGCCCAGCTCGACGTCGAGGTGCAGCATCCCCGTGCCCCGCGCGCGCACCCAGCCGCTGCGCCGGCACGCGCTCGAGGCCGGGGGCTCGTCTGCCTCGACGGGGCCGGTCATGTCGAGCGCGGCCAGGACCCGGCGTACGCCGAGGACACCGGCGTCGATCGCCCAGTCGTCCATGCGCCAGGCCTCGCCGGCCTCGTAGAGCAGCACCTTGGCGCCGCGCTCGCGGGCGGCGCTGCGCAGCGACCCGTCCCGCAGCGGCGCGTGGAGCATGACCGGCGCCGCGAACGCCTCGGCCAGGCGGCGGGTCTCGGGGTCGTCGAGGTCGGCCCTGACCTGCGGCAGGTTGCTGCGCCGGTCGGAGCCGGTGTGCAGGTCGATGCCGACGCTGCACTTGGCGACCACCTGCTCCATCATCAGGTGCGCGATCCGCGCCGCGAGCGAGCCGCGGGGCGACCCGGGGAACGACCGGTTGAGGTCGCGGCGGTCGGGCAGGTAGCGGCTGCCGTTCATGAAGCCGAGCACGTTGACGATCGGGATCGCGATGAGCGTGCCGCGCATCGTCCTGGCGTCGAGCCCGGCGAGCACCTGGCGGATCACCTCGACGCCGACGGCCTCGTCCCCGTGGATGGCGGCGTCCACCCACACCGTCGGGCCCGCCTCACGGCCGTGGACGACCCGGACCGGGAGGTCGACGTCGGCGCCGGTGACGAGCCGGGTGATCGGCAGCGTCACCGACTTCTCGGAGCCGGGCCGCACCCGGACCGTCCCGATCTCGAACGACGGGCGCGGCATCAGCGTCCCCGGTTGCGCCGGCGCACTGCGAGCCGCGGCCGCCCACCGGCGTAGCTGAGGGCCGGGTCCACCAGGAACCCCTGCGCGAGCGCCTCCCGCCCGACCAGCATCCGGAAGCCCATCTCGTCTCGCCGGCTCAGCGTCACCTCGGCGGCGACCGTCCGGCCGGCCAGGGTCAGGTCCAGCCGCACCAGGGGACGCTCCTCGGCGTGACCGGACGAGGAGCGCACCGTCCGCACCTCGACCAGGGGGCACTCCACGGTGACCGGGTCCTCGTCGGTGGCCTGCCAGGGGTGCACCGAGAAGCGCACCCAGCGCTCGCCGTTACGCTCGACGTCCTGTTGGTCGAAGGCGTGGATCGCCGAGGTCCGCGCCCCGGTGTCGATCTTGGCCTTGACCCAGTCGACGCCCACGGCCGGCAGGCTCACCCACTCCCGCCAGCCCACCACGGTGTGTCCCGTGTGCACCCGCCAGCCCCCTTCTCGAGGAACCGCATGAAGCTCGCGATCCTGTCCCGTGCGTACCGCTCGTACAGTACGCAGCGCCTGCGGACCGCCGCCCTCGACCGGGGGCACCAGGTCAAGGTGCTCAACACCCTGCGCTTCGGCATCGACCTGTCCGGGGACGAGCCGGACCTGCAGTTCCGCGGCAGGCACCTGTCGACCTACGACGCGATCCTGCCGCGGATCGGCAACTCGATCACCTACTTCGGCACCGCGGTGGTGCGCCAGTTCGAGCAGATGGACGTCTACACGCCCAACACCTCGTGGGGCATCGCGAACTCGCGCGACAAGCTGCGCGCCTCGCAGATCCTCTCGCGCCACCAGATCCCCATGCCGGCCACGACGTTCGTCCGCGACCGGGCCGACGTGATCCCCGCGATCGAGCGGGTCGGCGGCGCGCCGGTCGTGATCAAGCTGCTCGAGGGGACCCAGGGCATCGGGGTGATCCTCGCCCCCGACCTCAAGGTCGCCGAGGCGATCATCGAGACCCTGCACAGCACGCGGCAGAACGTGCTGATCCAGCGCTTCGTCACCGAGAGCAAGGGCCGGGACATCCGCGCGCTCGTGGTCGGGGACCGGGTGGTCGCGGCGATGCGCCGGGTCGCCAAGGGCGACGAGTTCCGCTCCAACGTGCACCGCGGGGGCTCGGTGGAGAGGGTCACCCTCGACCCGGAGTTCGAGCGCACCGCCGTCCGGTCGGCCCAGATCATGGGACTCCGCGTGGCCGGCGTCGACATGCTCGAGGGCGGCGACGGGCCGCTGGTGATGGAGGTCAACTCCTCCCCGGGGCTCGAGGGCATCGAGACCGCGACCGGCCTCGACGTGGCCGGCGCGATCATCGACCACATCGACAACCAGGTGGCCTTCCCCGAGATCGACGTGCGGCAACGGCTCACCGTCTCCACCGGCTACGGCGTCGCCGAGATCCTCGTGCAGTCCGGCTCGGAGATGGTCGGTCACACGCTCAAGGACTCGGGTCTGCGCGAGCGCGACATCAGCGTGCTCACGCTGCAGCGCGGCACCGCGGTGTTCCCCAACCCGCACGGTCGTCGCGTGCTCGAGGACGGTGACCGGCTGCTGTGCTTCGGCCGGCTCGAGGAGATGCGTTCGATGATCCCGAGCCGCCGCAAGCGGCCCAAGCGGGTCAAGAAGCTGCCGGCGGAGCCGATCCACGACGCATGACGTGTCACGGATCGGGCACGACTCCGTCATGGTCGACACCACCCACACCGAACACTCGCCCCGCGTCCTGGTCCTCGCCTGCTCGCTGAAGAAGTCCCCTGCCCCCTCGAGCTCGGAGAAGCTCGGCTCGCAGCTGCTCGAGGAGATGCGTGGCTTCGGGGCGACCGGCGAGGTGGTGCGCGTGGTGGACCACGACGTGCGCTTCGGCGTCAGCACCGACGAGGGCGACGGCGACGAGTGGCCCGCGATCCGCGAGAAGCTGCTCGCCTCCGACGTCCTGGTCCTGGCCCTCCCCATCTGGCTCGGCCAGCCGTCCTCGGTGGCCAAGATGGTCATGGAGCGGCTCGACGCCGAGATCTCCGAGACCGACGACGAGGGCCGACTGCTGACCTTCGGCAAGGCGGCCGCGGTCGCCGTCGTGGGCAACGAGGACGGCGCGCACCACGTCGTGGCGGAGTGCCTCCAGGCGCTCAACGACACCGGCTTCTCGGTGGCAGCCAACGCCGGGACCTACTGGGTGGGCGAGGCGATGCACGGCACGGACTACCAGGACCTGGACGAGACCCCCGACAGCGTCGCCTCGACGACGAGGACGGCGGCGCTCAACACCGTGCACCTCTCCCGTCTGCTGCACTCCAACCCCTACCCCGCGGCCTGACCAGTCGTGTGACGCGCGCCATGTGAGGGTGCGCGTGCGGCGGGGTACACCTCGCCCATGGCCACGAACACCCGCGACATCGCCGGCACTCCCGACCAGGTCTGGGAGGTCCTCTCCGACGGCTGGCTCTACCCGTTGTGGGTCGTCGGGGCGACCCGGATGCGCGACGTCGACGAGAGCTGGCCCGACAAGGGCTCCCGGCTGCACCACTCGGTGGGCGCCTGGCCGGTGGTGGTCAACGACGAGACCCACGTGCTGGACAGCCGGCCCGGCCGGCTGCTCGAGCTGCGCGCGATGGCGTGGCCCGGTGGCGAGGCCGACGTGGTGATCACCCTCGAGCCGCACGGGGAGCGCACGCGGGTGCGCATCGACGAGAAGACCGTCTCGGGGCCGGGGAGCATCCTGCCGGGGCCGATCGAGGACCTGCTGATGAAGTGGCGCAACCGCGAGACGCTCAACCGGCTGGCCCACGTGGTCGAGGGCCGGACCGCGCGCACCCTGACCCCCTCGCACGAGCACCCGTGAGCGGCCCGTCGTACGACGCGGTCGTCGTCGGCGCGGGGCCCAACGGCCTGGTCGCCGCCAACCACCTCGCCGACGCCGGCTGGTCGGTGCTGCTCCTCGAGGCGCAGCCCACGGTCGGCGGGGCGGTCCGCAGCGACCGGGAGATCCACCCGGACTTCGTGCAGGACACCTTCTCCGCCTTCTACCCCCTGGGGGCCGCGTCGCCGGTGCTGCGGTCGCTGCACCTCGAGCGGCACGGCCTGCAGTGGTCCCATGCACCGGCCGTGCTCGGGCACCCGCGCCCCGACGCCGAGTGGGCGCTGCTCCTGCGCGGCGCGCACCGCACCGCCGAGCTGATGGAGGCCCAGGCCCCGGGCGACGGCGAGGCGTGGCTCGAGCTCAGCCGCATGTGGGACACGGTCGGCGACCAGGTGGTCGGCGCCCTGCTGAGCCCCTTCCCGCCGGTGAAGCACGGGCTCGGCGCGCTCGCGCGGGTCAGCCGGTCCGGGGGGCTCGGCCTGGTCAAGGAGCTGCTGTCGCCCGCCCAGAGCCTGGGCCATCGCTTCCGCGGCGAGGCGCCCCGCCTCCTGCTCGCCGGCAACGCCGGCCACGCCGACATCCCGATCTCCTCGCCCGGTTCCGGGCTGCTCGGGATGATGCTCGCCCTCGTCGGGCAGCAGGTCGGCTTCCCGGTGCCCGTGGGCGGCGCCGGCGAGCTGGCCGCCGCCCTCGCCCGGCGCTTCGAGTCGCTGGGCGGCGAGATCCGCTGCGGCGCCCGGGTCGAGCACGTCGAGGTCGACCGCGGTCGCGCCGTGGGGGTGCGCACCGCCGGCGGCGAGCGGATCGGGGCACGCCGCGGGGTGCTCGCCGACGTCCTCGCCTCGCACCTGTACGGCGGCCTCGTCGCGCCGGGCGACGTGCCGGGCAAGGTGGCGCGCGCGATGCGCTCCTTCGAGCTCGACCCCGGCACGGTCAAGGTGGACTGGGCCCTCGACGGGCCGGTCCCCTGGTCGGTCACGCCGCCGCACGCCCCGGGCACCGTGCACGTCGCCGACTCCGTCGCCAAGATGGGCGAGGCCCTGGGCCAGGTGGCCTCGGGCGTCATCCCCGCCGACCCGTTCATGCTGTCGGGGCAGATGACCACCAGCGACCCGACGCGGTCGCCGGCCGGCACCGAGTCCTTCTGGGCCTACACCCACGTCCCGCACGGCGAGTCCCCCGACGCCGGCGACGGCAGCATCCGCGGCGTCTGGGACCGCGAGGACTGCGAGCGCTTCGCCGACCGCATGCAGGCCAGGATCGAGCGGCTCGCGCCCGGCTTCGGCTCCCGCGTCCTCGGCCGACGGGTGCTCGGTCCCCGCGAGCTGGAGTCACGCGACGCCAACCTGGTCGGCGGCGCCCTCAACGGCGGCACCTCGCAGCTGCACCAGCAGCTGGTCTTCCGGCCGGTCCCGGGGATGGGGCGCGCCGAGACCGGGATCGCCGGGCTCTACCTCGCCTCCGCCTCCGCGCACCCGGGCGGTGGCGTCCACGGGGCGTGCGGCATGAACGCCGCCCGCGCCGCGCTCGCGCACGCCCGGTTGCGGCCGTGGTCCCGGGCCGGCTCGACCACCTGACCGCGTCCCCGGCGCGGCTGCTTCACCCCCGGGGGCCGGACCCGTCGAGCCCCGCCCGCAGCTCCTCGAGCGCCTCCTCGAGGGGGACCTGAGGGGCCCAGCCCCAGCCCCGGGCGCGGTCGGCGGCGATCCGCCCGGTCCAGGCCTCGCCCTCCTCCCACACCGGGTCGAGGCCCAGGGCCTCGGTCACGGCCCCGACGTAGTCGCGGATCGTGGCCGGCGCCGCTGCTGCGTTGACCACCGTGCAGCCGCCCTCGACCGGGCCGTGGGCGGGGTCGTCGGCGGTGGCGATGCGGCCGGTCGCCACGTCGGCCACCAGCCGGGCCAGGTCCTCGACGTGGACCCAGGCGAACGCCTGCTCCGGCACCGCGTGCCGCTCGGACTCGTCGTCGCGCAGCTGCGCCGGCCGCTTGGTGTTCCAGACCGAGGTCTCACCGGGGCCGAGGATCGCGGGCGGGCGGACCAGGACCCGGGTGAGGTCCTCGACCTCGGCGAGCGCGGCGTCGGCGTCGCGCTTGGAGCCGGCGTAGGCGTCGGCGTCCTCCCCGACCAGCGGTGACTGCTCGTCGACCTCACCCATCCCCGGGGTGCGGTCGTAGACCCCGGCCGTCGAGACGTGCACCAGCAGCGGCACCCCGGCGTCACGCGCCGCCTCCGCCAGCACGGTCGTGCCCCGCACCGCCACCTGCTGCTGCTCCTCGGCCGGGCCGCCCAGCGGGTGCACGGTCGAGACGACCGCGGTGGCGCTGTCCACCACCGTCGCCGCGAAGGCCGGGTCACCGAAGTCGCCGACGTGCTCCTCGGCGCCGGCCGGCGCCACGCCCTCCCGGCGTACGACGGCCCGCACGTGCGCGCCGGCGTCCAGTAGGTGGGCGACGACGCGGGAGCCGACGAAGCCGTTGGCCCCGGTGACGACGACGACATGCTCGGGCCGGCTGTGCTCAGGGGTCACGGTGGTCACGGTGGACCTGTGCCCACGGCGCCCCCCGTCACACCGCGGGGTCGTCCCCGCACCGGCCCGGTCAGGTGGAGCCGATCTGGACCCACGCTCCGATTTCACCCCTATAGGTGGGGATCATCGGGTGAGACGCGGGTAGGCAGGAAGAAGCAGCCCTCCACTGGAGACAACGGTCGGAGACCCTGCCCCACCCCAGGAGTGCATCATGACCGCACCCGCTCTCGGCCCGTCCACCCCGGTCGCGCCCCTCGATCCGCCTCGGCTGTCTCCGGCGGATCGTGACGCCAGCGCCCTCGAGCTGTTCGACCGGGCTCAGGACGCCGACGAGGACCGTCGCCACGACCTGCACGAGCAGATCGCGATGCACTACCTCGACGTCGCGCACTCGATCGCCGTCCGTTACCGCGACCGCGGCATCCCCGTGGACGACCTGGTCCAGGCCGCCAACGAGGGCTTGTGCAAGGCGATCAAGCGCTTCGACCCGGCCCTGCAGCACGACTTCCTCAGCTACGCCGTCCCCACCATGCGGGGCGAGGTGCGCCGCTACTTCCGCGACCACGGCTGGTCGGTCCGTCCGCCGCGGCGCATCCAGGACCTGCAGTGGCAGCGCGGGCGGGTCATCGACGTGCTCCACCAGCAGCTGGGCCGCGAGCCGTCGCGCGCCGAGGTCGCCGAGCGACTCGCGGTCGACGTGGCCGAGGTCGAAGAGGCCGACAGTGCGGTCGGGGCCTTCACCCCGACCTCCCTCGACATGCCGGCCAGCGACGCCGAGAGCAGCACGCCGCTGGGCGAGCTGCTGCCCTGCGAGGCCGACGTCACCCGGGCCGCCGAGGCGCGGACGATGCTGCAGCCCGTCGTGCGCCACCTCAGCGAGCGCGACCGCCGCGTGCTCTTCCTGCGCTTCTTCGAGGACCGGACCCAGAAGGAGATCGGCGAGGAGATCGGGGTCAGCCAGATGCAGGTCTCCCGCACGTTGACGCGGCTGCTGAGCACCATGCGCGAGGAGCTCGGAGCCGAGGCCGAGACCCTCCTCGACCACCACCGGTGAGCACCGCCGTCGCGCCCCGCATCCCTCGTGGGATGCGGGGTACCGAGGCGTTCTCCAGACCACATCCGATCCGAGGAGTTGTGCCGACGTGCGAGCAGTGACCTGGCAGGGCAAGGAAGACATGCAGGTGACCGAGGTCCCTGACCCGAGGGTCGAGGAGCCGACCGACGCGATCGTGCGGATCACCTCGACGGGTCTGTGCGGCTCGGACCTTCACCTCTACTCCGTGCTGGGTGCCTTCATGGACCGCGGTGACGTGGTGGGCCACGAGCCGATGGGCGTCGTGGAGGAGGTCGGACCGGACGTCACGACGCTCAAGGCCGGCGACCGGGTGGTCGTGCCCTTCAACGTCTCGTGCGGGACCTGCTGGATGTGCTCGCGCAACCTGCACAGCCAGTGCGAGACCACGCAGAACCCGGAGCACGGCACCGGTGGCAGCCTCTTCGGCTACAGCAAGCTCTACGGCCAGGTGCCCGGCGGCCAGGCGGAGTACCTCCGCGTGCCGTTCGCCGACACGCTGCCGATCAAGGTCCCGGAGGGTCCGCCGGACGACCGGTTCCTGTACCTCTCCGACGTGGTGCCCACGGCGTGGCAGGGCCTGAAGTACGCCGACGTCCCGGAGGGCGGCACGCTGCTCGTCCTGGGCGCCGGCCCGATCGGCGACATGGTGACCCGCATGGCCCTCGACCAGGGCCACCAGGTGATCACCGTCGACCGCGTGCCCGAGCGGCTGGCCCGGGTCCACGGCGCCGGGGCCGACACGATCGACCTCGACCAGCTGGACAAGGGCACGACGGTCGCCGACGTGGTCCGTGACCGGACCGCCGGCCGGGGCGCCGACTCCGTGGTCGACGCGGTCGGCATGGAGGCCCACGGATCCGCCGCCGGCAACCTGCTGCACCAGATGACCGCGCTGATGCCGGACGCGATCGCGGCGCCGATGATGAAGAAGCTGGGCGTGGATCGGCTCGCCGCCTTCCTCAGCGCCATCGACGCGGTGCGGCGCGGTGGCACCGTCTCGCTGTCCGGGGTCTACGGCGGCGCGGTCGACCCGGTCCCGCTGTTCCAGCTGTTCGACAAGCAGGTGCAGCTGCGGATGGGCCAGGCCAACGTGCGCGCGTGGAGCGACGAGCTGGTGGCCCGGCTCAGCGAGGAGGACGCCTGGGGCGTCGAGTCCTTCGCCACTCACCACCTGCCCTTGAGCGAAGCGCCGGAGGCCTACAAGAAGTTCCAGGAGAAGAGCGACGGCTACGTCAAGGTCGTCTTCCAGCCCTGAGCACCCCGGGGGTTAGTGTGGGGTGCACGCCGCGGATGTCCAGGCGTGCACTCCCCCAGGAGTGAGGTCCCGCACATGCCGACCAACGCCGACGCCGTCCTCCTAGTCCACCTCGCCGCGCACCTGCAGAGGGTGCCCGACGACCCGCCGCTGACCGCCGAGCGCATCGTGCACAGCGCCCTGGAGGTGGTGCCCGAGGCCGACCACGCCAGCCTGACCGTGCATCGCGGCAAGCGGCACTGGACCTCGCTGGCCGCCACCTCCGCCCTGGCGCTGGCCGCCGACCAGGCGCAGTACCACCTGGAGGAGGGTCCGTGCATCGAGGCCGCCGAGCACGCGGAGTGGTTCCGCAGCGGCGACGTGTCCACCGACGCCCGCTGGCCGCGGTGGGGGCCGCAGGCGGCCGACCTGGGCGTCGGCTCGCTGCTCAGCGTGCGCCTGCTCTCCGACGGCTCGCCGGTGGGCGCGCTCAACCTCTACGCCGACGAGCGGGGCCACTTCGCCGACCGTGACGTGGTGGACCTCGCCTTCCTCTACGCCACCCACGCCGCAGTCGCCCTGGTCACGGCCGAGCACGTCCACGGGCTCGCCACGGCCCTGACCTCGCGCCACACGATCGGGCTCGCGCAGGGCATCCTGATGGAGCGCCACGGTCTCACCGCCCGCCAGTCCTTCGCCCTGCTGCAGCGGATGAGCTCGACCACCAACGTCAAGCTGCGCGAGGTGGCCTCCCGGGTCGCCGAGGGCAGGGTGGGCGCACCCGACGACCACGAGGCACCTTCTTCGGGGTGAGTTAGGCCGCCCGGGGGATGGGCACGACGGGGCCGGACCGCCGACGCCCGTGAAGGAGCGCGTATGCCGGAGCGCCTCGCCGACCCCACGCACCAGCAGGTCGCCGGCGACCGCCGCGCCCGCACGCTCGCCGGTGTCGTCGGAGCCGTCGTCCTCGTCGTCGGCGTCCTGGGCTTCGTCCCCGGGATCACGACGAACTACGACGACCTCACCTTCGCCGGCCACCGCAGCGACGCGCAGCTCGTCGGCGTGTTCGCGGTCTCGGCGCTGCACAACGTCGTGCACCTGATGTTCGGCGTCGCGGGACTCGCGATGGCCCGCACGTTCCGCAGGTCCGTCGGCTACCTCATCGGTGGCGGCGCCATCTACCTCGTGCTGTGGGTCTACGGCCTCGTCGTGGACCGCGAGTCCTCGGCGAACTTCGTGCCGGTCGACGACGCCGACAACTGGCTGCACCTCGGGCTCGGGGTCGGCATGGTCGCGCTCGGCTACGCCGCCCGGGCCGCCGACACCCGCGGCGACGCGGGCAGCCAGTACTGACCACCATCTCCTCGGAAGGACCTCGATGGACCCCAAGCAGCTGGCCAAGGACACCTTCGACAAGGTCGTGGGGAAGGTCGCCGAGAAGGCGGCCGAGCTCGCCGAGCCCCCGGTGCCGGGCGCGCCCGGTGCCGCCCCGCCGCCCTACGACGAGCCCACGCTGGAGTCGGGGCCCACCGAGCCCCTTCCGCCCAAGCCGGACCAGACGGCTCCCGAGGTGCGCACCGCGACCGGCCGCGAGACCGGCGCGGAGCGCACCGCACGGACCCAGGACGGCGCCTACCTCACCACCGCCGACGGCGCACGCATCGCCGACACCGACCACTCGCTCAAGGCGGGTGAACGGGGGCCCACGCTGCTGCAGGACCACCACCTGCGCGAGAAGATCACCCACTTCGACCACGAGCGGATCCCGGAGCGCGTCGTGCACGCACGCGGGGCGGGCGCCCACGGCGTCTTCGTCGGCTACGGCACCGCCGGCGAGGTGTCGCGGGCCGCGTTCCTGGGCGAGGGCGTCGAGACCCCGGTCTTCGTGCGGTTCTCGACGGTGCTCGGCTCGCGCGGCTCGGCGGACACCGCGCGCGACACCCGCGGGTTCGCGACGAAGTTCTACACCTCCGAGGGCACCTTCGACCTGGTGGGCAACAACATCCCGGTGTTCTTCATCCAGGACGGGATCAAGTTCCCCGACGTGATCCACGCCGGCAAGCCCCACCCCGACCGGGAGATCCCCCAGGCGCAGAGCGCTCACGACACCTTCTGGGACTTCGTGTCCCTGCACACCGAGGCGCAGGCCCACACGCTGTGGAACATGTCCGACCGCGGCATCCCGCGCTCCTTCCGGACGATGGAGGGCTTCGGCGTCCACACCTTCCGCTGCGAGAACCAGGCCGGGGAGACCTCCCTGGTCAAGTTCCACTGGAAGCCGCGTCTCGGCGTCCACTCGATCACCTGGGAGGAGGCGCAGATGCTCGGCGGCATCGACCCCGACTTCCACCGGCGCGACCTCGCCGACGCGATCGAGTCCGGCGCCTACCCGGCCTGGGAGCTCGGCGTGCAGGTGCTCCCGGACGACCCGGAGCAGGAGTTCGCCGGGATCGACCTGCTCGACCCGACCAAGATCGTCCCGGAAGAGCTCGCTCCGGTGCAGCCGGTCGGGCTGATGGTGCTCACCGGCAACCCGACGAACTACTTCGCCGAGACCGAGCAGGTCGCCTTCCACGTCGGCCACCTGGTGCCGGGCATCGACGTCACCGACGACCCGCTGCTGCAGGCCCGGCTGTTCTCCTACATCGACACGCAGATCACCAGGCTGGGCGGGCCGAACTTCACCCAGATCCCGATCAACCGGCCGCACGCGCCGGTCAACGACATGCTGCGTGACGGCTTCCACCAGCACGGGGTGCACAGCGGCGTCGCGCCCTACCGGCCCAACTCGCTCGACGGCGGCTGCCCGTTCCACGCGGGCGCGGGCGAGGGTGCCTTCGAGCACCTCCCGGTGCGCGTGGCCGAGTCGACGAAGGTGCGCGAGGCACCCGCGTCGTACGCCGACCACTGGAGCCAGCCGCGCCAGTTCTGGCTGAGCATGACGCCGGTCGAGCAGCAGCACATCATCCGCGCCTACACCTTCGAGCTCGGCAAGTGCTACGAGCAGGCGATCAAGGAGCGGCAGCTGGCCTGCCTGGCCAACATCGACCCGGTGCTGTGCCAGGAGGTCGCCACCGGTCTGGGGCTGCCGGCGCCGGAGCCCTCGATCACCCTCGCCGACGCCGAGCCCAGCCCGGCCCTCTCCCAGGTGGGCGGGACCTGGCCCGGCGACGGACGGATGGTCGGCATCGTGGTCGACCCCGACGGCGACCAGTCCGGGCTGTCCGCGGTCCGCACCGAGATCCTGTCCGCCGGGATGCTGCCGCTGGTCGTCGCACCGCACGGCGGCACCGTCGAGGAGACACCGGTGCAACGGACCTTCGCGACCGTGCGCTCGGTGGAGCTCGACGCGGTGCTGCTGGCCGGGTCTCCCCCGCCCGCGCCCGACGCGCTGCCGTCCCGGACCGCCGAGGCGGGGGCCGCGGCCACCGCGCCCGCGCTGGACCCACGCGTCGCGCTGCTGCTGGAGGAGGCGTGGCGCCACGGCAAGGCGATCGGCGCCTGGGGCGAGGGGGTCGCCGCGCTCGAGTCCGTCGGCATCGCCGGCGACACCGGTGTGGTCACCGGCGGCTCCGGGACCGAGGTCCTCGAGCAGGTCACCGACCTGCTCGCGCGGCACCGGGTGTGGGAGCGGTTCCCGGCCTGAGCCCGCCCACGGCGTACTCCGACGTACGTGCTGCACGCGAGCGCTTTCCACAGCTCGTACGTCGGAGTACGCGGGCCGTGCCCGGTGCTCGGGTGCGGCACGGCCACCCTTGTTGATTTGCACATGCAGTTCTAAAGTGTCTTTCGTGCCGCACCTGAGGATCCGTGAGGCCGCCGCCTACCTGGGCGTCAGCGACGACACCGTGCGCCGGTGGGTCGACCGGGGGCTGATCACCGCGACGACCGACGCCGCCGGGCGCAAGGTGGTCGACGGCTACGAGGTGGCCCTCGCCGCCCGCGAGCACGCCACGACCCCCGGCCTCCCGCCGGGCGTCGCGAGCTCGGCGCGCAACCGCTTCGTCGGCCTGGTCACCGACCTCCGGGTCGACGAGGTGATGGCCCAGGTCGAGCTGCAGTGCGGGCCGTTCCGCGTGGTCTCGCTGATCAGCAGCGAGGCCGTCCGCGAGCTCGGCCTCGAGCGGGGCAGCGCGGCCGTCGCCACGATCAAGTCCACCCACGTGGTGATCGAGACCACCGACGGGCGGCAGTCGTGAGGACCCCCGTGGTGGCCACCGCCGCCCTGCTGCTGGCGGGGACCCTTGCCGCATGCGGTTCCTCCGACGCCGCCGGGTCGCGGGACACCACGCTGACGGTGTTCGCCGCGGCCTCGCTCAAGGAGCCGTTCACCGAGCTGGGCACGGAGTTCGAGGCCGATCACGACGGGGTCGAGGTGAGGTTCGGCTTCGCCGGGTCCTCGGACCTGGTGGCCCAGGTCCAGCAGGGGGCCGGGGCCGACGTCGTCGCCACCGCCGACGAGGCCAACATGGCCAAGCTCACCGCCGACGACCTGGTGGACGAGCCACGGCTGTTCGCCACCAACACGCTCATGGCCGCAGTGCCTCCCGGCAACCCGGGCGGGGTCGCGTCGGTGCACGACCTCGCCGACCTTGACCTCAAGCTCGTGGTGTGCGCCCCGGAGGTGCCCTGCGGGGCGGCGACGGTCCGGCTGGAGGAGGTCGCCGGGATCGACCTCCACCCGGTCAGCGAGGAGCAGAGCGTGACCGACGTGCTCAACAAGGTGATCGCCGGCGAGGCCGACGCAGGCGTCGTCTACGTCACCGACGTCGAGGGCGCCGGCGACCGGGTCGAGGGCATCGACCTGCCCGAGGCCCGGGGCGTGGTCAACCGCTACCCCGTCGCCACCGTGGCCGCCACCGACCATGCCGGGCCGGCGCAGGAGTTCGTCGACCTGGTCACCGGCGACCAGGGCCGCCAGGTGCTCGCCGACGCCGGCTTCGGCACTCCCTAGGGTCGGCAGGTGTCGCGCACCGGACCAGGACCCTCCGCGGTCGGCCTGCCCCCCTGGGCGTTCGCCCCGGCGGTCGTGGCCGCGACGTTCATGCTGCTGCCCCTGGTCGCGATGCTCACCCGCGTCGACTGGACGGACTTCGGCTCGCTGATCGGCAGCGAGTCCTCGCGCGACGCGCTCTGGCTCTCGCTGCGGACCTCCACGGTCAGCACCCTGCTGTGCCTCGTGCTCGGCGTCCCGCTCGCCGTGGTGCTGGCCCGCACGCGCTTCCCCGGCCTCGACCTGCTGAGGGCCCTGGTGCTCCTCCCCCTGGTGCTGCCGCCGGTCGTCGGCGGCATCGCGCTGCTCTACACCTTCGGACGCCGCGGCCTCCTCGGGCGCTCGCTCGAGGTGGCCGGCGTCGACATCGCCTTCACGACCACCGCGGTCGTGCTCGCCCAGTCGTTCGTCGCCCTGCCGTTCCTGGTGATCAGCCTCGAGGGCGCGCTGCGCACCGCGGGCCAGCGCTACGAGACCGTCGCTGCGACCCTCGGCGCCGCCCCGACCACGGTCCTGCGCCGGGTCACGCTCCCGCTGGTGCTGCCCGCGCTGACGTCGGGGACGGTGCTGTGCTTCGCCCGGGCGCTCGGGGAGTTCGGGGCCACGATCACCTTCGCCGGCAGCCTGCAGGGCGTCACCCGCACCCTGCCGCTGGAGATCTACCTCCAGCGCGAGACCGATCCCGACGCCGCGGTCGCGCTGTCGCTGCTGCTCGTGGTGGTCGCGGTCGTGGTCATCGCCTTCGCCCGGCGGGGGGCGAGGTCGCTGTGAGCCTCGCGCTGGCCGCGTCGGTGCCCGAGCGCGGTCTCGACGCCGCCCTCGAGGTCCAGCCCGGCGAGACGCTCGCCCTGCTGGGGCCCAACGGCGCCGGCAAGTCCACCCTGCTCGCGCTGGTGGCCGGCCTGCTGCGCCCCCACGAGGGCCACGTCACCCTGGGCGGACGCGTCCTCACCTCGGTCCAGGACGGCCGCACCCGCACCTGGGTCCCGCCGCACCGCCGGCGCGTGGGCCTGCTCGACCAACGGGCGCTGCTGTTCCCGCACCTCAGTGTCGCGGACAACGTCGCGTTCGGTCCCCGCAGCGCAGGCGTACGCCGGGGCGAGGCCCGGACGTCCGCGCTGCGCTGGCTGGAGGCGGTCGGGCTGGCGGACCGGGCCGCGACCCGCGCCACCGAGCTGTCCGGCGGCCAGGCGCAGCGGGTCGCCGTGGCCCGGGCGCTCGCCGCCGACCCCGATGTGCTGCTGCTCGACGAGCCGCTCGCGGCGCTCGACGTCGACGTCGCCCCGGCCCTGCGTCACCGCCTGCGCGAGGTGCTCGCCGACCGGACCGCGGTGATCGCCACCCACGACGTGCTCGACGCGCTGCTCCTCGCCGATCGGGTCGCGGTCGTCGAGGGCGGCCGCGTGGTGGAGCAGGGACCGACCGGCGAGGTGCTGGCCCGCCCGCGCAGCGCGTTCGCCGCCCGCATCGCCGGGCTCAACCTCGTCCGCGGCACGTGGCAGGGCGACCGGCTGGTCACCGCGGGGGGCACCGCCGTGCACGGTCTCACCCACGGCGACCCCCCGGCGTACTCCTCGCCGGCGACGGCGGTGTTCCGCCCGTCGGCGGTCGCGGTCTACCTGCACGACGTCGCGGGGTCGCCGCGCAACCACGTCCCCGTCGAGCTGACCGCCCTGGAGCCGCGCGGCGACCTGGTGCGGGTCACGGGGACCGACGGGACGCTCGCCCTGTCGGCCGACGTGACCCCGCAGTCGGTCGCCGAGCTCGGGCTCGGGCCCGGGCTGCGGGTGACCCTCACGGTCAAGGCGACCGAGGTGTCGGTCTACGCGGTGTGACCCGGTCGGTCAGCCGAGCTGGACGGTCTCGGCGTCGCCGGCCTGGGGCGGGCGGCGCAGCAGCAGGGCCGTGGCCGCCGACACGGTGCGGGTGACCGGGTCGGGGGCCTCCCACAGCTCGGCGCCGGTCACCTCGACGCGCAGCAGCACGGCGTTGTCGTCCTCCGGCCCGTCCTGCAGCCACGCCTCGGCCCACTTGTTCCACAGCTCACGCTTGCGCTCGGTGTCGGTCGACACCTCGGCAACGCCCGTCGCCGAGACGTAGGTGCCTCCGTCGAGGTAGACCAGCGCGACGTGCGGGTCCTGCTCGACCTGCTCGACCTTGCCGGAGTCGGCCGTGGCGAACAGCCACACGGTGCCGTCGTCCTCGGTCTCCTGGATCGCCATCGGCCGGGCGTGCGGCTCGTTGCCGGCCCGAGTGACCAGCATGCACATGCGGATGCCGTCCACCGCGTCGACGAAGCGCTGCTCCTGGGTCTCTGCCTGGTCTGCCATGACCTCACCGTTGCCTGGCCGGTGCACGGGCAAACCGTGTGGGAGCCTGGCGGCATGACGGACCCGCGCCCGCCGGCCGACTACCGCTTCACCCTCGCCAACGAGCGCACGTTCCTGGCCTGGGTCCGCACCAGCCTGGCCTTCGTGGCGGGCGGGGTCGCGGTCTCCGAGCTGGTGTCCGGTGCGCAGGTGCTGCGCACGGTCCTCGCCCTGGTGCTGGTCGCCTGTGGCGCGGTGGGCGCGGTGCTCGCCCACCGGCGGTGGGCCTCGACCGAGCGGGCGATGCACGCGGGCGAGCCACTGCCGACCTCGTCCCTCCCGCGCGCGGTCTCGCTCGTGGTCGTGCTGGTCGCGGCCGTCACCGTGGTGCTCGTGCTCGACGCGGTCCGCCGGTGAGCGACCCCGGTCGCGACGACCTGCCCGGGCTGCAGGCCGAGCGGACGCTGCTCGCCTGGCAGCGCACCGGCCTCGGCGTGCTCGGCACCGCCGCGCTGCTCGCCCACACCGGTCCGACGCCGGCCTGGGCGGTGGCACTGGTGCTGGGGGTCGCGGTGCTCGCCGCGGCGGAGGACCGGCTGCGGCGGGTGCAGGCCGGGCTGTCCCGGGGCGAGGTGCGCGCTGCCCGGCCCCTCGCGGCGGCCCTCACGGCCGGGGTGCTGGTCCTCGCCGCGCTCGGGGCCCTGACGGTCCTGCGCGGCTGAGGCGCCCGGCGTTCACCCCGCCGTGCCACGCTGTGCCTCGTGGTGCGCTTCGCGAGTCCCCAGGGCCGGTGGCTGCTGCTCGCCGCGATCCTCGGCTCCGGCCTGGCCGGCATCGACGCCACCGTGGTCAACGTGGCGCTGCCCGCGATCGGCCGCTCGTTCGACGCTTCCTTCACCACGCTGCAGTGGACGGTGACCGCCTACTCCTTCACCCTCGCGTCGTTCATCCTGCTCGGCGGGGGTCTGGGCGACCGCCTGGGCCGGCGGCGGGTGTTCGTGGTCGGGGTCGTCTGGTTCGCGCTCGCCTCGCTGCTGTGCGGGGTCGCACCCTCGGCCGCGGTCCTGGTCGCCGCCCGGGCGCTGCAGGGCGTCGGCGCCGCGCTGCTCACGCCGGGCAGCCTGGCGATGCTGCAGGCCTCGTTCGTGCCCGAGGACCGCGCCCGCGCGATCGGCGCCTGGTCCGGTCTCGGCGGCGTCGCGACCGCGATCGGCCCGTTCCTCGGCGGCTGGCTGGTCGACGTCGGCTCGTGGCGCTGGGTGTTCTTCATCAACGTCCCGCTGGCCGCGTTGGTGGTGTGGATCGCCCGCCGTCACGTGCCGGAGTCGCGCGACACCCACGCCGCCGGCCGGCTCGACCCGGCAGGCGCCGTGCTCGGCGCCCTGACGCTCGGCGGGCTCTCCTACGCGCTGATCGAGGCCGGCTCCGGTGGCGGCGGGCTCACGGTCCCCGCCGCGGTGCTCGGCGTCCTCGCAGGCGTCGCCTTCGTCGTGGTCGAGCGGCGCTCCACCCACCCGATGCTGCCGCCGGAGGTGTTCCGCTCCTCGCAGTTCACCGCCGCCAACCTGGTCACCTTCGTGGTCTACGCCGCGATCGGCGTGGTGTTCTTCCTGCTGGTCATCGAGCTGCAGGTGGTCGCGGGCTACGGGCCCGTGCTCGCCGGGACCGCGCTGCTGCCGATCACCGTCGTGATGCTCGCACTGTCGTCGCGGTCCGGCCAGCTCGCCGCGCGAATCGGCCCGCGGCTGCAGATGACCGTCGGTCCCCTGGTCTGCGCGACCGGCCTGCTGCTCCTGCTGCGCATCGGCCAGGACGCGTCGTACCTCCTCGACGTGGTCCCCGCCGTCGTCGTGATCGGCCTCGGCCTCGCCACGATGGTCGCGCCGCTCACCGCCACCGCACTCGCCTCCGCCCCGGACGAGCACGCCGGCCTCGCCTCGGGCGTCAACAACGCCGTCGCGCGCACCGGCGGCCTCGTCGCGGTCGCCGGGATCCCGACCATCGCGGGCCTCGACGGCCGGGTGTACGCCGACCCGGTCGCGTTCGGTGACGGGTTCGCCACCGCGGTGCTGGTGTGCGCCGGGCTGATGGCGCTGGGCGCCGTGCTCGCCGGGACCCTGGTGCACCACGCGGTGCTCGACACGGCGGAGGAGCCCGAGCCGGCCGAGCACCTGCGGCGGCTCAGCCACTGCGGGGTCGGCGCCCCGCCCCTGGCCACCTCGTGCGACGGGCAGGGGCACACCGACTGCGAGCAGCACGGGTTGACCGCCGCAGGGCCGGGTAGGTCACCGTCATGACGACCCCCGACGAGTCCACGCCCGAGGACCAGCAGGACAGCACCCGCACCGAGGTCTCCGAGACCGACGGCCCCGTCACCGGGGCCGACGCGGTGCCCGACAAGACCGCCGACACCCCCGCCAAGGGCGCGGAGTTCGACGACGAGGAGGGCTCGGGCGCCGCCTCCGACCCACGCGGGGACGAGTCGATCCGCGACCAGCGCTGAGCTCACCGTCACGCCGCCCGCGCGCGCAGGGCGCGGCGTTGGTGGCTGGGTGAGTGGCGGCTGGGCCATCGGTGCTCGAACGCGATGGACCGGTCGGGCAGGACGTGGTGGTGGTAGAGCGGGTCGTGGATGCGTCGGTGGTGGTGCCCGCACAGGGGCACGGCGTTGTCGAGGTCGGTGGTTCCCAGCTGGCTCCAGGGGACCAGGTGGTGCAGCTCGCACCAGGCGAATGGCCGATCGCAGCCCTGGGCCGCGCAGGAGTCGTGGGTGGCGGACAGTGCGAGGGCCTGATGTCGGGTGAAGAGCCGTCTCTCGCGGCCGAGGTCGAGGGGGACCGAGTCGCCGGAGAGCACCATCGGCAGGAGGTGGGCGTTGCAGGCCAGGCGCCGGGTCTGGGAGATCGAGATCTCCTCACCGCTTGCGAGGGTGGCGCTGCCGAGACCTTCTCGTAGGCGGGTCTGGTCGACGTGGACCACGATGGTGACGTCGTTGGTGCCGAAGCGGCCCTGGGCGTCGGTGGGCAGGTGCTCGAGCAGCTCGCAGAACGCCGCGCCGAGCCGTTCGGCGTGGGTCACGGGCTGCTCGGTGGCGTTGGTGGCGCCGGTGCCGTCGGTGGCGGGTGGGTCGACCTGCACGCTGTGGGGGTGCCACCGGTCGGGGTCGGTGGTGCGCAGGTGGGCGCGGCGTGGTGAGGTGCGGTGCTCCAGCTGCAGGCGCAGCGTCTGCCCGGCCAGCGGTGGGAGGCAGAACCGGCCCGACCACCAGCCGTGCTCGTCCTGCTCCAGGGTCAGGTAGGTGTGCAGCTCGGCCTGCCGCTCGGCCTCGCGGAGCTGGTCGTCGGCCACGACGTCGGCCAGGTCGACCTCGCTCAGCTGCCCGGTGTCGGGGTCGACGTCGGGCAGGCGGACCTGCACCCGGGTGCGGAGCGGGGCCAGGACGCGGCGTGCGGCCGCGGCCAGGCGCCGCGGCGGCATCCGCAGCGCCTTGTCGACCAGCACCTGCTCGCACCCGGCCAGCTCCTCGGGGCTGATGCTCGGCACGGCTGCGGCGACCTGCTCCTCGCTCAGGCCGCGGACCCGGGCGTCCATCCGCAGGCGCTCCAGGGTGTCGCGGACCTTCTCGCACGCCCGGACGATGATCCGGGCGTGGTCCTCGGTGATCTCACCGGCGGTCAACGCGGCCCGCACGTGAGGGTAGGTCGACTCCAGCCGCTGGGCCACCCCGAGCGCGCCCCACGTCCGCGGCCGGTTGGTCCCCCCGGCTCGCGCGGCCCACGACTCGGTGTCGCTCGCGCCGGTGGCGGCGCGGGCGTCCGAGGCCTCCGCGGCGCCGAGCACGTGCAGCCGCAGCCCGTCCTGACGGGCCTGCAACCTGGCCTGCAGCCGCACCATCTCGGCCAGCTCCTCGGGCGCCACGTCCGCCAGCCCGACCCAGCCGAGCACCCGTCCTTGCTCGTCGCGCACCGTCGCCGCGTCCAGCGCGGCATGCGCCTGGACGAGTGCGGCGTGCAACGAGTTCATGCACCCATGCTACCGCACGCGGTGACGCTATACAAACACATGTTCGATCCTGTGCAACACATCCGCATTCCTCTCCTGTCTCAGGAGATCGGTGACGGTTCCGCCTCAAGACATCGGTGACACCTCTCCTGGGTCTTGGTGGTGACACTTCGGCCGCGAGGCTGCGGACGTCGCAGCCAGGGTCCTCAGCCCAGCCCGCGCGTCGCGAACCCCTCCAGCAC
Source organism: uncultured Actinomycetota bacterium (assembly GCA_963811385.1). GTDB lineage: Bacteria > Actinomycetota > Actinomycetes > Propionibacteriales > Nocardioidaceae > Marmoricola_A. The sequence continues at coordinate 329,210 of CAWEQX010000003.1, read as the reverse complement.
CGACCCGTCGGGCGCGAAGCGCGATCCGTGCAGCGGGCAGTCCCACGACTGCTCGGCGGCGTTCCAGCGCACCACGCCGCCGAGGTGCGGGCAGACGCCGGACACCGAGCACACCCGCCCGTCCACGTTGGAGGTCGCCACCACCTTGGCCCCCTCGCGCCGCACGACGCCCTCGCCCGGGGCGGGGTCGTCGTGCCCGTCGACGAGGGCCTCGACCCAGCCGCGGGTCATGTGCCAGCCGACCTTCTGCTGCGCCACGGCGGCGGAGCCGAGGTCGCGCACCGTCGGCACGCGCTTGCGCAGGCCGTCGCGCCACGACGGCTCCGTCCCCCCGGTCACCGCGGCGACCAGCGCGACCGCGGAGGCCGGACCGTTGGTGTAGCCCCACTTCTGGAAGCCGCTGACCTGCCACACGCGCGCCTTGCCCGGCAGCTGCTGCACGATCGGCAGCCGGTTCTCGGCCTCGTAGTCCTGCGCCGACCACTGGTGGGTCAGCGACGCCGGACCCCAGTGCTCGTGGGTCCAGCCGACCAGCTCGTCGACCCGGCGGTCGGTGTGCGGCTCACGCCCCACCTCGTGGCCGTTGCCACCGACGAGCAGCAGACGTCCCTGCTCGGAGGGCGCGTAGCGCACCGACCGGCTGGGGCTGTCCGCGGAGAGATACATCCCGTGCGGCACGGTGGCGTCGTCGGGCAGCGCGAAGGACAGGGCGTAGGAGCGCTGGGGCACGACGCGGGAGAAGTGCGCGGCGCGGTCGAGCACCGGGGCGCCGGTCGCCATCACCACCGCGTCGGCGCGCACGTCGCCGCCCGTGGTGTGCAGGACGGTCTCGCCGAGCCCGACCTTCACCACGCGCACCCGCTCGACGATGCGGCCGCCCTCGGTCTCGAAGGCCTGGGCGAGCGCCTCGAGCAGCTCCATCGCGTGCACCTGCAGCTGCCCGTCGAGCGCGATCGCGCCCGCCACGTCGTAGGGCAGCTCGAGGTCGTCGCTCCACCGCACCGGCAGCCCTGCGGCGACGGCTGCGGCGTACTCCTGCTCGACGCTGCGCAGGCCCTGCTCGGTGTTGGCGTAGGTGAAGGCGGTCTCACGCTGCGTGGTGACGCCGAGCTCCTCGATCAGGCCGGCGAGCAGGTCGCGGCCCTCGGTGTTGGAGCGGACGTAGGCGTCGACCACCGACTGGTCGTGGTGCTTGCGGATGGCCGAGAGGACCGTGCCCTGCAGCAGGCTGATCTTGGCGGTGGTGTTGCCCGACGCGGCGGCGCCCAGCGTGCGGCCCTCGAGGAGGAGGACCTCGAGCCCGGCGCGGCGGGCGAGGAGGGCGGTGGTGAGGCCGGTCAGGCCCCCACCGACGACGACGAGGTCGGCGCGGTCCGGGAGTGGGTCCGCACCGAGGGCGCGATCGGGGCTCGAGGGACGGGTCGCGTGCCAGAGGGAGGTCATGGCGGGGACGTACCCCCTCCGAGCCACGGCCACCCCGGCCTCGACGTCGCAGATGGCCGGGGTGACGAAGGTCGCGTGGCCCGGCCCGCCCGACGAGCCGACGAGCCGACGAGCCGACGAGGCGGGTCCAGCGGTTGCCCGCGCGGGCGCGGGGTACGTCCCCGGCATGACGATGACCCCTCCCGACGCCCAGGACCCCGACGACCTCGGTCAGGACCTCACCGACGAGGAGCGGGAGCTGCTGCCCGACGGCGACCGGGACAGCACCGACGACACCGTCGACCCCGGACAGGCGGTGCAGGTCGACGACGACAACGTGCCGCACCCGCCCTCGGCCGAGAACGCCTGATGCCGACCTACCCCCGCACGCGGCTGGTCCAGCTCGCGACGGCGGTCTACGGCGCCTACGCCCTCGCCCAGCCGGAGCACCTCCACAGCGCCCTACCCGCCGACGTCGACCGGCTCACGTCGCGGCGGCTGTCGACGACCTACGCCGGTCGCGACCTGCCGATCTCGCTCCTCGGGGCCTTCGGACCGCCTCGCCTGGTGCCGGTGGCGCTCGCGCTGCGGCTGGCCGGCGACCTCACCGACGCGGCCACGCTGGGCAGCACGACGACCGGGAGCTCCCGCACCAAGGTCCTGGGGGTGACGCTCGGCTGGGGCGCGGTCAACCTCGCGGCGTTCGCTGCGGACCGGCGTCGCTGAGCCGGCCCTCGGCCGGGCCTGCCCAGCACTCGGCGAGCACGCGGGTCAGCGCCGCCGCGCAGTGACGACGAGGTAGTCCCAGTCAGTGGCGACCGTGCCGTCGTCGGCGAGGTTGGACGCCGCGACCAGGTCGACCAGGTCCCGCCGCAGCGCGTCCCGTCCGGCGGCGTCGAGCCGCAGGGCGGCCTGGTGGGTCGGGCCGTAGTCCTCGAGGAACAGGTCGGCGAACTGCTCAGGGCTGAGGAACCGCTCGCGCACGGTGAGCACGGTCTCCTCGACGTCCTCGACCCGGTCGCCGAGCATCTCGGCCACGACACCGGAGGAACCCCAGCGGGTCGGTGGCTGCACCCCGGGCGGTGGCGGTGCGTGACCGGCCACCACGCGGAGCAGGCGACCGACGAAGCCCTCGGGGGTCCAGCTGGCGACCCCGACCCGGCCACCGGGCCGGCACACCCGCACGAGCTCGTCGGCGGCGCGCTGGTGGTCGGCGACGAACATGACGCCGATCGAGGACAGCACCGCGTCGTACGACGCGTCGGGGTGGGGCAGCGCCTCCGCGTCGCCGACCTCGAAGTCGACCTGCAGCCCCTCGGCCCGGGCCCGTTCGCGCGCCCGCTCGACCAGGCCCGCGACGTAGTCGAGCCCGGTCGCCTCGCAGAACCGGCGCGCGGCGACGAGGGCGGCGTGACCGGTGCCGGTCGCCACGTCGAGCACCCGCGAGCCCGGCGACGGGTCGACGGCGTCGACGAGCTCCTGGGCCAGCGGCACCGTCAGCCGCGCGATGTTGGCGTAGTCACCACTGCTCCACGTGCGATGCTGCACACCCTTGAGTCCGTCGTAGCTGACCGTCATGGCCGTCTCCTGGTGGGTCCTGCGAGGCGCGGGGTGGTGCTGGTGTCGAGCTGGGGCCCCTCCACTGTGCCGCCGCGGTCCCGGTATGGACAGGACCGGAGGGCCTGGATCGGACCTGTCGGCGGGGCGGCCTACTCTCGCCTCCATGGACCTGCACGACGCCCACGACCTCGCCCTGGAGCTGCTGGCCGAGCACGGCCTCGTCGGGTGGCGTGTGGACTTCGACCGGGCCAAGAGCCGGGCCGGCATCTGCCGCTACACCGACCGCGTCATCGGGCTCTCGGCGCCGCTGACCCGCCTGCACTCCGAGGCGGAGGTGCGCGACACCATCCTGCACGAGGTCGCCCATGCCCTGGCCGGCCCGCGCGCCGGCCACGGGCCGCGCTGGCAGGCGGCCGCCCGGCGCATCGGCTCGAGCGGCGAGCGGTGCGTGCCGACCTCCGCGCCCCGGGTCCCGGGCGCCTGGGTCGGGGTCTGCCCCCAGGGCCACACCGCCGACCGCCACCGCCGGCCCGACCGGGTGCTGCTGTGCCGGCCGTGCGCCGCGCGACCGACGCTCGAACGGGTCTTCTCCTGGACCCACCACGGACGCCCCGTGCCTCCGGAGGCCATCCACCCGACCTACGCCTCCGAGCTGTCCGCCCTGGCCCGCGGCGCACTGCCGCAGCGGCTGGGAGTGGGGTGCGGGGCGCGTGTGCTGGCGCCGGGCGCGCTGCACGGCCTGGTCGGATGCGTGGTCAAGGTCGGGCGGACGCGCTACCACCTGCGCCTGCCCGACGGCACCTACACCGTCCCGTTCGGGCTGGTCGAGCCCGTCGGCGTCACGGGATCGGCGTCTCGTCCTCCTCGATGACGTGCACCGCGGCCTCCTCGGCGCTCGCGGCGGCGCCGTCGATGCCGTGGTCCTCGGCGACCAGGTCCTTCTCGGCGTCCTCGCGGGTCCCCTCGTCGGGAGCGGTCAGCCGACCGGCACGGGCGTCGCCCACGTCGTCGCCGGACTCCTCGTCAGGGATGCCGGCGTGCGCCTCCTCGTAGGGGTCGACCTCCGGCTCCTCCTGCGCAACCCGCTCGTCGAGGGTCTCCCCCTCGGCCACCTCGGCCGGGGTGGTGCCGTGCGCGCGGCTGCCGATCGGCTTCTCGGCCGGCGAGTAGCCCTCGTCGAGGACGTCCTCCACGCCACGGTCGTCGAGGCTGTCGATGGGCTGCAGCTGGTCTTCACTCATGTGGTCTCCCTGCCCGGCACGCTGCACCCCCAAACGGTGCGGCCGGCTCGCGGCACGACGCCGGGGTGCACTCAGACGCACTCAGACGGGTGCGCCTCACGCGTGCCCGGTCCCCGGGGTCAGTGACCCGGCTGCTCCTCACCGAGCGTCTGGCTCGAGGCGTTGCGGGTCCCCGACGGGTCCTGGGTGCGACGCTCGGAGTCCTCGAGGATCGCCTCGGCCTGCCCCTCGGCGTCCTCGCTCCCGGCCTCCTGCTCCTCCGGCAGCAGCTCGGCCCGGCTCGCGACGTGGTCCTCCCGCGGTGAGTCGCTCATGGTGCAGCCGTACCCGGGTGCGGCTCAGCCACGCTCGCTGCCGAGGATCGCTTCGAGGATGTCCATCGCGTCGGAGGCCGACAGGTTCTCCGCGTCCTCGGGATAGCCGGCCGCGAGCATGCCGAGCAGGAGCTGGCGCACCGCTTCACGAACCTCGAAGTCGTGGTTCTCCACGAGGATCACGAACAGGTCGGTCACCGGGACCTCGCCCATCGAGACCTCGTCAGCCGACTCCTCGGCCGGCACCTCTGTCGCGTCGCCGTCTGCGCCGGACGGCTCGACGGGCTCGGCCGGGGGCTGCGGCGTCGCGGGCTCGCCGGTCCTCGCCCTCAGCGAGGCCTCCAGCTGCTGGGCCTGCCACGTCCTGCGCGCGCCGCCGGTGCGACGGCGCGTGCCCTCGCTCCACGAGCGGAGGGTCCGGGACCACTCGCGCAGCGCCCTGCTCTCGCGCACCAGGTCCTCAGGCGACGCACGCCTCACCGGGTCGGTCATGCGACCACCTGCACTTCCGAGCTCTTCGTCGGCGACGCCTGCCCGCCCTGGCAGATGACGCCTGGTCCGTCCTGGTACCCACCTCCGCAGGGTGGATTCATCCTCGGACTCACCCTCCTCACTCCGGAGCAGGGCCCGACGGAGCGAGGTCCATCACCAGCACCGCGCCGGCCGCGTCCTGGCCGTGGTCGGCCAGGTGGCTCACGGTCACGCGCACCTGCACGGCGCGCCCGCGACGGTTCACCGCCTCGAGCACCTGCTCCTCGGGGGCACCGTCGTTCGCCCCGGACAGATGGGACCGCAGGACCTGGCGCAGCTGCTCCACGGGAAGCCCGATGTCGAGGTTCATCACGTGCTGGCCGATCGCCTCGTCGGCCCGCACCCCCCACAGGTCCTCCGCCCGGGAGTTCCAGGCCTGCACGAGCATGGCACCGTCGACCACCGCCACGCCCGCATTGAGGCTGCCGAGCACCGCACTCATGAAGCGGTTGAGCCGCTCGATCTCGTCCTGCCGGTCCTGCAGCGCGTCGTTGGTGATGCGCAGCTCGTCGTTCATCGAGTAGAGCTCCTCGTTCATCGTCTCGAGCTCCTCGTTGGTGCTCTGCAGCTCCTCGTTGGTGGTCTCGAGCTCCTCCACCGTGCTCTGCAGCTCCTCGTTGGTGGTCTCGAGCTCCTCGTTGGTGCTCTGCAGCTCCTCGTAGGCCACCTCGAGCTGGCGGTTGGCGACGCTGAGCTCCCGCTGCAGCCGCCGGGCCTGGGTCACGTCGTGGAAGATCACGGTCGTGCCGGTGTCCGCACCCGACTCGTCGACCAGCGGGACCACCTGGACGTCGTACACGGAGGACTCGCCGCCGCGCACGTGCTCCACGTCGCGGACCCACACCGACCGCCGCTGGCTGCGGACGTCCTCGATCGGGCCGCGCAGCTCCACGGGTCGGAACGACACCTCGAGGTCCTGGAGGGGCCGGCCCAGGTCACGGGCGGTGAGCCCGAACTGGTGCATCGCCCGGTTGTTGCCCAGGACCAGCCGCCCGTCGGCGTCCAGCACGATCTGGGCGTCGGCCGACGACAGGAGCGCGGCCTGCAGCAACGGTGCGGTGTCGTGCCCGTCGCCCTCCGAGGACCCGAACCGGGCTCCCAGCCCCTTGGCCGCCTGGTCTCGGGCGTCGATCGGGATCTTGCGGAAGAACCGGCGCTTGGGCTCGACGGGCCGGAAGAAGCCGGTGTTGGTCAGGAGCATCTCGGCCTTGCCGAGGAAGAGCACTCCCTCGGGCCGCAGCGCGAAGTGGAGGCGCCCCAGGATGTGCGACTGGGCCTCGGCGTTGAAGTACATCAGCGTGTTGCGGCACGTGAGCACGTCGACGTGGGAGATCGGGGCGTCCTGCACCAGGTCGTTGCGGCCGAAGATCACCGAGCGACGCAGCTCCTTGCGGAAGACGAAGCGGTCGCCGAGGACCTCGAAGTACTTCTCGCGCAGGGCCGGGTCGACCCCGGCCATCTCGTGCTCGGTGTACGTCGCCTGGCGGGCCTGGGTGAGCGCCTCCTCGTCGACGTCGGTGGCGTAGATCTTGACCCGCTCGCGGAACGCCTCGATGCCGATCTCCTCGGCCAGCACCATCGCCAGGGTGTAGGCCTCCTGGCCCGAGGCGCACCCGGCGCTCCATGCCCGGATGGGCTGGTCCGTCCGGTTCGCCAGGATCGCCGGCAGCAGCTCGGACTGCAGGTGTGCCCACGAGTCCCGGTCCCGGAAGAAGCTGGTGACGTTGATCAGGATCGTGTTGAACAGGTGGGTGAACTCCTCGGACCGCAGCTGCAGCAGGTCGAGGTAGTCCTCGTAGTCCCGGCAGCCCACGACCTCCATGCGACGCTGCACCCGGCGCTGCAGGCTTGCCCGCTTGTAGCCGGTGAAGTCGAAGCCTCGCTGGTCCCTGATGTGGTGCAACAACGCCTCGAAGGACGCGTCGTCCTGGTCCTGTGCCACGCTCACCCTCTCATCCCGCACCGGTGCGGTCGCCGTCCACGTCGCCGACGCGTGCACCTCCGCCGCCGATCTGCTCGATCAGCTGCCGGACCAGCTCGGCCGCCTGTCGAGTGTCTCGTGCGCTGCTCTCGAACCTGGAGGCGGTCAGCGTGTGTCCCTCGACGCGTGCCTTCTCCGCCATGTCGTGGTTGAGCACCGCCTTCTCCTCGAGGGTCCGCAACGCCATCCACAGGGCGCCCTCCATGGCGAGGGTCTGCTGCGCCAGGAGGCTCTCCGGCGACCACGCGTGACCGACGCGGCAACGGTAGCGCCACAACCCGCCCTCCTCGATCTGGAACAGGGCACCAGCGCAGTCGGGACAGCCGAAGCCGGCGGCCTCGCCCGGCCGGTCGTGGGAGTGCATCGTGTGCGGGTCGAGCTCTGCCATGAGGACCTCGGCTTCCATCGGTGATCCCTTCGCCGGGCCCGGCGTGCTCGGGGGCAGCGCGGTCAGCCACTCGTCGACGGCGCGAGGGAGCGCGTGGACCGGAAGCCCCGCAGCACCGCTCGCGCGGGCCGCGGCCTCCGGCATACTGCGGTAGAGAGCCTCCTCCGGATCCTGCGTGAGCACCAGCCCCCCGTGGGAGGCGATCGCGACCGTGCCCGCCGCGCCGTCGTCCAGCGCGCCGGACAGCACGATGCCGGCCACCCGGTCACCCCGGGCGCGAGCAGCCGAGCGGAAGAGCACGTCCACGGCCGGCCGGTGGCCGTTCTCCCGCGGACCGTGGGTCAGCACCACCTGGCCGTCGTCGACCACGAGGTGGTGATCGGGCGGGGCGACCAGCAGCCGACCGGCCACCAGCCGGTCGCCGTGCCGCGCCGTGGCCACGGACAGGCGGCCGTCCCGTTGCAGGATCGCCGGGAGTGCGCTCGGAGCGTCGGGCGGAACGTGCAGCACCACGAGCACGGCGGCCCCGAGATCCTCGGGGAGCCCCCGCACCAGGTCCCGCAGCGCCTCGACGCCGCCCGCCGAGGCTCCGATGACGAGGAGCGGAACGTCCCCATCGAGTGTCTGAGAGGTCATGCGACCACCGTCCCGCGCGGACCTGTGCCTGTCATCACGACACGTCGTACCCCGTCGGGCCGGATCCGCACGCGCATGCCGCACCTCAGGTGTCGGGACGCTCCCCGCGGGCGGCGCGCAGCGCGCGCTCGGCGACGGCGTACGGGTCGGTGCGGGAGTCGTAGGACCAGAAGTCGCGCAGCCAGGCGGCGGTCAGCAGCACGCCGCCGACGCAGGCGAGACCGCCGGAGGTGATCGAGCCGCGCACGTTCCAGGCGTCCGCCACCAGCCCGGCACGGACCTGCCCGCCCAGCGGGCCGAGGGAGTACGACAGCATCTCGATCCCGGCCAGCCGCCCCCGCAGGTGCTCGGGGATCGTCTGGTTCCACACCGTGCCGCGGAAGACTGCGGAGACCATGTCGGCGGCACCGGCGCCGGCCAGCACGAGGGCGCACGTCCAGATCGACGGGGCGAGCCCGGCCAGTGCGATGAAGAGCCCGTAGACCGCCGCGGCCGTGACGATCGCCCGTCCGTGGTGGTGCACCCGTGAGGTCCACCCCGAGAGTGCCGTGGCGGCGAGGGCACCGACCGTCTCGGCGCTGTAGAGCATGCCGAGCAGCTCGGGCCGGCCGAAGACGTCGTCGACCAGGGCGGGGAACAGGACCACGGGGATCGCCAGCAGCATCGCCGCGAGGTCGACGAGGTAGGTGCCCAGCAGGTCGCGCCGTCCGACGGCGTAGCGCATGCCCTCCGCGATGCCCGCCAGACTGGGGGGCGTGGTCGCGTCGGTGTGCGGGTAGGGCCGCATCGCGACGTAGAGCGAGGTCGCGACGACCAGGCCGACGACGTCGATGACGAAGCACCAGCCGATGCCGACGTAGGCGATCAGCAGCCCGCCGATCGCCGGCCCCAGCAGCACCCCGCCCTGCATGCCCAGCGAGGTCAGGGCGTTGCCGGCGGTGATCTGGTCGTGGCGCACCGTGCGCGGCATCACCGCCTCGCGCGAGGGGCGCTGCAGCGCGCTCGCCGAGGTCAGCAGGGCGGCGACGCCGAAGATCAGTGCCACGCTGGGCCGCTCCCGCACGGCGTTGGCCGCGAGCACCGCGGTCAGCACCGCCTGCGCCACGCCGGTGCCGATGAGCAGCCTGCGTCGGTCGACGTGGTCGGCCAGCGCGCCGCCGTACAGGCCGAAGACGACCAGCGGCACCAGCTCGACCAGCGCGATCGCACCGACCGCGAAGTTGGAGCCGGTCAGGCGGTAGACGAGGAACGGGATCGCGACGTAGCTGACCATGCCGCCGAGGTAGAACACCGTCCCGGCCAGGAACAGCAGACGGAAGTCTCGGGACTCCCGCAGCGGGGTGAGGTCGATCCTCATAGCCCGCAGTCGGTCACGCCAGGTCACGAGCACCCATCGTCCCAGACCTCACCCGCTCGCGCGTGCACCGCCGGGGCTCGGCCCGCAGGCCGGCGCCGGGGTCGGCGCCGGGGTCGTGCCCGGGGTCGCCCGGACGCGCGGGTGCTTCGGGCCGGGGCGCTGGTGGCGGCGGGCCTGGCGGGCCTGGCGGGCCTGGCGGGCCTGGCCGTGCGGCTCGGGGCTCGCCGTGGCGGTCGGGCACGGCTCGGGCGGCGTGGCCCACTCGGTGATCGCGTCGGCGAGCGAGGGGCCGACCTTGCCGGCGAACCAGGGTCCGGCCGTGAAGACCCCCACCACGACCAGCAGGCCGACGACCATCTGCTTCATGTCCCCTCCGAGCGCCGGCGTCCCGAGCGCGGCCGACGGCAGCCTAGGGGCGAGCGCGCGTGGGCCGCCTCGTCCGAATGGACGACGGATCACCTCCGGTCGACCAGCGCGCGCAGGTCTCGCTCGGGGCCGACGACCCGCCCCATCTCCTCACCGCCGTCGCAGGTCAGCAGCGCGACGGTCAGCTCGCCGTGGCGCTCGTCCAGGACCCGGCACTCTCCTCCGGACGCCAGCCAGCGGCCGAGCACGTCGGCGGGTCGGTCCGGACGCGTGGAGCCCATGCGCCGAGTGTGCCCCGTCTGCTCCGGGTCGTGCAGTCCGCGTGGGGAGATCCAGGGGTGGTCGGCGCGGCTAGCCTGACCCGGTCCTCGCCCCGACCCAGGAGCAGCACGTGACCACCAGCACCACGTCGATGTCGTCCCCGGCCGTGTCCGCCGGTCCGGGCCTGGCCCGCCAGGCCGCGATCTACCGCGCCGGGGTCTCCGGGCGGACCCCCTCGGTCCCCACCGATGCGCCGACCCTCGAGGCACGGGCCAAGCGACGGATGAGCCCGCGGGCCTGGGCCTACGTCGCCGGAGGGGCGGGCGAGGAGCGGACCGTCCGCCGCAACCGGGCCGCTTTCGACAAGTGGCAGATCGTCCCCCGCATGGCGGCGGGGGCGGCGGAGCGGGACCTCTCGGTCGAGCTCTTCGGTCGCCCGCTTCCGGCCCCGGTGCTGCTCGCGCCGATCGGTGCGTGCGGGCTGGTGCGCCCGGACGCCGACGTGCTGACCGCGCGGGCCTCCGCGGCGACCGGGGCGCCGTACGTCCTCTCCAACCAGGGCAGCTCGTCGATGGAGGAGTGCGCCACCGCGATGGACGAGGTGCGGCCAGGCGCGGCGCGATGGTTCCAGCTCTACTGGTCCAAGGACGAGGGGCTCGTGCAGAGCCTGCTCGACCGCGCCGCGGCCGTCGACGCCGGTGCCGTGGTGGTCACCCTCGACACCACGCAGCTGGGCTGGCGGCCGCGCGACCTCAACCTCGGGTCGCTGCCGTTCAGCCGGGGCATCGGCATCGCGCAGTACACCCGCGACCGCCGCTTCCGCGAGCTCGTCCGCGAGCGCGTGGGCAACCCCGTCACGGCGCCGAAGCCGGACGTGACGATCGCCGCGATCCGCAGCCTCCTCGACGTCCTGCGCCACCACCCGGGCAGCGTTCTCGACAACCTCCGGTCGCCCGAGCCGCGGGCGGCGGTGGAGACCTTCCTCGACGTCTACTCCAACCCCGGCCTGTCGTGGGAGCACCTCGAGACGCTGCGGGGCCGCACCGACCTCCCGGTCGTGCTCAAGGGGATCCTGCATCCCCACGACGCGCGCCGTGCCCTCGACCTCGGCGTGGACGGCATCGTGGTCTCCAACCACGGCGGACGCCAGGTGGACAACGCGATCGCGTCGCTGGACGCCCTGGTCGACGTGCGCGAGGCCATCGGTCCGGAGCCCACCGTGCTGCTCGACAGCGGCGTGCGGTCAGGCGCCGACGTGTACGTCGCCCGGGCGCTCGGCGCCGACGCCGTGCTCCTCGGCAGGTCCTACGTCTACGGCCTGGCGCTGGCCGGGCAGCAGGGCATCGAGGACGTCGTCGGCAACGTCGTCGCCGAGCTCGACCTCACCATGGGTCTCACCGGGGTCCACGACCTGGCCGGCATCACGCCGGAGATGGTGCGCCCCGCGACCTCCTGATCAGCGCAGGCGGCGCCGGTCGTCCGGCAGCCGGACCGTGCGTCCGGTGCGGTCGAGGTGCCCGAGCAGCGGCAGCACCACCCGCCGGCTGGTCCCGAGCGCCTGCCGAGCGGCGCTGGTGGTGAAGGGCTGCTCGAGGCCGCGGAGCACCTCGACCGCGCGGTCGTCGGCGCCCGGCGGCAGCACGACGCGCGGGTCGATCCGCAGCAGCAGCCCGGCCTTGTGCAGCACGCCGAGCTCACCCGGACCCAGGCCGAGCTGGTCCAGCCGGCCCGCCTCCACCGCGGCGAACCCGTCGGTCTCGGCGCAGACGGCGGCAGCGGCCTCCCGCAGCGACCGCGGCACCTGTTCGCCTGCGGTCACACGCCCGCCCTCGAGGCGCAGCGGCGGCTCCACCAGGGCGGCGACCAGGGCGGGGTCGGGCAGGCCGAGCTCGTGCGCGGCCTCCGCCGGCGCGACCGACCGCTCCGCGGCGAGCCGGGCCAGGCCCTCCCGCAGGCTCGGGACGCGTGCGGGCGCCACCAGCCAGTCCCCCGCGGCCAGTGCTCCGTGGGGGACGGGCTCGACGGCGACGCCGAGCCGCCGCAGCAGCGACCGTCGTACGACGCCGCGCAGGTCGAGCTCGGCGGCCAGGCTCCCGTCGTGGTCGCGCAGCGCAGCGGCCCGTGCCGCGGCCGCACCTCGCCGCTGCAGCGGGGGTGGCGCCGGGTCGAGCACCCGCACGCCCCACAGCGCGCGGCTGCCGGGGTCGCGCAGGATCGCGCGGTCGCCGACCCGCAGCGGCAGCGCACGCTCGAGGGTCAGCCGCACCAGGTGCTCGGCGAGGGGACGCGCGTGGACGGTGAGGACCGCGGATCCCACGTGCAGCAAGGGTTTCGCCGGCACCTCCGCAGGATCACCCACCCGCACGTCCACGACCGTGGTGGGCTCGAACGCCTCCGGCGTGGTCACCGCGTCCCCGCGGGAGACCGACGGTGCCCGCCCACCGAGGTCGAGGGCGACGCGCGCGACGCCGGCGACCGAGCTGCGCGGGACACCCAGCGCCTCGACGCCGCGCACCCGCGCCTCGGCGCCGCCGACGGAGAGGATGTCGCCGACCGAGACCGTCCCGGCCGGGAGCGTGCCCGTGACCACCGTGCCGGCCCCCTTCACGTGGAAGCTGCGGTCGACCCACAGCCGCACGTCGGCCTCGGCCGACGGTGGCGGCACCGCGCGGAGCACCTCGGCCAGGGTGGCCCGGAGGTCGGCGAGACCGGCGCCCGTGCGGCCGCTGACCGCCAGGGTGGGCGCGCCGGCCAGCGAGGTGCGGTCCACCTCGGCGCGCGCCCTCGCCAGGGCCCGCGCCGGGTCGGCGAGGTCGGAGCGCGTCACCACGACCAGACCGCGCGAGACCCCGAGGGCATCGAGGGCGGCCAGGTGCTCGGCGGCCTGCGGCATCCACGGGTCGTCGGCCGCGACCACGAGCATCGTGACCGGCACGGGCCCCATCCCGGACAGCGTGGTCGACAGGAACCGCTCGTGACCCGGCACGTCGACGAACGCGACCTCGCCGACGCCGTCGAGCGTGGTCCAGCAGTAGCCGAGCTCGATGGTCAGACCCCGTCGCTGCTCCTCCTCGAGCCGGTCGGGGTCGGACCCGGTCAGGGCGCGCACCAGCGTCGACTTGCCGTGGTCGACGTGGCCGGCGGTCGCGACGACGTGCACCTCAGCCGGCTCCCGCGGACGTCTCGGCGGCCCGACGTACGGCGTCTGCGACGTCGGCGTCGCGGCCCTCCGGCACGGTGAGCAGGTCGAGCAGCAGCCGGTCGTCGTGGACGTGCCCGACCACCGCCGGGTCGCCAAGCCGCAGCGGCGCGGCGAGGGCCGGCGGCAGGGCCACGGCGGCGCTGGGCAGCGTGACCCCGGGCGCTCCCCCTCCCCCGACGCGTCCCTCGGAGGCGACGGCGGTCGCGAGCTCCGGGCCGATGAGCAGGGCCAGCCGGCGGGCGCGGGCGAGGAGCTCCTCGGGCCGGGCGAGCAGGGCGGCGGCGACCGGCGAGCGCGGGCCGTCGAGCGTCGCCTCGAGCGCGGCGAGGGTGAGCTTGTCGACGCGCAGCGCCCGGGCGAAGGGGTGTCGTCGCAGCCGGTGCACGAGGTCGGCCTCGCCGAGCATCAGCCCGCACTGCGGGCCGCCGAGCAGCTTGTCGCCGGAGGCGGTCACCAACGACGCGCCCTCGCGCAGCGTCGTCGTGGCGTCGGGCTCCTCGGGCAGCCGGGGGTGCGGCGCGAGCAGTCCCGAGCCGATGTCGGCAACCACCGGGACGCCCCGCGGTCTGCAGAGGGTGGCCAGCTCCGACACCGGCACCGAGGAGGTGAACCCCTCGACCCGGAAGTTCGACGGGTGCACCTTGAGCACGAACGCCGTGTCCGGGCCGATCGCGGCCTCGTAGTCGGCGAGCCGCACCCGGTTGGTCGTCCCGACCTCGACCAGCCGCACGCCCAGGGACTGCACCAGGTCGGGGATGCGGAAGCCGTCGCCGATCTCGACCAGCTCGCCGCGGGCGATGACCACCTCACGCCCGGCGCCCAGGGCGCACGCGACCAGCGCGAGGGCGGCCGCACCGTTGTTGACCACGTGCACCCCGCCGGCGTCGGGGACGGCGACCGCCAGCGCCGCCAGCGCCCCGGCCCCCCGCGACCCGCGCGCGCCGGTGGCGAGGTCGAGCTCGACGTCGGTCGACCCGGCGGCCAGGGTGACCGCCTCGACCGCGGCGGTCGAGAGCGGCGCCCGGCCGAGGTTGGTGTGCACCACGACGCCGGTCGCGTTGACGACCGGACGCATCGAGGCCGCCGAGCCCGGGAGCCGGCGCACCACCTCGGGGACCACGTCGTCGGGCCGGACCTCCCCGGCCCGGCAGGACGCGAGGACCTCCGCGACGACCGCCTTGACCCGCGCCCGGCCGAGCCGGGTGACCGCCGAGGCGACGGCCGGCGCGGCGAGCACCGCATCGGTGCGCGGCGTACGACGGCGCGGGTCCTCCACGGCGGCTCCTCCGGGCAGGGACGGGCGAACGACTGGCGGAGGCGGACGGGAATCGAACCCGCCTGACCGGGATGCCCGGCCACAACGGTGTTGAGGACCGCGCCCGTCACCAGACGAGGTACGCCTCCGCCGGTCAACCTACCCGGCATGGTCTCGGCGCGCTCGACCACCGGGGACCGCTCGCCCGCCGGACGGGGGTTTGGTGGTTGACGGCCGTGGTTACATCGCAGACGTGAAGGCGTTCCTCGGGTGGCCGGTCCTGCGCCAGGTCACGGGTGCGGACCGGCTGGCCCGCGGGCAGGCGGCGATGTCCGCCCGCAGCGAGAGCCTGGAGCCCCGCACCGTCGAGGCCGACGAGGTCGTCGACTCGATCTGCCCCTTCTGCGCGGTCGGCTGCGGCCAGCGCGTGTTCGTCAAGGACGGCAAGGTCACCCAGATCGAGGGCAACCCGGACAGCCCGATCTCGCGCGGCCGGCTGTGTCCCAAGGGCAGCGCCAGCAAGCAGCTGGTCACCTCCCCCTCCCGCGTGACCACGGTGAAGTACCGCCGTCCCCACGGGACGGACTGGGAGGACCTCGACCTCGAGACGGCGGTCGACATGATCGCCGACCGGGTGATCAAGACGCGCAAGGAGTTCTGGGAGTGGGAGGCCGACGGCAAGCGCACGCGGCGGACCCTCGGCATCGCGAGCCTCGGAGGGGCGACCCTCGACAACGAGGAGAACTTCTTGATGAAGAAGCTCTACACCGCGATGGGCGCGATCCAGATCGAGAACCAGGCGCGGATTTGACACTCCTCCACGGTGCCCGGTCTGGGTGCCTCGTTCGGCCGTGGTGGGGCCACCACCTTCCTGCAGGATCTCGCGAACAGCGACTGCATCCTGATCGAGGGCTCCAACATGGCCGAGGCGCACCCGGTCGGGTTCCAGTGGGTGATGGAGGCGAAGAAGCGCGGCGCGACGGTCATCCACGTCGACCCGCGGTTCACCCGCACCTCGGCGGTCAGTGACCTGCACGTCCCGATCCGGGCCGGCTCGGACATCGCGTTCCTCGGCGGCCTGGTCAACTACGTGCTGCAGCACGAGCTCGACTTCCGCGAGTACGTCGTGGCCTACACCAACGCGGCCAACGTGATCGACGAGGACTTCGTCGACACCGAGGACCTCGACGGGTTCTTCTCCGGCTTCGACCCGGAGGCCGGGCACTACGACCCGATCTCGTGGCGCTACGCCCCGCCGGAGGACCCGCGTCCCGAGCAGGAGAAGCGCGACGCCCGGTTGCAGAAGGAGGCGGAGGAGGCCGAGGAGGCCGCGCGCGCCAGCGACAGCGACCGCTCCAAGCAGTCCCACCTCGCGGCGCGCTCGGAGAGCCACGGCTCGGGCGGTGCGCCGGTGCCGTGGAAGGGTCGCCGCGACGAGACCCTGCAGGACCCCCGCTGCGTCTACCAGATCCTCAAGCGCCACTTCGCGCGCTACACCCCGGAGATGGTCGAGGAGGTCTGCGGCATCAAGCCGGACCAGTTCCGGCAGGTCGCCGAGGCGCTGACCAGCAACAGCGGGCGCGAGCGCACGAGCGCGTTCGCCTACGCCGTCGGCTGGACCCACCACAGCGTCGGGGCGCAGATCATCCGCACCGCCGCGATCCTGCAGACGCTGCTGGGCAACATCGGCCGGCCCGGCGGCGGGATCCTCGCGCTGCGCGGGCACGCCAGCATCCAGGGCTCGACCGACATCCCGACCCTGTTCAACATCCTCCCCGGCTACATCTGGATGCCCAACGCCGTCCAGCACCAGAACCTGGACGAGTGGCTGTCCGGCGAGGAGGGCAAGGCCGGGTTCTGGGGCAACGTCCGCTCCTACGCCGTCAGCCTGCTCAAGTCCTACTGGGGCGACGCGGCGACCGCGGACAACGACTTCTGCTTCGACTACCTGCCGCGAATCACCGGCGACCACTCCACCTACGAGACGGTCAAGCGGATGATCGACGGCACCACCAAGGGCTACTTCCTGGTCGGGGAGAACCCCTCGGTCGGATCCGCCAACGGCAAGCTGCAGCGGCTCGGCATGGCCAACCTCGACTGGCTGGTCGTGCGCGACCTGCAGATGATCGAGTCGGCGACGTTCTGGAAGGACGGCCCCGAGATCGAGACCGGTGAGATGGTCACGGAGGAGATCGGCACCGAGGTCTTCTTCCTGCCCGCCGCCAACCACGTCGAGAAGGCCGGCTCCTTCACCCAGACCCAGCGGATGATCCAGTGGCGCGACAAGGCCGTCGAGCCCCCGGACGACTGCCGCAGCGAGCTGTGGTTCTACTTCCAGCTCGGCAAGCGCATCCGCGAGAAGCTGGCCGGCTCCACCGACGAGATGGACCGCCCGCTGCTCGACCTCGCCTGGGACTACCCCACCGACGACGAGGGCGACCCCGATCCGGAGTCCGTCCTCAAGGAGATCAACGGCACCGACGCCGACGGCAACGCGCTGAGCTCCTACACCGAGCTCAAGCCGGACGGCTCGACGGCCTGTGGCTGCTGGATCTACTGCGGCATCTACGCCGACGAGGTCAACCAGGCGCGACGACGCAAGCCGGGCCAGGAGCAGGACTGGGTCGCGGCGGAGTGGGGCTGGGTGTGGCCGGCCAACCGTCGCCAGCTCTACAACCGCGCCTCGGCTGCACCGGACGGCTCGCCGTGGAGCGAGCGCAAGCGCTACATCACCTGGGACGCCGAGCAGGGCATGTGGGTCGGTCCCGACGTGCCCGACTTCGTCGTCGACCGGCCGCCGGACCACGTGCCCGAGGAGGGCGCGACCGGACCGGACGCGATCGGCGGCCAGGACCCGTTCGTGATGCAGACCGACGGCAAGGCGTGGCTGTTCGCGCCCCTGGGGCTGGCCGACGGTCCGATGCCGACGCACTACGAGCCGCCGGAGTCCCCGGTGCACAACCCGCTCTACGGCCAGCAGAACAACCCGACGCGGCGCAAGCTCGACCACCCCGCCAACCAGATCAACCCGAGCTGGAGCGAGGTCTTCCCCTACGTGTTCACCACCTACCGCCTCACCGAGCACCACACCGCGGGCGGCATGAGTCGCACCCTGCCCTACCTCACCGAGCTGCAGCCCGAGCCGTTCTGCGAGGTCTCGCCGCGGCTGGCGCAGGAGCGGGGGCTGACCCACGGCGACTGGGCCACGATCGCCACGGCCCGGGCGGCGATCGAGGCGCGCGTGCTCGTGACCGACCGGATGCGGTCCTTGCGGCTGGGCGACCAGTGGGTCGAGCAGGTCGGCCTGCCCTACCACTGGGGCAGCAACGGCCTCACGACGGGCGACTCGCCCAACGACCTGGTCAACATCACGATGGACCCCAACGTCTACATCCAGGACAAGGTCGGCACCTGCGACATCCGGCCCGGCCGACGTCCGCGCGGACCCGCACTGCGCCAGTACGTCGAGGACTACCGCCGCCGCGCCGGGGTGGCCGACGCCGTGGACACCACCGACGGAGGTGCCGATCGATGAGCCTGTTCTCCGAGGAGAGCCTGTGGGGCCGGCTGGACGACGTGACCGGCGACGCCGGCTACGACGACCACCCGCCGCGCATGGGGTTCTTCACCGACACCTCGGTGTGCATCGGCTGCAAGGCCTGCGAGGTGGCCTGCAAGGAATGGAACGAGGTGCCCGACGACGGCTACCTCATGACCGGCATGTCCTACGACAACACCGCCGAGCTGGGCGCGAGCACCTGGCGCCACGTCGCGTTCGTCGAGCAGCCGGTCCCCCCGACCACCACCACCGACCTCGGCATGCCGTCGTTCTCGCTCCCCGGCACCGACCCCCAGGACCCCGACCCCCAGGGCGCGGAGTCCGGCGACTCGGGGGTGCGCTGGCTGATGTCCTCCGACGTGTGCAAGCACTGCACCCACGCCGCCTGTCTCGACGTCTGTCCCACCGGGTCGCTGTTCCGCACCGAGTACGGCACCGTGGTCGTCCAGCCAGACATCTGCAACGGCTGCGGCTACTGCGTGGCGGCCTGCCCCTACGGCGTGATCGACATCCGTCCCGAGGACGGCCGGGCGTTCAAGTGCACGCTGTGCTACGACCGGCTGAAGGAGGGCCAGACGCCGGCGTGCGCACAGGCCTGCCCCACCGAGTCCATCCAGTACGGCGAGGTCTCCGAGCTGCGCCAGCGTGCCGACCAGCGCCTGGCCGAGCTGCACGACAAGGGCGTCGACGTGGCGCGCCTCTACGGCCGCGACCCCGACGACGGGGTGGGCGGCGACGGCGCGTTCTTCCTGCTGCTCGACGAGCCGGAGGTCTACGGCCTCCCGCCGGACCCGGTCGTCACCACCAAGGACCTCGGCTCGATGTGGCGCCACGTGGGTGCTGCCGCGGTGGGCATCGTCGGCCTCGGCGTCGCCGCCTTCGCGGGACGGCGCACGTGAGCCCGCGCGGAGGCGGCCGTGGCGAGCGGTCGATGGTGCCGGAGGCGGAGTTCCAGTCCTACTACGGCCGCCAGATCCTCAAGACCCCGACGTGGAAGACCCCCGACGTCCCGCTCTACCTCTTCGTCGGCGGGCTGGCCGGCTGCTCGGCCGTCCTGGCCGAGGGCGCCGCGCTCACCGACCGCCCCGACCTGGAGCGGGTCACCCGTCTCGCCGCCGCCGGTGGAGCGATGGTCGGCACGGCCGCGCTGATCCACGACCTCGGCCGTCCGGAGCGCTTCCTCAAGATGCTCCGGGTGATCAAGCCGACCTCGCCGCTGTCGGTCGGGTCGTTCATCCTGGCGCCGTTCAGCGCCCTGTCGGGCGCCGCGGCCGCCTCCCACGTGACCGGGATCCTCCCCGCCGTGGGCCGCCTGGCCGGCGTGGGCGCAGCGGTGTTCGGTCCCCCCCTGACCACCTACACCGCAGCCCTGATCTCCGACACCGCCGTGCCGGCGTGGCACGAGGCGCACCGCGAGCTGCCGTTCGTCTTCGCCGGGTCCGGCGCGCAGGCAGCCGGTGGGCTGGCGATGATGCTGGTGCCGCTCGACCAGGCGGGTCCGGCGCGCACGATGGCGCTGCTCGGCGCGGCGCTGGAGATCGCCGCGGCGGAGTCGATCCTCAAGCGGCGCGGGCTCGTCGCCGAGCCCTACCGCACGGGCCGTCCCGGCAGGCTGATGTCGATCGCCCGCAACGCGACCGCGGTCGCCACGGGCGCCAGCCTGCTGGCCGGCGGTCGCTCTCGCGCCGTCGCGGCGCTCGCCGGCGCGACGTACCTCGGTGCCTCGCTGGCCACCCGCTTCGGCATCTTCGAGGCGGGGCTCGACTCCGCGCGCGACCCGAAGTACGTCGTGGTGCCCCAGCGCGAGCGGATGGCCGCCCGCGAGAAGGCGGCGGCCACCCGCTGACCGGTCACCGCGACTGCAGCTGCGGGAGCACCTGCTTGGCGTAGAACTCGATCATGTCCTGGTGGTGCGGGCCCATGTTGGCGACGTAGAGCTCGTCGAAGCCGGCGTCGGCGTACTGCTGCACCTGCCGCAGGTGCTCCTCCGGGTCGTTGCCGGCGACCACCGAGTCGCGGGTCGCGTCCATGGTCACCAGCTCGGTCGCCTGCTCGAAGTGCTCGGGCGTCGGCAGGATCTGGGCCAGCTCGCCCGGGAGGCCGGCGTTGGGCCACAGCCGGTGGGCGTGCTCCCAGCCCTCCTCCGCGGTGTCGGCGAAGGCGACCTTGGCCCCGGCCTGGGCGGGCTTGCCGCCGGCGCGCTCCTTGAAGGTGCTCACCGAGTCGCCGTCGGGCGCGGTCGTCATGAAGCCGTCACCGAAGCGCACCGCCGCGTCGAGCGCCTTGGGACCGAACGCGGAGACGTAGATCTCCGGCGGGGTGTCCGGGACGTTGTAGATGCGCGCGTGGTCGACGGTGTAGTGCCGGCCGCGGTGGTTGACCACCTCGCCGGTCCACAGCTCGCGGATCAGGCCGACGGCCTCCTCGAGCTTCTCCAGGCGCACGTCGAGCGTCGGCCAGGGGTCGCCGTAGATGCTCTCGTTGAGCGCCTCCCCGGTGCCGACGCCGAGGGTGAACCCGCCCCGGAGCATCTCGGCGCAGGTGCCGGCGGCCTGCGCCACGATCGCGGGATGGACCCGCGTGGTCGGGCAGGTCACGGCGGTCGTGACGTGCAGGTCGCAGACCTGGCTGATCGCCCCGATGACGCTCCACACCAGGGGGCTGTTGCCCTGCTCGTTGTTCCACGGATGGAAGTGGTCGCTGATCCAGAGCCCCTCGAAGCCCGCCTCCTCGGCGGCCCGGGCCTGGGCCACGAGCTCGGCGGGTGAGTACTCCTCGGTCGACAGGAAGTATCCGATGCGCATGACCCGACGTACCCACCCCGGCCGCCCATGACTCGTCACCGCCCCCGCGCGATGATGGCGCGGTGACGGCTCCCACGCACGACCTGCGCCTGACCCAGCTCGCGGCCGGAGGAGGGTGCGCCTGCAAGGTGCCGCCCGGTGAGCTCGAGCGGGTGCTCGGCGGCCTCACCCCCGCGACGGGCGGCGACCTGCTGGTCGGCGTGGAGAACGGCGACGACGGCGCGGTCGTGCGCATCGAGGGCGGGCGGGCGGTCGTGCTCACCGCCGACTTCTTCACCCCGGTGGTCGACGACCCCTACGACTGGGGCCGGATCGCCGCGGCCAACGCCTTGTCCGACGTCTACGCCATGGGCGGCGAGCCGCTGGTCGCGATCAACCTGCTGGCCTGGCCGCGCGACAAGGTGCCCTTCGACGTCGCCGCCGAGGTGCTGCGCGGCGGCGCCGACGTCGCCGCGCAGGCCGGCTGCCACCTCGCCGGCGGGCACAGCATCGACGACCCCGAGCCGAAGTACGGCCTGGCGGTCACCGGGCTCGCCGACCCCGACCGCCTGCTGCGCAACGACGCCGGCCTCGCGGGCACTCCGCTGACCCTGACCAAGCCGCTCGGCCTCGGCGTGCTCAACAACCGGCACAAGGCCACCGGCGAGGTGTTCGAGGAGGCCGTGCGGGTGATGACCGCGCTCAACCGGGACGCCTCCCGCGCCGCGCTCGCGGCCGGGGCGACCTGTGCCACCGACGTCACCGGCTTCGGGCTGCTCGGCCACCTGTTCAAGCTGTGCCGCGCCAGCGGGGTCTCCGCGGTGCTCGACTCCGCCGCCGTGCCGTACGTCGAGGGGGCGCGCGCGTCCTACGCCGCGGGCTACGTGCCCGGCGGCAGCCGGCGCAACCTCGACTGGGTCCGCCCGCACCTCGACGCCCACGTGGACGAGGACGAGCTGGTGCTGCTCGCCGACGCCCAGACCAGCGGCGGGCTGCTGGTCGCCGGCGAGCTGCCCGGCCACCCGGTGGTGGGCGAGCTGGTCCCCGGGGAGGGGCGTCTCACGATCCGCTAGGTCCGGGCTGCGGGGGCGGCTCAGCCGTCGCGCAGCACCTCGAGCAGCAGCTCGAGTGCCTGGTCGACGGTCCGCTCGACCACGTCGGCCGGGTCGCCGTCGATGTGCCGCTTGCGGGTCACCACGTCGTCGGTGGTCACCACCGCGATCCACACGGTGCCGGCCGGCTCGCCCTCGTCGGGCTCCGGCCCGCCGACGCCGGTCACCGCGACGGCCCAGTCGCCGCGCAGCAGGTCGCGGGCGCTGCGCGCCATGTGCTCGGCCGTGGCCGCGGTGACCACCGGCCCCTGGGGCACCCCGAGGAGCTCGAACTTGACGACCTCCTGGTAGGCCACGACGCCTCCGCAGAACCATCTGGAGGCCTTCGGTCCCTGGCCCAGGGCGCTGGCGATGGCGCCACTGGTCAGGCTCTCGGAGGTCACGATGCGGGCGTCACGCTCGGCGGCCAGGCGGCCGAGCTCCTCGACGATGGCGGCACGGTCGGTCATGCGGCGGCCGTACCCCGTTGCGCGCCAGCGGCATCAGCTCGGCAGCTCAGGGCCCGCTCACACCGTCCTGACAGGTCCGGGCTGCACCATCGTCGACATGAACGGGAACAGGAACAGGAACAGGACCATCCTCCTCGGCGCCTCGGCCCTCGTCACGGGCGCGATCGTCGCCGGCGGCGTCAGCCTCGCCTCCGCCGCGACCGGTGGGAGCGACGGCACCACCGGCGCCCACGGCGTCGCCGGCGGCGAGGGCTCCGGCGAGGGCTCCGGCGATGGCGGGTTGCGCGGCGGTCCGCGCCACGACCACACCGCGGTGACCGGCGCCGAGAAGACCGCGGTGGTCGACGCGGTGCAGGCGACGTACCCCGACGTCACCGTCGTCACCGTCCTGCAGGACGAGGACGGCTCCTACGACGTCGCGGGCACGCAGGGCGGCACCCCGGTCCGGCTCGAGGTGAGCAAGGACCTGGCGAGCATCGAGCTGCGCACCGGCCCGGGTCGTCACGGCGGCGAGGGCCGGCGCGGCTTCGCCGCTGCGCGACCCGACCACACCGCGGTCACCGGCGCCGAGAAGACCGCGGTGGTCGACGCGGTGCAGGCGACGTACCCCGACGTCACCGTCGTCGCCGTCCTGCAGGACGAGGACGGCTCCTACGACGTCCCGGGCACGCAGGGCGGCACCCCGGTCAGGCTCGAGGTGAGCAAGGACCTGGCGACCATCGAGCTCGGAGCGGCCAGGCCCGGGGGGATGCACGGCCCCGGTGGGATGCACGGCCCCGGTGGGCCGGGCTTCGGCGACCCGGAGACCGACGAGGCGCCGTCCACCACCACCTGAGCAGGGGCGGATCGACCGGGCGGGCACCATAGGGGCATGAGCAGTGCTCACTTCGATGGCGTCCCCGCCCGCGAGATGTACGTCGACCCGCGGTTCCGAGCAGCCGCGGACCGGTTCTTCGAGCGGTTCGCCTCGCCCCGTGACGGGGGTGGCGCCGTGGCGGCGTACCTCCACGGCGAGAAGGTGCTCGACGTGTGGGCTGGCTGGCGGGCCAAGGACGTCCGCTGGACCCACGACACGGTGACGCTGTGCTTCTCGACCGGCAAGGGCGTGGCGAGCACGGTGGTGCACCGCCTCGCCGACCGCGGGCTGATCGACGACGACCAGCCGGTGGCGGCGTACTGGCCGGAGTTCGCGGCCAACGGCAAGGAGCGCATCACCGTCCGCGAGCTGATGACCCACCGCGCCGGCCTGCACAACGTGCGCGCGGTCGCCCCGACCCAGGAGGTGCTGCTGGACTACCGCGCGTTCAGCGACGCGCTCGCCGCGGCCGCGCCGGACCCCCGGCGGCTCACGGGACCCGGCTACCACGCGGTGACCTACGGCAACCTGGTCGCCGAGCTCGCCGCCCGCGTGACCGGCAAGGACTTCACCACCTTGCTGCGTGAGGAGGTCTCCGAGCCGCTGGGCGCCGACGAGCTGTGGTTCCGCGTGCCCGAGGAGTCGCGGGTCCGGATCGCCCGGGTGTTCCCCACGGTCAAGCCCGGCCCCGTGCCCTGGAGCACGACCGGCCGGGTCCTGTCGGTGCTGCCGGGCCTGCGCGCGATCGCCGAGGCCGGCATGGCCGAGGGCTTCGACGAGCTGGCGCGCAGCCCCCGGGCCCACGACGTGGTGATGCCCGGGTGGAACGGCGTGTTCAGCGCCCCTGCCCTGGCCCGGATGTATGCCGCGCTCGCCAACGACGGCGTGCTCGACGGGGCGCGCTACCTGTCCTCGGACCGGATCGCTCAGCTGAGCCAGACCCAGACCCGGCAGCGCGACTACGTCCTGGGCATCCGCCCGCACTGGCGGCTCGGCTTCCACCCGGCGTGGCTCCGCGTGCCGGAGATGCCGCGCCGGTCGGTGGGCCACTACGGCTTCGGCGGCTCGGGCGCGTGGGCGGACCCGGAGACCGGGTTGTCGTTCGCCTTCGTCAGCAACCGGCTCGGCAACCGTCTGCAGCCGGTCGCCGACGGGCGGATGTCGGCGATCGGCGGCCGAGCGCTCGAGGCCGCGCGGGCGGCCGCCTGAGGGGCCCGGGAGCGGAGGTGCAGGACCACCGGGCGGCGCCGCGGTGCTCGTGGGCGAGGTGGCGACCAGCCACGTGACAGGGACCGTCAGGCGAGCAGGACCCCGCCGTCGACGACGACCTGCGTGCCTGTCATGTACGACGCCATGCCGGAGACCAGGAACAGCGCCACGGTGGCGATCTCGTCGGGCTCGCCGAGCCGACCCATCGGGATGCGGCGCAGGAAGGCCTGCACGGCCCCGTCGTCCGCGGGCGCGCCCGCGGTGCTCGCCTCGACGCCGGGGGTGATGATGCCGCCCGGCGCCAGGGCGTTGACCCGGATCCGGTGCGGTGCGAGCTCGCGGGCGAGGTTCTTGGTGAAGCCCCACACGCCGTGCTTGGAGGCGTCGTAGTGGGCCAGGCCGACCGACGACGGGTGGACCGCGTCGACCGAGGTGATGTTGAGGATGTGGCCGCCGTCGCCCTGGCCGACCATCGCCTCCGCCGCCGCACGGCACATCAGGAAGGTGCCGCGCAGGTTGACCGCGACCACCCGGTCGAAGTCGGTGGCGCTCATGGCCAGCACCGGCGTGGAGGGGAAGATGCCGGCGTCGTTCACGAGGACGTCGAGCCGTCCGCGCCAGGACAGCGCCTCCTCGACCGCGTGCTCCACGTCGGCCTCCTGCGACACGTCGCAGCGCGTGGCTCGCGCGGACAGCCCGCGCTCGCGCAGGGCCTTGGCGCCCTGCTCGGCGGCCTCGACGTCGCGGTCGCAGATCATCACGTCGGCTCGGGCTTCCGCCAGCCGGCGCACGATGGCCTGTCCGATGCCCATCGCTCCCCCGGTCACGACAGCGGTCCGGCCGCCGAGGTCCAGGAGATCCTGCAGGGAGGCGTGCTGGGTGGTCATGGTCGCTCCTCGGGGTGGCGGCGTCGTCGCCTGGGTGGGGTCGGGTCAGCGCACGATGGCAACGGGGCAGTGGGCATGGTGCAGGGAGCCGCTTGTCCGCCTGGTCGACGACGTCCTGCATCCGGGGGAGCGATGGGCATCGGACAGGACCTCAGTCGCGCGTGTCGTGCTGGTGACGGACCGAGGCGTCGGGCCCCGGGAACACCAGCGCCTCGTGGCCGTCGGACCACCGCACCTTGTACGGCGGGCTGCCGTCGACGTGCCGCACCTCGAGGATCTGGCCCTCGCGGGTGGGGACGTCGACGGCGCGACCGCGTACGACGAGCACGTCGCCGGGCTGCGCGTACATCAGTCCGTGCCCGTCGCGGAGCCGGTGACGGCCGTGGCGCCGTTGCCGGGGTGCTGGACCGGACTGCTGCGCGCAGCCGAGGGTGCGGCCTCCATGGGCATGCGGACCTCCCCCGGCTCGTTCTCGAGCCAGGACCGCAGCCCGGTCAGGGCGTCGGGGCGGCGCCTCATCAGGGTCGTCATCTCTCCTCCTGGTTCCGCTCGGTGCGTCCTTCGATCACACCCCCGCCACAGCGCGCGGGTCAGTGCCGGTCGGACCCGTGGAGGTGCCCGTCCGTCACTGCCACGGCCGCAGGCCCGGGTCGAGGCTGGAGGTGCGAGGAAGGAAGCCGTCATGACCACCGAGCGCAGCACCAGGCACGGCATTCTCGTCGGCGTGACCGGAGGTGGTCAGGACACCGCCGGCCTCACCTGGGCCGCCGAGCACGCCCGCCACCTGGGCGCCCACGTGACGCTCGTGCACGCCTACGGCCACCTGCTCCCCCCGCCACCGCCGAGCGTGCTCCGCACGACGGAGCCGCTGGCCGACACCGCGTCGTACCTCCTGCTCGCCGCGATCCAGACCTACCTCCACCTGGCCCCTGCCGGGGCCGAGAAGCCGGAGAGCGTCCTCGACGAGGGCCGTCCCGGCCGCGCGCTGGTCGAGCTCAGCGGTGAGGCCGAGCTCGTGGTGCTCACGCACCGCTCCCACGGCCGGCGCATCGTCACCGGCTCCACCGCCGTGCAGGTCGCGGCGCACGCGCACTGCCCGGTCGTGGCCGTCCCCGACGCCTGGGCCCCCGGCGACCGGCACGTCCGCGGCTGGGTCACCGTCGGGGTGCACGAGCTCGGTGCTCCGAGCGCCGTGCTCGAGGCCGCCGTGCGCGAGGCCGTGGCCGCCGACGCGCCGCTGCGGCTGGTGCACGCCTGGCACCTCGACACCGTCTACGACGACATCGTCTCCGCGCGGATCGACCCCGGGTGGCAGCACCGCGTCGAGGACTCGATGCGCGCGGCCGCCGCGCCGCTGCTCGCCGAGCACCCCGGGCTGGAGGTCGACGTCCAGGCCCTGCACGAGTGGCCGGCCGACGCGCTGGAGTCCCTGGCCGCGTCGTCCCGTCTGCTCGTGGTCGGCCGGCACAGCCACCACGCGCCGGCGCCCGAGCGCCTCGGCTCCGTCGCGCGCACCGCGATCCGGACCTCGACGTGCCCGGTGATGGTGGTGCCGGTGAGCGCCGGTTGATCCCTTACCTTGGGGCGCATGGGTGACCACGCGGTGCGAGCCGAGGGGCTGGCCAAGCGCTACGGCGACCTCCGAGCGGTCGACGGCGTCTGGTTCGAGGTGGCCATCGGGGAGACCTTCGGGATCCTCGGTCCCAACGGTGCCGGCAAGACCACGACGATGGAGCTCGTCGAGGGGCTGCGGCAGCCGGACTCCGGCCGGGCCGAGCTGCTCGGGCTGCCGTCGTGGCCGCGCGACACGCGGCTGCTGCGCCGGATCGGCGTCCAGCTGCAGACCTCGGCGTTCTTCGAGCGCCTGACCGCGCGCGAGCAGCTGCGCACCTTCGGCGCGCTGTACGGCGTCGCGCCGGCCGCCGCCGACGTGTGGCTGGAGCGGGTGGGACTGACCGACAAGGCGGAGACGCGCACGGAGAACCTCTCCGGCGGGCAGAAGCAGCGGCTGGCGATCGCGTGCGCCCTGGTGCACGACCCGGAGCTGGTCTTCCTCGACGAGCCGACCGCAGCGCTCGACCCGCAGGCGAGGCACAACCTGTGGGACCTGCTGTCCGGGCTGACCGAGTCGCAGCGCACGGTCGTGCTGACCACCCACTACCTCGACGAGGCCGAGCAGCTGTGCGACCGGGTCGCGATCATGGACGCCGGCCGCATCCTGGAGATGGGCACCCCGGCGCAGCTGCGGGCCTCCCTCGACGCGCGGTCGGGTCCCGGGTCGGCGGCGACCCTGGACGACGTGTTCCTCGACCTGACCGGGCGGGAGTACCGCGCATGAGCCCCGCGTTCCGCGCGATCGCCGTGGCGATCCTCAAGGGCTTCTTCCGTGACCGGTCCGCGGTGTTCTTCTCCCTGGTCTTCCCGCTGATGTTCCTCGTGCTGTTCGGTGGCGTGTTCGGCTCGCAGACCCAGTCGCGGGTCGACCTGGTGCAGGTCGGGTCCGTCCCCCTGATCGACGGGTTGTCGGGCGGGGGGCGCGAGGCCTTCCGTGCCACCTTCGAGACGACCCGCACCACCGACCGGGCCGAGGCGATCGACGAGGTGCGCAAGGGCGACGCCGACGTGGCGGTCGAGATGCACGACGGCACCCTCGTGGCGCACTACACCCAGACCGACCCGGTCCGCGCCGCGATCACCCAGGGCACGCTGCGCGCCTTCGTCGACGCGGCCAACGTCGCGGCGTCCGGCAAGCCACCGACCTACCAGCTGCGCACCGAGCGGGTCGAGGACGACTCCCTCCAGGCCATCCAGTTCGTCACGCCCGGGCTGCTCGGCTGGGCGGTGGCGATGAGTGCGGCCTTCGGCGCCGCCGCGACGCTGCAGGGCTGGCGCGAGAGCAAGCTGCTGCGGCGCCTGCAGCTGTCCCCCACCCGCTCCTCGACCATCGTCAGCGCGCGCGTCGTCGTGACGATCACGATCGCGCTGGTCCAGCTCGCGGTCTTCGTCGCGCTCGGGGTCGCCGCCTTCGGCCTCGAGCTCACCGGGGCGTGGTGGATGTCCGTGCCGCTGCTGGTCACCGGCACGCTCGCCTTCATGTCGCTCGGCCTGCTCGCCGGGGCCCTGGCCAAGACGACCGAGGCGGCGGTCAACATGGCCAACTTCTTCGTGCTGCCGATGGCGATGCTCTCCGGCTCGTTCTTCCCGCTCGACGGCGCCCCCGCGTGGCTGCGCACCATCTCGCTGGCCATGCCCTTGCGGCACCTCAACGACGCGATGCTCGACGTGATGGTCCGCGGCGCCGGGCCGCTGTCGGCGCTCGCGCCGATGGGGATCCTGCTCGGGTTCGCCGCCGTGCTCACCCTGGTGGCCGCGCGGCTGTTCCGCTGGGACACCGCCTGAGGCGCTCTCACTGGGGCGTCCAGGTCAGGCCAGGGCCGGCGCGGGGGCTGACCGGATCTGCTTGTGAGGATCTCCGAGAGCGGCGGGCACGGGCCCGAGGCGTTCCGGCGCCTCTGGTCGGGGGGGCGTCCGGGTTGAGGTGGGAGGCTGCGGTGTGGACAGGCAGACGGCAGGGGTGGGGGTCGGCGGGGCCGCGGTCGTCGGCGCCGCCTTCGGCATGGCCCGCTACGCCTACGGGTTGACCCTGCCGGACGTGCGCTCGGAGTTCGGGCTCTCGGAGCTGTTCCTGGGTCTGGTCGCCAGCGGCACCTTCGCCGGCTACCTCGTCGGGTTGATCTCCGTGCCGCACCTGTCGGCACGACGAGGACCGCGGGCACCGACCACCGTGGGAGGCGTGTGCGGGGTGGTGGGAGCAGCGACCGTCGCGCTCGCACCTTCCCCCTGGATCCTCGCCGCCGGGGCCGTACTCAGCGGTAGTGCCGCCGGCTGGGTGTGGGCTCCGTACTCGGACATCGTGACCACGGTGGCGCCGCGCCGCCATCAGCCGACGTTGCTGGCGGTCATCACGACCGGGACCAGCGTGGGGCTGGTCGCGCTCGCCGTGCTGGCCCTGCTCGCCACGCTCACGTCGTGGCGGCTGACGTGGGCAGGCATCGCCCTCGCCGCCGGGGCCGCGGCGCTGGTGAACCTGCGCGCCGTGCCCCGGCTCGATGCTCCTGGTCGAGACACGAACGCCTCGCGGGGGTCGCCGTGGCGCCGATCAATGGTCCCACCCCTCGCGTACGCCGTGCTGTACTTCGCCGCCATCACCATCTACTTCACCTACGCCAGCGACGCTGCTCGCAGCGGCGGGTTGGCTGCGTCGGCGGCGCCCCTGCTGTTCGCTGTCATCGGTGCGGGTGGGCTGGTCGGGTTGGGCACGGGCCGGGTGACCGGCGTGGTCGGCACGACGGCGGTCGGGGTCGGCAGCGTCTGGGTGATCGGCTGCGCGCTCGTCCTGCTCGGCCTCGGACGCACGTCGTTGCCGCTGACCCTGCTGTCCGCGGTCCTGTTCGGGATCGGCTACATGGTGGGCTCGTCACTGCTGGCCATCTGGACGGCGCAGGTAGTCCCGGATCGCCCCGGCAAGGGGTTCACCCTCGCGCTGGTGGTCGGTGCGCTCACCTCGATCGCGGCGCCGACGGCCATGGGTGCGCTCATCCCTGTCTTCGGGCTGCCGGAGCTGCTCCTGCTCGTTGCCGCGGTGGCGATCGTCGGCGGGACCGGTATCGCCGTCCTGCCGCGACCACGTGCAGACATCGCACGCGGAGATCGATCCTGACTGCTCGAGTCCCGCCAAGCCGGACTGGAACGCGGCCTCCGGCTGACACCGGCCGGGGCCGGCCCGCGCGGCCTCGACCAGGTCGGCCACGGCTCGACCGATGCCCGGCATCGCACGGCGGTGCCGCGCTCTGGCACTTGCGGTCCGTCCGGATCCACGGTGTCGAGGGCGGCTCCACGAGCCCGTGGGCCCGGCCGGCGCAGTCGACGCGACATGGGACACACCCCGTCAGAGGTCGAGCAGCGCCCAGTAGCGCACCCCCGGGCGCAGAGACGCGGCGCCCCAGTCGTCGGCCAGCTCCTCGACCAGGGTGAGGTCGGGCGTGCCCGAGGCGAGCTCGTCGGGCCCCGAGGTCCCGGCGACCAGGTCGACGTAGACGGTGATCTCCTGGCCGTTGCACATCAGGACCAGATGGCTGGGGCGCAGGGTGCGGCCCACGGTCTGGAGCAGCAGCTCCTGGGCGAGCAGCATCACCCGCCCGCCGAGGGTCGCGGCGTGGGTGGCGCAGACCCGCTGGGCGACGAAGGTCGCGGCCTGTCGCAGCGACTCCTCGGTCCCGGGGATCTCCAGCGCCTCGACCAGGTGCGGGCCGTCGCCGGACCCGGTGCGGCCGCTCGCCCGCTGGGTCGGCACCGCACTCGGAGTGGGGGCGGGCTGCGCCACGTCGGCCTCGAGCCGGGCCAGGGTGACGTTGAGCGCGGCGATGGCGCGGGTGCCGGTCAGGCTCGGCGAGCGGAGCACCACCTCGCTGACCCGGGCGCGAGCCCGCTTGAGCACGAGGGGGTCGTGGGTCAGGTCGAGCAGGGACAGGGCCGCGTCGTGCACGGTCCACTCGTCCTTGAGGCCCTCGCGCACGGCCATGGCGACGACCCGGTCCACGAGGGCAGCGCCGGGTGGAGCCCCGGCCCTGCGGGACTGAGGCGGACGCGTCGCCCGGCCGGCCACGACCTCACCGCTCCGACTGGAGCGATGCGCTCATCCGAGACTTCCTGCGCATACCGACCACGGTGCCACCCCCGACGCCTCCACACCAGAGGCGCGCCGGGCGCGCCGGCCAACCGCGTCATCGGCCGGCGATCCCCCCGAGCAGCCGCGGCGGGGTGTGCGGCTCGACGGGGTGGGGGTGGATGCCTTCCCCGGCGGGCCCGAGCCAGTGGCTCATCACCTCGCCGGCCAGTCGACGGTCCGGCCCCGTGGGACGCGTGCGCGGACGGCCGATCGCCAGCACGAGCTGGGGGACCCCGTCGGGCACGAGCGTGGCCAGGCGGGCGCGCAGTGCGGGCACCTGGCAGGGCTGGTTGAGCAGTCCGAGGGCCAGCCCGTGGGAGGTGGCCAGCAGGCTCACCCGCTGGAACGCCTGCCCGGCGCTGAGGCGGTCGGTCGCGGTGTCCCCCGGCGTCGTGAGGACGACGACCAGCGGTGCGGACGACGTACGGCGGCGGTCCCGCCAGGCGAGCAGGCGCCCGAGGTCGAGGTGGCGGATCGCCCACGGGGCCAGCCGACCGGCGAGACGACCCCGGGCCAGGCCGTCGCTGCTGCCGCGCGGGTGCATCCAGGTGGCCAGCTCATCGCGCCACGCCCTGTCGGCCAGCTGGGCGCGGTCGGCCTCGGCCACCAGCGTGGCCAACGCGTGGCGTGCCGCGCCGTCGGGGACCACGTGCAGGGCCGCGCCCTCGTCGTGACCCGCCGCGGCGAGCCCGGCGACCACCGGGTCGGGCAGGGCGTCGTCGGCGAAGCGACCGCGCCACACGTGGCGCTCCACCACGGCGTCGGCCAGCCCGGCGAGCGCCGCGTCGGGCTCGGCGGTCCAGGACAGGCAGGCGACGTCGTCGGGGTCGGCGGGATGGACGTGCCCCACCCGGGTGCCGTAGCCGTGCGCGGCCGCCGCGACCCGGAAGGTCAGCACGGCCGCACCGCAGCTCATGGCGAGCTCGCGGTCGTCGGGATCGGCGACCGGCAGCCTCCGCCGGGTGTCGGCGCGGACGCAGACGCCGTGCGCGGACGGGACGAACAGCCACGGCTGGGTGTTGTGCGACGACGGGGCGAGCGTCGCGGTCGCGACCAGCTCGTGCAGACCCATCGACGTGGACGGACCGGCGCCCGGCGTGCGGGACCGGTGCTGCGGTGACGACATGGGAGCCTTCTGAAGGGTGAGGGGTTGCCGATGACGGCGGGCGAGCGTGACGCCCGCGTCCCAGCCCGGCGCGCGACCGCCACCGGGAGGGACCAGCCGACCAGCGTCGAAGCCGGCCCGCTGCAGGAGCCACGCGACGACCGAGTTGGAGGTCCACATCTCGCCCAGCCCGCGCTCGTCGCGGCCCCAGGTCAGGGCCGGGACGGCGGGGACCAGGTCGAGCAGCCAGCGGCTCACGAGCTCGTCGTGGGTGAGGACCACGGGGTCCCCGACCGCGTCGGCGAGGTCCGGGACGATCCCGTCGCGCCAGGAGCGCACCTCGTAGCGGAACAGGTCCCACCGCCCGAGGGCACGCAGCCCCACCGGCCCGCTGACCACGGCGCCGTGCTCGGGACGTCCGTCGGGAACGTCCCAGACGGGCGCGACCTCGACGACCGTCGTCCCCTCGGGCAGGTGCACGAGCAGGGCGGCGTGGAACAGGTCGCGGGCCGTGCGGCGCTGCGCCGTGGCCAGCGCCCGCTCGTAGACCCGGCCGTTGAGGCGCACGCACCGCCCGCCGGCTCCCAGGGGGAGCCAGACGAGCTCGGTGCGGATCGTGGTCATGAGCTCACCGGCTCCGGGGGCCGCTCGGCCACGGTGCCCGGTGCGGCCGGCGTGGTGGGGCCGTCCGGCTGCCCACCCGGCTCATCGGGTCCCTGGTCGAGACGGAACGGCGGGTAGTCGTCGGTCATCAGCGAGACGTAGGCGACCACCCGGAAGACCCAGCGGTTGAGCCCGACCAGCAGGTCGAACAGCGGCCGGGGGTAGCGACCGGTGAACAGCAGCAGGAGCCCGGCGGCGAGCGTGAGCGCGCCGATCAGGCCGCCGACGACCACATGGGTGCGGTCGGTGCCGTCGCTCCACGTGCCGGCCAGGATGGCCACCACGATGAGCTGCGGGATCGCCAGCAGCCACCACTTCACCAGCACCAGCCCGCGCGACAGCCGCTCGGGGTAGTCCACGTCCAGGTCGGCCGGGTAGTCGGCGTGACCGAGGGTGAACGGCGGGTAGCGGTCGGTGCCGATCGCGCTGGTGGCGTAGAACTGCACGCGCCAGCTCCACCGCAGGATGCCGACGTTGAGGTCGAAGATCCCGCGCGGGTAGCGGCCGGTGAGCAGGATCGCGACGAACGCGATGACGGTGAGGACCGCATAGACGACCCACAGCACCGCCAGCACGATCCAGTGCGGCAGGGCCAGCAGCCACTTGACCAGCCACAGTCCGCGGCTCAGGGACGCGTCCTGGTGGCCGGTGACCCGGACCGGCGAGGGCCGCGGCGGCGCGGTGGCGCCGGTGTGGTCGGTGTCGGCGGCGGGCACCGGGGTGCCGGCGGCCGGGGTGCCCCGGTCGCTCGGGCCGGCCGGGCGGGCGCCGTAGGCGATGAGCAGGCCGCCGAGGACGACCAGCGCGAGACCGCCCACGCCGAGCCCGACGGCGAGCGGGACGAGCAGGTCGAAGCGGCCGGCGGCCACCACGTCGACGTCGACACCGGCCGAGGTGTCGGTGTGCATCACCACGAGGGTGTAGGTGCCGGGGGTGACGTCCCACGTCAGACGCTGGGTGCCCGTGCCGGACGCCTGCGCGGTCCAGAAGTCCTGGTCGATCGGCGCACTGGTGAGGGTGCCTTCGCTGCCGCGCCGCACCAGGGAGTAGCGGAACGGGTTGCCGCGCACCTCGGTCAGCTCGTCGTACGCCGTGCCGGCGAGGTAGGCGCGCACCTCACTGGTCGGGCCGACGCCGACGAAGAGGGGGCGGCTGTCGGAGGACCGCGCCTCGAGGCGGACGGTGGCGAGCTCGTGCTCGGTCCACCAGCGGTCGGTGCCGACGCGGCCGAGCTCGATCGCCTCGCTGGTCAGCGCGCTGGTCGAGGTGCTCAGCCGCTCGCTCGGCAGGGTGAAGTAGCCGTCGCCGTCACGCGCGGTTGCGAGCGCTCCCCCGAGGCCGAGCCCGGCGAGCAGCAGCGGGAACCCGACCAGGGCGAGCAGGACGCCGAGGACGAGCGGCACCGGGCGGTTGCGGGGTGCCTCCGCCTGCGGCGGGGACGAGTAGGGACTGGGCGCGGACATCGCGTGCCTCCTCCACAGCAGTGGTGTCGGAGGGACACGGAGCGTCGCTCCGACCGGACATCTCGATCGTCCCGCGGCACGCGGGCCCACGGCAGGACCAACCGGCCCCTCTCCGGGGTGAGGTGGCGGAGACTCGCCGGACACGCTCGATGCCTGGGCGATGCGGAAGTTTCACGCGCTCTGCCGTAGGGTGGAGCCAGAGTTCTTCGCTGGTCGTTCGTTTGCACTGCTTGTGTCTTTCACCGCCCGTGTCGGATTCGCTTCACCATCACCACAGGCTCGTGAAAGGGCATCAACATGGCACAGGGAACCGTCAAGTGGTTCAACGCTGAGAAGGGCTTCGGCTTCATCGCCCCCACCGAGGGTCCGGACGTCTTCGTCCACTACTCGGAGATCCAGGGCAGCGGCTACAAGTCGCTCGAGGAGAACCAGCAGGTCGAGTTCGACATCGTGCAGGGTCCCAAGGGCCCGCAGGCCTCGCAGGTCCGCGCGATCTGATCTCAGGTCTTCGCACGACCCGCCGCGCTCAGCGCGGCGGGTCGTTGCTCTCCCCGGTGGTCGAGCCCGCGGTGGTCGGCCCAGCCGGGCCGCCCGGCTCAGAGCCTCAGGTCCGCCGCCGCGCCGGTGTTCTGCTCGACGTCGGCGACGGTGGCCTCGAAGAGGTCCTGGGCCAGGCCCATGAGCGCGCGGCTCACCGCGAGCTCGTCACCGATCTCCGGGACGTCGCGGTCACCGGGGCTACGCCGGGCGCGGCCCTCGTGCCGCAGCTCGGTCCCGGCGTCGGTGCGCAGCACCGCCTCCGCGACGGTGTGGCTGCCGCTCTCGGAGAGGTTGACCCGGATGTCCCATGCGTGAGCGTGCATGACGCCCTCCTTTCGTTCCCCGCCGCGACGGTCGCGGCGGGGAGGTTCGGCCGGCTGAGGCTCACTCCACCGGGTCGCGCAGGACCGGGCAGGTCATGCACCGACCGCCGCCGCGACCGCGACCGAGCTCGCTGGCGTCGATGGTGATCACCTCGATCCCCGCCTTGCGCAGCACCGTGTTGGTGTGGGTGTTGCGGTCGTAGCCGATGACCACCCCGGGCTCGAGCGCGAGCACGTTGTTGCCGTCGTCCCACTGCTCGCGGCGCGCGCCGAACCGGTCGCCGCCGGTCGGGACCACCTGCAGCGGGAACCCGAGCGCGTCCCCGACGGCCTCGGTGAACGGCTTGTCCACCCGGCGTACGTCGAGCCCGGAGGCGGTCGCGTCGTCGGGCCGGATGCTCAGCGTGGTGATGCGCTCCACGACCGGGGCGTACGCCGTGACGACGTCGCGGTCGCAGAAGGTGAACACCGTGTCGAGGTGCATCGCCGACCGGGCCCGCGGGAGCCCGGCGACCAGCACCGTGTCGGCGGCGTCGGTCTTGAACAGCGTGCGGGCGAGCTGGGTGATCGCCTGCTGGGAGGACCGCTCCCCCATGCCCACCAGGACCGTCCTCGGGCCGATCGGCATGACGTCGCCGCCCTCGAGGGTGGCGGCGCCGTGGTCGACCGGCGCCTGCTCCGGGTCGCCCAACCAGATCGGGAACTCGGCCTCGGCGAAGGCGGGGTGGAAGCGGTAGACCGCGGCGGTGAGCAGGGTCTCGGGCTTGCGCGCCGGCCAGTACATCGGGTTGAGCGTGACGCCCTGGAAGACCCACGCCGAGCTGTCCCGGGTGAAGATCGTGTTGGGCAGCGGGGGCAGGAGGAACGGGTACTCCTCCGACCGCAGCGCGGCCAGGAACGACCCGCCCGCCTCGTCGGGGACGTCGAAGAACGAGACCCCACCGACCAGGTGCTCGGCCAGGGTGTCGGCCGGCAGCTCGTCGAGCCACGCCCGGACCGGCTCGACCAGCCCGGAGCCCACGTGGGCCTCGGTGATCCGCCGGTCCAGCACCCAGCGCCGGCCCTCCGGCATCGCCATCACGTCGCTGAGCAGGTCGAGCACGTCGAGCACCTCGACGCCCCGGTCGCGCATCTTGGCGGTGAAGTCGTAGTGGTCGCGCCGGGCCTGGCTGACCCACATCACGTCGTCGAAGAGCAGCTCGTCGCAGTTGTCGGGGGTGAGCCGCAGGTGGGCCAGGCCGGGGCGGCACACCAGCACGCGTCGGAGCCGGCCCGCCTCGGACCAGACCCCGACGCGTGCGCCCGTGGCTGCGGGGCTCATACCGTCACGAACCCTTGGACGAAGCCGACCACCGCGGCGACGGCGAGCACGGCGACGACGCCGACCAGGACTCCCTCGGCGGCGGTGAAGATCCGCTGCCGGCTCTCGCGGCGTGCCCACACGAACAGGGCGGTGCCGGCGAGGTAGAAGAGCCCGGCGACGAGGACGTACTCCCAGCCGCCCGCATAGACCAGCCAGACGGCATACCCGAGGCCGACCGAGCCGATGGCCAGGTCGCGGGTGCGTGCGTGGCCCTCGCCGTAGGTCTCACCGCTGAGGGCCAGCTTGAGCTGGTAGGCGGCCGACCACAGGTAGGGCAGCAGGATCAACGACGTGGCGAGGTAGATCAGGTCGGTGTAGGTGTTCTCGTTGACCAGCGTCCAGAGCAGCATCGCCTGGATGCACGCGTTGGTCAGCCACAGCGCCGTGGTCGGCGCCCCGTGCCGGTTCTCCTTGCCGAGCGCCGTCGGGAGCACGTGGTCCTGGGCGGGCAGCCGCAGGATCTCGACCGCGAGCAGGTCCCAGGCCAGCAGCGCGCCGAGCAGCGAGACCACGAGGCCGGCCGAGATGAACCCGGCGCCCCAGGTCCCCACCTGGGCCTCCATCAGGCCCGCCATCGACGGGTCGGCGAGGCCGGCGATGTCGGCCTGCGCCATGAGGCCGTAGCCGAGCAGGTTGACCGCGAGCAGCAGGGCGAGCACGCCGACGAAGCCGAGCACGGTCGCGCGTCCGACCTCCTTGCGGCTGCGGGCGCGCTGGGAGTAGACCGCCGCGCCCTCGATGCCGATGAACACCCAGACGGTCACCAGCATCATGTTCTTGACCTGGTCCATCGTGGTGCCGAGACCGGCACGGTCGCCCCAGACGTCGGCGCTGAAGATGCCGGACTTGAAGCCGACCGCCGCGACGGCGACGAAGGTGAGGATCGGCACGATCTTGGCGACGGTGACGATCGCGTTGGCGAAGGTCGCGTTGCGCACGCCGGTCAGGGTCAGGGCATGCACGACCCACACCAGCACCGAGGCGCCGATGATCGCGGTCGTGGTCGTCCCGCCCTCGAAGGCCGGGAACCAGTAGGCGAGCGTCGCCATCAGCAGGACGAGGTAGGCGACGTTGCCCACCCACGCGCTGATCCAGTAACCCCAGGCCGAGGTGAAGCCGACATACTCGCCGAAGCCCTCACGGGCGTACCCGTAGACACCGCCGTCGACGTCGGGCTTGCGCTGGGCGAGCGACTGGAAGACGAAGGCCAGCATCAGCATGCCGACGCCGGTGACCGTCCAGCCGATGAGGAGCGGACCAGGAGCGGCGCTCCCGGCCATCTGGGACGGGAGGGCGAAGATGCCGCTCCCGATCATGGAGCCCACCACCAGGGCGGTGAGCGCGGGCAGTGCCAGTCCGGCCCGAGAGTGGGAGCCAGGCTCCGTGGTGCTGCGGACCTCGTGCGTCGACCCGAGCCCAGGACGGGTCGGCAGATGCAGGGTCATGAGACTCTCCTTGCCTCGTGAGGAGGAACTCCCCCTCACCTCGATCGTCTCGCCGGTGGACGGGACCGATCAGGGCCAGGTGTCGTGGAAACGCCGCCGAGTGGCCGCCCTACCCGGGGCGCGTGAGCTCACCGGAGGACCGTGAGGCGATCCTGCGCCAGTCTCCGCTGCTCCTGGCCGGTGAGCGCCCGGCCGTGCTCGACGCCACGCTGCTGGTCCTCGCCCACGCCGCGACCGCCCCTGGTCGCACGGCGCTCCCCGGCTGAGCGTCGTCACAGCGGCACGACGAGCACGGGGCACTGGGCGTGGGTGACCATCGCTCGGGCCAGGAAGCCCAGGCGCGCCGGCAGGCCCAGGTGGCCGCTGTGGCGCCCGACCACCAGCAGGTCGGAGGTCACGGCCGCGTCGGCGAGGGCGTCGGCCGGAGCGTCGTGGCGCACCTCGACGCTCACCGGGACCTCGGGGTACTTGTCCTGCAGCTCGGCGGCGGCCGCGTGGACCAGAGCCTCGCTCTCCCGGTTCCAGCGCGCCTCCTCGGCGAAGATCTCGTCGTACGCCGACGCCATGCGCCAGGCGTAGATGAGCCGCAGCGCGGCGCCGTGCGCCGACGCCCGGGCGAAGGCCGCCTCCAGCACCTCGCGCGGGCTGCCGTCCTGCTCGACCCCCGCGGTGACGACGCCGTGGGCCGCACGGGACGCGGCGGCCGGCACGGACACCACCGGGCAGCGGGCGTGCGCCGCCACCGAGGCGACGGTCGAGCCGGTGACCAGGCGGTGCACCCGGGAGAGGTCGCGGTGCTGCAGGACGATGAGGTCGGAACGGCGGCTGAGCTCGCTCATCGTCGCCGAGGCCGAGCCGGCCTGGACGAGGGTGGTGACGGTGACGGGGCGGCCCCCCTCCTCACGCAGCAGGCACTGCGCCTCCCGGCGCACGCCCTCGACGATGTCCGCGCCGACGTCGAGCCAGGTGTCGTCGGTGATCAGCACGGTCGGGGGCGGCGGTGGCACGGACGGGTTGACCGCGTGCACCAGGGTCACCCCCAGACGGCTCGTGCGTGCCTCCTCGAGCGCGAAGCGCAGCGCGGCGGTGTTCTCACCGGCGCCGGTGACGCCGACCAGGATCGGTTGTGTGGCACTCATGTCGCCCTCCTCCAGCTCGGGGCCGTCGGGACCCCTCGCCTCGACCCTCGCCCCCGCCACCGCCCGGCGTCAGGGCAGAACGGCACCTCGTGGCGGCCGGGTGGCCGGCGCGCGGGGTCGGTCGGGCGGAGCGTCCGGCTGGCGAGGCACGCCTGGGACGGGTGCCTCGGAGGGGCGGTGAGGGCCCCTTTCGGTCCGGGTCGCCGCCTCGTGACGGTCCCGCGCGGGCCCGAGGGCATAGAGTCGAGGCATGGTCACGTCCGAATCCGACACTGTCCACGCCTCACCGATGGAGGACACCGACGTCGCCACCGCGACCGACGACGGCTGGCGTGACGCGGCGGACGTCGGCGAGGAGGCCACCCGCGCCGCCTGGGCCGAGGCTGCGCGCGAGGAGCTGATCGAGACGGCCGGCCGCTACCAGGCGGTCATCGTCTCCCGGGACCTCGCGCTCAGCGTGCAGGACCGCACCCGGATCCGCACCACCCAGCCCGCGCACTACTGGATCACCGACGTGCTCAAGCGCGTCGCCCGCGAGTGCTCGTCGCGCGGCGAGCCCCTGCTGTCCTCCCTGTGCGTCAACGCCGAGGGCAGCGCCGGGGAGGGCTACGGCGACGTCGTCAAGGAGATCACCGGCACCAAGCCGGCCGACCTCGACGACCACGCCGCCGCTCAGCGCCTCGAGTGCTACCGGCTCTACGACGCCGACGGGCTCCCCAGCCACGGCGGCACCAAGGCCCTCACCCCCCGCCTCTCCGCCGCGCGCACCCGTGCCCGCAAGAAGCACCACGCGGAGAAGGCCGCCAACGTCTGCCCGACGTGCCAGATGGCGGTCCCGGCGACGGGCGTGTGCGACAACTGCGACTGACGGCGGTCGCCGGGCGGCTCACCTCGCCCTCCGGATCCGGTCCGAAGCGGTCCGACGGCGCACTTCCCGCACAGTAGAGAGCGGGCTTAGCGTGCGAGGACAGCGCCCCGAACCTCTCGGGACACCGGAAGGGAACCGATCATGCATCGACACACCACCCTCGCCGGTCTGCTCACGCTGGGCCTCCTGCTGGTGCCCGCCGTCGCCGGAGCGGTGACGACGGACCACGAGGTGACCGTGGGCAGCGACGATCGCTACTTCTCGCACAACAAGCAGAACGAGCCGGGGCTCGCCGTCAACCCAGTGCATCCACAGGTGCTCGCAGCCGGGGCCAACGACAACATCGACATGGAGCAGTGCGCCGCGGGCGACCCGACCACCTGCCCCTTCACCCCTGGCGTCGGCGTCAGCGGCGTGCAGTTCTCCTTCGACGGAGGGACCAGCTGGACCCAGCCGACCTACACCGGACTGACGGCTCGCAACGGCTCGTGCCGGCCGATGCCCGCGGCCACAGGCAACCCCCCGTGCACCCCCAGCGAGGGGCCGATCGGCACCCTGCCCTGGTACTACGAGCGCGGCATGGTCTCCAACGGCGACCCGGAGCTGGTCTTCGGCCCGATCCCCAAGAACGGCACCTTCTCCTGGAGCAACGGCCAGCGGCTCTACTACGCCAACATCGCCACCAAGCTCGCCCCCAACGCCTTCCGCGGCGAGGGAGCCATCGCGGTCTCTCGCACCGACGACGTGATGGCCGCGGCTGCCGGCGACAAGGCGGCATGGAAGGCGCCGGTCATCGTGACCAAGCAGAACTCGGCGCTGTTCAGCGACAAGGAGCAGATCTGGGCCGACAACGCGTCGTCGAGCAGCTACTTCGGCAACGTCTACGTCTGCAACGTGGGCTTCCGCGGCGCGGCCGGGGCCGAGCCGGTGCTGTTCGCCCGGTCCAGCGACGGTGGGACGACCTGGCGCCACAAGCAGCTCAGCGCAGCCACCAACAACGCGCAGACCGGTGGCCGCCAGGGCTGTGCGATCCGCACGGACAGCCTCGGCAAGGTCTATGTCGTCTGGTCGGGCTACGACACCAGGCGTGACGTCGGTGTGTTCTACCAGGCGACCTCCACCAACGGAGGCGCCACCTTCACCCGGCCTCGCGCGATCGTGGACACCGCAGGCATCGGCCAGCTCGACCCCGCCCAGGGCCGGTTCACCATCGACGGCGTCGCCGGCTCCCGGACCGACGTCTTCCCGACGGTCGACATCGCCAACGGCGCTCCGTCGGGCGCCGACGCGACCAACGAGGTGGTCGTGGGCTGGTCCGACGACCGTGCCGGACAGAACCAGGAGAAGGCCTACCTCATCCGCTCGCAGAACGGTGGTCGCTCCTACTCCGCTCCGGTGGCGGTCTCCTCCCCCGGTGACAGGGCCAACCAGCCGGCGGTGGCGATCGCACCCGGCGGTGGGGACGTCTACCTCACCTACAACGCCTACCTAGCACCGTGGCAGCCCACGACTGCAGCGCCACGCCCGATGCTCGGGGTGGTCAACCACGTCGCGCCGAACGGCACGGTCACCACGTTGCACCGTGGCCAGCAGGGTGACGCCCGCGGCTCGAGCGCCAACGGGCTCACCGCGGAGTTCCTCGGCGACTACAACTACGCCGTGGCGACGAGGACCGGCGCCGTGGCGGTGTGGAACGACGTGCGCAACGCCGCAGACTGCCCGGCGATCGATGCCTACCGGCAGGCCTTCGTCGAGGAGGTGTCGAGCGGCGCCGTGGAGCCGATGAGAGAGGACGAGCTGGAGGACCGGCCCTCAGCGGCCGAGGTGCCGGACGCCTCGTCCAGCGACATCCGGCCAGGTCCCAACAGCCAGTGCCCGCAAGGCAGCACCTACGCCTTCGGCAACACCGACATCTTCGGTGCGGCGGTGGCGGACCCGACGCCCTAATCAGGCGAGCCTGACAGGCCCCTTCCGCCGCACGCACGAGCCGGCGGGAGGGGCCTCAGGCGTGCTCCTCCGACCGCATGGTGCTGATGCCAGCTGCCCGGGTGACGTCCAGCGCGCCAACGTCCGATGAGGCAGCCGCGCCTTGCCGGGTGGAGGGCTGCCAGCTCAGCCGATCGACCGGCGATGGCCGTGGACGTCCGGGGGCGCGTCGGCGACGATGAGCAGCCACGGGACGAAGGGGGTGCTGATGGAGGACTGGGTCTGCGACACCTGCGGCGAGACCGGTCGCGCCGACGGGGTGATGAGGGCGGCGACGACGGTGGAGTCCCCGGACGCTCTGCTGGCTGCCGGACCTGCACGGCAGCGCTCCTGACTGGGCTGTCGTCACGCCGGACCGGCTGTCGCTGATCGAGCTGAAGACCGAGCGCCGCAGCCACCGCGACGCCCCGGTCCCAGACCGCGCCCATGCCGGCGTACTCCCCTGACCCGAGGGCGCACGATCTAGCCGCAGCATCCATGTGGCCATTGCTTCGCCCGCTTCAGCCATGCGCTCACTGCGCGGCCACGGTCGCCACGTGGTAGAAGTCCGTAGGCATGGCGTGCTCGAGGCGCCAGGTGATCGCGATCGGCCGGTCGCCCTCGTGCGACACGTACGTCGCGGGTCCGAGGAACAGGTACGGCGAGGTCCCGAACTCATTGTCCTTCTGTTCGCGGACGAAGAGCAGCACCGTGCTCGTACCCTGGAGGTAGCGCTGCCCCGTCGTCGAGGCGACGGACGTTGTGGACTGACTCTCCCAGTGGAACAACGTCGGGCTGATCGGATAGTCGCGGTACATCGTGGTCGGCGAGAAGTCGGCGTCCGACTTCTTGAGGTTGATGAAGAACGCGTCAACGTTGGTCTCGCGCGCATAGAGCACCCCTTCGCGGAACGAGTTCGGTTTGCGCGACATCGACGAGTAACCCAGCGCCGCAAGCACCTCCTCGCGCTGGTAGCGCGCATGCACCTTCAGCGGAACACCGGCGAGTCGACCGCTGAGATCCGCCGTCACGTGTCGTGCGGCAGAGAATGCTATGTCGACCACACTCGTCAACTCCGACCGAGCCGCCCGCTCTTCGCGCAGAGCCCGAAGGCCCGCGCCGATGCTGTCGTGGCCACCGCCATCGGGCCACACCGAGAAGAAGAGCATGTCGGCCAGGCGGCGCTCAGCATCGGACAAGGCGGCGTAGTCGGGTGCGTCGTCCTTCAGCAGGGCGTCGTACGCCGCTGCACGAGTCGCGTCGTCAACGTGGACGAATGCGCGAACTCGTTTGAGGAGCTTGTCTTCGCGCTCGGAGCCGGGTGGTGTGGGCAGCCCGGCGTCCCTGCGTAGGCGCGTCCACGAGTGGCTCCCGCGCCGCAGGATGTCAGACAACTCGAGGCCTGACTCGCGCAGGAAGGTGTCGAGGTCTTGGTCGCCGTAAGACCGTAGCTCCGCCACCATGTGCGACCACCGGTTGGCGATCTGACCCTTGAGGTTGTCGAGAATGAGCACCTGCGACTGACGGTCGAGGACGATCTGACAGCCCGAGGGAAGGAACGGGAAACCTCGCTCGATCTCGCGTCGCACCCCCTGGCGGGTCAGCCCGGTCATCGCGCGGAGCTTGCGATCCCATTGAAACTGCTGATTCTGGAGACCGACGAAGTCCAAGACCGTGAGAACCGCCTTGAAGCGCGTGCGTCGCAGTCCGCGACCGAGCTGCTGGAGGAAGATGGTCGCACTCTCCGTGGGGCGGAGCAGCAGGACGGTGTCGACGTCGGGAATGTCCAGCCCTTCGTTGAACACCTCTGCGGAGAAGAGCACGTTGAGCTCACGGTCTCGGAGCCTGGTGAGGGCAGCCGCCCGGTCGGCAGGACGAGTCGCGCCGCTGACCGCCGTGGACGGGATGCCCGCGTCGTTGAAGACCTTTGCCATGTACTCGGCGTGGGCGACGTCCACGCAGAAGCCGAGACCGCGCATGGCACCGAGATCGATCACCTTGTCGCGCAGCTCTCGCACGATGATCTCGGCGCGCAACCGGTTTCCGGTGTAGAGATTGGAGAGCTCGTTTTCGTCGTAGCTTCCTCTCACCCATCGGAGCCGGGTGAGGTCTGTGCCGTCTGCCACCGCGAAGTAGTGGAACGGGCA
This sequence comes from uncultured Actinomycetota bacterium, assembly GCA_963811385.1. Taxonomy (GTDB): domain Bacteria; phylum Actinomycetota; class Actinomycetes; order Propionibacteriales; family Nocardioidaceae; genus Marmoricola_A. The sequence goes on along the minus strand of CAWEQX010000003.1, from coordinate 285,092 downwards.
GAGCAAGTCGGCGCCCAGGGCGTCCCAGAGTCTTAGCTCGGCCGCGGTCCGACCGCCGAAGAAGCTGCGAACATCCTGACCATCCGCACGCTCGGGTGTCGCGGTCAACCCCAGTAGTTCCCGTGGTGCGAGGTGGTCGAGGATGCGTCGATAGGTGGCGGCAGCCGCGTGATGGAACTCATCGATCACCACCACGTCGAAGGCGTCAGCCGGGACGTTCTCGATGCCGTACGACGACAGAGACTGCACGCTGGCGAAGACATGCTCCCAACGCTCGGGGCGTGCGCCACCGACGTATGGCTCGCCGAACGACGCATCGGCAAGGACTTCACGGTAGGTCCGGAGCGACTGGTCCAGAATCTCGCGCCGGTGAGCGACAAAGAGCAGCCGCGGGCGTTCGCTCCCGGTGCAGAGCCGGCGGTAGTCCAGCGCCGCTATGACAGTCTTTCCTGTGCCCGTGGCCGCGACGATGAGGTTGCGGTGTCGATCGTGAACCCGCCGTTCAGCATCCACTGCGTCGAGGATCTCCTGCTGGTAGGCAAAGGGTCTCACCTCGAGACCCGAGAGACTCACGGTCACTCGGTCGTGCTGAGTACGCCCTCCAGCCTCCGCGAGCGCGTCATCGAGTCGATCGCGGTCACGGTCGGGGTCGTAGGTCTCGAAGCTCGCGTCGTTCCAGTAGGTCTCGAAGGTCGCGGAGAACTTGTCGAAGAGCGCTGGCGAGCCGACCTTGGACAGCCGCACGTTCCACTCGACACCCTCCAGCAGAGCGGCTCGAGACAGGTTGGATGACCCGACGTACGCGGTGTCGAAGCCAGTGGTGCGCCGGAACATCCACGCCTTCGCATGCAGACGCGTGCGTTGGGCGTCGTACTGCACCTTGACCTCCGCACCGAGGTCGCGCACCAGTCGGTCGAGGGCAAGGCGCTCCGTCGCCCCCAGGTAGGTCGTGGTGATCACTCGCAGCGGGCCTCTCCGATGCCGCAGTCGATCGAGCTCTGATTCAAGGAGTCGAAGCCCGTACCACTTCACAAAGGCACACAGCAGGTCGACCTCGTCGCTGGTGTCGATCTCTGCCTTCAACTCGGATCCCAAGCTCGGCTCGCCCCGAGAATTCGTCAGAAGCGCTGAGTCAGCAAGCGGCGTGCTGGGTCGGACTCTCGATGCTGCGGCGACACCGGGGCCAGCCGGTCGAGTGAGCCGAAGGAGTTGCGCCGGCGGGTCGACGATGCTGTCGACGGAGCTCGTCAACGAGGCGAGCATCGTGTTGACGATCGACGCCCGCTTCGCCTCGTCGGTGACACTCGACAACTCGCGCACCACCTCGTCGTACACGTGACGGGCAAGGACGTGCGGTTGGAGCGCTGCATCGACAGGAGCGACCTCTGGCTCGAGCTCCGTCAGTGCTGCGAGCTGCTCTTGCACTCCCCCTGTCAGCAGCGTTTCGTAGAGGCCCAACGACTCCCCGAGTGGCGTCATGCGGGCGAGCTTGCCGCATTGGTCCGCACCGTGCGCGCATTCGTGCGAATCGGCACGATCGAGTCAGGCGACCACGCCCGGCCGGAGATGCTGTCGCTTCCCATGGCGCCCGTACAGACTGAGGATCTCGACATCGCCCTCGCCCGTGCTGCCGAACCAGTGCGGCGTCGTCGTGTCGAACTCCGCGGTCTCGCCCGGCCCGAGGACGACGTCCTGGTCGCCCAGCACCAGCCGCAGGCGGCCGGCGAGGACGTCGATCCGTTCGCGACCCTCGTGGGCACGCAGGTCCGGGTGGTTCAACGCGGCCGGAACCACGATCTTCCAGGCCTGCACCCCGCGCGGGTCGTGGGTGAGCGGCACGACCGCGCGGCCCTTGACCCGGCGGGGCCGCAGGCGCAGGCGGCGGTCACCCGTCTCCGGGGCGCCGACCAGGTCGTCGAGCGAGACCCGGTACGCCGCGGCCAGCGCGAGCAGGAGCTCGAGGGTCGGGCGCCGCTGGCCGTTCTCGAGGCGGGACAGGGTGCTGCGGGAGATCCCGGTCCTCGCCGTGACGTCCTCGAGGGTGAGGCGGCGCCGCGTGCGGACGTCCCGCACGCGGGCGCCGACCGCGACGCTCATCGCCACGCCTCCCCCGGCGCGACGACGTAGGTCCGCCAGACGTAGCCCCACGGGACTGCGAGCAGGACCGGCACGACCAGCAGGCAGTTGACCAGGGTCTCGGCGAGGCCGTCGTCCAGGTCACCGGAGATGACCAGCGGGAGAGCGACCGCGGCGAGCCAGATCAGCTTCCACAGCGACTCGAAGATCAGCATCGGCAGCAGGCGGGTCGGGTAGCGCAGCCCGAGCAGCATGAGCACCGACATCCCCGCCAGCAGGGCGAGGGTCGTGCCCTCGTAGCGCGGCAGCCCGGATGCGTCCGCCAGGAGCGGCCAGCGCCCGACCACGAGGCCCACTCCGACGAAGCCGTACACCGCCCGCACGAACACCACCCGCCGGGGCGACAGGCTCGCGCCTGCCGTCCCGGTGGTGGTCGTCGTCGTGGTCATCACGACTCCTGGGCGGCCAGGACCGGAGCGGGCGCGACGACCGGCGCAGCCGAGACAGTGCCCTCGACCTGCAGCCGCGGCAGCCAGCGGTCCATCCACGCGGGGAGCCACCAGTTCGCCTTGCCCAGCAGGGCCATCGCGGCCGGCACGAGCACCATCCGGACCAGGGTCGCGTCGATGAGGATCGCGGTGGCCAGGCCGAGGCCCAGCATCTTCAGCGACGGCACCGGGCTGGCGACGAAGCTGAGGAACACCGCGACCATGATCAGCGCGGCCGAGGTGACCACGCGGCCCGTGCCGGCCAGCCCGCGGGCGACGGCCTCGGCGTTGTCGCCGACCCGGGCGTACTCCTCACGGATCCGGGACAGCAGGAACACCTCGTAGTCCATCGACAGCCCGAACAGGATCGGGAACATGATCACCACGATCATCGAGGTGATCGGCGTCGGGCCGTCGAGCCCGAGCAGGCTGGTCCCCCAGCCCCACTGGAAGACCGCCACCATCACGCCGTACGCCCCGCCGATCGACAGCAGGTTCATCACCGCCGCCTTGGCCGGCACCGCGACCGAGCGGAAGACCAGCAGCAGGAGCAGGAACGAAACGCCGATGACCGCGCCGAGGAACCACGGCAGGGTCCGCGACAGCTGCGCGTTGAGGTCGTCGGTGACCGCGGTGATGCCCGTGACGTAGACGTTGCCGGGGATCACCTCGCGCACCCGCTCGATCGTGGCGGAGGTGTCGAGGTCGGCCGGGCCCGTGGTCGGCAGTGCGGTGATCACCGCGGTCCCACCGTCGGCGGAGAGCGTGGGCTGCCCCACCGACGCGATGCCGGGGTCAGCCGCGACCGTGCCGATCAGGCCGGACAGCCTGCCGGCGGAGACGCCGTCCTGGGACAGGTCGACCACGAGAGTCAACGGGGCGTTGATGCCGGTGCCGAAGCCCTCGGCAAGCAGGTCGTAGGCCTGCCGGTGCGTCGTCTCGACCGGCGCGTCACCCGCCGCCGGGAACGCGGTCTGCATCCAGAACGCGGGAGCCGCGATCGCGACCAGCGTGGTCACCGCGCCGAGCAGGTAGGGCCAGGGCCGGGCCGAGACGCGGTGCCCGAACCGCCACCAGGCGGTCTCCTCCGCGGGCTTGGCCGTGCGGTGGCGCAGGCCCAGGCGGCCCTTGTCGATCCGGTCGCCCAGCAGCGTCAGCAGCGCGGGGAGCAGCGTGACCGCGGCCGCGACGGCCGCGAGGACCATGAGGGCGGTGGCGATGCCGATCGAGGTGAGCACGCCGAGCCGGGTGATCGCGAGCGCCGCCGTGGCCACCACGACCGTGCCCCCCGCGAAGACGACCGCGGCACCGGAGGACGCCATGGCCTCCTCGAGCGCGTGGGGGTTGGTCTCGCCGGCGGAGCGGTGCTCCCGGTAGCGGGCGAGGATGAACAACGCGTAGTCGACGCCGACGCCCAGGCCCACCAGGCCGGCGACGGAGATCGCGGAGACCGAGACCGTCGTGGCCGCGGCGAGCACCGAGATCGCGCCGATGCCGCCCCCCACCGCCACGACCGCGAGGCCGATCGGCAGGACCGCGGACACCATGGTGCCGAACCCGATCAGCAGCACCATCAGCGCGACCAGCAGACCGATGCCGACGTGGCCGGAGTCGCCGCCGCCGGCGTTGAGGAACACCTCGTCGCCACCCAGCTCGACGCGGACGCCGTCCGCGTCTGTCCCCGACACGGCGTCGGACAGCACGGCGAACGCCGGCTTGCCCATCTCGCGCTCGGGCACGTCGAGGGTCACCTGGGCGTAGGCGATGCGCCCGTCCGGCGACACCGTGCCGGCCGCGAACGGGTCGGCCACGGTCGCCACGTGGGCGAGCCCGCCGACGTGCTCGCGCACCGCCTCGACCTCGGCCCGCCTGGCGACCAGCGGCGCTCCGTCCTCGGACTGGAGGACGACGAGGACCGAGCCCTTCGCCGCCTCGGGGAAGCTGCGGTCGAGCAGGTCGAGCGCCTGGGCGCTCTGGCTGCCCGGTGAGGAGAAGTCGTCGGTGAACGTGCCGCCGGTCGCACCGGCCAGGGCGAACAGCCCGACGAGCACGAGGACCCAGCCGGCCAGCGTGCGCCACGGGTGCCGCGCGCTGACACGGGCGATGCCTCGGGTGAACCTGTCCATGGTCGTGGCCTTCCGTCAGGGGCGCGCAGGGCGCCGGGAGTGGCCGTGACGCTAGGCAGCGACCTGGTGAGCCCGGATCACCACACGTGGTGATCCGGGGGGTGATCTCTCAGCGGGCCCGGGCGAGCAGCCGGACCCGGACGCGGTGCAGGCGGGGCATGACGCCGTAGATCACGATCGGGACGGCGACCGTCGCCAGGACGAACGTGCGTGGCACCGTGCCGAGGTCACGCAGGACGTCGCCGAGCAGCAGGTTGAGCACGGTCAGGGTCGGGAAGACCGCGACCCAGATCATCAGGGCGAGCTGGTGCTTGGTGGGCGGGGGTGGCGGTGTAGGCATGACGGTTCCTCTCGAGAGCCGGTGTGGGTCGGGGTGAGGCGGGTCAGGCAGGCAGGGCGCGGTCGACGTCCTCGGTGACGAGGTCGGCGTTGAGGGCGATGGCAGCGGCGGAGCCCTGGCCGGCGGCGGTGATCACCTGGGCGCGGGCGTCCACGGCGTTGCCGGCCGCCCACACCCCGGGCACGCTGGTGCGGCCCGTGGCGTCGACGACGACCCAGCCCTGCGCGTCGACCGCGGCACCGAGGTGGCGCAGCAGGCCGTCGTGGGGATGGAAGCGGGGACGGACGAACACCGCGTCGCGCTCGACCAGGCGGCCGTCCGCGAGCTGCAGACCTCGCACCCGGTCGTTCCCGACGACCACGCACGCGACCGGCCCGTCGACGACGTCGACTCCCCGCGCGGCGAGCCGTTCGCGGTCCGTGCCGGCAACGAGGTCATGGTGCGGGAGGTAGACGAGGTCGGCCGACCACTGCCGCAGCAGCAGCGCGTGCTCGACGGCTCCCGGGGTCCCACCCAGGACGGCGAGCCGCTGGTCGCGGACCTCCCAGCCGTGGCAGTAGGGGCAGTGCAGGACGTCGCGGCCGAACCGCTCCCGCACGCCGGGTACGTCGGGCAGCTCGTCGCGCAGGCCCGTGGCGACCAGCAGGCGGCGCGCCCACAGGGACCGGCCCCCGCTCACCGTGACGGCGAACCCGCTGTCGAGCACGGCGACGTCCTCGACGGTCCCCGGCACGACCTGGGCGCCGTACGACTCGACCTCGGCACGGCCCACCGCGAGCAGCTCGGCGGGCGGCATCCCGTCACGCGACAGGAAGCCCTGCATGTGCGCGGCGGGCTCGTTGCGGGGATGTCCCGCGTCGACCACGGCGACCGAGCGCCGGGCGCGGGAGAGGACGAGCGCGGCGGAGAGCCCGGCGGCGCCACCCCCGACCACCACGACGTCGTACTCGGTGCGGGCTGGGGACTGGAGGCTCATGGGGCGACTGTGCGCCCGGCTGGTGCACGGCTCAACTGATGTTGCCGAAACCGGGAACGAGGTCCCGGACCACCGCCTGGGTCTAGCGTGGCGAGCATGACCGTCCCCCTGCTCGGGACCAAGCTCTTCCTGCCGCGTCCCCGCGCGCAGCTGGTCCCGCGCGAGCGGCTGGCCCGGCTGGTCGAGCGGGGGCTCGACGCGCGGCTGCTGCTGGTCTCGGCGCCGGCGGGCTTCGGCAAGACCACCCTGGTCGTGGACCGGCTGCGGGCGGCGGTCGAGCCGCCGCGCTCGTCCGCGGTCGCGTGGCTCTCACTCGACCCGGGCGACGACGACCCGGCGACGTTCTGGACCTACGTCGTCTCGGCGCTGCGCACCGCGCTACCGCACGTCGGGACCGACGCGCTGGCCCTGCTCGACGACCCGCAGCCGCCGCCGCTCGAGGTCGTGCTCACCACCCTGCTCAACGAGCTCGGCCACGGTGAGGGCGAGGTCGTGCTGGTGCTCGACGACTACCACGTCGTCGGCTCGCTGGAGGTGCACACCCAGCTCGCCTTCGTGCTCGAGCACGCCCCGCCGCGGCTGCACCTCGTGCTGGTCACGCGGGCCGATCCGGTCCTCCCGCTGGCCCGGCTGCGCGCAGCCGGCGAGCTGGTGGAGATTCGCGCCGCGGACCTGCGCTTCACCGCGGACGAGACCGCGGCGTACCTCTCCGGCCCGATGGGGCTGAGCCTCTCCCCGACCGAGGTGGCCACCCTCGAGGGCCGCACCGAGGGCTGGATCGCCGCGCTGCAGCTGGCTGCGCTGTCGATGTCCGGACGCGAGGACCCGGGCGCGTTCATCGCGGACTTCGCCGGCGACGACCGCTACCTCGTGGACTACCTGGTCGAGGAGGTGCTCCAGCGCCAGCCCGCGGAGGTGCACGACTTCCTGCTGCGCACCTCGCTGCTGGACCGGCTCAGCGGACCGCTGTGCGACGCGGTGGCCGGCACCAGCGGCGGGCGCGCCCGGCTCGAGGCCCTCGACCGGGCCAACCTGTTCCTGGTGCCGCTCGACGACCGGCGGCAGTGGTACCGCTACCACCACCTGTTCGCCGACGTCCTGCGTGCCCGGCTCCGCGAGCAGGACCCCGGCCTCGCACCCACGCTGCACCAGCGCGCGAGCGCGTGGTTCGAGACCAACGCCGACCGGGCCGAGGCGATCCGGCACGCCCAGCTCGCCGGCGACGACGCCCGCGTCGCGGACCTGGTCGAGCGCGAGATGCCGCTGCTGCGCCGTCAGCGGCGGGAGCCGGCCATGCGCCGCTGGCTCGAGGAGCTCCCCGCCGACGTGGTCCGCGCGCGGCCGCTGCTGGCCAACTCCCTGGCCGGTGCCATGCTCTCGACCGGCACGGTGACCGGGGTCGAGGCATGGCTCGACGCCGCCGAGGCGTGGCTCGACCCGAGCGACGGCGCCGTGGTCAAGGACGGCGCGATCGTCGTCGACCACGACGAGCTCCCCCACCTGCCGTCGTGGATCTGCGTCCACCGAGCGGGGCTCGCGCTGGTGAGCGGCGACCTCGCGGGCGCCACCGCCCTCGCCCGCCGGGCGATCGAGCTCGCCACGCCGCACGACGACCTCACCCCCGGCGCCGCCTCCGCGCTCATCGGACTGGCCGCCTGGACCCTCGGCGACCTGGAGACGGCGCACGCGTCGTACGCCGCGTGCCTGCCGCACTTCGAGGCGGTCGGCCACGTGGCCGACGTGCTGGGCTGCTCCCTCGGGCTGGCCGACATCCAGCTCGCGCAGGGCCGGCCCCGCACCGCCCTGCGGACCGTCGAGTCGGCGATGGCGCTCGCGGCGCGCCAGGACGGCGTCGTCCGGGGCAGCGCCGACATGCAGATCGCGCTGGCTGCGCTGCAGGTCGAGCTCGGCGACCATGCCACGGCACGGCGCGGGCTGCAGGTCGCGCGCCAGCTGGGCGAGCACGCCGGACTCCCGCAGAGCCCCTACCGCTGTCGCGTCGCGATGGCCCAGGTCCTGGAGGCGGAGGGCGACGTCGACGAGGCACTGGCCAAGCTGGCCGAGGCGATCGCGCTCTACAACGGCGACTTCTCCCCCCACGCCCGGCCGGTGGCCGCACGCCGGGCGCGGGTCGCGCTGCGCCACCGGCGGCTCGCCGAGGTCGCGGCGTGGCTGGACGCCACGGACCTCACGCTCGCCACCGAGCCGTCGTACCTGCGCGAGCACGAGCTGGTCACCCTCGCCCGCGCCGTCGCCGCCACCTCCCCGGACCGGCTCGAGGAGGCGCTCGCCCTGCTTGCCCGGCTGCGCGCCGTGGCCGAGGGGCGCGGCGGGTCGCTGATCGACATCTGCACGGCGCAGGCGCTGCTGCTCGACGCGGCCGGCGACCGGGGCGCCGCGCTCGCCGCGCTGGAGGTGGCGCTGGGTCTGGCGGAGCCGGAGGGCTACGTCCGCGCGTTCGTCGACGAGGGGCCCGCGCTGGCTCGGCTGCTGGCGGCCGTCCCCGCCGGCTCGCCGGTGGGGGCGTACGCCCGCTCCCTGGTGCGCACGACGGCGGGTACGACGCCCGGGGTGCGCTCGGTGCCGGGCCAGCGTCTGGTCGAGCCGCTGAGCCCGCGCGAGCTGGAGATCCTCAGGCTGCTCGCCAGTGAGCTCACCGGCCCGCAGATGGCCCGGCACCTGGTGGTCTCGCTCAACACGGTGCGGACCCACCAGAAGAACGTCTACCTCAAGCTCGGGGTCAACAGCCGGATGGCGGCGCTGCGCCGGGCCCGGGAGCTCGACCTGCTCTGAGGCGGTTCACCACCAGGTTCACCACGTCTGGTGAGGCCGGCTCACCCCGTCCGTCCCTAGCGTCCAGGCATGAGCAGCACCTGCTACCGGATCCGGATGGACGGCCACCTCGACCAGAGGTGGGCGGCGTGGTTCGGCGAGATGACCCTGCACCGCGAGGCGGACGGCACCACCGTCCTCCAGGGGCCCGTCGCCGACCAGGCGGCGCTGCACGGATTGCTGCAGACGATCCGCGACCTGGGGCTGCCACTGCTCTCGGTCACCCCCGAGAGCCCCGAGACCCCCACGAACCAAGAGACCAGCCCATGATCACCCTCGAGTCGGTGACCAAGCGCTACGGCGACTTCACCGCTGTCGACGACGTCACCTTCACCGCGCGGCCCGGCCGCGTCACCGGCTTCCTCGGCCCCAACGGCGCCGGCAAGTCGACCACGATGCGCGTCCTCGTCGGCCTCACCCGGCCGGACACCGGGACCGCCACGGTTGCAGGGCAGGACTACCACGACCTGGTCAACCCCGGGGTCGAGGTCGGCGTCCTGCTCGACGCCTCCGCCCAGCACGGCGGGCGCACCGGCCGCGAGACCCTCACCATCGCGCAAGAGGTGATGGGGCTGCCGCGTCGCCGGGTCGCGGAGATGCTCGAGGTCGTCAGCCTGACGCCGACCGAGGCCCGGCGACGGGTGCGCGACTACTCGCTCGGGATGCGTCAGCGGCTCGGCATCGCGGCCGCGCTCATGGGCGACCCGCACACGCTGGTGCTCGACGAACCGGCCAACGGCCTGGACCCCGCCGGCATCCGGTGGATGCGCCACCTCCTGCGCGACTTCGCCGACCGCGGCGGCACCGTGCTGCTCTCCTCCCACCTGCTCCACGAGATCGAGGTCGTCGCCGACGACCTGGTGGTCATCGGCAACGGCCGGATCGTGGCCCAAGGCACCAAGGACGACCTGCTCCGGGTCGCGGGCACGATCCTGCGGACGGCGCACCCCGAAGTGGTCCGCCCCGCACTCGACCGCGCCGGCATCCGCTGGTCGGTCACCGGCGACGACGGGCTGATCGCCCACGCCGAGACCGGCCGCGTCGGGCAGGTCGCGTTCGCCGCCGGCGTCCCTCTGCTCGAGCTGCGCCCTGCCGAGGGCGCAGGACTCGAGGAGATGTTCCTCCGCCTCACCGCCGACACCCAACGAGAAGGACGAGTGGCATGAGCACCCTCACCCAGGCCCGACCGACCACCCGAGCAGTCCCGATCCCCCTGGCGCGCTTGGTGAAGGTCGAGCTGCGCAAGTCGTTCGACACCACCGCCGGGCTGTGGCTGCTGGCCGGCATCGGCCTGCTGTCGCTGCTCACCACCGGCGCGGTGATCGCATGGTCGTCGGCCGACGAGCAGACCTACCAGACCTTCACGCTGGCGATCGGGCGGCCGCTGTCGATCCTGCTGCCGGTCATCGCCGCGCTCACGGTCACCTCGGAGTGGAGCCAACGCAGCGGGCTCAGCACCTTCAGCCTCGTCCCCGACCGGCGCCGCGTCGTGCTGGCCAAGGCCCTCGCCCTGGCGCTGGTCGCCGTCCCCTCGATGCTGCTCGCCTTCGGCCTCGGCGCGCTGGGCCACCTCGCGGGGACCGCGATCCGCGGCACCGAGCCGGTGTGGGACCTGACCTGGGCCAGCGTGGGGCAGTTCGCGCTGGGCAACGTGCTCGGCGTGCTCGTCGGCTTCACCCTCGGCATCCTCGTCCGCAGCACCGCGGCCGCCCTGGCGGCGTACTTCGTGTTCAGCTTCGTCGTGCCGCCGCTGGTGATGCTGTTGGCGACCAAGCAGGCGTGGTTCCACGACCTGCACGCCTGGGTCGACCCGACGGTCACCCAGAACGCGCTCTTCGGTCCCACGGGGCTCGACGCGCAGCAGTGGCAGCAGCTCGCCGTGACCAGCGTGGTCTGGCTGGCCCTCCCGCTGGCGGTCGGGGTCGCCCGGCTGGTCCGGGCCGAGGTGAAGTGAGGCGCATACGCGGAGAGGTCAGTGCACGCCTCGCACTCGAAGGACGAGGGCCGCGCTGCCGAACGCGCTGAGGCCCGCGAAGGCGTACACCGCGACGTAGCTGCCGCCGCCCACGGCGAGCAGCAACGGCGCCAGCGCCGGTCCGACCGAGAAGGGCAACGCGCCCGCGATGTTGAACACGCCCAGGTCCTTGGCCACCTCCCTCGGGTCTGGCAGCACGTCCGCGACGAGTGCGAGGTCGACCGCGACGTAGAGCCCGAAGCCCACGCCCCCGACCGCCATCCCCAGCAGGTACGCCTGCACGCTGCCGGACACGGCGATCGTCATCAGGGCGACGGCGTAGACGACGGCGGCCGCGCACACGAAGGACTTGCGGCGGCCCCACCGGTCGGACAGTCGCCCTCCGACGAGCGAGGCGACCACGACCATCACCGAGCTGACAACCGTGCCCTGGAAGATCACGCCGGCGACGTCCCCCTCGTCCTGGCCGAGGCGGTCGACGAGGAAGTACGCCTGGTAGGTGATCAGCAGCGCGTAGGCCAGGACGAAGAGGAACTTGCTGGCGAAGGCCCAGGCGAAGTCCGGGCTGCGCGTCGGCGCGACGTAGAAGATGCGGAGCAGGTCACGGAGCGTGGCTCGCGGCCGCTCCGACGAGGCACGGAGGCGCCGGTCGTCGAGGACCAGGGCGAAGGCCACGACGAAGACCGACCCCACGAGGCAGGGCGCCATGAACATCGCCACGTCGCCGTAGGGCTCGAACGTCCGGACGAGGTACGTCGCGGCCACTGCCCCCACCGGGACGCAGACGCCGAGCACGCCGGACACCCAGCCGCGCTGGCTCACCGGCACCTGGTCCGCCAGGACCGCCATCTCCGCGGCCAGCAACGCGTTGAGCATCGCCTGGGCGAGGCACCAGCCGAGGAGCACGACCAGGAGGGACGGGGCGAGCGCCACGACCAGGACGCCGAGGGTCCCGCCCACCAGGCCGACGACCATCCAGGGACGACGCATGCCGAGGTTCGAGCGGGTGCGGTCGCTCATCCGCCCGAACACCGGGTTGGCCACCAGCGCGACGAACCCGCCCACGCCCACGACCAGCGAGAGAGCGCCGGGGGCGTCCTTCGTGCCGACGAGGTCCTCGACCTTGAGGGCCAGGGAGACCAGCAGCGGGGCGATGAGCATCAGGGTCGTGCTCGCGAACGCCAGGACGTAGGCGAGCACGAACCGGCCGCTCACGGGCCCGGGCAGGCGCGGCGGCACCGTCCCCACCTCGGCCGTGCTCGGCACCCGCACGGACCCACCATCGCCCCCTGCCCCGAGGACGGGTCACGTCCAGTGGTCCCGTCTTCTCAGGACCCACCCGAGGAGGGAAGCCGATGCCGCCGGTGAAGCCTTCTTCGAGACCGCCCGGCCGCGGCGCTGCTCGAACGCGTCGGGCTCAGACGAAGGCGCTCTCGCCGGTGATCGCCCGCCCGACGATGAGCGTGTTCATCTCCCGGGTCCCCTCGTAGGAGTACAGCGCCTCCGCGTCTGCCACGAAGCGCCCGACGTGGTGCTCGAGCAGGATCCCGTTGCCACCCAGCACCTCCCGCGCCCAACCGACGGTCTCGCGCATGCGGACGGTCGAGTGCGCCTTGCACAGCGAGGCGTGCTCGTCGCGGAGGAGACCGGCGTCCTGGAGCTGGGAGGCGCGGGCGTTCATCGCGGTGGCCGCGGTGACGTTGGAGAGCATCTTGACCAGCAGGTCCTGGACCATCTGGAACGAGGCGATCGGCCGGCCGAACTGCTCACGGGCCTTGGTGTAGCGCAGGGCGTGCTCGAAGGCGCCGCGGGCACAGCCCGCCGCGGCCCACGCCACGCTCATCCGGGTCACCCGCAGGACGTTGGCGGTGGCGCGGAAGCTGTCCGCCTTCTGCAGCCGGTTGGTCTCGGGGACCCGGACGCCGCTCAGCCGGATCTCGGCGTTCTGGACCACGCGCAGGGCGATCTTGTCCTCCTGCTTGGTGAACTCCATCCCCGCGGTGCCCTTCTCCACGACGAAGCCCTTGACCTCCCCGTCGTCGGTGTCGCGGGCCCAGATGATCACCAGGTCGGCGAAGGCGGCGTTGCCGATCCACTTCTTGGCGCCGTCGAGCACCCACTCGTCACCGTCGCGCGTCGCCTTGGTGGCGAGACCGGCGGAGATGGCCGAGCCGACGTCGGGCTCGGTGAGGCCGAAGGCGCCGATCAGCTCCATGCGCGCCATCGCGGGCAGCCACCGCTCGCGCTGCTCCTCGGAGCCGCACAGCTGGATCGAGCCCATCGCCAGACCCCCGTGCACACCCAGGAACGTGCCCATCGAGGGGTCGACCCGCGACATCTCCATGTTGACCAGCCCGTCGACCAGCGCCCCACGCCCCGGGCAACCGGGCCCGTCGTAGGCCAGCCCCGCGATGCCGAGCTGCGCCAACCCGGGGACGAGGTCGTGCGGGAAGGCCGCGCGGGTCCAGTAGTCGTTGATCACCGGCTCGACCTCGCGCGTCATGAACGCACGCACCGAGCTCAACAGTGAGCGGTCCTCCTCGCCGAGCAGCAGCTCGAAGCCGAGGAAGTCGGAGGCCGGCGAGTCGTCGAGGGTGTGGTCCTCGAGTCCGGTGGTGGTCATGCGCTCAGCTCCTCGTCCAGGAAGGCGTCGACCACAGGAGCCAGCTCCTCGGCCTCGGTCACGATGCCCAGGTGGCCACCGTCGTACAGGTGCAGCCGGGCGCGCGGGATCAGACGCGCCTGCATCCGCGGGTTGGCCACCGGGATGATCGGGTCGTCGGTGCCGCCCAGCACCAGCGTCGGCTGCCGCAGCAGGCCCAGGAACGGCAGGCTCGCCCAGCCCGTCATCGCCAGCAGCTGGTAGTAGTAGCCCCGCTTCGGCCCCGACCGCGTCGCCGCGTGCAGCAGCCTCGCCCCGCGCTGGGGATCGGTGCGGATCGAGCCGCCGTAGATGTGCGGCGCGATCGCCGCGGCGTACGCCGGGTCGCGGTGCCGCCGCGGCGTCAGCATCGTGGCCAGGACGCTCGGGTGGGCCGGTTTCATCATCCAGCCGGTGCCCGTGGCGGCCAGCACGACCCGACGCACCTTGCGGGGCGACTGCACGGCCAGCTGCTGGGCCAGTCCCCCGCCCCACGACAGGCCGAGCACGTCGAAGCGGCGGTGGCCGAGGGAGGCCATCAGCGCGGTCACCCACGAGGCCAGGCCCGCCACGGTGTAGGGGTGGGGCGGCAGCGGGCTGCCGCCCACACCGGGCACGTCGAAGCGGACGATCCCCCGGTGCGGGTGCAGCGCGTCGGCGAAGGGCTGCAGCACCTCGAAGCTGACCCCGATGCCGTTGCAGAGCAGCAGCGGAGGCTCGTGGACGTAGCGTCCGGCGGCGGGCCGCGTGGACACGCGCGCCGCGACGCCCCGCACGGTGACGGTGCGGACCCGGTCGGGCGCCGCTGCGGGTGCCTGCTCCTCAGCGGTCATGGACATAGGTGCCCGGGGCGTCGCACAGCGGCTCGTAGGCCGCCGACCCCAGCCTGCGCGGCTTGCGCCGCTCCTCGCCGGTGCGCTCGGCCAGCCACCCGACGTAGTCCTCCCACCAGCTGCCCTTGACCTTGGACGCCTGCTGCAGCCAGTCCGAGGCGTCCGGCGGGTTGTCCGAGGCGGTCTGGAAGGAGGCCTTCTCGTTGCCCGGGGGGTTCACCATCGCCGCGATGTGACCGCTCGTGGAGAGCACGAAGCGCGAGTCGCCCCCGAACAGCTGCGTGGTGCGGTAGCACGACTCCCACTTGCAGAGGTGGTCGGCGATGCCGGCCACGACGTAGGAGTCGACGTCGACCTTGGCCAGGTCCACCGGGGAGCCGAGGATCTGCGAGGCGTCGGCCTCGGTCAGCGCGTTGCGGATCGCGAGGTCCATGAAGTCGCGGTGCATCGCCGCGGTCATCCGCACCGAGTCGGCGTTCCAGTAGAGGATGTCGAAGGCCTTCGGGGCGTGGCCCATCAGGTAGTTGTTCACCCAGTAGTTCCAGATCAGGTCGTTGGGGCGCAGCCACGCGAAGATCTCGGCCAGCGCCCGGCCGTCGAGGTAGCCCTTCTCCCGTGACGCACGCGTCGAGGCGGCGGCCGCCTTGTGCGACAGCAGCGCGCTGGGCAGCCCGGCCTGCTCCTGGTCCAGGACGGTCACGGCCAGGCTGAACGCCGCGACGCGGTCGAGCTCGCCGATCGCGGCGAGGTGCGCCATCACCATCGAGGCGATCATGCCGCCCGAGCAGATCCCGAGCACCGCGACCCTGTCCTGCCGCGCGATGTCCTGTGCGGCCTGCATCGCCTCGAGGATCGACTGGCCGTAGGTGTCCAGGTCCCAGTCGGCGTGGCGGGCGTCCGGGTTGCGCCAGGAGATGCAGTAGACCTGCTGTCCGTTCTTGACCAGGTGCTCCACGAGGCTGCGGCCCTCGGCCAGGTCGATCACGTAGTACTTGTTGATCGTCGGCGGCACGATCAGCAGCGGCACCTCGCGCACCTTGCCGGTCTGCGGGGCGTACTGGATCAGCTCGAAGACGTCGGTGCGGAGCACCACCTTGCCCGGTGTGACGGCGATGTCCTTGCCGACCTCGAAGGCGTCCGGCTCCACCATCGAGGGCACCCGCGGGGCGCTGGCGAAGTCGCGGACCAGCCTGCGGCCGCCCTCGACCAGGTTGCCGCCTCCGGTGTCGAGGACCCGCTTGAGCACCTTGGGGTTGAGCAGCGGGTTGTTGCTCGGGGCGGAGGCCTCGACCAGGTTGTCCAGGATGAAGGACATCCGCTGCTCGTCGCCCCAGCCGAGGTCGGCGTCGTCGACCAGGCTCTTCACGGCCTGGCCCCACGCGAGGTAGCCCTGCAGCGTGCGCTTGAACAGCGGGTTGGCCGCCCAGGCCTCGTCGGAGAACCGGCGGTCCTTGGCGTGCGGCTCGACCTGCGACCTGCCCAGGCCGACCCTGGCCAGCTCGGCGGCGAGCCCCGCCGTACGCCCGACCACGCGGCCCGGGTGGCGGGCCAGGCCCGCAGCGAACCGGACCCCGGACATGCCGGGCAGGAACCGCCGCAGCGGGCTGTTGCCGGCGTCGGCGAGCAGCAGGTCCAGCGGCATCGACAGCTCGTCGCCGCTCACCGCCGTCACGAGTCGCTCCCGGCCTCGTCACCGGGGGGCGCGACCTCGCGCCGCAGGATCTTGCCGGTCGGTCCCTTGGGCAGCTCGTCGACGATCCAGACCACGCGGGGGTACTTGTAGGCCGCGAGCTGCTCCTTGGCGAACGCCTTGAGCTCGTCCTCGCCGACCTCCTTGCCGCTCTTGAGCGCCACGGCCGCGCCGACCTCCTCGCCCAGGTCGTCGTGCGGGATGCCGACCACGGCGACCTCGGCCACCGCGTCGTGCTCGTAGAGGGCCTCCTCGACCTCGAGCGGGTAGACGTTGTAGCCGCCGCGGATGATCAGGTCCTTCTTGCGGTCGACGATGGTGAAGTAGCCCTCCTCGTCGACGGTGGCCAGGTCGCCGGTGCGGAACCAGCCGTCGACCATCGAGTCCTTCGTCTCCTCGTCACGACCCCAGTAGCCCTTCATCACGTTCTCGCCCTTGATCACGATCTCGCCGACCTCGCCGCCACCGGTGACGTCGTTGCCGTCGTCGTCGACGAGCTTGAGCTCGACGCCGCGCACGGCGGTGCCGATCGTGCCGGGCTTGCGCTCCCGGTCGGGCTGGTTGAACGACGCCACGGGTGAGGTCTCGGACAGGCCGTAGCCCTCCAGGACCATGCAGTCGAAGGCCTTCTCGAAGGACTTCATCACCTCACCGGGCATCGCCGCGCCACCGGAGATGCACGTGCGCAACGAGGACACGTCGGCCTCGTCGGCGTTGTCGGCCTGCAGCATGCCGGCGTACATCGTCGGGACGCCCTCGAAGACGGTGACGCCGTCACGGCCGACCACCTCGAGCGCCTTGGCGGGGTCGAAGCGCGGGACGAGGGTCAGGCAGGCGCCCTTGGCCACCGTCGCGTTGAGCCCGCAGGTCAGCCCGAAGCAGTGGAACAGGGGCAGGCACCCCATGACGACGTCGTCCTCGCTGAGGCTCACGAGCGTCTCGGCGCTGGTGAGGGCGTTGCTGATCATGTTGGCGTGGGTCAGCTCGGCGCCCTTGGGCTGGCCGGTGGTGCCCGAGGTGTAGAGCAGGACCATGGTGTGGTCGTCGGCGCACTCGACCACCTCGTCGTCCGGCTCGTGCTCGCCGAGCAGCTCCAGGAACCCCTCGGCCTGGACCGCGATGCACTCGACGTCGACCGCCTTCGCCCCCTTGCCGGCCTCCTCGGCCATGTCCTCCCAGGCGAACACCAGCGAGGCGCCGGAGTCCTTCAGGTAGTACTCGACCTCGCGGGCCTTGAGCAGGGGGTTCATCGGCACCACGACGGCACCGGCCGCGACCGCGCCGTAGAACACGACCGGGAAGTGCGGCACGTTGGGCAGCACCACGCCGATGCGGTCCCCCGGCTCGATCCCCTTGGACTTCAGCAGCGCGGTGACGCGGCGCGCCCCGTCGAGCAGCTGGTCGTAGGTGAGCACCAGGTCGTCCAGCTTCACGGCGGGACGGTCGCCGTGGGCGTGCGCGGTCGTGGTCAGGTGGGCGGCGAGATTGGGCACGAGGGCCTCCGAAGGATGGGTGACGCCGGTCACTTGGGCCCTTACCCTCCGGGGGGCCGGCGAACCTCGGCGGGCGGGCCGGTCCCACGCGTGCCGAGCGCGGCGGAGGGGGCGCGACCGACCCCGGAGCACAAGGTGACCCGGGAGCGTGTCAGATTGGTCCGGCGCGGGTACCAGCACCGCACCCCGGTGCGCCGCACCCTTCCCGGAGGAGAACCGACCGTGCTGTTTCGTGAGATGACGCTGCTGGTCCGCGACGTGCTCAAGGGCTGCCTCGCCCTCGCGCAACGACCGGTCTGAGCCTCGACGGACGCCGCCCGCACCGCCGTGGGCACGAGGTCGGCGACCACCGCCTGCGCCCCGGTGGCGCGCGTCACGAAGTCGTCGTGGGCCACGCGCTCGGTGTGCCCGAACGGGCCTGTGGATGAGGCCGGCGGATGGTCGTCCGGTCGAGGCAGACTCCGTCGCATGACGACTCTCCTCCCTCCCGAAGCCCAGCCGCCCGTGCACTCCCAGGCCGACCTCGAGGCGCTCTGGCGCGACTTCATGGGTCCGCTCGGCTTCTCGCGCACGACCCTCTGGATCGTGTTCCTCGAGGCCGACGGCACCCTGCTGCCCACGGTGCTCCCGATCGAGGACATCCCGTCGCGGCCCACCGACGCCCTCGACGGGCTGACCGAGGTGTGCCGGGGCCTCACACCGGCCGGCGGCTCGGTGGCGTTCCTGCTGACGCGGCCCGGTCCCGACGAGCCGATCACGCCGGCCGAGCGGGCGTGGACCCGGGCGCTGGGACTCGTCGGTCAGCGCGTCGGCGCCACGGTGTGGCCGGTCCACCGGGCCAACGACGACGCGTTGCGGGCCTGCACCCCTGACGACCTGGCGGCGTGAGCGGCTACGAAGCGGCGGACATGCCGGGTGCGCTCCCGCCGTGGCAGCGCGGTCACCGCGTCGTCGCTGCCGACGAGGTAGACCCCGGCGCGACCCCCAGCACGTCCGCAGCCCGGCGGTCGCGCTCCGGTCGCCGCGGTCCTGAGGACGCTCGACCGGCTGCCTCACCGAGACGTTCCCGGCCCCCGGCGTGTTGGACGAGCGAGACCACCGAGTTGGTGACCAGGGTGTCGCTCTGCAGCACCCGGACGCCCTCGTCATCCCCGAGTTGACCTCGGTCACCCCGGCGTCGACCTCCACCTCCGCCGCCCGCAGGTCAGCTTGCCCGGGGTCTCGATCGTCAGCCCGTCCGTCGGGTTGTCGACCGCGACCATCGCGCCGGTCCAGATCGGGTGCGCGAGGTCGCCGCCCTCGAACTCCACCCACACGCCCGCACCGACCGGTGGCCACGCCAGCAGCGACCTCGGCACCGGAGGCACACAGGCCTCGGCCACCATCTCGTCGACGGTCAGCGACGGCACGGTCACCCTGAGCCGGCCGCTGCCCAGGTCCTCGACCACGAGGCCGCGGTGCTTGCCGTAGTTCGCCATGTCGTCCTCCGCGGTCGGTCGTGGGTCGGGGTCGACCGGGTCCGGGACGGGTCCTGGTTCTCGCTCGGGCACGAGCGCGGCGCGTGCGGCGGCCCGGGCCGGTCTGAGCACGGTCCTGCGGTAGTGCGCGGGGTTCTCCAGCGACACCGGCTCCTCGATCACCTGGCCGAGCGTCGCCACCCACGCGCTCCAGACCCCACCGGACTCGCGGAAGTCCGCCGCGGTCAGGGTCAGCGGCACCGTGGTGTCGTCCACGGACGCGCCCGGGACGACCGCGCTGCTCACCTGGAGCGGAGGCGTGACGGCGCTCGGGTCGCCGGCCAGGTCCATCCCGCCGGACCAGAAGTACGTCGGCCCGGGCGTCGCGGTCGCCGTGCCGATCGCGGCCTGGATGTCCGCGCTCGCCGCGGGGAAGCGGGCCTCCAGCTTCGCGCCCACGTCGGCGCGGATCGCCGGCCAGTCGGTCGCCGTGCGCAGGTCACGCGAGTACGGCGTGGACCAGCTGCGCGCGAGACGGTGCTCGACGGTCGTGCCCGTGTGCCGGAACACCGCCATCCGCAGCGGCGCGTAGACCGTGACCTCCGGCCCGAAGAGCTGCCCCAGCAGCGCGAGGAACCGGGCGTCGCGCCCCACGTCGCAGCCGTAGAGGCAGACCTTCGTCGCGGCCGTCACCGCGGGCGGCCCGAGCACCGGCGGGTAGCCGCTGCTGCCCGCCCGCGTCACCGCGTTGCGCAGCTGGTCGAGCGTGGTGATGCCGCCGTCGTCGGTGCGGCGCTCGTCGCTGATCGGCACCTGCAGCGCGCCGAACGCGGTGCCGTGCGCGACCAGGTTGACCACCGGGTAGGTCTCGCCCTCCTCGGCCCGCAGGCGCAGGTCGGCCAGCACGCCGCCGATGGTCCAGGGCTCGGCGCCGGCCTCGCGGACGGTCGAGCCCGCGTCGGCGCGCTGGGCGAAGTAGCCCTCGGCCTCGGTGAAGAAGCCGCCGGCGTCGCGGTCCGTCAGGTAGGTGATCTCAGGCATCGGGCGCCGCCTCGGCGTGCGGGTCCAGCGCGACGTCGAACACCAACCCGCTCGCGCCCTCGCCGCGTCCGGCGCTCACCGAGCGCGCCACCCACACGTGCCGTCCGCCGTCAGCGGACCGCGCGAGGAACCAGCGCCGTTCGACGCTCACCCCGGCGGGACCGACCTCCTCCTCGTGCAGGGGGACCCCGCGCAGCTCGGCCAGGATGCTGGAGCGCGGTCGCGGGGTGACCATGACGCCGTGCGCGTCGGGCCGCGGCAGCACGGCCTCGACCAGCGCGACCGCGCGGTGCTCGGGCTCCGGCGCCCCGGCCCGGTCGTCGGCCAGGTGCACCGGGACGAACGGCACCCAGTGCTCGGGCACGTCGGTCATCAGGCGGTAGAGCAGGTCGGCGTCCTGTGGCAGCGCGGGTCGCTCGCGCGCGGTGGCGGCGTACTCCGCGACGACGTCGTGGGTGACCCCCGCCTCGTCGGTGACGATCGCCTCCAGTCCCCAGACCAGGTTGGCGTTCTCGTCGCGGACGAACCGCACCTCCTCGACGACCGGCCCCGCGAGCCGGCCGACGGTGGTCGACGGCACCACCAGCCGCTGTGGGCCCTCGGCGTGCCCCGCCTCGAACATCGACCACGCCGCGTCGCCGGCCACCGGCACCAGCTCGTCGCGTCCGAACGTGTCGCGCACGACCACCTCCGGCACGGTCACGACGGTCCCGTGCTCGACCGGGATCGGCAGCACGAACCAGTCGTTGCCGTAGGTGGAGCTGAACTCCACCAGCGCCAGCCGGGCCAGGTCGTGGGTCGCCGCGTCGATCCGGGCCAGGGACAGCCGCGCGTCCTCGAACTCCCAGAACCGCTCGTTGGGCATCCCCGGGAAGCGCAGCCGCGTCGGGATCCGCCGCGACCACGCGAGGCCGTCGGTCGACGGTGCGGCCGTCGGGACGACGTCGAGGTCGGGCACGTCGACGACCTCGCGCGTGTGGGCCGGTGCGGTGAGCACGACCTCGCCGCCGGTCGCGAGGTCGAAGCGCCGCTCGAGCCGCTCGGCGTGCCAGGTCGCGGGACCCGTGCCGTAGGTCGTCGCGCACCACGCGGCGTGCTCCTCCAGCACCTCGCGCGCGTCGCGCGCCCGGCCACTCGTCGTGCCCAGCGCGCCGGCGAGGTCGCCGTCGCTGCTGCTCCGGTGGGCCTCGACCACGCGCGCCACGGCGAGGCCGTCCGGATAGGTCGAAGCGGCCCGTCGCACCAGGCGGACGTCGTCGTCCCGCGTCACGACGGGGTGCTCGGCGAGCAGGTCGGCCAGCAGCGCCCCGGGGAGCAGCGCGGCCAGGCGCCGGCCCGCGTCGAGACGGTCGCGCACGCGATCGGCGTGCGGCCGCGTGCCGTCGCGCAACGCCTGCAGCTCGGCCTCGGTGCGCGGCGCCACCGGCGGCCCGGCCGGCTCACCCGCGACGAGCGCCTCCAGCACCTCGCGGTGGGGGTCGTAGGGCAGCATGTCGTCGGTGCCGGCGGGCCGCCACCCGTCGATCGGGTCCGCCCGCAGGCGCAGCCCGACCTGCACCGGGCTGCCGGTGTCCTCCCCCGCCAGCTCGCCGAACTGCCGCTGGCGCGCGAGCCCCCACAGCGGGTCGTGCACCGGCGCGGCCAGCCCGCGCCCCGGGTCGCCCTCGCGGCTGATCGGCTCCACCCGGTGGGTGGCGAAGACCCGGCTCATGACAGGCCCTTCGCGACGTAGCGCGTGGGGAACGCGTCGAGGCGGTGCAGGACGTCCTTCCAGTGCACCTCGTCGTCGTACTCCGAGATGTAGGTCGCCGGCAGCACGCCGGGCACGCGGCGGCTCGCGTCGAGGTCGACCAGGCGGCACTCGGCCAGCTCGAGCGCCTCCTCGACCACCGAGAACAGCGACTCCTGCGTCCACGGGGCGGACACGTCGGCGGGGACGGCGAGCAGGATCGTGTTGGGCGCCCGCGAGTCCGGCGAGGCCAGGTTGGCCGCGATCGCGCCGGCCCCGCCCCGGTCGGGCACCACCTCGACCCAGGCGTCCACCTCGACGCCGGTGACCGAGGCCCCGGCGGCGACCCCGTCGTCGTGCACCGCCACGAAGCTGACCACCGGCTCCTTGCCGAGCCCGGCCGGGAACGCCGCACCGACCCAGCGGCCGGCGGTCTCGACCTGCTCGGGCGTCGGGTCGAGCGGGACGGCGCCCGCGACGACCGGCGTCTGGCCGGCGGCCAGCGCCACCTCGCCGAGCCCGCGCAGCTCGCCGTGCAGCAGCGCCTCGTCGAGCGCCCGCGCGGGGTCGCGCACGCGCGCGGTGTCCTGCACCCAGCCGGCCAGGTCGCCGTGGGTGACGCCGAGCGCGGCCTGGTCGGTCCCCCACGGAACGGCCGGGCCCGCGACGGTGCCGGTCACCACCGCGTCGCCGCCGAGCAGGGCGCGCGCCGCGGTCGGCGCGTCGGCGGCCGCCCGGGCCTCGGTCACCCGGCGCTCGACGACGGTGGCGCGCTGGACGTCGGTGAGCGACGCGTCGAGCCCCCACAGGGCCGGGTCGGCAGCGACCTGGAGGTCGGGGACCAGCCCGAGCACGTGGACCAGCGCACCGCCGTCCGGTGATGCGTCGGCCCCGGTCGGGTCCATCCCGCGTGGGCGGAAGGTCGCCTGCGACAGCGGCCGCCTCCCGGCCAGCGCCTGGTGCCACCGGGCGGCGTGCTCGAGCAGGTCGACCAGGCCCGCGTCGGCGTCGGGGTCCAGCGCCAGCGCGCCGGTCCGCCCGGTGGCCCGCGCCAGCCGGTCGAGCAGCAGCGGGAACGGAGCGGCGCCCGCCTGCGAGGCGGCGTCGGCGGCGAGGTCGAGCGCAGCGAGCCCGAGGTCGCCCAGGTCCGCGCGGGCCGCCTCGGCACCGGTCTCGTCGAGCAGGCGGGCGACGATCCCCTCGGCGGGACCGAGCCGCCGTGCGACGAAGGCGTCGGCAGCCGGTGCCAGTGCCGCCCGCGGCGTGTCCGAGGCCCACCCGGCGGGCCGCTCCCCACCGGCCGTCACGACCACCAGGCGCTGGTCGATCCCCTGCCCGCCGCGGGGGGTGGCAGCGACGTCGAAGGCGTCGGGAGGGACGGCGGCGCGCCCGACCATGTCGGTGGCCGCGGCCGCGCGGGCGAAGTCCGACCCGGCCAGCTGGTGCACCGACTCGGCCAGCCCGAGGTCCATCAGCGCGTCGAGCGCGCCGACCACGAGGTCGAGGCAGGCGGCGATCGCCGCCCGGCAGGGGGCGGCGGCGAGCCCGCCGGGCAGCGCCTGCATCACCGTGTCGGTGAGGGGGTGGCCGGCCATCACGTCCTGCGCGACCCGCCAGCCGTCGACGACGAGCCGCTCGCTGGGCAGGTCGAGGTCGGCGTTCTCGGTCGAGTCGACGCGCAGCGGGAACAGCCGGCGCAGCTCGAAGACCGCCCAGTCCACCTCGGCGGGACCCCCGGTGTCGGCCGACGACTCGTGCAGCGCCCGCTCGAGCACGTAGCCCAGCAGCGCCCCGAGCCGCTGCCGGTGCGCATCCCCTCGGCGAGGTCAGCGCCTGGCGCAGCCGGTCCGAGCGGAGGTCGACGGCGAAGGGGGCGGTGGCGGCCTCGAGCCCACCCGACCGCGCCAGCCACGCCGCCCGCAGCACGCCGGCC
Organism: uncultured Actinomycetota bacterium; assembly: GCA_963811385.1. GTDB lineage: Bacteria > Actinomycetota > Actinomycetes > Propionibacteriales > Nocardioidaceae > Marmoricola_A. The sequence goes on along the minus strand of CAWEQX010000003.1, from coordinate 261,462 downwards.
ACGTCGGCGTGCTGCAGCGACGGCGCCAGCACGAACCCCCGGTTGGCCTCGTCCCTGACCGTCCCGGCCGGCAGGTCCAGCCGCCCGTCGACCGGCCTCACCGTGCGCCGCGCGATGCCCTCGACCACGCCCCACGCGCCGAGCTGCAGTCCTCGCGGGCGTCGCTGCGCAGTGCCGCGAGACGCCGGGTGGCCAGCGAGGTGACCCAGGCGTCGTAGCGGTGGGAGGCGCAGTCGAGCACCTCCCCGGCCAGCCGCGCGCGTCGCTCGACCGGGATCGCGGCCAGGTCGGCGTGGGCGGAGCGGAAGGTGCGGAACGCGTCGAGGTGGCGGTAGCGCCCGAGGTCGCCCACCGGCTGCGGCGCCTCGATCAGCTCGGCCACGCGGTCCGCGACGCTGACCTCGGTGCCGGCGTCGCCGAGGACCCGCGCGGACAGCTTCTCGCTCAGCGGCGCCACCCCGACCACCGACACCTCCGGGGTCGCCGACACCGCGAGCTCGGACAGCGCGGCCACCGCGGACAGGTCGAAGGTCGGCGCGGGCGTGACCGACATCTCCAGCACGCCGTCGGGCAGCGGGTGGACCAGCTGGTCGGCGAGGTTGGCGCTCATCTGCAGGGCGGCGTTACGCAGCAGCAGGCCCAGGATGCTCGTGGCCTGCTTGGGCTCCGGCGCGACGAGCAGGAAGTCGAGGTCGTGCTCGTCGGTCATCGGCAGCCACAGGTCGACCGGGTCCTTCGCGAAGTTCTGCGTGGCGAACAGCGGCAGGAAGTCGCCCAGGGCGAGCTCGGCCATCAACCGCCGGTCCTGCACGCCCGGCCCGCCCGGGAAGTCGCCGAGCCCGAGGGCGTCGTAGATCGAGCGGGCCGACGCCGAGGTCGTCGTCCGCACGCGGAAGCGGGTGGAGACCGGCTCGTGGGAGTACGCCGCCACGCCGGTCGGCGTGGACGTGCGGCCCGAGAGCCACAGCCGACGCACCCGCGGGAGGTAGCCCGCCAGCCACCCGGTCACGTCGTCGTCGTTGGCCGCGGGCCTCCACGGACGGCTCGGCTGCACCGGCAGCACGCCATAGGGCTGACGCCCCAGGCGGACCGTGGGCAGCGGCCCGGCGCCGCGCACCCAGCCGGTCGCGTGCGTGTGCACCTGCGGCAGGTGGCGCAGCGGGAAGCCGGGCTGCGCCTGCGTGCGCAGGAACGGTCCCCAGGTCGCCTCGAACAGCGCCCGCGCCATGACCTGGGACTCGACCGCGTCCCGGTCGTCGGCGCCGACCAGCCGGGCGAGCGTCTCCGGCGCCAGGCCGAGCGCCGTCGCGAGCACCGCGGCGTTGCCGTCCGTGGCGGGCGCCGGCCGCGCCGCCGGGTCGAGCCGCGAGGGGTCCGGCCGGCTGTCCCAGCCGCTCGTGGTGTCGGCCAGGTTGTTGGTCGGCGTGCCGGGGGCGACGAACCCGGCGCCGTGGGTCACCCGGTGCGAGGCCACCAGCTCGCCGACCAGCTGCTCGACCGCGGCCGGGTCGAGCGAGGGGCACACGCCGGTGACCAGCACCTCGTCGACGTGGGTCGTGCGCGGCGGCAACGGCACCGCGACCGCCATGCCGGCGGCGACCGCGGCGTCGAAGTCCGAGAGCCACGCGGTGCCCTCGCCCAGTGTCACCACCTCGTCGCCGAGCAGGGCCGGGTCGCCCTCGTCGACCGTGGTCGGCGGCACGGCTGCCGAGAGGTCGGGTCCGACCTGCAGCGCGTCGGCGACCGCGGAGGTCGGCACGGTCCGGGTCCAGCTGCCCGACCGGACGCGCACCAGGAACAGGTCCGGGAGCCCCCGCGCGACGGTCGGGCGCGACGTGCCCGGCGCGCGCACGGCGACGTCGGGGAAGGCGAGCGGGTCGGTGGCCGGGTCGGCCGGCTGGGTCTGCTCGCGCACCCACAAGGCCCGGTAGGGGCCGAGGCGGGCGGCGAGCGCCGCCCAGGTCTGGTCCTCCGGCCCCGTGCGTCGCGCGGTCCAGTAGGCCCGCCCGGCGTCCACCTCCTCCTGGCTGAGCAGGGGCTCGTGGTCGTCGACGTGCAGGTCGTCGGGATAGATCCGCACCTGCAGCACCGGCTCGCTGGTGGTGCCGGCGAACCGGGTCTCGATCCGCACCGGCAGCAGCGCGATCGGCACCGCCGGGTCGACGCCGTCCAGCGCCACCTGGTGGTCGCCACCGAGCCGCTCGCCGAGGCGGTGGACCCAGTCGCCGAGTCGGTCGGTGACGCGGTCACGCAGGTCCCGGGTCCGGCGTACGGCGTCGGCGTGCGCCTGCTCCGCAGCCCTCCGCTCGTCGGTGAGCCGGGCGACCTCGGCGAGGTCGCCGGTCCGCAGGGCGTCGGCGAGCGCGGTGTCGGTGCGCGCCACCACGACGCGCCTGCGGGCGGTCTCGTCCTCGGCCAGCCGGAGCGCGTCGCGGCGCTCGCCGACCAGGCTGCGCCACTGGTCGATGCCGGGCATCAGGTCATCTCCGGTGGCAGCAGGTCGGCGGCGGGGATGCCGCGGCGGAAGGGGAACTGCAAGGTGGCCCAGGCCTGCGCGGCGGGGTCGGTGCCCCAGGCGAACCGCTCCGGCCGCCCGTCCCCCTTGACCAGGCTCAGCCCGGCGAAGCTCTGCGGGCTCAGGAAGGTCTCGGCGTCGTCGACGTGGGTCCAGGCCGCGGAGCTCCACTGCGTCGGCGTCGCCTCGGCCGAGCTCTCGTCCAGGCCGAAGCGGGGCTCGCTGAAGTGCTCGGCGAAGAAGAACCACCAGCGCTGGTCCGGTCCGGCGTGCTCGGCGGCGCGCACCATCGAGGCGGTCAGCCCGGTGAAGCCGGCGAGGAGCACGTCGGGCTCGAGCAGGCCGATGAAGTCCGGCGCCATGGTCTCGCGCGGCACGCGCAGGCCCTGCTTGGCCTCGGTCGTCGCCGCGACGAGGATGAGTCCGGGGTAGCGCTGCACCAGCTCGCCCTTGACCACCAGCACCAGCGGGTCCTCGATGTCGGCGCCCTTGCTGGCCAGCCCGCGCAGGCTCCACCGGCGCGGGTCGTGCAGCACCTTGTGGAGGTCGAACCGGTCGTCCGGCTCGCGCAGCAGCACGTGGGTCCAGAACTGGCGGGCGTAGGTGCCGCGCTGGTCGGTGGGGTACTCGCGCCAGAGCAGCTCGCGGGCCAGCTCGTGGTTCATCCCGACCAGGAACGAGGCGATGAACTCCAGGTTGGCGGCCACCAGGGTGGTGGTGTCGGTGGGCAGCCCGTCCAGGCCCGGCAGCAGCCAGTCGTGCGAGATCGCGCCGAGCTGCTCGTAGGTCGGCTCGGACAGGTCGGGCGCGGCCATGATGTCGTCGAGCACGACGTCCTGCCCCGGGCGCAGCGCACTGATCCGGCTGTTGACCGCGCGCAGGATCGTGCTGCGCGGGTCGAGGGCCTGCACGATGGGGTCGCGCAGCGAGGCGAAGCCGCTCTCGAGCACGTGCACCGGACGCGCCACCGCGTCGCCCGCCCGCAGCTCGAGCCCGGCCAGCGTGGCGACCGCGTCGCCCAGCTCGGCGCGGACCCCGTCGACCGCCGCGGGCGGCACCGCGAAGTCCTCGGCCGGCCGCACCGGCGCGGTCCACGTGCCGTCGACGAGCTGGTCGAAGACCTGCGGGTCGATCCTGGTCACCAGGGGCCCGGTGCGGCCGGCCTCGTCGAGGCGGACGGTGTCGAGCACGGTGCGGTCGCCCACGGTGCCGATCAGGCTCGGCTCCTCGCGCAGCATGTCGGCCAGGACGTCGGCGCAGGCGCCAGTCGGTCGGCCGGCCGGGCCCAGTCCAGGCCGCCCGGGCGGGCAGCCTGCGGAGCGGTTTCGGCCGCGCCCGACCACCGAAGGGCCCGTGCGGGTGGAGGTGGAGGTGACCGGGGTCGATCACGTTCGGGTCACCGGGTGCTCGACGTGCGGCTCGACCACCGACAGCGGGACCAGCCCGATCACCGACAGCGTCGCGTCCACGTCCGGCCCCACCGCCGCCAGGTGGCTGCGCACCTCCTCCACGGTCGGTGTCGCCGCCAGGACCACCGCGCTCACCGCGTCGAGCCGGGCCGCTGCCTCCTCGGGCGCGAGGTCGACCCCGTCGATGACCAGCCGCTCGAGGACCTCCCTCGCCCCCTCGGCCCCCCAGACCCGGCTCGGTGGCTCGAGGGTCGCCGACCGAGTCCAGCGGCACCCGCTGCACCAGCGCGTCGGCGCGGTCGGCGACGGCCGCGACCGCGCTCGACCCCGGCGGCGGCCTGCCACCCGGTGCCCTGGGAGAGCGCTCCGCGGGCGCGGGCGAACCGGCGCAGCTCGACCGACGCGATCGCCGGCGGCACCGACGACGCCCGCAGCCGGCCGACCACCGACTGCTGCGCGGCGACGCCGACCTTGGCGTGGACCGGGGCGGTCACGGTGACCAGGTCCGCCGGGTCGAGCCTGGTGATCCAGCGGTCGTAGAGCCGGCGGGCGGCGCCGAGGGAGTACTCCGCACGGCGGCGCAGCCGGTTGGCCGCGAGCACGTCGCCGACCTGGCGCCAGGCCTCCTGCAGGTAGTGCTCCTGGTTGCGGCGCACCACCTCGGCCCCGAGCCCCGCGGCGACCCGGTGGCGGGGGTCGAGGTTGAGCTCGGCCAGCCACGGCGGGACCGCGGGCGAGTCCAGGGTGGCCACCCGGGCGCGTGCGCCGACCGGCAGCTGGCCGTGCACCGGCGGCCCGACGACCGGGGTGGTCCCGGCCACGAGGGAGACGTCGTAGTCGGCGTCGGCCAGGCGTTGCCGCAGCGCCGCGACGTACGACGGCACGACGCCGAGCGCGGACAGCGGCTCGGTGGTCTCCCCTGGTGGGCGCAGGGCGACGTGCAGCTCGAGGTCGACGGCCCCCGACGGCGGCAGCCCGCTCAGCGGGTGGTCGAGCCGCAGCCGCCGCCGGCCCGTGCCGGGGGGCAGCGGCACGCCGTGCAGCCGGCGCACCAGGGTCTCGAAGTCGCCCTGCGGGCCGGTGCCGAACCGCCAGGAGAAGTACACCGGCAGCTCGACCTGCCCGGACGGCCACCCGGGCAGGGGCTCCGCGCGACCGGGGTCGCCGGCGGGGACGGCCTCTCCCTGGGCGGCGCGAATGCCGACGGCGAAGGTCGGGACGAGGCAGCCGACGTACTGCCTCCCGGGCTCGAGCCGGCGCGGGCAGACCAGCCGGGCCAGCGACCGCGTCGGGTCGTCGGGCACGGTGTCGGCGCCGAGGAGCTGGGCGTGCGTCCACAGCCAGGCCTGGCGCGGGTCGGGCCGCTGGTCGGCCGGCACCGTCACCGTGGCGCGACCGTCGGCGCCGACGCGCACCGGGTCGTCGCCGACGACCTCGACCACGAGGAGCATCAGCCACGGGTGCACGACCCCGTCGGGGGCGGGGCGGCTGAACAGCCACGGCAGCTCCGGGGAGTCGAGCTCCACGAGCGCGAGGTAGTTGGGCTCGGCGTTGTGGACGCCCGGCAGCGGCCAGGTGCGGATCACCTCCCGGGGCCCGAGGCCGGTCACGTCGGCCGGCCCCATCATCGTGACGTCGCGGCGGAGGGGGGCCTTGGCGCCGACCTGCACGGTCACGGTCGCGACGCCGCCGGCCTGGGCGGTGAAGCCCCGCTGCACGCGCGAGGCGAAGGTGTAGGTCGCCTCAGCCACGCAGCGCCGCCAGCTCGTAGTCGGCCAGGACGACCCGGTCGACGGTGTGGCGGGCCGAGGTGGCGAAGGCCGCGTCGAGGCCCGTGCCCTGCGCGGCGACCGCGCCGGTGACCGCGTCGGCCACGGCGTAGGTCACCGGGCGGACCTGCAGGTCGGCCAGGTCGGCGGCGGCCGCGACCCTCCGGCCGCGGCCGGCGGCGCCGGTCACGCTCCAGCCGAGCAGCTCCGCGCGCAGGCCGCCGAGCACGCGCAACCCGGCGTGCGGCCGGTCCTCGCCGTTGCTCTCCTCGTAGACCACGTCCCGGGTGAGCGCGCCGGTCACCGACCAGGCCGACCCCTCGAGCACGGCGCCGGCGTGGTGGGGGACGAACGCGGGCTTGGAGATCTTCTCCTCGTCGGAGAGGTCGAAGAACTGCGCGGCCGCGAAGAGCTCGGTCTCCGACCGCGGCGTGGCCATCGGCGCGGAGACCGTGACGGTGACCGGGCCGGCGTCGAGGACGGTGGCGGCGCCGAAGCGCGTGAGGGGTACGTCGAGCGGCGCGACGGTCTGCGTCAGGCGCAGCCGGCCGAGGGGGTGCAGCGCGTCCGCGCCCTCACGCAGGATCACCGACCCGCTGTCGGCCGCGGGCAGGACGTGGGCCCACACCGGCGGCTGGTCGAGCGCGGCACGCACCTGGTCGGCGACGTCGACGGCCGGGGGCGGCGGCTGGTCGTCGTGGCCCCAGCTGAGCTCGAGGGTGCCCGAGACCGAGAAGAACAGGATCGAGATCTCCGCGTGCGCCCGGGCGTGCCAGCGGCCGGGTCCCTCGAGCAGCACGTCGAGGGTCGCGCCGAGCAGGTCCTCGTCGTCGAAGGTGAGCCGGAAGCGCCCGGTCAGCGAGGCGGTGAAGGCCAGCGACGGGCTGGTGCGGATCAGCACGTCGAGGTTGAGGTTGCCGCGCACGCCGATCGGCCCCAGGTCGGCGCGCACCGCGAGGCCGCCGCCGAACTGCACGGTGCTCGGGGTGAGCGCGACGTAGGCGTCGGCCCGGATGCTGAGGATCGAGGACGGCGCGATCGAGATCGACAGCCGGCGCACCTCGCCGAGGCCGGCCGGCACCGGGAAGCCCGGGTAGAACCCGCCCGCGGTGAACAGGAAGCCCGACGGCCCGGCGCGCAGCGCCAGGTCGCCGGAGACGTCGAAGGTCGCGATCCGCGAGCCGGTCAGCGACGCGTCGAACGAGACCTCGCCACTGGTGGCGTCGATGACCCCGGCGAAGTCGGCCTTGAGGTCGATCAGCGGCAGCTCGGGCGCCGGCAGGCTGATCCGCGCCGAGCCGATCACCGCGATCACCACCGGGTCCGGGAAGGTGAGGACCACCCCGACGCTGACCGTCACGAACGAGACCGGGCGACCCCAGCCGAGCTTGAGCATCGGGCCGGCGACGACCTGGTCGAGGCGGGCGGGGAAGACCTGCTTGACCGCCGCGATCACCTCGACCGCCCGCGTGGCCAGGTCGCGGGGGAACATCACGTCGTCCAGGCGGCCCGCCCGCACCGTCGCGGTCAGCGCGTCCGCGTCGAGCGTGCGGTTGACCCCGAAGACGCCGCCGACCGCGTTGAGGGTGAGGCCGAGGAACAGCTCGATCGCCGGGCTGAACTCGACCGACATCACCACGACGAACGACAGCCGCCCGCTCACCGTCTCCAGCACGCCGACCGCGCGGATCGCGATCTCGACCGACCCCAGGGTGAGCGCGAGCTCGAGGGCACCGGAGACCCCGGCCGGCTCGATCCGGAGGAAGCCGCCGCCCGTGACCACCGCCGTGTCGATGCTGATCCCGACGCCGGTCGGCGGCGTCGCGGTGGGCGCCGCGAGCTCGACCAGCCCGAGGTTGCCGTCGCCGTGCGGCCGCAGCCCGGCTGTGATGCTGAGGCCGAGTCCCTCGACGGTGGCGGTCAGGACGCCCAGGTCGACGGTCACGGTGCCGGCCGCGGTGAAGGTGAGCGCGCTCGGGCCGGTGGTGATCTCGGTGGTCAGGCCGCGGACCAGCAGACCCGGCAGCCGCACGGTGTCGGGCCACACGGTCCGCAACCCGATCCCACCCTCGACGTGCAGGCCGGTGTCGTCGGCGACGAAGACGAGTCGGCCGCGCAGCGTGAGGCCGTCGCGCGGGAGCAGCAGGCCGACCACCTCGCCGGCGACGTCGTGGGGGATGGTCAGCTCCAGCCGCTCGAGCCCGGCGCGCAGGCCCCACCCGTCGGCGGAGATCCGCGGGTCCAGCACGGGCTGCTCGAGCAGCACGTGGAGCCCGTGCGGGTCCCCGACCGTGAGCCCCCCGGCGAACGCGGTCTGCAGGCGCAGCGACGGCCGCTGTCCCGAGACGATGGGCTCGACGGCGCCCCACCCGGTGACCGCGACCCCCAGCGGGTCGGTCAGGGGGGCGAGGTCGAGGGTGGCCAGGGAGCCCACCGGGAGCGGGTCGACCAGTCCAGCGCCGGTGGACAGCCCCACGGCGGCGAAGGACGGCGGTCCCCCGTTGCCGGGGTCGTGGCCGGCGACCTCGACGACGAGGTCCACCGGGTCGTCGTACGCGTCGGGCGCGAGGTGCAGCCTCACCCGCTGCAGCAGCACGTCCGCGGACGGTACGGCGGCCCGCAGCCCCGCCGAGACGGTGTCACCGGGGGCGACCGGGACCGTGACCACCGAGACCGACCGGGGGCCGCTGAGGATGCCCGTGACGGTGACGTCGAGGTGGCGGCGCAGGCCCCGCATCCGGCGCCAGACATAGCCGGTCGGCGAGTCGAGCACCTCCTGCAGCACGGTGGTGACCGGGACCTCGGGTCCGACCAGGTGCAGCGTCCGGAGCAGCGTCCACACCATCGGGGTGCGCACCTGGACGGTGCGCTCGACCGCGACGGCGAGCATGGTCTCGACGACCCGGCCCGCGTCGGGCAGGCCCGGGACGGTGACGTGCGGGCTGGAGGTGGCCAGCCGCCCCGCGGCGGCGCACGCGCGCAGGGCGTCCTGCACCACCTCGCCCACGTGGGGGTCGGCGCGACCGAGCTCGGCGACCAGGTCGGGCACGGTGTCGGCGAGCGTGGCCATGTCCGCGCGCTGCGCGGCGTCGGTGAGGAAGGTCAGGGCCTCCTCGGCCGGGTCGCCCTCGACCCCGAGGGCGGCGAGGGTGCGGCGTGCGGCGTCCTCGGTGGCGACCTGGGCGACCAGCTCGTCGAGCACGTGGGTGAGGAATGCGGCGACCGCCTCGCCTACGGGGACGGTGTCGTCGGTCATCTCGGGGCCTGCTGCCCGATCACACCTTCGAAGGTAAGGACCTCAGGGCCGGGTGGGCATGGTCATTTCGAGCCATGGCGGTGGGCACGGGTCTCGAGGTGGGTCAGAGCTCGAGTCCCTGGAGCAGGTCGGCCCGGTCGAGGGCGACGTCCACCGCGCCGATCACGCTGGCCTCCTCGCCGAGCGGGGTGACCGCGACGACGGTGTCGGAGGCGACGGCATCGAGGCAGTGGCGGCGCAGGGTGGTGCGCAAGGGAGCGAGCAGGAGCTCACCCGCCCCGGACATCTCGCCCCCGAGGACCACCGCACCCGGTGCGAGGAGGTTGACCACGCCGGAGAGGGCGTAGCCGAGCCGGTGGCCGACGTCCTCGATCGCCCGCACGGCGGCGGGGTGGCCCTGCCGGGCCTGGGTGAGCACCTCGGCGAAGGTCGACCCCGGCATGGTCGCGTGCAGCACGGAGAGGACGTGGGTCACCGAGACGTAGGCCTCGAGGCAGCCGCGGTTGCCGCAGCGGCAGTAGGGCCCGCCCTCGTCGACGGTGATGTGGCCGATCTCCCCGGCCATGCCCGAGCTGCCGCGGTGCAGCTCACCACCCAGGATGATGCCCGCGCCGACGCCCGAGGCGACCTTGAGGAAGACCAGCGACCCGCCCGGGTCCCAGTCGCCGCGGCGGAACTCCGCCAGCGCCGCCAGGTTGGCGTCGTTGTCGGCGGTGACCGGTCCGCCCAGGAGGTCGGTCGCGATGGCCGCGGCGTCGAGGCCGATCCAGCCCGGGAAGATGCCGGGGCTCTGCACGACCCCCTTGCACAGGGGGGCGGGGATGCCGAGCCCGGTCTGGCGCACGTCCTCGCGGCGCCCCCCCACCTCGGCCAGGCACTCGTCGAGCAGCGCCCGCGCGCGGCGCAGGCCGTCCTCGGCGACGTGGTCCGGGGCGAGCTTCTCCCGTCGGCTCGCCAGGACCTCGCCGGCGAGGTCGCCGACCACGGCCGCGAGGTGGGTGTGGCCGAAGTTGACCCCGGCGACCAGCCCGGCGCCACGACCGATGCGCACCAGGGCGCCACGGCGCCCCGCTCCCTGCGCCACGTCGAGCAGGCCGGCGGCCGCCAGGGCCCGAACGATGCCCGACACCGTCGCCGGCGCCAGGTCGGTGCGCCGCGCCAGCTGGGCCTGCGAGAGGCCGGCACCGCCGCGGCGCTGCGCGGCGCGCAGGACTCCCAGGATGCGGCGGGCGTTCGCCTCCCGCAGGGCCGAGGGAGACCCCGGCTGTGGATGCGACGCGAGGGACATGGCCACATCGTGGGGGTGACCCACCTAACAGTCAAGCCCCGAACACAAATACCCGGTCCGGTGCCAAGGTCCCGACATTTGCGTTCGGGTCTTGACGACAGAAGTGAGCCCGGCCACACTCACAGTCGACCCAGTCACATCCCGGGGGCTGAGCAGGCCCCACACGAAGGAGCACATCGTGCGACACGACATCCGGCGGACCGTCCTCGGTGCGTCCACCCTCATCCTGGCCTTCGGTGGCCTGGCCGCCTGCGGCAACGACGACAGCGGGGGCGGCGACGGCGGCTCGGGCAGCGGCGGCTCCGGCGGCGACTCGGGGGCCCAGGTCGGCGTGATCCTGCCCGACACCACCTCCTCGCAGCGCTACACCCAGTACGACGCCCCGCTGCTGGAGAAGGCGTTCAAGGACGCCGACATCAAGGCCGACATCCAGAACGCCCAGGGTGACAACGCCAAGTTCGTCTCCATCGCCCAGTCGATGATCGCCGGCGGCGTGAAGGTCCTCCTGATCGACCCGTCCGACCCGCAGACCGGCATCTCGGTCGAGCAGGCCGCGAAGAACGCCGGCATCCAGGTGATCGACTACGACCGGGTCAACCTCGGCGGCTCGGCCGACTACTACGTCTCGTTCGACAACGAGGCCGTCGGCAAGCTCCAGGGCGAGACCCTGGTCAAGTGCCTCGGTGACCAGGCCGACCCGCAGATCATCATGCTCAACGGCGGCACCGACATCGACAACAACGCCGTGCTGTTCAAGAAGGGCGCGCACTCCGTCCTCGACCCGCTGGCCGACGCGGGCAAGCTCACGATCGCCCAGGAGGTCGACGTCAAGGGCTGGGACAACTCCGTGGCGGCGCAGAACTTCCAGCAGCTGCTGACCCGCAACGGCGGCAAGGTCGACGGCGTCCTCGCGGCCAACGACGGCATCGCCGCCGCCGCGATCGACACCCTGAAGGCCAAGAAGCTCCAGGTGCCGGTCACCGGCCAGGACGCCACCGTTCAGGGCCTGCAGTCCATCCTCAAGGGCGACCAGTGCATGACGGTCTTCAAGGACGTCAGCACGGAGGCCAAGGCCGCTGCCGACCTGGCCATCGCGCTGATCAACGGCGACGACGCCAAGGCGCAGGAGCTGGCCTCCGGTGAGCTGAAGGACCCCGAGAACGGCCGCGTGATCCCGTCGCTGCTGCTGGTCCCCGAGGCCATCACGATCGACAACATCCAGACGGTCGTGGACGCCGGCGCGGTCACCAAGGAGGATCTGTGCAAGGGCGTGGAGAAGCAGTGCCAGAAGGCCGGCATCTCCTGACGGTCCAGCACCGTCACGCGTAGGACGCCGTGGGGCGCGCGCACCCCGCGCCCCACGGCGGCACGACCCAGCACGACCCAGCACGACCCAGTTCCACCGCTCGCCCTCGAACCCAGGGAGCCACCCCATGACCGAGCCCATCCTCCGCGTCACCGGACTGAACAAGTCCTTCGGACCGGTCCACGTCCTGCACGACGTCGACTTCGCGGTCTATCCCGGGCAGGTCACCGCCCTGGTCGGCGACAACGGCGCCGGCAAGTCCACCCTGGTCAAGTGCGTGGCGGGCATCCACCCGATCGACTCCGGTGAGATCCAGTGGGAGGGCAAGCCGGTCCACATCGGCTCCCCGTCGGTGGCCAGCCATCTCGGCATCGAGTTCGTCTACCAGGACCTCGCGCTGGCCGACAACCTCGACATCACCCAGAACATGTTCCTCGGCCGGGAGCTGCGCCAGGGCCGGGCGTTCCTCTCCGACGCCGAGATGGAGACCCGGGCCCGCGAGACGCTGCGCGGCCTCGCCGTGCGCACGATCAACTCGGTCCGACAGCCGGTCGCGAGCCTCTCGGGCGGCCAGCGGCAGACCGTGGCGATCGCCCGCGCCGTCCTCCAGCAGGGCCGGGTGGTCTTCCTCGACGAGCCGACCGCGGCCCTCGGCGTCGCGCAGACCCGGCAGGTCCTCAACCTGGTGCGCCGCCTGGCCGACAACGGCATCGGCGTGGTGCTGATCTCGCACAACATGAACGACGTGATGGAGGTCGCGGACCGCATCGACGCCCTCTACCTCGGACGCGTGGCCGCCGAGGTCCTCAAGACCGAGACCTCCACCACGCAGGTGGTCGAGCTGATCACCTCCGGTCGCAGCGGCGACCTGGGCCTGTCCGCGGACATGGCCGAAGCCAGCGCCTGACCACCGACCAGCAGGAGCACACACCATGAGCACCACCACCAGCCCCGGCGTCGAGCACGGCGAGAGCGACGACCCCCGCACCAGCTTCCGCGTCGACACCCAGCCGCGCGACATCCCGCGCGCCCTGCGCGAGTACGTCTCCAAGGTCCGCGGCGGCGACCCCGGCGGCCTGCCCGCCGTCCTCGGCCTGGTCGTCATCGGCGCGCTGTTCATCGCGACCACGCCGCTGTTCGACACCCGGGTCAACATCGCCAACCTGATCTCGCAGGGGTCCTACATCGGGCTGATCGCGCTCGGCCTGGTCTTCGTCCTCCTGCTGGGCGAGATCGACCTGTCGGCCGGGGTCACCGGCGGCGTCGCGGCCGGCTTCGCCGCCCAGGCGCTGCGCTCCGGGGACCTGCAGGGCGCGGTCGGCACCTGGGTCTGGACCGGCCTGCTGGTCCTGTTCCTCGTCACCGCGGCCCTGGCGTTCTGGAAGCGGATGTGGGTGGTCGCGGGCCTCAGCGCCCTCGGCGCCCTCATGGTCCTCACCGGCACCGCCGAGCGGTCGGTGTGGTTCGCCTTCCTCCTGGCCGTGCTCATCGGCGTCGCGATCGGCGTGGTCAACGGTGTGCTCATCACCGCGCTCGGCATCCCGTCGTTCATCGTGACCCTCGCGCTCTTCCTGGCCTGGCAGGGCGTCACGCTGGACGCGGTGCAGAGCCAGTCGATCGGCACCAGCCAGTACAAGCCCTGGTTCAGCCTGACCCACGGCAACCTGTCGCCGCTGTGGGGCTGGGTCATCTTCGTCGTGCTGGCCGGCGGCTACGCCGTCGCCACCTGGATGCGCCAGCAGCGGCGGGCCAAGGCGGGGGTGTCGCACGACCGGCCCGAGCTGGTCGGGGCGCGGGCGCTGGCCGTCGTCGTCGGCGGCGGGCTGCTGGTGTGGTGGCTCAACCAGGACCGCAACCCCAACCCGGGCGCGGAGATCAAGGGAGTCCCCTACGCCGCCGCGGTCCCGATCCTGTTCATGGTCGTGTTCAGCATCGTGCTCTCGCGCACCACCTGGGGTCGTCACCTCTACGCGATCGGCGGCAACGCCGAGGCCGCGAGCCGCGCCGGCATCCCGGTCGAGCGGATCAAGATCACCGCGTTCGTGCTCTGCTCGTCCATGGCCGCGGTCGGGGGCCTGTTCCTGGCCGACTTCAGCGGTGGCGCCCAGCCCGCGCTCGGTGGCGGCAACACCCTGCTGTACGCCGTCGCGGCCGCCGTCATCGGCGGGACCTCGCTGTTCGGCGGTCGCGGCAAGCCGCGCGACGCGCTCATCGGGGCGTTCGTCATCGCGATGATCCCCAACGGCATCCAGCTGCATCCGGGCCTGCCGATCTCGGTGGTCCAGGAGATCACCGGCGCGGTGCTGCTGATCGCCGCCTCGGTCGACGCGATCAGCCGCAGGCGCTCACGCCGAGGCTGACTCGCCCTGCTCGTCGGAGTCCTGCGTGGACCGGGCCCCCACCCTGCGGGTGAGGGCCCGGTCGACTCCCCACAGTGCGGCGGCGAGCACCAGCGAGAGCACGAGCACCCCGACCAGGTTGCGCGCCACGGTGGCCCAGCCGAGGACGACCACGTTGAGGAACCCGTAGGGGTAGGCCTCCACCACGGCGCCCCGCCCGAGGGCCCAGACGATCCAGATCGCCGGCACCACGAGGGCCAGCGGCACGAGCCGCCCGGAGATCCAGCCGCGCGGTCCCCACACCACCCACACGCCGAGCGTGAGCAGCGGGGTGACCAGGTGCAGCAGCGGGTCGGTCAGGTTGGCCCAGCCCTGCACGTCGATCCCGGGGGCCAGCACCAGCTGGTAGACCACGAAGGTCACCAGGATCATCAGCAGCGCGTCGAGGCGCAGCACCCGCCGCACCGTCCGGTCGTCGCCCGCGGCACGGACCAGCAGGGTCGCACTCACCGCGACCACGATGTTGGACCACACCGTGAAGTAGCTCAGGGTGTCGACCAGCCGGGTCAGCGCGCCGGCCGCGCCGGCCGGAGTGTCGCCGTACAGCCCCTCGTCGACCGGGACGTCGGCGTAGAGGCCCAGCAGCGAGAAGATCACGGTGAGGCCGACCCCGAGCCAGGCCACCGCCGCGTTGGTCAGGAAGGCACGGCGTGCCGTGGTCGAGGTCTCCATGCCCCGATCATGCCCGGCGGCCCCGCGCGGGCGATGCGCTCAACCCCGGCAGCGCAGCTGCCGGCTCAACGGACGATCGCCACCGGGCACTGCGCGTGGTGCAGCACGTGCTGCCCCACCGAGCCCAGCAGCAGGCGGGCGAAGGGGTTGCGCCCGCGGGCGCCGACCACGACGAGCCCCGCCTCGGCGGACGCCCCGACCAGTGCGAGCTCGGGTCGCATCGGGACCAGCTCGTGGCGCACCCGGACGTCGGGGTAGTCCTCGCCGGAGCCGGCCAGCGCCTCGGCGAGCACCCGCTCGGCAGTGCTGTCGTCGACCTCGAGGTGCGAGGGCAGCCCGAGCTCGCCGCGGTGCGGACCGCGGGCGTGGAAGGCGTGCAGCGCGGTGACCGGCACCCCGGTGAGCGAGGCCCGCTCCAGCGCGAACCGCAGGGCGGGCTGGCTGCTCGGGCCCTCCTCGATGCCGACCAGGATCCGGTCGGTCGCGCCCGCCGTCGGGCGTACGACGACCACCGGGCACGCCGCGTAGGTCGCCAGGTGGCGGCTCACCGAGCCGACGACGCCGCTGCCCAGCAGCGAGTGACCGGCCGAGCCGACCACGAGCATGGACGCGTCCTTGCCGGCCTCGACGAGCACCGAGAGGGCGTCCCCCTCGTGCAGGTCGACACAGGAGTCGGTCCAGCCGAGCTCGGCCAACCGCTTCTCGGCCTGCTCCGCGACCGACTTCATCCCGTCGAGATAGCTGCTGTCCACCGGCGCCCACGCGGCCACGGACGAGGGGAGGCTGGCCGCGACGACCACCTCCACCCACGCACGGGACAGGCCGGCGGTGTCCACCGCCCACCTCAGGGCCAGGTCGGCGAGGTCCGAGCCGTCGAAGCCGACCACGATCTTGGGTGCTGTGCTCCTCATGTCTCCACGGTGCTGCGCCGCGCACCGGGACCGTAGGGCCGGTCGGGCACCGGTCGGGACCGGTCGGGACCCGCCGCTGCGGTCCCGTGCCTTGCGCATCGTCCGCGGGCCGTGTGAGGTGGTGCTTCCCCACGTCGCCCTGCACGGGCCCCACTCGGAAGGCACACGTCCGTGAGACTGCGCTCCACCATCACCGCGTCCCTCGCCACCCTCGCCCTCGGCACCAGCCTGGGCCTGGTCGCCACCAGCGACGCCGCCCCCGGCGGGCTGCGCCCCGTCCCCCCGCCGCCGGTCCACCCGACCTCGGTCGACCAGATCCAGAACATCGACCAGGTCCGCACCGCGATCAAGGGCTACTACGGCGACACCCTCACCGACGAGGTCGACCCCTACGCCGGCGACGGCAAGGACGTCAGGCTGCACACCTACGCCCCCCACGGCGCCTACGCCCAGGAGGTCGGCGACCTCACCGCCACCGCGTCGAAGTACCTCTCCCGCAAGGTCCGGCACCCCCGCCACCTCGACGGCAGGCCCGCGCTGGTCCTCGACGTCGACGACACGACCCTCACCACCTACAACTACGAGATCTACAGCAACTTCGCCTACGACCCGACGGTCAACGCCGCGTTCGTCAACGCGGCGGTCTTCCCCGCGGTGCCGACGATGCCGGCGCTGGTCACGCGCGCGGCCAGGCAGGGCTACGAGATCTTCTTCCTCACCGGTCGCCCGGAGGCCCAGCGCGACGGCACCACCACCAACCTCACCGAGGCCGGCTACGCCACCCCCGCCGCCGACCACCTGTTCCTCAAGGACCAGACCCTGCCGTGGCTGAGCAGCTGCACGCCGGGCTGCTCCTCCGCGCAGTACAAGGCGCTGACCCGCGAGCACCTCGAGGAGGACCTCGGCTTCGACATCGTCGGCAGCTTCGGCGACCAGCCGAGCGACTTCACCGGCGGTTTCGCCGACCGCACCTTCCGGCTGCCCAACCCGATGTACTACCTGCCCTGAGGCACCCCGCCCCCGGACATGACACCGCCCCCGCAGGTCTAGCGGGGGCGGTGCCCGTCCGGGGACCGAGGGCGGCCGGTCCGGGTCCGGTCAGCTCGTGGTCGCCTGGTCCTTGACCGACCGGGCCGAGGAGGTGCCCTCGTCCTGCACGCGCGAGGCGGAGTCCGACGCGCTCTCCTTGACCTGCTGCGCGGCCTGCTTGGCCTGCTCGGCGGCGTCGGCGGCGATGTCCTGGCCGGCCGACCTGGCCTGCTCCACCACGGGCTGCGCCTGCTGCTTGGCCTGCTCGACCACGCGGGAGGCGGCCCGGGCCTCCTTGTCGCTGGCGGGGAGCAGCGAGGCGATCACCAGCCCGGCGCCGAAGGCCACCAGGCCCGCAGCGAGGGGCGAGCCCTCGAAGCGCTCCTCGGCGCTCTGCGCCGCACCGGACGTGGCGTCCGAGACCGAGCCCCTCGCGCCCGAGGCCTGGCCGCCGACGGTGTCGCGAGCGCTGCTCGCGCTGCCCATGACGCGCGACCGGACGCTGCCCAGACGGGTGCGGGCGGCCGCCTTGCGCCGCTCGACGATGGCGCTCGGGCTGACGCGGTCCTGCAGGGCGTCGAGGTCGTGGGCCAGGTCGTCGCGCGTGCCCTGGATGTCTCTGCTCAGCTCTTCGGTGCTCTGGCTCATACCGGGTTTCCCTTCAGGCTCTGCTGGGTCTTGGGCAACTGGGGGTTGGTCTCCTGGAGTGCCTTGCGCCCGCTCAGGGCGAGCACGGCGGCGACGACGCCCCACAGCAGGGTCGTGATCAGGGCCGCGAGCGCGATCGGCATCCAGCTGTCGAGGAGGAAGGTCAGCGCCAGCGAGGCGAAGACCAGGACCATGAGTCCGGCGACGCCGGCACCGCCGAGCATCCCGGCGCCCTTGCCGGCCTGGGAGACCTCCTCCTTGAGCTCGACCTTGGCGAGGTCCATCTCCTGCTTGATCAAGGTGGTGAGGTCGGTGCTGATGTCGCCGACGATCTCGCCGAGGCTGCGCTGCTCGTCCGCTGCTCGCGGCTCGGCCGGCTGCACCGGCACCTGACGTGCCTCGGTCATCGCGTCGTCCCCCCGCCGCCGAGGAGGTCGTCCTCGAGCGTGGTGCCACTGTCGTAGCCGACGACGCCGGCACGGGTGGCGGCCTCGGTCGCGACGTCGCGCTCGCCGGGCACGACCGCGCCCTGATCCTGGGCCGGGCGGTCGGTCGGGGCGGTGCGCTGCGCGCTGATGCCGGCGGTGCCCTGGGTGCCCTGGGTGCCCTGGGCACCCGGGGTGCCCAGGCCCGAGGGGCTGGCCGACCCGACGGACCGGCCCCGCGACTGCGCCGCCGCGCCCTCGACGCCGTCCTTGGTGCCGCGCAGCAGCCGACCGGCCACCACCCCGGCGCCGAGGGCGCCGAGCAGGAAGGTGCCGGGGCGCTGCCGGGCGAACCGGCGTACGTCGTCGAGCAGCTCGCCGGGCTCGCGGCCGTCGAGGTGGTGGGAGATCGCGTGGGCGCGCTGGGCGGCCTCGCGGGCGAGATCCCCGGCGAGGCCGGAGTCGGACTGCGCCGCCATCGAGTCGAGGTCGTCACCGAGCGTGCGCAGGGTGCCGGTCAGGCGGTCGCGCTGGGTGCGGGTCTGCTCGGCGGCCTGGTCGCCGGCGTTGCGCACGGCGTCGCCGACGATGTCGCGCGCGTGGGCAGCCGCCTCCGAGGCGACGCCCGCCGCCTCGTCCTTGGCGACGCCGGCGACGTGCTTGCTCTCGTCGGCCGTGGTGCCGGCCGTCTGCTGCGTGCGCTGCTGGGCGCTGGATGTCGTGGTCATCGCTCCTCCAGAGCGTGGGGGTGGGTGGGGACCACCACGACGTTCCCGGCGCTTCGAGCGCCCAACCCTGCCGAGCCAAAGTGTCTCCCTAGGGGCGCACCGCAAGGGGTGAGCACCCACCCGGTGGGGCGAGCTCACACCGGCCGGTCGGCTCCACCGCAGGTGTCCGCTCAGTGCACGTGCGCGACCAGCCAGTCGACGACGTCGGTGGTCACCTCGTCGCGGTTGGTCTCGTTGAAGATCTCGTGGCGCGCCCCGGGGTAGGTCCGCACCGTCACGTCGGTGAGCCCCGCGTCGCGGTAGCGCTGACCGAGCAGCTCGACGAGCTGACCGCCTCCGGCGAGCGGGTCGGCCGTCCCCGAGGTGACCAGCAGCGGCAGGTCGGACCGGATGCGCTGCAGCAGCGCCGGGTCCGCGAGGGAGGCGGCCGGGGCGAACAGCGACGGAACCGCCTCCTCCGGGAGATCGAAGCCGCACAGCGGGTCGGCGACGTACTGGTCGACCTCGGCCTCGTCGCGCGAGAGCCACTCGTAGCCCGTGCGGTGCTCGAACCCGGCGTTGAACGCCTCGAGCCCGGGCGGCCCGTCGTCCGGCTGCTCGGCCATCGCCGCGGCCAGCACGTCGAGCGCGGTCGAGCCGGACAGCACCACGCCGGCGTACTGCGCGGAGTGCTCGAGCAGCACCACCTGGGCGGCGAAGGAGCCCATCGAGTGCGCGAGGAGGAACAGCGGCAGGCCCGGTGAGGCGAGGGCGGCGCCGTACGCCGCGACGTCGGCGACCAGCCCGTCGAAGCCCGCCTCGCCGAAGTCGCCGGGCGCGGCGTGGATCGACCGGCCGTGCCCGCGGTGGTCGGTGCCGTGGACGACGAACCCGGCCCGGTTGAGCGCGGTCGCCAGCCGGTCGTAGCGCGCGCTGTGCTCGGCCAGGCCGTGGGCGAGCTGGACGACGCCCCGCGGGGAGTCCACCTCGGTCCAGGAGCGGGTGGCCAGCTCGAGGCCGTCGGTCGGGGAGGTGAAGGTGCCGGTGGTCGACGTCATGGCACCGATCGTGCCACCGGTCCGGTCCTGGCCTTCAGTCCCGCGGCAGCGGCACGGTCCACCGAAGCACGGTCCCCGGGCGCTCCGCGCCGGGCTGCAGCGGCTCGACGTCGAACGTGCCGCCCCGCTGCACCGCCCGGTGGCGCAGGTTGGCCAGGCCGCTGCGGCGGGAGCCCTCCCCCACCCCGCAGCCGTCGTCGGCGACGCTCAGCTCGAGCAGCGCGCTGGTGGCGCTGAGCCCGAGCTCGACCGACGAGGCCGCGGCGTGCCTGGCGACGTTGGTCAGTGCCTCGCGCACCACGGCGACCAGGTCCTCGGCGAGGCCGCCGTCGACGACGGTGTCGACCGGCCCGGTGAACCGCACCTCCGGGTCGCAGCCGAGGCCGGGCGTGAGGTCGGTGACCACGTCGAGGAGGGCGGCGCGGATGCCGAGCCCGTGGGGGCCGAGGTGGTCGCGCAGGCTGAAGATCGAGGTGCGGACCTGCTTGATCGCGGCGTCGAGGCTGTCCACCACCTTGTCGATGCGCTCGGCCTTCCGGACGGCCCTCGAGCCCGACCGCGATGCCCTGCAGGGACATGCCGGCGGCGAACAGCTGCTGGATCACGTGGTCGTGCAGGTCGCGGGCGATGCGGTCGCGGTCCTCCAGCACGGCCATCCGCTGGGCGTCGCCGCGGGCCTCGGCCAGCTCGATCGCCAGCGCGGCGTGGGAGGCGAACGAGGTGGCCATCTCCAGGTCGGCCTCGGTGAACGGGCGGCGACCCGCGACCCGGCCGACCACGAGCGTGCCGTGCGCCGCGTCGCTCCCGGCCAGGGGCAGGACCATGGCGGCGCTGACGTCGACCACGTCGCGCAGGTGCAGCAGCCGCGTGCCCTCCTCCGCCCCGGCGACGAGCAGCGGCCGGCCGGCGGCGAGCACCTGGTCGGTCAGGGTCCCCTGGCGGGCATAGCTGCTGCCCATCAGCTCACCGGCCCCTGCACCGGCGGCGGCGACGACGGTGAGCCGCTCGCCGCCGGCGGTCGGCAGCACCAGCGTGACCACGTCGGCCTCGGCCAGCCGGTGGACGGTCGCGGTGACCAGGGCGAGCGCCTCGTCGGAGGGGGCGGTGAGCACGCTCATGGTCGTCTGGCTGGCGGCCTGCAGCCACGCCTGGCGGCGCCGCGCGGCCTCGAAGAGGCGGGCGTTCTCGACCGCCACCGCCGCGGTCGCGCCGAGGGCCTGGGCGAGCTCGACGTCCTCGGCGCTGAACTCCCCGGCGCGCGGCTCGGTGAGGTAGAGGTTGCCGAAGACCTCGCCCCGGATGCTGATCGGCACCCCGAGGAACCCGTGCATCGGCGGGTGGTGCGGCGGGAAGCCGACCGACCGCGGGTCCTGTCCCAGCTCGCGCAGCCGGATGGGTCGCGGCTCGTCGATCAGGGCACCCAGCACGCCCTTGCCCTCCGGGAGGCGGCCGATGCGGGCGACCGCCTCCTCGTCGATGCCGACGTGGACGAACTGCTCGAGGCCGGACCGGTCGGGGTCGAGGACGCCCAGGGCGCCGTACCGGGCCTGCAGCAGGTCGCAGGCCGACTCCACGATGCGGCGCAGGACGACCTCGAGCGCGAGGTCGCTGACGATCGTGCGGGACGCCTGGAGCAGCCCGCGCAGCCGGTCGTTGGTGTCCGGTCCGTCCACGCTCCGGACCCTACCGGCCGGCCCGCGCGGGCCGTTGGCCACGTGGGCACGGCTCAAGGCAGCTGGACCAGACCGTTGCGGGCCTTCCACAGGAAGTACTTCTCGAACCCGAGCTTGAACAGGTGGGCCTGCGGGCCGGGCACGAGCACGCCGTGCTTGCGCGGGGGCAGCATCTTGTCGGCGAGGATCACCACGCCGTTGTTGCCGGCGTCCATCACGCAGACGGCCGGGATGTCCCCGAACTCCTTGTGCGCCTGGGGCTCCTCGCCGCGCACCTGGGCGGCGATGTTGGCCGCCGCGACCTTGGCCTGCGTCTCCGTCGGGAAGCCGGTCTTGGGGATCCCGACGGGCACGGCCGTGGTCCACGGGACCTCGACCGCCGCGGCGACGCCGACGGCGTACACGTCGTCGTAGGCCTTGCTCTGGTAGGTGTCGCGCACCGGCACGAACCCCTTGTCGTCGGCGAGTCCGGGCGTCTCGGCCACGACCTGCTGGCCGCGGAACGCCGGGATCACCATCGCCCACCCGAAGGGCAGCTCGCGCCCGTCGGCCAAGCGCACACGACCCTCGTCGACCTCGTCCATCGCGACGCCGGTGACGACCTCGATGCCGGAGTGCCTGGTGAACATGCCGAGCAGCTCCTCACCGTGGGGCAGGCCGCCGATGCCGAAGTGGCCGAGGAAGGGCTCGGCGGTGACGTAGGTCAGCCGTACCCGGTCGCGCAGGCCCGCCTTCTTGAGGTGGTAGGCGGTGTTGAACAGGAACTCGTAGGCCGCGCCGAAGCACCCGGCGCCCTGCGTGGCGCCGACGACGACGTCGCCGGGGCGCTCGAGGAACCGGGTCCACGCGAGGTGGGCGCTGAACGCGTCGTCCACGGTGGTGATGGTCGAGGCGTGGCCGTCCGGGCCGATGCCGGGCACGGTGGTGAGGTCGTTGCGATAGCCGGTGGCCACGACCAGGTGGTCGTAGGGCAGCACCGTCGTCGACGACGTGGTGACCGTCCGCCGGGCCGGGTCGATCGCGACGGCGGCCTCGTGCACGAACTGGATGCCGTGCGCGTCGAGCGTCGGGTCGACGCGGAAGCTGATGTCCTCGAAGGAGCGCTTGCCGAACGGCACCCAGATCAGCGACGGCGTGAACACGAAGTGCTCGCTCGGCGCCACCACGGTCACCTCGACGTCGTCGCCCAGCTCGGCCTTGACCGCGAGCGCGGCGGTGAGCCCGCCGAAGTTCGATCCCAGCACCAGCACCTTGCTCGTCATCGGAGCACCTCCTCGTCCAGCCCCCGCACCTCACACGCTGCCCGGCGCGGCCTGCCTCACGAAGGGCCGCTCGGGCCCGGGCCGGGGACCGACCGGCAGGTGCGGCGGACCTGTGCGCAATCGCATGCTCGAAGGCACCGGAGCCGAATCGGGTCGGATCCGGGCAGGCCGGAGGAGGACGAGATGGGACATCTGCACGAGCTGAACGCGGAGGAGTGCGTGCGCCTGCTGCGCCTGGGCGTCGCGGGCCGGGTCGCGCTGTCGACCCCCGACGGACCGCACATCATCCCGGTCAACTACGCGGTCGCCGACGGAGCGGTCGTCTTCCGCACCACGCCCTACAGCGTGCTGGGGACCTACGGCCCGTCGAGCCTGCTGGCCTTCGAGGTCGACCACATGGACTACGAGTACCACCAGGGCTGGAGCGTCGTGGCGCGTGGCCGTGGGCAGGCGGTCGTCGACCCGGTGGTCATCCGCGAGCTCACGCGCGGCAGTGACCCGAGGCCGTGGGCGCACGGCACGCGCAGCCTGCTGATCGAGCTGCGCTGGACCGAGCTGACCGGGCGTCGCGTCGGCTCCTTCATCGGCGAGGAGCACGACGTGCCCGCCGGTCTCGGCGGCAGCGGCGGACCCCGGTGCTGACCGCCGACGCGCGCGACTCGGTTCCGCCCGAGGTGCTCCCGCGGCTGCAAGACGCCGCGGCGCGCTACGCAGACCACGACCCCGCCCTCGCGGACGCGCTGGCCGGCGCGGCCGCCTTCGCCGTGGAGTGCGCCCGCTCCTACCGCGTCAGCGAGCGCAGACGGCAAGGACTCGAGGCGGCCGTCCGGCTGGTGGAGGTCCTGCAGCCCCCGATCGCGCTCGAGACCGCCCTGGAGCAGGTCGGCCTCGGCGCCCACACGCTGTCGGGCGCGCTGCTCACCGCGGTCGTCGGGTTCCCCGCGGGCCACCACCCCGCCGTCGCGGCGGTCAGCGGCCCGGCCGACCTGCGCCCCGGCGGGCTCCTGCACGAGGTCGTCGGCACGACGTACGCCGCGGGCGGCGCCGACGCCTGCGACCTGCGGGTGCACGGGCACCAGGTCCTCGTCCTGCCGCTGCGGACGCACCAGCCGGAGCCCAGCGCCCTGGTCGTGGTGCTGCCGCCCGCGTCGGAGCCGCTGGCCTACGAGGAGCGCGAGCTGCTCGAGTCCTACGTCGACCAGGCCGGCCTCGCGCTGGACCGCGCGCTGGCGCAGCAGGACCGCGAGGAGCTGGCCGTGCTGAGCGCGCGCGAGCACGTGGCCCGCGAGATGCACGACCTGGTCGTGCAGCGCCTGTTCGCGGCCGGGCTGCTGCTCGAGACGGTGCGCGACTCCACTCCGGAGGAGGTGGACCTGCGCGTCGAGGCCGTCGTCTGCGAGCTCGACGAGGTGATCCGCCAGGTGCGGGAGACGATGCTGGACCTGCGGCGGCCGCTCCCGGAGTGAGCCGTCCGGCTCAGCCGGCGTCGAGCAGCTTGGCCGCGATCACGGCCGCCTGCGTGCGCCGCTCGACCCCGAGCTTGGCCAGCACGCTGGAGACGTAGTTCTTCACCGTCTTCTCGGAGAGGAACATCTCCGCGCCGATCTCCTTGTTGGTCAGGCCCTCGGCGATGTAGCCCAGCAGCGTGGTCTCCTGCTCGGTCAGCTGCGCCAGCTCGGGGGCGACCGTGACCGGGTTGCGCACCCGCTCGAGCACGCGGCGGGTCAGCGCCGGGTCGATCAGCGACTCCCCCGTGGCCACGTGGCGCACCGCGGCGAGCAGGTCGGAGCGCTTGATCTCCTTGAGCACGTAGCCCGACGCGCCGGCCATGATCGCGGCGAACAGCGCCTCGTCGTCGTCGTAGGAGGTGAGGATCAGGGCGTTGATCGACGAGTCGATCGAGCGCACCGTGCGGCACACCTCGATGCCCGAGCCGTCGGGCAGCCGGGCGTCGAGCACCGCGACGTCGGGACGCAGCGCCGGGATGCGGTGCGCGGCGTCGACCGCGGAGCCCGACTCGCCGACCACCTCGATGTCACCGGCCGCCTCGAACAGCGTGCGGATCCCCTCCCGGACGATCTCGTGGTCGTCGAGGAGGTAGACCCTGATCTTCGGCTTCTGGTCGGGCATGGGGACAGCCTGCCACGCCGCGGCCGCTCACCCGAGCCGGACGACCCGGTCCATCCGGTCGAGCCCCACCTCGTCGTGGGTCACCCACACCAGGGCACGGCCCTGCGTGCTGTCGAGCAGGTCCTCGACGAGGTCCTCGGCCGTCGTCCGGTCGAGGTGCGCGACCGGCTCGTCGAGCACGACCACCCGCTGGTCGAGCAGGAGGGTGCGGGCCAGGCCCAGCCGGGCCCGCTCGCCGCCGGAGACCTGTGCGTGCCCGTCGCCGAGCCAGGTGTCGAGCCCGTCGGGCAGGGCGGAGAGCCACGGGCCCAGGTGGGCCGCGTGCAGCGCCTCCTCGACCTCCGCGTCGTCGGCGCCGGGTCGGGCCAGGCGGACGTTCTCGACCAGCGTGCTGGCGAAGACGTGCGGGTCGTCGTCGACCAGCCCGACCTCGCCGCGCACGTCGTCCAGCGCGAGCTCGTCCAGCGGCACCTCGCCCAGGGCGACGTGACCGGCCTGCGGGTCGACGAAGCGGACCAGCGCGGCGGCCAGCGTGCTCTTGCCGCAGCCGGACGGGCCGACGACGGCGACCCGCTCGCCCTCCTCGACCGCGAGGTCCAGCCCGGACAGCACGGCCCGGCCGTCCCAGCCGAGGGTGACGTCGTGCAGGGCGACCCGGCGCGAGTCCGGCGCGGGCCTCGGCGCGGTGGGGTCGGTGACCGCGGGCCGGGCGTGCTCCAGCGCGTCCAGCCGCGCGGCCGCCGAGCGGACCCGGCCGGCGATCGCCGCGGCGTCGACCGCCGGGAGCACGACGTCGACCAGCGCCACCGGCAGCAGGGTCAGCAGTGCGAGCACCGGCCCGCTCAGCCGGCCCTCGGCCACCGCGGCCGAGGCGGCGAGGGCGAGGGTGACGACCGCCGCCGCCGAGGCCAGCAGGACACCGGCCCGGGCCAGCGCGACGGCCAGGGCCGAGCGGCGCGCGGCACCGGCCAGGTCCGCGGCGAGCCGTGCGACGGGGTCGAGCACCACGTGCTCGGCCTGCCAGACCCGCAGCTCGGAGGCCAGGTGCGCGGCCTCGGCCATGCGGGCCGACAGCTCGGCCCGGGTGGCGACCGCCTGCTCCTCGGGTCCGGCGGCGGCCAGCCGCACGACGGCGTACGCCGCGGCACCGGCGAGCAGCGACGCGGCGGCGACCACGAGGCCGGCGACGGGCAGGAACAGGCCCGCGACGGCGCTGGTGAGCAGGGCGGCGGCGACCAGGGTGCGCAGCGGCAGCCGGACCCGCAGCTCGCGGTCCAGCACGCTGTCGACGTCGTCGACGATGCCGGCGAGCACGTCCCCGCGCTGCCGGCCCAGCCGTCCGGGCGTGAGCGGCACGACGGCCTCGTAGACCTGCACCCGGCGCTCGGCGAGCAGCCGCAGCGCGGCGTCGTGCGAGCGCAGCCGCTCGGCGTAGCGGAGGACCGGGCGGCCCAGCCCGAAGGCCCGCACGCCCACGATCGCGACCAGCATCGTGAGGACGGCAGGGTGCTCGGAGGCCTTGACGATCAGCCAGCCGGCCGTGGCGGTCAGGGCGACCCCCGACAGCGAGGCACCGGTGCCGAGCACGGTCGCCAGCACGAACCCCGACCGGGGCTGGCCCTCGTCGTCGGCGGCCGGCGGGTGGAGCCTGGTCGCGGGGGCCGAGCCGGTCGACCGCGCCGGGACGTGCGTGAGGCCCGGGGCCCCGAGCTCCACGACGCGGTCGGCCTGCTGGACCAGGGCCGGACGGTGGGCCACCACGACGACGGCGCGGTCGCGCCCCAGCTGCTGCACGACGTCGGCGACGACCCGCTCGGTCGCCTCGTCGAGGTGCGCGGTCGGCTCGTCGAGCAGCACCAGCGGCCGGTCGGCCACCACCACCCGGGCGAGGGCGAGGCGGGCGCGCTCGCCGGCCGACAGGGTGCGGGCGTCCTCGCCCAGGGCGGCGCCGAGCCCGCCGGCGGCCCGCACGCGTCCGGTCAGCCCGACCGCGCCCAGCGCCGCCCACAGCTGCTCGTCGGTGGCCGCGGGGGCGGCCAGGCGCAGGTTGTCGGCGACGGTCCCGGCGAGGAAGGCCGGCCGCTGCGGGAGCCAGGCGACGCGGCGCTGCCAGTCGCGGCCGCCGACCGGCACGCCGTCACCGCAGACGCTGCCGCCGGTGGGCTCCAGGAGGCCTGCCAGCACCGCCAGGAGGGTGGACTTGCCGCAGCCGGAGGGACCGACCAGCGCGGTCACCCCGCGGGCCGGCAGGTCCAGGTCGACCGGCTCGAGCGCGGGCGTCGTGCGGCCGGCGTAGTGCACGGTCAGTCCGCGCGCGACCAGCGGCAGGCGGGCGCAGCGGTCCTCGGCCGCCGGCTCGTCGGCCAGGGGCGCGAGCCGCTCGAAGGTCGCCACGCCCTCGGCGGCGGCGTGGAACTCCGCGCCGACGCGGCGCAGCGGCCAGTAGGCCTCGGGAGCCAGCAGCAGCACGACCAGGGCGGTGCGCAGGTCGAGGTGACCGGCGGCGAGCCGGGTGCCCACGACCACCGCGACGAGCGCGACCGACAGGGTCGCGACCAGCTCGAGGACCGCGGAGGAGGCGAAGGCCAGGCGCAGCGTGGCGACCGTGGCGCGACGGTAGCGGTGGGTGACCGCGCGGATCGTGGCCGACTGGGCCCGCGCGCGGCGGAAGGCGACCAGCGTCGGCAGCCCCCGCACGACGTCGAGGAAGTGCCCGGACAGCGAGGCCATCGCCCGCCACTGGGTCTCGGCGCTGTCACGGGTGGCGAGACCGACCAGGGCGCCGAAGACGGGCAGGAGCGGGAGGGTCGCCAGCACGATGACGGCGGCCATCACGTCCTGCGTCGCCATCGCGGCGACGGTGAGCAGCGGCAGGACCGCCGCGAGGACCAGCGCCGGGAGGTAGCGGGTGAGGTAGGGCTCGGCCGCGGTGACGCCGCGGGTGGCGAGGGTGGCGACCTCGCCCTCCGTGAGGGTGCCGGTCCGTCCGGCGAGCACGGCGCGGGCCAGGCGCGCGCGCATGTCCTGCCCGACCCGGCCCGCGGCGCGCGCGGCCGCGACGTCGGTCAGCGCCGACACCAGGGCGCGTGCGGCGACGACCCCGGCCAGGACGACGGCGGCCCGCCCCACGTGCTCGGTCCGGACCGCGGCCACGACGAGGTGCGCCAGCGCGAAGGCCTGCGCGACCACCAGGAGGCTGGCCAGCCCGCCCCCGGCCACGACGCCGGCCAGCGGCCCGCGCGCGCAGGCCAGCTGCGCGCGGACCGCCGGGTCGGTGGCCCTCACGTGGTCGCGCCCGTGGCGGTGGGCTGCTCCTCGACGACGGTGCGCTGTGGGGCGGTGGTGGTGGCGGCGGCGGTGGTGCCGGGGATGTTCGCGACGGTCAGCCGGCGGCGGAAGACCCAGTAGGTCCAGGCCTGGTAGGCCAGCACGACCGGGGTGAAGATCGCGGCGACGACGGTCATGATCTTCAGCGTGTAGGCCGTCGCGGCGGCGTTGGTCGTGGTCAGCCCGACCCCGCCGGCGAGGGTGGTCGGCATGACGTCGGGGAACAGGGCGGCGAACAGTCCGCCGACCGCGAGCGCGATCGTGGCGAAGGTGCCGAGGAACCCCCAGCCCTCACGCCCGCGCACCACCGCGACCAGCCCCGCGAGGAGGCAGAGCGCGGCGAGGACGAACAGCACCGCGGACCCGACGTTGCCGGTCTGCGACTGCGTCCACACCAGGAAGCCCACGGCCGCCACGGTCGCTCCCACGCCGAAGTTCTGCGCCAGCGTCCGGGCCTCGTGCCGCACCTCGCCGTCGGTCTTGAGGGAGATGAACATCGCGCCGTGGGTCAGGAACAGCAGCAGCGTGGTGGTGCCGCCGAGCAGCGAGTAGGGGTTGAGCAGGTCGAAGAACCCGCCGGCGTACTCGCTCTGCGCGTCGAGCTGGACGCCGCGCAGGATGTTGGCGAACGCCACGCCCCACAGCACCGCCGGGAGCAGCGAGCCGAAGAAGATCGCCTTGTCCCAGGCCGCGCGCCAGCGGACGTCGTCGCGCTTGGCGCGGTACTCGAAGGCGACGCCGCGCACGATGAGCGCGACGAGGATCAGCAGCAGCGGCAGGTAGAACCCGCTGAACAGCGTGGCGTACCACTCCGGGAAGGCCGCGAACGTCGCGCCGCCGGCGACCAGCACCCAGACCTCGTTGCCGTCCCAGACCGGGCCGATGGTGTTGATCAGGACCCGGCGCCGGGCCTCGTCGCGGCCCAGCACGGGCAGCAGCATGCCGACGCCGAAGTCGAAGCCCTCGAGGGCGAAGTAGCCGATCCAGAGCACGGCGATGAGGCCGAACCAGACGGTGGTGAGCTCCATGGTGATCTCGTTCTCCTGTGAGGGGCGGGTCAGTAGGCGAAGGCGAGCGGGCGGTCCCCGTCGTCGTGGACCTCGGGCTCGGGCTCGTCGGCGGGTCCGGCGCCGGCGCGGACGTACTTGAGGACCAGGCCGACCTCCACCACGGCCAGCACGGCGTAGACGAGGGTGAGCGCGACCAGCGAGATCGCGGCCTCGAGCACGCTGACCCCCGGCGAGACCGACCGCGCGGTCGTCATCACGCCGAAGACCGACCAGGGCTGGCGGCCCATCTCGGTGAAGATCCAGCCGAACGAGTTGGCCAGCAGCGGCAGGAGGGGCAGCGCGACCGCGGCGTAGGTCCACGACCGCCCCGAGGGCACCCGGCCCCGGCGGGTCGCCCACAGCGCTCCCGCGCCGATCGCCGCCCCGAGCAGGCCGAGCCCGATCATCAGCCGGAAGGACCAGTAGGTCAGCGGGATGTACGGCGTGTAGTCGCCCGGCGAGTAGTAGGTCGACCCCGGGTCGGCGCCGTAGGTCTGCTGGTACTTCTCGCGCAGCTGGTTGACGCCCTCGACGCGACCGGTGGTCGTGCCGGTCGCCAGGAACGAGAGCAGGTTGGGCACCTTGACCGAGAACTTCTCCTCGCTGCCGTCGAGGCTGCCGAGGGTGAACAGCGAGAAGCCGGCCGAGTCCTCGCTGTCGTAGAGCGCCTCCGCGGCCGCCATCTTCATCGGCTGGACCTCGGTCATGATCTTGCCGGCCACGTCGCCGGAGACGGCCACCCCGAGCCCGGCGACGAGCAGGACGGCGGCACCGGTGCGCACGCCGCGGCGGTAGAGCGCGGTGTCGGCCACGCTGCGCCGGCGCATCATCGACCACAGGCTCACGCCGACCACGAAGGCCGCACCGGTCATGTAGGCGGCGATGACCGTGTGGGGGAAGGTCACCAGCTGCACCTTGTTGAACATCACCGCCGCGAAGTCGTTCATCTCGGCGCGGCCGGTGCTCGGGTTGTAGGTGTAGCCGACGGGGTTCTGCATCCAGGAGTTCGCCGCCAGGATGAAGTACGCGGAGAACAGCGTCCCGACGTGCACGGCCCAGATGCAGGCGGCGTGCAGCTTGGCCGGGAGCCGGTCCCAGCCGAAGATCCACAGCCCGAGGAACGTCGACTCGAGGAAGAAGGCGAGCAGCCCTTCGATCGCCAGCGGGGCGCCGAAGACGTCGCCGACGAAGCGGGAGTAGTCGCTCCAGTTCATGCCGAACTGGAACTCCTGCACGATCCCGGTGACCACGCCGATCGCGAAGTTGATCAGGAAGAGCTTGCCGAAGAACCTGGTCAGCCGCAGCCACTCGGGGTTGCGGGTGCGCACCCACGCGGTCTCGTAGCCGGCCACGATCGCGGACAGACCGATCGTGATCGGGACGAACAGGAAGTGGTAGACGGTGGTGATGCCGAACTGCCACCGGGCGATGTCGAGGACGTCCATGGTGGCGACGCTAGGAGTCCGCGCGCCCGCGCGGGCACGGCCGGCCGGGCAGTCCTGGGGGCCGGATGGACCCGACGGGAGGGACGAGGTGGCCCTGCCTCCGGCGGACCGGTGGGGCACAACCTGGGGACATGACGCGCCCCGACGACCGCCTGCTCGCCGCCATCGTCGAGGACGCCTGCCGGGCGCCGTCGGTGCACAACACCCAGCCGTGGACCTGGGTGGCCGTGCCCGACGGCCTCAGGTTGCGGGCCGACCGGTCCCGCGGGCTCGCGCTCGCGGACCGGTCGGGTCGCGACCTGACGGTCAGCTGCGGGGCCGCGCTGCACTGCGCGGTCGTCTCCGCGGCCGCGCACGGGTGGGCCACCGCGGTCCGGCGCCTGCCCGACCCTGCCGACCCCGACCTCCTCGCAGTCCTCACCTTCGTCCCGCGCGAGCCGCGGGCGGCCGACCTGCGGCTGGGCCGTGCGGTGCGCGAGCGGCGCACCGACCGGCGGCAGATGACCTCCTGGCCGGTGCCGGAGGAGCGGGTCGCCAACCTCGGCAAGGTGGCCGCCCTGCACGGCGTGATCGCCTCGCCGGCGCTGGACGGACGGCAGGCCGAGGTGGTCGCCCGGCTGCTCGAGCAGGCGCGGGGCGTGCAGGACGCCGACCCGGCCTACGCCGCGGAGCTGGAGCGCTGGACCGACGTGGCGGGCGACGGCCCCGCCGGGGTGGAGGGGATCCCGGCGACCAGCCTGCTCACCCCCCAGGCGGCGTCGCGGCTGGTCGACGACAGCACCCGCTTCCCCCGCGGGGCGCTGCCGGACGACCACGTCGACGTCGACGTCGCCGAGCCGGTGTGGACCGTGCTGTCCACCGCCCAGGACGACCCCGAGGCGTGGCTGCGCACCGGGGAGGCCCTGGCCGCGGTGTGGCTGGCCTGCACCGACGGCGGGCTCGCCCTCGTGCCGCACAGCCAGCCGGTCGAGGTGCCCGCCACCCGCGAGGTGCTCCGGCGCGAGGTGCTCGACGAGTCGGCGCAGCCCCAGCTGGTGCTGCGGATCGGCTGGCCGGCGGTCAGCCGGGAGCCGGTGCTCCTGACGCCCCGCCGGCCACTCGCCGACGTGCTGAGCTTCCGGAGCACCGCGCCGGCCTGAGCCCGCCCCTGCCTACGCTGGCGGGGTGATCCTCATCGACCCGCCACGCGTGCCGTGGCGGGGGCGGTGGTGGTCGCACCTGGCCAGCGACACGTCGTACGACGAGCTGCACGCCTTCGCGCGGAGCCTCGACATCCCCGAGCGGGGCTTCGACCGCGACCACTACGACGTGCCCGAGGAGTGGTACGACGCGGTGGTCGCCGCGGGTGCGCACCCGGTCTCCTCGCGCGAGCTGGTCTCGCGCCTGCGGGCGGCGGGGCTGCGCCGCCACAAGCGGGCCACGCGCGACCACCCCGACTAGCTCCTCGAGAGGGTCGCGAGCTCCGCGCGCAGGTTGTCCCGCGCCGCGCCCTCCCAGTGGGCGCGCGCGTGCGCGGTGTGGAACAGGTGCGGCTTGTCCGCCAGGGCCCGGAGGACCTGCGCGCGGCCGGCGCGGAACGCGTCGTCGGGGACGTGGGCGTACTCGGTCCGCACGGTCGCGGCGTACTCCGCGTAGCGCGCGGGCGGCGCCGCCAGGATGGCCAGGTCGGCGTCGGACAGGGCGCAGCCGTCCGGGTCGTCGTCGGCGGGCCGGTGGTCGGCGGTCATCCGCACCAGCCGGGACACCGCGGCGCCGTCGTGCCCCAGCACCTCCTCGGCCCACCGCGCCGACCGCTCCTCGTCGTCCGGGCCCCCGTCGTGCACCGCGTCGTGGAACCAGGCGGCGAGGGCGACCAGCCGGCGGTCGAACCGCTCCCCCGCCTCCGCGAGCTCGTCGAGCCGGTCGAGCACCTCGGCGAGGTGGCGCGTGCCGTGGTAGCCGCGCGCCGGGTCGGCATAGGCCGCCAGCAGCCGGTCGCGCAGGTCGTGCGCGCCCGGCGTCGACTCCGGCAGCGGCCAACGCTCGGCGAGGCCCGGGGTCACGAGGTGGCCTCGGCCCGGGTGCGGCGCACCCACAGCAGCAGCGTCAGGGTGACCATGCTCCAGCCGAACAGGAAGTCCTCGACCGGGATGTCCCAGGGCGCGCGGACCCCGATCGTCTGCGCCTCGTCGTAGAGCACGATCGGGTCGGACAGCTTGGTCAGCCAGCCGTCGACGAGCACCATGAAGAACAGCACGATGGCCATCGCCAGCCAGTACTGCCCGGTGCGCAGCAGCCCGGTGCGCAGCCACCACCGCTCGGCGGCGGCGACGCCGAGCACGGAGAGCACGGCGAGCACGGTGTACTCCGGCATCAGCGGTCCCCGCGCCAGGTCCGCACCCGCTGCAGCACGGACCCGACCGCCTCGTAGGTGAGCAGCCCGCAGATCGGGATGACGACGAAGAACGACAGCTCCTCGACCGGCATCGGGCCGAGGTCCAGCCCCGTGGTGAAGCGCGCGCTGTAGGACCAGTGGTCGCGGGCGATGCCGACCAGGTCCCAGACCACGAAGACCGCGACCACCGGCACCAGCGCGGCGACCAGCGCACGGGGGCGGCGGTAGACGCGCGCCCCGAGCACCAGCTCGAGCGGCACGGTGACCAGCAGGCACGCCGCCAGGAGCGCGGCGTACTGCCAGTGGTCAGGCACCCGGGCCACCCCCGGGGCCGCGCAGGGCCGGCGGCAGGCTGTCGTGCTCGGGCGCCTGCCAGGCGAGGGGGTCCGGGCCGAGCTCGTCGAGCAGCGCGACCTGCTCGACGCTCCACGGGGAGAGCGGCCAGGTGCGGCCGGACGGCGAGGTGATCTCGCGGGGGCCGAGCGCGGCGTCACGGAACTCCGCCCAGTCGGTCCACCACGCCTCGGCGACCTCGGTCGGGTCGAGCCGCAAGGACTCCGGGTCGGCGCGGGCGACCAGCACGGGACAGGCCTCGTTCTCGACCAGCGCCGGGGTGCGGGCGGTGTAGGCGAAGCCCGGCAGCACCAGGCGCACGCCGTCCGCGATCAGCCCGAGCTCGTGGGCCAGGCGCCGGCACGCCGCGTCCGCGACGTCCTCGCCCGGTCGCGGGTGCCCGCACGCGGTGTTGGTCGCGACGCCGGGGAACGAGGTCTTGTCCTCGGCGCGCACCGTCACCAGCATCCGGCCCCGCGCGTCGAGGACGTAGCAGGAGAAGCCGAGGTGCCGCGGCGTCGCGTCGTGGTGCACCTGCGACTTGGCCGCGACCCCGATCGCCGCACCGGCGTCGTCGACCAGGACCACGCGGTCGTCGTCGGGCCACTGCGCCGCGGTCGGCGCCGGCGAGGGCAGGAAGCGCTGCGGCTCGCGGCTCGGCGCGACCCGCGCGGCGAGCGCGGCCTTGCGGGGCGTCGGCACCCGCACCCGCTGCGAGAACACGTCGTGGTCCACGGCCTCGATCTCGTCGAGGATGCGCGCGTAGAGCACCCGCGCGGTCACCACGCACCGCCGGGCGCGCAGCGGCAGGTCGGGGACGCCGGCGTCGGCCTCGCGGTAGAGCCGGCGGTTGCGCGACACCTCGAAGCGCATCAGCGCGCGCCACGCCTCGTCGTTCGTGCGGCGCGCGGGGTCGGCGCCGAAGAAGCGCAGGTCCTCCTGGGGCACGTAGACCCGGCCCCGGTCGAGGTCCTCGCCCACGTCGCGCAGGAAGTTGGTCAGCTGGAAGGCGAGCCCCAGCGCCTGCGCGGCCGGGCGCGCCCGTTCGGGCGCGCCGAGCACCGGCAGCATCAGGTCGCCGATGACCGCGGCGCTGCCGTCCATGTAGCCGAGCAGGTCGTCCCAGGTCTCGTAGGTCGTCCGGGTCAGGTCCGTGCGCATCGCGCCGAAGAACCGCTCGAAGCACCCGTCACCGAGCCGGTGCAGGCGGGCCGAGGCGGCCGCGGCGGCGAGCACCGGGTCGGGCGAGGACCCGGTGTGCAGGGCGTCCCACCACGCGGACTCGAACCGGTCCAGCGCCGCCTCCGGCCCCTGCCCGCCCCCGTCGACGATGTCGTCGGCGATCCGGGCCAGGGCGTAGACCGCGTGGACGTGGCGGCGCGACTCCGGGGGCAGGAGGCGCGCGCCCCAGTAGTAGGTCGTCCCGTGCTCCCGCGTGATCGCGCGGGCCCGGCGGTAGCCCTCGGCGAGGTGCTCGTCGCGCCCGGTCAACGCCGGCCCTCCCACTCCTGCACCCGCTGGGCGGCGTGCTTGCCGCTGAGCAGCACCATCGGCACCCCGACGCCCGGGGTGGTGCCGGACCCGGCGAACACCAGCCCGGGCACGCGGCGGTCGACGTTGCGGGGCCGGAAGGGCCCGGACTGCAGGAAGGTGTGGGCCAGCGCGAACGGCGTGCCCTGCGCCATCGCCTGGTCGCGCCAGTCGACGGGGTCGACGAGCCGCTCGACCTGGACGTCGGAGGGATAGCCCGCCTCGTCGAGGAAGGCCGCCAGCCGCTCCCGGATCCGGGGCCGCTCGGTGGTCCAGTCGACGCGTCCGCCGCCGAGGTGCGGCACCGGCTCGAGGACGTAGAGCGCGGACGAGCCGTCGGGCGCGGCGGTCGGGTCGCTCACCGAGGGGACCGTGACCAGCCGCGAAGGGTCGGGCATCAGGTCGCCGCGGTCGACCAGCGCCTCGAACGCCTCGGGCCACTGGTGGCCGAAGTGGATGTTGTGGTGGGCGGTCCCCGGCGCCACCGTGCCGCGCACGCCGACGTGCCACACGACCGCCGAGGGCGAGTAGCGGCCCCGGCGCACCACGCGCGGCGGCCGCAGCCCGGGCAGGAGCCGCTCGTAGGCGACGGGCAGGTCGACGGTGCAGACGACCGCGTCGGCCAGGACCACCTCTCCGTCCGCGCAGACGGCTCCGCGGGCCGACCCGTCCGCGCGCCGCAGCAGCTCGGTCACGGCGACCCCGGTGTGCACCTCGCCGCCGGCCGCGGTGAGCGCGTCGGCCATCGCGACCGGCACCCGGTGCATGCCGCCCTCGGGGTAGAACACGCCCCGCACGACGTCCATGTAGGAGATCACCGCGAGGACCGCGCGCGCCTGCCGGGGCGACACCCCGGCGTACAGCGCCTGGAACGAGAACACCCGGCGCAGCCGCTCGTCGGCGAGGTGGGAAGAGACCGCGCTCTCCAGGCTCCGGAAGCCGCCGAGCCGGAGCAGCTGCAGCCCGCGGACCGGCGAGCGCGCCAGGTCCAACGGGCTGTCGTAGTTGCGGTCGAGGAACGTCTCGAACTCGGTCTCGTGCAGCCGCTCGAGCCACGCCAGCAGGCTGTCCAGACCGTGCGCGTCCTGCGCCGAGAAGGTCCGCTCGACCTCCTTGCGCAGCAGCTCCATCTCGGCGTGCACGTCGAGCGTGGTGCCGTCGGCGTAGTGGGCGCGGTAGGACGGGTCCAGCCGCCGCAGGGACACGGCGGCCGAGAGGTCCGCGCCGACCGCGCGCAGCGGCTCGGCGAGCAGCTCGGGCATCGTCATCACGACCGGCCCGGTGTCGAAGCGGAAGCCGCCCTCGTCGAGGCGGCCGGCGCGACCGCCGACGAGCTCCTCGCGCTCCAGCACGACCACGTCGTGGCCGGCGCCGCGCAGGTGGCAGGCCGCCGCGAGGCCGGACAGGCCGGCCCCGATCACGAGCACCTTCATCGCTCTCCCAGATCTCTCAGGAGCCCGGCCGCGAAGGCCTTGCCCATCTGTGCCAGCACGAGGTCCATGGCCGTGACCACCACACGCCGCCCCGCGCGCGGGACGGGCAGCCGGGCCGTGACGCCGACCTCGATCTCCAGCCTGGTGCCCTGGTCCAACCGGGCGAGGTCGTAGCGCCCCTCGGCACCGGCGTGCTCGTGCCTGGAGGCGGCCTCGTGGCGGAAGGTGATCGAGCGGGGCTCGTCGAAGGTCATCCGCTCGGTGAAGGAGGTGGTGAAGACGCCTCCGGGGTAGCGGATGCCGCCGACCCGCCAGACCCACCGGCCGTCGCCGAGGTCGTCGATCGCGTGGAGGAACGGCGTGTGCCGCACCAGCACCTGGGGCTGCACCAGCAGCGCCCACACCTCGTCCACCGACGAGCGCACCTCGGCGGTGTCGTGTCGCGACGAGGTGAACGAGTTGACCACGTCAGGGAGCCTAGCCAGGGGGCGTGCGGAGCCCCTGCGTCTGGCGCGCCAGACCGCGGACCCGGGCCCAGTCGCCGAGGCGGACCGCCTCGGCCGGCGTGAGCCAGGTCCCACCCACGCAGCCCACGTTGGGCAGCGCGAGGTACTTCCCCGCCGAGGCGGCCGTGATGCCTCCCGTGGGGCAGAACCGCACCTCCGGGACCGGGCCACCCACGCCGTGCAGGAACGCGGGCCCACCCGAGGCCTCGGCGGGGAAGAACTTGACCTCGGTGAAGCCCTGCTCGAGCAGCGCCATCACCTCGCTGACCGTCGCCGCGCCGCGGACCTGGCCTGCTCGGGCCGCCGCACGGTGCCGACCCCCAGGCAGGGGCCCGGCACCTCGTCGGCGATGCGGCGCACGGACTCCAGCGCGGCCGAGGTCCGCAGCGTGACCTCGATCGTGGTGAGGCCGCCGTCCAGCAGCGCCCGGGCGAGCGGGACCGCGTCGGCGGGGCGCTCGAGGACGACGACGGGGATGACGGGGTCGCGGTCGAGCAGGCTCATCGGGCTCATCGGGCTCATCGGGCTCATCGGGCTCACCCCCGGGCGCCGGACATGCGGCCGTCGGTGACCAGCGCGACCTGGTGGCCGCGGTCCTGGAGCACGCCGAGCGCCGGGGTGAGCTTGTGCGCTCGGGCATGCCGTCGGCGGCCGGGCCCTGGTGGCGCAGGACGGCGACCAGGTCGCCGTCGAGCTCACCCGCGGCGAAGGCGGCGAGGAAGTCCACCTGGTCGTCGAAGACGGGACGGCGTGCCCCTGGCGCCGTACTTCGCCGCCCTGGCCGACGTCCCGGTCGTCGTCGACAACGACGTGCTGGTGCTCGCGCTCTCCGAGGAGGACGGCCACCTGCAGCAGCACCGCGACCTCGTCGCGCTCAAGGCGTCCACCGGGGTCGGGGTCGGGGTCGTCGCCGACGGCCGCATCCTCCACGGCGGTCGCGGTGCGGCCGGCGAGCTGGGGCACGCCAGGTCCGCGGCCGCGGACGACCTGCCCTGCCGGTGCGGGGAGCGGGGCTGCCTGGAGACCGTCGCCGCCGGCTGGGCGCTGGTGCAGACGATGAACGAGCGCGGTCGCGAGGTCGGCCACGTGCGCGACCTGGTCGCCCTCGTGCGCGCGGGCGACCCCGAGGCCCGCACCCTCGTCCGCGACGCCGGCCGCCGGGTCGGCGAGGTCCTGGCCACCGCGGTCACGCTGCTCAACCCCACCGCCGTCGTGATCGGCGGCGACATGGCGCCGGCGTACGACACCTTCGCCGCCGGGCTGCGCGAGACCCTCTACGCCAACGCCACCTCGTACGCGACCAAGGACCTGGCGATCCTCGAGTCCACCCACGGCGAGATGGCCGGCCTCGTCGGCTCCGCCCGCCTGGCGCTGGAGCACGTGCTCGACCCGGCGTACGTCGACCGCCGGCTGGCCCGCACCTGACCCGCAGAAGTGGGTAGGAGGTCACCATGACCTCCGCCCCCACGCCCACCGAGCGCGGCCTCACCGTCGCTGTCACCGGCCCGACCGGCACGTTCGGCTTCGGCCTGGTGCCCCTGCTGCAGGCCGACGACCGGATCGGCAAGATCGTCGGCATCGCCCGCCGGCCCTTCGACCCGGCCGAGCACGGCTGGTCGAAGATGGTCTACCGCCAGGGCGACGTGCGGGACCCCGCGGCACTGGAGGAGGCGTTCCGCGACGCCGACGTCGTGGTGCACCTGGCGTTCCTCATCGTCGGCGGCTCGCGCGAGACGACCCGGGCGATCAACGTCGAGGGCACGGTCAACGCGTTCCGCGCCGCGGCCGAGGCGGGTGCGGAGCGCTTCGTCTACGCCTCGTCGATCGCGGCCTACGGCTTCCACCCCGACAACCCGGTCGGCCTCACCGAGGACTGGCCGACCCGGCCCGCCGACACGCTGTTCTACGCCCAGGAGAAGGCCGAGCTCGAGGAGCGCCTCGCGCAGGAGGTGCAGGCGCACCCGGAGCTCGGCCTCTACCTGCTGCGCCCGCCGATCGTCCTGGGCCCCAACGCGGTCGGCGCCAAGGTCGTGCTGCCCGGCCCGCTGGTCGCGCTCGCCAAGGTGCTGGCCTCCGGCTGGAAGCGGCTGCCCGTGCCCGTCCCCGTGCCGGTCGCGGACGTCCCGGTGCAGTTCATCCACGAGGCCGACGTCGGCAGCGCCCTGCTCCAGTGCGTCGTCGCGGCCGGCCCGCCCGGCGCCTACAACATCGCCGCGGACGACGTGCTCAGCGCCGTCGACATCGCGCGCGAGGTCGGCGCGCTCCCGATCCCACTGCCGGGCACGCCCGTCCACACCCTGGCTCGCGCCGTCTCGAAGGTCCCCGGCCTGCCGTCGGTGGCGCAGTGGGTCGAGGCGCTGGCCCACCCCGCGATCATGGACACCACCAAGGCCCACACCGAGCTCGGCTGGAAGCCCGAGCACTCCGCGCTCGACGCGCTGCGCGACACGCTGGGTTGAGCCGCGCCCCTCAGGAGCGGCTCGCCTGCTCCCGGAGCCACTCAGGAGCACCGCGTGTCTGCGCAGCCCCAGCTCCACGTGCGCGGCGAACGGCTCCCCGGCTCGAGCGCGTCGCGGAGGGCCTCGAGCTGGGCGGTGTCCGCCTCGACGTGGGACCGGTCGCGCTCGACGACCTCCCGGCGATCGTCGGGCCGGGCCCGGTCGGGCTCGACCTCCACCAGCCAGCGGTGCAGCTCGGCACGACCTCGACCATGCCGAGCGAGGCGAGCCGGTTGAGCTCGCGATGGATCTCGCGGTGGCCGGCGTGCCAGGCGATGCCGCGGACCACCGCCCCGGTCCACCTGGGCAGGTGGCCGGCGGGGGGCGCGGTGGTCGGGTTGCGCGACCGGTTGCCCGCGGGTCAGCCGGCCCCCGGCCCGCTGCCGTCACCGAAGCCGAGGACCGAACGGGTCATCTGGTTGCGGGTGTCCAGCAGGTCGTCGAGTGCGGCGTCGAGGTCGTCGGCGGTGACGCGGAGGCGACCGTCCTCCGGCTGCCCCTCCCGGTCGGCCGCCACGACGGCCGCGCGGCGCAGCAGCTCCTTGAGGAAGGAGGCCGTGACGCCGTCGGTCCGGTCGAGCACGGCGTCGAGCCGGGTCAGGTCGAGGTCGAGGCCACCTCGGTAGAGCTCGACGAGCAGGCGCCGCGACGCGCGGTCGGGCCGCTCGATGTGGACCGCCTGGTCCACGCGTCCGGGCCGCGAGGCCAGCGCGGGCTCGAGCAGGTCGGCGCGGTTGGTGGTCAGCAGGAAGACCACGTCGGCGTCCTCGTCGAGCCCGTCCATCTCGTTGAGGAGGGTGAACAGCAGCGGGGTCTCGCCGCCGAAGTGGTCGCGCTCCTCGGCGATCAGGTCGACGTCCTCGATGACGATCATCGCCGGCTGGAGGGAGCGGGCCACCGAGCACGCCTCCCGGATGCCGTGCAGCGTCTCGCCGGTGAGCTCGACGACGGTGGTGCCTCGCAGCTCGCTGACCAGGTAGCGCACCGAGTGGGTCTTGCCGGCCCCAGGAGGTCCGTAGAGCAGGATGCCGCGCTTGAGGTGCTGGCCGGCCGCCCGCAGCAGCCTGCTGTTGCGGGCCACCCCGACCACCTGGCGGCGCAGGTCGTCGAAGGTGGCTTCGGGCAGGACCAGCTCCTCTCGGGACATGGTGGGACGCTCGCGGAAGCGCAGGATCGAGCTGCGCTCGCCGAACACGCTGCGCCCGAAGGACACCACCTGGCCGCGGTAGACGTTGTGCTCCAGCGCGAGCTGCCGCAGCCTCTGTCCGAGCCCCTCGGCCACGGTGGGACGGCCGGCGATGATCTCGAGGGTCACCTCCGAGGACATGCCTTCGGGGTCCGGGCCGCGGAACAGCACGGCGACGCGGTCCTCACCGACCTCCAGCAGCACGACCGCGACGCTCAGACACTCACGGGTCCTGCCACCGGGACCGCAGGGCAGGCTGATCCTGGTGACGTTGCCCGGCCGCGGTCCGCCCATCGCGCGGAGCGGGTCGTCGCCGAGCAGGTCCGCGATGCCGAACGGACCGTGGTGGCGGTGACCGGTCACCCCCAGGACGCGGGCCCGTCCACCCTGCTCGTCGAGCACGACGTCGAGAGCCCCCTGCACGTTCACGTGCTCGTAGCCGGGCCACTGCTCCATCGTGATCGGCAGCTCGTCGACCGGCCCGCCGAGATGCTCCCGGAGCACCGACCCGAACGTCGGCTGGTCGGCCGCCCGGGCGGTCGAGACGAACCGGCGGAGGACGAAGCGGCCGTAGCGACCGACGTCGGCCAGCTCGGGCGGGTGGTCGTCGGCCGAGGGCGCGCCCCCGAGGACAGTGGAGAAGGACATCCCGGGAGCGTAGGCCGCAGCGGGGCGACACCGCCACGGTGCAGGGGATGGATCCGGCCGGGTCCGGCTGACTAGGTGCGGCGGTGGAAGCGGACGTCTCCGCTGGGGAGGCGTCGGACGTCATAGGTGTCTTCCTGGTGGATGCGGTGGTGGTGGTGACTGCAGAGCAGGACGCCGTCGTCGAGGTCCGTGGTGCCGAGCCGGTCCCAGGGAACCCAGTGGTGCGCCTCGGCCCAGGTGCCGGGGATGGTGCAGCCCTCGGCGCGGCAGGTGCGGTCCCGCAGGAGCATCGCGCGACGTTGGGCGGTGGAGAACAGGCGTCGGTCTCGCCCGAGGTCGAGGATCTCGGAGCTGCCGCCGAGCACGACCGGCACGATGCGCGCGTTGCAGGCCAGCCGGCGCACCTGGGCAGCGCTCATCCGGTCGACCGTGGGCGTGACCTCGCCGGGGACGGCGGCGGCGGTCAGGATGCTGCCCGCGGCGAGCTCGGCGCGGATCTCCTCGTAGCCGATGGTGATCTGCAGCAGGGTCTGGTCCCCGCCCTGGCGGGGCAGCGATGCGGGGTCGAGGCCCTCGAGCAGGGCGCAGAAGGCGTGGCCGAGCTTGCGGGCGTGCGGGAGCCGTTGGACCGGGTCGCGGTGGCTGGTCAGCGACTCGTCGGTGGCGTCGGTGGCGTCGGTGGCGTCGGTGGCGTCGGTGGCGTCGGTGGCGTGAGGTCGGCGGGGGTTGGTGTAGGCCTCGAGGAGCAGGCCGAGGCGGGTGCCGGTGAGGTTGTCCAGCACGCCGGTGATGCGGGTCGTGCCGTCGGCGTGACGACGCAGGGACAGGCGGGTCTTGCCGTGGGCCTCGGCCTCCTCGGCGGCCAGGCGGCGGGCCTCGACCTGCTCGGCGACCTCGGGGGCGACCACCGCAAGGATCCGCCCGCCCAAGGCGGCCAGCTGGCGCGGTCCGTGCTCGGAGGCCAGCGCGACCAGCGCGGTCTCAGCCTCGTCGAGCACCTCGGACTCGACCCACGGCGCCACGGCGGCCAGGGCGCGGGCGATCGCCCTGGCCTGCGCCCAGGAGACGTCCCCGGTCCGCATCGCCTCCGCGACCTGGGTCCACCGGCGTTCGAGGTCGACCGCGAGGTCCGTCTCGGCCCTTGCGGTCCCCGGGTCGGTGCGAGTGGCGTGGGCGTACCAACCGGGCACGTCGCGGGCCGCCGCCTGCGCCGCGACGTCATCGGCACACGCCATGATCCGCATCCGCAGCTCGACCAGCCGCGCCTCCAGCGCGGCGAGCTGCGACAGCGCAGCGGCCTTGGTCTCGGTGCGCATGAAGGTCGGGTTGACCTGGGCCACCGAGGTCAACGCCTCCTGCATGCACGCCGTCGCAGCGAGCACGGGATGCGTCGTCACGGTGCTCATCGGCGTCCTCCGGTGGTGCGTGTCCTCCGGCCGAGGACATGCCCGATTCTATGCCGATCCGCCGATATCCGTATGCATGTTCGAACATGTGAAGGACAACTGGCCCGCTGCGGCCCGCTGCGTCGGTCGAGGTGCCGGCCGCCTGCTCAGCCGGTGACCGGGTCGCCGGCCGCGTCGTCCTGAGCCGCCTGCGGGGTCGGGCCGGAGGCGCGGGCGCCGAGCGCGATCGCGGCACCCGAGGCAGCGGCGCCGACCGCGAGCCCGCCGAGCGCCCAGCCGGGACCCCACTCGTCGCGACCCAGCACCGCGTCCACCGACAGGTCACCGGGGCCGGCGTCGACGAGGGCCATGAGGGCGGCGATGAGGACCGCGTTGTACTCCCACCCGCCCTGCGCGACCCACGGCCCGTTGGGCTGGTGCACCTTGCGGATCGCGGTGATCATCGTGCCGATCAGGCTCGCGGCCGCCAGCGGCGTCGCGGCGCCGGCGACGAGCAGCGCGCCGCCCGCGGTCTCGGTCAGACCGGCCGCCACCGCGTTGGGGCGGGTCGGCTTCAGGTCCAGCGACTCCATCATCCCCTCGGTGCCCTCGAGCCCGGGGCCGCCGAACCAGCCGAACAGCTTCTGGGTCCCGTGCCCCACGAACAGCCCACCGATCACCGCGCGCGCGGCCAGTCGTCCGACCTGCATCTCGACCCTCCTGCGTCTACGGCGACCGGGTGCCGACCGCCCTGGACGACGTACCCCTGCAGCCGCCGGCCGACACCGGCCGGCTCAGCCGTCGACGAGGACGACGTGCAGGCGTCGCGGGCCGTGGACGCCCTCGACCCGGTCGAGCTCGATGTCGCTGGTGGCCGACGGACCGCTGATCCAGGTCTGCGGCCGCGCCGGGTCGAGCCGGGCGACCGCGTCGGGGACGCCGGCGACCACGTCGGCCGCGCGCACCACGCACACGTGCAGGTCGGGCACGAGGCTGAGCGCCCGCCGGCCCTGGCCGGGGCCGTGGTCGAGCACGATCGTGCCGGTCTCCGCGATGCCCAGCACCGACCCGGTGACGACCGCGTCGAGCTCGTCGAGCTCGGCGGCCGACTGCCCGGAGTCCTCGACCCCGCCCTCGACGTGCCACGGCAGGCTGGGGGGTACGACGGCCCGGCAGCCGGCGAGCGCCTCGGCGACCGTGCGCTCGACCTCGTCGCCGATGCACCGGACGACGGTGGCGCGGTAGTCCTCGACGCGCTCGGCGAAGAGGGCGACGAGGGCGGCGTGATCTCGGCCCGGCTCGACCACGGAGGCCGGCTCGACCACCGGTGCGGGCGCGACCGGTGCCGGAGCGCCGGCCAGGGCCTCGCGCACCCGGGCGAGGATCTCCTCGCGCGCGTTCACGACCGGCCCCCGTCCGTGCGGCGCCACCAGGAGCGGAACGACTCGGCAGGGGTGTCCGGCAGGTCACGGGCGCCGGTCCAGCCGCGCGCACCGAACCTCCGCACG
Organism: uncultured Actinomycetota bacterium; assembly: GCA_963811385.1. Classification (GTDB taxonomy): domain Bacteria; phylum Actinomycetota; class Actinomycetes; order Propionibacteriales; family Nocardioidaceae; genus Marmoricola_A. The sequence continues at coordinate 217,783 of CAWEQX010000003.1, read as the reverse complement.
ACCCCGAGCCCGGGACGGGTCAGCCGCTCGGCCGCCCGCAGACGACCGGCACGACCGAAGGTCCACCCGACCGACCGCATCGCCACGGCCTCCGGCTTGGGGACGCCGCCGCGGTGGGCGTCCACGACCTGCGAGCGCAGCTCGACCAGCACCGAGGGGATGTCGATCTTGACCGGGCAGACGTCGTAGCAGGCGCCGCACAGCGAGGAGGCGTAGGGCAGCGAGTCGACCTGGTCGTCGACCCCGACCCCGCGCAGCAGCGGGTTGAGGATCGCGCCGATCGGTCCGGGATAGACCGAGCCGTAGGCGTGGCCGCCGGTGCGCTCGTAGACCGGGCACACGTTGAGGCAGGCGGAGCAGCGGATGCACCGCAGCGCCTGGCGTCCGACCTCGTCGGCCAGCGCGTGGGTGCGGCCGTTGTCCAGCAGGACGACGTGCACCTCCTGCGGGCCGTCGCCGGGGGTCACGCCCGACCACGTGGAGGTGTAGGGGTTCATCCGTTCGCCGGTCGAGGACCGGGGCAGCAGCTGGAGGAACACGTCGAGGTCGGCCCAGGTCGGCACCACCTTCTCGATGCCGACGACCGAGACGAGGACCTCGGGGAGGGTCAGGCACATCCTGCCGTTGCCCTCCGACTCGACGACCACCAGCGTGCCGGTCTCGGCGACGGCGAAGTTGGCGCCGGACACCGCGACCTTGGCGCGCAGGAACTTCTCCCGCAGGTGCAGGCGCGCGGCCTCGGCGAGGTGGGCGGGCTCGTCGTCGAGGTCCTCGGGCGCCGCGCGCCCCGCACGGGCCATCGAGGAGGCGAAGATCTCGCGGATCTCGGCGCGGTTGCGGTGGATCGCCGGCACCAGGATGTGGCTGGGCAGGTCGTCGCCGAGCTGCACGATGAGCTCGGCGAGGTCGGTCTCCCAGGCCGCGATGCCGTGCTCGGCCAGCGCCTCGTTGAGCCCGATCTCCTGCGTGGCCATCGACTTGACCTTGACCACCTCGTCGACCCCGTGCGCCGTGGCCACGTCCGCGACGATGCGGCAGGCCTCCTCGGCGTCGCGGGCCCAGTGCACGGTGGCGCCCGCCGCGGTGAGCGACTCCTCGAGGCGCACGAGCTGGGTGTCGAGGTCGAGCAGCGCGCGGTCCTTGGCCGCGGCCCCGGCGGTGCGCAGCTCCTCCCAGTCGCCGACCTCGGCCACGACGCCGGCGCGCTTGGCGCGGATCGTGGTGGTCGCGTGCGCGAGGTTGGAGCGCAGCTGGGCGTCGGCCAGCGCGGTCCGCGCGGCCTCGGGGAAGGGCGGCATGCCGAGGAACGTGCCGCTCATCGCCGGACCCCCTCCTGCGCGGCGAGCACCTCGGCCAGGTGCATCACGCGTACGCCGGCCCGCTCGCGCGAGAGCAGCCCGCCGACGTGCATCAGGCAGCTGTTGTCCCCGGCGACCAGCACCTCGGCGCCCGTCGAGCGCACGTGGCGGGCCTTGTCGGCGCCCATCGCGACCGAGGTGTCGGCATTCTTCAGCGCGAAGGTGCCGCCGAACCCGCAGCACTGGTCGTGTCCCGGCAGCTCGACCAGGTCGATCCCGCGGACCGCGCGCAGCAGCCGCAGCGGGCGGTCGCCCACGCCGAGCATGCGCAGCGAGTGGCAGGTCGGGTGGTAGGTCACCCGGTGCGGGAAGGACGCCCCCACGTCCTCGACCCCGAGCACGTCGACGAGGAACTCGCTCAGCTCGTGGACCTTGGGCGAGGTCTCCGCGACCGCCGAGGCCAGACCCGGGTCGCCCGAGCGGCGGGCCACCATCGCGTGCTGGTGGCGGGCACAGCCCGCGCACGAGCCGGACGGCGTGACCACCGCGTCGTACCCCTCGAAGGCACGGACGAAGGTGCGGACCGCCGGCACCGCCTCGTCGAGGTAGCCGGTGTTGACCATCGGCTGGCCGCAGCAGGTCTGCCCCTCGGGGAACTCCACGTCCACCCCGAGCCGTCGCAGCAGCGACACCACGGCCTTGCCGGTCTCGGGCATCAGCGCGTCGTTGATGCAGGTGACCATGAGCGCGACCCTCACGCGGCACCCCCCGGGACGTGGCGGCGCAGCTCGGTGGTCTCCGCGACCAGCCGGCGCAGGTCCTCCAGCGAGCCGGCCAGGGCGCCGACCGCCCGGCCCTGCACCAGCACGTTGCCGATCGCGGTCGCCTCGACCGGGCCGGCCAGCACCTCACGGCCCGAGCGGTCCGCGATCCCCTGGCACAGCAGGGCGTTGAGCGCGCCACCGCCGACCACGTGGACCACGCGCACGGTGTGGCCGGACAGCTCCTGCGCCCGGTCGACCGCGGTGGCGATGGCGGCGGCGAGGCTGTCCACGATCGCCCGCACCAGCGCAGGACGCGACGGCGGCGCGGACAGGCCCGCGTCGTCGTACCACTGCCGGATCCGGGCCGGCATGTCGCCAGGTGCCATGAAGACAGCATCCTGCACGTCGAACGGGTGCGGCGTCGCGGGCAGCGACGCCGCCTCGGCCAACAGCCGGTCGAGCTGCTCAGCGGTGCCCTGGCGCTCCCAGGTGCGCAGGGTCTCGCTGAGCAGCCACAGGCCCATCACGTTGGTGAGGTAGCGGACGCGACCGTCCACCCCACCCTCGTTGGTGAAGTTGGCCTCGCGGCTCGCCTCGGTCAGCACCGGTCGGTCGAGCTCGACGCCGACCAGGCCCCAGGTCCCGCACGAGACGTACGCCGCGTCGTCGCGCTGGAGCGGCACGCCCACGACCGCGGAGGCGGTGTCGTGGGACCCGACGGCCACGACGGGCACCTCGGGCAGGTGGAGGTCCGGCAGCGGCGTGCCGACGACCGTGCCGGGGTCGACCAGACCGGTCAGCACCGCGCGGGGCAGCCCGAGCCGGGCGACGAGCTCGTCGTCCCACTCCCCCGTGCGCACGTCGAGCAGGCCCGTGGTGGAGGCGTTGGTGCGCTCGGTGACCGCGCGCCCGGTCAGCCACGACCCCAGCAGGTCGGGCACGAGCAGCAGCTGGTCCGCCGAGGCCACCCACGGGTCGGCGGCGAGCTGGTAGAGCGTGTTGAAGCTCAGGTGCTGCAGGCCGTTGCGGGCGTAGAGCTCCGCGTGCGGCACGACCTGGTGCACCAGCTCGACGCCCTGCTCGCAGCGGGCGTCGCGGTAGTGGAAGGGCACCCCGAGCAGCCGGCCGTCGCGGACCAGCCCGTAGTCCACCGCCCACGAGTCGATGCCGACGGCGGCCAGGTCCGCTCGGCGGGCTGCCTCCCTCAGCCCGCCGAGCGCCTGGTGGAACAGCTCCAGCACGTTCCAGTGCAGCCCGTCGGGCAGCCGCACCGGGTCGTTGGCGAACCGCGCCACGGCCTCGAGCCGCAGCACGCCACGGCCGACCTGCGCCAGCATCACCCGACCGCTGCTGGCGCCCAGGTCGACCGCGGCGACGTGCGCTGTCATCGCAGGAAGGCCGCCGCCACGCCCGAGTCGACCGGGACGTGCAGACCCGTGGTCTGGGTCAGGTCGGGACCGACCAGCACGAAGGCCGCGTTGGCGATGTGCTCGGGCAGCACCTCCTGCTTGAGGATGGTGCGCTGGGCGTAGAACCTGCCCAGGTCCTTCTCCTCGACGCCGTAGACCGCGGCCCGGTTGGCGCCCCAGCCGCTGGCGAAGATCCCGGACCCCTGCACGACGCCGTCGGGGTTGATCCCGTTGACCCGGATGCCGTGCTCACCGAGCTCGGCGGCGAGCAGACGCACCTGGTGGGCCTGGTCGGCCTTGGTCGCGGAGTAGGCGATGTTGTGGGGCCCGGCGAAGACCGAGTTCTTGCTGGAGATGTAGACGATGTCGCCACCCAGCCGCTGCTCGATCATCGCCCTGGCCGCCTCCCGGGCGACGAGGAAGGAGCCGCGCGCCATCACGCTGTGCTGCAGGTCCCAGTCCGCCACGGTCGTCTCCAGCAGCGCCTTGGACAGCGAGAGTCCGGCGTTGTTCACCACGAGGTCGAGCCCGCCGAACGCCAGCAGGGCCTCGGCGAGCGCCGCCTGCACCGCGGTCTCGTCGCTGACGTCGACCTGCACCCCGACCGCCACGTCGCTGCTGCCCAGCTCGGCCGCCGCGGCCTGGGCCTTGTCCAGGTCGAGGTCGGCGATCACCACGCAGGCGCCCTCGGCGGCGTAGCGCTTGGCGATCGCCTTGCCGATGCCGGACGCGGCGCCGGTGACCAGCGCGATGCGGGCAGCCAGCGGCTTGGGCGCCGGCATCCGCTGGAGCTTGGCCTCCTCGAGCGCCCAGTACTCGATGCGGAACTTCTCCGCCTCGTCGATGGGCGAGTACGTCGACAGCCCCTCGGCGCCCCGCATCACGTTGATCGCGTTGACGTAGAACTCGCCGGCCACGCGCGCGGTCTGCTTGTCCTTGCCGAAGGAGAACATCCCGACGCCGGGCACGAGCACGACCAGCGGGTCGGCGCCGCGGATGGCGGGCGAGTCGGGGCTCGCGTTGCGGTCGTAGTAGCCCTGGTAGTCCTCGCGGTAGGCGCTGTGCAGCTCGCGCAGCCGGGCGATGGACTCCTCCACCGTCGCCGAGGCGGGCAGGTCGAGCACGAGCGGCTTGACCTTGGTGCGCAGGAAGTGGTCGGGGCAGCTCGTGCCCAGCGCGGCCAGGCGCGGGTGCTCGGTGGAGGCCAGGAAGTCCAGGACCACGTCGGAGTCGGTGAAGTGGCCGACCATCGGGCGGTCCTGCGAGGCGATCGACCGGATCGTCGGCACGAGCGCAGCCGCCTTCGCCCGACGCTCGGCCTCGGGCAGCGCGGCGTAGCCCGGGAGCGCGGGGCCGAAGGGCTCGGCCTTGCTGTGCTGGGCGATGTAGGCCGCGGCGGTGTCGATGATCCAGAGGCTGTTGCGCTCCGACTCCTCGCTGGTCTCGCCCCAGGCGGTGATGCCGTGACCGCCGAGGAGGCAACCGACCGCCTGCGGGTGCCGGGCCTTGATCTCGGCGATGTCGAGCCCGAGCTGGAAGCCGGGCCGGCGCCACGGCACCCACACGACCTGGTCGCCGAAGATGTCCTTGGTCAGCGCCTCGCCGTCCGCAGCGGTCGCGATCGCGATGCCGGAGTCGGGGTGCAGGTGGTCGACGTGCGCGGCGTCGACGAGACCGTGCATCGCGGTGTCGATCGACGGCGCCGCACCGCCCTTGCCGTGCAGGCAGTAGTCGAAGGCGGCGACCATCTCGTCCTCCCGCTCCACGCCGGGGTAGACCTCGACCAGGGCACGCATCCGGTCCAGCCGCAGCACGGCGAGGCCGCTCTCGGTCAGCGTGCCCAGGTCCCCGCCGGACCCCTTGACCCAGACCAGCTCCACGGGCTCACCGGTGACCGGGTCGGTCTCGGTGCCCTTCGCCGAGGTGTTGCCCCCGGCGTAGTTGGTGTTCTTGGGGTCGCGACCGAGCCGGTTCGACCGGGCCACGAGCTCCTCGACGGTGCGGTTCGTCTGTGCCGACATGCTCAGTTCCATCCTGCCTGCGCACCGCCGACGCGGTCCGCCTCGATCTGCTCCTGGTGGCCGGAGGCGAGGTACGCCTTCAGCGGTTCGGCCGGGAGGCCGCGCTCCTCGCGCCAGCCGGCCAGGTCGCGTCGTACGTCGGTGTAGAACGCGTCCATGAAGATCTCGTTGGCCAGCAGGACGTCGCCGTCCCGCCGGGCCGCGTCCAGCGCCTCCTTGCGGTCACCGGTCTCGAGGAGCAGCGCACGCGCGGTCATCTCCTGCACGTTGAGCACCGACCGGATCTGCCCCGGGATCTTCTTCTCGATGTTGTGGCACTGGTCGAGCATCAGTGCGACGTCGGACCCGGTGCCGAAGCCGCCGCCGCGCACCACCTCGACCAGGATGCGGAACAGCTGGAACGGGTCGGCCGCGCCGACGATCAGGTCGTCGTCGGCGTAGAACCGGCTGTTGAAGTCGAAGGAGCCGAGCTTCCGCAGACGCAGCAGCTGGGCGACGATGAACTCGATGTTGGTGCCCGGCGCGTGGTGACCGGTGTCCAGGCAGACCATCGCCTTGTCCCCCAGCGCCTGGCAGTGGACGTACGACGTGCCCCAGTCCGGCACGTCGGTGTGGTAGAACGCCGGCTCGAAGAACTTGTACTCCAGCACCAGCCGCTGGTGGTCGCCGAGCTCGGCGTAGATCGCCGCCAGGCTCTCGGCCAGCCGGTCCTGCCGGGCGCGCATGTCGCCCTGGCCGGGGTAGTTCGTGCCGTCGGCGAGCCAGATCTTCAGGTCGCGCGAGCCGGTCTCGTCCATCACCCGCAGGCACTCGAGGTTGTGCTCGATCGCCTTGCGACGCACGGCCGGATCGGCGTGGGTGAGGCTGCCGAGCTTGTAGTCGTCGTCCTGGAAGGTGTTGGAGTTGACCGTGCCCAGCGTGACGCCGTGGTCCTCGGCGAAGGCCTTGAGCTTGCCGTAGTCCTCGACCCGGTCCCACGGGACGTGCAGGGCCACCGAGGGCGCGAGCCCGGTGAAGCGGTGCACCGCCGCGGCGTCGGCGACCTTCTCCTCGACGTTGCGCGGCGTGCCCGGGGATCCGAACACCTTGAACCGGGTGCCGGAGTTGCCGTAGGCCCACGAGGGCACCTCGATGGCCAGCTCTGCCAGCCGGTCGCTGATCTGGTCGAACGTCATGACTCGTCTCGCTTCGGGTCGGACCCGGGGTGGTCCGGTCGGTCGGTGGGTGCGGTGCGGAGCTGGTCCTCCAGGTGGAAGACCTCGGTGAGGCGCGTGAAGCCGGTGTCGGGACGGGAGTCGCCCAGGTCCACGAAGAGCTCGGCCATCTCCGCCTGCCACCGCGCGTTGACGGCGGTGGCCTCCATGCCGGCGACGGCGTCCTGGATCGACGGCGTCTCGACGTAGCCGATGAGCAGGCCGTCGTCACGGAGGAACAAGGAGTAGTTGGTCCAGCCGGTGGCGGCCAGGGCCTCGAGCATGTCGGGCCACACCGCGCGGTGCCGCTCGGCGTACTCCTCGATCCGGTCGGGCTTCACCTGCAGCTGGAAGCAGACGCGCTGCATGTCGGGCACGGGTCGCTCCTGGTGACCCGACCGGCGGCGCTGGCCGCCGGCCGGGTCCTCGAGGTGGGACCTCGACTGCGCTGAGCGGTGGCTCAGAAGTCGAAGTCGTCGATGTTGGACTTGTCGAACGTGAACGGCTCGCCGAGCAGGACGGTGCCGTCCGCGCCCACCTCGTAGTCGCCGAGGTCGCCGGCGCTGAACGACTCGCCCTCCGTGCCGGAGATGTCGCCGTTGGCCAGGGCCGCGGCGGCGTAGGTGGCCAGGTAGCCGAGGTCGGCGGGGTTCCACAGCGCGAAGGACTTCACGGTGCCGTCCTTGACGTAGTCACGCAGCTGGTTGGGCGTGCCCAGCCCGGTCAGCGCGACCTTGCCCTTGTACTGCGAGTCCGAGAGGTAGCGCGCCGCGGCGGCGATGCCGACGGTGGTCGGGGAGACGATGCCCTTGAGGTTGGGGTGGTTCTGCAGCAGCGCCTCGGTCTGGTCGAACGACTTCTGGTCGTCGTCGTCGCCGTAGACGGTGTCGACCAGCTTGATGTCCTTGTAGTCGGGGTTGGAGGCCAGCTCCTTCTTCATCATCTCGATCCACGCGTTCTGGTTGGTCGCGTTGGCGGCCGCCGAGAGGATCGCGATCTCGCCCGAGCCGCCGATGGCGTCGGAGATGAGCTCGAGCTGCTTGGCGGCGATGCCCTCCGCCGTGGCCTGGTTGACGAACAGGTCGCGGCAGTCCGGGTTGGTGTCGGCGTCGAAGGTGACCACCTTGACGTCGGCGCTGCGCGCCTCGTCGATCGCGTCGCACAGCGCGTCGGGGTCGTTGGCCGACAGGATGAGGGCGTCGACGCCCTGCTGCGCGGCGGTGTTGATGTAGGACACCTGGGCGTCGGGGCTGGCGGTGTCGGGACCGACCTCCTCCAGGTCGGCGCCCAGCTCGTCGGCGGCCTTCTTGGCGCCCTTGGTGCTGGTGTCGAAGTAGGGGTTGCCCAGGTTCTTGGGCAGCATCGTCATCGACAGGGAGTCGCTGCCGCTGCTGCCTCCGCTGCCGCCGTCACCGCCGGACCCGGAGTCGTTCCCGCCGCAGCCGGTCAGGGCCACGGCCGTGCTGAGGGCCAGCGCGGCCACGACGGCTGCTCGCCTCGAGTTCAACCTCATTGGTCTTGCCTTTCTGTTCGCTCAGACGCCGGCGGGAGCCGGACGCTGGGGACCCTGGGACTCGTCGGGAGTCGGGGCCGGGCGGCGCCGGAGCCGGTCGGAGACCCAGCCCAGGACGCTCGGGGAGATCACCGAGGCGATGAGAAGCAGCCCGATGATGATGTTCGTGACGTTGACGGTGATCCGCTCCAGGCGCAGCGCGCTGGCGATGACACCGATGAGGACGACGCCCGCGAGGACGCCGTGCAGGCGACCGCGGCCGCCGAAGATCGAGACGCCGCCGAGCAGCACGGCCGCGATCACCTGGAGCTCGTAGCCGGTGGCGTTGTCGCCGCGGGCGGTGCCGAAGCGCAGCGTGAAGTAGAGGCCGGCGAAGGCCGAGACGACCCCGGAGAGCACGAAGAGGATGAGCTTGGTGCGGGCCACGTCGACGCCGGTGAAGTGCGCGGCCTCGTCGTTGAGGCCGATGTCGTAGACCCCGCGGCCGAAGGTGGTGAAGTGCAGCAGCACCACGAAGCCGATCGCGAGCACCGCGAAGGGGATCATCACCAGCGGCCAGGAGCTGTCGCCGATCGTGCCGGTGGCCAGGTCCTTCCACTTCTCGTCGAAGTCGGTGACGGCCTTCGTGCCGAGCAGGCCGACGGCGATGCCGCGGTAGAGCGCGAGCGTGCCGATGGTCACCGCCAGCGACGGCAGTCCGACGTAGGCGACCAGGAAGCCGTTGAGCAGCCCGCAGCCGACGCCGACCAGCAGCGCGGCGAGGCCGGCGGCGGGGACCGACCAGCCGTGCTCGGTGAGCACGCCGAGCAGCACGCTGCTCAGCCCCATCACGCTGGCCACCGACAGGTCGATCTCGCCGGTGATGATCACCAGGGTCATCGGCAGGGCGATCAGCAGGATCGGCGCGATGTCCTGGAGCAGGAACTTCATCGTGAGCGGGCCGTCGAAGTTCTCGACGTTGACCAGGGAGTAGACGATGACGGCCAGCGTGAGCACGATGACCGCGGTCTCCCGGGTCACCACCAGCCGCTGCCACAGCGGCTGGGCGTACGCCGCGTAGGAGCGGCCGGCGCGGGCCGTGTCGTCGGTGGTGGAGGTGCTCATGCGGGGTTCCTCGCTTCGGCGAGCTTGCGTGACCGGCGTGCGGCGAGCACCCGGTCGAGGACGATGGCGCCGAGGATCAGGGCGCCGATGACGGCCCGCTGCCAGAAGTCCTCGATGCCGAGACTGGGCAGGGCGCGGTTGATCGTGACCAGGAGGAACGCCCCGATCGCGGCGCCCCACACGGTGCCGCTGCCGCCGAAGATCGCGACGCCGCCGATGACCACCGCGGCGACCGCCTGCAGCTCGATGCCGGAGCCGACGCCGGAGCTGACCGTGCCGTAGCGCGCGGTGTAGAGGATCCCGGCGAGCCCGGCGAGGGCACCGCTGAGCGCGAACGCGGCGAGCAGCCGCTTGCGGACCGCGAGACCGTAGAGCACGGCCGCGTCCGGGTCCGACCCGATCGCGTAGAGCTCGCGCCCACCGCGGGCGGTGTGGAGGTAGTAGCCGACGGCGGCGAGCACCGCCAGCGCGATCAGGGTGAGCAGCGGGACCGAGAGGTAGGCCTTGGTGCCGAGGGCGAGGAAGCCCTCGGGCATGTCGCCGGCGTTGATCCGGTCGCTGCCGGCCCAGGTGAGCATCACGCCGCGGTAGATGTAGAGGGTGCCGAGCGTGATCACCAGCGCGGGCACCTTGCCGAAGGCGACCAGCGCGCCGTTGACCAGCCCCAGCAGGGCTCCTGCCGCGACGCAGACCAGGAACACCACCGCCACGGGCAGTCCGGGCTGGTCGATGAACAGCCGTCCGGCGAGGTAGGCGGTCAGCGCCATCACCGAGCCGACGGACAGGTCGACGTTGCGGGTGATGATCACCGCTGCCTGGCCGACTGCGAGCAGCAGCAGGATCGCGGGGTTGACCAGGAAGTTGCGCCAGCCGTCGCTGCTGAACAGGAACGACTGGTTCTTGGCGGTGGCCACGGTGACGACCGCGACCAGCACGAGGAAGATCGACAGCTCGCGCGAGCGCAGCACCGTCGTGAGGAGGGCGTGCGACCGGGCGGAGGGCTCGACGACGGGGGCCTCCTCGTCCGCGGCCGTGTGCCTGTCGTCCTGGGCCTGCAGCGGGCTCATGCGGCTCCCTCCGTCCGGGTCGCGGCGTGCATGACCGACTCGGGCGTGGCCTCCGAGCGGTCCAGCTCGGCGGTGATGCTGCCCTCGCGGACCACGAGGACGCGGTCGGCCATGCCGAGGACCTCCGGCAGCTCGGAGGAGATCATCAGGATCGCCAGGCCCTGGCCGGCGAGCTCGGAGAGCAGCCGGTGCACCTCGGCCTTGGTGCCGACGTCGATGCCGCGGGTGGGCTCGTCGATGATCAGCAGCCGGGGGTCGGTGGCCAGCCACTTGGCGATGACGACCTTCTGCTGGTTGCCGCCGCTCATCGTGGAGGCGTGCATGTCGAGGGCGCCGGTCTTGACCTCCAGCCGAGAGGCCCAGGGGCCGGCGGCGCGGTTCTCCATCGCCCCGGTCAGCAGTCCGGCCCTCGCCACGTGGCGGCGGATGACGCCGGCGACGTTGCGGGTGACCGAGGAGTCGACCACGAGGCCCTGCTTGCGGCGATCCTCCGGGACGAAGGCCATCCCGGCCCGGATGGCCGCACGGGGGTGGTGCGCCGGGACGGTCCTGCCCGACAGCCGTACCGAGCCGGACCGGTAGCCGTCGACGCCGAACACCGCCCGGGCGATCTCGCTGCGGCCCGCGCCCACCAGCCCGGCCAGGCCGACGATCTCGCCGGCGCGGACGCTGAAGGACACGTCGTGGAAGACGCCCGGGGAGGTGAGCCCCTCGACCTCCAGCACGGTGTCGCCGATCGGGGCGGCGGTCTTGGGGAAGAGCTCGGCGACCTCCCGGCCGACCATCTGGGCGACGATCTCCTCGGTGGTGGTGTCGGCGACCCGCGAGGTGGCGACGTACGCCCCGTCGCGCATGACCGTGACCACGTCGCAGAGCGCGAAGACCTCGTCGAAGCGGTGGGAGATGAACACCAGCGCGCGACCCTCGTCGCGCAGGCTGCGGGCGACGGCGAACAGCCGCTCGACCTCGACACCGCTGAGCGCGGCGGTGGGCTCGTCCATGATGAGCAGCCGGGCGTCGAGCGAGATGGCCTTGGCGATCTCGACGATCTGCTGGTCGGCGATGGAGAGTCCGAGCGCGGGCCGGCGCGGGTCGATGCGGACACCCAGGCGGTCGAAGAGCCGCTCGGCCTCGGCGTGCATCGCCGCGCGGTCGATCCGGCGCCCGCGGCCCAGGATCTGCCGGCCCATGAAGATGTTCTCGGTCACCGAGAGGTCCGGGAAGAGGGTCGGCTCCTGGTAGATGACCGCGACGCCGGCCGCCTTGGACTCGGAGGTCGAGGTGAAGTCGACGTCCCGGCCGCCGAGGCGGAAGACGCCGCCGTCGCGGCGGTGCACGCCGGCGACGATCTTGACCAGCGTGGACTTGCCGGCACCGTTCTCCCCCACCAGCGCGTGGATCGAGCCGGCGTCCACGCTCAGCGAGCCGCTGCTCAGCGCGACCACCGGGCCGAAGGCCTTGGCGACGTCACGCAGCTCCAGCGTGGGCTGGGCCTCGGGGGTCCTGGTCATGGTCTCGCCTCGCGTTTTGAAAGGTTTCAATCGGCTGAGTCCCGACCGTACGTGACGACCGCCACAGCGTCAAGGGCCGCCGGTCGCCGGATTCTCGCGTGCATGGTGCCGCCGAGCCGCGAGGGCTAGGCTCCGGCATTGAACGTTTCAACCGGCCGCGCATCGCGCGGTGTCGCGGGAAGGAGGTCCGGTGAGCGCCAGCGTCAAGGACGTCGCCCGCGCGGCGGGGGTCTCCCTGGGCACGGTGTCCAACGTGCTCAACCGGCCGCACCTGGTGACCGAGCCGACCCGCCGGCGCGTGGAGGCGGCGATGGCCGAGCTCGGCTTCGTGCGCAACGAGTCGGCCCGTCAGCTGCGGGCCGGACGCAGCCGCACGATCGCCTACATCATGCTCGACGCGACGAACCCCTTCTTCGCCGACGTCGCCGGCGGCATCGAGGAGGCCGCCGAGGCCGCCGACCTCGCGCTGTTCAGCTGCAACAGCGACAACCGGCTCGACCGCGAGGCGACCTACCTCCAGCGCCTCGAGCAGCAGCGCGTGCAGGGCGTGCTGGTCACCCCGGTCGACCCCGAGGCCGACCTGCTCCTGCAGCTGCCCGCCCGCGGGACACCGGTCGTGGTGGTCGACCGCACACGGGCCGGCACCGACCTCTGCACGGTGGCGGTCGACGACGTGCTCGGCGGCCGGCTCGCCGTGGAGCACCTGCTCGACCTCGGCCACGAGCGCATCGCCTACGTCGGCGGCCCGGAGCGCATCGGCCAGGTGCGCGACCGTCGCGAGGGAGCCTGCCAAGCCCTCGCGGACGCCGGCCTGCCCGAGGACCGCCTCGTGCTCGTCCCCACCACCGCGCTCTCGGTCGCTGAGGGGCTCGGCGCCGGGGAGCGCATCGCCGGGATGCCGGCCTCGTCCCGCCCGACCGCTGCCTTCTGCGCCAACGACCTGCTGGCCCTGGGCCTGCTGCAGCGCTGCGTGTCGCTCGGGGTCCGGGTGCCCCACGACCTCGCCATCGTGGGGTACGACGACATCGACTTCGCCGCCGCGGCGGCGGTCCCGCTCACCTCGGTCCGCCAGCCGCGTCGCGCGCTGGGACGCACCGCGGCCGAGCTGCTGCTCGAGGAGGCGACCGACCCCGACCACCAGCACCGGCAGGTGGTCTTCACCCCCGAGCTCGTCGCGAGGTCCTCGACCCGGTCCTGACCCTCCCCCGGGTCAGGCGCGCGCCAGCCGGGCGACGAAGACGCAGCGACCGTCGGGCCGGGCGGTCGGCGCGACCAGCATCTCGACCTCGAGCTCCGAACCGTCCGCGCGGACCACGGGCACCCGCACGGGCACGTCGAGCAGCGCGTCACGGCCGCTGGTGGCGTTGAGCGTGGTGCCCGCCACGTGGGCCTGGCGGAACCGCTCGGGCACCACGGTGATGACGCGACGGCCGAGGAGCTCCTCGGCGGAGGAGTAGCCGAGCAGCGCGACCGCGGCCGCCGACACGGCCACCACGACGCTGGTCTCGTCGGCGACGACCCGCGCCTCGTCGGTGTCGGCCAGGTCGGCGTACTCACCGCCGAACGTCGCCGGGTCCGCGCTCCGGACGCGGACGTCGACGGGCGAGGTCCACGGGCTGGCCGGGGCCGCACCGCCCGCCTGGCCGGTGACCTCCCGGCAGAGCCACCGTCGCATCTCCTGGATCTCCGGCTGGGTCGCCGGGCTCAGGAAGTGGCCCTGCGCCGCCTCGGCCGTCGCCCGGCTGAGCAGGTCGTCCAGGGTCTCGAAGCTCGCGACCGCGCCGACCGGCACCTCGAGCACCACCCGCTCGGCGGTGGCGTGGGGCTCGACCACGCCGCCCAGCAGCGCGTCGGCCTCCTGAGCCAGCGCGAGCGCCGGCAGCTGGGCCTCGAGCAGGCTCAGTGCCTCACTGGCGCGGGCGTGCCGGTCGAGGACGTCGGGGCCGTCGCCGAGGGTGTGCAGGAGGTACTCGCGCAGCAGCGCGGCGGCGTGCTCCTGCCAGGCGGCGTGCATGAGCAGCGGGACGCCCAGCAGGACGACCTGGACCACCGCCTGCTCGCGGGGCTCCCGCGGCGGGGGTCCGGCGGCCGCACCACGCGGCGGGTCCGGGAGCGCCGCCCCGACCTCGAACCAGACCGTCTTGCCGTCCTCCAGCTCGACCACGCCCCAGCGGCCGACCGTGTCGTCGACCAGGGCGAGGCCGCGGCCCGTCCCCGAGGCGTCGGCATGGACGCGGCGGACGGGGGTCTGGAGACCGCGGTCCTCGACCTCGACGCGGACGGCACCGGGCGCGGTCAGCACCCTCACCTGCACGGGGCTGCCGGTGTGGACGATCGCGTTGGTGACCAGCTCGGAGACGGCCAGGGTCGCGATCTCGGCGAGGTCCTCCAGGCCGGCGTCGAGGAGGGCGTGCTCCACCAGCCGACGGGCCGTGCGGACGCTGCGGGGGTCGACGTCCAGGGTCGCGGCGGAGGTGGTCGGAGCGTCCGTGGTCCCCGCCTCCTTCGTCCATGCGCGTGTCGGTGATGGGCTGCGAGCTCCGAGTCGTCGCGCCTGCGAGCCCCTCATCCTGTCGACAGCGTGTCCGCTCGTCCACCGCAGCAACCCTTTTCCGTCCCCTCGGGCGCAGAGCCCACCCACGCGGGGGACCGCGACGTGGCCCGGTGTCGCAAGGCGCCTGACGCCGTGCCCCGGCGCGTCTATCGTCAGGCCGTGACCCTCCACGATCGCGCCCGGACCGAGCGGCTCTGGATGCTCGCCGGAGTCCTGCTGCTGGCCGTGCTGCTGGTGGCCGACGCCGCGCTGGGTCACCAGATCAGCGGGGTGTACGCCGCGGCGGCGGTCCTCGTGGCGATCAACGCCGACGTCGTGCGCACCACCGGGGTCGCGGTGCTCGCGGTCGTGGCGGCCGCCGCGTCGGGCCTGTGGAACGACAACCTCGGCGACCAGGACTGGGTCCTGCGCCTGGTCAGCTGCGTGGTCGTCTGCGTGGTGGCCGTCGTGGCCGCCCATCTCAACCACCAACGTCGCCGGCAGCTCGAGCGCCTCACGGCGATGGCGCAGCGCGTGCTGGACGCGCTGGCCGTCGAGCTCACCGGTGCCCGCACCGTCAAGGAGGTCGCCGACGGCTTCGTGGGGCACGCGGTCTCGACGCTCGGCGCCACCTCGGCGATGGTGCTCTCCCTCGATGCCGACCACGTGCTCCGCTCGGTGACCTGGCACGGACGGCTCAGCGGGGCGACCGACGACTACCAGGAGGCCCCCCTCGACGGCGACCTCCCCGGGTCGGTGGCCGTCCGCGAGGGGACGGACCTGCACTTCCGCTCGGTGGCGGAGATCGAGGCCGCCTTCCCCATGCTCGCCGGCTACTACCCCAGCGACCGCAGCCTGCACCTGCTGCCGCTGCGACGCGAGGGGACGTCGTACGGCCTGCTGGCGATGACGTTCCCGCCCGACCTGTTCACGCCGGCCGAGGACGGCTTCCTCCACTCGCTGGCCGGCGCGCTGGCCGCGGCGGTGCACCGGGCCCAGGAGCTGCAGCGCTCCGACGCCGACACCCAGCGCACCGCCCTGCTGGCCGAGGCGTCGATGACCCTGTCGCGCAGCCTCGACCTCGACGCCACGGTGGCGGAGGTGGGCCGGCTGCTCGTCCCGCGGTTCGCCGACTGGTGCACGGTCCAGCTGCTGCGCGACGAGACCCTGGAGACCGTGCTGGTCCAGCACCGCGACCCCCGCACCACCGAGTGGGCGCGCTCCCTGAGCGGTGCCTTCCCGGTGCAGATGGACGCCCCCACCGGCGCCCCTCACGTCGTGCGCACCGGTCGCAGCGAGATCCACCCCTTCATCCCGGCCGAGCTGGTGGACGCCTCCGCCGCCGACGCGGAGCACGCCGAGCTGCTGCGCCGGCTCGGGCTCACCAGCGCGATCGTGGCGCCGCTGACCGGGCGGGAGGGCGTCATGGGCGCGGTGACGCTGATCCACGCCGAGTCCGGCCGCCGCTACGCCGAGGCGGACCTCGCATTCCTCGAGTCGGTCGCCGACCGGGTCGCCCTCGCCCTGGACACGGCCGCGACCTTCGAGCAGCAGTCCGAGCGGCTCGCGGGGGTCATGCAGGTCGCCGAGGCGGCCCAGCGCGCCATCCTCGCCCCGCCTCCGGACCGCACCGGCCCGGTCCGGCTGTCCGCGCGCTACGTGTCCGCGGCCGAGGAGGCCCAGGTCGGCGGCGACCTCTACGAGGTGGTCCCCGGTCCGTCGTCGGTGCGCCTGCTGGTCGGCGACGTGCGCGGCAAGGGTCTGGCCGCCGTCCGCACGGCGACCGTGGCGATCGGCGAGTTCCGCGCCGCGGCGGTCGACACCGACCACCTCGCGCACGTCGCCCGCGAGGTGGACCGGCGGATCCAGCCCTACCTTCCCGACCCGGAGGACTTCGTCACCGGCGTCCTGGTCGACATCGCCCACGACGGCCGCTTCACCGTGGTCTCGTGCGGTCACCCGGCGCCGGTGCTGCTCTGCGCCGACGGCCAGGTGCTGCCGGTCACCCTCGACCCGGCACCGCCGCTCGGCCTCGGGGTGGACCCGGTCGCGAGCACCGGGCGGCTCCATCCCGGCGACCGCCTGCTGATGTTCACCGACGGGCTGATCGAGGCGCGGTCGCCCGACGGCGGGTTCATCGACCCGACCCCGTTCCTGGCCGCCCTGGCGACCGCCGACCTCGACACGGCGCTGGACGGGCTGCTCACCTCGCTGCAGCGCGCCACCGGCCACGCCCTCGACGACGACCTGGCCCTGCTGCTGGCGTGCTACGACCCGGAGTGACCCGGGCCGCGATCCGGCCGATCCGGCTCAGTGCGAGGGCAGGCGACCGCTGAGGCGGTCGTGCCGCTCGGCACTCGAGGCGTTGAGCCCGGTGATCGCCACCTGCTTGCCCTTGCGCGCGTACTTCGTGGTGATCGCGTCCAGGGAGGCCACGGTCGAGGCGTCCCACACATGGGAGTCCGACAGGTCGATCTCGACGCGGTCCGGGTCGCCGGCGTAGTCGAACTGGGTGTAGAGCTCGTTGCTCGAGGCGAAGAACAGCTCCCCGGTCACGCGGTAGCGCGCGACCGCGCCGTGCTCGTCCTCCACCAGCTCGCGCTCGGTGCGGGTCAGGTGCGCGACCCGGCGGGCGAACAGCGTCATCGCGGTGAGCACGCCGACGACCACGCCGATCGCGAGGTTGTGCGTGAGCACCGTGACCACGACGGTGGCGAGCATCACCGCGGTCTCCGAGCGCGGCATGCGCCGCAGCGTCGACGGCTGCACCGAGTGCCAGTCGAAGGTGCCGACCGACACCATGATCATCACCGCGACGAGAGCGGCCATCGGGATGAGCGCGACCACGTCGCCGAAGCCCACCACCAGCACCAGCAGGAAGACGCCCGCGAGGAAGGTGGACAGCCGGGTCCGGGCCCCCGAGGCCTTCACGTTGATCATCGTCTGGCCGATCATCGCGCAGCCGCCCATGCCGCCGAAGAAGCCGGTGACCAGGTTGGCGCCCCCCTGCCCGAGGGCCTCGCGCGTCTTGTCCGACGGGGTGTCGGTGATGTCGTCGACGAGCTTGGCGGTCAGCAGCGACTCCAGGATGCCGACGACGGCCATCGCGAGGGAGTACGGCGCGATGGTGCGCAGGGTCTCCCACGTCAACGGCACGTCGGGCACGAACCAGCTCGGCAGGCTGTCGGGCAGCTGGCCCTGGTCGCCGACGTCGGGCACGGCGACCGCGGCGAGCAGGGTGAAGGCGGTCAGCGCGACGATCGCGACCAGCGGGGCCGGCACCACCTGGTTGACGCGGGGGAGGCCGACGATGACGGCCACGCCGACCGCGACCATCGGGTAGACCGCCCAGGGCACGTCGACCAGGTGGTCGACCTGTGCCTCGAAGATCAGGATCGCGAGGGCGTTGACGAACCCGACCATCACCGAGCGCGGCACGAAGCGCATCAACCGGGCGACCCCGGCCAGCGCGAGCGCGACCTGGATCAGCCCGCCCAGGAGCACGGTGGCGACCAGGTAGTCGTAGCCGTGGTCGCGCATCACCGGGGCGATGACCAGGGCGATGGCGCCCGTGGCCGCGGAGATCATCGCCGGACGTCCGCCCAGGAACGAGATCGAGACCGCCATGGTGAAGGAGGCGAACAGGCCGATCCGCGGGTCGACGCCGGCGATGATCGAGAACGAGATCGCCTCCGGGATCAGTGCGAGGGCGACGACGAGGCCGGCGAGCACCTCGGTGCGCAGCAGGCGCGGAGAGCGCAGTGCCGCGCGTACGGTGTGCTCGTGGACAGGCAGGACGCCGGACGTGGACGTGCGCAAGGAGGGACTCCGTGACGGTGGTCGGGGGGGACCGGTCCAGCCTAACTTCACGCGACGTGAGGTTTGACCACGCGCGGTGTGAGAGGCAGCACGGTGCCCGGCCCCGCTGACGGCCCCGCGCCGCTGCGCATCGGGGAGGTCGCGGCTCGCACCGAGCTGTCGCTGCGCAGCCTGCGGCACTGGGAGGACGTGGGCCTGCTGCGCCCGTCGGGCCGCACCGACGGAGGGTTTCGGCTCTACTCCGAGGACGACGTCGAGCGCATCCTGGTGATCCGCCGGATGAAGCCGCTCGGCTTCCCCCTGGAGCGGATGAGCGCGGCGATGCGCGACCTCGAGGTGCTGCGGGACGACGCCGGGGCGGCGGACGACCGCGCGGCGGCCCGCGAGCGGCTCTCGGTCCTGCTGGACGAGGCCGCGGAGCGGCGCCAGGAGCTGCAGCGGCGCCTCGAGATGGCCGAGGAGTTCATGGAGCAGCTGGCGCAGGAGCTGCGCTGACCCCTCCCCCTCACCAGCCGAGCTCGGTGGCGGCGTCGCTGAGCGCCTGCGGCTCGTCGGCCGCCGCGGCGAAGTCGCGCAGCACCTCCAGCATCGCGGTGCGCCGGCCGGACGGCATCCGCCGCACGATGTGGTCGATCGCCTCGCGTCGCCGAGCGGTCACGTCGTCGACCAGCCGCCTGCCCCGGGCGGTCAGCTCGATCGCGACCTCGCGCCGGTCGGCAGGGTTGTCGCGGCGCGCGACGAGCCCGGCGGCGACCAGCTTGTCGACGCTGCGCAGGGCGGTCGAGGCGTTGACCTGGAGCCGCTCGGAGAGCTGGTTGAGCCGGCTCGCGCCGTGCGCCCGCAGCACCACCAGGGTGCGGAACTGTGCCGGGGTCACGGTGTCCTCGACGTGGGACAGGGACTGCGCCGAGACGCCCACCAGGGCACGCGAGGCGGTCAGCAGTGCGGTGACCAGCTCGTCGAGCTCGTCGTCCCCCACCGCCCTCACGGTGCCGTCACCGACGGAGGAGGAGCGGGCACGCCGGCCAGCGCGGCCAGTGCGGTCTGGTGGTCGAACCAGCCCACGAGCCGGTCGTCGGCGTCCAGCACGGGCACGGCCGGGAGCCCGCCGGTGCGGACCGCGCGGACCGCGTGGTCGACGTGGTCGTCGACCCGCACCACGACCGGCAGCTCGGCGAGCACCCGGCCCGGGGTGGCGTCCGGCTCGCCGTCGGCGATGGCCTCGGCGACCCCCCGCGCGGTGATCACCCCGAGGTACTCGTCGCCGTCGACGACCGGCAGGACGCCGTGCGCCGACCGGGCCAGCAGGTCGGCCGCCTGCGGCAGGGGTGCGTCGGCGGGCACCGGCTCGGGGAACCCGAGCATCACCTGGCTGACCGGACGGTGCGCCCGCTCGATGGTCTCGCGGGTGCCGAGGTCGACCCCGCGACGGCTGAGCTTGGCGGTGTAGACGGTGTCGCGGCTGAGGCGGTGGCTGATGCCGGTCGCCAGCACGATCGCGGTCATCAGCGGGAGGATGATGGAGTACTCCCCGGTGAGCTCGAACATGATGATGACCGCGGTGATCGGTGCCCGCGCCGACCCGGCGAAGACCGCTCCCATGCCGATCAGGCCGTAGGCGCCGGCCGGTCCCGCGACCGCCGGCAGCAGGTGCCCGGCGCCCGCCCCGAACGCCGAGCCGAGCATGGCGCCGATGAACAGGCTCGGCGCGAACACGCCGCCGGAGCCGCCGATGCCGATGGTCAGCGAGGTGGCGACCATCTTGCCGACCAGCAGGACCAGGAGGAACCCGATCGCATAGGCGCCGGTGACGGCGTGGTCGAGGACGGGGTAGCCGACGCCGTACATCTGCGGCAGGGCCAGCAGCAGCGCGCCGAGGAGCAGCCCGCCGACGGCCGGGCGCAGCCACTCCGGCCCGCGCCAGAGGCGGTCGCACAGGTCCTCGACGGCGTAGAGCACGCGGGTGAAGCCCACGCCGACCACGCCGGCGAGCAGGCCGAGGACGGCGAAGAGGAGGTACTGCGCCGGGTGGGCGACGGTGAAGGTGGGCAGCTCGAGGAACGGCTGGTCGCCCAGCACCGCCCGTCCGATCGCCGCGGACGTCACCGCCGCGATGACGACCATGCCGAACGCCTCGGCGACGAAGTCGCTCAGGATCAGCTCCATCGCGAAGAACACCCCCGCCAGCGGGGCGTTGAAGGTCGCGGCGATCCCCCCCGCGGCGCCACAGGCGACGAGCACGCGCAGCCGGGACTCCGGCACGCGCACCGCCCGGCCGAGGCTGGAGCCGATCGCCGAGCCGATCTGCACGATCGGGCCCTCCCGGCCGACCGAGCCGCCCCCGCCGATGCACAGCGCCGAGGCGAGCGCCTTGACCACCGCCACCTGGGGGCCGATGCGGCCGCCGTTGCGCGCCACGGCGTACATCACCTCGGGGACGCCGTGCCCGCGGGCCTCGCGGGCGAAGCGGTGCACGAGCGGGCCGTAGAGCAGGCCCGCCACCACCGGGGCACCCAGCACGAACCAGCGGCCGAGGCCCTCCAGGCCCGGGTGCGACGCCCCGGGCGTCGCGGCGTAGTCGGCGTGTCCGGAGAGCAGCAGCGTGAACTGCTCGATCAGCCAGCGGAAGACCACCGCGCACGCGGCCGCACCCGCTCCGACCGCCAGGGCGAGGGCCAGCAGGCCGCCCGGAGCGGTGCGGAGGCGGTGGGCGAGCATGGGTTGCATGGTGCAATCCTTGCACGGAGCAACGCTTGGTGGCCACTCCGGCCGCAGGCTCAGCGCCCGAGCAGGCCGAGACGCACCGTCACGGCCACGGACCGCACACCGCGAGCCGGGACCTGCACGACGCGCCGGGACTGCAGCTGCAGCCGGTCGTCCCCGGTCACCGTCATCACGTCGGCGGTCCGGGCTCGACCACCGAGCACGGCGGACGCCGCGCGCAGCCCGACCGCGGCGTACTGCTCGGCGAGGGACGTGCGCCCCGGCACCGACTCGCGGGCGTCACCGGCCTGCACGCTCAGGCGCCCGGCCTCGACCGTCCTGCGCGCCGCGGCGACGAAGGCCGCGACCTGGCGCTGGTGGCGCCGGAGCAGGACCGGGCGGCCGGCGACGGCCGGCGCCACGTCGACGGGCACGAGGTCGAGCACCTGGCCGGTGGTGCGGTCGCGGACCGTCGCGGTGACCAGGCGGCGCTGCGCGCGGTCACCGAAGGTGATGTCGCGGCTGGACCGGCCCAGGACGACGAAGCGGGAGCGGCGCACCGCGACGTAGCTGCCCCGGGCCAGGTGGGAGGCGCCGGGCACGACGGCCCAGGCGCGCCCGAGCCGGCTGGTCAGCATCGTGCGGCGCGGGACCCCCTGCAGGAGCACGGCGTCGGGTCGCCCTGCCAGGACGGTGCGCAGCCCACCGCGGCGCAGCGCCCTGCCGTGCCGGGTGTCCCAGGTGGTCACGCGCAGCGCGGCGTACGCCGGCGCGGCGGGGGCCGGCGTGACGGTCGGGGGCGGCGTCGGGGCCGGGGTCGGCGTGGGCGTCGGGGTCGGCGTCGGCGTCGGCGTGGGCGTCGGCGTGGGCGTCGGCGTAGGCGTCGGCGTGACGGGGACCGGCGGGGTCAGCGCGAGCTGGAGCGCGACCGGGCGGTGGTCGAACAGCGGCACGTCGGGCTGGGTGACCGCGAGGACCGCGCTGCTGCCGCGGACCCAGGCCCCGTCGATCGTGCGCTTGCCGAGCGTGCCGTCGACGAGGTCGAAGGCGGGGACGTAGTCGGTGAACACCGCCCCGATGTAGTCCCGGACGGCCTGCCACTTGTGGTTGAGGTTCCAGTCGGCCGCGGCGACCACGACGTCGGCGGACCACTGCGCGGCGATCTGGTCCAGCAGGGCCTTCCAGTTCGCGAGGCAGTCCTTGGCGACGGTGGCGCGGTTGTAGACCCGGAACGGCGGGTCCTCGATGCCCTCGACGTGCGGCGGCAGGTGCGAGACCGACACCACGACGCGAGCGTCGCTGCCGACCGCGTCGAGGACGACCGTGGTGGCGGCCCGGCGCGGCGCGACCTTGCCGCTCGTGGACCAGTAGTCCAGCGAGGTGATCTGGTCTCCCTGCTGCGCGACGAGGGTGTACCTCGCGGGATCCCAGAGCACGGCCGCCTCGCGGGTGGTCGCGGTGTTGCCCCGGTAGACCTTCCACCCGAGCGTCGAGGTGACCTGCGTCAGCGCCGCTCCCCGCGCCGACGCCTCGGTGAGCGTCAGCCATCCGCCCGACCGCTGCGCCGCGGCGACGACCTCGCGGACGAAGTCGGCCTCGGGCACCGAGTAGAGGCCGGAGAAGTGCTCGGCGTACGCGGTGTCGGGCAGGCCGAGAGTCCGTCCGTCGGTCCCGCTCGCCGACGCGGGGGCGAGTCCGGCCAGGACCGGGACGAGCACGAGGGCGGCCAGGACGGCCAGCCACCGCCGGAGCGGTCGGGGACGTGGGGTCGGCATCGACACTTCCTCTGGGAGAGACGCAAGCAGGTCTTTTCGGGCATATCGGCAGGCTCGGCCGCTCCTTGAGCACAACCGGCCACGGACCGCCTGCGGCAGCACCTGGCGTTCGTCGACGCGGCGGCCGAGGCCGGCGTCGACCACGTCGTCTCCACCTCGTTCTTCGGCGCCGCCCCGGACGCCACCTTCACCCTCGCGCGCGACCACGCCGCCACGGAGGAGCGTCTGCGGGCCAGCGGCCTCGCGCACACCTCCTGCGCGACAACCTCGACGACGCCCTTGCCCCACCTGCCCGACGGGGACGGCGTCCTCCGCGGTCCCGGCTCCGCACCAGGGGGCGACCTACGACCTCACCGGGCCCGGGGCGCGGTGAGCGACGCGGTCGAGCGCCTCACCGGCACCGCTCCCCTCTCGCTGGCCGACCTGCTCACCCGCTGAGCGTCCCGGTCACTCGTTCGGCGCCAGCTCGTCCTGAATCTGCTCGAGGGACCGACCCTTGGTCTCCGGGACCTTCGTCCAGAAGAAGATGATCGCGAGCACGGCCAGCCCGGCGTAGAGGAAGAAGACGCCCTGCCGGGTGATCGCCCCGCTGAGCGTGAGGAACGTCTGGGCGACCAGGAAGTTCGCGCCCCAGTTCGCGACCGTGGTCACCGCCATGGCCTTGCTGCGCACTCCGACGGGGTAGATCTCGGAGATCATCAGCCAGAACACCGGCCCGAGGCCCAGGGCGAACCCGGCGATGAAGAGGACGAGCCCACCCAGGGCGACCCACCCGTAGCTGTCCTGCAACGTGCTGGAGGTGAAGTAGACGCCGAGCACCACCAGTGCCACCAGGAGCACGGCCGTCCCGGTGACCAGCAGCGCGCGCCGGCCGACGCGATCGAGGAGCAGCACCGCCACCACGGTGAAGACCAGGTTGCTCACGCCGACGACGAGCGTGCCGGCCAGGGCGCTGGCGTTGCCGAGGCCGGTGTCGCTGAGGATCGTGGGCGCGTAGTAGATGACGGTGTTGACCCCGACGAACTGCTGCGCCAGGGCGAGGGTCACGCCGACGATCATCACCGCGCGCAGGCGGGGCTGGAGCAGGGTGCCCAGGCTGGAGGAGCTCTCGGCCTCGTTGGCCTCCTCGATCTCCTCGAGCTCCTGGTCGATGTCGGCTTCCTCGTCACCGGAGCGCAACCGTTCGAGCACGTCCCGTGCCTCGTCGTGCCGTCCGTTCTGGGACAGCCACCGGGGCGTGCGGGGGACGGTGAGCATGCCGATGGCGAGCACGGCGCCCGGGATGGCGGCGACCCCGAGCATCCAGCGCCACTCGTTCGGGAAGTCCTTGAACAGGAAGTTCACGATGTAGGCGAGCAGGATCCCGCTCACCACGGCCAGCTGGTTGAAGGAGGTCAGTCCTCCACGGATCCTCGGAGGGCTCACCTCGGAGATGTAGAGCGGCGAGACGAACGACGCGGTGCCGACGGAGATGCCGAGCATGAAGCGGAAGCCGATCAGCATCCCGGCGTTGATGCTGAAGGCGCAGCCCAGCGCCGCGACGACGTAGATCGTCCCGGACAGCACCTTGGTCCACTTGCGGCTGATCCGGTCGGCGAGGTAGCCCGACACGACCGCACCCACCATGGCGCCGAGCAGCAGCACCGCCACGATCGCCTGCTGCTCGAACTCGTTGGCGTCGAGGTCCTTGCGGATGTAGAGGAGGGCGCCGGAGATGACACCGGTGTCGTAGCCGAACAACAGGCCACCGACTGCGGCGATCACGCTGATCCGCACCAGCAGCGCGTTCCCGGTCGAGCGGATCTCACCGACGAAGTTCGTCACGGCGCCATGTTCCCCACCCCCCGGCGTTGCATGCGCGAGGCATGTGATGCATCTGGCACGGCACTGCGGAACACCGTCGCCGCGCGGTTCGCTGAAGGCCGTATGACCTCACGCTCGCGCATCCTGACCCCGCGCCGCGCCCTCGTCGCGACGCTCGCCGCCTCCGCCCTCGCGCTGACCGCCTGCGGCTCGTCCGGCTCCTCGGACTCCTCCGGCGAGCCGCAGGGCGGCGTCTCGCTGGCCCAGGTGGAGAAGGACGGGGTGATCACCGTCGGCACCGAGGGCACCTACCGCCCGTTCACCTACCACCAGGACGGCAGCGGCGACCTGACCGGCTACGACGTCGAGGTGATGCGGGCCGTCGCCGACCAGCTCGGCGTCGAGGTGGAGTTCGAGGAGACCCAGTGGGACGCCATCTTCGCGGGCCTCAACGCCGGCCGCTTCGACGCGGTCGCCAACCAGGTCTCGATCACCCCGGAGCGCAAGCAGGACTACGTGTTCTCCGAGCCCTACACCGTGAGCACCGGCGCCGTCGTGACCGAGGAGGACAACGACGACATCTCCTCGTTCGCGGACCTGAAGGGCAGGACGACCGCGCAGTCGCTGACCTCCAACTGGTACGACCTGGCCAAGCAGGCCGGGGCGGACGTGCAGAACGTGGAGGGCTGGGCCCAGGCGGTCGCACTGGTGAAGCAGGGCC
Source organism: uncultured Actinomycetota bacterium (assembly GCA_963811385.1). Taxonomy (GTDB): domain Bacteria; phylum Actinomycetota; class Actinomycetes; order Propionibacteriales; family Nocardioidaceae; genus Marmoricola_A. Next base: position 192,549 of record CAWEQX010000003.1, on the reverse strand, counting down.
GGGTCGACGCGACCGTCAACGACACCCTGACCTTCCTGGACTGGCAGCAGAACGAGGGCGACGACAGCCTCAAGATCGCCGCGACCACCGACGACGTGGCGCGCAACGCGATCGCGTTCCGCAAGGGCAGCGGCAGCCTGGTGGAGGCCGTCGACAAGGCGCTCGACGAGCTGCGCCAGGACGGCACCCTGGCGAAGATCTCCGAGAAGTACTTCGGCCAGGACGTGTCCGGCTGACCGCCGGACCCGGGCACGACTGACTCATGGACTGGGACCTCGTCCGCAGCTCGCTGGGGCCGATCGCGACGTACGCCGTCCTCGGCACGATCCCGCTCGCCCTGGCGTCCTTCGTGCTGGGGCTGGCGATCGCGCTCCTCGTCGCGCTGATGCGGCTGAGCAACACGCGGCTGGTGTCCGGCCTCGGCCGCGCCTACGTCTCGGTGGTGCGCGGGACCCCGCTGCTGGTCCAGCTGTTCATCGTGTTCTACGGGCTCGGCTCGGTCGGGCTCCGGATCGACCCGTGGCCCAGCGCGATCCTGGCGTTCTCGCTCAACGTGGGCGGCTACGCCGCGGAGATCATCCGCGCCGCGATCCTGTCGGTCCCCAAGGGGCAGTGGGAGGCCGCGCACATGATCGGCATGCCCTATCCGCTGGCGCTGCGGCGGATCATCCTGCCGCAGGCCGCGCGGGTGTCGGTGCCGCCGTTGTCCAACACGTTCATCAGCCTGGTCAAGGACACCTCGCTCGCCTCGGCGATCCTGGTGACCGAGCTGTTCCGGCGGGCGCAGGAGATCGCCGCGTTCAGCTCGGAGTTCATGCTCGTCTACACCGAGGCCGCAGCGGTCTACTGGGTCGTCTGCCTGGCGCTGTCGGCGGGCCAGACCCGGCTCGAGAGGAGGCTGGACCGCCATGTCGCGCACTGAGCCGACCACTCCCCTGCTGCGGGTCACGGGCCTGCAGAAGTCGTTCGGCGACAACCACGTGCTGCGCTCGATCGACCTCGAGGTCGCGCGCGGCGAGGTGGTGGCGCTGATCGGTCCGTCGGGCTCCGGCAAGACGACGGTCCTGCGGTCGCTCAACGGGCTCGAGCGTCCCGACGCCGGTCGCATCCGGGTCGGGTCCGAGGTCGACGTCGAGTTCTCCGGCGTCGTCGGCGACCGCCAGGTCGGCGCGCTGCGCGACCGCAGCGCGATGGTCTTCCAGCACTACAACCTCTTCCCACACCTGACCGTGCTGCAGAACGTCGTCGAAGGCCCCGTCCACGTGCGCCGGCGCCCGCGTCCCGAGGCGGTCGCCGAGGCCGAGCGCCTGCTCGCCCGGGTGGGGCTGGCCGACAAGCGCGACGCTCATCCCTACGAGCTGTCCGGCGGTCAGCAGCAGCGCGTCGGCATCGTGCGTGCGCTGGCGATGCGCCCCGACCTGCTGCTGTTCGACGAGCCCACCTCGGCGCTCGACCCCGAGCTGGTCGGCGACGTCCTCGACGTGATCGCCGAGCTGTCCGACGAGGGCTGGACGATGCTCATCGTCACCCACGAGCTGGCCTTCGCCCGCGACGTCGCCGACCAGGTCGTCTTCATGGACCAGGGCGTCGTCGCCGAGCAGGGCCCGCCGGCCGCGGTGCTCGACGACCCGCAGGTCGAGCGCACCCGGCAGTTCGTGCGGAGGCTCCGCCGGGGGCAGTGAGGCGCGCCGCCTACCTCGAGCCCGCACGCCGCGACCGCAGGTCGTCGACCAGTGAGCGCGCCTCGTGGGGTCGGTTGGTGATCACGCCGTCCACCCCGAGCCGGAGCGCCCGGCGGATCGCCGCGGGACGGTTGACCGTCCAGACCTGGCAGCGCATGCCGTGCGCGTGCACGGTGTCGACCCAGGCGCGGTCGACCGACCAGTGGGCCGGGTTGACCTGGTCGACCCAGGTCGCGAGGGCGCCGAGCTCGGGACGGGAGGGCGTGCCGAGGAGCCCGACCGGCACGTCCGGCTCGAGCTTCTTGTGCTCGGCCATCGCCTCGTGGTCGAAGGACTGCACCACCAGCCGCTCGTCGGCGAGCGCGCCGTCGACGTAGCCGGGGATGCCGCGCAGCGCGACCGCGACGTCGCGCGCCAGGCCGGGGTGCAGCGCGGTCGCCTTGAGCTCGAGCAGCAGACCGGTCCGCGTGTGCCGCAGGACCTCGACCACCTGCTCCAGCACGGGGACCCGCTGCCCGGCGTGGTCCTGCGAGAACCACGAGCCGGCGTCGAGCCGGGCGAGCTCGTCGGCGGTGAAGTCCGCGACCAGCCACGGCGCGCGGCGCGGGAAGACCCGCCGGACGTCGGTCGTGCGCGCCAGGGTCGTGTCGTGCAGGAGGACCAGGGCACCGTCGCGCGTGCGCTGCACGTCGAGCTCGACGTGGTCGGCGTCGCGCGCGACCGCCCGGCGTACGGCGGCCAGGGTGTTCTCGGGCGCCTCGGCGCTGGCGCCGCGGTGCGCGACGACGACGGTGCCCGTGCTCGGTGCCGGCATCGGCATCCCTCCCACTCGGGGGTGTGAGGCTCCCACCGTGGCGGGCGAAGGTGACCCGCAGGCAAAGCGCGAGTGGCACCACGACGACGATCACCACACGATCGGGCCCGGAACCGCTGACCCGCGACCGGGCCGTGACGTGACCGACGAGACAGCGCTGAGGGGTCCCACCTCCTCCTCCGGGGCCTAGCGTGGGAGGTGGAGGCGCGCCTCCAGCCACGTCCGGGCCGGACAGCCGCCTCCAGGTTGGAGGACGACATGACGACCGTCGACCATCGATCCCCGCGGCCGGTCGCGACCACGCGGGTCGCAGCCCGCAGCCACGAGCTGTGCAAGGTGTACGGCGAGGGGGACGCCCGAGTGGTCGCGCTCGACCACGTGACCGTCGAGCTCGAGGCCGGTGCGTTCACCGCCGTGATGGGTCCGTCCGGGTCGGGGAAGTCGACGCTCATGCACGTCATGGCGGGACTCGACACCCCGACCTCCGGTGAGAGCTGGATCGGCGACACCGCCCTGCGTGGCCTGGGCGACGACGACCTGACGCGGCTGCGTCGCGACGAGATCGGGTTCGTCTTCCAGTCCTTCAACCTCGTGCCGACCCTGACGGCACAGGAGAACCTCATGCTGCCGCTGGACATCGCCGGCCGCGCACCCGACGCTGCGTGGCTGGCCGAGATCGTGCGGACGCTCGGGCTGCAGGACCGCCTCGCGCACCTGCCGTCCCAGCTCTCCGGCGGCCAGCAGCAACGGGTGGCCTGCGCGCGGGCGCTCGCGGGCCGGCCCCGGATCGTCTTCGCCGACGAGCCGACCGGCAACCTGGACTCGCGCAGCAGCGCCGACATCCTCCGCTTCCTGCGGCGGTCGGTCGACGACCTCGCCCAGACGGTCGTCATGGTCACCCACGACCCGACCGCCGCGTCGTACGCCGACCGCGTGCTGTTCCTCGCCGACGGCCGGGTCGTGCACGACCTGCGGGCGCCGACCCGGGCAGAGGTCCTCGAGCAGATGAGGTCGTTCGAGCCGCGGACGGAGGCGTGAGGATGTTCCGCCTCGGTCTCCGCAACCTGTGGGTCCACAAGGTCCGCCTGCTCCTCAGCGGCGCCGCCGTCGTGCTCGGCGTCGCGTTCGTCTCCGGGACGCTGGTGTTCTCCGACACGCTGGAGAGCACCTTCACCAGCCTGTTCGAGAACGCCGCCAGCGACGTCACCGTGGCACCCCGCTCGGCGTTCGACACGGGCCTGACCGGGACCGGCCTCGGCGGCACCGTCTCCTCGGTGCCGGAGTCCGTGGTGTCCCGGGTCGCAGACCTGGACGGCGTCGCCGTGGCGGAGGGCTATGTGCAGGCGGAGGGGGTCTACGTGGTCGACCGGCACGGCGACGTGCTCGACACCGGCGGCGCACCCGGGATCGGCGCGAGCTGGTCCGACGAGCCGCGGCTGCGGTCGGGCAGCCTGGTGGAGGGACGCGCCCCGCGCGGTCCCCACGAGGTCGTCCTGGACACCGGGTCCGTGGAGAAGGCGGGCTACACGCTCGGCGACACCGTCCCTCTCGTCACGACCGGTCCGAGGCTGCAGGCCTCGCTGGTCGGGGTGCTGAGGTTCGGCGACAGCGGCGGGCTGGCCGGGGCGTCACTCGCCCTGTTCGACTCCGACACCGCCCAGCGGCTCTTCCTCGGCCCCGGTCGGGTCAGCGGCGTCGACGTGCTGGTCGACGACGGTGCGACCGACGACGAGGTGGCCGCGACGATCTCGGAGGCGCTCGGGTCCCGCTACGAGGTCAAGACCAACGCGGAGCAGGCCGCCGACCTCGCCGCGCAGCTCGAGGACAGCCTCCAGTTCATCAACACCTTCCTGCTGGTGTTCGCCGGAGTGGCTCTCTTCGTGGGCAGCTTCCTGATCCTCAACACCTTCTCGATGCTGGTCGCGCAGCGCACCCGGGAGCTCGCGCTCCTCCGCGCGCTCGGAGCCAGCCGGCGGCAGACGACCTCCTCCGTGCTGGTCGAGGCGCTGGTCCTGGGGGTCCTCGGGTCGCTCGCCGGCCTGGGGCTCGGCTACGGCCTGGCACTGGGGCTCAAGGCGGTGTTCGGCCGCTTCGGGCTGACGCTCGACGGGGGCCTGGTGTTCTCCACCTCCACCGTCGTCTGGGCGCTCGCCCTCGGCGTGCTGGTCACCGTGGCGGCGGCCTACCTCCCGGCGCGGCGCGCGTCCCGCATCCCACCGGTGGTCGCCATGAACCCCGACATCCCGGCGCGGCGGCGCTCCCTGCGGGTGCGGGTCTGGATCGGCACACCCCTGGCAGCAGGCGGTGCGGCCGCGCTGCTCGTCGGCCCGACGGTGCTGGACGGCACGGCCGCGGCAGCCGCGGCCGGCGCGGGCGGCTACGCCCTGGTCGTCGGTGCGATCGTCCTGAGCCCCCTGGTGGCGCGGCCGTTCGTGGCGGCCGCCGGCGCGGTGCTGCGCCGCGCGGGGGGCAGGACCGCGCAGCTCGCGCGCGAGAACGCCAAGCGCAACCCGCGTCGTACCGCGTCCACGGCGTCCGCACTCATGATCGGCCTGGCGCTGGTCACCGGCTTCAGCATCATCGGCGCCTCGATGAAGGCCTCGGTCGACCGGGTCATCGGTGACACGATGAGGGCCGACTACGTCCTGTCCACCTCGCTCGCACAGCCCTTCACCCCGGCGCTGGCCGACGAGCTCGCCGCGATCGAGGGCGTGGAGTCGGTGACCCGGACCAGGTTCGGCGTCGGCCTCTTCGACGGCAAGGAGGGCGTGCTCACGGCGTACGACGCGGCGACGGTCGACCGCTCGCTGGACGTCGGGTTCGTCGAGGGCGGGTTCGAGGGATTGCGCGGCGCCGGCCTGCTCGTCGACGAGGCGGTCGCCGAGCAACGCGGCTGGCACGTCGGGGACGAGGTCGGGCTGGAGATGCAGAACGGCCGGCAGGAGCGGCTGCAGGTCAACGGCACCTTCGAGCGCAACAACGCTCTCGGCACCTACCTGGTCTCCCTCCAGACCTACACGCAGCTGGGCGGCGCCCCGATGGACCGCTACGTCTACGTGAACCTCTCGCCCGAGGCGGGCGCGCAGAGCCGCGAGGCCATCCAGGAGGCCGTCCGGGCCTACCCCGTCGTCGACCTGAAGGACGCCGAGGAGTTCCAGGACGACGAACGTGGTCAGGTCGACCAGATGCTGATGCTGGTCAACGCGCTGCTGGTGCTGTCCGTGCTCATCGCCGTGCTCGGCGTGGTCAACACCCTCGCGCTGTCCGTGGTGGAGCGGACGCGCGAGATCGGCCTCCTCCGGGCCGTCGGCATGCGTCGTCGCGAGGTGCGCCGCATGGTCCGTTGGGAGTCGGTCCTGATCTCGCTCTACGGCACGGTCACCGGGGTGCTGGTGGGCATCCTGTTCGGGGTGGGGATCACGCGGGCGCTGGAGTCCCAGGGCATCACCGACGTGGTGGTCCCGGTCGCGCAGCTGGTCACCTTCCTCGTGCTCGGCGGACTCGTCGGGGTGGTCGCGGCCATCCTCCCGGCCCGGCGGGCCGCACGCCTGCCCGTGCTCGAGGCCATCGCGACCCAGTGAGCGCAGGTGCCGGCGCCCCCGCGCACCCGGGTTTCGCCCACGGCGAACACCGGAACACCCGGGGGCCGCTCGGAGGTTGAGCCTTCAACTCATCAGAACGAGGTGACGGCATGACCCAGACCTCCCAGCGCCTCCCGGTGCTGTTCCTCCCCGACGGCGTGCTCCTGCCCGGCATGGTCGTCCCGATCGAGCTCGACGAGGCCGCCCAGGCCGCGATCGACGCGGCCCGGGCCGCCGCGGTCGAGGGCGGCGGCGACGAGCTGCTCGTCGCACCCCGCCTCGAGGACCGCTACGCGTCGTACGGCGTGCGCGCGACGATCGAGAAGGTCGGCCGCTCCCGCGGCGGCGCGGCCGCGGCCGTCCTCCGCGCCGGCGGCCGCGCCCGCATCGGCTCCGGCGTCACCGGACCGGGTGCTGCCCTGTGGGTCGAGATCGTGCCGGTCGACGACGAGGCCCTCACTCCCCGTGCGCACGAGCTCGCCACGGACTACAAGTCGCTCGTCGTGGCGGTGCTGCAGCGCCGCGAGGCGTGGCAGATCGTCGACTCGTTCTCGTCGCTGACCGACCCGTCGGTCATCGCGGACACGGCCGGCTACGCGCCGTACCTCTCGACCGACCGCAAGCGCGAGCTGCTCGAGACCCCGTCGGTCGAGCGGCGGCTGGAGCTGCTGGTCGGGTGGACGCAGGACTACCTCGCCGAGCTCGAGGTGAGCGAGAAGATCAGCGAGGACGTCCGCGAGAGCGTCGAGAAGGGCCAGCGCGAGTTCCTCCTGCGCCAGCAGCTCGCCGCGATCCGCAAGGAGCTCGGCGAGGGCGAGCCGGACGGCACCGACGACTACCGCGCCCGCGTCGAGTCCGCCGACGTGCCCGACGACGTCCGCACCGCGCTGCTGCGCGAGGTCGACCGGCTCGAGCGCGCCAGCGACCAGAGCCCCGAGACCTCCTACCTCCGCACCTGGCTCGACACCGTGCTGGACCTGCCGTGGGCGGTGCGCACCGAGGACACCACCGACGTCGCCGCGGCTCGCGAGGTCCTCGACGCCGACCACCACGGGCTGGAGGACGTGAAGGACCGCATCGTCGAGCACCTGGCCGTCCGCGCCCGCCGGGCCGAGCGCGGCCTCGAGGTCGTCGGCGGTCGCGGGTCCGGCGCGGTCATCCTGCTCGCCGGTCCCCCGGGCGTCGGCAAGACCTCGCTGGGCGAGTCCGTCGCCCGCGCGCTCGGCCGCCGGTTCGTCCGCGTCGCCCTCGGCGGCGTCCGCGACGAGGCCGAGGTCCGCGGCCACCGGAGGACCTACGTCGGTGCGCTGCCGGGCCGTGTGGTCCGCGCGATCAAGGAGGCCGGCTCGATGAACCCGGTCGTCCTGCTCGACGAGGTGGACAAGGTCGGCTCGGACTTCCGGGGCGACCCGGCCGCGGCGCTGCTCGAGGTGCTGGACCCGGCGCAGAACCACACGTTCCGCGACCACTACCTCGAGCTGGACCTCGACCTCAGCGACGTGCTGTTCATCGCGACCGCCAACGTGCTCGAGACGATCCCGCCGGCCCTGCTGGACCGGATGGAGCTGGTCACCATCGACGGCTACACCGAGGAGGACAAGGTCGCGATCGCCCGCGACTTCCTCCTGCCCCGCCAGCGCGACCGCGCGGCCCTCACCGAGGCCGAGGTGGAGGTCACCGACGACGCCCTCCGCGAGCTCGCGGCCAACCACACCCGCGAGGCCGGCGTCCGCCAGCTCGAGCGGCTGGTGGCCAAGGCGTTCCGCAAGGTGGCCACCAGACTGGCGTCCGGGACCGCGGCCCCCGTCGTGGTCGACGTGCCGTCGCTCCGCGACCTGGTCGGGCGGGCCCGCTTCACGCCCGAGGCGCACGAGCGCACCTCCGTGCCGGGCGTCGCGACCGGTCTGGCCGTGACCGGGATGGGCGGCGACGTGCTGTGGATCGAGGCGTCGGCGCTGCCCGGGGAGAGCCCGCGGCTCGACCTGACCGGCCAGCTCGGCGACGTGATGAAGGAGTCCGCGCACATCGCGCTGACCTACGTGCGCTCGCACGCGGCCGAGCTCGGCCTCGACGAGGCGGCGCTCGCAAGGCTGTCCGGGCCGATCCACCTGCACGTGCCCGCGGGCGCGGTGCCCAAGGACGGGCCGTCGGCCGGCGTGACCATGACGACCGCGCTGGTCTCGCTCGCCACCGGGCACACCGTGCGCGGCGAGGTCGGCATGACCGGCGAGGTCTCCCTGACCGGTCGCGTGCTGCCGATCGGTGGTGTCAAGCAGAAGCTGCTCGCCGCCCAGCGCGCGGGCCTGACCGAGGTGTTCCTCCCGGCCCGCAACGAGCCCGACCTGGACGACGTCCCCGGAGAGGTGCTCGAGGCGGTCACCGTCCACCTCGTCGGCGACGTGCGCGAGATCCTCGCGACCGCTCTCGAGCCAGCGGTGCCTGGGTCGGGGGCCGGCGCGGTGACGGCGGCCTAGCGGCCCCGGAACGCCGGGGCGCGCTTCTCGGCGCGAGCGGCGGCGGCCTCGCGGACGTCGTCGCTCGCCCAGCAGCGGGCGAAGCTCTCCTCGACCGCCGCGTCGTCGCCGTCGTTGAGGACCAGCTTGTTGTGCGCCAGCGTGAGCGGCGCGAGCCGGGCGATCTCGTGCGCCCACGTCAGGGCGGCGTCGAGGTCGCCGGGCCGGTCGGCCAGCCCGCAGGCCAACGCCTGCTCGCGGTCGATCGTCTCGGCGGCCAGCATCAGCCGGCGGGCGACCCCGCCGCCCGCCACCGCGGCCAGGGTCCGCATCGTCCACGCGTCGACGGCCATGCCGTTGCGCGCCGTCGGCACCCCGAACCGCGCGGTCGCCCCGGCCACGCGGAGGTCGCAGGCCAGCGCCAGCTGGGTGCCGGCGCCGATCGCCGGTCCGTTCACCGCCGCGACCACGGGCACCGGGAGACGGGCCAGGCCGTGCAGCATGCCGTAGAGCGCCTCGATGAACTCCTCGCCGTAGACCCCGCCCAGGTCGGCTCCGGAGCAGAACGCGGTCCCGGCGCCGGTCACCACGAGCACCCGCGCCCCGTCCTCCACCGCGCCGTGAGCCGCAGCGGAGAGCTCGCGGCACAGCGCGACGTCGAGGGCGTTGCGTCGGTGCTCCCGCTGCAGCTCCAGCACGGTGACGGGCCCGTCGCGTCGCGTCCCCAGCATGCGCCGCAGCCTACTGTCACCCTCGCCGCCGTCGCGATCCGCGGCCGCTGCCTCGGGAACCGAGAACGAGCACCGACAACTTGAGCAGGGGGCTCGCGTCGGCCAGAATTGCGGCATGGACGAGCAGCCGGCGACGCGGCCGTTCATCGGCACCGCACGAACGAAGGTCGGTCGGTTCACCTACCGCCCGGCGACGAAGACCTGGACCTGGTCCGAGGGCGTCTTCCTCATCCTCGGCTTCGAGCCGGGCGAGGTGGTCCCGACCACCGACCTCCTCCTGCGCCATCTCTACGCCGACGACCTGGAGCACGCCCGCGCCTCCGGCGCGGCGGCCCTGACGCCCGGCCGGCCGTTCACGTTCCCCCACCGGCTCTGGACGGCCGCGCGCGACCTCCGCGTCGCGATCGCGGTGGGACACGTCGACCACGACGACGAGGGACAGGTGGTCGTCGGCCACCTGGTCGACATCACCGACTTCCGGCGCGAGGCCGTGACCGCCGAGGTGGACCAGGCGGTGCAGGACTTCGCCGCCCACCGGTCGCGCATCGAGCAGGCCAAGGGCGTCCTGATGCAGCTCTACAGCGTCGACGCCGACACCGCCTGGCACATGCTCCGGGCCTACTCCCAGGACCGCCAGCGCAAGGTGCGCGTGCTGGCCGAGGCGATCGTCGACGCCGCCAGCAACGACCGCACGCCGGCCAAGTCAGGGCTTGCGGCCGTGCACGACCTGCTGGACCACATCGTCGCGTCCCGCTAGCCTTCGCCGAGCCCCAGCTCGGCGTGGCCAGTCGGCTGGACGCCGGCGCCCGGGTCACCAGCGCGGCGGGTCCTGCTCCCACGGCCGACGGCAGCTGCGGCGGGTCGAGGCGCAGCACGGTCGCCCCCGCCAGCGCCAGGTCGCGCGTCGCGACCGGGCCGGCGATCACACGGGTCAGGTCCCGGACCCGAACACCTGCCACCGACCAGAACCCCGACAGCGGTGCCCACGCCGTCGGAGCCCTCCCGCTTCACCGGCAACACCGACGGCGCTGCGCTGACGGCCTGAGCGGGACCCGAGCACCGGTCTCGTAGCCTGGCGCGGGCCTGAACCTCGGCGCGTGCGCGGCGGCGTGTGACCTCCCCGGGGGCCCGAGGCGTCGAAGAGGGCAGAAGGGGGGGCCGGATGGACAGCTCGACGACCGAGGACTTCGAGGAGTTCGCGCACGCCCGCACCGGCGACCTCTACCGCCAGGCGTGGCTGATGTGCGGCGACCGCCACCTGGCCGAGGACCTCGTGCAGGAGACCCTGGCCAAGGTGTTCGTGAAGTGGCGACGCGTCGAGACGCCGTACGCCTACTCCCAACGGACGCTGCTGCGGACCTACCTCAGCCGCCGGCGGCTGCGCAGCAGCGGCGAGCAGCCGTGGGCCGAGGTGCCCGAGGGCGCCCACGTCGCGGACCCGATGGCCGAGGTCGACCTCGGACTGAGCCTGCGCGCCGCGCTGGGCGGGCTGTCCCGGTTGGACCGGGCGGTGCTGGTGCTGCGCTACCTCGAGGACCTGTCGGTCGCGGAGACCGCCCAGCGCCTCGACCTGTCACCGGGTGCGGTGAAGAACCGGAGCCTGCGGGCCCTGGCTCGTGTGCGGGAGGAGAGCCTGCGATGAACGAGAACGAGATGACCGAGCTGCTGCACCGGGCCACCCGCGACCTGGTGCCCGACGTCGACGCGCTCGTGGCCGGGGGGCTGCAGCGCGGCCTGGTGCGCCGGCGTCGCCGCCGCACGGCGGCCGCGGTCGGCGCCGGCGCCGCTGCGGTGCTGGTCACGGCCGGGGCCCTGCAGCTGCTGGGCGACGACTCGGTGCGCGGCCGGGTGGTGCTGCCCGCCGACACCCCGTCCGCCACACCCACGACGCCCACGACGAGGCCCAGCAGCCCGGCTCCGACGCCCTCGGCAGGACCGACCGCCCGGGCCCGGCTCGCCGTGACCACCGAGCAGGTCCCCGCCACCTTCGCCTCCCTGGAGCCGGGTCGGGTCAGCGCCCCGGAGCCGAAGTCCGGCCCCGACTCGGCCCCGGTCGTCGACTTCACCTGGAACGGGTTCGGCATCCGGGTCGGCCTCACCCCCGACGACTACGCCACCGGTGAGCGGGTGACCGATCCGTGGCTGCGGTGCAACGAGGACTCGCCCGCCCCGGACTCGTGCCGTCCCGGGCCGGACGGGAGCGTGGTCAGCACCTCGGCCGGCGTCAACCCGCCGGTGGACGGCGGCGCCACGGTGTGGTCGGCCCAGGTCTTCCGCGCCGACGGCTGGGACGTCCTGGTGATGGAGTACAACGGCCCCGGCAAGGAGGGACCGCCGACCGCCGACCGGCCGCCGTTCAGCGTCGAGGAGCTGTTGACGATCGCCGCCAGCGACGTCTGGTTCCGCTGAGGTCGCGCCCGAGGAAGCCCCCCATCTGGGGGGTGGGCACGGCCCGCCGCGCGTCCGAGCCTGGGAGGAGTGGTCCGCAGGGGACCGCCCGAGGAGGCAGAGATGGACGAGGTGCTGGTGATCGGCAGCGGTCCCGCCGGGCTGGCCACGGCCGCGGAGCTGATCCGACGAGGCGTGCCCGCGACCGTGCTCGAGCGCGGCGACCGCCCCGCCGCGGCCTGGGCGAGCCGCTACGACGGTCTGCGGTTCAACACCAGCCGGTGGTGGTCGTGCCTGCCGGGGGCCCCCTTCCCGCGCGACTTCGGCTGGTTCCCCACCCGCGACCAGTACGTCGACTACCTCGACGACTACGCCGCGCGCCACCACGTCCCGGTCCGCACCGGGATCGAGGTCGAGCGGATCGACCCCGCCCCGGGCGGCCGCTGGCGCGTCCGCACCGCGACCGACCTCCTGACGGTGAAGCACGTGGTCGTCGCCACCGGCCTCGCGCACACCCCGGTCACACCGGCCTGGGCGACCGGCACCGACTTCACCGGCTCGGTCGTCCACTCGGCCGCCTACCGCAACGCGGAGCCCTACCAGGACCGCCGGGTGCTCGTGGTCGGAGCCGGCTCCTCCGGCACGGAGATCGCCCACGAGCTCGTCGTGGGTGGCGCACGGCAGGTGCTGATGTCGGTGCGACGACCGCCCAACGTGCTGCTCCGCGCCAGCGGCGGCCTCCCGTCCGACCTGCTGGTCCCGCTGTTCATGAGACTGCCCGTGCGCCTGGTCGACGGCATGCTCGCCCGGGTGCAGCGCCTCACCGTCGGCGACCTCACGCCGTACGGTCTCCCCCCGTCCGAGGAGGGCACGATCGCCGCGCTCCAGGCTCGCGGCGGCGGGAACGCCGTCGTCGACCGTGAGGCGATCGAGGCGATCCGCGACGGCTCGATCACCATCGTCCCCGCCGTGGTCGCCCTGGAGCGGACCGGCGCGGTGCTGGCCGACGGCGACCGGGTCGGCGTCGACGACGTGGTGCTGGCGACCGGCTACAGCACCTCGCTCGAGCCGATGGTCGGGCACCTCGGCGTGCTCGACGAGCGCGGGCTGCCGCTGGTCGCCGACGGGGGCGAGGCCGCACCCGGTCTCCGGTTCGTCGGCTACGTCTACCGCCCGGGCATCACCGGGTACGCCGGTCGTCTGGCCCGCCGCCTCGCGGTGGAGATGGCCTCACAGTCAGCCCAGGCTGCCTGAGGCTCAGCCCCCGCCCTCCGCCGAGCGGACCCTCGGCTCGTGGGCCAGCCGCGCGAACAGCTCCGGGCGGCTGCTCACGCCGAGCTTGCCGAAGACGCTCTTGACGTGACCACGCAGGGTGTCGGTGGTGATGCAGAGCTCGCCGGCGACGTCGGCCGTCGCCATGCCGGTGAGCAGCAGCTGGGTCACCTCACGCTCGCGCGGCGTCAGCTCGTGCAGCCGCAGCAGCACCGGCGCGACGTCGGAGCGGCTGGCGGGCTCCAGCACGACGGCCGTGCGCCCCTTCGGATCGTCGAGGCGGGCCCCACGCACGAGCAGCCACTCGCCGGACCGTCCCCGAGCGCGTGCGACGGGGGGTGGGCCGCTGACTCCGTCGCTCGTGAGGAGCCGGACCTGAGTAGCCACCTCGTGGACCACGATGCTCGACTCGAGGCGGTCGTCGCCGACGGGACCCAGCCACTGGTGCACCTGGGGGGTCGACGACTCGACCCGCCCGGCGTCGTCCAGCACCACGACGGCGGGGCACTCGTCGGGCCCGTCGGCCCAGCCCTCGTGCAGGAGCAGTCCCGTCCGGATGCCGTGGGCGACATGAGGGGACAGGCGCGACACCACGTCGACCTCGCGTCGGCTGAACCAGGGGTCGTCCGCGCGACGGGTCAGACAGGCATGGCCCCACGTGACCGAGCCGGACCGGAAGACGGTGCGCAGCTCGTCCCCGAGCCCGAGGGGCTCGTAGACCGTCGACCACCGGACGCTGCGACGCAGCTCGCCGCCGGTGGCCGCGCTGAGGGAGGCCGTCGGTTCGCCGCCGCGACCGAGGTCCACGAACTTGTTGACGTCCTCCGCGCTCAGCTCGAGCTCGATCAGTCGCAGGTGCGCCTCGCGCGGGACACCCTCCTCGTACACGCCGGTGATCAGCAGCACCTCGGGGTCGACCAGCAACCATCCGGCCGCCTCGTAGGGGACGTGCTCGCGCACCAGCCCGGCCACCCTCTCGAGCAGCGCGAGCGGCTCCTGGACTCGCGCACAGGCCCGTGCGACCTGGTCGACGAGCCGGTCGTCTTCCGCACGCGAACGGCTGCTCATCGCCTCCATCATGCGTCGCGTCCGGCCAGGTGTCGAGGTGGACCGGATGCGCCTACCGGCCGCCGGCGGTCGTCTCCATCGTGAGCTCGAGTCCGCCGTCGCCCTGCCGGACCTCGAGGGAGACCGTGACCTCGCCGAGCGCGGCGACGTCGTCGACGTGGGTGCCGCCGCACGGGATGTCGGTGCGTCCCTCCGGCAGCTCGCACACCCAGCTGCGCCGCGCCGACAGGGCCTCGCCCTGACGCTCGATCCGTACCGAGCCGCCGGCGGCGACCCACTGCGCGAGCTGGGCGTTGGCCCGGCCCGCCACGACGGTGGGGTCCTCGAGCGCGGCGGGCTGGAAGCCCTTGCGGCGCAGGGACTTGCCGATCCGGTAGACGTCGGTCGAGCCGTGCGGGTGGATCCGCGAGCGCTGGATCGCCAGGGCGTCGAACGCCGGGTGGCCCAGCGAGTCGGTCGGCGGCTCCTTCGTCCACGCGTCGGCGAGCGCCAGGTCGAGCGCCAGGGCTGCGAGGTGGCAGGCGGTGTGACCGGCGGAGAGGGCGGCACGGAGGTCCTGGTCGACCTCGACCTGCACGGTCTCGCCCTCGGCGGGCGGGATGCCGTCGACGACGTGCGCGACGACGAAGACCCAGCCCTCGGTCCCGGTGCGGACCGGGAGGTCCTCGCCCAGGTGCAGCTGGCCGTCGTGGACGCCCCCGGTCACGGCGTCGACGACCCTCAGGCGTCCGTCGCCCGAGACCAGGTCGCCCTTGTCGGCCGGCTGGTCGGGCCAGGCCGTGTCGACCGGGTGCACCGAGGTCCGGTCCAGCAGCACGGCGTGCCGGCCAGCGGCCACCGGCTCGACGTGCAGCACGGTCCCGGTGGAGGTGGTCGCGCCGTCGGGAAAGGTCACCACGGTGTCGGAGGTCGGGAGAGCCATGGGAGGAGTCTCCCTTGTCAACCGATGGCGCCGGCTCCGCGTCCTCTTAGTGTCCTGGAAGGAGGACACCATGAAGACTCGATGGAACAGGAGCACGGTCCGCCCGCTCGTGGTCGCCCTGGCGATGAGCATGGCACCCGTCGCACTGGCCGGCTCGGTGCCGACGGCATCAGCCTCGGCCTGCGAGGCGCACTGGGGGTCGCTGGTCAAGCAGCGGTCCCATCACACGAGCACCCACCTCACGAACGTCCGGTCCGGCCGGCACCAGTGCTTCGACAGGTTGGTGATCGACCTCGACGGGCGGGGCCACGGCAGGCCGGGCTACCGGGTCGCGTACGTCACGAGGGTGACCCACGAGGGGTCCGGAGCCACCGTGCCCCTCCGCGGTGGCGCCAAGCTGCGCATCGTGGTCGACGCCCCGGCGTACGGCGGCCGGGGCAGGCCCACGTACAGGCCCGCGAACCGGCACGAGCTCGTCGATGTCGCTGGGTACCGCACGTTCCGCCAGGTCGCCTGGGCAGGGAGCTTCGAGGGCCAGACCACCCTCGGGCTCGGGGTGAGGGCCAGGTTGCCGATGCGCGTGTTCGTCCTGGACGGTCCCGGCGCTGGGCACCGGGTCGTCGTCGACGTCGCGCACCGCTGGTACTGAGCGGGAAGCGAGGGCCAACCGCTGCGTGAGGCGGGTCGTCGAGCCAGGGCGGCCTCGACCTCAGCAGCGGCTGCTCGGCCGGACGGGCAGGTCGGCCGGGCGCAGGACCTGCTCGCGAAGCAGACGGATCACGACCTGGGGCCTGGGCCGATCCCATCCGCGGCAGAGGCGAGTGGGCTCACCCGCACATCGTCGTCGACTCGCGAGGCGAGGCAGCTCGGCCGGACCGGGCACGAGGCACTCATCGCCATGGGCAGGTGCCTGGGTCGGGCAGGTCGGTGCTCAGAAGGCGAGCTCGACGTCGAGGTCCTGGTCGGGTGGGTAGTAGAGCTCGATGCCGTCGCCGGCGTCGAGCATCTGCCGCGCTTGGGCAGGATCGATCCGGTGGGTGCCGCGGTGGTCGACCAGGAACGCCAGGCCGTGGGGTGTGGTCCAGACGTAGCGGCCGTGGCCGCACTGCTGGGAGGTGTAGCCGGCGTGGGTCTTCCAGCGGTGATGTCGTCGACCCAGGGGGCCGGAGTTGTGGGTGCCGGTCTGCGGTGGATCATCCGGTGGTGCACCTGGCCGGTAGGGGGTGGGGTGGTCGTAGTCGACGCGGCGACTGGTCGAGTGGGCGTAGGGCCAGTAGTCGCGTGCGACGGTGAGGTGGACGCGTTCCTTGACCGTCTCGGGGTGCTCGTAGGCGGTGGTGGTGACCCGGTCGGCCAGGTCGATGACCGGTGTGACGCTCACGGTGTGTCCGGTGAGGAGGACCTGCAGCTGGGACAGGGTCATCGGGCCGAGTCCCTCGACCCGGGCGACGCCCTCGCCGGTGAGCAGCGTGGTCTCGTGCAGGTGCACGTACAGCGTGGACTGCGGCGCCAGCCGGGCCGCGATCGCCGGGTCGCGCAGCAGGTCGAGCACCTGCGCCGGGATCGCGAACACACGGGCGAGGACGGCGGAGTCGCCGTCGGAGTCGCCGTCGGGGTCGCCGTCGGGGTCGGTGTTCGGGTCGACGGTGGGGTCGATCCCGGTCAGGAGCAGCAGGAGGAGCTGCCCGAGGCGGCCGAAGCACCCCAGCGCGATGGAACGCCGCTCGTCCAGGGACAGGTCCGGGTGGGTGGTCAGGACGTGAGCCGCGACCGCGTCGAGGACCGCGTCGATCCCGGCGCCGTCGGCGGCGGTGACCTTGCCGACGACCATGCGCATGCCGTCCTCGTCGGACTGCCCGACGGCGGCGAACCGGGTCGCCTCGGCGTGTGCGGCCTTCTCCTCATGGACCGCGGGGGCGGCCTCGACGATCTTGGCCTCGGCGACCTGCAGGGTGCGCCACACCGACTCGGTGGCGATCATCGCCGCGACGGCCTGGTCGACGATCCAGACCCGGTCCGCGGGCAGGTGACGTGACAGGGACGCGACCTTGCGGGCGACCCAGACCTCGGCGTCCCCGGACCGGCACACCGCCCAGGTCAGGCGCAGGCGGTGCTGCAGGTCCAGCACGTCGGCCATCTTGTGCCGGGTCGCGGTCTCACCGGCCCCGCAGGCCAGCGCGATCTCGCCGAGGCAGAAGTCCTGCACCCCCGGCGTGCCTTCACCGCCGACCTGCCGCAGGACCTTCCCGATCCGCCGGGCGTGCGCGGCCTCGCGGGCGTCGAGACCCTCCAGCGGGTCCGCGCCGTGCAGCGCGGCCCACTGGGCCAGCACCTCCAGCTCCTCGACCTCGGCCAGGCGTCGTGACCGGACCCGCGCCGTGGCAGCGGCCAGCACCCCGGCCGGGGAGGCGTCGCGGAGGTCGGTGGGCATGCCCCCAGTCTAACGCACCTCGACGACAAACGAAAGCATGTTCGATTGCTGGGGAGAGCCCGGTCGGCGATTCAGTGTCCGCGACTCAGCTCGTCGGGCCGAACCGTTCCACCCTGATCGCACCGGGCGCGACACCGCACTCGAGCAGCAGCTGCTCGGCGTACGACGCGAAGCGCGCCGACCCGCACACGTAGGCGAGCTCGACGCCGTCCACCAGGGGCAGCAGCTCCTCGGAGGTCACCGGCCCGGCCGGTCGCGCGTCCGTGTCCCGTCGCGTGTAGGCGATGGTCGCGCCCGCCTCGGCCAGCTCGGCCCGGTAGGGCAGGTCGTCCGGGCCGCGCGCCATGGCGACGACCCGCAGCAGATCCGCGTGGTCGAGCCGCCGAGCCGTGCGGAGCATGGAGACCGCCGGCACGACGCCGGTGCCGCCGACCAGGCACAACGCGCGCGTGCGGGCGTCCCAGGTGAACCATCGCCCGATCGGTCCGCGCACCTCCAGCACGTCGCCGACCTCGGCCACGTCGGAGAGGAACGACGAGACCTCCCCGTCGGGCAGCCGCTCGACGAGGAGCTCGACCAGCGAGTCGGCGCTGTCGCTCGCCACCGAGTACGAGCGCTGCGCGGTGTAGTCGTCGGGTGCGCGCAGCCGCAGCAGGTAGTGCTGACCCGGCTTGTGGGGCAGCCGGTCCTCGACCCGCAGGCGCAGCCGCACCGTGCGCTCGGTGGGGAGCTGCTTCTCGGCCACGATGCCGGTCGTCCACGCGGTCTCGACGGCCCGCACGTCCTCGATGGACACGGCGCCTCAGTCGCCTTGGTAGCGCTGCTCGAGCCACGGGTCGCCGCGGCCGTGATAGCCGTTCTGCTCCCAGAACCCCGGCCGGTCGTGGGTCATCAGCTCCAGGCGCGAGACCCACTTGGCCGACTTCCAGAAGTAGAGGTGCGGCACCAGCATCCGCACCGGTCCCCCGTGGTCACGCGGGAGCGGCTTGCCGTCGTACTCCCAGACCAGCCAGGCCTTGCCGTCCACGACGTCGGACAGCGGCAGGTTGGTGGTGTAGCCGGTGCTCGAGTGCGCCATGAGGTACGCCGCCCCGGCGGTCGGGCGCGCCGCCTCCAGCAGCACGTCGACGCTGACGCCGCGGAAGGCGACGTCGAGCTTGGACCACGTGGTCACGCAGTGGATGTCGCCGACGTACGACGAGCGGGGCAGCTCGTGCAGGTCCTGCCAGGTCCACGTGGTCGGCTGCTCGACGGCGCCGTCGACGGCGACGCTCCAGCGGGCGGGGTCGATGCGAGGGGTGGCTTCGGCCGTGAGGACCGGCCAGCTGCCGCCGGCGTCGTACTGTCCCGGCGGCAGCCGCTGGTCGCGGTCGCGTCGTCGGCCGGTGAACCCTCGGGTGACTGGCATGACCCCGACGCTAGCGTGCCTCGCTCAGCCCGTGCGGGTGCAGAACGGCGGCGCGGAGCCGACGTCGGCGACGTAGCGCGCGGAGACCCACAGGCCCTGCGGCAGGTTGTACCAGAGGTCGTCGCCGCGGACGTCCTGCGCGTGCAGCTTGCAGATCGCCCGCACCGTGTCGCCGCGGGTCGCCGCCCCGTGTGCCGCGGCGCGCGAGGTCGGCGCCTCCCGGCGGACCAGCGTGCCGGTGGTGACCTTGGCGGCGTGGGTCCGGCCGGTGCCGCAGTAGAGCGGCGCCGCACCGATGTCCTCGACGTAGAGCGCGGAGACCCAGGTCGGATGCGCAGCGGCCACGCGGTACCAGACGTTGCTGCGCTCGGCGTTCTCGTCGTCGTTGCGGTAGACCACCGAGCCGGCGACCTGGCACACCACGGGGACGACCTCGCCCTGCACCAGGCGTCCGCGTTGGCCGGACGCGCTCGTGGGTAGCCCGCGCTCCACCAGTCCGTCGGCGGCGGTGACCCGGGCCTGCGGGTCGGTCACGGGTCGGGGGCCGCGCGCCAGCCAGCGGCTGTAGCGGGACTGGTCGTCCCAGTAGGCGCCCTGCAGGCCGATGGTGCCGTCGACCGTGCGCACCTTGACCTGCACGGACCGCTGGACCGGGGTCAGGCTCAGGCACGACTTGGCGATCGAGACCACCGTGCTGCGCTCGTGCAGCGAGGTGTGGATCCCGTTGCAGGGCAGGCGTCTCGGCTCGACGGGGTCGTTGAGCGGCCGCCAGCCCAGGGTCTTCTCACGGACGCGGCCCTGCCGGTCGCGCAGGATGGTGACCGAGTAGACCTTGTGGAAGCCCTTGGTCCGGATCAGCAGCTCGGTGCCCGAGAGCCGTCCGGGACGCAGCCGCGGGACGAGCACGGTCGCGCCGATGCGGTCGTGGGCGTGCTGGGCGCGCACCCGGGTGAGGTCGGTGGCGCCGGACGAGGAGTCGCCGGCCGGGTCGGGCACACGCACCTGCTGCGCCTGGGCGCTGGCGGGCCCGAGGGCCAGTGCTGCGCCGAGCGCGAGGATCGCGCCCGCTCGTGGGGTCGTTCTCATGGAGTCGTCTCCCTCGTGTCGCGGTGGGCCGAAGCCCCTCTCTCCTGGTCCGACGCGGTGAGGACACCTCGACGTCACAGACCTCGGCGAGCACTCACCCTGGCGGGCGGGCGACACGAGAGCGGCGCGATCCGTCCTGGTCACGACCGGCTCGTCCGTCCCAGCCACGAGCCGGCGGAGGAGCCGGTGATCACGTCGTGGGCGTTCTGCCCCGCGTGGCGGTCAGGCGATCTCCTCGGGATGGGCGGCGACGTAGTCGCCGACGATCGCGTCGATGCTCTGGTCGACGTCGATGACGACACCGTGCTCGTCGTCGCCGAGCGGCTCGAGGGTGGCGAACTGGGAGTCGAGCAGCGAGGCCGGCATGAAGTGGCCGGGACGGCTGGCCTGCCGCCGCGCGATCACCTCCCGGTCTCCGGCGAGGTGCACCATCTCCAGGTCGGGCACGTGGGTGCGCAGGCGGTCGCGGTAGTCGCGCTTGAGCGCCGAGCAGGCCACCACGCCGCCGCGCTCGCGGTGCTCGTCCAGCCACCGGCCGATCGCGTCGAGCCACGGACCGCGGTCCTCGTCGGTGAGCGCCTCGCCGGCGGCCATCTTGGCGATGTTGGCCGCCGGGTGGAGGTCGTCGGCGTCGGCGAACCGCACGCGCAGGCGCTGGGCGAGGGCCGCCCCGGCGGTGGACTTGCCGGACCCGGACACCCCCATCACGACGACGAGGGGCGGGGTGTGGGTCATGACGCTCCTGGACACTGGTCGGGAGGCGGACGGTCGGGTGTGCCACGTGCCCTGGAGGACCCGGCGGCACACCATAGGCTCAGGTCACGTAGCCGTAGAAGCCCTGCCCGCTCTTCTTGCCCAGCAGACCCGCGTCGACCATGCGGTCGAGCAGCGGCGGCGGGGAGTAGAGCGGCTCCTTGAACTCCTGGTACATCGAGACGCCGATGGCCCGGACGGTGTCGAGGCCGATCAGGTCCGACAGCGCCAGCGGCCCCATCGGGTGGCCGCACCCGAGGACCATGCCCTTGTCGATGTCGGCTGCGCTGGCGTAGCCGGCCTCGTACATCCGGATCGCGGAGAGCAGGTAGGGCACGAGCAGGCTGTTGACCACGAAGCCGGCCCGGTCGGTCGCCTCGATCGGCTGCTTGCCGAGCTGGTCGGACACGAAGCCCTGCATCCGCTGCAGCGTGTCGGGCGACGTGGTCAGCGACGGGATCAGCTCGACCAGCTGCATCACCGGCGCGGGGTTGAAGAAGTGGACGCCCATGACATGGGCGGGGCGGCCGGAGACCGCGCCGAGCTTGACGATCGGGATCGAGCTGGTGTTGGAGGTCAGCATCGCCTCGTCCTTGTCCAGCAGCGCGCCGACCCGCTCGAACAGCTCGAGCTTGACGTCCTCGCGCTCGCTGGCGGCCTCCACGACCAGGTCGCGGTCCGCGAGCGCCTCGAGGTCGGTGGTGAACACGATCCGGTCGACCGCCTCGCCCACCTCCTCGTCGGTGAGCTTGCCCCGCTTGGCCGCCCGCCCGAGGCTGTCGCGGACCCGACGCTCGGCCGCCGCCGAGGCGGCCGCGTCCACCTCGACCACCACGGTGTCCAGGCCCGCCCGGGCACAGACCTCGGTGATGCCCGAGCCCATCAGTCCGCCGCCGATGATGCCGACCTGTCCGATCATGCGCAGTCCTGTCCTCTCGTGGGTCCGGTCGTGGGTCCGGTCGTGGGTCCCGCCTCGACCGTACGTCGTCAGACCGCGGCGTCGACCGGCAGCCGCACGAGGAACCGGCACCCGGGGCTGGGCTCGCTGACGTTCTCCACCCCGACCACCCCCTCGTGCGCGTCGACGATGCCCTTGACGATCGCCAGTCCCAGCCCCGCCCGCGAGGTGTGCACGTCGGTCTCGTCGGTGGCGTCGGGGGTGCGGGCCGAGGTGCCGCGGAAGGCCACCTCGAAGACCCGGTCCCGCTCCTCGTCCGGGATGCCGCCGCAGCCGTCGGTGACGGTGAGCTCGACGGCGCCGGGCACCGACCTCGCCGCGACGTGGACCGTGCCGTCGGCCGGAGTGTGCCGGATGCCGTTGGCGATCAGGTTGGACAGCACCCGGGACAGGCCCGCCGGGTCGGCCGCGACCAGCAGCCCCTGGTCGACCTCGCCGCCGAGGCGCACCCGGCGGGCGCGGGCGACCGGGTCGGCGGCCGCGATCGCCTCGCTGACCAGGTCGTCCACCGGGACCCGCTCGAGCGCGGGGCGCAGCACGCCGGCGTGGATGCGGGAGAGCTCGAAGAGGTCGTCGACCATCCGCACCATCCGCTCCACCTCGCCGCGGATCTGGCGGTGGTAGCGCGCGGGGTCGGAGGCGAGGCCGTCCTCGAGCGCCTCGGTCATCACCCGGATGCCCGCGAGCGGGGTGCGCAGGTCGTGGGAGACCCACGACACCAGCTCGCGGCGGGAGTCCTCCAGCCGGCGCTCGCGGTCGCGGGCCTCGGCCAGGCGCTGGTGGGCGGCGGTCAGCTCGGCGGAGAGCTCGCGGAACTCCGCCGGCCCCTGCGGCACCGCGGGCGACGCGCCCTCGTCGCCCACCCGGCGTACGTCGTCACGCAGGCCGCGCGACCAGCGCACGAGTGCGGCGCCGAGCACCAGCGCGACGAGCAGGGAGACGAGGCCGGCCGCGGTCGTGACGATCGTGGTGACCCACAGGTCGTGCCGCGAGAGCAGCATCCGCTGCGCCACGGCCTGGATGCCGACGATGACGGTGAGGACCGTGACCACGGCGACCAGGGCCAGCTGCCAGCGCAGCGTGCGGCGGCGCAGCAGCCACCCGGCGACGAGGCCGAGCGTGCCCACCGCGAGGCCGGTCAGCCCCGCGAGGAGCCAGATCTCGACGGCGTCGGTCATCGCTCCTCCTCGGTCCGGTCGACCGGCTCCCAGCGGTAGCCGACGCCCCACACCGTGAGCAGGCGGCTGGGCGCGGTGGGGTCGTGCTCCACCTTCTCGCGCAGCCGCCGCACGTGCACCGTGACCGTGGACTGGTCTCCGAAGGACCAGCCCCACACCTGCTGGAGCAGGTCGTCGCGGGAGAAGGTGGTGCCCGGGTGGGCCACCAGGTGCGCGAGCAGGTCGAACTCGCGGGCGGTGAGTGCACGTGGCACGCCGCCCAGCCGGACCTCGCGACGGGCGCGGTCGACCACCAGGGTGCCGTCGACGAGCACGTCCGGGACGTCGGGGTCGCGACGACCGGAGGAGCGGCGCAGGATCGAGTCCACGCGCAGCACCAGCTCGCGCGGGCTGAACGGCTTGGTGACGTAGTCGTCGGCGCCGGTCTCGAGGCCGACCACCCGGTCCTGCTCGCCACCGAGCGCGGTGAGCAGCACGATCGGGACGTCGGAGGACTGGCGCAGCCGGCGGCACACCTCGAGCCCGTCGAGGCCGGGCATCATCACGTCGAGCACGACCAGGTCAGCCGGATCCTCGCGCTCGGCGGCCAGGGCGGTGGCGCCGTCGGCGGCCTCGCTCACCCGGTGACCGGCGGCGCGCAGGTAGTCGACCACGACCTCACGGACGGTCCGGTCGTCGTCGACCACGAGCACGTGCGCCACGCTCACCCCTCCTCGGCGGCGGCCCGGCGCGACCCGACGAGGCCCGCCACCACGACGGCGGCGACGGTGACCCCGGTCAGCGCGAGCCAGGACCCGACGTAGGGGCGGTCCAGCAGGGTGAGGTTGTCGGGCCGGGCGCCGAAGCGGCCCAGGACCGGCACCGCGACGACCGTGAGCGTGCCCCACACGACCAGCGCCACGGTGACCGGCGCGCGCCAGGCGGGGGCGAGCAGCCGGGTGCCGAGCAGGCCGAGGAGCAGCAGCACCCCGGAGAGCAGCGCGTCGTGGGCGACGATGCCGCCGGCGGACCACGCCGCCACCTCGACCAGCTGGCCGAGGTCCTGGCGCGAGACCAGCAGCCACCCGCCGTACGTCCCCACCAGGAGGCCGACGGCGCCGATCAGGCCGCGCGCCCTCACGTGCTCACCTCCAGCGCGCCGACCCACTTGGTCTGCAGCACCCCGGGGCGGTTGGGGGCGATGATCCGGCAGGGGAAGCCGTGGTCGAGGGTGAGCGGCTCGCCGGCCAGGTCCAGCGCCAGCAGGGTGCGGTCGTCGGAGACGAAGTTGGCAGGCAGGACGGTCCGGCGGAAGGGACCCCGCGGCTGGAGCGAGGCGACCACGACATCGGTCCCGGGGCGCACCCCGGCGGCGCGCAGCACGTCCTGCACGCGCACGCCGCTCCAGGTGCCCGAGGCGCTCCAGCCCTCCACGCAGGCGATCGGCAGCTCGCGGGTGTGCTGCGGCAGCGCCCGCAGGTCGTCCAGGCCCATCGCGGCGACCTCGCGGCCGTCGACCAGCACCCGCAGCGCGTACGCCGGGTCCGTCGCCGCGGGCGCGACCCGCGCGGCCTCCGCCGACTTGTTGATCGGCACCCCCTGCGGCCCGTCGCCGGAGCGCATCGCGAAGACGGAGACCTCCCGCAGCCACGGCACGCTCGCGCCGGCGGTGGCCAGCACCGCCGCACCCGAGGCCGCGAACGCGCTGCGCACCAGGGTCCGCCGCGAGATCGCCCCCGGCCGGTCCGCACCGGTCCGGTCGTGAGCGGTGGCGTCGATGTCGGCGCCCAGTGCGGCACGGATCAGCGGCAGCTTGACCGCGACGTGCACGAGCAGGGCGCCGATGGCGATCCAGGCCACGGCGTAGTGGACGGTGCGGAAGGAGAACGCAGTCCACGGGTACCACTGCGTCGAGTTCGCGAGCCCGCTGGCCAGCTGGAAGATCGCGGCGGCGACCAGCACCGCGATCGACCCGCGCTCGAGCAGGGTGAGCACCAGGCGGCGCGGCGCGCGCAGCGGCAGCGCGGCGACCAGGTGGGGCAGCACGGTCCACAGCTTGACCAGCAGCAGCGGGATGGCGGCCACCCCGGAGACGACGTGCAGGCCCTGGGTGACCCGGTAGCCCCAGCTCGGACTGGTCGGGAACGGCACCGGCCGGCTGGGCAGCTGCGCGTAGTGGCTGACCAGGCCGGTGAGGAAGCAGACCGCGAAGGCGATGCCGAGCCACAGCCCCACCCGCGCGGCCACCGCCGGGCTGCGCAGCCGGGAGGTGAAGTCCTCCGGGCGCGGTGACCTCACCCCGTCACCTCGCCCAGCACGACGGCCCAGCGGTCGCCCCAGTGGTGCGTGCAGGTCACGGCGAAGCCGGCGTCGGCGGCGATCAGGGGCACCTCGTCGAGGCCGACGACGGCCCACCGGAACGGGCGGCTGCGGTGGGAGGCGCCCTCGAGGACCGCCCAGCCCTGCACCGTCTGCACCCCCGGCCCGGCCACCTCGACGACCACGCGGCCCCGCGGGTCGAGCACGGCACGGACCCGGCGCAGCAGCGCGACCGGGTCACCCCCGATGCCGATGTTGCCGTCGGCCAGCAGGGCAGTGCCCCAGCGCCCCTCCCCCGGGACCTGGTCGAAGACGTCGCGGCGGACCGCCGCCACCCCGCGCTCCCGCGCCAGCTCGACGGCGGCGTCGACCACGTCGATCCCGAGCACCGCGTGGCCGGCCTCCGCCAGCGCCTCGGTGAGCCGGCCGGGACCGCACCCGATGTCGATGGTCGGTCCCTCGCAGAGCCCGACCAGGGCCAGGTCGACGTCGTCGGCGGGCCGGGTCCAGGAGGAGACCGGCAGGACCCGGGGCTCCTCCCCGACCCACGAGACGGTGGTGGGGTCGCCGCGCAGGGCGCTGGCGAACACGTGGGTGAACGAGCCGTCCGCGGTCACGACCGGCCTCCCGCCGCCGGTCGGACCTCGCGCCACACGGCGGCGAAGCGGGTCTGGGGCGCCAGCGCGGCGACGTGGTCGGCGTCGGCGACGGTGTCGACGTCGCGCATCGCCGCCGTACGCCGGACACGGCAGCCCACCCGCTCGAGGGCGGCCTGCGTGTGGTCCAGCGTCGAGGGAGTCGACATGGGCACGCCGGCCAGGGCGCGGGCGTGGTCGGGCTCGCGCCGCGCCAGCACCCACCAGCCGCCGTCCCAGGCGGGCCCGAGCACCGCGTCGTGGCCCTCGAGGGCCACGGCCGCCGCGTGCAGCCCCGCCGCGGTGACGTGCGGGGTGTCCATGCCGATCTGCACGACCACCCCCGGCCCGGCGTCGCGGTGGGCGCCCGCGAGCCGCTCGGCGAAGCCGTCGCCGTGCTGGGGAGTCACCGTCCAGCCGCTCAGCGCCTCGGTGATCCGGGGGCCCTCGACCGCTTCGGCGAGGTCGCCGGCCAGGCTGAGGTGCCGCTCCGCGGACGCGGCGTTGCAGGCCTCGAGGGTGTCGAGCAGGGACGCGGCAGCGACCTCCGCGGCCGCGTCGTGGCCGATGTCGGCCCCCAGCCGCGTCTTGACCTGGCCCGGGACCGGGGCCTTGGCCACCACCAGGACCTTCACGACAGCACGCGCCAGAAGTCGCGGGCGGCGCGCAGCGTGCCACGCACCGAGCCGGAGACCTTCGACCGCGTGCCGACGGCGCGGGGGTGGTAGCCGACGTCGTGCTCGCTGACCCTCCACCCGGCTCGGGTCACGGCCTGGAGCAGCTCGACGGGGTAGCCGAAGCGACGGTCCTGCAGGCCGAGGCCGAGCAGGTCCCGCCGGCGGCACACCCGCATCGGGGCGATGTCGTGGGCGTCCATCCCGATGCGGCGCCGCAGCCACGCGACGATGAGGGCGTTGCCGGCCCGCGCGTGCCAGGGCCAGACCCCCGACCGGACCGGGCGGCGACGCCCGACCGCGAGGTCGGCGCGGCCCGACGCGACGTCGTCGAGCAGCGGGAGGAGCTGGTCGGGGTCGAAGGAGCCGTCGCCGTCCATGAAGGCGACGTAGTCGGCGGTGGCCGCCTCGAGCCCGGCGTGCACGGCGGCGCCGTAGCCCGGCACGGACTCGGGGACCACGCGGGCGCCGAGGTCGGCGGCCACCCGGGCGGTGTCGTCGCGCGAGCCGTTGTCGACGACGATCACGGAGAACGTGTCCGGCACGCGCGGCAGGAGACCCCGCAGTGCGGGCCCCTCGTCGCGACAGGGGAGCACGAGGTCACAGGTGGTCACCTGCTGAACGTAGCCATCGCGACGGGCCCCCACGCCCGCCGCGACCTTACGAACCTGTGACGTGTGCCGCGAGCAGCCCGGAGCGGTCCGGGACGGGTCCCCACGGCTGCCTAGGGTGAGGACATGGCCGGGCGATCCCTCGGCGCCCGGGCCGGCCTCGCGGTCGCGGGCGTCCTGCTGCTCCTCTCCTTCGCGCTCCCCCACCTCCTCGGTTGGGACGTGCGCCCCCGCAGCGACCGCTTCGGCGTCCCGCCGCTGCACGGCTTCTGGGAGGCCAAGGTCGGTCCGGGCACCGTGCCGGCGGTGCTGCTGGCGCTGCTCGGCGTGCGGTACGCCGAGCCGTGGGCGCGGCGGGCACGCTGGCGCCTCCTGCTCGTCTCGTCGTACGTCGTCGGGCTGGCCTGGCTGCTCTCGCTGGCGCTGGTCGACGGCACGGCCGGGCTGACCCGCACGATGGCCAACCGCACGGAGTACCTGGTGACCGCGCGGGGCGTCGACGACGTGGGGACGCTGCTGTCGACCTACGTCGACCGGATCCCGTACCACAGCCCGGACAACTGGCCGATCCACGTCGCGGGCCACCCGCCGGGTGCGCTGCTGATGTTCGTCGGGCTCGACCGGGTCGGGCTGGGCGGCGACCTGGCCGCGGCGCTCGCGGTGACCGCGGTCGCCGCGACCATCCCCGTGGCCGTGCTGGTCACCTGCCGCGCCCTCGGTGCCGCCGACCTGGCCCGCCGTGCCGCGCCCTTCCTGGTGCTGACCCCGGCCGCGGTGTTCCTCGCGGTCTCCGGCGACGCCCTCTTCGCCGCCGTGGCTGCCTGGGGCCTGGCCGCCCTGGCCCTGGCCGCGCGAGCCCGACGGGGACGGAGCCTGGTCGGGTGGGCGGTGCTCGCCGGACTCCTGCTCGGCTGGGCGGTGATGTGCTCCTACGGCCTGCCGCTGCTCGGCCTGCTGGCGCTGGCGGTCCTCGTCGTCGCGCGCTCCTGGTGGCCGCTGCCGGTCGCGGCGGTCGCGGCGCTCGGGCCGGTGCTGGCCTTCGCGGCAGCGGGGTTCGCCTGGTGGGAGGCCTACCCGGTGCTGGTCGACCGCTACTGGGACGGCCTGGCCAAGGACCGGCCCGCGGCGTACTGGACCTGGGGCAACCTCGGCGCCCTGCTGGTCTCCGCCGGGCCGCTGCTCGGCGCGGGCCTCGGCGGCCTGCGCGAGGGACGCCGTCGCCTGGGCGAGCGCGACCCAGAGGCAGTCCGGGCCGTGGTCTGGCTCGTCGCCGCGGCCGCGACGACGATCGTCCTGGCCGACCTCTCCCAGATGTCCAAGGCCGAGGTGGAGCGGATCTGGCTGCCGTTCGTGCCGTGGCTGACGCTGTCGCTCGCGCTGCTGCCCCGGCGCTGGCGGCGGCCCGGGCTGGCGCTCCAGGTGCTCACCGCGCTGCTCGTGCAGCACCTGCTCTACACGACGTGGTGAGGCTCAGGCGCGCAGCGGCGCGGTCGCGAACTCCGCGAGTCCCTGGTCGGGGCCGACCTGCGCGCTGAAGCCGAGCTCGGCCCGGGCCCGCTCCGGCGAGGCGACGACGTGTCGCACGTCGCCGGTCCGGAAGCCGCCGGTCACCTCGGGCTCCAGGTCACGACCCGAGCCCGCCGCGACCCGGCGGGCCACGTCGAGGATGCTGACCGGCTGCCCCGAGCAGACGTTGTACGCCGCGAAGCGGCTCCTGTCCTCGCCGGCCACCGACTCGATCGCGGCGAGGTTGGCCAGCGCCACGTCGCCGACGTGCACGAAGTCCCGCATCTGGCCGCCGTCCTCGAAGACCTGCGGACGCTCGCCGCGCTCGAGCGAGGAGCGGAACATCGCCGCGACGCCGGAGTAGGGGGTGTCGCGCGGCATGCCGGGTCCGTAGACGTTGTGGTAGCGCAGCGCGATCGCCGACGCGCTCGCCTGCCGCGCCCACGCGGAGGCGTAGTGCTCCTGGGCGAGCTTGCTCGCGGCATAGCTGCTGCGGGGGTCGAGGCGGGCGTCCTCGTCGACGGTGTCCCAGCCGAGGTCGAGCCCGCAGTCCGGGCAGCGGTGCTCGAAGTCCCCGGCCTCCAGCGCCGCCAGCGACCGAGGGCCGGGGGTGGGCACCGGGCCGTGGTCGAGGCACAGGTAGCGGCCCTCGCCGTAGACCACCATCGAGGAGGCCACGACGAGCCGGTCCACCCCCGCCGCGTGCATGCCCGCGAGCAGCGCGGCGTTGCCGAGGTCGTTGTGGGAGGCGTAGTCGGGCAGGTCGGAGACGGTGACCCCGGCCCCGACCAGGGCGGCCTGGTGGCACACCACGTCGACGCCCTCGAGCAGGTCGGCCCACCGCGGGTCGGTCGCGGCGTCGCGGACGTCGAGCCGATGGGTGCCGGCCGGGGGCGTCTGGTCGCCGTGGGCGCGGTCGAGCATCAGGTCGACGCGGACCACCTCGTGGCCGGCGCGCTCGAGCTCGGTGCCGACGGCGGTGCCGATGAAGCCGGCCGAGCCGGTCAGCAGGACCCTCACGGTGACGGCACCTCGTAGGTCAGCTCGATCCCCTCGCGCCAGGTGTCGCAGGTGCACCCGTCGGGGTCGGGCAGGGCGGCGACCGCCTTGCCCAGCAGGCCGGTCAGCCGCTCGAGGTTGGCACGGAACAGCGCGAAGACCTCCTCCTGGCCGACCCCGCCGCCCGACTCCGCGCCGGCGTCCATGTCGGTGACCAGGGCCAGCGGGGCATAGCACTGGCCGAGCTCCCGGGCGAGCTGCGCCTCGGGCGCCCCGGTCATGTTGATCAGGTCCCAGCCCGAGGCGGCGTAGGCCTGCGACTCGGCACGCGTGGAGAAGCGCGGACCCTCCACCACCACCATGGTGCCGCCGCACCGGACGTCGGCGTCCGCGTCGGCGAGGGCGGCCGAGACCCGGGGGCAGTAGGGGTCGGCGAAGGGCAGGTGCACCGCGCCGCGCTCGACGTAGGACCCGATCCGGCGGTGGGTGCGGTCGACCAGCTGGTCCGGCACCACCAGGTCGCCCGGTGCGACGGTGTCGCGCAGGCCGCCGACCGCGCAGGGCGCCAGCACCTGGCGCACCCCGAGGGAGCGCAGGGCCCAGGCGTTGGCGCGGTAGTTGATGGCGTGGGGCGGGTGCTCGTGGTGCGGCCCGTGCCGCGGGAGGAAGGCCACCGACCGGCCCGCCACGGTGCCGACGGCCACCGGCGCCGACGGCTCACCGTACGGCGTGGACACCGCGTGCACCGTGGGGTCGTCCAGGAAGGAGTAGAACCCCGTGCCACCGATCACGGCCACGTCGGCCACGGTCTTGCTCATGGGCCCACCCTCACACACCCCGGGCCGAGCGCGCCCTCCCCAGGTCGGCGAGCACCTGGAGCATGCCCAGGACGACCACGATCCCGGTGGCGACGATGAGCAGGCCCCCCACGCCGAACGCCACGAAGGACCCGAGGGTGGCGTCGCGGAGCGGCCCCGCGACGTCGAGGACCGCACCCAGGACGAGTCCGAGCCCGGACGCGCCGACGGAGACCGCGACCAGCCACCGCGCGGAGGCCGGCCAGGCGAACGCCGGGTCGGTCGTGCCACCGGGCTCGGCGACCAGGACGGCGAGGGCGGCGAGGGCGAGCCACGCCCCGACCAGGAGGAACGCCGCCATCGAGTCCCCGGCGCGGTGCCAGCCCGCCGACATCGTGGCCAGTGCGGTCACGACCGCCAGGGCGAGCCCGGCGAGCGAGGCGGGGTAGCGCCACCGCACCGGGACCACGAGGACGAACGCGGCCACCGCCGAGAAGACCGCGGTGACGTGGCCGCTGGGGAGGCTGTTGAGGGTCGCGGGCGCGACCTCGGAGATGCCGAGGTCGGGTCGGTCCAGCAGGAATCGCTTGAGCAGCTGCGCCGAGCCGTTGGCCCCGACCAGGAGGCCGACGGCGGCGAGCCCGCCGACGCGCTCCAGCCGGACCAGGGCGATCGTGGCCACCATCGCCAGCGCGCCGAGCAGCGAGGCCGCCGAGACGACGTTGAGGACCACGTCCGAGGCGTCGGCGAAGGCCGAGCGCGTCAGCAGGGCGCCACGCAGCGACGCGTCACCGAACAGGCGACCCTGGACGGTGCGGACCGTGAGGAGGTAGACGAGCAGGAAGCCCGCGAGGCAGCCCAGGCCCACCAGGACGATCCGGGCGAGCGGGAGCCACCTGCTCCCCTGGTCCGCACGCCTCATCACCACATGGTGCACCCCGGGGGGGTGGGCCCCCGCCGCGTCCCGCCGCTCAGCGCGTGGCACCGGGTTTGAGCACCGCACCCTTTGGGATGATGTATGCGCAAGCGCATCGACCTGGGAAGGAGCGTCATGCCGTCCGGCCACGACCTCACGATGCGCGTGGGAGACGACGAGCTCGTCATCCGGCGCCGCTACGAGTCGCTCAGCATCGCCAACGACGTCCTGATCGCCCTGTGGTTCGTGGTGGGGAGCGCACTGCTGCTCCTCGGCTCGACCCGGGCCGGCAACTGGCTGTTCCTGCTCGGGAGCATCGAGTTCCTCGCCCGCCCGGCGATCCGCCTCGCGCGCCGCCTGCACCTGCAGCGGGCCGGTGGCGACGACCACCACCGCGACGCCTCGTTCGACTTCTGAGCGACACCCGATCCGAGGAGACCCATGAACCAGCCTGTCCAACCTGACCAGATCGTCCGCGACCTCGAGCGCCTCCTGCGCGACGACCCCGACCTCGGCCCGCTGCTCGAGCGGTCCCTGGCGCAGGCGCGGGAGCGGGCTCACGCCGAGCTCGACCCCGACCTGCTGCACGCGCTCGAGTGGCCCACCGACCTCGCGGGGTACGCCGACTACCTGCGCCGCTTCCTCCGGTGGATCCCGCAGCAGACCGACGCGCCGGCGTGGAAGTCCTCCGCCCCCGAGGACCGCTACGCCAAGGAGGTCAGCGACCGGCTGGCGCACTTCTTCTGGCTGGTCGACCAGCACGTCGGCGACGGCAGCGACCGTGGCGCGATCGTCGAGAGCTCCCCGGCCTTCCAGGACTGGCTGACCGACTTCGCCCGCCAGTGGGGAGGCTTCCTCGACACCCCGGACTCGTTCAGCCCCGAGCTGCTGGACTCCTTCCGCGCCAACGCCCCGGAGTACACCGTCGAGGAGTCGATGGTCGGCGGGCGGCCCAACTCGCCGAGCGGGTGGCTCACGTTCAACCAGTTCTTCGCCCGCGAGCTCAACCCCGGCCTGCGGCCGATCTCCGCGCCCGCGGACAACCGGGTCGTGACCTCGCCGGCCGACTGCCTGTTCCGCCACGCCTACGACATCGACGGCGAGTCCACCATCCCGGACGTCACGGTCAAGGGCACGCACCGCTACGGCAACATCGCCCAGCTGCTCGAGGGCTCGCGCTACGCCGACGCGTTCGCGGGCGGCACCTTCGTGCACTACATGCTGCCGCCCTCGGCGTACCACCGCTACCACGTGCCCGTCTCCGGCCGGGTCGAGGAGTCGTTCGTCCTCCCCGGACGGGTCTACATGGAGGTCGCGCTCGAGGACCACCAGCTCAGCTCCAAGGACAGCACCCAGTCCGGCTACGAGTTCACCCAGGTGCGCGGCGTGCTGACCCTCGACACCTCGGCGTCGGACCATGGGGACATCGGCACCGTGGCGGTGATCCCGGTGGGCATGTCGCACGTCGCCTCGGTCACCCTCACCACCGTCCCGGGGACCGACGTGGCCAAGGGCGAGGAGTTCGGCTACTTCCAGTTCGGCGGGTCCGACCTCATCGTGCTGTTCCAGGAGGGGGTCGACCCGCAGGTCGACACCGGCACCGGCCTGCGACACGTGGGCACCCCGATCGCCCGGGTCGCCTCGGATTGCTGACCTTCGTCGTCATCGCAGTCGTCTCCAGCTCGCTCGTCCTCGGCGCGGCCTGGGGCGTCTACGGCTCCCTGCCCGACCGGGATGAGGGCCTCATCGTCGCCGCGGCCGGCGGCGCGCTGATGATCTCGGCGGTGCTGGAGCTGGTCGAGCCCGCCTCGCACGTCGCCCCCTTCTGGGCCGTGGCCGGGCTGGTCCTGGCCGGCGCGGTGGGCTTCGCCGCGCTCGACCACCTGATCAAGGACCGCTGGGGCAGCGACAGCGGAGGAGGGCTCCTGGCCGCCATCACGCTCGACGGGATCCCGGAGAACCTCGCCCTCGGCGTCGCCCTGATCAGCACCGGGCCACTCGGCGCGGCGGCGCTCTCCGGGTCCATCCTGCTCTCCAACCTGCCGGAGGCGGCCGGTGGTGCCCGGGACATGAGCGGGGGCCGGCACTCCAAGGCCGCCGTCCTGGGTCTGTGGGCCGCGACCGCCGCCCTGCTCACCGTCGCGGCACTCGCGGGCAACCTCCTGCTCGGAGGCGCCTCCGACTCGGCCCTCGGCCTGATCCGCAGCTTCGCCGGCGGCGCGGTGATCGGCTCCCTGGCGATCGAGGTCTTCCCCAAGGCGTTCAAGGAGAGCGGCTACACCACCGGGGTCGCGGTCGCGCTGGGTCTGGTCGTCGCGCTGTTCCTCGACCGGCTGGGGTGACCGGGTCGCTCCTGCCTAGGGGCGCGGCTCGCCCGGCGTGGCGGCGTCGCGCTCGGACCGGCCCTCGAGCAGGAAGGCGCCCAGGGTGCCGGCCAGCGTCGCGATGAGGACGAGACCCGTCGCGAAGCCGGCGAGCATGACCAGCTGTCCGCCACGACTCGTGGGCACGGGGTCGGCCTGCATGCCGAGCACCAGGCCGGCGGCCCACACGACCGCGTCGGCGAAGCCCTGCATCGTGCCGCCGGGCCGGTGCTCGAACACGTAGCCGAGCTCGGCGATCGCGATGGTGATCACCGTCGCCAGTCCGCCGAGGTAGCCGATGCGGGAGCGGAGCAGATGGCGCGCAGTCCCGGCCGTGCGGTAGGACGTGGTGAGCACCCGGGCGGCGGGCAGTGCCCTGCCCAGCCTCAGCAGCCGCAGGAAGCTGAACAGCCGCAGCGTCGGCAGCAAGAGGGCCAGCACCTGGAACCAGTGCCGGCGCAGGAACGTCCCACGCCGTGGGGCGAGGACCAGCTTGCCGGCGAAGTCGACCAGGAACACGCCCCAGATGGTCCAGCCGATCACGTCGAGGGCCCGGCCGGCCGGGGGGCGCAGGTCGGCCGCGAGCTGGAAGCCGACGAGGAGGGCGAACACCACACCGAGCCACGCCATGAACGGGTCCGACCGCTCCATCACCGCGGCCAGCCAGTGGTCGAACCCGTCGGCGTCGCGGCGGCGGCGCAGGACGCGCCCCTCGCGCAGGGTGGGCTGCGGTCGAGCGGTGCCCGTGCCCGCCTCAGGCGCTGAGCTCGTCCCGCCGGTCGCCACGGGGCGATCTGTGCCCAGCGGAGGGGACCGCCAACCCCCGGTTGCGTTACGGTGTCACGCCCTGACCAGAACCGGAACAGACCAGAACGGCGACTCGATGGCGAACCTGCGAGCCCCGGGCAGGCCGTTCCTCCGGCACCCTGCCCAGGTGATCGTGCTGGCCTTCGCCACGGCCGTGCTGGTGGGCACCGTCCTGCTGGCGCTCCCGGTCTCCAGAGGCGGTCCGGGAGGCGCGCCCCTGCACACCGCGTTGTTCACCGCGACCAGCGCGGTGTGCGTCACCGGGCTGGTCACGGTGGACACCCCGACGTACTGGAGCGGGTTCGGCCAGACGGTCGTCCTGCTGCTGATCCAGGTCGGCGGCTTCGGGATCATGACGCTCGCGTCGCTGGTGGGCCTGCTGCTCTCGCGCAGGATGGGGCTGCGCACGCGCCTGACGGCCGCCGCGGAGACCAAGAGCCTGGGGCTCGGCGACGTGCGGGCCGTGGTGGTGGGCGTCGCCACGGTCACCGTGGTGGTCGAGTCCGTCACGGCCGTCCTGCTCACCGCCCGCTTCCTCGTGGGGTACGACGAGTCCTGGCCGCGCGCACTCGAGCTCGGCGTCTTCCATGCGGTGTCCGCCTTCAACAACGCGGGGTTCGCGCTCTACAGCGACAGCCTGGTGCGGTTCGTCGCGGATCCGTGGGTGTGCCTGCCCATCGCCGTGGCCGTCATCGTCGGCGGGCTCGGCTTCCCCGTGCTCTTCGAGCTGCGGCGGCAGCTGAGGTCCCCCCGGAGGTGGAGCCTGCACACGAGGCTGACCGTCGGCACGACCGGCGCCCTGCTGGTGCTCGGCACGGCGTTCGTCACCGTGGCCGAGTGGAGCAACCCGGGCACGCTCGGTGCGCTGGACACGCCGGGCCGGCTGCTGGCGGGCTTCTTCCAGGCGGTGATGCCGCGCACCGCGGGCTTCAACAGCGTGGACTACGGCCAGATGGGCGACGGGACCCTGCTGGGCACCGACGCGCTGATGTTCATCGGGGGCGGGTCGGCGGGCACGGCCGGTGGGATCAAGGTGACCACCTTCATCATCCTCTTCTTCGTGATCTACGCCGAGGTGCGCGGCGAGCAGCACGTCAACGCGGCCGACCGCCGGATCGGCGGACGGGTGCAGCGGCAGGCGCTCACCGTGGCGCTGCTCTCGGTCGGGCTGGTCGTCACCGCGACGCTGGTGCTGCTGGAGACCACCGAGCTGCCCACGCGCGACGTGCTGTTCGAGAGCGTCTCGGCGTTCGCGACCGTCGGGCTGTCCACCGGGATCACCGCCGACCTGCCGTCGGGTGGTCAGATGGTCCTCGTCGCGCTCATGTTCGTGGGCCGCCTCGGCCCGATCACCCTGGTCTCGGCGCTGGCGCTGCGCGAGCGGCAGCGGCGCTACACCCTCCCGGAAGGACGGCCCCTCATTGGCTAGGCAGATGCGCATGGACAGTGACCCGGTCGCCGTGATCGGGCTCGGCCGGTTCGGCCGGTCCCTGGCCCTCGAGCTGGCCGGCGAGGGGGTCGAGGTGCTCGGCATCGACAGCGACCACCGCGTGGTCCAGTCCCTCGCCGGAGAGCTCACCCACGTCGTCGAGGCGGACACCACCGACGAGGAGGCGATGCGCCAGCTGTCGCTGCACGAGTTCAGCCGGGCGGTCGTCGGCATCGGCAGCGACCTGGAGGCCAGCATCCTGTCGGCCTCGGTGCTGCTCACGTTGGGCGTGCGTGACATCTGGGCCAAGGCGATCAGCGAGCCGCACGCCAGGATCCTGGCCCAGATCGGCGTCCACCACGTGGTGCGGCCCGAGCACGACATGGGCAGGCGGGTCGCCCACCTGGTGCGCGGGCGCATGCTCGACTACATCGAGTTCGACGACGGCTACGCGATCGTCAAGACCCGTCCGCCGCAGAGCCTGCACGGCCGGCCCCTCGGGGAGTCCCGGCCCCGCTCCCGGCACGGCGTCACCGTGGTGGGGGTCAAGCGCACCGGGCAGGACTTCACCTACGCCACGCCGGAGACCGTCGTCGAGGACGACGACCTCGTCATCGTGTCCGGGCCCCGCGACGCGGTGGAGCGCTTCAGCGAGCTGGCCTGAGCTCCGGGACGAGCTTGTGATCGAGGCCACGACCTCGGGGGCCACCTGGCCCTGACCCGGGTCACCGGGCGGGACCACCGTGGAAGTGCGCTGCACGTGCGGCGTCCCGACCCAGGAGCGACCATGATCCCTCTGCTGGTTGACCACCTCAGCAAGTCCTACGGGTCCCAGCCCGTCCTCGAGGACCTCACCTTCCAGGTGCTGCCGGGCAGAGTGACCGGGTTCCTCGGACCCAACGGCGCCGGGAAGTCCACCACGATGAAGATCCTGCTCGACCTGGCCTCCGCCGACGCGGGCACGGCCACCATCGGGGACCGGCGCTACCGCGACCTGGACGACCCGGCCGGCACCGTCGGCGTCGTGCTCGAGCCCAACGCGTTCCACCCCGGCCGCAGCGGGCGCAACCACCTGCGGGTGCTGGCCGACGCGGCCGGCTTCCCCGTCGAGCGGGTCGACGAGGTGCTCGACCTGGTGGGTCTGGGCGGCGCCGCCCGTCGACGTGTCGGCGCCTACTCCCTGGGCATGCGTCAGCGACTCAGCCTCGCTGCCGCCCTGCTCGGCGACCCGCCCGTCCTGGTGCTCGACGAGCCGGGCAACGGCCTCGACCCGCAGGGGATCCACGACCTGCGCACGCTGCTGCGCCGGCGCGCCGCCCTGGGTCACACCGTCTTCGTCTCCAGCCACCTGCTGTCGGAGGTCGAGCACCTCGCCGACGACGTCGTGGTGCTCCACCACGGGCGGCTGGTGACCACCGGCGCGCTGGCCGACCTCCAGCAGGCCAGCGTCACCGTCCGCACCCCGCGCACCGGCGACCTGGCCGCCCTGCTCGTCGGGGCCGGCGCCACGGTCGACCGCACGGCCGACACGCTGCAGGTGCGTGGTCTGGACGCGGCCGGCGTCGGCGACCTGGCCGCCAGCGCGGGCATCCCCCTGCACGGCCTGACCGCAGGGACCGGCTCCCTCGAGGACCTGTTCCTGCGCTGGACCAGTGACGAGTCGCCGACCCCTGCCCTCGACACGGTCCCTGCCCAGCACTCCACCGAGGACCAGAAGGAGGTCGTTCGGTCATGACCTGGCTACGAATGGTGCGGAGCGAGATCCGCAAGCTCACCACCACCAAGATGCCGCTCGCCTTCGTCGGCGTCCTCGCCCTGCTGGCCGCCGTCACCGGGGCCGCC
This sequence comes from uncultured Actinomycetota bacterium, assembly GCA_963811385.1. Lineage (GTDB taxonomy): Bacteria > Actinomycetota > Actinomycetes > Propionibacteriales > Nocardioidaceae > Marmoricola_A. The sequence continues at coordinate 154,947 of CAWEQX010000003.1, read as the reverse complement.
GTGGTGTGGGGCACCGACATGGACGGGTCGAAGGGCTTCATCTCCACCGCCGGTGACCAGCAGTCGTTGATGGCGTTCGCGGGCAACGCGCTCATGGGTGCCGCGCTGTTCGGCGCCGTGGCGGTGGCCCGCGAGTACGGGCACAACACCGTGGTGCCGACGTACCTGGTCTCGCCGAGGCGGGTGCGGACCGTCAGCGCGCAGCTGGCCGCGGTCATGCTCGGTGGCGCCGTGCTGAGCGTCGTCGGTGCCCTGCTGATCGGCGTGGCCATCGCGATCGGGCTGCAGCTGACCGACTACGCCTTCCTCGTCTCGGCAGGCGGCGTGCTGCGCGTCGTCGCGGCGTCGGCCGTCTGCGGCGCGGCGGGCGCGTCCCTCGGCGCAGGTCTGGGTGCGCTGGTCCGCAACACCGGCGGTGCGGTCACCGCGGTCGTCGGACTGCTGTTCGTGGTCCCGCCGGTGCTGGTGCAGCTGACCCCGGACATGGCCGACTGGGTGCCGACCACCATGGCGTGGTCGATCTCCGGGGTGGTCGCCGAACCCACGGTCGCGATGGCGGTCCTCGGGGTCGCCCTGTGGGCGGTCGTGCCGGTGCTGGCCGGGCTCGCCTCCGTGCTGCGCCGCGACGTGGTCTGAGGAGGTGCCTCGCATGACGACCCAGAGCTCCCCCTCCGCCGAACGCCGCACGGCTCCGCCGGCACCTCACCTGCCCGAGCAGGTCGACGCGCGGTGGCGGTGGGCGGCCGCGACCGGCGTCCCCGCGGCGTACGGCGTGCTCGCGGGCGTGTGGACGCCGCGCGGTCCGCTCACGACGTTCCAGGCCCTGAGCGCGATGGCGCTGGGACTGCTGACGGGGCTGGTCGTCGGCTACCTCGCCCGGTCGCGTTGGGCGATGCTGCTCGCCCCCGCGGTGTTCGTCGTGGTGTTCGAGCTGTTGCGCGCCCGGCTGTCCGGTCCGACGGTCGACGGCCTCCACCTGACCAGCATGTACGGGATGATGGCGTTCGCCGTCGGACGCGGCTTCCACGGCGTGCTCACGCTGCTGCCCATGCTCCTCGGCGCGTCCTGGGGGGCCGCGGCGTGGCGTCGCCGGAGCACCCTCCCGCCCCGGCGCCGCTCGGGCGGGCTGTGGGCGCGGCGCGCCGTCGCCGGCGTCACCGCGGTCGCCCTCGTGGGCCTGGCGGTCCTGCTGGCGCGCCCGGCCGGGACCGACCCGATCGTGGACGCCGACGGCCAGGCCGTCGCCGGCAGCATCGCCGAGCTCACCACCGTCGAGACCGGCGGGCACGAGCTCGGGCTGATGCTGCGCGGAGCCAGCACCCGCAACCCGGTGCTGCTCTTCCTCGCCGGCGGCCCCGGTGGCAGCGAGCTCGGTGCCATGCGCCGGCACAGTCAGGCGCTGGAGGACGACTTCGTCGTCGCCACCCTCGACCAGCGCGGCACCGGCACGTCCCTCGCCGAGCTGGACCCGACCGAGACGCTGACCCTGGACGCGGCGGTCGCCGACGTGGTCACCGTGACGAACTACCTGCGTGACCGGTTCGACCAGCAGGACGTCTACCTCGTCGGCCAGTCCTGGGGCACCACCCTCGGCGTCCTCGCGGTGCAGCAGCACCCCGAGCTCTACCGCGCCTACGTCGGCGTCGGGCAGATGGTCAGCCAGGCCGCGACCGACAAGATCTTCTACGCCGACACCCTCGCCTGGGCACGAGCCCAGGGCAACACCGGCCTCGTCGAGACCCTCGAGGCAGCCGGACCGCCGCCGTACAGCCGCAGCGACATCATGAACTACATCCCCACGCTGTCCTACGAGCAGGAGGTCCACCCCTACGACCACAGCGTCAACGACGAGGGCGCCGGCCAGATGGCCGAGAACATCCTGGTGCGGGAGTACACGCTGCTGGAGCAGGCCCACCTCATGGGCGCCACCCTCGACGTGTTGTCCGTCCTCTACCCGCAGCTGCAGGACATCGACTTCCGCACCCAGGCCGCCCGGCTCGACGTCCCGGTCTACCTCGCCGAAGGACGTCACGAGGCACCCGGCCGGCTCGTCCTGGCCCGCGAGTGGTACCGGCTGCTCGAGGCCCCCGGCAAGCAGCTGACCTGGTTCGAGACCGCGGGGCACCGGCCGCTGTGGGAGCAGCCCGACGAGTTCGCCGACCTGATGCGGACCGTGCTGCGAGACACCGCGGGGAGCCGCGCCCAGCCGGACTGACCCGACGGGTGCTCATCCGTCACGCCACCACCGACCCAGGAGGAACCATGCACGTCGACCAGCTCGTGACCTCGGCGAGGGACGCCCTCACCGTCAAACGGGTCTTCGGGGAGCCCTACGAGCGCGACGGGGTGACGCTCATCCCGACGGCCGCCGTGGCGGGAGGCTTCGGCGGAGGCTCCGGCACGGACGACAAGGGCCAGGACGGCGAGGGCGGTGGCTTCGGCATGACCGGACGGCCGGTCGGCGCCTACGTCGTCAAGGACGGCGACGTCACCTGGAAGCCGGTCCTCGACCCTGCCCGGCTCCTCGGCGTCGCCGGCGCCGTCGCGGTGACCTACCTGGTCACCCGTCGCCCGCGACGCCGGACCTGAGGTCGTGAACGCCGTCTCCCCGGCTCGCCGGGGCCGGTCCTGGCTGGTGGCCGGCGCGCTGGTCGCCGGCACCGCGGTGCTGGCGTCGCCCGGGACCGCGGCGACTCCTCCGGCGCCCGACTCCGTCAGCGCGGTCCTCGCCGAGCAGCTCGACGCCGCCGGCGTCCCCGGCGGCGCCTCCGTGGTCGCCACGACCGACGGCGCGCTCACCGCTCGGGGCACCGGCAGTACGGGCGACGGTGACCCGGTCACCGCCGACACGCCGTTCGTCATCGGCTCGACCACCAAGTCGTTCACCGCACTGGCGGTCATGCAGCTCGTCGACGCCGGGAAGGTCGCCCTCGACGCACCGGTCACCCGCTACGTCCCCGAGCTCCGGCTCGCCGACGGCGAACCGGTCGGGTCGATCACGGTCAGGCACCTGCTGCAGCAGACCAGCGGGCTCGACGACCTCACCGGCGGCCCGATCCTGGCCTCGGCCGTGGAGGGGACCACGGGTGCGGCGGTCGCCGAGCTCGGCTCCGCGCGGCTGGCCTCGGCCCCCGGGACGACCTGGCGCTACGCCAACGCCAACTACGTCCTCGCCGGCCTGGTGGTGGAGCGCGCGTCCGGGCGAAGCTACGCCGACTACCTGCAGGACGAGGTCCTGGACCCCCTCGGCATGACCGAGACCCACGTCGTGCCCGACCCGTCCGTCGCCCCGGGACACCGGTACTGGTTCGGCCTCACGGTCCCCTCCGGCCCCGTGCGCCGCGACGGCGTGGTGGCGGCCGGCTACCTCGCCTCCTCCGCCCGCGACCTCGGCACGTACCTCACCGTCTACCTCCGGGACGGGCGCGCCCCCGACGGCACCAGGATCGTGTCCGCGGACGGGATCCGGGCGCTGACGACGCCCGGACCACGAGCGCACCTCGGCGGGTGGGCCGACGGCGCCGACGCGCGCTACGCGATGGGATGGTTCGTCGGCGGTCCGTGGGAGCAGCCGACCGTCTTCCACCCCGGCAACAGCCCCGACTCCTCGGCGATGATCGCGTTCTTCCCCGACCGTGGACTGGCGGCGGCGGTCCTGGTCCCCGCGAGCCAGGAGCTGCCCCTGCCGGGCAACCCGTCGCTGCCCGACCGGATCTCCCGCAACACCCTGCATGCCGCGCTCGGTGAGCCGGTCCCCGCTCCGACGACCCGGCTGGGGCTTCTACACCGCGTTCGACCTCGTCGGCCTCGGGCTGCTGGCGCTGGGCGTCTGGTCGCTGGCGCGTGCGGTCAGGTCACGCCGAGCCCGACGCGGCCCTCTGCGTCGGTGGCTGCAGGTGCTGCCGGCCCTGCTCGCGGCGACCGCCCTCGGGAGCCTTCCGCTGCTCGCCGGCTACGGCTGGGCGGGGCTGTGGACCTGGGCACCGGACCTGACCGCCCTGGTGGCGGCGCTCGCCGTGCTGGCCACCGCCACCGCCGGTGTCCGTCTCGTCAGTGCCCTCGTCGCCCCGCCCGCACGGCCCTAGCGCGCGGGGCCGGACCGGCAGTGCAGCGGCGGCCTCAGTCCACGAGCTCGACCGAGGCGACGTCCCAGCTCGGAGCCTGCGTCTCGCGCACCGCACGGCAGGTCAGTCGGGAGGCAGTCGGCTGGCGGCCGCTGTCGACGACCAGCCGGAACCGCCGGGCACGGGGCCCGCGGTCGCGCACCTCGACCGTCCAGCGACCCGCCCCGACCGTGCCCTCCTGCTCGACGACCCGGGCACGTAGGTCCGTGCTGGGACCGGGGCCGAAGCGCTGCAGGACGGTCCCGACCGCCACCTGCTCGGCCGGGTGCAGGCCGGCCACGCCGCGCAGCCACCGGGGATCGGTCCGCCCGGCGAGGTGCTCCTCGATGACCGGGACCGCCGCCTCCACCGGCATGCCGGCGAAGCAGGCGAGGTCGGGGATGACGAGGACGTTGGGGGCGAAGCGGTCCCCGCCCAGGTGGCTGCACTCGAAGGTCGCCTCCGGCCACCGGTCGGCCAGCGCGGCGGCGACCGGGCGCCCGGCGACCGCGCAGCACACGTCGTGCACCCCATGGGTGCACACCAGCAGCAGCGGTCCCCGGTGGGGTCGACCCGCGAGCGGGTCCGCGCACCCGCGCAGGTCGTCCGCCGTGGTCCAGTGACCGGTGCGGAGCTGCCCGCCGCGCAGCGAGAACCACCGGCGTGGACCGCGCGTCCGGTGCGGCGCGCCGGCCCGGCCGTGCCGGCGTACGAACAGCATGCGGGTGCCCGGGTGTCCGAGCTCGTGCACCAGCTCGGTCGGCAGGTCGGCACCGAAGGGGGCGGAGACCGGCCAGGGCGCAGGGTGCTCGACCAGGAGCCACTCCTGCTGCGGAGGTGCGGTCCCGAGCCTCGGGTCGCCCCGCTCCGCAGCCGCCACCGAACAGCGGGTGCTCATCCTGCGACGACCACTCCCGCCTCGACCAGTGCACGGGTCAGTGCCAGGCCGAGGTCCTCCGCACGCACGGTCTCCCCCGTCAGCAGGCGCTCGACCGGGGCCACCGACCCCTCGTCGACGGGCACGGTCCCGGCCCGCGAGACCAGCCGGCCGTCCGCCAGGCGAGCGTCGACGTACGCGCGGAGCCGGACGGGCGTCTCGCCGTCCGCGGCCGTCGCGAGCCGGTGCTGGGCGAGCGGTCCGAGGGGCGCGGCGCGCTGCGACGTACGACGGCGCGCCTGCAGCCTGGCGGCCAGGTCCCGCGGGTCGGTCCCGTCGACCAGGCGCTTGAGCCGGTCTGCGACGAGTGCGGCGTCGAGGGACCCACCGGCCAGGTCGGTGCCGAGGGGCAGGGAGGTGCGCATCTCCTCGTCGTCGGCCAGCCGCTCCAGCAGGAGACCCACGAGCTCCTCCGCGACGGCGTAGCGGGTCCAGGCGTGGACCCCGAGCGTGAGGTGGACCGTCAGGCCGCCCAGCGCGGTCGCGGAGTGCAGGTGGCCCCGCGGCAGGTAGAGCGCGTCGCCGGGCTCCAGGACGGTGTCGACCAGCGGCTCGCCGGAGGCCGCGCCGCTCACCGCGTCGCGGCGGTCGGTCCAGGGCTGGTCGCGCAGGGGGAGGGCGTGGACCGGCGCGTGGATCGTCCACCGCTTGCGGCCGGTGACCTGGAGGACGAAGACGTCGTGCACGTCGTAGTGGCGCTCGAAGCCACGGCTCTGCGGCGGTGTCACGTAGGCATTGGCCTGGACCGGATGTCCCAGCTCGGCGGCGAGCTCCTGGCAGAAGTCGATGATCGGCGGCCACACCCGGTGCAGCGCCTGAAGCACGAGGGTGGAACCCCGCGCGAAGAGCGCGGTGAGCTTGTCGTCGCTCACCTGGTCGGCGATGCCGGCGCCCACGCCGCCGGGGGCGGTGAAGTCCTGGCTCGCCAGGGTCGTGCCGTCCTTGGCCACGCGCAGGAACGGCGTCCTGAGACCGCGCTCGGACAGCAGCTCGTCGACGGCGTCCTCCGACAGCAGGTCGACGAACGCCGCGGGGTCGGCGGCGCTGCGCAGCTGCGGCTCGCGTCCCCAGACCGCCGCGGCGAACGTGTCCACGTCACCGACGATCCGGCCCAGGGCGGTCGGATCGCCGGCACGTGCGATGGTGGGCCCGGGGACGACCCCGGGCCCACCGCCCTGCGCAGCTCGGGTCATCAGGCGCCGCTGCCGGCCCCGCCATCGGCGCCACCATCGGCGCCACCATCGGCGCCACCGTCGGCCCCACCGTCGGCCCCGCCATCGGCCCCGCCGTCCTGCACGCCCGGGGTGCCCTCGGCACCGCCGTCCGCAGGGCCTTCCGCGCCACCGTCGGCGCCACCGTCCTGCACGCCCGGCGTGCCCTCGGCACCGCCGTCCGCAGGGCCCTCGGTCTCGGACTCGCTCATGTCGTCTCCTTCGATGTCAGCGCCCCAGGGGGAGCCATGGCACGGCGTCGGGAGGGCGCCGCGTGTGGTGCACCACCACGTCGCCCCTCTTCTACCCCACCGGGCGGAGCCTCTACCGGAGACGCGGCGCTCAGCGCATCTCGGCGAAGACGGTGTCGAGGAGGTCGAGCCCCTCGTGCAGGAGCGGGTCCGGCATGAGCAGCAGCGGCCACGTCCTTGGCCAGCTGCGGGTCCGGCTCGATCGAGCCGGCTCGGACGAGCTCCACGGCGATCATCGCTCCGCGGCCCCGGACCTCGCCGACGCGGGCGTCGCGGTCCTGCAGCGCGGTGAGCCGCGCGGTCATCGTCGTGCCGATCTCCCGGGCGCGGTCGAGGAGTCGGCCCTCCTCGATGGTCTCGAGGACGGCGAGGGCTGCGGCACAGGCCAGGGGGTTGCCGCCGTAGGTGCCGCCGAGCCCTCCGACATGAGGGGCGTCCATGATCTCGGTCCGGCCGGTGACCGCGGCGAGCGTCAGGCCGCCGGCGATGCCCTTGGCGGTGACGATGAGGTCGGGCACGACGCCCTCGTGCTCGCAGGCGAACAGCCGTCCCGTGCGGGCGAAGCCGCTCTGCACCTCGTCGGCGACGAAGACCACCCCGTGGGCGCGGCACCACTCCGCCAGCGTCGGCAGGAAGCCCGGGGCCGGGACGATGAAGCCACCCTCCCCCTGGATCCGACCTGCTTCTCGATCGCGTCGATCGCACGTGCGGCCTCCGTCGTGCCGTCGAGGCCGCCGTCCCGGAAGGGATAGGACAGGGGCGCGCGGTAGACCTCGGGCGCGAACGGGCCGAACCCGCTCTTGTACGGCATCGACGTGGCCGTCAACGCCATCGTGAGGTTCGTGCGACCGTGGTAGCCGTGGTCGAAGGCCACGACGGCCTGGCGCCGGGTGTGGGCCCGAGCGATCTTCACCGCGTTCTCGACGGCCTCGGCGCCGGTGTTGAACAACGCGGTGCGCTTGGGGTGGTCGCCCGGCGTGAGCGCGTTCAGAGCCTCGGCCACCTGCACGTAGCCGTCGTAGGGGTCACCATGAAGCAGGTGTGGACGACGAGCACCCCGCCCCCGCGGCGGTGACGTAGGCGGGCAGCGTCGTGCCCACTCCCCGGGGCACCGCTGCCTCCTTGCGGGCCGCCCAGGAAGCGGACTCGGGGCCTGGGAGCTCGGTGGTCAGGTGGCGGACCTGGGCCAGACCGGGGCCTCCGGCGGTCCCGCTCACCGGAAGGCCGCCTGCCCGGTCATCGCCTGACCCACCACGAGGGTGTGCATCTCCACCGTCCCCTCGTAGGTCAGCACCGACTCGAGGTTGTTCATGTGCCGGATCACCGGGTACTCGAGCGAGATGCCGTTGGCGCCGAGCACGGTCCGCGCGGTGCGGCAGATCTCGAGAGCCTCGCGGACGTTGTTGAGCTTGCCCAGGCTGACCTGCTCCGGACGCAGGGTCCCGGCGTCCTTGCGGCGGCCGAGGTGCAGGGCGAGGAGGACGCCCTTCGTGTACTCGAGGTTCATGTCGACGAGCTTCTGCTGGGTGAGCTGGAAGCCGGAGATCGGCCGGCCGAACTGGGTGCGCTCGTTGGCGTAGGACAGGGCGGCGCCCAGCGAGGAGCGGGCCGCCCCCATGGCGCCCCACACGATGCCGTAGCGCGCCTCGTTGAGGCAGCTCAGGGGTCCCATGAGGCCGCGCGCCTCCGGCAGCATCGCCGACTCCGGCAGACGGACACCGTCGAGGACGAGCTCGCTGGTGACAGAGGCCCTCAGGGACTGCTTGTGCTTGATCTCCGGTGCGGTGAACCCAGCGGCCGCGGTGGGGACGACGAAGCCGCGGACGCCTCCCTCGGTCTGGGCCCAGACCACCGCGACGTCGGCGACCGTGCCGTTGGTGATCCACATCTTGCGGCCGTCGAGCACCCAGTCCGAGCCGTCGCGACGCGCCCGGGTCCGCATGCTGCCGGGGTCCGACCCGACGTCGGGCTCGGTCAGGCCGAAGCATCCGATCTCCTCACCGGTGGCCATCCGCGGGAGCCACTCGACCTTCTGCTCCTCGGACCCGAAACGCCAGATGGCGAACATGGCCAACGAGCCCTGCACCGAGACCAGGGACCGGATGCCCGAGTCGGTGGCCTCGAGCTCGAGGCACGCGATGCCGTACTCCGTCGCCGACATGCCGGCACACCCGTAGCCCTCCAGGTGCATGCCGAGCAGCCCGAGCGCCCCGAGCTCCTTGGTGAGGTCCCGGACGTCGTCGACCTGGCCGCGCTCGAACCAGTCGGCGACGTACGGCTCGACACGCGCGTCGCAGAGCTGGCGCACCGACGCGCGAACGGCGCGCTCGTCCGCGGTCAGCAGGTCGTCGATGCCGACGGGGTCGAGCGGCTCGAACGGGGGCAGGGCGGTGGTGCTCATCAGGTGGCCTCCTCTGTCAGCCGGCGGCGAACGTCGTCGTTGTGCTCGCCGAGCAGTGGTGGTGGTGCGTAGCGGGTGAGGGGGGTCTCGGAGAACGTGAGCGGACTGCGTACCTGGGGCGGGTGGCGGTCCCCTACCGCCACGGTGGGCTGGAGCCCGAGCCGCTCTGCCAGGTCCAGGGCGTCGGCGATCGTGCCGACCTTGCCGGCCGGGACGCCCGCGGACGACAGCCGCTCGGTCCAGGCGTCGAGGGTCTCGCGCCCGAGCCGGTCCTCGAGCAGGGGCACCAGCACGGTGCGGTGCGCGACCCGGTCCGCGTTCGTGCGGAACCGCGGGTCGTCGGCGAGGCCCGGTGCGTCCAGCACGAGGGCCAGCCGGCGGAACTGCCCGTCGTTGCCGCAGCAGACCGCCAGCTCGCCGTCCTTGGCGCGCAGCGTCTCGTACGGCGCGATCGAGGGGTGCTCGTTGCCCATGGGTCCCGGTGACCGGCCCGTCGCGAGGAAGGCCGAGGCCTGGTTGACCAGGGAGCCGAGCAGGCTGGAGAGCAGGTTGACCTCCACGTGCTGACCGCGGCCCGTCCTGTCCCGCTCACGGAGCGCGGCGAGGATGCCGACGACCGCGTCCTTGGAGGTCAGCACGTCCACCAGGGCGACCCCGACCTTCGTCGGACCGTCGGCCCCGCCGGTGATGCTCATCAGCCCGCCCACGGCCTGCACCAGGAAGTCGTAGCCGGGGAGGTCGGCGCCCTCCTGGCTGCCGAAGCCGGTCACCGAGGCGTACACCACGCCGTGGTTGACGGCGGCCACGTCGCTGTAGCCCAGTCCTCGACGGTCGATCGCACCGGTGCGGAAGTTCTCGATCAGGACGTCGCACCGGGCGGCGAGCCGCTGCGCGAGTCGTTGGTCGACGGGGTCGTCGAGGTCGAGCTCGACGGATTGCTTCGAGCGGTTGGCCGACTCGAAGTAGGAGCTCGAGGTCTCCGTCCACGGAGGGCCCCAGTGCCGGGTGTCGTCGCCCGTCCCTGGCCGCTCGACCTTGATCACCTCCGCGCCGAGGTCGGCCAGCGTGGCGGCGGCGAGGGGACCCGCCAGGACGCGGCTGAAGTCGGCGACCAGGACACCGGCCAGGGGCAGGCTCATCGCTGCTCCGCCGGGGCGGTGGTCAGCCGGCCGTTCACGCGACGCGGCAAGGACCACGGGTTGCTCTCGCGCGCCTCGACCGGCAACCAGTCGTCCGCCACCGACTGGAAGGCGACCGGACGGAGGAAGCGGGTCAACGCCCGCGCGCCCACGGACGTCGCCGCCGGCGCCGTCGTGGCCGGCCAGGGGCCCCCGTGCTGCTGGGCCCAGGTGAAGGCGACCCCCGTGGGCCAGCCGTCCACGACGACGCGGCCGACCTTGCCGCTGAGCAGCCCGACGAGGTCGCGGACCTGCGGATCGGCCTCGCCACCGGTGACGATGCCGGCGGCCAGCGCACCCTGCAGGGTCTGCAACGTCTCGGCCAGCTCCTCGTCGGTGGTGTAGTCGCAGACCAGCACGACCGCGCCGAAGCACTCCTCCAGCAGACGGCTGCCGGCCTTCAGGGAGCTGACGGGCGCACGCAGCACCGCCGCCGGGGCCGCGCACGCCGCGTCAGGGCCGTCAGGGCCGTCAGGGCCCGGCACCTGCGCGACCAGCTCCGCACCGGCGTCCAGCATCGCGGCGATGCCGGTGCCGACCGACGCGGCGATGGCCTGGTTGAGCATCACCGGAGCAGGTGCCGCTTCACGCAGCGCCGCCGCGACGGCGTCGCCCGCACCCGCCCCGGCGGGAGCGAGCAGCAGGCCCGGCTTGGTGCAGAACTGCCCGTGTCCGAGGGTGAACGACTCGACGAAGCCGGCGGCCGCGCCGCTGATGTCCCCAGCCCCTGCCCGTGTGACCACCACCGGGTTCACGGTGCCCATCTCGGCGTAGACCGGGATGGCGGTGTCGCGCTCGTTCGCCAGCCGCCACAGGGCCATCCCCCCGGCCTGCGAGCCGGTGAAGGCGACGGCGGCCACCTCGGGGGCCGTGACCAGACGAGCACCCGGGTCGCGGCCCACCACCAGCTGGAGCACGCCGTCCGGTGCGCCGGCACCCCGCAACGCCGTCCGCGCGATCTCGACCTGGAGCACGCTGAGCCCCGCGTGGGACTCGTGGGCCTTGGCGACCACCGGGCAACCGGCGGCGAGGGCCGCGGCGGTGTCGTTGCCGAGGACGCTGAAGGCGAACGGGAAGTTGCTCGCGCCGAAGACGGCGACCGGGCCGAGCGGCCGGTTGACCCGCACCAGCCGTGCGGTCGTCTCCGTGGCCTCGTCGACCGTGAGGTCCAGGAAGGAGCCCTCCACCGCGACGTCACCGTAGAAGCGCAGCTGGTTCGCTGCCCTGGTGACCTCCCCTGCCAGCCTGGGCAGGCCCAGCGCGGTCTCCCGCTCCGCGAGCGCCGCGAGCTCGTCGCGGCGCTCCTCCAGGGCACCGGCCACGGCGTACCACCAGCTGCGGCGCTCCGCGGGGCTCGTGACGGCAAGCACCGACCCGGCCTCGACGGCCGCGCCGAGCACCGCAGCGAGCTCGGCGGTGCCGGTCTCGCTCATGGTGCTCACCGGGACGCCGGTGCGCGGGTCGTACGACGTGACGGTCATGTCCGGCTCCTCAGGCGATGGTGCGGATGAGCTTCTTGTTGACGAACTCCTCGATGCCGTAGCGGCCCAGCTCCCGACCGAAGCCGGACCGCTTCACGCCCCCGAAGGGGAGCTCCACGCCGTCGGCGTTGACCCCGTTGATGAACACCATCCCCACGTCGAGACGGTCCGCCACGCGCTGGGCCTGCTCCGGGTCGTCGGTGAACACGTAGGACCCGAGGCCGAAGGGAGTGTCGTTCGCGACCTGCACGGCTTCGTCCTCCGACCGGACCTTGAAGACCATCGCGACCGGGCCGAAGAGCTCCTCGTGGAACACGTCGTTGTCCGCGGTGACCCCGAGAAGCACCCCGGCGGGGAAGAACGCACCGTCGCGCTCACCGGTCGCCTGCAGCTCGGCGCCCTGGCCGACCGCTCGGTCGACCTGGGCGGCCAGGTTGTCCGCCGCCGCCTGCGAGGAGAGCGGCGAGTCCGTGGACGTCGCCGCGAGCCTGGCCTGCAACGCCGTGACGAAGTCGTCGTACAGCTCCTCGAGCACGATGAAGCGCTTGCCTGCGTTGCACGCCTGCCCGGTGTTGTAGACCCGCGCGTCGACGGCCGCCTGGACCGTGGCGTCGAGGTCGCTCGCGCCCAGGACGATGAACGGGTCCGAGCCGCCGAGCTCGAGCACGACCTTCTTGAGGTTGCGGCCCGCGACCTCGGCGACGGCGGCTCCGGCACGCTCCGAACCGGTCAGGGAGACCCCCTGGACCCGCGGGTCGGCGATCATCTCCGCGACCTGCTCGTTGGTCGCGTAGACGTTGACGTAGGCGCCCTGAGGGAGCCCCGCGTCGAGGAAGATCCGCTGGAGCGCCTCCGCCGACGAGGGGCACTGCGGAGCGTGCTTGAGCACCACGGTGTTGCCGGCCACGAGGTTGGGTCCGGCGAACCGCGCCACCTGGTAGCCGGGGAAGTTCCACGGCATGATCCCGAGCAGCACTCCCACCGGGGCGCGCCGGACCACCGCGGTGCCGGTGCCGTCGAGCAGGTCGATCGGCTCGTCGGCGAGGAAGGACTCGGCATTGTCGGCGTAGTAGCGGTAGATCGCCGCGCAGAAGCCGATCTCCCCCAGCGCCTCCGCCCGGGGCTTGCCCATCTCGCGGACGATGAGGTCGGCCAGCTCCTCCTGACGCTCCTCGTGCAGGTCGGCGACCCGGCCCACGAGCTCGGCGCGCTCGCGCAGGGTGGTCCTCCTGCCCCAGTCCGCGTACGCGGTGGCGGCGCGTTCCAGCGCCGCCTCGATGTCGGCCGCGGACGCGGTGGGGTAGCTCTGCACGACCTGCCCCGTGCGGGGGTCGCGCACGGCGTACTGGGTCGAGCCGGTCCGGGTGGGGTCGTCCTGGTCCATGGTGGTGGTGCCTCTCGTGGGTCCGCGGTTGTCGGTCGTCGTGGTGGTGCGGCGTCGCTCGGCGCAGGCGGTGACGAAGCTGCCGAAGAGCGTGAGCCGGTCGGAGCGCGGGCCGTCGTCGTCCTCGGGGTGCCACTGCACGCCCACCACCCAACCGGACGGGTCGTCGAACCCCTCGACCACGCCGTCCTCGGCGAGCGCCCCGAGCCGCAGCCCGGTCCCGAGCTCCGCCACGGCCTGGTGGTGGCCGGACCTGCCGACGATGCGGTCGGCGCCGAGGATCGCGTGCAGGCGGGTGTGGGGCAGCAGGTGGATCTTCTCGTCCAGGAACAGTGGCTCGCCCTCCCCTCCGTGGTGCAGGACGTGGTCCTCGAGGTCGGGAACGATCGTCCCGCCCCGGTGGACGTTGATCAGCTGGGCGCCGCGACAGATGCCGAGCACGGGCAGCCCGGCGGCCTCGGCTGCGTCGATCGCCGCGAACGCGTCCCGGTCGGCCCGCTCGTCGACCCCGTAGGAGTGCGCGACGTCGACCACGCTGGACCCGTAGCAGCTGCCGGCGATGTCTCCTCCGCCGAGCAGCAGCAGCCCGTCGCAGCGACCGGCGACCGACGGGTCGGCGAGCGGAGTCGAGGTGTCCATCAGCTCGTAGGACGCCCCGAGCCTGACGAGGGTCTCCAGCGCCACCCGGGTGAACCGGCGCACGAGCGCGGCCACGGCCTCGTCCATGCCGGGGAAGCTCAGCGAGACGAGGACCGCGACGTGGGCGCACGGCTCCGCGGGCACCCGTCCGGCCGGGGTCACCTCGTGCCGCGAGACCACGGCGCTCACCGGTTCTGGCTCCGCTTCAGCGCCCGCTCCACCAGGTCGGCGAACAGCGCCGCGTCGGAGACCGACGTGGCGTGCAGGTCCTCCGGGTGCCACTGGACGGCCAGCACGTCGGCCGTTCGGTGCTCGACGGCCTCGACCAGGCCGTCGTCGGCGGTGGCCGCCACGACCAGGTCCGGTGCCAGGACGTCGACCGCCTGGTGGTGGTAGGAGGAGACCGGTACGCGGTCGCGGCCGAGGAGGGCGTGCAGCCGCGAACCGGGCCTGACCTCCACGTCGTGCCGCCCGTTGCGGTGTCCCACCGTGGTCTCCCGCACGTGCTGGTGCAGCGTGCCGCCCAGGGCGACGTTGAGCACCTGCATGCCGCGGCACACCGCGAGGGTGGGCAGGTCGGCGGAGACCACGGCCCGAGCGGCGGCCAGGTCGAGCTCGTCCTGGAAGTCCACGACCGCCACCGTCTCCGGCTGCGGCTCCTGCCCGTAGCGACCCGGGCCGAGGTCGGCACCGCCGGGGATCAGCACGCCGTCGAACCGGGCCAGCCGTTCCTCGAGCTCCACCGTCGGGTCGGCCGCCGGACCGTGCACGACCACCGGCTCACCGCCGCCGGCGTACACCGCCTCGCACATGGCCTCGGCCGCCAGCGTCGCGCTGAACCTCAGGATCGGGACCGACCCGGCACGGCGGCCGATGACCGCGACGAGGGGGCGCACTCAGGCCTCCGCGAAGGGGTAGTCGAGCGTCGGGAGCCAGTCCTCCCACACGGTGCGGTGCCGGCCGTCGGCGATCACCCGGGACAGTGCCCCGTCCAGCTCGGTCAGCAGCTCCGGCCGGTCCTTCGCCACGCCGATGCCCCACCGGTTGCCGGTGCGGACGGTGAACGCCAGCTCGAAGCGCGGGTCGTGCTCGCCCAGGGGGACGAACACGACGTCGTCGTCGACGACCGCGTCGACGTCCCCGCGCTCCAGCGCGGCCAGCATGTCGGCGTACACGTCGGCGGAGCCGTCGGAACCGAAGCCGACGGGAAGGGCGCCCTGGAAGGTCTCGGCCAGCGCCATGTTGGTGCTGCCGTCGATGGCCGCCACGCGCCGACCCGCGAGGTCCGTGGCCGAGCCGATGCCGGAACCGCGGCGGACGAGCACCCCCTCGTGGAAGACGGCGTACGGCCTGGTGAAGTCGACCTGTGCTTGCCGGGCGGCGGTGATCCCCTGCCCGCACAGCACCGCGTCCGCGCGCTGGTCCCGCACGGCCGGGATCATCTCGACCCAGGGCACCCTGACCCACTCGACCGCCCGGTCGAGCTCGGCAGCCAGGAGCTCGGCGACGGCGGGCTCGAAGCCGGTGCGGCCCGTCGCCTCGGACCAGAGCGAGAAGAGCGGGGGTGCCTCGGCGTCGAGGCAGGCCACGCGCAGGGGCCGGTCACCCCGCTGGCCGCTCACGGGGCGTCGTCCCAGTAGGTGGCCTGCTCCCAGTCGGTGACGTGCCCGCAGAACCGGGCCCACTCGTCGGCGTGGTAGTCCACCAGCAGCCGGGACAGCTCCTCGCCGAGGGTGGCGGTGACCACCTCGTCCCGACGGAAGGCCGTGATCGCCTCCCCGAGGGTCATCGGCAGCTCCGGGAACCGCGCGTCCTGGGTGGCCTCGTACGACGAGCCCTGGGTCGGCTCACCGGGGTCGATGGCGTTCTTCAGGCCGTCCTCGCACGCCGCGATCATCACCGCGTGGGAGAGGTACGGGTTCACCGCCGCGTCCGGGAGCTTGTACTCGAGACGACCGTTGGCCGAGAGCCGGACGGTGCAGGTCTTGTTGTCCATGCCCCAGTTGATCTTCGACGGGGCGAACTGACCGGCGTCCCAGTAGCGCTTGTAGGAGTTGACGGTCGAGCCGTTGACGAGCATCGCGCCGGCGGTGTGGGTGAGCAGGCCGCCGAGGGCATGACGCCCGAGCTCGGAGAGGTGCAGCTCGGTCGTGCCGGGGTCCTCCAGGACGTTCACCCCGTCGCGCCAGAAGCTGAAGTTGTGGTGGCAGCCGTTGCCCATCATCCCGGTGGCGGGCTTGGGCATGAAGCTGGCCTCGATGCCCAGCTCACGCGCCACCTGCTTGCACAGCTGGCGGTAGGTGACCAGGCGGTCGGCGGTGAGGTCGGCGTGGTCGTACATGAAGTTGAGCTCGACCTGGAACTCGTCCTCGTAGTCGCCCTCGATCATGTCGAGACCCAGGGCCTGGGCGTAGGCGACCACCTTCTTCACGATCGGCCGGTTCCGCTCCAGGTGCTCGATGTGGTACGCCGGGCTGGATCCGGGGCGGAACCGTCCCTCGAGCCCCTCGCCCTTCCAGGTCATCTCCGGCTCGCACCCGGTCCGCATCTCCAGACCGGTGCGCTCGGTGAACTCGCGGTGCACCCGCTTGAGCATCCCCCGGGTGTCGCAGGCGTACGGCGCGCCGGCACCTTCGGCGAGGTGGTCGGGCTCGTAGAGCCGGCAGAAGACGCGCGCGAACGAGGTGTCCCAGGGCAGGACCGCGAAGGTGTCGAGGTCCGGGACGGCGGTGTACTCGGGCGCGTTCACGCCGCCGCCGAGGAGCGCTCCGTCGCGGGTGGTCTGCAGGTTGGCGACGGCGGTGCGGTGCTGCTGCACGCCCTTGACGGCCGTGCGCTCGAGGTGCCGGGCCGGCATCACCTTGCCGACGACGCGGCCCGTGATGGTGACCGACTGGTAGTAGATGTGCTCGACGCCGTGCTCCCTGACCGCGGCGAGCGCGGCCGCGAGATGGGGACTGCTGGCGTTCTCCTGGCGGTGCTGGTCGAGTGCGCTGGTGCTCATGCGGGCTCCCTGTCGAAGGTGGGCGTCGGTTCAGGCGGTGGGGACGAGAGTGGTGAAGGCGCTGCGCAGGTCCCGGTGGCGGGCCGGGCTCAGGTTCACCGCGAGCGTGCCGACGTGCCGGCCCGAGCGGTGGTAGCGCGCGAGCAGACCGCCCAGGAGTCGGTCGGGGTCGCCCTCGTCGACACGGACCTCGTCGGCCAGCGCCGGCGAGCCGAAGCTCTGCAGCCTCAGGTCGAGCTGGTCGCTCCAGAAGGAGGGGACCGGCGCGAAGGGCGCCGGTTCGAGCGGCTCCTCGCCGAGCAGCGCCACGAGGGTCCGCGCCGCGCGCTTGGCGGTGTCGGTGGGGATGGACCAGTGCTCCACGCGCCGGGGGACGTCGTCGAACAGCGGGTTGGGGAAGCGGGTGAGGTCGCCGACGGCCACCACGGGTCCCGCTCCCCCGACGTGGAGGTGGTTGTCGGTGAGCACGCCGTCGGTCAGGTCCAGGCCGTTGTCCTCCAGCCACTCGGTGTTGCACACCGAGCCGATGGCCTCGACGACGACGTCGGCGCCCAGGGTCTCGCCGGTGTCGAGGCGCACGCCGGTCACGTAGCCGTCCCCGGCGTACCCGGTGACCCCGGCGCCCAGGACGAACCGGATCCCGGCGGACTCGAGGTGGCGCTGGACGGCCACGCTGAGGACGTCGCCGAGGACGCGTGCCATCGGCCCGCCGACCGGCTCCACCACGGTCACGCGGTGGCCGAGGCCGCGCAGGGTCGCCGCAACCTCACAGCCGATGAAGCCGGCGCCGACCACGACGACGTCCGCCGGGTCGGCCTCCGGCAGGTCGGCGCGCAGGCCGTGGCAGTCGTCGACGGTCCGCAGGACGTGACGGCCCGCGCTCGGACCCGGCACGGCGAGCCGGCGCGGCCGCAGTCCGGTGGCCACGACCAGCCCGTCGTACGCCACGGCGTGGCCGGCCCGCGTGAGGAGCGTCCCGGCGGCGAGGTCGGCGCTGAGGACAGGATCGCCGAGGAGGAACTCGACGTCCGCCGTGCTCGCCCGCCGACGGAAGGTCAGCCGCTCGAGCAGGTCGACCGCGGTGCCTCCGGCGGGTCCGGCGAGCACCTCCTTGGACAGGGGAGGCCGGTTGTACGGCTGGTGCGGCTCGGCGCCGAGGACCGTGATCGGACCCCGGTGACCGGCCGCGCGCAGCTGCTCGGCGGCGCGCAGCCCGGCGAGGGAGGCCCCGACGACGGCGACCCGCTCGGCGGTCGGCATCAGCCCTCGATCAGGATCGCCTGCACCGGGCAGACGTCAGAGGCTTCCTCGACGTACTCGCGCACGGACTCGTCGGGCGCGGCGTCGTACTCGAGGTGACCCTCGTCGTTGATCTGGAAGACCTCGGGCGCGGCGATCGCGCACTGGCCGTGGTCCTGGCACAGGGCCAGGTCGACGGTGACCTTCATGACAAGCTCCTCTGGGGCTGGGGCTGGGACGGGTGGGTGGCGCCGGTCAGGACGCCCGCGTGAAGGCGAGGGGCAGCCGGACGGGGCCGGTGTTGCCGGAGTCGGGCAGCCACGTGGCTCCCGGGAGAACGCGGAGGTCTCGCAGGTGCCGGGCGAGCAGCGGGAGGGCCTCGCTCATGTCGGAGCGGGCCACGAAGTGACCGAGGCAGTGGTGCGCGCCACCGCCGAACCCGAAGTGCGGCAGGCGGTCGGCGGTGATGTCGAACCGGTCGTCGAACGCCCGGGGGTCGGTGCCCGCGGACTCGCTGTAGAGGTGCACGGTGGTGCCGGACGCCAGCTCCAGGTCCTGGAAGGTGAAGTCCTCGATCACCTCGCGGGTGACCCAGCGAACCGTGGGGTTGACCCGCATCACCTCCTCGACGGCCTTGGCGCCGAGCTCGGGACGTTCCGCGAGCAGCCGCCACTGCGCGGGGTTCTCGCTGAAGGTCTGCATGGCCAGCCCGAGCTGGTTGCGGGTCGTGTCGAACCCGCCGAAGATCAGCAGGACCATCGCATCGCGCAGCTCGGTGTCGTCGAGGCGGCCGTCCTCGGGACGGGAGGCGTTGACCAGCGCGGTCACGAAGTCCTCCCGCGGGTTGGCCCTCCGGTCCGCGATGAGGTCGTCGCAGTAGGCGTACAGGTGGGCCAGGGCGGCCTCGATCCGCGGCAGGTCGGACTTGAGCGTCACGCCCAGCGAGAGACCGATGGTGGCGGACTCGCGGGCGATGATCGGCCACTCCTGCTCCGGGAGGCCCAGCATCATGGCGATCACGCGGGCGGCGTAGGGCTCGGCGAACTCCGAGACGAACTCGCACTGGTCCGGCTCCTCGAAGCCGTCGACGAGCTCCTCGGCCAGGGCCTGGAAGCGCGGGACCAGCCCGCCGATGAGCTTCGGCGAGAACGCGGGGTTCATCAGCCGGCGCAGCCGGTGGTGCTCGCTGCCCTCCTTGTTGAGGATCCAGCTCGCCCACCACTGGGCGAACGGGCCCTCGGTCACACCGTTGTGCGTCGGCCATGCGACGCTGCCCTGCCGCAGCTTCGGGTGCTTGAGCAGCCGGCTCATCTCGTCGTAGCGCAGCACCGCGATGCCGTAGGGCGTAGTGGCGTACCAGCTCTGCTCCCGAGCGGCGTGGACCTCGGCGGAGGTGATGGAGAACGACGGGTCGTCGACGGCGAGCGACGGGGCGGCGTCTGAGACGAGGGCCGACATGAGCAACCTCCACGGAAGACCGGTGCGATCGGACAACTAAAGACTCTAGAACTAGAGTCTTTCTGTCAACCCCTGGGACCAGATCGGCGCCCCTCGGCGTCGACCTACGCCAGGGCGACCCGCCACCCGGTGCCGTTGGGCACCTCGTCCACCCGGCGGAACTCCTCGCCCACGACGGGCTGCTCGCGGAGCCGGGTGCCCACGACCCACCGAGGGGAGTTGGCGGCGAGGACCCGGCGCTCGGCACTGACCAGCACCGCGTCACGGGAGACGCCGGTCAGGACCGACACCAGCCGCCGCTCCACCTCGTTGACCGCCAGGTCCGCGCCGGCCACGCCCACGAACCGCTCACCGAGGTGCACCGGGACCGTCATCGTCAGGACGTACAGCTCGGAGCCGGAGTAGTCGACGTAGGGGCCGTAGACCACCCGGCGTCGCCCGGAACGCGCATGCTGGAACCACTCCATCTGCAGGTAGTCGTAGACGTCGACGCTGCTCGGGTCGAAGTTCAGCCGCAGTCGCGCGACGCGCTCCCCCGGCGTCCGCTGCCACCAGGACATGAACCGCTCGTGCCCACTGACCGCCCCGGCGTCGGCCACGAAGCCCATCCCGGCGGCCATCGGCTCCGCAGCCACCAGCGAGATGAGCAGGTCGGCCACCGGCTGGAGGGCTGCCTCCGAGAGCCCGTCCCCTGCGGAGCCGATCTGCGCGACGCGCCCCGCGACCTGCTCCAGGCTCGCGTAGATGGGCTCGACGAGCGCGGCGACGCCGTCCGCCACCCTCGTCCCCGACAGGTCGTCCTGGGTCACCAGACCCCTCCGTCCGAGGTCAGCTTGAGGTGGAGCGCGGTGAGGCGGCTCAGGTTGCCGTCCACGTGGGCCTCCGCGAGGCGCCGCGCCCGCGCGGCATCCTCCGAGACGACAGCGGCGGCGATGCCGTGGTGCTCGGCCACCATGCCGGCCACGTCGACACCGGGATCGAGCGGGAGCCACAGGAGCCCGGAGACCTCTGCCTGGAGGCTCACCTCGCGCCGGGTCAGCCGCGAGGACTGGGCGGCGACGGTGACCTCGATGTGGAACCGGCAGTCGGCGCGGATCCTGTCGCCCCGCGTCGTTGCCGCCCCCAGCTGCTCGGTGAGGCCGAAGATCCGCCGGACGTTCACCGCCGAGGCACGCTGCGCCGCCAGCCAGGCAGCCTGTCCCGCGACCGCACGGTGCTCGTCGGCGAGGTCGCGCAGGTCGGACAGGGTCATCGCAGCGAGTCGCTGCAGCTGGGGCTCCACGGGAGGGGCGGAGGGCCGCGTGACGAAGGAGCCGCCGCTGCGCCCACGACGGGTCTCGACCAGCCCGTTCTCGCGGAGCGCGGCCAGCGCCTCACGCACGGTCATGGGGGCCACGCCGAACTGGGCGGCCAGCTCGGGCTCGGCGGGCAGGCGCTCGCCGTCGTTGAGCAGCCCCAGGCTGATCGCCTCCGACAACCGCTGGACGACCTCGTCGGCCCGGCTGCCCGTGGCGACCGGCGGCACCAAGGTCGCCGGCAACGTCATCCGACACCCCCTCGCTCCCGGGTCGTCCGTGTGGCCCAGCTGCAGGCTAGAGCACCTGTCGCCATCCTGGCGCGGGTCTTGACGCCTAAACACCTAGGATTGTAGTTTTCAGCGGTGTAACTCGGGTCACATCCCATACCCCACCTCGAGGGAGATCGATGAGCACGGACTCAGCCTCGCGCGACGCCAGCGCGAACGACGGCTACTACGAATTCCACGACCACGAGGACGTCGCCCACCTCCACGCCCTGGGCTACAAGTCCGAGTTCAAGCGGGACATGAGCCCGTGGGCGAACTTCTCGCTGGGGTTCACCTACCTCTCCCCCGTGGTCGGGGTGTACACGCTCTTCGCCTTCGCCCTCGCCACCGGCGGCCCGCCGATGATCTGGAGCTTCCTCATCGTCGGCTTCGGCCAGTTCCTCGTCGCGCTCGTGTTCAGCGAGGTCGTCGCCCAGTTCCCGGTCGCCGGGGGCGTCTACCCCTGGGCCCGGAGGCTCTGGGGTCGTCGATATGCCTGGATGACCGGCTGGGTCTACTTCGTGGCGCTCCTGGTCACCATCGCGTCCGTCGTCTACGGTGCCGGCCCCTACCTCGCATCGGCGCTCGGCATCACCCCGTCGGTCAACAACACGATCATCGCCGCGCTGGTGCTGATCGCGCTCGCGACCCTGATCAACTTCCTGGGGACCAAGGTGCTCGCGATGGCCGCGATCATCGGTTTCACCGCCGAGATCATCGGCGCGCTCGTCGTGGGCGGATGGCTGCTCATCGCGCACCGCGAGCACGGGCTCGGCGTGCTCTTCGACTCCTTCGGAGCCGGCGGCGACGGCAGCTACCTGTGGGCGTTCGCAGCGGCGGCGCTCATCGGGGTCTACCAGTACTACGGCTTCGAGGCCTGTGGCGACGTGGCGGAGGAGGTGCCCGACCCGGGCCGCCTCATCCCCAAGGCGATGCGACGCACCATCTACATCGGCGGCGCCGCCGCGACGTTCGTGTGCCTCGCGCTCGTGCTGTCCGTGGCCGACATCCCCGCGGTGATCTCCGGCGCGGACGCCGATCCTGTCGGCACGCTGCTCGACGACGCGTTCGGCACCGTCGGCTCGAAGATCGTGCTGGGGATCGTGCTGATCTCCTTCCTCTCCTGCGCGATGAGCCTGCAGGCCGCGGCGAGCCGGCTCGCCTACTCCTACGGCCGCGACGACATGATCATGGGCAGCTCGCTGCTCAAGAAGTTCTCGCAGACCCGCCACGTGCCGCCGTACGCCCTGCTGCTCTCGGCACTGGTGCCGGCCCTGATCGTCCTCGGCTCGAAGTTCTCCACCGACGCGATCACCAAGATCATCAGCTTCGCCGCCCTGGGCATCTACATCGGCTTCCAGATGGTCGTGCTGGCCGCACTGCGTGCCCGGCTCAAGGGCTGGGTGCCGACGGGCAAGTACAACCTGGGCGCGTGGGGCCTGCCGGTCAACATCGGCGCCCTCGTCTACGGCGTCATCGCCATGGTCAACATGGCATGGCCGCGCACGCCGGACGCGGCGTGGTACGACAACTGGATCGTCGCCCTGTCCGCGGTGGTGGTCGTCGGCCTCGGACTGGTCTACATGGCGGTGCACCCGCTCCACGACCGCAGCACCGCGCCGTACGACGACGCGATCCCGAAGGTGCCGGCGAACAGCTGACCCCCCCAGCAGGCCCCGGTCGAGACCAGCTCGGCCGGGGCCTCCTGCATGCTCAGGGCCTGACCTCGACGACGCCGTGGGCGCCACGCTCGGCGTCGATCATCACGTGGTTGACCAGGGGGTAGCGCCCGGGCTCGTCGAACACCACCTCTGCGAAACCTCCCTGGGCCACGGCCAGGGCGAGCGTCTGAGACCCGCCGGTGCGCGAAGGCGCCCGTGCGGAGCCGAGCTGCCAGCCGCCCTCGAGCCAGGTCCGGTCGAACTGACCGCCGACGACGTGGAACGACAACGACCGGTCCGGCCCGGCGTCCAGCACCCAGATGCGCACGCGCTCGCCGACCCGCACGCGCAGCGGGTCGTGGTCGTAGGCGTCGTGGTAGCCGTTGAAGACCACGGCGTCGGGCTTCTCGTCGAGGAGCTTGTCCACGTCCACCGGCCGGCCGTCGGGTCCGTAGTACTGCTCGGACTGGACCAGCACGTAGGACCTGTCGACGGGCGGAAGGTCGGGCGGGTCGATCACGACGGCGCCGAACAGGCCGTTGGCGATGTGGGCGCTCATCGGCATCGAGGAGCAGTGGTACATCCAGATGCCGGCGCGGGTCGCGGTGAACCGGTAGGTCAGCGACTCACCGGGCGGGATCGTCACCATCGTCTGGTCGGGCGCTCGCCGGCCGGCATGGAAGTCGACGGAGTGGCCGAGCGTGCCGTCGTTCACGAGCCGGATGACGAAGGTGTCGCCGACCCGGCCGTGCAACGTCGGTCCGGGGGCGGAGCCGTTGTAGGTCCACACCTCCTGGGTGAGACCCGGCGCGACCTCCATCTGCTGCTCGGTGATGGTGAACGTGTGCCGATGGACGCGTCCGGGCTCCAGCGGCGGCAGCACCGGGTCCGGGATGACCGTGCTGCCGGCCGGCCCGCCGCTCGCCACCTCGTGGCCGGCGCCGCGGGCACGGCCCCCCGGGTCGTCGTCCGCCGGTGAGGTGCGGGAGGCCCGGGCGGTGCTCGGCGACCCGACGGCCTCGATGCTCAGCACCATGCCCATCTGTCGGTGGCCGACGACCGAGCACCACCCGTCGAGGTCGCGTCCGACGACTCCGATGTCGACCAGCGCCGACTCCCCCGGGGCGAGCCGTCCGGTGTCGTGGCCGGTCTCGAGCACGAGGTCGTGCACGTCGGTCCGGTCGGTGTTCTGGACGGTGATCACCAGCCGGTCGCCGGCCGGCACCTCGACGTGCGACGGGGTGAAGCGCATGTCCTCGGCCTCGACCACCACGGTCGTGGTGTGCCCGGTCGCCCCGGCGTCACCGGCGGCGGACTGCGGCGGTCCGCCGAGGCCGGCCGGGTCCAGCGAACCACCGGCGGCCACTGCGACCATCACCAGCGCCAGGCCGACGACCGCCATCCCCGTGGTCTGGCCGGCAGGACGAGGCGCGGTCTCCCGAGCGCCGTCGGCCGCGGCACGACGACGTCGGATCGCGCGCACCAGGATCGGGACGAACGAGGCCAGTGCGGCCAGCACGAGCGCGGACGCCGCGACGCGCACCAGGCTCGGGACCGGAAGCAGGCAGAGGAGCAGACCCAGGTTGGTCAGGCTGACCCGCAGCGCACCTCCCGCGTCCAGGTCGCGGTTGGCGGCTCGTACGGCGGCCGGCCCGCCCCCCATGACCACGGGGACGAGGTAGGACAGGGCCCCCAGCAGGACCTGCGCCACGAAGCCGGCGACGAGGTACGGCGTGTGCTGCTCGAGGATCTCTCCGGTCGCCGGCCACGACCCGGAGCGGGACACCTCCCACGCGACCTGCGCGACGAGCACCACCAGCAGGCCGACCAGCCATCCCATGCCGGCGGCGAGCGACCACGTGGGGAAGGAGTCCGGGGGCTTGCGCCGAGCGGCCCGCACGAGGGGCCGGACCACCAGCAGGACCCCGAGGGCGTAGACCAGCAGCCCGGCGGGCACCAGGCGCGCGACGCCCGTCCAGGCTGCGGCGACCACGAGCGCGATCCCGGCGAGGAGCACGGGCAGGGCCCGCCGGGACTGTCTCTCCGCGCCGTCGGCGATCCGGGTGCGCAGCATCGTCGGACCGAGCGTGACCACGGTCCCCAGGACGGTGAGCCCGATCCACCCGAGCAGGTTGACCGTCACGTGGGCGAGCTCCAGTCGTGTGTGCAGCGGCTCGCCCGGATGCCTGGCCAACCAGGTGCCGAGCGCGACCCCGACCAGCAGGAGGACTCCGGCCGCGACGTAGAACCACACGGTGCCGGAGAAGCGCGAGGCGAGGGCGGACCGAAGACCGCGGACCAGGCTGGCGACGTGCCATCCGATCGCGACCGAGATGGCGGCCGCGCCGACGACCACGAGCCACCAGAGTGCGCCGGGCACGCCGACCGCCACGAGGAGCACGCCGGCGTTGAAGAGGAGCAGGCGTGGGGACTGCACTCGTCGCGGGGTCGCCGGCAGACGCACCAGGGTGTCGGCGAAGTAGCGGCTCCAGACCAGGATCGAGTGGCCGGCCGCGCCCAGCACGAGCAGGTGGATCATCAGCCAGCGGGGCGCCGGGACGAAGGGGTGCACCAACGACACCACCGCGACCCCGAGGAGCCAGAACACGACCGGCAGGTCGCGCAACGGCCAGAACCCCCGCGAGCCGGTCCTGACCTCGGGTGCCGGTGCTCCGACGACGACCTTCACCAGTGCCTCCCCCGGCTCGCCGGCAGGGCGACCCGACCGGTCGCCGTGCTGCGGGCGCTGCCGGCCGGTCCGCGCGCCGCGCTGCCGATCGCGACGGCGAGGAAGAGCAGCACCGCGACCGCGTTGCCCGCGCCACCGACGCGACGGGCCGGCTCGCTGCCCAGGGCGTCCCCGCCCCACAGCCGTAGGACGAGCGAGAGCTGGAGGAGCAGCCACGGCCCGTACATCGCCGGGCGGTAGGGCAGCGGAACGCGCGTCACGGCAGGAAGGATCGACGGAGCGTGGGCCATGATCATCGAGAGCGTGAAGCCCAGGAAGACCGCGTGCACCACCGCGTCGTACGTCGCTCCTTGCGTGGTCGATCCGGCGAGCAGCCAGATGGTGCCCGCGACGACGAGCCAGGCCTGGCCGGCCAGCATGCACCACCCGGCGAACCGGGGCAGGCCCGCGCTGTGGATCGTGCGGCGTGCCACGTCGTGCCGCACCAGCCACGAGGTCAGCGCGAGGACGGCGGCGCCGAGCAGCGGCGTTCCCACGCCGGGCCACAGCGTGGCCACGACGACGGCGCTCGCCAGCCCACTGGCGAGCAGCACCAGGTCGCGGCCGGCCGTCCGCGGCATGCCCAGCCGGGCCAGGTCGAGGCGTTCGCCGCCGATGGTGAGGATCACGAACCCGGCCAGCCACGGGATGGTCTGGGACGTCTCGGCCCCTCCGCGCCACAGCAGCGCCCCGCCGAGGGCGCAGACGCAGCCGAGGGCGGACACCAGGACGGCGTCGTCGCGGTTCCGGCGCCAGAGGGGCACGTGGAGCACGCAGAGGGCGAGCGTGCCGGCGGTGACGAGGCAGGCACCGGTCGCACCGGTGCGTGGTGGCACCAGCAGCAGCGCTCCGAGCCCCAGCAGCGCCGGAGCTGCGTAGCCGGCCGGCCGAGCAAGCGCGACCGCGCGCTCCAGGGCGACCAGCGTGCCGACGAACCCCAGCACCATGAGGACCCCGTGCACCTCGCCGAGGCGGCCCGAGTCGACCGGCGGCCAGGCGTCCAGGAGGCTGAGGCCGGCGTCGATCCCGACCAGGAGGGCGAGGCCGGCCGGAAGTGCGAGCAGGGTGCGCGCCGCAGGACGACGGGCTGTCATGTCCGGGGCTCCGCACCGGGGTCCGCGAGCCTCACCAGGCAGGCACCCGGCTCGGCGAAGGGCAGCAGCGCGACCTGGGGGGACCCGTCACCCAGCACTCCCTCGATGAGCCCGAGGTGCACGCTGCAGACGGCCTCGGGATGGGCGCGGGCGGTGTCGATGAAGGGACACCGGGTCAGGCGCACCGAGGTGTGGTCGGCTGAGAGCTCGGGCCGGAAGCCCACGTGCTCGAGGGCCAGCACCAGTCGCTCGCCGGGCGCCTGCCCGTCGACCTCGAAGAGCTCGTTCAGCCGCTCACCCCACGCCCGGCCGCCGGACTCGCCCGTGGCTCGGGCGGTCGCGCCGGGATTCGCCTCCAGCCCGCGGGACAGGGCGAGGGCCAGGGCCGCGTAGGGCGCCTCGCGCGCGACGTAGGACCACGGTGGCCGGCCCCGTCCGCTCGGCCTGGCCCGCACGCGCGAGACGTGACCGGCCCGGTGGAGGGCCTCGAGATGACCGCGCACCGTGTTCTCGTGCAAGCCGGTGAGGTCCACCAGCTCGGCACGCGTCGTGGGCGCGCCGCGCTGCACGAGAGCGTCCAGGACGCGGCCTTCGGCCCCGGTGGGGGCCCGGGTGACGTCCGCGCGGGGACCTGACTTAATTTCCACGGAGTTTATTGTATGTTATTGGCACCGAACCGTCGAAAGGACCACCATGACCACCCTCACGATCGCCTCCGACCCGGCCGACGCCCAGGCCGTGGACGCCGTGCAGCACCACCACGCCCAGATGTCCGGCGAGCTGGCCCTCCTCGTCGCCGAGCTCGCCCACGCCGCGGAGGGTGGTGAGGCCACCGGCGCCCGCGACCGCCTCGTCGCCTGGGCCCGCGAGTCGCTGGTGCCGCACGCGCAGGCGGAGGAGCAGACGCTCTACCCAGCCGCTCGCGAGCTGGTCGAGGGGCGGCTCCTGGTCGACGCGATGCTCGCCGAGCACGTCAGCATCGTCGCGATGGTCGACGAGGTCGAGAAGGCGGCCACCGGGGCAGCCGCAGCCGCCGCCGGGCGCGCGCTGCAGGCGCTCTTCGCCGTCCACCTCGACAAGGAGAACGACCACGTGCTGCCGCTGCTCGCAGCGTCGCCGGCCCACTCGATCGCCCGACTGCTGGAGGGCATGCACGAGGTGCTCGGCGGTGGAGCCGCGGGCGACGCCCCCGGGGAGTCCGAACCCTCCACCTGCCGCGGCGGCTCGAGCTGCGCCTGCGGCACCGTGGACCCGCCCGGCAACCCCGAGCTCGACGTCCGCGTCATCCCCCACGCCATCCGGCACGCCACGATCTTCGGCGCCCTCGACGCCGTGGCTCCGGGGGCGGGCCTGGAGATCGTCGCCGACCACGACCCGCTCCCGCTGCTCGACCAGGTGCAGCAACGCACTCCTGGGCGGTTCGACATCACCTACCTCGAGCGCGGACCGGTCGACTTCCGGGTGCAGTTCACCGCGGTCTCGTAGCCGACGGCACGAGCCCGGACAGCCCGCCAGCTGCGGGTCGGTCATCGGCGCTCCCGGGAAGTGGGGTCCTCCCCGTCACGCGTCGGCTCGCCACCTCGCGGCGCGGGCGCCTCGAGACCGAGGTGCACCCCGAGCATCCGCACGACGAAGCACAGCAGCGCCCCGGCCACCGCGCACGGACCTGCCGGGAGACCGACCTGGATGCCGGCGACCATGAGCAGCGCACCGACCAGCGCGGGGATCGCGTACAGCTCGCTGCGGAGGACCACCGGGACGCGGCCGATCATCACGTCGCGGATCGTGCCTCCTCCCACGGCCGTCACGGCGCCGAGGATGACCGCCTGGGCCGGCCCCACGCCGTAGTCCGCCGCCTTGAGCGCACCGCTGACGGCGAAGAGGCTGAGGCCTGCCGCGTCGAGCACGGTGATCGGGTTGCTCCAGTGGTCGAGCCGGTGCCCGAGCGCGAACACCACCAGACCGCCGGCGGCAGCCACGGACAGGTAGCGCCAGTCGCTGAAGGTCGCCGGCGGCAGCGCGTCGATGAAGACGTCACGCACGATCCCCCCGCCCAGGGCGGTGACCATGCCCAGGGTGAGGACCCCGACGACGTCCAGCCGGGCCAGGCGGACAGCGGTCAGTCCGCCGTTGAGGGCGAAGGCGAAGACACCGGCCAGGTCGAGGGCGAGGAACTGCGGCGAGGTGGTGTCCACCCGCCAGGTGTACCCGACCGCGGGACCCGGCGCACCACCCTGCGCCCCGGCTCAGGGTTCGGTCGAGGCGTCCGGGGTAAGCATCGGCATGCGCGTCCCCGACCCCCTGTCCGTCGCGGTGCTGGTCGAGCTCGAGCGTGGTCCCGAGGCGGGTGGTCACGTCAAGTGCTGGGAGCACCTGGCCGAGGCGGCCACCGCCGACGCCGGTCTCGACCTCACCCTCTACTCGCTCGGATCCCGCGTGAGCGTGGATCCGCTCAGTCCCCGTGTGCGCTGGGCAGCGCTGCCTCCGGTGCTGAGCACACGGGGACTGACGCGTCTGGTGGGTGGCGTCGACCCCTCCGACCTGACGCCCTACCACCCGCGACTGGCGCGACTGCTGCCCCGGCACGACGTGTGGCACCTCACGCACAGCATGGGGTTCACCTCCACCGCGCTCCGCGTGCGTCACCGGTCCCCCCGTCCCATCGTGGCGTCACTGCACACCGACGTCCCGCACCTCACCGGCAGCTACACCGAGCAGGTGGTCGAGTCGTTGCCAGCGCGGGTCCGCGACGCCGTCCGCTTCTCGCGCGTGGACCGGGCGCCCCGACGCGTCGCGGAGCGCACGCAGATCCGGGCCTGGCGTTCGGCCCAGCACGTCCTGGTGTCCAACGAGGACGACCGCGCTCGGGTCGCCGGGTCGGTTCCGCCGAGCCGCATCTCCGGCCTGCGTCGCGGCGTCGACACCGATCTGTTCCGACCGCCGGCCGCCGACCGCCGGCCGCTCGCCCGTCGCTTCGGCATGCCGGAGGACACCCCCACGGTGCTCTTCGTCGGTCGGGTCGACCGCACCAAGGGCATCGCGACGCTCGCCGAGGCGATCGCGCTCCTGCGGCGCACCGGCACGCCCGTCCACCTGGCCGTGGCGGGCGAGGGCGCGGAGACCCGCACGCTCCGCGACCGGCTCGGCAGCGGGGTCACCTTGCTCGGCAAGGTGCCGCACGGCGACCTCGCCGAGGTCTATGCGGCCTGCGACGTCTTCGCCTTCCCCTCGGACAGCGAGACGGCCGGCAACGTGGTCGGCGAGGCGATGGCCGCGGGGCTGTGCGTGGTCCTGCCTCGTGGCGCGAGGACCACGCGCTGGCTGGACGATCCGGGCCGGGACGGCGTCACGGTCGCGGGGCGGGACCCGTCGTCGTGGGCCGAGGCCCTGCGTCGGCTGCTCGCCGACCCGCAGCTGTGTCGCGACATCGGCGACCGGGCCCGCGCCACCGTCGTCGGCAGCCACCCGAGCTGGCAGCAGGTGTTCGACGAGGACGTGGCACCCGTCTGGCGCCGGGTGGCCGGACGCTAGCGGTCGGCGTCCTCGCGCGTCTCGCCGGCGTCACCTGACTGGCTCGACTCGCGTCTCTTCTCGTCCTGCTCGTGCAGCGCCTGCACCGTGGGAGCGGTGTCGAGGGTCCAGATGCCGACCACGGCCAGCGCCGCACCGACACCCGCGGCGACCAGACGCCAGGTCTCGGAGGCGAGCGCCTCGTCGAAGAGCAGGATGCCGATCGCGACCGCCACCGCCGGCTCGACGGCATCGATCACCGGGAGGCTGGCCGCCAGCGGCCCCTCCTGGAAGGCGCTCTGGATCAGCATCAGGCCCACGAAGCTGGCGACCACCAGCAGGTAGGTCTGCCAGGCGGTGAAGAGCGCCACCGGCCCGTCGCGCAGGTTCTCGATCGTCAGGTCCAGCAGGGCCGACTGGGTTCCCATCACGCTGGCGGCCGCGGCGGCCAACATGGAGGCGCGGACGACGCCGCCGACCCGTTCGCGCACCGCGAGCGCCACCAGCACCAAGCCGGTCACGGCACCGGTCACCATCAGCCACTCGCCCAGCGAGGCCCTCGGGTCGCCGCCGTGCGGCGCGGCCATGCCGAGGGCGACCGCGAGTCCCACGACCACGGCCGCTGCCCCCGCCCAGGTGCGACGGCCGATGTCCACGTGCTTGAACCGGGCAGCGATCGGGATCGCGAACAGGATCTCCGAGATGATGATCGGCTGCACCAGCGAGAGGGGTCCGGTCGCGAGCGCCACCGACTGGAAGGCGTAGGACAGCACCGCCATCCCGATCCCCGCCAGCCAGACCCGCCGGCGCGCCAGTGCGCCCAGGAGCTTGAACGAGCCCGACTCGCCCTCCGGGCGCACGCTTGCCTCGCGCTGCTGGAGCACGGCGGCAACCGCGAAGCACGCCCCCGCCGCCAGGGCACTGAAGATGGTCAGCACTGTCACTCGGGGTGCTTACCCCGCGTCCGGCGGGGTAGACCATGGCATGTGGGTCTACGTGTTCGCCCTCGCCGCTGCTCTGCTGTTCGGCATCGGCTCCGTGGTCCAGCAGCGGGTCGCCTTCGAGGCGCCTCCGGGCAAGTCCCTCAGACCCAGCCTGCTGCTGTGGCTGGTGCGTCAACCGGTGTGGCTCATCGGGCTGGGCACGGCCCTCGTCGGCAACTTCTTCTCGGCTTCCGCACTCGCGGCCGGCAGCGTCGCGGTGGTCCAGCCGCTCCTGGTGTCCCGGCTGCTCTTCGCCGTGCCGCTCTCGGCGGTGTGGGCCCGGCAGCGGATGGTGCTTCGTGACTGGCTCGGCATGGCGGCGGTCGCGGCCGGGCTCGGGGTGTTCCTGGTCGTCGGCCGCCCCGGTGCCGAACAGCGCCCGGGCACAGCCATCCTCCCGTGGATCCTGACCCTCCTCGCTGCCGGCATCCCCCTCACGTTCCTCGTGGTCATGGCACGGCGCCTGCGACCCACCCTCGAGGCGCCGCTGCTGGGAGCCGGCGCCGGGATCCTGTTCGGCATCCAGTCCGGCCTCATGCACACCGCGGTCAACCGGTTCACCGAGGGCGGGCTCGGCGACATGCTGCTCACGCCGATGACCTACGGGGTGCCGTTCACCGCGATCCTCGGGACGCTGCTGGCCCAGAGCGCCTACGAGATGGCCCCGCTGACCGCGTCCTACCCGACCCTCGCCGCGGTGGAGCCACTGGCCGGCATCGCGGTCGGGATCGGCGTGCTCGGCGGCACGCTGGCCTTCGGGCCCGGAGCGCTCGCGGTGCAGGCGGTCTCGCTCACGGTGATGACCGCCGGGATCTTCCTGCTCGCCACCTCGCCGCTGGTGACCGGCAGCGACGAGACCATGCAGCGTCGCAAGGCGGAGGAGCAGGCCGCCGACGTCGCCGACGACGTCGCCCGCAAGCTCCGCAAGGTCCGTCGAGGACTGGACCGGGGCCGGCAGGAGCTCGCGGCGGAGGCGCACCGGCGCCTGGTGCAGGAGCTCAAGGCCGAGATGGACGGCGTGGACGCATGCCTGCAGACCTTGTCCACGATCAACGGGCAGGCCCTCGAGGAGCGGGAGACCGGCGTGCCCGAGGCCCAGACCGCGCAGCCGTCCGCACAGCACCGCGAGCTGATGGAGCGCTACCGGCAGGAGCTGTGCCAGCGCCAGGACCAGCTGCATGCCGACGCCCGTGAGCTGGCCAGACGGGTCGAGGAGCTCAGCGGCTGACCGCGACCGCGTTGTGCGGGTTGTAGAAGCACTTCTCCGCGGTGCCGTCGGCGACCTGCCCGGCGAAGGTGACGAGGTGGTGGGTCACGGTGGCGATGTGGATCACCCGGTCCAGCCGCCCGGTGCGGAGCAGCGGAAGGGCCATGGCCCAGAACTCGCGGCGGTAGCTCCCCCGGACTCCCAGCCGCCACAGGACCCGCGCGAGGATGCGTAGTCCCCGGACCACCTGGTCGGCCCCCGGCGTGGTCGCGGGGACCTGCCTGCGGTTGGGGTAGGTCGCGGCCACCTGGTGACGGAAACGCTCGTACAGCCGCTCGGGGGTGAACGCAGCCGCGACCGTGTCTCGCCACGTCTCCACCACGTCGTCGTAGGCGCGGAGGAACTCGACGTTCGACTCGCGGTCGCCGGGATCCGCGAGGAGTCGCCCTTCCTGTCGCAGCCGGTCCCACAGCGGCGTCCCCGGCAGGGCGTGCAGCAGGTTGATCGTGAGCATGGGGATCCGCGATGCCTCGATGAACTCGAGCACGCGCCGCCCGGTGTCGACGTCGTCCCCGTCGAGGCCCATGATGATCCCGGCCACCGCCTCCAGGCCGTGCTCGTTGAGCACGGCGATCGACTCGAGGATCGGCGTGCGCAGGTTCTGGGTCTTGCCGATCGTGCGCAGCGACTCGACGTCGGGCGTCTCGACCCCCAGGAAGACCTGCGTGAAGCGCGCGTCCCGCATGCGCCGGAGCACCTCGGACCGTTGGGCGATGTTCAGCGTCGCCTCGCACGCGAAGACGAGCGGGAAACCGTTGCGCTCCTGCCAGGCGACCAGTCCCGACAGCAGCTTCTCGGCCAGGTTGGGGTTGGCGATGAAGTTGTCGTCGACGAAGTAGACCGTGTTCAGCCCGCCGGCCTCGAGCATCGCGTCGAGCTCCGCGGTCACCTGCTCCACCGTCTTCGTCCGTGGGCGGCGGCCGTACAGCCCGGGGATGTCGCAGAACTCGCACCGGAA
Organism: uncultured Actinomycetota bacterium; assembly: GCA_963811385.1. Taxonomy (GTDB): domain Bacteria; phylum Actinomycetota; class Actinomycetes; order Propionibacteriales; family Nocardioidaceae; genus Marmoricola_A. The sequence goes on along the minus strand of CAWEQX010000003.1, from coordinate 121,896 downwards.
CGGGCACCCGCTCGAGAACTGGATGCTGCCCAGGAGGTACTTGTCGAGCTCGAGGAGCCGGTATGCCGGCAGGGGGAACTCGTCCAGGGGCAGCCTCTCGACGGTGCGGTACACCTCCTGCTGCGGCGGTCTCCCCACGCTGGCCCGCAGCCGTTCGATGATCGCGTCCGTCGCGTCGCCGAGCTCGCCGACGTGGAGGAGGTCCGCGTCGGGGTACAGCTCGGGCATCGCCGAGACGGACGGCCCGCCGAGCACGGCCAGCTTTCCGGCGGCGTGCACGCGCCGGGTGAGCTCCTCGATGCGCGCCCGCTGCACGTGCATCCCGGTGAGGAACACCGCGTCGGCCCACTGCAGGTCGGCCTCGGTGACCGGCCGCACGTTCTCGTCGACGAGCCGCACCTCCCAGTCCGCCGGCAGGTAGGCCGCCACGACGAGGATGCCCTGGGGCGGCATGAACGCCGAGACCCCCAGGAGCGGGAACGCGTGGTCGAACGTGCCGAACGACTGGGCGTAGCGCGGGAAGACGCACAGCAGCCGCCGAGCCTGGCGCAGCTCGTCATCGCCGGCTTCTGCTCTCGGGTCTCTCGTCAGCGTGGACACGTGACTGGCCTTTCCCGATCGTGGGCTGCGCATACTGGCGAGATGACGGACCTACGCGGGGCGCGCGTCCTCATCACCGGCGCGTCCTCAGGACTGGGACGGGCAACGGCGAGCGTGATGGCCGAGCGGGGAGCGGTCCTCGCCCTCGCCGGGAGAGATCGTGAGCGCCTCGCACGGACCGCCGGACCGCTGGGGGGCGAGGCACTCCCGGGCGACCTGACCGACCCGGTCGACCGCGAGCGGATCGCCGACCGCTGCCGCGGCACCCTCCTGCCCGACGTGGTGGTGCACAACGCCGGAGCCGGCCTGGCCGGTGCCGCCCACCTCGTCGACGACCACGCCATGGCGGACCTGTTGGCCCTCAACGTCGTGGCTCCCGCGGCCCTGACGCGGTTGCTGCTGCCGGACATGGTCGCTCGCAACAGCGGCCACCTGGTGTTCGTCACGTCCATCGCCGCCCACCTCGGTGTCGCAGGAGAGGCGGCGTACGCCGCGTCCAAGGCCGCCCTCTCCGGCTACGCCGCCAGCCTGCGCGACGAGCTGGCCGGGACCGCGATCCGGGTCACCACGTTCGCCCCGGGGGTGGTGGACACCGAGTTCTTCTCCCGCCGTGGCGTCGACTACCGGCGACGGATCCCCCGCCCCGCCCCGGCGCCCCGGGTGGCCGAGGCGCTGGTGCGGTCGGTGGAGGGAGACCGGGCCGAGGTGGTCGTGCCGCGGTGGCTGCGCCTGCCGATCGTGCTGAGGGCAGCGTTGCCGGGCGCCTACGCCCGGCTCTCGGGACGCTTCGGCTGAGACTCAGCCGCCCATGGCGCGCAGCGACTCCTTGAGCGACCCCATGGTGGCGAGCACCGCGGTGGGCTCGTAGCCGCAGTGCGCCATGCAGTTGGCGCACCTGTCGTCCCGGCCCCGGCCGTAGGAGTCCCAGTCGGTGGTCTCGACCAGCTCCCGGTAGGTCTCGGTGTAGCCGTCGGCCATCAGGTAGCACGGTCGCTGCCAGCCGAAGAGGGAGTAGCTCGGGATCCCCCACGCGGTGCAGCCGAAGTCGGCCTTGCCCTCGAGGAAGTCGAGGAACAGCGGTGAGTGGTTGAGGCGCCAACGCTTCCGGTTGCCTCCCCCGAAGGCCTTCGAGAAGAGCTCGCGGGTCTCCGTGACGCCCGGGAAGTGCTCCTGGTCGGGCGCCTTCTCGTAGGCGTACGCCGGGGAGATCATCATGTTGTCCACCTCGAGCTCGTCGTTGAGGTAGTCGAGGACGTCGATCACGTTCTGCGGCGTGTCGTTGCTGAAGAAGGTCGAGTTCGTGGTGACCCGGAACCCCTTGTCCTTGAGGAACCTGATCGCCTCGACCGCCTCGTCGAAGACGCCGTCACGGCACACCGAGGCGTCGTGCCGCTCGCGCAGTCCGTCGACGTGGATGGCGAAGGCGAAGTAGGGAGAGGGACGGAAGTCGTAGCGGTCCCACCACTTGCGGATCAGCATGGCGTTGGAGCACAGGAACACGAACTTCTTGCGCCGCACCAGCTCGTTGACGATCACGTCGATCTCCGGGTGCATCAGCGGCTCGCCGCCGGCGATGGAGACCATGGGGGCCCCGCACTCGTCGATCGCCGCCAGGGCCTGCTCGACCGGCATCCGCCGCCGGAGCTCGTCGGCGGGGTGCTGGATCTTGCCGCACCCGGCGCACTGGAGGTTGCAGGCGAAGAGCGGTTCCAGCTCCACCAGGAGAGGGAACTTGTCGCGTCGCCGGAGGCGCTGGGTCATCAGGTAGGCGCCGATCTTCAGGGTCTGGCGCAAGGGCATGCTCATGCGGTGCGTACCTCCTTGGGAAGGGTGAACCGGATGGTCTCGGTGGTGACCTCCCGGTGCTCCTGGGTGACGGCTCCCAGGCCGGAGAGGGCCTGCACGAGGTCGTCGACCAGATGTGGCGGAGCCGATGCCCCGGCGGTGAGTCCGACGGTCCGGACACCGGCCAGCCAGGAGAGGTCGACGTCGTCCACGCCGTCGACGAGGTGGGCAGCAGCGCCCGAGCGCAACGCCGTCTCGACGAGGCGCTGGCTGTTGGACGAGTTCTGGGACCCCACCACGAGCACCAGCTCGCTGCCCGCCGAGACCTCGACGACGGCGCGCTGCCGGTTGGTCGTGGCGTAGCAGATGTCGTCCTTGGCCGGAGCCCGCAGCCGGGGGAAGCGCCGGCGCAGGACCGCGACGATCTCGTCGACCTCCTGGACGGCGAGGGTGGTCTGGACGAGGTAGGAGACCCGGTCGGGGTCACGGACCTGGACCGTGCGGGCGTCCGCCACGTCCTCGACCAGGACGGTCGTGCCGGGCCGCTCCCCCATCGTGCCCTCGGTCTCCTCGTGACCCGCGTGCCCGATGAACAGCACGGTGTCACCCTGGTCGCTGAACCGGCGGACCTCGGTGTGCACCTTGGCGACCAACGGGCAGGTGGCGTCGATGATCCGAAGCCCACGTTCGCGGGCCGCCTGCCACACGTCCGGGGCCACGCCGTGGGCGGAGAACACCACCGTGCTGGAGGACGGGACCTCGGAGACGTCCTCGACGAAGACCGCCCCCCGCTCGCGCAGCTCGGCGACCACGTGCTGGTTGTGGACGATCTGCTTGCGCACGTAGACGGGCGGGCCGTGCTGGTCCAAGGCCAGGCGCACCACGTCGATGGCCCGCTCCACGCCGGCGCAGAACGAGCGCGGGCCGGCGAGCAGGACCGTGCGTGGTCCCACCGCCCGGGACCAGTCGGTCAGCACCGGGGCGACGCGCTCCAGTGCCCTCAGCGCGCGCTGGACCCGTGCCGCGGTGGCGGGGGCCCACAGCGCCCGGTCCGCGACGTCGGCCACCACGCGCACCACGAGCCCGGGGCGGTCGGGGTCCACCAACCAGCGGGACTCCAGGTCCACGGCCAGGGCGCCCGCGCCCCCGAGCCGGGCGCGGCCCCGGCCACTGGCCAGGTGTCGGCTGGTCACGACCGGGCCCACCCAGCACCGCGCACCCGTGGCGCGGATGCGAGCGGCGACCAGCCGCGCAGCCGGGAAGCGTGCCACCACCGAGCCGTCGTCGGCACGGACCTCGTCGGCCACCACCACGTCCCCCGCCTCCAGCCGGGGGTCCAGCGCGCCGGCGATCCCGGCGACGGCCACGGCGGATGCCGCACCCAGTCGCTGCGAGGCGGCACGTCGGCTGCGGGCTGCTCCGACGCCGGTGCGCGCCACGAGGGCGGGGGGCACGCCCCCGGCGGTGAGCGCCCGGGCTTCGAGGCGCATCGGCGCGGCGACGACCGCGGCGTGTGGTGCGCCGGTCATCGGGTCCTCCCCGTGATCCGGCCGAGGGCCATGACGGGGAAGACGACCCGGTAGAGGTGGTAGGCGATGTAGAAGTCGCCGGGGAAGCCGGTGCCGGTGAACTGCGGCTCGTTCCACCCCCCGTCGGAGCGCTGGTGCTGCACCAGCCAACCGACCCCGCGGCGCGCCTCGTGCGAGTCGGCCGCACCGGCGGCGTGGAGGGCGAGCAACGCCCACGCCGTCTGCGACGGCGTCGACTCCCCCCGTCCCCGGTAGTCGTCGTCGCCGTAGGAGCGCAGGTCCTCGCCCCAGCCGCCGTCGGGGTTCTGGACCCGCTGAAGCCAGGCGACGGCCCTCGAGATCGGCGTCGCGCCGGGGTGGAACCCGGCAGCAACGAGGGCAGGGACCACGGCGCCCGTGCCGTAGACGTGGTTGGCGCCCCAGCGGCCGAACCACGAACCGTCCTCCTCCTGGCTGCGCAGCAGCCAGTCCACCCCTCGGCGGACCGGTTCGGTGTCCGCCAGCCCTTCGTGGGCGAGGGCCTCCACCACGTGGGCGGTCACGTCGGCGCTGGGTGGGTCGGTCACCGCGCCGAAGTCGCAGAAGGGCAGCCGGGAGACCCAGTCGCGGGTGTGGTCGGCGTCGAACGCGGCCCAGCCGCCGTCACGGCTCTGCATGCCGGTCATCCAGGCGAGGGCCCGGCCCACCGCCGCCTCGACGCCAGGCGACGGCGCTGCCCTGCGCAGGGCCATCACCACCTCGGCCGTGTCGTCGATGTCGGGATAGAGGTCGTTGTCGTACTCGAACGCCCAGCCCCCGGCCGGGGTCGTGGGCCGCTTGACCGCCCAGTCGCCCCGGTCGCGCACCTCCTCGTCCCGCAGCCAGCTGCTCGCCGCAACCATCTCCGGGGCGTCCTTCCCCAGCCCCGCGTCACCCAGCGCCACCATGGCCAGGGCCGTGTCCCACACCGGCGACTGACAGGCCTCCACCCAGCGGTACGACCCTGCGGGCGACTCGCCGTGGACGATGAAGCGCTCCCACCCGGACAGACCGCGTGCGACCACGGGGTGCTCGACGCCGTAGCCGGCGGCGTGCAGGGCCATGAGCGAGTAGACCCACGGCGGCTGGATCCCGCCCCACGAGCCGTCGGCCTCCTGCCGGTCGACCACCCACCTCGTCATGCGCCGCAGGGCGGCCCTGCGCAGCGGCGGGACCGGGCGCCGGTCGTAGGTGCGCAGCACCCGGTCGAGCACGGCCGCGGCCGGCGTGGGGCACACCGGCACCGGACGCCCGCTGCGCAGCTCGTCGACCTGGACGCCCAGGTCCCGATCCGGACGGAGGGCGGCGAGGATGGTCAGCGGAGCGACGGTCTGTCGGGCCCAGCACGCGAAGTCGTAGAGGCTCAGCGGCGCGGAGTCGGGCAGGAAGACCATCTCCGGGGGCAGGGCGGGCAGGTCGTCCCACGACCACTGGCCGAACAGGGCCAGCCAGATCCGGGTGAAGACCCTCGTGCCCTCGAGGCCGCCCCCCGCGAGCACCACGTCGCGCGCCCGGCGCATGTGCGGCTCCGACGGGCCGTCGCCCGCGAGGCGGAGGGCGATGTAGGCCTCTGCGGTCGTGGACGCGTCGGGCGGACCTCCGTGGAAGGTCGCCCACGAGCCGTCCTCCCGCTGGTGGCTTCGGATCCAGCGAGCGGTCTGCTGGGTCTGCGCCTCGGTGCGGACGCCGAGGAACTGCCGCATCATGAGGTCCTCGGCGTCCATCGTCACGTTGGTCTCCAGCAACCCCCGCCAGTGCCCGTCGGGCTGCTGACGCGCCAGGAGGTGCTCGACCGCCCGGTCCAGCGCGGCCACGGCCTCGCTCTCGACCGCGTCGGCGGCCACCGTGCGGGGGGCGTCGGAGATCGTCATCCTCACGCGTTCCTTCCACTCAGGTACTCGGTCAGCGCCACGAGGTCTCGACGCACGTCCGGGGACAACGGCAGCTCCTGCAGCAGCCTGAGCGCGGCGTCGGTCTCGTGGTCGGCCTGCTCCTCGGCCCAGGCACGTCCCCCTGCGGCCTCGACCAGGGCCGCTGCCTCGGTGAGCTCGTCCTCGGTGAGCGACCGCGGGAGGCGGTACAGCTCCTCCAGCGCCTTGCCCGCCGACGTGCCGGACGTCAGCGCCGCCACCACGGGAAGCGACTTCTTCCGCGCCCGCAGGTCCGAGCACACCGGCTTGCCGGTCTGCTCGGGAGACCCCCACAGGCCGAGCAGGTCGTCGACGAGCTGGAACGCCATGCCCAGGTGGGCGCCGTACTCGCTCAGCCCGAGGACGGTCGTCGCAGGCGCGTCCGCGAGCGTCGCCCCGAGCGAGGCGGAGCAGGACAGCAGCGCGCCGGTCTTGTCCTCCGCCATCCGGCGGCACTCCTCGAGGCTCACCCGCTGACGGGACTCGAAGGCGAGGTCCGCAGCCTGGCCGGCGATGAGCCGGCGGGTGCAGGCGTTGAGGAACCGGACCGCCCAGCCGCTGGACGGGCTGCTGCTCTCCGCCAGGATCTCGTTGGCGAGCGCCAGCAGCGCGTCACCCGCCAGGATCGCCGACGAGGTGCCGAACCGCGCCCAGGCGGTGGTGCGGTGCCGGCGCTCGGTGTCCCGGTCCATCAGGTCGTCGTGCAGGAGGGAGAAGTTGTGCACGAGCTCGCAGGCCACGGCGGCCGGGACCCCGACGTCGTCAGGTGCGCCGACGGCTCGGGCGGAGATGACGGCGAGCGAGGACCGCACCCCCTTGCCGGCTCCTGCCCCGGGCCCGCCGTCGGCGTCCCAGAAACCGAGGTGGTAGCCGCAGACGAAGCCGGTGTGCTCGTCGAGGCGATCGAGGGCGGCGCGGAGGGCCGGCTCGGCCACGAGCCGCGCCTGGGTCCACGCAGTGGTGTCGACCGTGTGGGTCATGGCGCTCCTACGGTGTCGTGTCGGAGGGTGGCGCTGACCGGTGCGCCGAGCGCTGCGGCGGCAGCGGCGCCGCTGCGGACCGCGCCCTCGAGGGTGTCCGGCCAGCCGGTGGCGGTCCAGGCGCCGGCGAGCACCAGCCCGGGGACGGCGGTGACCGGTCGCGGACGCAGGGCGGCCGTGCCGGCCCGCTGGTGGAAGGTCGCCCGCGGCTCGCGGGTCACGAAGGCCTCGAGCACCGTGGCGTCGGCGGCAGCCGGCAGCAGCTGGGCGAGCCCGGCGAGCTGGTCGGCGACGATGTCGTCGGCCGGACGCCCCACCTCCGCCGCGGCAGCCGAGATCGAGACTACGAGGTACTGGCCGCGGCCGTCCGAGCCACGGTCGCCGAAGGCAGCGTCGGTGCGGTCGAAGAACCACGGCACGACCGACCCCACGGTCGCGGCGAACGGCAGTCTCGTCACCGGCCGGTCGTACCGGACGTGGACGTTGACGATCGGCGAGCCACCGAGGTCCTTCCACCTGCTGCGGTCCGGGCATGCCTCGGGGGGGACGAGTCCTGCCGCCGGACCAGGCGGCAGGGCGACCACCACCGCGTCGGCCGAGGTCGCGCCGTCGCTGGTCCGCACCTGCAGCTCTCCCCCGGCGCGGACGACGTCCCGGACCCGGCTGCGTGTGACGGTGCGCACGCCCAGGCGGTCCAGCACCCGCCGGGCAGCGGCGTCATGCAGCTCCGAGAGAGGCACGGCGGGCACGCCGACGTCGCCCGAGGAGGCCTGGTCGAGGAGCCCCACGCGGAACACCTGGGCCGCCAGGGCCAGCGAGGCCTCCTCGACCGACACGTTGAGCGCGGCCTCGACGAGCATCCCCCAGAGCTGCTCGATGGCACGTCGGCCCTGACCGTGCTCCCGCAGCCAGGCACCGAGCCGGATCTCGTCGACGCCGGGGTCCGTGGGGTCCACTCGCCGGAGCGCCGCTGCGGCGGCCGCAGCGCGCACCCGCTCCGCAGGGCTCAGCAGCGAGTAGCGAGCCAGCGCCGGCAGGAGGTGGAACGGCGCAGGGGCGTGCGTGGCACGGCGCAGACGGATCAGCCTGCCACCCGGTCCGAGCACGGGGATGTCCATGCGCTCCTGCACCGGCACCAGAGCCCCGACGCCCATCCGGTCGAGCAGCTCGCGGTAGCCCGTGTAGCAGCGCAGGATGACGTGCTGACCGGTGTCGACGGTGAGGTCCCCTCGCCGGAAGGAGTAGGCGGCCCCCCCGAGACGGGCCCGCGACTCCAGCAAGGTGACCTGCCAGCCTCGGTCGGCGAGAGCGATCGCCGCGCTGGTCCCGGCGAGCCCCCCACCGACGACCACCGCACGGTGCCCCGTCATGCCGCGCCCCGCGCCAGCGCCCGGGTGGCGACGGCGAGCTTGCCCCGGCCGGACAGCGACAAGCGCGTGGTGCGCACCTGCGTGGGGTCGGCAGCGATCATCTCCAGCAGCTGCCGGTAGATGCCGGCCATGGCAGCCGTGCAGGCGGCGCTGCGGCGGTCCAGCATCGGCAGCAGCGGCAGTCCCCTCGCATACCACGTCCTCGCGCGCTCGGCCTCGAAGCGGATCAGGGCGACGAACCGGTCGGGGTCGTCCACGATGTTGCCGTCGGCGTCGAGGTCGAGGGTGCAGCCGAACCGTCGCAGGTCCTCCTGCGGCAGGTAGACGCGGCCCGCGAGCCGGTCCTCGCGCACGTCGCGCAGGATGTTGGTCAGCTGCAGCGCGACGCCGAGCGCGTCGGCCGGTTGCTGCGCCTCTGCGAACCGGCGCGCCCCGTAGATGCCCACCGACAACCGGCCCACCGCGCCGGCCACGCAGCGGCAGTACCCCAGCAGGTCGTCGAAGGACTCGTAGCGGTGGACGGTGAGGTCCGCACGGCAGCCGGCGATGATCTCGTCGAACGCCGTCACCGGCAGCGGGAACCGCTCGGCAGCATCGGCCAGCGCCTTGATGACCGGGTCCTCGGAGGTGGGGTCGAGGGGGTGCAGCGACCGCCCCACCCGGTCCAGCCCGGCCAGCTTGTCCTCCGCGGACAGGTCACCGTCGCCGATGTCGTCGATGCGTCGTGCCATGGCGTACACCGCCGACATCGCCTGGCGCTTGTCGCGCGGCAGCAGCCGGATGCCGTAGGAGAAGTTGCGGGCCTCGTGACGCGTGATCTGCTCGACGGCGGCGTAGGCGGACTCGACCTTCATCGTGCTCGTCCTCCCCAGTCGGAGAGTGCCGCCCCGAGCAGCTCGGCCCGGGTCGGCCGCGCGGCACGGGCCAGGGGGTCGTAGCCGCACCTGCGCAGGGCGGCGAGAGTGGCCCTCCCTCCCGCGAGATAGCCGGTCACGGCGAGCCGTGCCCATCCGGTGAGGTCGCGCAGGATCGGCGCGCCCGCGTCGAACCAGGCCGCTGCCCGGTCCGCCTCGAAGCGCACCAGGGCCGAGAGCTCGGCGGTCGCCCGCGCGCCGCCGAGGTCCTGCTCCTCGACGCCGAACGCGCGCAGGTCCTCCTGCGGCAGGTACACCCGGCCGGCCCGGTAGTCCTCACCGATGTCCTGGAGGTGCTCGACCAGCTGCAGCCCGGAGCAGATGCGGTCCGACAGCGCGACGCGGTCGGGGCTGGACTGGCCGAAGACGGCCAGCACCACCTCGCCGACCGGGTCCGCGGAGAAGGTGCAGTACTCGCGCAGGTCGTCGACGGACTCGTAGCGCGTCACCCGCTGGTCGCGGAGCCCGGCCTCGACCAGCCGCAGCCACGGCTCCGGGGGGACGCCGCAGGTGTGGACGAGGTCCTCGATCCCCTGCACCAGCGGCAGGGCGGGGCGTCGGCCGTCGTAGAGCCGGCGCACGTCGTCGGCGACCGCGGTCAAGGCCGCCTCCCTGTCCCCCTGCCACTCGTCGCCCAGGTCGTCGACGGACCGGGCGAACCGGTAGAGCGCCTCGAGGTGCCTCCGCGGGCCGGCGGGGAGGATGCGGAGCGCGACGGGGAAGTTCTCCGCCCGAGCCTTCTGGTGCAGCTCCCGCGACCAGGTGGCGTTCACGACCGCCGTCCCGCAGACGCGGACGCCGCGTCCGGGCGGGCGTCCAGAGGCTCCCCGAGCGCCTCCTTCACGGAGGCAGCGATCCCGTGCGCGTCGAGTCCCGCACCGGCGAGCAGCTCCTCCCGTGCGCCGTGGGGCAGGAACCGGGCGGGGAGACCGAGACACCTGACCGGTACGCGGACGCCGTGGTCGGTGAGCGCGAGCGCCACCCGTGAGCCGACGCCGCCGTCTCGGACCCCGTCCTCGACGACGACCACGACCCGGTGGCCCGCAGCGAGGTCGGCGAGCCCCGCCGGTGGCGGGAGCACCCACCTGGGGTCGACGACCGTGCACTCCACGCCCAGGTGCGCCAACATCTCCGCCGCACCGAGCGCCGGCCCGGCCATCGCCCCGACGCTGACGAGGAGGACGTCGGCAGCGTCGGGCGCGCGCAACAGCTCCATCTCACCGACGCGACCGAGTGCCGCCACCGGCGGGGGCACCGATCCCTTCGGGAACCGCAGCGCGGTCGGACCGGTGTCCGTGGCCACGGCCTCGGCCAGCTGGCCGGCCAGGGCCTGGGCGTCACGAGGCGCCGCCACCCGCATGCCCGGGACGGTGCCGAGCAGCACCAGGTCCCACATCCCGTGGTGACTGGGGCCGTCCGGGCCGGTGACGCCGGCACGGTCCAGCACGAGGGTGACGGGCAGCTCGTGCAGCGCCACGTCGAGCAGCAGCTGGTCGAAGGCGCGGTTGGCGAAGGTCGCGTAGAGGGCCACCACGGGGTGCATCCCGCCCATCGCGAGGCCGGCCGCCGACGTCAAGGCGTGCTGCTCGGCGATGCCCACGTCGAAGCAGCGCTCCGGGTGGCGGTCGGCGAACGGCTGCAGCCCGGTGGGCCCGAGCATCGCTGCGCCGACGGCCACCACGTCGGGACGGTCCTCCGCCAGCGACACGAGCTCACCGGAGAACACGTCGGTCCACTGACGGCCGCCGCTTCGCCGTGCCGCACCGGTGGCCGGGTCGACGACCCCGATGGCGTGGAACCGATCGGCCTGGTCCTCCTCCGCGGGACGGTAGCCCTGACCCTTGCGCGTCAGGCAGTGCACGACCACCGGGCCGGAGGCGTCCCGCGCTCGGACGAGGGCCTCCTCCAGCGCCCCGAGATCATGCCCGTCCACCGGTCCGACGTAGGGCAGGCCCACGGCGTCGAAGAGCCCGCCCGCCGTGGAGGGGGCCGAGGGCAGCGAGGTGCCACCGAGGCTCCGCTGCACGTCGGCGTAGCCGGCACGGTCGCGGATCCTGCCGAGGTGCCTGGCGGCGGCACCGACCGTCGGCGCGTAGGAGCGCCCGTTGTCGTTCAGCACGATCACGACCCGACGGTCGGTGCCGCCGAGATTGTTGAGCCCCTCCCACGCCGCGCCACCGGTGAGCGCGCCGTCGCCGACCACGACCACGACCGGGCGGTGGGACTCGCCCCGCAGCGCGAGAGCGCGCGCCAGGCCGTCGGCGTAGGCGAGGCCGGTGGAGGCGTGGGAGTTCTCGACCACGTCGTGGGCCGACTCGCTGCGGCGCGGATACCCGGCGAGACCGTCGGCCTGGCGCAGCCGGTCGAACTCCTCCTGCCGGCCGGTCAGCAGCTTGTGCACGTAGGCCTGGTGTCCGGTGTCGAAGATGATCGGGGTCCGCGGGGAGTCGAAGACCCGGTGCAGCGCCACGGTCAGCTCCACCACGCCGAGGTTGGGCCCGAGGTGGCCTCCGGTGCGGCAGACGGTGTCCACCAGGCGCTCACGGATCTCCTCCGCGAGCCGCCGGAGGTCCGCGGTGTCGAGGTGCCGCAGGTCCTCGGGGCCGGTGATGTCCTGCAGGATCCCTGTCCCGGCCTGGGTGTCGACGGTCGTCGCGCTCACTGACGTCTCCCTTCGCATCGTGCCCGGCTGCGCGTCGGTGGCGGACGGCCGGCGCCGTTTGTATCGCCTCACGAGCCGTGGCCAAGGGCTTTCCCAACCTCGAGGACCTCAGTCCCCCCGTTCCGCGAAATTTCGTTGGAACTCCTCGGCGAACCTGCCTTGGAAGGTCCGCGAGACCTGCAGCACCTCGGAGATCCGCTCGAGCTCCTCGACGTGCATCTCGGCGAGTCGGCTGATCGTCTGCTCGCCGCGTTGCGTCAGGCTCACCCGCACCTTGCGGTGGTCACGAAGGTCACCGGCCCGCGTCACGAACTGCGCCTTCTGCACCCGATCCACCAGGGCGACGGCGCTGTGGTGGCGGATCGAGAGGTAGTCGGCCAGGTCGACGATGCTGGGTCCGCCGGGGCCAGGGTGTGCCCGCACGGCGAGCAGGAGCAGGTGCTGCTGCGGGGTCAGGCCCACCGCGGCCGCCTCGGCGGCGCTCCACATCTGGTAGCGCCGGAGCACGCTGCGGAAGACCAGCAGCATCTGGTATTGGGCGTCGGTCAGCTCGGTCATCTCAGTCCGTCTCCACGGGCAGCGTCATTCCCCCTCCGGCCCGTCCCATACGGCACCGACCGACCTCCCTGCCGAGCACGGGCGAGGACGGGCGAGGACGGGGAGCCACTGCGAGAAGACCCCGTATGCCGTGGCGCATACAGGGCAACACCCCGGCACCCGGGGTGGATCATCCACCCCTCGACTCCATGCAGGAGGAACTCATGGGACGGAAAGCAAGAGCGGCGCTGCTGAGCCTGTCGGCCGCCTCGTTGGCGGCACTGATGGTGGACTACCTGCTGGGTGAGATGTCCAGCAAGCCACGCCCGGTGTAGCGACCCGGGAGATGGTCGGCGCCGCGTCCGGACACCGTGCCGGGCCGGCGCCGACGCCGGCAGCCCAGCAGGGTGGACAGGTGGTCACCTCCGGAGGGGCGACTCCGATTGAATCGATGCGCGACGCATAGATATGCTCGGGGACAGGTCGGCTCCTGGACCGACCACTCGCGCTGAAGCAGACCGGCCGCGCCGTCACCTTTCCTTGGAGGTGCCGATGGACCGGGACGTCCCTCGCTGCGCAGCTCGTTCGTCCCCCACGCTCCGGCAGGGGCTCGAGGACGCGCGGGAGGAGCGGACGCGACGCACCGGCGAGCTCTTCGAGGCCTGTCTCGCGGCGCCCACCGAGTCGGAGCGGGAGCGCTTGCACGACGAGATCGTGTGCCTGCACCTCGGCGTCGCCCGCGGCGTGGCCGCCCGGTACCGGGGGCGCGGCGTGGGACAGGACGACCTCGAGCAGACCGCCTACACCGGACTCGTCCTCGCGGTGAAGCGCTTCGACCCCCGGGTCGGGGACAGCTTCCTCGCCTTCGCCCTGCCGACGATGCACGGGCTGCTCAAGCACCACTTCCGCGACCTCGGCTGGCTCGTGCGTCCCCCACGCCGCCTCCAGGTCCTCCAGAGGCAGGTCGCGCTGGCGCACGAGGAGCTGGCGCAACGTCTGGGCCGGTCGGCGCGGCCACCCGAGATCGCCGACCACCTGGGCGTCGAGGAGGACGAGGTCCGCGAGGCGGTGCTGGCCACGGGCGGCTACACCCCCGTGTCCCTGGACCAGCGCGTCGGTGCCGACGGCGGCGCCACGGCGTGGGACCTCACGGCGGCGCCGGACCACGCGCTGTCGGCCATCGAAGCGCGCGTCATGCTGCAGCCGCTCCTCCACCGGCTCGGCGAGCGGGACCAGCGGATCCTCGCCATGCGCTTCTTCGAGGAGCGCACGCAGCAGGAGATCGGCAACGAGATCGGGGTGAGCCAGATCCAGGTCTCGCGGCTCCTCACGCGCATCCTCCGCGATCTTCGGCGGATGCTGACCTCCGGAGACCGAGAGCACCAGCGTCAAGCCCCCTCCCACGACCCACCAGCACCGTCCCCGCGAGATCGGCGAGATCGTTGACCGAACACATCCCGAAGTCCGGCTCGCCGGGGTCGAGCACCATGCCGTCCTGGCTGAGGAAGACGGTCGCGTACGTCGTCGCCGTCCTCCTGCTGGGCGTCCTCCTGTGGCTCGTGGCGAACGTCGTGATGGCGGTGCGCACCGTGACCTTCGCCCTCGTCGGCGCAATCCTGCTGACCGGCCTGCTCTCGTGGATCTACCGGGCACTGCGCTGGTGCCGGTTCCCCACGTGGCTGGCCTCGCTCGGCGCGATCGGGCTGCTGCTGGCGTTCGTCGCCGGCGCCCTGTTCCTGGTGGTCAACCGCGCCCTGTCCCAGGTCGGCAGCCTGCAGTCCGCCCTGACCGACGCCGTCAGCCGTCTGAAGGACACGCTCGTGCAGTCTCCGCTCCAGCTCAACCAGGAGCGACTCGACCAGGCGGAGAACCAGCTCGTCTCCTACGTCCGGGACTGGCTCCCGAGCCCGTCGGCCGGTGCCAACCTGTTGCTCCAGCTGCTCATCGGGCTGGTGCTCGTCATCTTCCTGATCTTCTTCTTCCTCAAGGACGGTCGGGACATGTGGCTGTGGCTGCTCAGCTGGACGCCGCGGTCACGACGGACCGAGGTCGACCGGGCCGGCAAGGCCGCTTGGGACGTGCTGACCAACTACGTCCGGGGCACGGTCGTCGTGGCGCTGATCGACGCCGTCGGCATCGGTGCCGCCATGTTCGTCATGGGCGTCCCGCTGGCGGCCTCGCTCACCCTCATCGTCTTCATCGGCGCCTTCGTCCCGATCGTGGGCGCGACGGTGAGCGGTGCGCTCGCCGTCGGGGTCACCCTGGTCCTGCTCGGCCCCGTCCAGGCGCTCGTCCTGCTGGGCGTCGTGCTGCTGGTCCAGCAGGTCGAGGGCAACGTGCTGCAGCCACTCGTGATGGGACGCGCGCTCCATCTGCACCCGGTGGTCATCGTGCTGGCCGTCACCGCGGCCACGACGCTCGCCGGCATCCTGGGCGCCATCGCCGCGGTGCCCGTGGTCGCCGTGGGCTACCGGGTCGTCGACGAGCTGTCCGACCGCGGGTCCCCGTCCCGGCCACCGCCCCAGCGATGACCCGCCGAGCATCACGTGGGCGCAGCGGCGGACAGAGCTCGCGGTGGAGGCAACCTTTTTGTCGCGCGGGGCGTGGAGAGGGCAACAGCCCCGTCCCGGAAAGCCGACCATGCGACTCCCCCTCCGCGCCGCCCTCACCGCCGCCCTGGCCTCAGCACTGCTGAGCCTCGCGCTGCCGGCGACCGCGGCCACCACGACCACCACGACCACCCCCACGACGACCACGTCGGGCCCGACCGCCCTCCTGTCAGCCCGGGCGACCTCGCCGGCCAGGTTCGTCCGCGAGACCGTGCGCCACGGCGCCCGCGACTCCTCCCCCTCCCAGATCTCCCACGTCCGCGAGCTGCAGTACCGGCTGCGCTGGGCCGGCGTGTACGACGGGCCGGTGACCGGCTACTTCGGCGACCTGACCAAGGCGGCCGTGCAGCGCTACCAGCGCCGCGCCCACCTGACCGTGACCGGCACCGCCGACCGCGCCACGTGGCGCCGGCTGATCCCCGCCACCATCCGCGGCCGGGTCGAGGTCCCCGCCGCGTGCGACGAGGGCACCGGCTGGGACGCCTGCTACGACCGCACCCGGCACGAGGTCACGCTCTGGCGCGACGGCCGCCTCGTCAACGCCTGGCTCGCCCGCGGCGGCGCGATCGACCACCCCACCCGCACCGGCCACTTCGCCGTCTACTACCGCGACGTCGACCACGTCAGCAGCCTCTACGACAGCCCGATGCCCTACAGCCAGTTCTTCTCCGGCGGACAGGCCTTCCACGGGTCGGCCACCATGACCGACCCCTTCAGCGGCCACAGCCACGGCTGCATCAACCTCTACCACGAGGACGCCCGCCAGCTGTGGAACCTGACCTCCACCGTGCCGCTCGCCGTCCACGTCCACGGAGCCTGGTCCTGACGCCCGTCTCGGCATACTGACCGGTAGCCGCCCGGTCGACCGCGGAGCCCGCGGACTGCATAGCCTGGCGTCGTCCCGGCCGCTCCCGGCCCGGGTGAACCTGGGAGGGGTCGTGCCATGAAGACCATCGGCTCCATCGTCGGCGCACGGCACGGCGCGGTTCTGGGCGTCGGCGCCTACCGGCCCGTGAGGCTGGTCCCCAACGCCGAAGTGGTCGAGGCGATCGACTCCAGCGACGAGTGGATCCAGCAGCGCTCGGGCATCCGGACCCGCCGGTTCGCGGGCCCTGACGAGACGGTGCAGATGATGTCCGTCGCCTCCGCGCGGCAGGCGATGGAGCGGGCGGGGGTCGACCCGGCCCAGATCGACGGCGTCATCGTCGCCACCGTCTCGCACCTGCTCCAGACCCCGGCGGTCGCGACCGCGATCGCCCACGAGCTCGGGCTCGACCACCCCGTGGCCTTCGACATCTCGGCCGCGTGCGCAGGCTTCTGCCACGGCGTCGCGCTCGCCAACGACATGGTCCGCGCGGGCAGCGCCCGTCACGTGCTGGTGATCGGGGTCGAGCGCCTGACCGACATCACCTCCCCGACGGACCGCGGGACGGCGTTCATCTTCGCCGACGGCGCCGGCGCCGTGGTCGTCGGACCGTCCGAGGAGGCGGGCATCGGCCCGGTCGTGTGGGGCTCCGACGGCGAGCAGTTCGACCTCATCCGCCAGACCGAGGACTGGCGCGACGTGATCGCCGCGGAGCGTCCGTTCATGCCGCACCTGGTCATGCAGGGCAGCCAGGTCTTCCGCTGGGCGTCCTACGAGATGGCCAAGGTGGCGCACGCGGCACTGGACGCGGCAGGCCTGACCGTCGACGACCTGGACGTCTTCGTGCCGCACCAGGCCAACAGCCGCATCACCGACGCGATGGCGCGGGCGATCAAGCTGCCGCCACACGTGCGGATCGCCCGCGACATCGTCGACCAGGGAAACACCTCTGCCGCCTCCGTCCCCCTGGCGCTCGACCGGATGATGGCGGAAGGTGAGGCCAGGAGCGGGGACCTCGCGCTGCTGATCGCGTTCGGCGCAGGGCTCGCCTACGCCGCGCAGGTGGTGCGGGTCCCCTAGCCCGACAGACTCCCGCCGCTCGCCGGCGGGCAACCGTGAACCGCAACCGAAGGAGAACCGATGGCAACCGACGTCCGAGCCGAGCTGGCCGAGATCGTCAACGAGATCGCCGGCGTCGACGCCGACGAGGTCCAGCCGGACAAGTCGTTCGTCGAGGACCTCGACGTCGACTCCCTGTCGATGGTCGAGATCGTCGTCGCGGCCGAGGAGAAGTTCGGCGTCCGCATTCCCGACGACGAGGTGAAGAACCTCAAGACGGTCGGCGACGCCGTCTCGTTCATCGAGCGAGCCCAGGGCTGAGATGAGCACACAGGTCGTCGTCACCGGCCTCGGGGCGACCTCCCCGGTCGGGGGCGACGTGCCCTCGACCTGGGAGGCCCTGCTGGCCGGCCGGTCCGGGGTCGGGGTCCTGGAGCACGAGTGGGCCGAGGAGCTCGGCACCCGGATCGCGGCCGAGGTCGCGGTGGAGCCGCTCGAGGTCCTCGACCGGGTCAAGGCACGGCGCCTGGACCGCTCGGGCCAGTTCGCGCTGATCGCTGCTCTCGAGGCGTGGGCCGATGCCGGGCTCGACGAGGCGGAGGTCGACGCCGAGCGCCTCGCCGTGGCGATCGCCTCCGGCATCGGTGGCGTCACCACCCTGCTGAGCAACTACGACACCCTGAAGGCGAAGGGTCCTCGCCGGGTGTCCCCGCTCGCGATCCCGATGCTGATGCCCAACGGCCCCGCTGCGGCCGTCGGCCTGACCTTCGGCGCCAAGGCGGGCGTGCACACGCCCGTCTCGGCCTGCGCCTCGGGCAACGAGTCCATCGCGCTCGGCATCGACATGATCCGGCTGGGCCGGGCCGACGTCGTCGTGGCCGGAGGCACCGAGGCCGCGATCCACGCCCTGCCGATGGCGGCGTTCGGCCAGATGATGGCGCTGTCCAAGCGCAACGACGAGCCCGAGCGGGCCTCGCGTCCCTGGGACAAGGGGCGCGACGGGTTCGTGCTGGGCGAGGGTGCCGCCGTGCTCGTGCTCGAGTCCGCCGAGCACGCGGCCGCACGCGGCGCGCGGGTGTACGCCGTCGCGGCCGGCCACGGCATCACCGCCGACTCGCACGACATCGCCCAGCCGGACCCGTCCGGCGCAGGGGCGACCCGGGCGATGCGGAAGGCGATCGCGGACGCCGGGCTCGCCGCCACCGACGTCCTGCACATCAACGCGCACGCCACCTCGACCCCGCAGGGCGACCTCGCCGAGGCCTCGGCGATCCGGCAGGCGCTCGGCGAGGAGGCCGCCGGCTCGGTGGTGCTCAGCGGCACGAAGTCCATGACCGGCCACCTCCTCGGCGCGGCGGGTGCGCTCGAGTCCGTCGCGACGGTGCTGGCCGTCCACCACCGGGTGGTCCCGCCGACGATCAACCTCGAGGACCCCGAGGACCTCGGTCTCGACATCGCCACCGCGCCCCGCGACCTCCCCTCGGGCGACGTCGCGGCCCTCAACAACTCCTTCGGCTTCGGCGGGCACAACATCGCCATCGCGTTCCGGAGCAGCTGACCCCGAAGGGACCGACGTGTTCTCACGCATCGCGATCGTCAACCGCGGCGAGGCCGCCATGCGGCTCATCCATGCCGTCCGCGACCTGCAGGCAGCCGGGGAGCCGTTCACCACGATCGCGCTCTACACCGACGCCGAGCGGCACGCGATGTTCGTCCGGGAGGCCGACGAGGCGCACGCGCTCGGACCGGCGTCAGCGCGCCCCTACCTCGACCTCGCGGTCCTCGAGGCGGCCCTCGTCGCGACGCGGGCCGAGGCGGTGTGGGTCGGCTGGGGGTTCGTGGCGGAGGACCCCGCGTTCGCCGACCTCTGCGAGCGCCTCGGCGTGACCTTCATCGGTCCGTCCGCCGAGGCGATGCGCCGGCTCGGGGACAAGATCGGCTCCAAGCTCCTCGCCCAGGAGGTCGGCGTGCCGGTCGCGCCGTGGAGCGAGGGGCCGGTGGAGACCCTCGAGGCCGCGCTCACCGCAGCGGAGTCGATCGGCTATCCCCTGATGCTCAAGGCGACCGCGGGCGGCGGCGGACGCGGCATCCGCAAGGTCACGACGGCCGCCGAGCTCGAGGACGCCTACCAGCGCACGCGCGACGAGGCCGAGCGCGCCTTCGGCAGCGGCGTGGTCTTCCTCGAGCGCGTCGTCAGCGGCGCCCGCCACGTCGAGGTCCAGGTCATCGCCGACGGGCACGGCACGGCGTGGGCGATCGGGGTGCGGGACTGTTCGGTCCAGCGGCGCAACCAGAAGGTCGTCGAGGAGTCCGCCTCCCCGCTGCTCGACCCGGAGCAGAACGACGAGCTCAAGGCCTCCGCCGAGCGGCTCGCCGTCGCCGTCGGCTACGTCGGCGCCGGCACGGTGGAGTTCCTCTACCAGCCGGAGGAGCGCAGCTTCGCCTTCCTCGAGGTCAACACCCGCCTGCAGGTCGAGCACCCGATCACCGAGGTGACCACCGACACCGACCTGGTCAAGGCCCAGATCCGGGTCGCGGCCGGCGGCCGGCTCGAGGGCGCGCGTCCCGAGGAGCGCGGCCACGCGATCGAGGCCCGGCTCAACGCCGAGGACCCCGATCGCGACTTCGCACCCTCACCCGGTCGGGTCGCCCTGCTGGACCTGCCGAGCGGTCCCGGCATCCGGGTGGACACCGGCCTGGGCGAGGGCGACGTCATCCCCGCCGACTTCGACTCGATGATCGCCAAGATCATCGCCAGCGGCCGCGACCGCGCCGAGGCACTGGCCCGGCTCCGGCGCGCCCTGGCCGAGACGACCGTCGTGATCGAGGGCGGGACCACCAACAAGAGCTTCATCCTCGAGCTGCTCGACCAGTCCGAGATCACCTCCGGCGAGCCGGCCTGGGCCGACACGGCGTGGATCGACCGCGCCCGCTCGGAGGGCCGGCTGGTCAGCCACGAGGGGTTCGAGATCGCCCTGGTGGTGGCGGCGATCGCCGCCTACGACGAGCAGCTGCGCGTCGAGAAGGACCGGCTGCTCGAGACCGCGCACGGCGGTCGCCCGCAGGTGCAGCACAAGGTCGGGGACGCCGTCGAGGTCAAGCTCCGTGGCACGACGTACCAGCTGACCTGCCTCCAACGCGCCCCCGGCCGCTACCGCGTCTCGATCGCGAGCGGAGGCGCCTCGACGTCGGCCCAGGTGGCCATCGAGTGGATCGACGCCTTCCACGCCCACCTGGTCGTCGGGGGACGTCGCCACCGGGTCGTGTCGGCCGTGCACGGGCCCACCCACCTCGTCGAGGTCGACGGCATCACCCACCGGGTGAGCCGCGACGAGGGCGGCGTGCTGCGGTCACCGGCCCCGGCGCTCGTCGTCGCCTCCCCCGTGGCCGCGGGCGACGTCGTCGCCGCAGGCGCGGCCGTGCTCGTGCTGGAGAGCATGAAGATGGAGACGGTCGTCCACGCGCCGTTCGACGCCCGCGTCCGCGACCTGCTCGTGACCACCGGGAGCCAGGTCGAGACCGGCACGGCGCTGCTCCGGCTCGAACCCGCCGGCGACGAGGGGGCCACCGAGAGCCCCGCGGCCGCGGCGCAGGGTCCGGCCCTGGCGCTGCCCCAGGACGACGCCCTGGTCGACGCCGGCGAGCGCGCTGCCCGCGCCCGAGCCGAGATCTCCGCCCTGCTGCTCGGGTACGACGTGCCGCACCGGGAGCGCACCGCCGTCCTCCAGGACTACCTCGAGGCGCGTGAGGAGATGCGGTCCTCGGGCGTCGACGTCGTCGCGGACGAAGCCACGCTGCTCGAGCTCTTCACCGACTTCGCCGAGCTCAGCCGCAACCACCCGGTCGACGAGGAACGTCACACCGAGCTGCGCGTGCACAGCTCGCGCGAGCACTTCCACACCTTCCTCCGCAGCCTCGACACCGAGCGGGGCGGCCTGCCGGAGGAGTTCCGTCGCCGCCTCGAGCGGGTGCTCGCCCACTACGGCATCCGCGACCTCGACCGCACGCCCGCCCTGGAGGAGGCGGTGCTGCGCGTCTTCCTCGCCCAGCAGCACTCCGCCGCGGAGGTGGAGGTCGTCGCCGCGGTCCTGCAGCACTGGATCGACGAGCCGCCCCCCTCCGACGGACGGGCAGCCCACGTCCGCGACCTGCTCGAACGGCTCAAGGGCGCCACGCAGCTGAGGTTCCCCGTGATCGGGGACCTGGCGCGCAGCGTGCGGTTCCGGTGGTTCGACCAGCCGGTCGTCGACGCCGAGCGCGCCAGCGTCCTCGGCAGCGTCCGCGACGAGGTCGCCGCACTCGCCGACGACCCGCAGGCACCGGACCGCGCCGCCCGCATCGAGGCGCTCGCCGCGATCCCCGAGCCGATCGTGCGGTTCCTCGCCGAGCGGATCGAACGCGGGGTGGAGGGGGACGAGCCCCTGCTCGAGGTCCTGGTCAGGCGGCACTACCGCGAATTCGACCTCCACGACCTGACCACGCTGCAGCGCGCGGGCCGCCCGATGGTCTTCGCCGACTACGTGATCGACGACCGGCCCACGCGGCTGGTCTCCACGGCCGGTTCCGTCGCCGAGCTCTCCGACCCGGGCTCGACGCTCGTCGCGAGCATCGCGGCCGAGCTCGCCGAGCGCCGCGAGGGCGACCAGGCGGTGGTGGACCTCTACCTGCACTGGCCCACCGCGCCCGAGTCCCCGGCGGCCGTGGAGTCGCAGCTGCGGGAGGTCCTGAGCCGGGTCGAGCTCGCGCAGGACGCCCGGCGCGTCACGCTCGCGGTCTGCCCCGGCTCCGGGAAGGCCGTCGACTACTTCACCTTCCGACCCGACGGGCAGGGTGGCGTCGTCGAGGACGACCTCGTCCACGGCGTCCACCCGATGGTCGGACGGCGGCTCAACCTGTGGCGGCTGCGCCACTTCGACGTCACGCGGCTCGAGGCCTCCGACGACGTCCTGCTCTACGACTGCGTCGCCAAGGACAACCCGGCCGACCGGCGCCTGGTCGCACTCGCCCAGGTCCGCCAGCTCGCGGTCGTCCGCGACGAGCACGGCCGCGTCGTCGGCGTGCCTCACGCCGAGCGAGCCATCGAGAACTGCCTGGAGGCCGTCCGCCGGGTGCGGACCTCACGCGGCGCCGACGGCGCCAAGCTCGACCTCAACCATGTCTGGGTCCAGGTGTGGCCGGTGGTCGAGGCCGACGTCGAGCAGCTGACCGGCCTGCAGGGGAAGATCACCCCGCTCACCGACGGCGCGGGCATCGCCGAGGTGCGCGCGCAGGGCCGGGTCGCCGGCCCCGACGGGACGCCGGTGCCGATCTCGATCGCGTTCCGGGCGCGGCCCGGAGCCGGCGTCGTCGCCTCGATCGAGGATCCCCCCACCGAGCCGCTCAAGCCCCTGGACGACTACGACGCCAAGGTCCTGCGGGCACGTCGGCGCGGCCTGGTCTACCCCTACGAGCTGGAGTCCCTCCTCGTCGGCGCCGACGGCACGCTGGTCGAGCACGACCTCGACGACACCGGCGTCCTCGTGCCGGTCGAGCGGCCGCGCGGCCTCAACAAGGCCGGCATCCTCGTCGCCGTCGTGTCCACCCCGACCCCGTTGCACCCCGAGGGCGTCACCCGCGTCGTCCTGTGCGGGGACCCGACCAAGGCGCTGGGCGCGGTCTCGGAGCCCGAGTGCTCCCGCATCATCGCCGCGCTCGACCTCGCGGAGCGGATGGGCGTCCCGCTCGAGTGGTTCGCCCTCTCGGCCGGTGCCCGCATCTCGATGGACTCCGGCACCGAGAACATGGACTGGGTCGCCGCCGCGTTGCGGCGGATCGTCGAGTTCACCCAGGCCGGCGGCGAGATCAACGTCGTCGTGGCGGGCATCAACGTGGGCGCGCAGCCCTATTGGAACGCCGAGGCGACCATGCTGATGCACACCAAGGGCATCCTGGTGATGACCCCGGACAGTGCCATGGTGCTCACCGGCAAGCAGTCGCTGGACTTCTCCGGCGGGGTGTCGGCGGAGGACAACTTCGGCATCGGCGGCTACGACCGCGTGATGGGGCCCAATGGCCAGGCGCAGTACTGGGCGCCCGACCTGTCCGGCGCCTTCGACGTGCTCATGGCCCACTACGAGCACACCTACGTCGCGCCCGGCGAGGGAGGCCCGCGACGCAGCCAGACCACGGACCCGGCCGACCGCGACGTCTCGACGTACCCCCACACCGATCCGGGGAGCGACTTCGGCACCGTCGGGGAGATCTTCTCCGCCGAGCGCAACCCCGACCGCAAGAAGGCCTTCGACGTCCGGACCGTGATGCGGGCCCTGTCCGACCAGGACCACACCCCGCTGGAGCGCTGGGCCGGCACGGCCGACGCCGACACCACCGTGGTCTTCGACGCCCACCTCGGCGGCTACCCGGTCTGCCTGCTCGGGATCGAGTCCAAGCCGGTTCCCCGGCGCGGCTTCCCGCCGACCGACGGGCCCGACACCTACACCGCAGGCACCCTCTTCCCCCGGTCCTCCAAGAAGGCCGCGCGCGCCATCAACGCCGCCAGCGGCAACCGGCCCCTGGTGGTGCTCGCCAACCTCTCCGGGTTCGACGGGTCGCCCGACTCCATGCGCAACCTCCAGCTGGAGTACGGCGCCGAGATCGGCCGGGCGATCGTCAACTTCGACGGTCCGATCGTCTTCACCGTCATCTCGCGCTACCACGGCGGGGCGTTCGTGGTGTTCTCCAAGGCGCTCAACCCGCGGATGACGGTGCTCGCCCTCGAGGGCTCCTACGCCTCCGTGATCGGTGGCGCCCCCGCCGCCGCGGTGGTCTTCGCGGGCGAGGTGCGCAAACGCACGGCGCGCGACCCCCGGGTGGCGGACCTGGAGCAGGCCGTCGCCGAGGCCTCGACGGCCGAGCGCGGCCGTCTGGTCGTCGAGCTGGCCGAGGTCCGCGCCTCGGTGCGGGCGGAGAAGCTCGGCGAGGTCGCCGCGGAGTTCGACGGCGTCCACGACATCCACCGTGCCGTGGCGGTCGGCTCCGTCGACGCGGTGATCTCCGCCGCGCGCCTGCGGCCGGAGATCATCGACGTCCTCGAGCGCGAGCTGGGGGACGCGCTCGCGCGCTGAGGGACGGCCCTACTCCGTGTCCGGTGGGGGGTCGGTCCGCGCGGCGCCGATCAGCGGGGCGAGCACCAGGCCCATGTGCAGCCGCAGGCGGTCCCGTCCCGTCTGGAGGTCCAAGGTGGTCAGCTTCTCGGCCTTGGCGAGCCGGTTGTAGAGGGTCTGCCGGTGGATGTGCAGGTCCGCAGCGGTCTGCGCGATGTTGCCGGCACGGTCCAGGTAGGCCAGCACGGTGTCGGCCAGCGTGGGGTCGGGCTCGTCGAGCAGCCTCCGCACGGGCGTGTCGAGCAGGAGGTGGGCCAGCTCGGCGTCCGGCGCGGCGGCGAGCAGCCGATAGATCCCCAGCTGTTCCCAGCGTGCGACCGGGCCGGCCGATGCCTGTGCGGAGGCCACGCGCGCCGCCAGCCGGGCCTCCAGCGCGCTGCCGCGCGCCTGACCGATGTCCGGGCGGGGATCGCCGATCCCGGCGACCAGCCGACCACCCCAGGCGGCGGGGACCTCCGCGGCGTACATGTCCAGCACCAGCGCAGCCGCATCACGGGCCGCGTCGTGTCCGGCGCTGTCACGTGCCGGCAGGAGCAACGTCGTGGTGTCCGGTCCCGTCACGGCAAGCACCTGACGAGACAGGGCGAGCAGGTTGGGCGATATCGCGCTGGGAAGCGGCGCACCCCAGGCACCGATGACCGCGGCCACGACGGGCACGTCGCGGGCGATCAACCCCCGATCGGCGATCCGAGTGGCACCGAGACCCACGGTGACCGTGTCGTCTGACAGCACGTCCATGACCGCGGAGGCGTTGTCCTCGTGCTGACGCGACAGCTGTGCGAGGTAGGCACCGGCATGCTCGGCCAGCTGCCTCACCCGCGCGACGGCGGGGTCGTCGAGGCCGAAGCGGTCGGTCTCCTCGTCGAGCGACCAGATGTAGCCGTAGGTGATCCCCCGCCACCGAGCGGGCAGGCACAGCCGGGACCAGATGCCCCGGTCGAGATCGGCAGGGGTGCGCACAGGTTCGGTACTGGTGGCGATGCCGAACTTCTCGAACCAGTCGCGGATCTCGGGACTCGAGTGGCGCTTGAGGATGGAGGACTGACGGACGGCGTCGACCTCCAGGTGCTGGCTGCCGAAGGCGACGAGGTTGAACTTGCGGTCCTCGATCGTGACGTCGCCACGAAGGATTCGTGACGCCTCGTCGGCGATCTCCTGCAACTCGGGCCTCATCGCTCTCTTTCTCTCGGTGTCACGGCCGAATGGGCAAGTGTACGACGCGGGGCGCCTCCCGATGTGACACGTGTACGTGGTCCGGCCCGCGCGCCGACGACTTGACTGGTGGGGACGTCCGGCTTCGCAGTCGAGGAAGCTCCGGAGTCGACGAACAGGAGAAGCGAATGCTGAAGCGTGCGTTGTCGCGAGCCGCGGCCAGCTCCGGGCTCGAGCGGATGGTCACTCGCAACCCGATCCTCAGCAAGCCTGCGCATCGCTTCATCGCGGGCGAGGAGCTGAAGGACGCGGTGGCGGCAGCCAAGGACCTCCAGGCTCTCGGGATCAGCGCGCTGCTCGACCTCGTCGGCGAAGGGGTCACCGATGCAGCCGGGGCGAAGGAGGCGACCGCGGAGTACATCGCCGCGCTCGAGGCGATCGCCGAGAGTGGTCTGGACGCGGAGATCTCGGTCAAGCTCACCCAGCTGGGCCAGAACGTCGACCGGGCGAGCTGCCAGGCGAACCTCGACGAGATCCTGAGCCGAGCCGGCGAGCTCGGCGTGGCCGTCGAGATCGACATGGAGGGCCACGCGCTGGTCTCGGACACGCTCGTCTACTTCCGGCACGTCGTCGCACGGCATCCCTCGACCCGCCTGGCCATGCAGGCCATGCTGCGCCGCACCTTGAGCGACTTCTTCGCCCTCGCCGACCTCAAGCCGCGTGTGCGGCTGGTCAAGGGCGCCTACGACGAGCCGATCGAGGTCGCCGAACGCGACAAGCAGGGCGTGACCGAGCAGTACAAGCTGCTCACGGACTGGCTGATGGTCCACGGCGACGACCCGGCCTTCGGCACCCACGACGGCGCCCTCATCGACCACGCGCGCACCGTCGCCCAGCGAGAGGGCAAGGAGAAGGGCGACTTCGAGCTCCAGATGCTCTACGGGGTCCGGCGTGACCTGCAGGAGCAGCTCGCCCGCGACGGCTACCGGGTGCGCATCTACATCCCCTACGGCTCCGCCTGGTACCCCTACTTCGTGCGGCGGCTGGCCGAGCGACCCGCCAACCTGACCTTCTTCGTGCGCGCCCTCGTCGGCCGCTGACCCGCCACGACCCCGACAGGAGACTCGTATGCTCGATGCCGTCACGCAGGTCCCGGTGCCCTACAACGAGCCCATGAACGACCTCGCGCCGGGGACACCCGCGCGGGAGGCGCTGCAGACCCGCCTGACGCAGATGGCGGCGGAGCGGGCCGACCTCGTCATGACCATCGGCGGCGAGCACCGCCTCGGGGGCGGGGCGCCGATCGACGTGGTGCAACCGCACCGCAAGGACGCGGTGCTCGGAACGATGCAGAACGCGACGGCCGCGGACGTCACGGCGGCGGTCGATGCGTCCAGGGCTGCTGCGGTGCAGTGGCGCACAATGTCCTACGACGACCGCGCCGCCATCTTCCTCAAGGCCGCTGACCTGCTCGCCGGCCCATGGCGCACCACGCTCGCGGCGGCCACGATGCTGGGCCAGAGCAAGACCTGCTACCAGGCGGAGATCGACACACCGTGCGAGCTCGCTGACTTCTGGCGGTTCAACGTCCACTTCGGTCGTCAGATCCTCACCGAGCAGCCGGTCGTCAACGACCGCGGCGTCTGGAACCGGCTCGACCACCGGCCGCTCGAAGGCTTCGTCGTCGCCATCACGCCGTTCAACTTCACCGCGATCGCCGGCAACCTGCCGACGGCCCCGGCGCTGATGGGCAACACGGTGATCTGGAAGCCCGCTCCCACGCAGCAGCTCGCTGCGCACTACACGATGCAGCTGCTGGAGGCCGCCGGCCTGCCGCCCGGCGTGATCAACCTGGTCACCGGGGACGGCCTGGCGGTGAGCGACGTGGCGCTGGTCCACCCGGACCTGGCCGGCATCCACTTCACCGGCTCGACGAACCTGTTCGGGCACCTGTGGAGCACCGTGGGCCAGAACCTCCGCACGTACAAGGCCTATCCACGGTTGGTCGGGGAGACCGGCGGCAAGGACTTCATCATCGCCCACCCGTCGGCGGACCCGTCGATCCTGAAGACCGCGCTCACCCGCGGCGCCTTCGAGTACCAGGGGCAGAAGTGTTCCGCCGCGTCGCGCGCCTACATCCCCCGCTCGATCTGGTCGACGATGAGGGCGGACTTCATCGACGAGGTCGAGAGCCTGTCGATGGGCGACGTCACCGACTTCTCCCACTTCATGGGCGCCGTCATCGACCACCGCTCCTTCGGCAAGCTCGCCGGCGTGCTCGAGCAGGTCCGGAACGACCCCGGAGCCGAGGTCGTCGCCGGTGGCGTCGCCGACGACAGTGTGGGCTACTTCGTCCGTCCCACGGTCGTGGTGGCTGACGATCCGGGTCACGACGTCTTCACGGCCGAGTACTTCGGACCGGTGCTGGGAGTGTTCGTGTACGACGACGCCGACTACGACCAGGTGCTGCGCCAGGCCGCGGACATCGCGCCGTACGGTCTCACCGGCGCGTTCCTCGCCCAGTCCCGTGCGGCGATCGTCGAGGCCATGGAGGTGCTCCGGTTCTCGGCCGGCAACTTCTACATCAATGACAAGCCGACCGGTGCGGTGGTCGGCCAGCAGCCGTTCGGCGGCGCACGAGCCAGTGGCACCAACGACAAGGCGGGCTCCGTGCTGAACCTGCTGCGCTGGACGTCGCCTCGCACCATCAAGGAGACCTTCGTCGCGTCGACGACCTACGCCTATCCGCACATGGGGTGAGACCGGGGGCCGCCTGGAGCAGGCGCTGCCGAGCGGAGGGCGTGGCTCCGTCACCACTCTGACGTAGGAGAGATCCGATGACCGACACCGCAGACCTGACCCCGTGGCTCCTGGCGGACCGCGGCTACAACAGTGTGTGGCAGGTCAGGACGGACACGTGGAGCGCGATCGCCGATGCGACGAAGCGGCTCGACGAGGCCTCGTTCTCACGCAAGCGGGAGGAGCAGCTCGAGCACGAGCTCGGCTCGATGCTCGAGCTCGTGGCCCTCATGGAGCACTACTGGGCCTATCCGGGCTCGGCGCGGGTCGAGCAGATCGCCGCCCGCGTCGCCGACCGGGAGTACGGACTCGCCTACGCGGCGGTGGAGGTCATCGTGCGGCAGCTCGTCGTCGCACCGCACGAGCAGTCCCCGTCCCGACCTGACGCCGAGTGCGACGACCCGCGCGACCGGCGCGAGCCACCGGCGAAGCGCGAGCCCGCTCGCGGACGCCGGCCCCGGTTCGAGGTGCTGGTGGTGGCCGACGTCTCCCGGCTCGAGGCCGACGAGATCCGCGAGGAGCTGCGCCGCCAGGAACGGCCCGACGACGCCTTCGTCTACGAGCTGGTGTTCGTGTCGAGCTTCGAGGACGCCATCGTCGCGGTGATGCTCAACTTCAACCTTCAGGCGTGCGTGGTCCGGACCGACTTCCGACCTGGATCGAGCTTCGACCTGCAGCCGCTCCAGCACTTCCTGCCTCGCATGGAGCTCGACGGCGTCGCGGAGCGGCCGCTGGTCGATCGCGTCCGGCTCCTCGGCGAGCGCCTTGCGCAGGTGCGGCCCGAGCTCGACCTGTACTTCGTCGGCAGCGCCTCGATCGAGACGATGGGCGGACAGGTCGGGCGCCGGTTCCACCGCGTCTTCGTCCGGCAGGACGCGCTGGAGCTCCACCTGTCGATCCTGAGGGGCGTCACCGACCGGTTCAGGACCCCGTTCTTCACTGCGCTTCGCGACTACAGCCGCAAGCCGACCGGCGTGTTCCACGCCCTACCGATCTCTCGCGGCAAATCCGTGGTCAACTCCCAGTGGATCTCAGAGATGGCCGAGTTCTACGGGCTGAACATCTTCATGGCCGAGACCTCCGCGACCTCGGGCGGTCTGGACTCGCTGCTGGACCCCCACGGACCCATCAAGGACGCGCAGCGCCTGGCCGCCCGCGCGTTCGGCGCGCAGCACACCTACTTCGTCACCAACGGCACCTCGACGGCGAACAAGATCGTCGTCCAGTCCATCGTCAAGCCCGGCGAGATCGTGCTGGTCGACCGCAACTGTCACAAGTCCCACCACTACGCACTCATGATGGCCGGCGCCCGCGTGAACTACCTGGACGCCTACGCCGTGGACCACTACTCCATCTACGGAGCGGTGCCGTTGCGGACCCTCAAGCAACAGCTGCTGGACTATCGCCGCGCCGGCAGGCTGGACGAGGTCAAGATGATCGCCCTGACCAACTGCACGTTCGACGGGATCGTCTACGACGTCGACCGGGTGATGGAGGAGTGCCTGGCCATCAAGCCGGACCTGCTGTTCCTCTGGGACGAGGCCTGGTTCGCCTTCGCCCGGTTCCATCCCACCTACCGGGGTCGTACGGCGATGGCCACCGCGGCACGGCTCGAGCAGCGCTATCGCGACCCCGCGTACCGGGCGCAGTACGCCGCCCATGCCGCAGCGCTCACCGACGCCGACGACTCCGTGCTGCTCGAGACCCGCCTGCTGCCCGACCCGGACCGGGTGCGGGTGCGGGTCTATGCGACGCAGTCGACCCACAAGACCCTGACGGCGCTGCGCCAGGGCTCCATGATCCACATCCACGACCAGGACTTCGGCTACCGCAACGAGGAGGCCTTCCGCGAGGCCTACATGACGCACACCTCGACCTCGCCGAACTACCAGATCCTGGCCTCCCTGGACATGGGCCGCCGCCAGGTGGAGCTCGAGGGCTTCGAGCTGGTGCAGAAGCAGGTGGAGCTGGCCATGGTGCTCCGCGAGACGGTGGAGGCCCATCCGCTGCTCAACCGCTACTTCCGCGTGCTCACCACGACCGACCTGATCCCCTCCGAGCACCGGGAGTCCGGGGTCGAGTGCCCGGTGGGTGCGGACCTGGAGGAACGGCAGGGGGCCTGGGCGGTGGACGAGTTCGTGCTCGATCCCAGCCGGGTCACGATCTCCATCGGCCTCACCGGCGTGGACGGTGAGACGTTCAAGCACGAGTACCTGATGGACCGCTACGGCATCCAGGTCAACAAGACCTCGCGCAACAGCGTGCTGTTCATGACCAACATCGGCACTACGCGCAGCTCGGTCGCCTACCTGATCGAGATCCTGGTGAGCCTGGTCGAGGAGCTCGAGGACGAGATCGACCGGATGGGACCGATCAACCGCACTGCGCACCAGGATCGGATCACCGCGCTGACCCAGGGGCCGCCTCCGCTGCCGGACTTCTCGGCGTTCCATCCGTGCTTCCGTGGCGACGCGCACACGCCCGAAGGCGACATCCGCAAGGCGTTCTTCATGGCCTACGACGAGCAGGCCTGCGCGTACGTCACGCCCGACGAGGCCTGGGAGCACGTGTCGCAGGGCCGCGAGGTGGTGTCGGCGACGTTCGTGACGCCGTACCCGCCAGGCTTCCCGGTCCTCGTCCCCGGACAGGTCTTCACCCGGGAGATCCTCGCGTTCATGCGCGCCCTCGACACCAAGGAGATCCACGGCTTCATCGACGGCATCGGCTACCGCGTGTTCAACGAGGAGGCCCTGGCGCGCGCGGCGCTGTGAGAACGACACGGATCGTCCGGCAAGACCGAAGGAGATGCCTCACCATGTCCCACACCACCCCAGAGCAGGGCACACCGGGAAGCACATCGGGCGCCAGCGCGCCTCCGCCGGTGGCGCCGCCCGCCGGAGACGCGCCGGTGGCCACGGTGGCCACGGATGCGGCGTTTGCGGCGGCGGCGCCGCCCGGTGCCCGGAAGCGGGCGCTGAGGAACATGTCCGAGGTGCGGCACTTCTTCCGGACCAACGACGTGCCGATCTACTTCTTGGGGGCCACGCCGTTCAACCTCCTGGGCCTGGACCGGTGGGTGCGCAACTTCAGCTACATCACCTACTACGACCCCTGGGACGGCGCCCATCCTCGGATGTTCACGCCGAGCTTCAAGCCGTACGCCGACTTCGACAGCGGAGAACAGATCAACAACTGGCTGTTGGAGAACGCCGAGGTCCGGGCCTTCATCGCGAGCCGAGCGCTGCCGGGGGTCCGGCCGAAGATCGCGATGGTGTTCTTCGACGAGGAGACCGAGACGATCTGCGAGGAGCTGGGGTACGACCTGATCCTGCCGTCGGCGGAGCTGCGCACCCGCCTGGACTCCAAGATGGTCACCACGCGGTTGGGCAACGAGGTCGGGGTGCCGAGCGTGCCGAACACCATGGCCACGGTCGAGGACTACGCCGACCTGACCAAGGTGGCCGCGGACGCCGCGCTCGGGTCGGACCTCGTCGTGCAGACGGCGTACGGCGACTCGGGCAAGACCACGTTCTTCATCGCCGGCGAGGCGGACTGGAAGAAGCACCGCAGGCAGATCGTGGGCAACGAGGTCAAGGTGATGAAGCGGATCAACAACCGCCCGGTCGCCGTCGAGGCCGTGCTCACCAGGTGCGGCACCGTCGTCGGTCCGTTCATGTCCGAGCTGACCGGCCACGCCAAGCTCACCCCGTACCGAGGTGGCTGGTGCGGCAACGAGATGTTCCCCGAGGTGCTCACCGGTGAGCTGCGGGTCACAGCAGGTGACCTGGTCCGCCGGCTCGGTGACCGGCTCGGCAAGGAGGGCTACCGCGGGTTCTTCGAGGTCGACGTCCTGGTCGACGTCGACACCGACGAGGTCTACCTCGGTGAGCTCAACCCACGGATCAGCGGCGCCTCGTCGATCACCAACGTGACCGCCGGTGCGTATGCCGACGTGCCGCTGTTCCTGTTCCACCTCCTGGAGTACCTCGATGTCGAGCTCGACCTCGACGTCGACGACATCAACCAGCGCTGGCAGGAGCTTGCCGCCGTGGACCTGTGGTCCCAGATGATCATCAAGGAGACGTCGTCTGGAGTCGAGCGGATCGACGCGGCGGCGGCCACCGGCTCCTACGTCCTGGATCGCAGCGGCACGCTGGTGTTCCGCCGGGCGGCTCTGGACTGGCACCAGCTGCAGGACGAGTCCGAGGCGTTCTTCCTGCGCATCTACGGGGTCGGGGACTACCGGTGGAAGGGCGCCGACCTCGGTGTACTGGTCACCAAGGGCCGGCTGCAGACCGGCAAGCCAGGAAAGCCCGCCACCCTCACCATCCGGGCCAAGCACCTGATCGACTCGATCCGCGCCCACTACACCGGTACCGTGGTGGTGCCGCCCGACACTCCGCCGGTGGCGGACGAGTCAGCAGTCAGCCACGGGAAGATCTGAGGGTGCCGACTCCCCCGGACCATGCCCGTCCCTGGTCCTCGGTCAAAGGCGCTGCGCGACAAGACACGGAAGGCAGACCCTTGGTCCTCGGCGAGCAGGCCGGCCACCCCCACCCCGGCGTGGGTCTGGACAGCTGGCAGACAGCGACGCACCTGCACTGGTCGCTCCAGCACATCGAGGAGCTCTTCCCGACCGCGGTCATCTCGCGCGACCCGGGACCCGGAGCCGAGCTGACCCACGCTCCGGCACCCCTCGGTGACATCGCCGTTCGCCATCTGGACGGGACGTCGTCCACCGTCACCGAGATCATGGCGGCCACCGACACCGACGGGTGGATCGTCAGCCACCACGGGCGGGTGGTCGCCGAGCACTACCACCGAGGGATGGCACCCGGCACCAGGCACCTGCTCATGTCGGTGAGCAAGTCGCTCGTCGGCATCGTCGCGGGCTCGCTCGTCGCGAGTGGTCAGCTGGACCCCGACCAGCTGGTCGCCGCCTATGTCCCCGAGCTCGGGGAGGGCGGGTACGCCGGCGCCACCGTTCGCCACCTTCTCGACATGCGCTCGGGGATCCACTTCTCCGAGGACTACCTGGACCCGAGCTCCGAGGTCCGGCTCCTGGAGCAGGCGATCGGGTGGGCTCCCCGACGCCACCCGGCGGCGCCGAGGACGATGTACGAGTTCCTGCTGACCCTTCGACAGAAGGCGCCGCACGGCGGACCGTTCGAGTACCGCAGCGGCGAGTCCGACGTCCTCGGCTGGATCTGCGAGGCCGCTGCCGGCACCCGGATGCCCGAGCTGATGTCGCGCGTGCTGTGGTCTCGGCTCGGCGCCGAGCACGACGCCGCCATCGCGGTCGACTCGGCAGGGTCGGGCATGTACGACGGAGGCATCTGCGCGACGCTTCCCGACCTCGCCAGGTTCGGCAGCATGCTGGCCTCCGGTGGTGTCTCCCTCACCGGACAGAGGGTGGTCCCGACCAGCTGGATCGAGGACACGCTCCGGGGCGACCCGGACTCGCGCAGCGCCTTCGCGGTGAGTCCGACGGAGACGCTCATGCCCGGCGGCATGTACCGCAACCAGTTCTGGCTGCCCTACCCGGATCGAGACGTCCTGCTGTGCCTGGGGATCCACGGCCAGATGATCTACGTCAATCTCGAGACCGGCGTCGTCGCTGCGAAGCTCTCCTGCTGGCCCGAGCCGCAGCATGCGTGGAAGCTGTTCACCACCTTGCGCGCCTTCGACACGATCTCGCACGCGCTCGTCTGAGCCGCCGCGGACCGACCCGTGGGCTGCCGGGACGGCTCAGTCGTCCCGCGGGGCCGGCGCCATGAAGACCGGCACGGGCGCCGACCGGAGGATCTTCGAGGCGCGGGAACCGAGGAACAGACGGGCGGCCGGGGCCGCGGAGCTCGGACCGACGACGAGCAGGTCGCCGTCCCACCAGTCCACGTCCCAGATCGCCCGTCCCCACGAGACGCCCTCACCGACCACGAGCGACCGAGCCAGCCGGTCACTGAGGGCAGGGTTGCTAGTTCCCACCTGACGCAGCAGGGTGTCCTTCATCTGGGCCGCCCACCTGTCGATGACGAGGTCGTCGGCCGACTCCTCGACGCTCCCGGAGAGCCTGTAGGGACTGCGGACCGCGAACAGCACTGCGCGCAGGTCCGCCCCGACCGTGTCGGCGAGCCGCGCCCCCACGGCTGCGGCCACGTGCGCTCCACCCGTCGACCCTCCGAAGCCGATGTTGACCCGGCGGATGCGGGCACCGGGCGCGGAGCGGTAGCCGCGCGGCGCCAGGAGCACCGGCACCGGGGCGGCGTGCAGGAGCCGGTCGGTGACACTGCCGATCGAGATCCGGCCGAGAGCGCCCTTGCTGGTCGAGCCGAGCACCATGGCGGAGGCGCCGGCCTCGACGGACAGCTCGAGCAGCCCTCCGGGGATGGAGGATGCCTGTCGGACCTCGAAGGTCGCCTCGACGTCGGGCGGCACCGAGGTCCTGGCCCTCTCCAGGACCGAATTCCCCCAGTCGGTGAGGGGGCCGAGGTAGTCGCCGTCGATCAGGTCCGGAACCCCGGCGGCCAGCGGCGTGGAGACGACGACAGCGACGACCAGCGGCTCACCTGTCGAACGCGAGAGCACACTGGCCAGTTCGAGGGCCGACGTGCCGCTGTCCTGGGCGGTGTAGGCGACGAGGATGGTCATGGATCAGACCGGCGTGGCGAGTGAGGCGGCTTCGACGTGCGTCACCGGCACACCCAGCTCGCGCGCCCGGTCGACGACCTCGAACCGCTGCCACACCGAGTCCGACGCGGGCAGCGTCACCACGACGATCTGGTCGGGACGGAACTCCTCCACCGCGGTCTGCAGCGCACGCAGCGGCCGGTAGTCGCCGAGGCGGCCGGTGGCGTCGAGCTTGTGGCCCCTGAGGGTCTCGAGCGTCCGGTCCAACCGCCGCTGCGCGGCTTCGGTCGTCGCATCGCGGATCGACACCGCCCCATGGGTCCAGGCGGTCCCGGTCTCCACCGGACTGGCGGGGACGCAGACGTAGTAGGTCGCATCGCCCGAGGAGTCGATCCGGTGGAGCTCGCTCGTCAGCTCGTCAGCCTCCAGGGTCTGGTTGGCGAGGACGAGCACACGGTGAGCGTCACCGGTCGGCTTCGGCGCCGCCGCGGGCTCGGGCAGCCGGGCGATCCGAGCTCTGTTGATGAAGAACAGGACGATGACCACCGCGAACGACATCAGGCTCAGCAGCAGCTGGATCCGCACGCCGTCAGTCAGCCCCATCTGCACCAGCACCAGGACGATGCTCAGGGCCGTGATCACCGAGAGCGCGGGGAAGAGCCACATCTTCACCTTGAGCGTCGACTCGTCGGCCTGGTAGCGCAGGATGATCTGGGAGACGGCGATGAGCAGGTAGACGAACAGGATGACGGCACCGGAGGAGTTGAGCAGGAAGGAGAACACGGTGCTGGGCGAGACGGCCGCCATGATCACGGCGAGGAAGCCCACTACCGACGAGGACAGGATCGCGACGGTCGGCACGCCGCGCGAGTTGACCGACACCATCGATGCGGGGGCCTCGCGACGCGCGGCGAGGACGAAGAGCATCCGGGAGGCGGTGTAGAGCCCTGAGTTCAGGCAGGAGAGCACCGCAGTCAGGACGACGGCGTTCATCACCTGGTCGGCGTACGGGATCCCCATCTTCTGGAATGCCGCGACGTAAGGGGACGCCTGGAGGGTGCTCGAGTTCCACGGGAGGATGACGGTGAGCAGGAAGATCGAGCCGACGAAGAAGATCGCGATCCGGGTGATGACCGAGTTGGCGGCCCTGGCGACGGCCCGCTCGGGATCGTCGGACTCCGCTGCGGCGATGGTGGCGATCTCGGCGCCGACCATCGAGAAGATGACCGTCACCACTCCGGCGGTGACCGCCAGCCCACCGCGTGGGAAGAAGCCACCGTGCGCCGTGAGGTTGCTGAAGTCGAGACCGGCACTGGGCCAGATCCCCAGGACGAACAGCGCGCCACAGGCGAGGAAGACGACGATGGCGCCGACCTTGATTCCGGCGAACCAGAACTCGAACTCACCGAAGGACGAGACCGAGATGAGGTTGGTGCCCGTCATGAGGAGCATGAGGACGAGGCTGAGCACCCACGTGGGCACATCGGGCAACCAGAAGTTCATCACCTTCGCTCCGGCCACTGCTTCGAAGCCGACGACGATGACCCAGAAGTACCAGTACAACCAGCCCACGGAGAAGCCGGCCCAGTCACCGAGTGCCTTGCGCGCGTAGTCGGCGAAGGAACCCGTGGAGGGGTTGGCCACGGCCATCTCGGCGAGCATCCGCATCACCATGATGATGAGCACGCCGCACAGGGCGTAGGTGAGGAACGCAGCCGGCCCGGCCTCGTGGATGACCGTGCCCGACCCGACGAACAGGCCCGCGCCGATCACCCCGCCCATGGCGATCATCGTCAGCTGCCGCTGGTTGAGGGCCTTCTTCAGCTCCGGACCGCCGGACACGTCAGACCGCTCGGTGATCGGTGGACGGGCTGCAGGGCTTCACTGGACGAGGCATGGGCAGATCCTCTCGATCGGTGCGACGCCGCGGGTCTCCGCGCGTCGACGTGTGCTCTCCGAATGAGCCACCACGACGTTCTTGAGTTTTCATCTCAACTGTCAGTGCCCGCGCCCGGCTACAGACAAGTGTCACACCGAGAGCGGCCCAGCGCCATACAGGTGCCGACTCGGCCCGGATGGTCCCGAGCTTCAGGGGGTGGGGCGGACCGGTGTCGGCGGCGCGGGTGCGGGCGCCGCGGAGGTGTCGTGTGCGGTCGGGGTCGCACGCCTGCCGGTGGCCAGCAGGACCGCCAGGTCGTGGGACTCGCCGAAGGCACCCGGGGTGCCGGCCACCCAGAGAGCCGGCCGGTTCGTCCAGGCATCACGCCAGGGTTGCGGCCGCCAGCCGGCCCCAGGGGAGGGAGTGGATCGCGACGCGACCATGGCGAGTCAGGAAACGATGGGGTTGGCGACGATGCTGTCGACGCCGAGGGTGATGGACAGCGCCGGGGGGACGGCCGCGACAGCGACCGCGCACCCCGCCCTCGTCGCCTGGACCGAAGGGCCCCCCGGCGCGTGAGCAGGTCGCCGCACCGGCGGCTCGGCTGCAGCCGTCGTGCGCCGAGCGCTAGCCGCGGGCCGCAGCGGTCCCGGTGGCTCCCGGCAACGACGCCACGCGGTCGAGGAACGCGTCGACCAGCCGGTGGGAGCGCACGTGCGCGTCCTGCTGCAGGGCAGCGGTCTCGTCAAGCAGCTGCTCGGGGGCGAGGCCCGCGGTCGCTGCCTTGTCGGTCCCGCCGTTGCCGAGCCAGCCGGCCAGCTGGGTGTCGGTCAGCTCGGGGTGGAACTGCACCGCGAGGTTGCGCCGAAGCACGAAAGCCTGGGACGCCGCAGGATTGCGGGCGACCTCGACCGCGTCCGGGGGCAGCTCCCACCGGTCGTAGTGCCACTGGAACCATCGACCCGAGGGCACGAGCGCGTCGTCGTCGCTCGCCACGTGGGCCCACCCGATCTCCGGACGGTCCGAGCGGACCACCGCGCCTCCCAGGGAGGAGGCGATGATCTGTCCCCCGAAGCAGATGCCCAGCATCGGGACGCCCTGCTCGTCCGCCGCACGGATCAGCGCACGCTCGGGGACGACCCACGAGGCGACCTCCTCGTCGTCTCCGACCACGGGGCAGCCATCAGCACGACGGCGTCGTAGGCGGTGAAGTCGGGAAAGTCGGTGACGACACCAGGCGAGGTGAACCGCTCGGCCGGCACGACCAGGTGCGTGGTGAGGCGGCAGCGGCGTTGCTCGAGGCGCTCGGCGACCGGGCCGAGGGGTGAGGCGTGGTCGTGCTGCACGACCAGCACCGCTCGGCGGGTCACTTCGTGCCCTCTTCCGTGGTGACGTGGACACCGGGCTCCAGCGGCGCCCCGACGTAGGCCGAGAGCAGCGACGTCGCGAGGCGCTTGGCCCGAGGACCGAGGCCGAACGTCGACTCGTCCCCCGGACCGTGGACCTGCAGGCGGACGCACTCGTCGTCGGTGAGGTCCGTGAGCCCCGGGGCGCCGCTGGCGCCCGGGCGTGGGCTGGTGTCGCTCGACTGGGCCATCGTCCGTCCTCTGTGGGCGGTGGCGCCCGGGTTCGACTATCGTTAGGTTCCTAACGATATGCGCGAGCGGTCGACACCACAAGCGGCCCTGGGTGCCACAGCAACGGCGACCCGAGCTCAGATCGGGGCCGCACCGAGGCGCCCGTCGGACGGCGACCGACATCTGGCGGACAGCGGGGGCTGGCTCCCGATCGCGCCGTGCGACGTTGCCCTCTGCCTGGACATCCACGGACAGATGGCCTGCGTCAACCGGACGCCGGGACCGTCGCGGCAGCTCTCGCCGCCTGAGCGGCGCGCTCAGAGGTGGTAGCTGTACTCCCGGAACTCCCAGTCGGTGACCCAGTGGGAGAAACGTTCCAGCTCGTGGCGCTTGTAGGTGACGAAGGCATTCACGAACTCCGAGCCGAGCAGCTCGCGCAGCTCCTCGTCCGCGTCCAGCGCGTCGAGAGCGCTGCCCAGGTCGGCCGGCAGCTTGTCGGCCTTGCTCGCGTCGTAGCCGTAGCCCTCCAGCTTGGCCGGCGGGTCGAGCTTGTCGCGGATGCCGAGGTAGGCGGCACCGAGGAAGGCTGCGATCGCCAGGTAGGGGTTCGCCGAGGCGTCCCCGAGGCGTAGCTCCATGCGGCTCGCACGGCCCCGCTCCGGCGGGATGCGGACCATCGCGCTGCGGTTGTCGAGGCCCCAGTCGACCAGCCAGGGCGCCAGGGTGTCCGGACCGAACCGCTTGTAGGAGTTGATCGTGGGGTTCAGGACGGCGGCGAGCGCTGGCGCATGAGCAAGGACGCCGGCAATGGCGTACCTGGCGACGTCGGACAGACCATCCTCGCCGTCCGGGTCGTCGAAGATCGCCTCACCGTCCTCCGACCAGGTCGAGAAGTGGATGTGGAAGCCCGACCCCCCTTCCTCGTTGAAGGGCTTGGCCATGAAGGTCGCCATCTTGTCCTGCATCCGCGCGAGCTCCTGCAGCGCCGTCTTGAAGCGGAACGCCCTGTCCGCCGCGTCGAG
The DNA here is from genome assembly GCA_963811385.1 of uncultured Actinomycetota bacterium. GTDB lineage: Bacteria > Actinomycetota > Actinomycetes > Propionibacteriales > Nocardioidaceae > Marmoricola_A. The sequence continues at coordinate 82,860 of CAWEQX010000003.1, read as the reverse complement.
CGCCTCGGAGTGCCAGAGGTTGATCTCGAACTGCCCCGAGGAGAACTCGTGATTGGCGGCGACGACGTCGAGGCCGTAGTCGGCGAGGTGGCGCAGCGACTTGATCAGCGTGTTCTCCGGGTCGCCCTTGTAGCCGGAGGTGTAGACGTTGCCGGTGGCCTCGCCGTACCGGCGCCAGCCGTTGACGACGTCTCGCACCGGTCGAGGACGTAGAACTCCAGTTCGGGGCCGACGATGGGCTTCATGCCGAGCTCGGCGAAGCGGCTCAGGACTCGACGGAGCACGTTGCGCGGGCTCTGCTGCGACGGACTCCCGTCGGGGTTGAACACATCGGCGATGACATGCGCGACACCCGGCTCCCACGGGACGGGCTGGATGGTGCTGAGGTCAGGCACGGCGACCACGTCAGGCAGACCGGCCGACACGCCGCCCTCGATGTCCACCACGTCGCCCATCGGCGAGGTGCCATAGACCGACCGGCAGAAGGCCACGCCGTCACCCACCGTGCGCGCGAACCGGCGGACCAGGATGTCGCGACCGCGCTCCGCGCCGATGAGGTCGCTGTAGCCCAACCGGACCACGTCGATCCCATCCTTGGTCAGGTCGGACTCAGCCGCCTCGTTGGCCGTGCCGTCCACATGGATCATGCGTCTGCTCCTCGCCTCGCCCCGACCGCTCGCGACACGATGGTGACGGTTTCCTCGCTGGTGTCCCCGGATTCGGAGTAGTACGATCGTACGTACCCGAACGATTGTGTCAAGGGGTTACGGCTCAACTTCCGGCCGGGGCGGGTCCTCCGTCGTCATACGGGCCATAACATCAGCCCATGACCGATCAGCACACTCTTGTCGAGACGGAGCGCGCCATGCGCAGTCGAGTCACGGAGCTCGATCTCGACTTCGAGGCTGCCCACGCGGTCTCCAGCATCTACCGTGCCGCGAACGCGGTACGGACCTACGTGACAAACGAGGTGCTGCGTCCCGCCGACATCACCTGGACCGGTTTCGTCGTCATGTGGGTCGTCTGGATCTGGGACGGCATGGAGACGCGCCACGCAGCCGAGGCCGCCGCCATCTCGAAGGCCACCCTCACCGGAGTCGTGAAGACCCTCGAGGCCCGCGGGTGGATCGAGAAGCGCGGTCGCGAGGACGACCGCCGGCTGGTCGAGCTCTACCTCACGGACTCGGGCAAGGAGCTCATGGAGGAGCTCTACCCGAAGTTCAACGCGATCGAGTCGCGCGTCGTCCGCAACATCTCGGCCAACCGTCAAAGGGCGTTGACCAAGAGCCTGCGAGACATCGTGACCGCCATCGAGGACGAGGTCCCCGATCTGCACACGGCCGTGGAATGACCTGGGAGGTCAGCATCCACCGGCTCGCGCACGGTTGAGCCGCACCGCGTCGACGAAGGCGGCGAACACGCCGGCTTGCTGCTGGTCCTCGGCAGCGGTGTCCTCAGGGTGCCACTGGATCCCGAGGTACCAGCCGTGGTGGCCCCTCAGGCTCACCGCCTCGATGGTGCCGTCCTCCGCGAACGCCGTCGCCTCCAGGCCCAGACCAAGTCGGCCGAGTCCCTGGTGGTGGTAGCAGGAGATCGACATGGTGTCGGCCGGCGCCACCTCGCGTAGGGGGGAGTCGTCGATGATCCTGATCTCGTGCACGAGGTGCCGGTGGTCGGCTCCGAGCGTCTCGACCATGTCCTGGACCAGGTCGCCACCACGGGCGACGTTGACCACCTGGTTGCCTCGACAGATGGCCAGGAGCGGGATGCCGTCCTCCAGGGCGACCCGGGCAAGGGCGAGATCGAAGGCGTCCTGCTCGTCGTCGACGTCGTACTGGCTCGCATGCGCCTCTTGTCCCGCCCAGTGAGCGGCGAGGTCACCCCCGCCAGGCAGCAACACCCCGTCAGCCATGTGGATGCGGAGGCGCACCAAGGCGTCGAGTTGCTCCTCCGGCATGCCCTCGGGCGCCTCGGGATGGATCACCAGCGGCTCGGCACCGGCGTCGTACACCGCCTGCACCAGGGTGGCTGCCGCCACCTCGGCTCGGTAGCGCAACGCGGACGCACTCGCGGAGAACCGCGCCGGGATGACCACCAGGGGTCGCGTGCCCTCAGCCATGCGAGATCCAGTCATGACGTGACGTCCTGGTGCGTCAGCGGGTGTTGCTCAGGTCGGGCTTGCGGACGCCGCGGAACTCCCAGTCACCACCCTTGGCGGTCGAGAGGACCTCTTCGCTCTCGGTCGGCTGCGCGCCGACATCGCTCCGGATCGGGGTCGGACCCTCCACGATGTGGTTGCGCAGCGTGCCGAGCCCCTCCACCTCGACCTCCACGACGTCGCCGGGATAGACGGTGCGCGAGATCGCGGGCGTGCCGGACATCAGCACGTCACCCGGCTGCAGGGTGATGGTGCGGGCGATGTCAGCGACCAGGTAGTGCATGTCCCACGTCATCTCGTGGGTGTTGCCGTCCTGCCGGACCTCGCCGTTGACGATCGTGCGGATGCGCTTGTCGCGGAAGTCCCAGCCCTCGACGATGCCGGGCCCCAGCGGGCAGAGCGTGTCGGCGCCCTTGACCCGCAGCATCGAGCCGGAGTCGGTGTCGCGGAAGTCGTGCAGGCCGTAGTCGTTGCCGATCGTGTAGCCGCGGATGTAGTCCCCGGCCTCCTCGGGCGAGATGTTGCGGGCCGTGCGCCCGATGACGATGGCGATCTCACCCTCGTAGTTGAGCCACTTGCAGCCCTGCGGCCGCACCACGGCGCCTTCGTGGGCGTTGAGCGCGGAGACGGGCTTGTGGAAGTACGTCGGCGCCGGGGGCAGCGTGGTCAGCATCTCCTCGACGCGGGAGGAGTAGTTGAGGTGGACGCAGACGATCTTCGACGGCATGACGGGAGGGAGATGGGTCGTGTCGGCGATCGCCACCTCCCGGCCGTCGCCTGCGACCAAGGTCTCACCGTGACGGACGACGTCGACGACGTTGCCGTCGAGGAGGATGCGCCGGGTCTCGCGCAGGGTCATGACGTGTTCCTTTGAGGTGTGGGTGGACGTTCCGGCTCAGCCGGCGGCTGGTAGGTCCGGCCCGGAGGTCTGACGGACGTAGTCGGGGTCGGTGGGCGTCCGGCGCGGGGCGGGGAAGCCGTCGGCCGGGCGGTCGAACCAGAGGTGGACCTGGCCTGTGCCGATCGAGTTCTCGTACTCGCCGTACTGCCTGCTGGTCGCGGTGCAGTCGCCCTCGCCGAGCGCGCCGATCATCATCAGGTAGTGACCGAACCGGGCCTCGGGCTTGAAGCGGTAGAACTCCGGCATCGTGTCGAGCACCCGGGCGTGGTCGCCCCGCGAGAACCACTCGAGGCGCTCGTGGTCGGCCTCGACGGCCTCGTTGCTGAAGATGTGCTCCCGCCCGGCCGCCTCGTGGTCGCGCAGCTGGCGCAGCGGCCAGAACGTGTGCGACATGGCCCCGGAGGCGATGAGCAGGACCTTGCGGTCGGACTCCGCGATCGCGTCGCCGAGCGCGCGGCCCAGGCGGAGGTTGTCCTCCATGTCGGCGGTCTGGCAGACGCCGATGCTGATCCACCGCTTGTCGGGCAGCCCCTGGCCCAGGAACTCCCACACGTTGGTCGTCGCGTAGAAGATCGGCAGGTGCTCGTCCTCGATCGCGGTGATCCAGGTGCTGTGGTCCTGGGCCTTGCTCTCGATCAGGTGCGCCAGCTCCGGGTCGCCGGCCAGGTCGTAGGGGCGCTGGGACATCCCGCGAGGGAGCTCCTCAGAGGTGAAGAGACCCTGACGGCGCTCCTGCGCAGTGACCACGAACTCCACGGTCGTGGCCCAGTGGGAGTCGAGCACGACCACGGTGTCGTAGTCGAGGCTGTCGAACACTTCTCGACGCAGCTGCTGCAGCCCGCGACCAAGGTGGAGTCCTCGCCGCCGTTCAGCTCACGACGGACGTCCTCGGGAAGCACGATCGTGGGCACGTGGGCGATGAGTCCCGCCCCGACCACCTCACCCATCACACACCATTCCTCTCGGCCTCGGTGCTCCACCCGGCGGGCGAGAACACGCTGTTCTTGATGTCGCAGTAGAAGTCGAAGGAGTAGGTGCCTCCCTCGCGTCCGATGCCCGACCTGCCGTTGCCGCCGAAGGGCGCGCCGAGGTCCCGGACGAAGAAGCAGTTGACCCAGACGGTCCCGGCGTTGAGACGAGTGCTCACCCGCTCGGCGCGCTCAGGGTCGCCGGTGACCAGCGTCGCGGCGAGCCCGAACCTGGTGCTGTTGGCCATCTGCACCCCCTCCTCCTCGGTCGAGAAGGTCTGAAGGGTGAGGACGGGTCCGAAGACCTCCTCGGTGAGGATCTCGCTGCCGGGCTCGGCACCGACGAGGATGGTGGGCCTGAAGTAGAGGCCGCCGAGGTCGTCGTTGGGGCCTCCTCCGAGCACGGGCTTGGCACCGGCCTCGATGGCCCTCTCGACGAAGCCACCGACCCGCTCGAAGTGCTGGCGGCTGACCAGGGCGCTGACGTCGGTCGACTCGTCGCGGGGGTCTCCCTGGACGAGGTTGCGGGCACGCTGCACGACGCGGTCCAGGAACTCGTCGGCGATGCGCTCCTGGACGAGCATGCGGAAGGCGCCGAGGCAGACCTGGCCCGCGTTGTCGAACTGCTCAACGGCGAGGTCGACGGCGAGATCGAGGTCGCAGTCCTCGAACACCACCAGCGGGGACTTGCCGCCCAGCTCGAACGACAGCGGCACGATGTTGGGCGCCGCAGCGGCAGCGATCACACCCGCGGTCGGGACCGAGCCGGTGAAGGACAACCGATTGATGCCGGGGTGACGGGTGAGCGGCGCTCCAGCCTCGGCTCCCGTCCCCTGCACGACGTTGAAGACACCGGGCGGCAGGCCCGCCTCGGCAGTGATGTCCGCGAGGATCGATGCGGTCAGGGGCGCCCACTCCGGCGGCTTGACGACGACGGTGTTGCCGGCCGCCAGCGCCGGCCCGATGCGCCATGTCGCGAGCATGAGCGGAGCGTTCCAGGGCGTGATGACGGCGACCACGCCAGCCGGGTCGTAGGTGATGCGCTCCCGGTGCCCGCGGATCTCCCGGGCCTCGTGGTGCAGTTGTTCGGCCCAGTCGGCGAAGTAGCGGAAGTTCATGCCGACCCGGGGCATGACCCCCCGTCGGTGGGACCGCAGGAGCGAGCCGTTGTCGCGCGTCTCGACCCGGGAGAGGTCCTCAGCGCGCGCGTCGATCCCGTCGGCCACCCGACGCAGGATGCCGCTGCGCTCCTCTACGGGCAGTCGCGACCAGGCCGGGAACGCCGCACGCGCAGCACGGACCGCGTGGTCGACCTCGTCCTCGCTGCCGGCGCTGACCTCACCCAGCACGGTCTCGTCGATCGGCGAGACGTCGGTGAAGGTCGAGTCGGAGGCCACACGCTCGCCGTCGATCCAGTGGCGGGTGTCGACCTCGACGCCCTCGACCACGATGGTGCTCATGCTGTCCTCCTAGGACGATGATGCCAGTCGTTCGTATCCGAACGATATGTGCCTGGAGCTACCCGGTCAACCCTGTCGAGCAGCGCTCGTCCAGGCACCATCCGCCTCACGGGTCGCCAGCGACGCGCCGCCGTCCCAGACCACGCCGACCTGTCGGTAGTAGCCCGCGATCACCTCGTCGACCTCGAGCCGCGCCAGCTCCTCGGTCGGAGACTCGAACAGCCGCACATCGACGTCGCCCTTCCACGCCGGACCGCCCTCGAAGGACGAGGCGCCCGAGGAGATGAGCTCGACGAAGGCGTCACGCCCTCCGCGCTCGATGCCGGGATAGACGCGGTGGTGGGCCATGGGGTGCCCGTTCACGAAGCCGTTGGTCTCCGACTCCTCGCGCAGCGTGAGGACGGCCTCGGCAAGTCGGCGGTCGCCGGCGGCGAGCGTCGCCCCGAAGACCCCACCCGGAGCGATCTGCGGAGAGGCGTGGCCGAAGGCGTGCGGCCTGGTCTGCCACATGGTGCCCAGCTTCTTGGGGTAGCCCTGGTGCATGCCGCGCGCGATCGCGAAGTCCTTGTCCACCCAGATGTAGACGCAGCGGGAGAAGACCTGGCCCTGGAAGCTGCACCGGACGACGACGAACGCCTCCTTGTACTGCGAGCGCACTGGGTCGAGGAGCTCCTCTCGCGAGCCGGAGCACGACTGCCAGTCCGCCCAGATGAGGGCGATCGCGCCGGGGTCCTCCGGGGCGAGCTCCAGGGGCTCCGGCAGCAGCTCCGCCACCCGCTCGGGGTTGGTGCGGTACTCCACGGTCAGCAGGTCGCCGGAGTAGTACCACGGCGGGTCCGGGATGATCGAGGACCCTCCGTGAGCCGTGCGGGGGTAGAAGAACCCCTTCATGTCGGTCATGTCTGTTCGTGCTCCTCGGGTGTGCCGGTGACGGGCGTTCGGGTGGTCGGGGGTCAGGGAGGCGTTCAGGCGAAGCGCTCGTCGGCCACCATGCGCCCCACGATGCGTCGCACCTGCAGGGCGGCCGCGTCCGCGGCGACGCTCACGTCGGGGCGCGGGCCGTCGAGGGTCAGGACCCGCTGCATCGTCTGCAGGATCTGCTGCACCGCTCGGTAGTAGGCATCGAACCGCTCCTGCAACTGCGACCCGGCGGCGCTTCCGGCCGGGTCGGGCGCAAAGTTGCGGCTGACCCGCCACACGTGCCTCGTGCTGGTGGCGTCCACCGGCGTGACGGCGTGGGTGAAGCGGAACACCGCGGGCGCGGACCCGTCCCCCGCCGACACGGTCCAGCTGTCGACCCACAGGCCGGGAGAGGCGAAGCGGCCCTCCTCGACCTGGACGAACGTCGCGTCGTTCCGGACCCCCACCAGCTCGGCGTGCCACGGCGCGAGCGGCGCCGGCGGGTACTCACGCCGGAATGCGACCGTGGTCTCGGTGATCTCCACCTCGAGCAGCGGCACCGGTCCGGCGCTGAGCACCGGCGGAGCGAGGTCCGGAGCGACGACGGCGACATGGGTGATGTCGGCGAAGTTCTCGTGCAGCAGCAGGAAGTTGGCGTCGGTCGTCCACTGGTCCCCGATCGTGACCCACCCCGGGTCGCGCAGCCAGGACGCGCGCGGCGGCCGGCGGAGGTCGGCGACGCCGGGCTCGCCGAACCAGGCCCAGACGAACCCATCGAGCTCGCGCACCGGGAAGGCCCGCACCCGGGCGCCGTAGGGCACCTCGGCCTGGGTGGGGACGCTCACGCACCGCCCATCGGGGGCGTAGGTGAAGCCGGAGTACGACGACACGATCCGGTCGTCGCGCACGATCCCGCGGCTCAACGGGTAGGGGCTGTGGGCGTCGCGGTCCTCCAGCGCCACGACGGCGCCATACGAGGTGCGGAACAGCATCAGCGAGGTCTCCAGGGCGCGGCGGGCCAGCGGCGTCCCGGTCACCTCGTCGCTGGTCGCGACGACGTACCAGCTCTGGGTGGGGTAGGCCGGCGGTGGGTGCTCGACTGTCGTCTGCGTGGTCATCGCAGGTCCTCCTGGGTGCTGCGCGGGATGGGGCGGGCGGCGCCGGGCTCGGCAGTCACAGGTCGAGCACCAGACGTGCGGAACGGCACCGGGAGACGCAGATCATCATGACCTCGTTGCTGGCTCGCTCCTCCTCGTCGAGGATCGAGTCGCGGTGGTCGACCTCGCCCTCGAGCACCTCGGTCTCGCAGGTGCCGCAGACTCCTTCCAGGCACGAGCCGAGGACGCTGACCCCAGCCTCGCGGACGACGTCGAAGACGGACCTGTCGGCCGGGACCGGGAGGGTCCGCCCCGAGCGCTGCAGGATGACGTCGAACTCCTGCTCGACCGCAGGGGCATCCACCTTCTTGGCGGCGAAGCGCTCCAGGTGCAGGGTCCCCGCCGGCCAGCCGTAGGCGGAGCAGCCGCGCTCGACGGCGTCGAGGAGGGGCTCGGGCCCGCAGGCGTAGACGAGCGTGTCGGGTCGCGGGGACCCGAGCATCGTGTCGAGGTCCAGCAGCCCGGACTCGTCCTGTGGCACGACGTGCACGCGGTCGCCGTAGGCAGCCAGCTCGTCGAGGAACGCCATCGAGGAGCGCGACCGCCCCCCGTAGTGCAGCTCCCACTCCGCACCGGCGGCCTCCACCTCGTGGATCATCGCCAGGAGCGGCGTGATGCCGATGCCACCGCCGACGAAGAGGTACCTCGGCGACGACGCGACCGGGAAGTGGTTGCGCGGTCCGCGCACCCTCACGGTCCCTCCCTCCTGCAGGGCGTGGACGGCCTCGGAGCCGCCGCGGCTGTCGGGGGCCTTGAGGACCGCGACCTTCCACCAAGCGGCGTCGCTGGTGCGTCCGCACAGCGAGTACTGCCGGGTGAGACCGCCGGCAAGCACCAGGTCGACATGGGCGCCCGGGGTCCACTCGGGCAGGTCGGAGCCGTCCTCGGAAGCGAGGGTCAGCGCCACCACGTCCTGTGCGACGTGCTCGACCTTCTTCACCACGAGATCGAGCTCGAGCTCACGAACGACGGTCTGCGTCACAGCCATCCTCTGCACCTCCAAAGTCGTTAGGTCCCGAACGATATGAGGTCCTCCGGAGGTGCGCAACCCCTGGACGCCGGGAAACGACGAGGGCCCGGCTCCACCGAGCCGAGCCCTCGTCGCGACGCTCCCGCGCCGCTCGTCGAGGTCAGCGCGGCTTCACCGCGACCGGGAAGCGCTTCACGCCGTTGACGAAGTTGGACCGCACGCGCGCGACGTCGCCGGCGAGCTCGATGTCGGCGATCCGCGGCAGCAGCTCCTCGAACATCAGGCGCACCTCGAGCCGCGCCAGCGCGTTGCCCAGGCAGAGGTGGGGGCTGCCCTTGCCGAACGTCAGGTGGTCGACGTTCTGACGTCGCACGTCGATCCGGTAGGGGTCCTCGAAGTGGGAGTCATCGCGGTTGCCGGAGGCGAACCACATCACGACCTTGTCCCCCTCCCTGACCGATTTGCCGCCGAGCTCGACGTCGCGGGTCGCCGTACGTCGGAAGTGGTAGACCGGGCTGGCCCAGCGCAGCAGCTCCTCGAGGCCCGAGGTGATGAGCGCGGGGTCCTCCTGCATGGCCCGTAGCTGGTCACGCTGCGCCATCAGCCCGAGCATCGTGTTGCTGATCGCTTGACGGGTGGTCTCGTTGCCGGCGATCACCAGCAGGAGGAAGTAGTTGTCGAAGTCGGTGTCGCTGAGCGGGACGCCGTCCATCGGCACCTTGTTGGCCAGGACGCTCACCAGGTCGGTCCCGTCCCCGCCCTTGCGACCGTCACGCAGCGCCCGGCCGTAGTCGAAGACCTCCTGCGTCGTCGGCGACCGGAACGGAAGGTGCTTGTACTTCTCGCTCTCCGGGGAGTCGATCGGGAACTTGGTGTACTCCGGGTCGGTGTTGCCCACCATCTCGTCGCCCCAGGCGATCAGCTGACCGGTGTCCTCGGGCGGCACGTCGAGAAGCCGGGCGAGGACCTGGATGGGGAAGTCGCCACTGATCTTCTCGACGAAGTCGAACTCGTCGTGCTGGAGTGCCTCGTCCACCGTCTGCTTGGTGAGCTCGCGCAGGAACCCCTCGTAGTTCTTCATCAGGTTGCGCGGACTGAACTCGCGCGAGATGAGCGCGCGCAGCGCCTGGTGCCTCGGCCCGTCCGTCTCGAGGATGGACCGCCGGATCTCACGGAACTCGGGGTCGACGTCCTCGAGGTTGACGAACTCCTCGGAGGTGAAGGTCTCGGTGTCCTTGTCGACAGCCCAGATGTCGTCGTAGCCCGTCACCGACCAGAAGCCCTTCCCGCCGTCGCGCTCCTCGGTCCAGTGGACCGGGTCCTCCTTGCGCAGCGTGTCGAACTGGCCCCAGGCCTGGTCGTCGCGGAACCTGTCCAGGTCGGTGAGGTCTACTTCGCTGAGCGGCACGGCCTCGGGCCGGAACTCTGGCATGGGGCACTCCTTCACATGTCGTTAGGATCCAAACGATATCGAACGAGGTCGCTCGTGACAACGTCCTCGTTCAGGCGACCATCGCCTCGGCCCGCCGCACGACGTCGCGCGCGAAGGACTCCAGCTCGGCCGGATCGTCGATGAACTGCGACGGCTTGACGCAGATGGTGGTGTAGCCGGCTTCCAGCTGGGCCCGGACCGGCTCCATGGCCAGACCCAGGTCAGCGGTCGACTCGTCGTCCGGGAACACGGCTCGCGTCCCACCCACCATCTCGAGGTCGTCGAGCCTCCGCCCGGCTGCTGCGAGCCCGTCCTCGAGGACGGTCAGGTCCTCCGCGGACGGGTCCCCCAGTGGGTGGAAGCCATGGCCGTAGCGCACGAGTCGGCGGAGCAGTGGGGCGCTCATCCCGCGCCCGCCGAACCACATCCGCGGACCGTCGGACCGGTAGGCACGGGGCTCGAGGCTGACGTCCTCGAAAGCGAAGTGCTCTCCCGCGTAGGAGAACGGACCCGGACGCCACACCAGCTCGAGCACCTCGAGCTGCTCATCCAAGATGCGGCCTCTCCTGTGGAACGGCACGCCCAGGGCGGCGTACTCGTCCTTGCTCCAGCTCACGGTCGGCTGGACGACGAGCCGCCCCTCGCTGAGCAGGTCGAGCGTCCCCAGCTCACGGGCCAGCAGCAGCGGGTGGCGCAACGGGAAGATGACGGCTCCGGCGACCAGTCTCACGCGGCTGGTCGCCGACGCCATGGCGGACAGGAGCACCAACGAGTTCGGCCACGGCATCTCCGGGTCCTGGTTGCCCGGCATGGCGTAGTCGCGGGGGTTGCCCATCACGCCGTTGGCGCTCGCGTCCGGTCCCAGCACGACGTGCTCGCTGAGCATGACCGCGTCGAACCCGGAGTCCTCGGCGATCCGGGACCACCTGACGAGCTCGGGGAGATCCCGGCCTGAGGTGAGGGTCCAGTTCTCACTGAGGATCATCAACAGCCGCGGTGGGGACGGCACGGTCACCTCAGCCGACCAGGTCGGACACTGCAGCGGCGTTCTCGCCCCGCTTGCGCACCGTCCCGACCGCCATTCCGACCGCGAAGAGCACGAACGGCAGGAGGACGAGGGTGTAGCCGAGCAGGTTGAGACCCCACGCCTGGGTGGTCGGGTCGACCCCGTCGGCCACGGTGCCTGCCAGGAGCCCGAAGCGCGACATCAGCAGGAACTCCGCCAGGGCGAGCCCGACGACCGCCAGCGCGGGCGCGATCATCCGCGTCCACAGATTCGTCTCCTCGGGGTGCCGGCGGAAGAACGCCATGACCGCGAAGCAGACGAGTACCTCCACCAGGACGATGGCCACCACGGCGAGACCGCTGAACCAGAAGAACAGGTTGAGGACCGGGTCCTTGTCCGTCATCGCGAACAGCACGATGACGACGCCGGTGATGGCCGAGGTGACCAACGACCCCAGCAGCGGGGCCCCGGCCTTGTTGACGTGGTCCAGGCGGGTGGGCAGGACGCCTGCGCGGCCCATGGAGAAGAAGTAGCGTGCCGCAGAGTTCTGGAACGCGAGCAGACCGGCGAAGAGACTGCTCAGGACGAGCCAGCTCATCACGGTGGACAACCAGGAACCGACGTACTGGTCTGCCACCGAGAAGATGACCTGGGCGGAGTCCGCGAGAGGGACCCCGTCCACCGACGAGCGCTTCACCGTCTCGTCCACGGCGTCGGCGGCGCCCAGTGCAGAGATCACCGCGAAGGTGGTGACCGCGAACAGAACGGTGATGATGGACACCGCGAGGTAGGTGGCCGTGGGGACTGCCCTCTTGGGGTCCTTGGACTCCTCTCCGTAGATGGCCGTGGCCTCGAAGCCGATGAACGAGGCAAATGCGAACGCCAGCGCGATGCCGGCAGAACCGCTGAGGCCACCGACCAGGATCTTGTCCGGGGCGAACGACGCGCCGAAGTTGATCCCGTCGCCTCCCCCGCCCTGGGCGAACACTGCGACGGCCACCAGGGCGAGCGATCCGACCTCGAGCAGCATGAGCACGCCGAGGACCTTGGCACCCACGTCGACACTGAACGCGGAGAGGGTGAGAACGACCGCCCACACCAGGAGCGCCCAGACCCACCAGGACAGGTCGATGCCCAGCTTGTCACTCATCTGTGCACCCATCACGGCGCCGAAGAATCCGTAGATCGCAAGTTGGATCGCCAGGTAGGCCACCAGCGAGACGTAGGCACTGCCGACGCCCGGACCGATGCCGAGCCCACGGCCGACGTAGGCGAAGAAGGCACCCGCATTGGTGACCTGCTGGCTCATGGCGGCGTATCCGACGCTGAACAGCAGGAGCACCAGGCCGGCGGCTAGGTAGGCGCCCGGCACCGCGGCACCGTTGCCAAGCACGATGGCGACCGGCAGGGCGCCGGTCATGCCGACCAGAGGCTCGCCGCGGCGACGACGTAGAAGACGATGCCGACGACGCCGAGACGACCATGATGAAGGGCGGTCTCTTCGGTCTCGGTCGGGGCTGGGGCAAGGCTCACGGGACGCTCCAGTATGATTGTACGGGTCCGAACGACCTAGACTGTGGCACCGCTCACGGTCCGACGTCAAGGTTCCGAAGGGCCCAACCTGCCGCTGAAGAAGGGCGAACTGGATGAGTGAGCGAACCCCCGTCCGCGCCGCGGTGCTGAACACTCCCGGTCGGCTGGACCTGCAGACGGTCCACGTCGACAGCCCTGGGCCTCAGGAGGTCCGGGTCCGACCGGCGCACGTCGGCCTGTGCCACAGCGACCTGCACTACATCGACGGCACGCACACGACTGACCTGCCGGAGATCCTCGGACACGAGGCAGCAGGGGTGGTCGAGGCGGTGGGACGGGACGTCACCGCTCTGCAGGTCGGCGCCCGGGTGTCACGAGCCTGACCATGTTCTGCGGACGCTGCCGCTACTGCACGTCGGGACGCATGTCGCTGTGCTCCGAGCGTGCCTCCCTGCGCAGCCGGCCCGAGCCGGCCGTCGTCGACGAGCGGGGTGTGGCGGTCGGGACGATGGGAGGCATCGGCGCCTTCTCCGAGCTGGTGGTGCTGCACCAGAACGCAGTCACCACGGTGCCCGCGGGGATCCCGCTGCGCGTCGCCTCACTCTTCGGCTGCGCGGTCCTGACCGGCGTCGGGGCGGTGACCCGTGCCGCACGGGTGCCGGTGGGCGCGACCGTCGCCATCGTCGGTTGCGGAGGGATCGGGCTGGCGGCGGTGCAAGGCGCGGTGCTCGCTGGAGCCTCGCGCGTCGTCGTCGTCGACATCGCCGAGACCAAGCTCGCTGCTGCCCGCTCCCTGGGGGCGACGGACACGGTCCTGTCCGGACCGCACGGCGACGTGCCCGACGCGCGGGCCGTGGCCGACGCCGTACGCACCCTGGTCCCGGGAGGCGTCGACTTCTCGTTCGAGGCGGTCGGCACCAGCGCCACAGCCGAGCTGGCCTTCGACCTCCTTGCGCCCGGAGGTAGCTGCACCGTCCTCGGCATGGTCCCGGACGATACGCCGATCCGCGTCCCAGGATCCGCGCTGTACTTCGAGGATCGTCGGCTCCAGGTAGCCTTCATCGGCGCCGAGCCGCTTCACCTCTGACATGCCCGAGCTTGCGGCGCTCTACCTGCAGGGCCGCCTGCGGTTGGACGAGCTGATCACGCACGAGGTCCGGCTGGACGAGGTGGAGTCGGGCTTCGGGGCGCTGCGCGACGGGTCGGCCCTGCGCGTCGTCCTGGACCTCGACCAGGGCTGACTCACGCGACACGGTGCCCCCGTGGAAGCGGCTGGGGTCCCACTTCTGTCCGACTTGCCATCCGTGCAAGAGTCGCGTTGAGGGTCCGCCCGCCGCGGGCACCGCATCTATCAGGAGGTTGTCCATGGTTCAGTACGCAGTCCGCGACCCCCGCACCGGTGAGGTCCAGCGTGAGTTCCCGACGGCGACCGACGCCGACGTCGACGCCGCCCTGTCGGCGGCCCACGAGGCGCACCGGTCGTGGTCGCGACGGAGCACGGTGGCCGAGCGCGCCGACCTCGTACGCCGGGTGGGCCAGCTGCACGAGGAGCGCGCCGAGGAGCTCGCCGAGATCATCCACCGCGAGATGGGCAAGCCGATGGAGGAGGCGGTGGGCGAGGTCGAGTTCAGCGCCGCGATCTACGCCTACTACGCCGACAACGCCGAGAAGTTCCTCGCCGACGAACCGATCGAGCTCCTCGCGGGCACCGGCGACGCGCTGATCCGTCGCACCTCGCTGGGCGTGCTGCTCGGGATCATGCCGTGGAACTTCCCCTCCTACCAGGTCGCCCGCTTCGCCGGACCCAACCTGGTCAACGGCAACACGATCATCCTCAAGCACGCGCCGCAGTGCCCGGAGTCCGCCGCAGCGTTGCAGCAGATCTTCCTCGACGCCGGCTTCCCCGAGGGCGCCTACGTCAACCTCTACGCCGACTACGACCAGGTCGAGCGGATCATCGCCGACCCCCGCGTCCAAGGCGTGTCGCTGACCGGCTCCGAGAGGGCAGGCGTCGCCGTCGCCGAGATCGCGGGCCGCCACCTCAAGAAGGTCGTCCTCGAGCTCGGCGGCTCCGACCCGTTCATCGTGCTGAGCAGCGACGACATGAAGGCCACCGTCGAGGCCGCCGTCGCCGCGCGCGTGGGCAACACCGGACAGGCCTGCAACGCCGGCAAGCGCTTCATCGTTCTGGACAGCGTCTACGACGAGTTCGTCGCTGCGTTCACCGCCGCGATGCAGGAGCAGGGCCCCCAGTCACCCCTGGTCTCGGTCGAGGCCGCGGAGAACCTCGAGAAGCAGGTCGACCTCGCGGTCAAGGGCGGCGCGTCGCTGCACGGCAACGGCTCGCGCGACGGCGGGTTCTTCCCTGCCGGCGTCCTGACCGAGGTGCGCACCGACTCCGAGGTCTTCCGCCAGGAGCTCTTCGGTCCCGTCGCCATGGTCTTCAAGGTCGGCTCCGACGAGGAGGCGGTCGAACTCGCCAACGACACCCCGTTCGGTCTCGGCTCCTACGTGTTCACCACCAACCCCGACCAGGCCCGGCGTGTCGCCGACCAGCTCGACGTCGGCATGGTCTTCGTCAACGGCGTGGACGCCGACGGCGCCGAGCTGCCCTTCGGCGGCGTCAAGCGCTCCGGCTTCGGCCGAGAGCTCGGCCGCTACGGCATCGAGGAGTTCGTCAACAAGAAGCTCATCCGCACGATCGCTTGAACACCGCCGCCCGGCGCGGCCCTCCCCGGTCGGCGTCGCGGCGCCGGGCGGCGATCAGCAGCATCGAACCGGGCGTCCTGAAGCAGCGCGATCAGCCGCTCCCCGCTCCTTCCGGCCGGTCGCCTCACGTGGGGATCGCGGCGGTGCCCGTGGGGTGGCACCACAGCTCTCGCAGTCCGGCCCTCAGCAGGTCGGCCACGGTGCTCGGAGGTACGCCGAGCAGGACAGCGGCCTCCCGGTGGGTGAGGCCGCCGAAGACGCACAGCGCGAGGCTCGCGCGCTGGAGTCGGGCGAACCGGCTCACCCACGCGATCACCGGCGGCAGCGCGACGCCACCGACCACCTCGTCGACGACCACCTGGGCGTGCAGGTGCACCTGACGGACGAGGCGCCGTTGCACCTCCTCCGTGGACACGCCGTCGATCGACCCGGAGAGGTCCGCGATAGCTCGCCCCACGGCCTCGGCCGCGACGCTCTCGTTCCCGCAGAGGGCGCACGCGAGAGCGTAGGCAGCACCCCCGTGACCGTCCCACAGCTCCTCGTGCTCCCCGCCGGTCCGCGCGCTCTCTCTCCGAGCTGCCTGTGGTGTCAGTCCCATTGCCTACCGCCCTCCCCCTGACCGGTCGCGGATGGTCCGCCTCGGTCGCCGTTGGGGGGTCGGCTCAACCCTGCCGGACGTAGAAGGTTTGCACAAGGTTTTGCACAAAGTTTCCCCACGGATGTGCGGGCAGGCACGAGCTCGTGACCCCGCGCTGACCGAAGATCCCTCACCGCAGGAGATGGGTCTGCCCATGGAGATCGCCTGAGGGCTGGACTGCGTCAATGGGCCACTACTCGAAAGTCCAGACGCCCGAACCTCTCCGTGGTCAGCGGACTGATCCTTCCCTGGATCACCAGGGGACGCGTTCCGCGCGGAGCAAGCTCGTCGGAGAGCGACGTGATCGTGCCGAGCCGCGTGCCATCGGCGTCCACGATCACGACCGACACCTCGAACCGGGCAGCCTCGTCCGAGGTGTTCGTGATCGTGACCGCCGTGGTGGCCGTGACTCCTGCGGTCACGAGGACGGAATCCAAGCTTGCGACCCTCATGGACCAGCCAGGACCGGTGATCGTCTTCGCTGCGATCGCGGCACGGCGACCCGACGAGAATGCTGCGCGGGCGGCGTGGCCCTTCTCGGTCATGAAGTAGATCACCAGCACGAAGCAGGCCGCGGCGATGACCAGCATGACGAAGCCACTGCCCACTGCGTCCCCTATCCCAAGAAGGACAACGATAGCCGGGCCCGAGATCCTCACCGCTGTAGGCGACAACGTCGGCGGTGCCCTGGGGCACGACCCTCCCGTGCCCGATCCTCGGGCCAGCAGCGGACGCGGGAGCGGCGCCCAGGGATGCCTAGCCGCGCCAGGGTACGCCCGGGACATGGGATCGGGCGTTCGCAGGAAGGGCGCTCGGAGCCGTCGACGCCAGAGGCAGTTCCTGGACTGCCCATCAACCGCCTCTGACCTGCTCCTCTGCGTTGGGAGCGGGGGGACAGCGCAGACCTTCGCTTACGAGTTGACGGAAGCGTCGCGCACCAAGGCCTACGCAGGAGCAGGTCTAGCACGGCGACGGCCGCCTCGACAGCCATCCGGTGGGCCAGCGGGGCGTCCTCGTCGGCGACGTGGACGTGCCAGCCGTACGGGCCGTGCCGCACGACGCGGGGCGTGACGTCGTACTGCGCGAAAAGGGCGTTGAGGTCCGGTCGGGCACGGGACCGCTCCAGGACCAGGCCGCCGCTTCCGCCAGGGCAACGCCCGCTGGCCCGAGCAGAACGGCGTCACTGACGGGCCGTTCCTCGCGTGGTGGCACGGCCGACCCAGTGCGCAGCATCGCAGCCAGGCGTTCACGCGTCCGCCGTCCTCGACCCCGACCTGTACGGCTTCCTGGTCCAGGAGCTGAGCCTGCCGTTCCTGCCCGGGCAGGACCTCGTCCGCAACGGCCTCCGCGGCGGCTGACCGAGCAGCCGGTCGACCGAGCGTCCCGAACCGACCTCATCGTCCGGCGCGTCGCCCCCGGGCTCTCGCTGTCGAGGCGGCGAGCCGGCCGAGCAGCGGCGTCCGCAGGAGCTGCTGGGCGACCAGGTGGCCCGACCCGCCGCCGAGCCCCGGCCCGGGGTGCGTGAACGCGCCGATGTGGTGCAGGCCGGAGATGCCCGTCGCGTGGCCCCCACGCGTGCCCGGGCGCCACGGCAGGCTCTGGTCGAGCTCGGCGGCGCCGCCGTACGGGTCCCCGTGGACGGCGTTGCGGTTCGCGGCCTGCAGTGCGGTCGGTGGCAGCGCCTCGACACCGAGGACCGTGGCCGCCAGCCCGGGCGCGTGGGCGCCGACCTGCTCGAGCACGCGGTCGACGTAGGCCTCGGCGACCGCGTCGGACCAGGTCCCGTCGGCGTCGATGTCCCCGGCAGCGTCACCGACCGGCGCGAAGGGCACCTCCTGGAGCTGGATCCACAGCGTCGACCTGCCGGTCGGTGCGCGGCTCGGGTCGAGCCGGCACTGCTGTCCGACGACCACCGTGGGCCTCGCCGGCAGCAGGCCGGCCTCGGCCTGGGCGCACGCCACGCCCGTGGAGCCGGAGCCGTCCGAGAGATGGATCAGCGGCACCTCGTCGAGCCGGCTGTCGGTCCAGCGCAGAGGGGCGTCCAGCGCGACGTGGATCTGCATCGCTCCCCGCCCCGGGCGGTGCCGCCGCGCGGCCTCCCGGCCCGCATCGGGTACGACGTCGGGCGGGAGCAGCCGGTCGTACAGGTCGGGGGTGGAGGTCGAGGCCAGGACCGCCCGGCGCGCCAGGATCCGCCGACCGCCCACCAGGACGCCGGTCGCTCGACCGTCCTCCACCTCGATGCGGTCCACCGCCGCGCCGAGCTCGATGTCGACGCCACGCTCGACGAGCAGCCGCTCGAAGGCCGCGACGAAGTTGCCCGCGCCGCCCCGGACGACCGGCAGACCGAGCCCGTGGATCGAGAACGCCATCACCGGGAGCATCAGGCCGCCCGACGCATGGTCCGGCGAGAGCCCGGCATGGAGCAGCCAGGGCGCCCAGAGCTGGTCGACCTCCCCGCCGGCGAACCGCTCCCGGCAGGAGGCGCGGCCGCTCTGCACCGAGGCGCGGAGCAGGTCGTCGAGGCCGGAGCGCCGCAGCCCGCGCAGCGCCCCGGCCCCGAGCCGGACCAGCGCGCGGTCCGTCATCTCGGAGCCCAGGGTGCCGAAGACGTGCGGCGCCCAGGCCTCCATGTCGGCCAGCATCTGCAGGTAGGCGCGGCGATCCGCCGGGTGCTCGAGGCACTCCGCGGTCGCGGCGGGATCCCGCTGGGCGATGACGGCGCCACGGTCCGACACCGACGCCGTGACGGCGCCGTCGGTGTTGCAGTACTCCAGCCCGTGCCGGTGCAGGTCCGGCCCGAGGCTCGCGTAGGCCGCACCTGCGGTGAACAGCGGGTGCCAGGACGAGAACGTGTCGTGGACGAACCCCGGAAGCGTGAGCTGGTCGGAGGCGATGAACCCCCCGAGCCGGTCGCGCTCGTCGACGAGGGCGACCTGCCACCCCGCGCCGGCCAGCTCCGCGGCCGCGACGAGGCCGTTGATGCCGGCCCCCACCACGACCGCGTCGTAGTGGGCCCTCACCGTCCCGCTCTCACCTTGCGGACCAGCGCCGGGGTGAGCTTGCGGTAGTCCGCCGGCTTCACCGGCAGCAGCCACTGCTTGGCCTTGGTGAGCCGCGAGACGTCGAGCCCGACGTCGAAGAGGACCTCGTCGACGTTGTGCATCGAGAACGGGATGATGTTCGTGCCTCGGGCGTGCATGCCACGCGTGCGCTCGCGCATCCAGGTCAGCCGGGCCCGGGTCTCGGCCAGCATCGCCTCGCGCGAGGGCACGTCGTGCTGCTGTGCGAGGTAGGAGCCGATCCAGAGGGCCGACACCTCCGCCGACAGCGGCGAGAAGAACGAGGAGTTGTACCCCGCGAAGCTCAGGTCGGGGACGTCGATCGGGTGGATCTGGCGATAGAGCAGGAAGTCACCGTTCTCGTCGAGCAGCCGGTCCATCACCTCCGGGGGCAGGAACGGGATGTCCTGGGTCCATCCGGTGGCCGCGAGCACGACGTCGGCCCGGAGCACCTCGCCGGTGGTGAGCTCGGCGTGCGGGTGGCCGTCCTTCTCGAGGAACCGGGCGACGGTCGTGTCGCGGTGCACCGCGATCCTGCCCGAGGCCACCCCCTCGAAGAAGCCCTCGGTCGCCAGCGAGACCGTCGACCGCGCGATGTCGGCGAACGTGCCCGGCGGCACCAGACCCAGGCGCTCGAGACCGAGCTGCCGGGTCGTGACCTTCTCGACGCTGCCGAGCAGGGAGCTCGCCACCTTGGAGTTGCGCGCGTGCAGGAGCCGCTCGAGGCCGTTCACGGAGCGGTAGCGGAACAGGCCCTCACCCATGCGCGTGAGCATCAGGTACTTGTAGTTGACGACGCCCCGCACCTTGCGCGGCATCTTCCAGAGCAGCTCGCGCGCCACGACGGTCGTGGACGCGGCTGCCGCCGCGACCTCCACGGTGATGTCGCAGGCCGACTTGCCGTAGCCGACGACGACCGCGTGCTTGCCGCGGACCTGGTCGAGGCTGTGCAGGTCACCGGCCGGGAGGATCTGGCCACCCGCCTCCTCGAGGGCGTCGATGCCCTCGAAGGGCGGGATGAACGGCCGCGAGAAGATGCCGCTCGCCAGGACCAGGTGGTCGTAGTGGGTCGTCTCGCCGGCTGCGGTCACGTCCCAGCCACCGCCGGTCGCGGGCGTCGCGCTGGTGACCTCCGTGTCGAGCCGGATGAGCGGCATCAGGCCGAACCGCTCGGCGTAGGCCTGGAGGTAGTGCTGCACCTGCTCACCACTCGGCGCCTCGGGGTAGCCGCGCGGCATCTTCAGGTCGGAGAGGCAGTAGGTGCCCTTGTTGTTCTGGGTCTTCAGCCCCGGGTAGCGCCGGGTCTCGCTCCAGACCCCGCCCACGTCGGGCGCCTTCTCGTAGACGGTGACGTCGTGGCCGAGCTGGGTGAGCACCTTGGCCGATGCGATGCCGGCGAACCCGGCGCCGACGATGCCGATCTTCATCTGGTCTCCTCGGGAAGCAGGGGGGTGAGCTGCGGTCGTCACTCGGCGAGCCGGGGGATCGCGGGGACGGACTGCTCCGGTCCCATCGCGGAGTAGCCGCCGTCGGCGGCCCAGTCGGCGCCGGTGACCACCGAGGCGTCGTCGGAGGCGAGGAAGGCGACGACCCGGCCGACCTCGTCGCCGTCGCCGACCCGGCCGGTCAGGTGGAAGGGTGCCGCGACCGCGTCGGTCCTGGCCCTGTCGTCGCCGGAGAGCTCGACCATGATCTTCGACCAGGTCCAGCCGGGGCTGACCGAGTTCACCCGGATGCCGTCGGGCGCCAGGTCCATGGCCATCGACCGGGTGAGCTGCGCGATCGCCGCCTTGCTGGCCGGGTAGACCCAGCGTCCGGTCTGCGCGACCTTGCTCGAGATCGAGGTGAAGTTGACGACCGAGCCGTGGCCGCTCGCGGCGAGGTGCGGCCGCGCCTGGCGGACCACCTCGACCATGCTGACGACGTTGACGTCCAGCGCGGTCAGCCAGTCCGCCCGAGGCGTGTCGACACCGTCGTCCAGGTACGTCGCGGCCAGGTTGACCACGATGTCGATCCCACCGTGCCGCTGGACCGCGGTCCGCACGAGCTCGGCGATCGAGGCGTCGTCGGTGATGTCCGTGCGGACGAATCTCACGGCCTCCCCGAGCTCGTCGGCCACGGCCTTGCCGTCGGGGTCGATGTCGGCGATGACGACGTCGGCGCCGGCGTCCCTCAGGGCGGTGACGACGCCACGCGCCAGCAGCGTGGCGCCGCCGGTCACGATGGCGGTGCGTCCGGTCAGGTCGGGCATGTCGGCTTCCTCTCCTGGTCCCCCGGCCGGGGGTGATCCGCGACGCTACGGAGCCGTGACCCCGGTCACTATCCGGAAAGCGCGGTGGACAGCCGCCACCCGTGCCGCTCTGCGGTCCAGCAGGTATTGCGCTCACCGCACGAAAGTTCGACGATTGTCATGACACACGGGGGTGTCTCCGTCGTACGCCCACCCTCGATCGAGGAGCTCGCTTGGCAACAGTCCCGCTCACGCGCCACCAGCGGCTGGTGACCCACGACGTCGACGAGGCCCGCGACCAGATCTCGCGGGCGTTCTGCCCCCACTTCCTGACCCCCACCCGCCGCGGTGCCGGCCTTGACCTGCTGCACAACGCGGCTCGGGTCGGACGCGACGTCACGCTCAACTACCTGCGCTACGGCGACGAGGTGCGGATCACCCCCGGCACCTTCGACACGTTCTTCCTGGCCCAGATCCCGCTCGCCGGCCGCGCGCGGGTCAAGGTGGGCGACCGGGTGGTGCCCTCCGACCGCAGCCGGGCGACGATCGGCTCGCCGACGGAGCCGGTCGACATGATCTGGTCCGCGGACTGCGAGCAGCTCCTGGTCCACATCCGCCGGGACGCGGTGGAGCAGGCCGCAGGCACCCGCGACGACGAGCCGGTGGTCTTCTCCCCCCTGCTGGACCTGGCGACGCCGGCGGTGCGGTCCTGGCTGCGCCTGGTCCATCTGGCGGTCGACGACCTCGAAGCCGGCGGAGCGCTGTTCCGGTCCGCCCTGGCCGCCGCGAGCTTCGAGCAGGCCCTCATCGCCGGCCTGCTCGGCACCCAGCCGAACAGCACCACCGCCACCGACGACGTGGTGGTCGTCGGCTCGCGGTCGGTGCGGTCCGCGACCGCGGCGATCGAGGCCGAGCCCGACAGGCCGTGGCGGTTGGCGGAGATCGCCCGGGCGGCGGGGGTGTCGCCACGCACCCTCCAGGAGGCCTTCCAGCGCGAGCTGGACGTCACTCCCCTGGGCTACGTCCGTCGGGTGCGTCTGGACCGCGCACGCAGGGATCTGCTGGCCGCCGACCCCTCCACCGCCTCCGTCACCGCCGTCGCCGCCAGGTGGGGGTTCTTCCACCTCGGCCGGTTCTCCCAGTCCTACCGGGAGGCCTTCCAGGAGCTCCCCTCTCAGACCCTGTCGCGCTGATCGCCCGCGGCCGACCGTCCCGCCTCGACCAGCACCGGCGCCTCCACCCGGGCGAGCGCCGCCTTCAGCGCGGCACCGTCCTCGTCGGCCAGCGCCGCGGCACGCAGCGAGGCCAGGGTCCGCGCGGCGTCCGGCCCGGCGGCCAGCCGGTCGACGGCGCCCAGCAGCAGGGCGAAGCTCTCCTGGCCGTGGTGGTGGGTCTGTCCGTAGCCCTTGAGGACCCGCTGGCACTCGACGATCACGCAGGCGAGGTCGTAGTCGTCGCGCGCGACCGCGGTGACCTTGTCCAGCCAGGCGTCGATCGCCGTCTGCTCGCGCCCGAACCGCAATGACCTCGGGCGCAGCGGGCGCATCATGGCCATCGCCCAGAGCAGGGTGAAACCGATCGCTCCGGTCGTGTTGACCACGATGCCGTTGCGGGTCAGCCTGCCGACCAGGCTGCCGAACCATCCGGAGCCGGCGACCCAGCGGCCGAGGCGGGTGGGCAGCGTGTCGGCGATCTCCTCGACCTGCGGGTGCAGGTACTCCCGGACGTTCATCAGCTGCCCGGGCGCCGCCTTGGCCTCCGCTCGCACGCCGTCCAACCGGCGACGCCGGATCTTCTGCTGCGCGACCTGGACGGTGTCCTGGTAGCACATCCACAGGGCGACGTGGCGGGCTGCCTCCGTGGTCAGGCGCGCGTCACCTGCGGCGCGCTCGTGCGCGGCGACGCGGGCGACCCGGTCGAGGTAGCGATCGGTGTACGTCGGGCCCTGGTACACCGCCGTGCGGACGGTGCCGTGCAGCAGCATCGACCTGGCCTCGGCGCGGAAGTCGCCGGCGACCCGGGCCGCCCGCGACTGCAGCTGGGGACCGACCAGCGACGACGGGTCCCGGGTCGCGACCTCCTGGCGGCGCCTCTCCGCCGTGGCGGCCGCCTCCTCCGCCGGGTCGACCGGCCGGCGGCGGCTGAGCGTGAGGGGCACCGGCCCGCTCGTGGCAGCCACGGGGGGTGCCGGCTCGGGAGCCGGCGCCTGCGCGGCGGCGTACCCGGCCGCGAAGGCGCGCAGCGAGGCGTCGATGCCCTTGCCACTGGCCCGGATCGCCTCCTCGAACGCCTCCCGCGGGAACGGCAGCTCGCCCGATCCGGCGAGCGCACCGAACAGCGAGGCGCTGATCACGCTGCCCGCGTCCAGGGCGAGCTGCATGAAGTCGGTGGCGACCAGCTTCCGGGCGGCTGCCCGGGCCGCGTCCAGCAGCGCGGCGCTGTCGACCCGGCCGTCGCCGAGCGCCAGCTTCTCGTCCATCGAGTAGACCCGGTTGGTGGAGGCGATCAGCAGGGTGCGGTCGGGGGTGACGAAGCCGCGCTGGACGGCGCGCCCGGCCTCCATCAGCTCCGACGCGACGACGACGTCGACCTCGCCCGGGGCCGGGAACAGGCTCATCACCGGCTCGCTGCGCGCACTGTCCGGCCCCGGCCGCCCACCCGGGTAGAGCTCGACGTAGTAGACCGTCGCCCCGGTGCGCTGCGCGACCCCGGCGACCGAGGTGTTCTGCGCGAAGCAGCCGGCCTTCTCCCCGACGGCCACGATCCAGTCAGCCAGCACACCGCCTCCCTCGCCACCCATCGCGAGGATCGCGATCGTGATCGGGCGCGCACCCGTCCTCCAGGTCGACATCAGGCCACCTCGGCGATCTCGTAGCGGGCCGCTCGTCGTTCGACGCCCGACGAGAGCAGACGGATCCAGCCCTGGCGCAGCCGGGCGAGCAGCCGGTCGCGCCAGGTCGGGTTGAACACCAGGTCGCTGCGGTAGAACGAGGGGCACAGCGACGCGGCGTGCGCGTTGGCCCCGCAGACGCCACAGCCCACGCAGGAGTCCAGGACGGTGGCGACCGGGTCGGTCCGCATCGGGTCGGGGTTGGGCTTGATGCTGAGCGACGGGCAGCCCGAGACCCGGATACAGGCGTGGTCGCCGGTGCAGGTGTCGGCGTCGACGCCGAACCGCTCCTTGACGATCCTCGTGCCGTCCTCGAGCGCCTTGGCCCGGGCCGGCTTCTCGCGGCGCTGCTTGTTCAGCATGCACTCGCTCTGGGCGACGATGACCTTGGGGCCCGGCTCCTTCGTGGTCAGCGCCTTGACGAACAGGTCCCGCAGCCGGCCGATCCGATAGGTGTCCGGCACGGTCTCCGCCCACGTGACCCCGACACCGCGCACGGCCTTCTCGATCGGGTGCCTGGTCGAGCGCAGCACGTTGTCGGCCGTCGAGCTCAGCAGGTCCTGTCCGCCCGTCGCGGCGCTGTAGGCGTTGTCCACCACCAGGAGCAGCTGGTCGCTCTGGTTGAAGACCGCGTTGCCGACGCCGCTGGTCAGGCCGTTGTGCCAGAAGCCGCCGTCGCCCATGACGGCGATCGTGCGCCGGTCGGCGTCCTTCGAGTTGAGCGCCGCCGCACCTGCGGAGCCCAGCCCGTAGCCCATCGTGGTCGCGCCCAGGTTGAACGGCTCGTTGATCGCGAACAGGTGGCACCCGATGTCGGCGCTGACGTGGTGCTGCTTGCCGGTCTCCTTCTCCGCCAGCTTCAGGGCCGAGAAGATCGGGCGCTCGGGGCAGCCGGTGCACAGGCCGGGTGGCCGGGTCCGGACGACGGTCGGGTCGACCCGCGTGGCGAACGGGCTCCTCGGGTCGGACTCCGGCAGCAGCAGTGTGGGCTCGCCGTCCATGACGTCGGGGAGGTACCTGTCGAGGAAGGCGTGCACGCCCCGGGTCACGGCCGTCGCGGTGTACTCGCCGCCGAGCGGCAGGAGGTCCTTGCCGTGCAGGGCGACCGGGGAGCCGGCCCGGCGGAGGATGGCGTTGAGGTTCTGCTCGATGTAGTCCGGCTGCCCCTCCTCGACGAGCAGGACGGCGCGCTTGTCGGCGCAGAACTCGAGGACCTCCGCGTCCACGACCGGGTAGGTCACGTTCATCACGTAGACGGGCACGTCGGTGTTGCCGAAGGCGTCGGAGCAGCCGAGCAGCTCCATCGCCCGGTTGAGGGTGTTGTAGACACCGCCCTGCACGATGATGCCGACGTCCGCCGCGCCGGCCCCGATCACCTCGTTGAGGCCGCGCCTGGTGATGTAGTCGACCGCGGCAGGCCAGCGGTCCGCGATCTTCTCCTTCTCGTGCAGGAAGCTCGCGGGCGGCAGCACGATCCGGTCGACCTGGCGATGCGGGTTCTCCACCGCGTCCTTCACGGTCATCGGCGGCGGCACGTTGTCCTTGGCGGTGAAGGACCCGTGCAGGTGGCACGAGCGCAGCCGCAGCTGCAGCATCACGGGGGTGTTGCTCGCCTCGGAGAGCTCGAACCCTGCCTCGACGGAGCGCACGATCGCGTCGATGTTGGGCCGCGGGTCGAGCAGCCACATCTGCGACTTCATCGCGAAGGCGTGCGATCGCTCCTGCATGATGCTCGAGCCCTCGCCGTAGTCCTCGCCCACGATGACCAGCGCGCCGCCGCGCACGCCGCCGCTGGACAGGTTCGCGAGCGCGTCGGAGGCGACGTTGGTGCCGACCGTCGACTTGAAGGTGACCGCCCCACGCAGCGGGTAGTTCACCGACGCGGCGAGCATCGCCGCCGCGGTCGCCTCCGACGCGCTGTTCTCGAAGTAGACGCCCAGCTCCTCCAGGATCTCGTGGGCGTCGCCGAGGACGTCCACGAGGTGGGAGATCGGCGCGCCCTGGTAGCCGCCGACGTAGGCGACACCGGACTGCAGCAGCGCCTTGGTCACCGCGAGGATGCCCTCGCCGGAGAAGGTGCTGCCCGCTCCCATGCGGAGCTTCTGGACCTCGTGGGCGAACGACCGCTCGGCCATCGGGTGTCCTTCCTTGCCGCAGGGTCAGGCGGGGACGATGGCGAGCACGCGCGCCGGGGAGCCCGTGCCGCCGACGATCGGCAGCGGCGCCGCGATGATGACCGCGCCGGTCTGCGGCAGCCGGTCGAGGTTCTGCAGCTGGGTCAGGCCGTACTTGTCGGCACCGAGCAGGAAGTGGTGGGCCGGGAACGGCGGCTCCATGCCGCCCGCCTGGCCGGCGTCGATGCCGACCGTCTCCACGGCGAAGCCGGTGATCGCGGAGGCCGCCAGCCACTGGGCGCCGTCCGGCGAGACGCCCGGGGTGTGCGGCCCGTTCTCGTCGGCGTTCGCGAACGCGGCCGCGTCCTGGTTGAAGCGGCTCCAGCCGGTGCGGAAGACCAACCACGCCCCCTCGGGCAGCGGGCCGTGGTCCGCGACGTGCTTCTCGAAGTGCTCCGGCTCGAGCAGGAAGTCGGGGTCCTCGGCGACCTCCGCGGTGAGGTCGAGGACCACCGCCGGACCGATCAGCCGCGACGGCGGGATCGTGTCCACGGAGTGCCCGTCGCGGCCGGTCGCCCAGTGCGCGGGCGCGTCGAGGTGCGTGCCGGTGTGCTCGCCGGTGTGGATGTTGTTCCACCCCCAGGCCGGGCCGGCCTCGTCGAAGTCGCTCACCTTCTCGAGCGAGAGCGGGATCGTGTTGGCGAACGGTGCGGGCAGCTGGAGGATCGGGGTCTGGGACGACAGCGGCGCCGTCAGGTCGATGACCTCGGCCTCCCCCGAGGCCAACGAGGCGAGCAGCGAGTCGATCACGGGCATGAGGTTCTCCCCTGGGTGGTGTCGTGAGCCGGGTCACGTCCGGGCTGACAGGGGACGCTAGGCGAGCGCGTGACGGGTCTCTATCCGGAAAGCGTGATCCTCAGCCGCAATACGCTGAGCGATCAGTGCGCGCGCTGGAGCGTCTCGCTGGGGCTCTCCCCGAACGCCGCCCGGTAGTCCGCAGACAGCCGGCCCAGGTGCGAGATGCCACAGCGCAGGGCGGCCTCGGTGACCGACCGAGCGGTGCCGTCGGACAGCGACTGGCGCACGCGCCGCAGGCGCGCGTGGCGGACGTAGCCCATCGGCGTGGTGTCGAGGTGGGTCTTGAATCCCGCTTGCAGCGCCCGGACCGAGAGCCCGACCGACTCGGCGATGTCGGCCGTGGCGAGCGGCTCGGTGCAGTGCTCCTCGATGAGCTGTGCGGCCCGCTTGATGATCCGCTCGGTGCCGGGCCGCTCGAGCGTCTCGGGCTGCGGCTGCTCGGCGAGCGCCACGACCAGGCCGTCGACCAGCGCGACCTGGAGCGAGTGGGCCGCCAGCGGAGACCTCGCCAGTCCGCTCTCGCGCTCGACGTCGGACATCATGACCTCGACGAGGCTGCGCCAGGTGCGGCCCGGACCGCGCGCGACGTCGAAGCTCGAGCCCGACCAGGTCGGGACCACGAGCCCCGTGCGGGTCGCCACGTCGAGCCGCTCGCGGAGCAGGCCGGGGGCGATCCGGACCATGAGCCGCGGGTTGCCCGCGGAGTAGCGCATCCGCACCGGCTCCCCCGGCGCGGTGACGGCCGCGCTGCGCGGCGTGGCCCTGATCGTGCGGCCACCGGACCGGATCGTGCTCAGGCCGCCCAGGGGGATCTGGACCAGGTGGAAGCCGAGGCCGTCCACGGTGACCTCGACCTCGGTGCCGTAGTCGATGTAGTGGAGGCTCAGCCGGTCGAGGTCGACCGCGTTGTGGAGGGCGTGGAAGCCCTCCGCGCGCAGCGGCTGCAGCCGGTGGGGCGCCAGCGAGGCCGCGACCGAGGCCCGGGCCTCGTCGACGTCGGTGGTCCGGAGCACGCCGTGGGAGCCGAGCGGCGTCATCACGCGTCCCATGGGCACTCCTCTCGAGGTCGTGCTCCGGACGTCCAGGAGACCTCGATGTCAGCCATTGTCCAACGAACTTTCACAAAATGACATATCACGCGCTCGGCGGATAGTCCCCGCCGTTGAGTGGATAGCGACCCGAGGCGCCGCCCACCACCATCGTCGGTCATGACCTGTGTGACGACGAGCACCTGTGACCTGAGCCCTTCGGCCTTCCGCAGCCAGCTCGCCCGGTGGCCGACGGGGGTCGCGATCATCACGGCCCGCGGCGAGGACCGGCCGATCGGCAAGACCGTGAACAGCTTCCACGCCACGTCGCTGGCACCGGCACTCGTGGGCTGGTGCATCGACCACCGGTCCAGCCAGTTCGACGAGTGGATCGCCGCCGACGGCTACGTCGTGCACGTGATGGCCGCAGACCAGATGGACCTGGTCACCCGGTTCGCGACGTCCGGGAGCGACCGGTTCGACGGTCTGGACTGGACCGCCGGCCTGGACGACATGCCCGTCCTCACCGTCGACGTCCCGCTGCGCCTGGAGTGCCACGTCGTCGACCGGTTCGTCGCCGGCGACCACACCTACCTGATCGCCGAGGTCGTCACGATGACCGCCTCCGAGTCCGCACCCATGGCGCTCCAGCGCTGAGCACACACCACCACACAGGAGAGACCCAGATGAGCATCCCCATCCTCGAGGCCGACCACTTCCGCCTCGGCCTGTTCTCGTCGAACTGCTCCGGCGGCCTGGCGGTCACCACGATCCAGGAGCGGTGGTCGGCGTCGTGGGAGGACAACCTCCGACTCGCCGAGGTCGCCGACGAGACCGGCATCGACTTCATGCTGCCGATCGCCCGCTGGATCGGGTACGGCGGCGACACCAACTTCCACGAGGGTGTGCTCGAGCCGATCCCGTGGGCCACGGCGATCCTCGCCCACACCCAGCGCCTCAACGTGTTCGCGACCATCCACACGGCCTTCAACCACCCGGCGGTGACCGCGAAGCAGCTCGCGACCATCGACCAGATGGCACCCGGTCGCATCGGCGTGAACGTGGTCGCGGGCTGGAACCAGCCGGAGTACGTCGCCATGGGCGTCGACCTCCCGCAGGACCACGACTCGCGCTACGAGCTGGCCCAGGAGTGGATCGACGTGATCAACCGGCTCTGGTCGGAGGACGGCCGCTACGACATCTCGGGGCGGTTCTGGAACCTGCGAGGCATCGAGTCGGTGCCGAAGCCGCTCCACCGCCGGCTGCCGATCCTCAACGCGGGCTCCTCGGTCCAGGGCAAGGCCTACGCGGCCCGGAACGCCGACTTCGTCTTCACCATCGTCGGCGGTCCGGAGGACGGCGCCGGCGTGGTGAGGGAGCTCGAGGCCAACTCCGCCGCGCTCGGCCGGAAGGCGGGCGTGCTGACCCCGACCCACGTCGTCTGCCGCCCCACGAAGAAGGAGGCTGAGGACTACCTCCACTACTACGCGGAGGAGAACGCCGACTGGGACGCCGTCGACAACCTGATGCGCCTGCAGGGCCTCCACGCGCAGTCCTTCAGCCAGGACCTGCTGCAGAACTACCGCAGCCGCTTCGCCGCCGGCCACGGCACCTGCCCGCTCATCGGCTCCCCCGACGACGTCGCGGACGAGATCGAGCGGTTCGCGAAGGCCGGCTTCGGGGGCATCACGATGGCGTTCGTCGACTACGTCGGCGAGCTGGAGTACTTCGCCCAGGAGGTCATGCCCCGCCTGGTGAAGAAGGGGTTGCGGCCCGAGACCGTCTGACCGCCACCCACCCGGTGCGCCCGGGTCAGCCTCCCCACCTGGCCCGGGCGTGCTGGAGCGCCGGCTTCTCGAGCGCCGCGACGAGGTCCTCGAACAGCGCGACGGCGTCGCCGGCGCTCCAGTCGTCGGCGAGCACCTCCGGCGGCAGCCCCGGGTCCTGGTAGGGCAGCTTGCGCCATCGGTCGACCATCGCGAGGTAGGCCGCGAAGGCCTCCCGGCCACGTAGCCGCGCCAGTCCCTCCGCGTCCGGCCGGTAGGCGTCGATGAAGTCGCGGTAGCCCTGGTCGATCGACGCCAGGTCCCAGGTCTCGTACAGCATCGTCGGGAGGTCCTGCGGACCGTGGTAGCCGCCCACGAAGATGGCGGCGTGGTCGTCCAGGTCGAGGTCGGCGACCGCCCGCTCGGCGGCCTCCAGCATGCGAGCGGGGGCGATCCACAGCGCGGTGCCGACGTTGCCGAAGCCGAGGTTGGCGAGGACGGCGCGCAGCTGGTGCCGCTTGGCCCGCAGCGACTCCGGCACGCCGAAGTGGACCACGCACCACCCGTCACGCAGGTCGGCCGGCTTGCGGGCGTGCCAGATCACCTCGTCGCCGGCAGCCAGCGTCGCGTCCGCCTGCGAGGTCAGCGCGTAGCCGCGGGCACCGTCGCGCGACCGCGACTCCAGCCAGCCGTTCTTCTTCAGCCGGAACACCGCCGTCCGCACGCTCGGCGCGTCGAGCCCCACCTCGGCCAGCAGGTCGACCGCCGCCGCGATGGGCACCCAGCCCCCCAGCGGACGCACCACGGCGCCGAGGAAGGTGACGACCGTCGTGCGCGACGGGGGGGCCGGCTTGCTCACAGCCGGCATCCTGCTCCGAGGGCCTCCACCCACTCGGCAGGCCACGGCGTCGAGCCCCGGATGGCCTCGCCCCCGGCTGCGGCCGCGCCGATGTGCACCGTCACGTAGCGCCCGCGCGCGGCCAGCGTGCGCGGCTGCCCGTCGTACGGCTCGCCCCACACCTCGAACTCCCACGTCATCGACGAGGCGCCGATGCGGACCAGCTGCACGGTGGCCAGGGCCTCCTGTCCGAACCTCAACGGAGCCAGGAAGTCCGCCTCGTAGCGCACCCGCGGCGCGCTGGGGAAGTAGTCACCCAGGCCGCGCTCGCGCATGAGGGCCGCCTCGGCGGCCTCGACGAACCGGGTCACCGTGCTGTTGTGGTAGATCCCCGAGGCGTCGGTGTCGACCCACTCCACCCGGGTCCGGAAGGTGCCCGTCGGCCGCTGCTGCTGGCTGGTCACGACGAGCAGGGTCTCAGACACCGGCCACCGGGCGTGCGGGGGTCCACCGCACGTGGACCAGGTCGGGCTCGCCGTCGCGCAGCAGCTGGAGCCGGGGCGGGACCTTGTCGGTGCGCGAGGTCGGCGGCTTGCGGCGGCCCGCCTTCCACTGCACGGGCCACTCCGCCGCCGGGCCGCGATAGTCCTGCTCCGCGGCCGCGTGCAACGTCCAGCTGGGGTCGTAGAGGTGGGTGCGGCCGAGTGCGCAGAGGTCGGCCCGTCCGGCCAGCAGGATCGAGTTGACGTCGTCGTAGGACGAGATCGCACCGACCGCGATCACCTTCACCCCCGCGGGTTCGGCCACCTGCTGGCGGATCTTGTCCGCGAACGGGGTCTGGTAGGACCGCCCGAACGCCGGCTTCTCGTCCTTGGTCACCTGTCCGGAGGAGACGTCGATCGCCGCTGCGCCGGCAGCGACGAAGGCGCGCGCGATCTCGACCGCGTCCTCGTCGCTGTTGCCGTCGGGCACCCAGTCGGTGGCGGAGATCCGCACCGTGACCGGGAGGTGCGAGGGCACGGCGTCGCGCACCGCCGCGAACACCTCGAGCGGGAACCGGAGCCGGTTCGCGAGCGGACCGCCGTACTCGTCGGTGCGGTGGTTGGCGACCGGGGACAGGAAGGAGCTGAGCAGGTATCCGTGGGCCGCGTGCACCTCCACCAGGTCGAAGCCCGCGTCGACCGCGCGCCGGGCCGAGGCGACGAAGTCGGCGACGACCTTGTCGAGGTCGGCCCGGGTGGCGGCCCGGGGGACGTGGCAGTCAGCGCCGTAGGGAAGCGCGGACGGCCCGACGACCTCCCAGTTGTCCTCGTCCAGGGGCTCGTCCATGCCCTCCCACATCAGCTTGGTCGACCCCTTGCGGCCGGAGTGACCCAGCTGGATGCCGACGCGGGCGGTCGAGTGCGTGTGCACGAAGTCGGTGACCTTCTGCCAGGCCCGCCGCTGCTCGTCGTTCCACAGCCCCGGGCAGCCCAGGGTGATCCGGCCCTCCGGCGAGACGCAGGCCATCTCGGTCATCACCAGGCCGGCGCCGCCGAGCGCCTTGGACCCGAGGTGGACGAGGTGGAAGTCGTCGGGCACGCCGTCGGTCGCGCAGTACATGTCCATCGGCGAGAGCACGACCCGGTTCTTCAGCTCGAGCTCACCGATCCGGACCGGCTGGAACATCGCCGGCGCCACCTGCGGCGCGTCCTGGTGCCGGGCGAACTCGGCCTCCATCCGGGCCGCGAAGTCGGGGTCGCGCTCCTTGAGGTTCTCGAACGTGATCCGGCGCGAGCGGGTGAGCAGGTTGAAGACGAACTGGGCGGGGTCCTGCCCGGCGTACATGCCGATGTTCTCGAACCACTCCAGCGACGCCTGCGCGGCGCGCTGCGTCGACTCCACGACCGGCTTGCGCTCGCTCTGGTAGGCCTCGAGCGCGTCCGGGATCGTGGCGTGCTCGTGCAGGCAGGCCGCGAGGGCGAGCGCGTCCTCCATCGCGAGCTTCGTGCCGGACCCGATCGAGAAGTGGGCCGTGTGGGCGGCGTCGCCGAGGAGCACGACGTTGTCGTGGTGCCAGCGGTCGTTGCGCACGGTGTGGAAGTTGATCCACTTCGAGTTGTTGGTCAGGATCGCGTGACCCCGCAGCTCCTCGGCGAAGATCTCCTTGACCCGCTCGACGGCGTACTCGTCGGAGGCACCGGGCGGGAAGCTCTCGCCCTCGGTCCGGTCGAGGCCGGCGCGGCGCCAGACGTCCTCGTGCATCTCGACGATGAAGGTGGAGCCCTGGTCGGAGTAGGGGTAGCCGTGGATCTGCATCGTGCCCCACTCCGTCTGCTTGACGAAGAACTGGAACGCCTCGAACACGAGGTCGGTGCCGAACCAGATGTACTTGTTGTGGCGCCGGTCGAGGTCGGGTCCGAACACGTCGGCGTACTTGGTGCGGACGGCGGAGCTCAGCCCGTCGGAGGCCAGCACCAGGTCGTACGACGTGCGCAGCTCGTCGGGGTCGGGCGCCTCGGTCCGGTAGTGCACCGTCACGCCGAGCTCGGCGACGCGCTCCTGCATGATCTGCAGCAGCTCCTGGCGGCTCATCGCCGCGAATCCCTGCCCCCCGACCGTGAACGCGTGCCGGGCTCCGTGCTGGTCGGAGAGGGCGACGTCGATGTCGGTCCACCGGGCGAAGCGCTCCTCCATCCGGTCGTGGACGACCTGGTCGGCACCTTCGATGCTGCCGAGCGTCTCGTCGGAGAAGACCACGCCGAAGCCGAAGGTGTCGTCGGGGGCGTTGCGCTCCCACACCGTGATCTCGTGGCCGGCGTCGAGGGTCTTCATCAGGGTGGCGAAGTAGAGCCCACCGGGGCCTCCGCCGACGATCGCGATCTTCATGCTCGGGCCTCCGACTCGAGGATCTGGCGCAGCTTGAAGTGCTGCAGCTTTCCACTGGTGTTGCGCGGCAGCGAGGCGACGAAGCGCACGTCCCGCGGGTACTTGTAGGGAGCCAGCCGGCTCTTCACGTGGTCCTGGAGCTCCTTGGCCAACGCGCCGTCGCCGACGACCCCGTCGCGGACCACCACGAACGCGCAGACGACGGACCCGCGATCGAGGTCGGCCTTGGCCACCACCCCGGCCTCGACCACGTCCGGGTGGGTGTCCAGCGCGGCCTCGACCTCCGGGCCGCCGATGTTGTAGCCGGAGGAGACGATCATGTTGTCGGTCCGGGCGCGGTACCAGAAGTAGCCGTCCTCGTCGCGCACGAACACGTCGCCGGTGAGGTTCCAGCCGTTGACGACGTAGCCGCGCTGGCGGTCGTCGTCGAGGTAGCGGCAGCCGACCGGGCCGATCACGGCCAGGCGCCCCTCGACGCCCGGCCCGAGCTCGTCACCGGCGGCGTCGAGGATCGCCGCGCGGTAGCCGGGGACGGGCCGCCCGGTCGCGCCGGGCCTGATGTCGTCACCGGCCGCGGAGATGAAGATGTGCAGCATCTCGGTGCTGCCGATGCCGTCGACCACGCGGAGGCCGATCTCGCGCTCGATCTCCTCCCAGGTCTCCTGCGGCATGTGCTCGCCGGCGGTGACCGCGACCCGGAGTCCGCCCAGCTGCCCGATCCGGCCGGCAGTGAGGATCTGCTTGTAGGCCGTCGGCGCGGTGGCCAGCACGGTCACCCCGTGCTCGGCGACGAGGTCGGCGAGCTGGGTCGGCGTCGCGGCCTCGGTGAGGAAGGCGCAGGCGCCCGCGCGCAGGGTGAAGACCACCTGCATGCCGAGGCCGAAGGTGAACGCGAAGGGCGCGGTGCAGGCGACCAGGTCGGTCGGCTCCAACCGCAGGATGGTGCGCCCGAAGGTGTTGTCGATCGACAGGATGTCGCGGTGGAAGTGGGTGGTGATCTTCGGTGTCCCCGTGCTGCCCGAGGTCGGGCCGAAGAGCGCGACGTCGTCGGCGGCGCTGTCCACGGCCGTGAAGTCGGTCGGCCTTCCCTCGACCAGGCGGGTCAGGTCGCGCTCGGTCCCGCCGCCGTACTCGACGACGGTGAGGCCGGGTGCGACGGCGTCCCGCACGGTGTGGACGTCCTCGACGAACCGGTGGTCGACCAGCGCGACCGTGGGCCGGGTCTTCTCGACGATCGGGGTGAGCTCGGTGGCGCGGAGGGCGGCCATCGTGGTCACCACGATCCCGCCGGCCTTGAGGACGCCGAGCCACGCCGCGACGGTCCACGGGTTGTTCGGCGAGCGCAGCAGCACCCGGTTGCCGGCGACCAGTCCGAGCTCCTCGGTCAGCACCCGGGCGACCTGGTTGGCCCGCGCCAGCAGCTCGCCGTAGGTCCAGACGGTGCCGTCCGGCGTGCGCAGGGCAGGGCGGTCCGCGCCGTGGGTCGCGGTCGGGACGTCGATCAGCTCGACCCCGGCGTTGAGCCGCTCGGGGTAGTCCAGCAGCGGCGTGGTGAACTCCAGCGCGGGCCACTGGTGGCCCGCCGGCAGGTGGTCGCGGGCGAACGTGTCGACGTAGCCGCTCGGGCTCAGCGGAGTCGTCATGAGGCCTCCCGTGCGCGGATCATGCCCTCTTGGACGACGGTCGCGACCAGGTCGCCGCCGGTGGTGAAGAACTGCCCGACGGCGGTGCCGCGTCCGTTCTCCACCGAGCGGGCCTCCTGGGCGTAGAGCAACCAGTCGTCCATCGCGACGGGGCGGTGGATCCACATCGCGTGGTCCAGGCTGGCGGTCACCAGGCCCTCGTCGGCCCAGGCCAGGCCGAGCACGCGCAGGGCCGGCTCGAGGATGGTGTAGTCGCACACGTAGGCGAGGGCGGCGACGTCGCGCTGGGCGTCCGTGAGGCCCTCGACGGGCCGCAGCGCGTCGTAGGGCCTGACCCAGATGGCCTGGTGCGGGGTCCGCTCGCCCTCGACGGCGACGTAGACCGGGCCGGGCACGTGTCGCATGTCGAAGCTGCGACCGCCGGACCAGTAGGCCTTCGACGTCTCGG
The DNA here is from genome assembly GCA_963811385.1 of uncultured Actinomycetota bacterium. Lineage (GTDB taxonomy): Bacteria > Actinomycetota > Actinomycetes > Propionibacteriales > Nocardioidaceae > Marmoricola_A. The sequence continues at coordinate 47,284 of CAWEQX010000003.1, read as the reverse complement.
TCATCGTGGCCCCGGTCCTGTCGGCGAGGTACTCGGCCGAGGTCGGCAGCGTCTCGGGCGCGGGGACGTCCGCGGGCATCTCGGTCTGGAAGCTGCCGCTGGGCTCGCCCGCCGCGAAGCTCGCCATGCACACGTAGACCGGCTTGCCGTTCTGGAAGCCGCGCACCTGTCGCGTGCTGTAGCCGCGGCCGTCGCGCAGGATCTCCACCTCGTAGCGGACCTCGGCGCCGATGTCGACGGGCCGCATGAAGTAGGAGTGCATCGAGTGCATCGACTTGCCGTCGGTCACGGTGCGCGCCGCGGCCACGACGGCCTGGGCGACCATGTCTCCGCCGTAGGCCTTGGGCCACGGGCAGGGCTGGGTCGTCGCGAGGAAGGCCACGTCGAAGACCTCCGCCGGGGTCTCCTCGAGGGTCGCGGCGTCGGTGAAGATCGCGCTGGTGAAGCCGCTCACGGGCGGTTCACCCAGTCCGCGAGGTCGTCGTCCTCGACCTGGGGCAGGTTGACCACGATGTTCTCCGGCGTGCGCGTGGTCATCCAGGTCAGCGGGTTGTTGCGGTCGAGGTTGCACTCGACGTGCGGCATGAACGGCGGCACGAAGACCCAGTCGCCCTCCGACATGTCGATGTAGTCCTCGAACCTCTCCCCGAAGTAGATCCGCGCGCGGCCCGAGAGGACGTAGCCGCCGGTCTCGGCCTCACCGTGGTGGTGCGGGACCGACCGGTAGCCGGCGAGGTTGTGCACCTTGCCGAACCAGATCTTGGTGGCAGGCGTGTGCTGGATGCTGACCCCGCTGACCCGGGTCGCACCCTCGGTCTGACCGGTCAGGTCGGGCTCGTGGCCCGCCCGCGTCACCACCGGCACGATGAGGCCGGAGTCGTTGGCGTACGGCGAGGCGTCGCCCTCGAGCACGTAGTTGCTGAAGTCGGGGTCCATGGGCGTCCTTCGGGTTCGTCGTGTCGGCGGGTCAGTGGAGGCGGACGGTGTTGGTGAGGGTGCCGATGCCGGGCACCTCGGTCTCCACGACGTCGCCGTCGGCCAGGTAGGTCGGCGGGTCCATGCCCATGCCGACGCCTCCCGGCGTGCCGGTCAGGACGACGTCGCCGGGCCGCAGCACCGTGAAGGTCGAGATGTAGGCGAGCAGCGCAGGGCTGTCGAAGACCAGCGTCTTGGTGTTGCCGCGCTGCCGCTCGACGCCGTTGACCCGACAGATCACCTCGACGCCCGCGGCGGGGTCGATCTCGTCGGGGGTCACCACGACCGGACCGAGCGGCGTGGTGGCGTCCCACGCCTTGCCCTGGAACCACTGGAGGGTGCGGCGCTGCCAGTCCCGCACGGAGACGTCGTTGGCGACCGTGTAGCCGGCGATCGCGTCCTCTGCCCGGGCCCGCGAGGCGTGGCGCAGCTCGGCCCCGACGACGACGGCGAGCTCGGCCTCCCAGTCGACCTGCAGGCCCGCCGGCACGACGACGTCGGCGTCCGGGCCGACCAGCGTGTCGGCGTACTTGGCGAAGAGCGTCGGGTAGGCCGGCAGGTCCCGGCCGGTCTCCTCGATGTGGTCGGCGTAGTTGAGACCGCAGCAGATCACCTTGCCCGGTGCCGGGAGCGGGAGCACGGGCACCGCGTCCTCGACGACCGCACCCGTCACCCAGTCGGCTCCGGAGGACAGCAGCGCGGAGAGGTCGGCTGCGGGCAGCGAGCGCCACGCGTCGCCGACGCGCACGCCGGCGGTCGTCGTGCCGGTGCGGGCGCGGAGCGTGGCGATCTGCATATTTCAATTTCTGCACGATCGTTGTGGACTTGTCAATAGAAGCCGCCTAGGCTCGTCCCATGACCACCGACCTCACGCCCGTCGCCGTCAACCCGAGCTCCCTGCCCACGCCGCTGGGCTACTCGCACGGCACGCTGAGCGGCAACACGCTGCACCTCGGTGGCCAGACCGCCCTGGACGAGGACATGCGGATCGTGCCCGGTGGGATCGTCGAGCAGTTCCGGCAGGCGTTCGGCAACGTGCTGACCACGCTCCGCGAGGCCGGCGGGGTGCCCGAGGACCTGGTCTCGATCACGATCTTCCTGACCGACATCCCCGACTACCAGGCGCACGGCCGCGAGATCGGTGAGGTGTGGCGGGAGCTCGCCGGCCCCGTCTACCCCGCCATGGCCGGCATCGGCACCACGGCACTCTGGCAGCCCGACGCACTCATCGAGATCCTCGGCGTCGCGGTGATCCCGGACGACCGGCTCGTCCGGCCCGGGGGCGAGTAGGGCACCACCGTCCCTTGCGTCCTGCCGGTCCCGCTGTCAGGTTGGAAGATCACCATTTCCGATCCCGGAGGCTCGATGTGGCACGGACGGACGGCTGGACAGTAGACCGAGTTCGCGCAGAGTCCCGGTCAACGCGGCGGCAGTCGATCTTCCGCAAGACGGGCTGGAGACGATGGAGCGAGGTGTCCGGCCCCACGGGCGAGGGGGCCGGTGGCCGTGCGGTGTTCTCGTTCGCCGAGGTCGACCGGGACGAGACCTCGGTGCTCCTGCGCGATGCCTCGCGAGGACTGGACATCCTCCTCGACCTCGGATCGCTGCAGGTGACCCTCAAGCGCGCTGGACACGCGGACGCCCGGCTCTACGGGATCACCTGGATGGCCAACGACCGCGGACTCGATCGCGCCACGCTGGTCACCCCCGGGCGCACCTGCTCGCGCGTCACCGCGACGACCCGCGGGAGGCGGGTCTCGAACTTCCGGCAGGCCACGGCCACGGACTGGGTCGAGCTCGGGGCGCTCGGGGACGGCACCGTTCGCTTCCGGTTCGTCGAGGAGCGGCGTGAGGACTGGACAGTGCACCTGCTGGACAGCTCGCGGGGCGTCCGGCTCCTCCTCGACCTCCGGGCAGCCAAGGTCCGGTACCAGACCACGACGACGTCCTACTCCGACCTCTACGACGTCGACGGGGTCGGGTTCCTGCCTCCGGCTCCTTCCGGCGCGGCGTTGACCGTGCGACCGCAGCGTCACCTGCTGCCGCGTACCAGCCAGCTCGGCCTCGCCCCGGACGTGGTGCGCGACGGCGCGTTGTGGGTGCTGTTCACCGACGGCGCACAGAACGGCGGGAAGCCGGTGCGGACGACGAACGCCAGGTGGGACCGCACGCGTGTCACGGCGTCTGCCATCACGACGTACAACGGCGAGATGGTGGCGTTGAGCGTGGCGAGCGGTGAGGTACTCGGCGTCGGCGTGGGCGTGGCCTTCGGGATCGGTCCGGCGATCACGCTGGCCGGGATGACGTTCGCCGCCGGTGTCCTGGCGGGTGCAGGCATCGGCCTGCTCCTCGCCGTGCCGATCGCTGTGGCGGCGTGGCCGGGCAAGACCGTCGTCCTCGTGGCGAACGAGCTGATGTCGGACCTGCGGGTCGTCGACGTCTGGATCGAGCAAGGGCAGATGATGCACACCCTCGAGGTGCTCAAGGGCGCGCCCGGCGACACCCAGATCCCGGCACGTCCCGGCGGGGACGTCATCGAGGGTCTCAAGCCGGAGTACGGCACCCGGCCCGGGACGACCGGGCCCTCGGCGGAGGAGTGGGCTCTGCAGGAGCAGGTCCCGTCGATCGGCACCTTCATCCTGGAGAGGGTCTTCGGATTCGACGGCATCGGCGTCGTCATCACCCTGGAGGACGCCGAGGGCCGCCGCTACCGCATCGCGGTCGACAACCGCCCCTACGGCAGCGACAACTCCGTGCGCACCGCCGTCATCGATCCGGGCGCTACGTCCTTCGACACACCGGAGAAGCTGTTGAGCCGGGCGAAGGGCGAGCAACGGATCCAGCACTCATCGGCGACGACGGCGACCAAGCCCGACCGCCCGGTCGCGGTGATGGCCGGGCTGGGCTCTCTCGAGGAGGACACGGCGATCGTCCTCGTGCGGATCCACGAGGACAACGACACCTACGTCGCGAGCGAGGGACGGCACGAGCGCGTCCTGCTGTGCGTCGCCGACGGCCAGTACGTCGGACGGTTCCTCCGCGCGGGGGCGGACCCCCAGGCTGTCGTGACCTTGGCTCCGGTCGGGGCCACTGCGGACGACACGACCGAGCGCGAGTGGTGGGAGGTCATCGTCGACACCGTCTCCTCGCCGGTGCGCAGCTATCGGTCGGTGGCGACCGGTGGCCGGATGACCATGTTCGATGCGAGCTCGTCGACCGCAGGCACGTCCGCCAACCGGGCCAACACCTTCACTCCCGCACGCCCTCAGGGCGCCTCCGCCGGCGACGTGGCGCTCGTGCTGACCGCGAGCGACGGTCAGCACTGGGTGACGGTGAGTGACCAAGGCACCTTGGGCCTGACCCGGCTGGTCGGCCAGGCCACCCCCTTGACACCGATCACGCTGGGCTAGGTCACTCCGCCCGGCGCGCGAGGCCGCTGGAGTAGGTCACCATCGCCTCGTCGTACTCGGCGATCAGCCGCTCGGAGCGCTCGGCGTAGCGGTCGAAGGCGTCGGCTCCGCCATAGGGGCCGGCGCCGCACAGGTAGAGCCGTTGTTCGCGCGCGAGACCGCGCCGCAGGGCATCCTGCGCGGAGGCGGCGGGGGTGGTCCTGCCGAAGACCCGTTCGATGCCGGCGGCTACCACCACGACGAAGCCGAGGACGGGACCGACCCACGACGGCCCGCCGAGCGCCTCGGTGAGCGGGACTCCGGCACCAGCCACGATCACGATGACCCACAGCGCCTGGATCCCGCCGGTCCGCAGTCCCGAGGCGGCGTTGCCGATCCGGATCCTCGACCGCAGCTGGTCGGTGTACTCGTGCTGCGCGGCGGAGCCGGTGAAGGTGCCGCCCTCGTCGTTGCTGCCTGGGGTCGCCATGGTCAGACGCTAGCCCCGTCGGCACCAGCCTCGGTGTGTCGCGAGGCGGAATCGGATCCCGTCGACCTCGGCCGACCACCGTCATACCCGTTGAGGCCACGACGCGCCGTGCTCCAGTGAGCGGCTCAGTCCCCGGGCCACTCGCCGGTCATGCGCTCGAACAGGCGCGCGCCACCGCGGTTCACCAACGTGCGCACCGCGCCGAAGATCGCGCTCTGCAGCGCGGTGGCCGCAAGGATCTCCCTCAGCGGATACTCGGTCTGGAGCGGGCCGGGCGGGTCGCTGTCTTCGCCCGCCGAGGTGCGCTTCCAGACCTGCTGGAAGATCTGTCCGGCGATCAGGCCGGCGATGAGGCTGCTGGCGATCCCGAAGGGTCGGTAGAGGATCGCCGCGGACTTGCTCGTCTGCTTCTCTCGTTGCGCCATCACGACTCCTTCTTCTCAGTGCGCTCGGCGTCCGAGTCGCGGCCGTGGGTCTCGCGCAGCCGTCGGCCCTGCTCGATGTCCTCGCGCTCCTTCTTCTCGTCCTTCTCGATCTTGGTGTTGTCACGCGGTGGCAGCTGCACGTTCTTCTCCGCCTTGATCCCGGCCTGCAGCTGTCGACCGCGCTCGAGCTCGGCGTCGACCTCGGCACCGAAGAGCAGCGCCAGGTTGGTCAGCCACAGCCAGAGCAGGAACACGACCACGCCGGCCAGCGAGCCGTAGGTCTTGTTGTAGCTGGCGAAGTTCGCGACGTAGAAGCCGAACGCCAGGGAGGCGATGATCCACACCACGATCGCGATCACCGCACCGACGCTGAGCCAGCGGAACTTCGGCTGCTTCAGGTTCGGGGTGCCCCAGTACAGCAGTGCCACCATGAGCACCACCGCAGCCAGCATCACCGGCCACTTGGCGTAGTTCCACACCGTGATCACCGTGGACCCGAGCCCCAGGGCGGATCCGACCGCCTGGGCCGCCGGGCCGGTCACGACCAGCCCGAGCACGACCGCGGCCGCCAGCACCAGCAGGACCGCGGTCACCGCGATCATGATCGGCCGGAACTTCCAGAACGGCCTGCCCTCGCCGATCTCGTACATCCGGTTCATCCCCCGGCCGAAGGCGCTGGTGTAGCCGGAGGCCGACCACAGCGCGGCGGCGAGACCGGTGATGAGCGCGATCCCGGCGCCCGGAGCCTGAGCGAGCTGGTTGAGCGTCGGCTCCAGGGTGCTGGCCACCGACGACGCGCCGACGTCGCGCAGGATCTGCAGGATCGTGTCCACTGCCTTGGGGCCCTGACCCACCAGCCCGATGATGGACAGCAACGCGATCATCGCCGGGAACAACGCCAGCACCGCGTAGTAGGTCAGCGCCGCCGCGATGTCGGTGCACTGGTCGCCCAGGAACTCCCGACCGGACTTGCGCGCGACGTAGAACCACGAGCGCTTGGTCAGGTCGTCGGGGCCGCCCGGCTTCTCGGGGTGGTCGGGGTGGGGCGCGTCACGGCCGTCGCTGTCCGGTGCCGGCTCCGCTGTGCGGTTCGAGGAGGAGGTCATCGACGCCTCCGCCACACCAGTGCGAGGACCAGGACCAGCGCCGTTGCCCCGGCGGCCACGGCGATCTCCTGCCCGTGGGCGCGCTGGACCTCCCGCGCGCGTGCCTGAGCCACCCGCACCTGGTCCTGGGTGCGGACCTTGGTCTGCTGGACCTGGGCTCGCGCTCGGCTCTTCACGTCCAGCTTGCCGCTCAGCGCCTCGAGCGACTCACCGAGGTCCTGGCGGGTCGCCTCGATGTCAGCCTGGATCTCCTCCGGCGAGCGGGTGTCTGCCGGGTCCTGCGTGGAATTCTCCTCAGCGCTGCCCTGCGCTGAGGTGCGTTGCGTCGACTCACTCATCGGGGCTCCCTCTGCTTGACGGTCTCGATGTCGCGCTGGACGTTGCGTTGCACCGTCTGGGCCGGCGGTGTCGCCTGCTTGACCTTCGACCGGCCGAGCAGCGCAGCGACGCCGGCCACAGCGGCCAGCACGGCAGTCACGATCAGCGCGGCCAGCCAGGTGTCCACGACCAGTGCGAGCGCGTAGATCGCGGTGAAGACCGCAGCCCACCCGGCGTACAGGGCGATGACGCCCGCGGTGCCGAACAGCCCTGCGCCGATGCCGGCGTTCTTGGCCGTCTCGCGGAGCTCGGCCTTCGCCAGCTGCATCTCGTCGCGCACGAGGGTCGAGGTCTGTTCCGCGATCCGCGACACCAGCTGGGGTGTGGACAGGTCGTCCCGGCTCGGCGGGGGCGTGTGGGCGCCGCTCTGGTCGGTGCCGTGCGGCTGGCTCATGGCAGTGACCCCTGGGGGCCGGCGACGGTCGGCTGTTCCTGTCCGGGATCGCCGTTGGCCTTCTCCCTCGCCTGGCGCTTGACCTGAGCGGCCCCCTTCTGCACGCGTGGATCGCTGAGGACCTTGTCGGCGTGCTTGGTGAACTTCTCGTAGGGCTCACGGCCCGCTCGTGAGCCGAGCAGGTAACCCACGCCTCCTGCGGCGATGATCGCCATCTTGCCCATGATCTCTTCCTCCCTTTCTTCGGCGGCACCTGGTGTGCGGCTCAGACGCAGACATCCGGACCGTCCGGCGCTGGGTCAGCACGAGCCTCGGTCGCCGCCTCCTGTGATCCCGGGATCTCACTGGTGGGCGTCAGCGCGGTGTCGCAGGGGGATCCGCTCCCGTTCCTCGAACGGAGTCCGCTGGGGGCGCTGGCGCTCGTTCTTACGCCGTAAGGTGCCCCACGCCCTCCGCGCTAATCACCCGGTGAACCTCTTCTTGTCATGGCCGGGACGGGGCCCTCCGTCTGAGGTGACGACGGGACGTCTCCCGGCTCGGAGCCGCTAACCTGCACGATGTGACTGACGGGGAAGCGCCGAGCACACCGCTGTCGCGCGGACGCATCGTCGACACGGCGATCGCCTTCGTCGACCGGGCCGGGCTCAACGCCTTGTCGATGCGGCAGCTGGGTCACCTCCTCGGGGTCGAGGCGATGGCGCTGTACCACTACGTCGACGGCCGCGAAGACCTGTTGGAGGGGATGGTCGAGCGGATCGTGATGGACGTCCGCGTGCCGCCACGAGAGCCGCTCGGCGCCACCGACGGTTGGCAGGCCTACCTGCAGCACGTCGCCCAGGGGATCCGGTCGATCGCCGTGGAGCACCCAGGGCTGTTCCCGCTGGTGGCGACCCGCCCGCCGGCGGCCCCGTGGCTTCGCCCCCCACTGCGCAACCTGCCGCTGGTCGAGGACTTTCTCGACGGTCTGCTCCACCGGGGCCTCGGAGACGACGACGCCGTCTACGTCTACAAGCGATTCACCGGGTTCCTGATCGGCCATCTGCTCCTCGAGGTGGCCCAGCAAGGTGCACCCACCGGACCACCCCAGGAACCCGTCGACGAGGGTGACGCCGACGTCGCGGGGTCCGACGCCCAGCTCGACCTGCAGGACTTCCCCACCGTGCTGCGACTGAGCTCCCGGTTGCAGCGGCACAACGCCCAAGCCGAGTTCGAGGCCGCACTCGAGGGACTCCTGGTCCGTCTCGACCTCGAGCTGAGCCAATGACCCGGTGCGCCGCGCTCCGGTGCCTTGCTCCGTCGAGGCGCTCCCACCACGTCTTCTCCCTCTCCGCAAGCGGCCCAGACTTCCGGCGGCGTGCGCCAGACCCTTCGCCCCGTTTGGGGCGTGCCGAACGTCGCGACGACGTCGACGTCGGCTGAGGGCCCACCGAGCCAGGACGACCTTGTCGCCGCGTTGAAGGCCGAGGGTCTGGACCTGGGTAGGGCCCCGCTGGACATCGAAGCACACGGAGACGACAGCCCAAGGCGCGCGCAGCCGGTGAGCCGGTCTCAGCGGCGTACGACCGTCGCGGCCAGCCCCGCCGTGGCGATCGCGACCACCGCTGCGGCGGTGAAAGCCGCCGCGAACCCGCCCGCGGTGGTGAGCGCGATGCCGGTGAAGGTGGCGGTCCCCAGTGCGGCGCCCACGTGGGTCGCGGAGCTCGCGAGCCCCGAGGCCAGTCCCGTGTGGGTGTCGGGGACAGCGGAGGCGATGACCATGGTGGTCGGCGTGAAGCTCAGGGCGACGCCGGTCGCGACCAGCAGCAGGCCAGGCAGTACGGCGGTGCCGTAGCCCAGCTCGGTCGGCGCGTACGCGATCCACAGGTGGCCGACGGCGAGGAGGCCGAGACCGACGACCATGCTGCGCCGCGGACCAATGGCGCGGAGCACCCGGGGCAGGACGGCGAGGTTGACAGCGAAACCTGCCACAGAGGTGGGGACCATCGCGAGACCGGCATGCTGCGGGGACATCGCGAGGGCCTTCTGGAGGTAGAGGGCGATCAGGACGAACGTCGAGGCGCGGGCGGCGCCGCCCAACAGGGCCAACGTCACTCCGGTGGACAGCACCGGTGAGCGGAACAGCTCGAGCGGAACCAGGGGGTCTGATGCCCGTCGCTCGAGGACGACGAACCCGACCGTGAGCGTGACGGCGGCGCCGAGGGTGACGAGGACACGTGGTGAGGTCAAGCCGGGGTCAGCGGCCAGAAGCGTCCCGTGGACGAGCGCGATGACCGCGCCGGTGATGGTCACGGCACCGGAGGCGTCGAAGCGTCGTCGGGTGCCGCGGGACGTGTCGTCGAGGACCCAGCGGGCCATGACCACCGCGGCGATCGTGACCGGAACGGTCACGAGGAAGACCGAGGACCAGCCGAAGGTGCCGGTGAGGAGTCCACCTGCCAGGACGCCCGTGGCCCCGCCGACTGCCGACGCCGCGCCCCACAGGCTCATCGCCCGGGCGCGGTGCTCCCCGGGGAAGGTCAGCATCAACAGCGACATCGCGGCCGGGCTGAGAGCTGCGGCGCCGGCGCCTTGGACCACGCGTCCACCGACGAGCATCCACTGGTCGGCCGCGCTCGCGGCCACCATCGTGCCGATCGTGAAGGCCGCTGACCCTGCGACGAACATGCGACGGCGGCCGACCAGGTCGGCGACGCGGCCGAGCATCAGCAGCAGTCCGCCGAAGGTGAGCACGTAGGCGTTGACGATCCAGCTCAGTCCGGTCGGGCTCAACGTCAGGTCGGCCTGGATGGAGGGCAGCGCCACGTTGACGATGGAGGTGTCGAGCATGACGACGAACTGGGCGGAGATCAGCAGGGCGAGTCCGAGCGCTCGCCGGCGGCTGTCGGTGATCGGTGCAGCCTCGGCCGAGATCGGCAGGTCGGTAGGAGCAGCGCTCGCGGGACGGGTCTGGATGGTCATGGCTCTCCTCCGGTCAGGCTCGGTCGGCCGAAGCGGTGCGGGTTCGGCTGATGACCCGCTGTGCCAGCCACGAGGCGTCGTCCTTGACGAAGCCGAGCAGCGCTGAGCCGCGGGTGTGCTGCCAGGGCAGACCGATGTACGCCAGCCCGTCCGCCGGGCTCAGGCCGCGGTCGTGCTGGATGTCGCCGGTGGCGTCGGTCGCGCCGTCGATGTCGATCCAGGAGTAGTCCGACCGGTAGCCGGTCGCCCAGATGATCGTCGTCGGCTGTGCCTGGGTGCCGTCGGCGAACGTCATCGAACCCCCGGCCGCGTCGGTGAGCCGGGGTCGGATCTCGACGCCAGCCGCCGCCAGCTGCTGGAGGGAGCTGCCGATGACCAGGTCGCCTCGTGCTCGCGTGCGGCGCGCGATGCGGGAGGTGGCCGGCCTGGTGATGAGGCGGGTCCTGGTCAGCCACCAGAACAGGTCGCGGCCGAGGGCCCGGTGAGGGAGCTCGGGGTTCCTGGTCCCCACCGCAAGCGTCACCTGGTGGTCGCCCGTGTCACCCGAGGGCCGTCCGCTGCTCCGGCTCCCGGCGAGCTCGAGTGCGATCTGGCGTCCGGAGTTGCCGGCGCCGACGATCACCACGCGGCCAGGTCGGACCTGCGTCGGGTTGCGGTAGTCGGCGCTGTGCAGCTGCCTCACGCTCGCGTCGAGGCCGGCACCCACAACCGGGACGACCGGGGTCTGGAACGGTCCGGTCGCGACGACGACCTGGCCGGCGAGCAGTGGGCCTCGGCTGGTGTGAGCGACGAACCGGTCCTGCCGGTCCCGCACCAGGCGGGTCACGGCGGTGTCCAGGAGCACGGGGAGCTGGAAGCGTGCGGCGTAGGAGTGCAGGTAGGCGGCGACCTCGGTGCGGGTCGGGTAGCTGTCAGTGGGTGCGGGGAACGGCAGGCCGGGCAGGCCGTCGTACTGCGCGGGGGTGAACAGGCGCAACGAGTCCCACCGGCTGCGCCAGGAGTCGCCCACCTCGTCCGCCGCGTCGACGATCAGGAAACGGAGTCCGGCCCGCTTCAGGTGGTAGCCGACGGCGAGACCCGCCTGGCCGGCGCCGATGACGAGGACGTCGAGGGGCTCCGCACCGAAACCGATGGCGGTGAGGAGGTGCCCGTCGGGTTGGGCGGTGGGAGTGGTCACGTCGCGTCCTCCGTGTGCATCGGTGAGTTCGGCCCGGGGATGCCAGGACGCTATGGCGATGGCGTCCGGCTCACACCGGCCGAACTGCCGGGGTCGGTGTGCGTCGACGGCCGGTTCTCACCGCTGGTCTCTCGGCACTACCGGCCCCGGGCCGGCCGACGAACCGCGACCAGGTCCAGAACGGTGCTCACCGATCCCGGCGGTTTCGCCAGCGCGAGCGCCGGCCCCCAGCCGCGACGCTCGGAGACCTCACCCCGGCACCACTGCGCCGGACCCTCTGTGCGAAGGAGAAGACGATGTCCACCACGTCCGCGGAGTCCACCGGTCTCCACCACCCGCCTGCTGGTCACGGCCATGGCTCTCACGAGGTCGACGAACCGCGCCGGCCCTGGACGGTGCTGGCCCTGATGCTGGCTGCGCAGGTCATGGTCGTCCTCGACGTCAGCGTCGTGAACGTCGCCCTGCCCAGCATCGCCGCCGACCTGCGCCTGACCTCCGCCGACTACCAGTGGACGGTCAGTGCCTATGTCCTGCTCAGTGGCGGACTCCTGCTGCTCGGCGGTCGGATGGCCGATCTCTTCGACCGCCGCCGCATGTTCCTCACCGGCCTCGGGGCCTTCGCGCTCGGCTCGCTGGCCTCAGGGCTGGCAGCCTCCCCCCTCATGCTGATCCTTGCCCGAGGCGCTCAGGGCGCGGGCGCCGCCATGCTCACGCCGGCTGCCATGTCGATCGTGATGACGGCCTACGCCGGCCGGCAGCGAGCCACCGCCCTCGGCCTGTGGGGCACCGTCGCGAGCATGGGTATCGCCGCCGGCGTGCTCTTCGGCGGCATCTTGACCACCGCCTTCGACTGGCGTGCGGTCTTCTTCATCAACGTGCCGGTCGGCCTCGCGGTCCTCGCCGGTGTCCTGCGCAAGGTCCCGGCGATGCCGAGCTCGGGCGGAAGCCGCCGCCTCGACGTCTCCGGCGCTCTCACGCTGGTCACCGGCCTGCTCGCCCTCGTCTACGCCGTCGAGTCGACCACCAGCCACGGCTGGGCCGCACCCCGCACGCTCGTGGCCGCAGCGGCCGCCGCCGTCCTGCTGGCCGCCTTCACCGCCAACGAGCACAAGGTCGCGGACCCGATCGTCCCGCCCGCCACCTGGCGGATCCGGTCCCTGGTCTCCGCCTCGGCCGTGATGGCCGGTGTCACCGGCGCCGTGGTCGGCGTGATCTTCCTCAGCTCGCTCTTCCTCCAGCAGGTCCTGGGGTCCTCCGCGCTCGTCGCCGGCCTCGAGTTCCTGCCCCTGGCCGCCTTCATCACCGCCAGCGCCACGGTCGCCTCCAAGGCCCTGCCGCACGTCGGCGCGAAGAAGCTCATCGCCGCGGGCCTGGTCATCTCGGCCGCCGGGGCGGTCGTGCTCGCCACGATGGGCGCCGACCCCAGCTACCCCACCGACGTGCTCCCTGGCTTCGCCCTCCTCGGGCTGGGCGTCGGACCGATGTTCGTCGCCGTTTCGGTGGCGGCGATGAGCGACGTTTCCCAGGAGCAGTCCGGCATGGCGTCGGGCCTGCTGATGACCGCCCACGAGATCGGTGCTGCCCTGGGTGTCGCAGCGCTCACGGCCGTCGCCGGCGACCTCACCACCCGCAGCGGGATCGTCGCCGGTACCCACGACGCCTTCGTGGCCGTCGCCATCGGCTTGGCCGCCCTGCTGCTCCCGACTGCTCTACTGCCCCGCCACGACCCGTCCGCCGCGTCGGCCGGCCACGGGCATGGGCACGGGCATGGGCACGGCCACGGGCACTGATCCGGGCGATCTTGGCGATGCGGGGACGCACCCCCCGGAACAGCAGCACGCCGGACGCCTCAGCATCCTGGACGCCGTCGCCGCGACCTGACCGTCTGCGGCACCTCGACCAACCCCGCCGACCCGCCGACCTCCCGAAGGGAGCGCTCGAGGACCACCGACGCCGACCCCACACGACCCGCCCGCCGTGCCTCGCCGGCCGACCCACCGGTCCGGCGTGCGACTCCGGAGGACGCCGCTCTCGTGCGAACGATGATGTTCCAGCTCGCGATGCACGAGGACCCGCCTGCGCGGTGGTCGTCCTCCTCGCCTACCTCGGGGCCGAACCCGTGAGATTCGTCAGCGGGGTCCAGCAGCTCGACCTCTGGATCGGCGGGGACATCCTCGCCATGGACGACCTCCGCCCCGGCGCAAGCCTCCGCAGCAAGGTCGTCGCAAGCTGGCGTCCCGACGACCACCGGGCGCATCTCGCGGCACCCGCTTGACCCGCACGACCCTGCCACCTGCTCCCCTCCGACGTGCTGCACAGCACCGGCCACCATCTCCGGGCCGAGGTGCGGCGCGAGGTTGGCTGCAACGTGCACTCGAACAGCTCGCCCGACGTCACTAGGGTGACCAGCGTGGCTGAGGCGCTGCGAGGCAGGGACCAGGAGCAGGCGACGCTCGCCGAGGTCGTGAGGCGAGCGACAGCCGGGCACGGGTCTGCACTGCTGCTCCAGGGGCAGCCGGGGGCGGGCAAGTCCACGTTGCTGGACGACGCCGTGGCCACCGCCGACGGCATCACGGTGCTGCGCACCAGGGGTGTGGAGTCCGAGGCTCCCCTGCCGTTCGCCGCGCTGCACCGGCTGCTGCGGCCTACGCTGTCGCGCCTGGACAGCATCCCCACTCGCCAGGCCGATGCCCTCCGCGCGGCGTTCGGCGAGAGCGCCGACGACGTCGCTGACCGACACCTCGTCTTCCTCGCGACGCTGAACCTCCTCTCGGTCGTCTCCGAGGAGCGGCCGGTGCTTGCCGTCGTCGATGACGCCCACTGGCTCGACGACGCCTCCGCAGCCGCGCTCCAGTTCGCAGCGCGTCGCCTGGAGGGTGAGGCGGTCGCGATCGTCTTCGCCGTGCGCGAGGACGAGACCGGTCAGTTCGACCCCCGCGACCTGGCCCTCCTCACGGTTGGCGGCGTCGACGAGACCGCGGCCGAGGCGCTGATCGCCGACCACGGCGGCACCGCCGTCGCCGCAGCGGTCCGGACCGAGCTCCTCGCCGCCACCGGCGGCAACCCCCTCGGCCTGGTCGAGCTCACCCGGGCCTTGAGCCCCGCGCAGCTCGCGGGCGACGTGGCGCTGCCCGACCGGCTGCCACTGACCGAAGGCGTCGAGCGCGCCTTCCTGGACCGCTTCCGTCGACTGCCCGCGTCGGCACAGAGCCTCCTGCTCCTCGCCGCGGCCGACGACAGCGGACAGGTCCGGACCCTCAGTCGCGCCGCGGCCCTCCTCGGCGCCGGTGCCGAGGCCCTCGACGCCGCCGAGGAGTCCGGCCTGCTCACCGTCAGCGACGGCGGCACGGTCACGCTGCGACATCCGCTGGTTCGCTCCGCGATCTACGGCGCCGCCACCAGCAGCCGCCGCAGGCGGGCCCACCGCGCCCTCGCCGATGCCCTCGCGGGCACCTCCGAGGAGGACCGGCGCACCTGGCACCTCGCTGCCTCGGTCGCCGGCCCCGACGAGGAGGTGGTGGACGCGCTCGACGCGGCGGCCGAGCGTGCCCGTCGTCGAGGTGGCCACGAAGCCGCCTCGGCAGCCTGGACCCGCGCCGCCGAGCTGACCACCGACCCGCAGGCGCGCGCGGAGCGGCTGTGCGCCGCGGCGTCGTCCACCCTGGCAGCCGGACGTCCCGTCGAGACCGTCCGGCTGGTCCGGGCCGCGCTCGTCGACGCCGACGATCCGCGGCTACGGGCCGAGCTCCTCCAGCTGCACGCTCAGGTCGAGTGGAACACGCGATCCCTCCACGAGGGCTATCGCATGGTCTGCCAGGCCGCTCAGACTGTCGCCGCTGCCGACCCCGCACGCTCGCGCGTCCTGGCGATGCTCGCCGCGGCACTGGCGTCGTTCGGCGCTCGATCCGTCGATGCCCCCGACCCCGCCACCATCGTCGGGGCGCCTGCGGAGGACGCCCCGGCGGACGAACGGGTCGCGGGCTGGCTGCTCGACGGTTTCACCGCGGTCGTCACCGGCGACTGGACGACTGCCGCGGCCTCGTTCCGTCGGGCGTGGGGCACCCCGATCGGTCCCTCTGCCCACCCGTCGCTGCACCACAACCTCGGCATCGCGACCATGCAGTTCGGTGACGACGCCCGAGCGATCGAGCTCCACGACCTCCAGCTCCAGCACGCGCGCGAGGCCGGCGCGATCAACATGGTGGAGCACGCCCTGACGCGCGGTGCCGTCTTCCGCATCGCGACCGGGGCCTGGAGCGACGCGGCCGCCGCCGCTCAGGAGGCGTTGCTCCTCGACCGCAACCTCGGCCTCGACGAGCTCGCCCCGTTCCCCCTCGCGGAGCTCGCCGTCATCGCCGCCCTCCGCGGCGAGCCGCAAGCTCCCGCCCGGCTGGAGGAGCTCGACGCCGCGTTGAAGGAGCACACACCACGAGGTGCGGTCAACGGTCTTGTGCTTGGTCTCGCGAGCTGGGCCGCGGCCTCCCAGCCCGACCTCACCCCGGCCACCGCGCTTCACCACCTCGAGCGCATCGAGCTCTCCGTCGTGCGTGGCCTCGCTGCTCTCGACCGGATCGAGACCGCCGCGCGCGCCGGACGCCGTGAGCTGGCCGAGGAGTGGCTCGAGGAGCTGGGCGCCTTCGCCGACGGCACCGACATGCCGTGGGCCAGGGCTGCGCTGCATCACTGCCGCGCCGTCCTCGGCGGGCCGGACGCAGAGGGTGAGTTCCGTGAAGCACTGAAGTGGCACGCTCGGTCGACCCGCGTCCCGGCTCGGGCGCGAACCCTCCTCGCGCTCGGGGAGCACCTGCGGCGCCACCGCCGCCGCGCCGATGCCCGCACACCCCTGCGGGAGGCGCTGAGCATCTTCGAGGCCCTCGGCGCGGCGACCTGGGCCGAGCGGGCCCGCCAGGAGCTGCGCGCATCCGGGGAGACCGCGCGCCGCGGCAACGACCTCGTCGCCACCGAGCTGACACCGTCGGAGACCCAGATCGCCGCGCTCGTGCGCCAGGGCCTGTCGAACAAGGACATCGCCGGACGGCTGTTCGTCAGTCCGCGCACCGTCGACTTCCACCTGCGCAACGTCTACACCAAGCTCGGGATCACCTCACGCACCGAGCTCGCCGCCCTCGCGCTCGATCCCGTCTGAACGGCCCGCCGCTTGCCGAGTGCAGGCTCGCTGCAGCGAGAACCTGGTGATTCTCCCGGTGCCAGCGAGACCCTGAAGAAACACGATGGAGCTCCAGCCCGGTCACCAGAAGCCGAGGCACACCACACCGAGGAGCGCCGTCATGACCATCATCTACGCCATGTACCCCGAGGCCACCCGTCACGAGATCACCAGCCGGCTCCGCGAGGCCGAGGACGAGCGCCGCCGCCGGCTGGCTCGCCGTCACCTCCCGCGCACCCGTGGTCGTTCCGCGTGGACGACCTGGCGATGAGCCGGTTCCAGCCCGGGTACGACGTGCGGCCCTTGACCGCCGACGACGCGGCCGCCCTGGCCGAGGCCTACCTCCAGAACCGCGAGCACCTCGCTCCCTGGGAACCCCGCCGCCGCCCCGAGTTCTTCACTGAGGCCGGTCAGCGCGCCGACACCGAGACCAAGCTCGCGGCCGCCGCGGCCGGGCTCCAGCACGCCTGGCTCGTCTGGCGCGCCGAGGAGGTCGTGGGTCGCGTCAACCTGACCAACATCGTCCGCGGCGCCTTCCAGAACGCGTCACTCGGCTACTGGGTGGACCACCGGCACACACGCCGGGGCCTTGCCAGTGCCGCCGTCGCGTTCGCCGTCCAACGCGCCACGGAGCTGGGTCTGCACCGGCTCGAGGCCGGCACGCTGGTCCACAACGAGCCCTCGCAGGTGGTGCTGCGGCGCTGCGGGTTCCTCGAGTACGGCCGCGCGCCGCAGTACTTGTTCATCGCCGGCGCTTGGCAGGACCACGTCCTGTTCCAGCGGATCCTGCACACCCGCGACGTGCCGTGATCGGTGGCGCCGGACCGGCGCTCCGGCGGATGCGGATCCTGGCGATTTCACGGGTGCGACCCAGAGGCTCCCATTCCTAGCGTCGAGACATCACGACCCAGCCACGGCAGGAGGCACCGATGACCAGCATCTCCCCCACCACGACCGCTCCCACCGCGGCCCCACCGGCCGCCGCCCCTGGTGCGCTGCGGCGACGCTGGCCCACGGCCCTCGGCGTGGCCGCCACCACCGCCAGCCTGGCGCTGGTCTCCCCGCTGCCCGCCCAGGTCCAGACCTGGGTGAGCGCCTGGGGAGTCCTGACCGCGGCCGTCATCTACCTGACCTGGGGCACGGCCCGCGGTGACCTGGCCGACCGGCGCTGGCTCATCCTCGAGACGACCGGCGTCCTGAGCTTCGGGGCCCTCGCGATCGCCGCGACCGCGACTGACCCGGCGGCGGCGCGCTACGTGCTCGCGGCCGGCTGGCTCGGCCATGCTGCCTGGGACGTCGTCCACCACCACGCCGACCTGGTGGTCCCCCGGTGGTACGCCGAGCTGTGCCTGGTCTGTGACGTCGTCGTCGCCGCGTCGCTGGCGCTCATCGGCACCCTCTGAGCTGCGCCGGGGACTCCCGGCCTCTGACAACCATCCTGCGACAGGAGGACTCGTGATGATGATGGAAGGTCTCGCAACAAGCGCCCGCGCCGGTCTGTGGGCAGGGTTGCTCGCCACCGCCGCCGGCGAGATCACCGCGTCGACCACCGGACGTGGCCGCTCGCCGGCGTCCGGGCTCGCCCGTGGCCTCGTTGACGTCTCGCCCGCGATGCTCGTCGACGGCGGCGTCGCCCTGGTCGGACAAGCCGACAAGCCGGGGCTCATCGCGATCGCGACCGGTGTCAGTGCGGGGGCCGCCGTCGCTGGCGGCGCCCTCGCACCGCGCAGCGCCATGCTGGGCGCAGCAACGGCCGCCGCACCGCACGCGCTGGGGGGGCTCCTGGCACTCCGCCACGGTGACGCGTCCACGACCGGCACCGCCGCCGCCACCGCGGCCGGTGTCGCGGTGGCCAGCGCCGCGATCGCCCCCCTGCGCCCCGCGCCCCGGCTGGCGATGGCCGCCGTCGCGGCAGCAGCGTACGCCGCGGTGGGGGCCGACCGTCGCGCCCGCCGCCGTGGCGCTGCCGAGCTCCGCGGGCGAGTCGTGCTGCCGACTCCGTCGCGGGCGCTGCCCCCGGCGCCGGCAGGTGAGGTGAGCCGCGATGCACCTCTGCTGGGCGGGCCCGGCACCTTCCCGGTCATCGACATCACCGTCCCCGAGCCCCGCGTCGATCTCGACTCCTGGCAGCTCGAGGTGGGTGGCGAGGTCCCCGCGCCCTACGCCATGAGCCTGACCGAGCTTCTCGAGCAACCGCTGGAGGAGCGGGACCTGCTGGTGGTCTGCGTCCACAACCCGGTCGGCGGGGACCGGATGGGCTGCGCCCGCTGGACCGGAATCGCGGTGGCGGACCTGCTCGACCGGGCGGGTGCAGGTGCGGCGGTCGGTGACGACGGCTGGCTGGTGGTCGAGGCAGTCGACGGCTACTCCAACGTGCTGCCGCTGGCAGAGGCGCGCGAGCGGGCGTTCCTGGCCGTGGGGATGGCCGGACAACCGCTGCCCCGCGAGCACGGGAGCCCGGCGCGGCTGCTCGTCCCCGGCCGCACCGGGCAGGACGGACAGACGAAATGGGTCCGACGGCTCACCGTCGCGAGCAAGCCGCCCAGGTCGTACTGGGGGCAGCGCGGCTGGCTCGACGGCACCTATCCGGTGCACCCGTCCGCTCGCTTCGACGCGCCCCGCCCGCACGCGCGCCCGACGCCGGGCCGGATCAGCCTCGGGGGCTACGCCTGGGCACCCCCGGTCGGCGTCGAGTCCGTCCAGGTGCAGGTCGACGACGGGCCGTGGCTCGACGCGGAGCTCGGCACCGACCTCGGACCGGACGCCTGGCGTCCGTGGTCGATGGAATGGGACGCCACACCCGGCCGGCACCGTCTCCGGGTGCGGTGCCGCGACGCCGACGGCCACCTCCAGGACGGCAGCGAGACGACGCCGTACCCCCACGGTGTGCGCGGCATCCACACGATCGACGTCCATGTCGGAGGGCGGGCCGTCGAGGCCGTCACCCGCAGGACGGTCGACCTGGCCAGGACGAGGCTGACCTGGAGCGTCCGCAGCGTCGCAGCCTGGCGGACCGGATCTTCATAGGCCCAGTGGGGCGACCAGGAGCGCGGTGCCTGCGAGCACCCGCCGGCGGACCCACGTCGCCCACGATCATCGAATCGCGTGGGTGAACGACCATGGCCTCACGGTCGCCCCGCGTCCGGGCGACCTCGTCACGGACCGGGTGCACCGGTCAGCCCGGCGCACGACCGGAGCCTCTCCCACCGGGCGGTGGCCTCGTCGGCCGCGGCCCCGGTCAGCGCAGTGGGCAGTCCGCCGCTGAGCACGCCGGGGAACCACTGCGAGCCAAGGACCTCGCGGCCCAGGACCCTCAGCCGCAGGACACCGGTCTCGGCGGTGGGTCCGCCGTAGGAGTAGAACTGGAAGTTGCCCAGGCCGTAGTGGACGTACGCCGACCCTCGGTATCCGCCGCCGAGCAGCACATGTGCGTGCTGCCCGACGACGATGTCAGCACCTGCGCGCACGACGTCGCGGACCACGCCCTTCTGGATCTCGGTGGGACACCTGCGAAGGTCGCTGCCGTAGTGCATGTCCACGACGACCGTGTCGACCTTGGGCCGCACGGCCTCGACCGCGTCGACGAGCGCGGCGTTGTCCCCGTTGAGGGCGGTCGCCACCCCCGCCTGGTCACTGCGGGCCGACCAGCTCTCGACCAGGCTCGCGTCGACCACAGCAGTCGCGGCGAGAAACGCGATCCTCTGCCCCTTCACCTCGACGATCCAGGGCCGGTAGGCCCGGTCGGCGTTCTGGCCCAGCCCGATCACCGGCAGCTCCGCTTCTCGTGCAGCGGCCAGAGCGTCCGGGACGCTCGGCGGCCCGTAGTCGAGCCCGTGGTTGTTCGCCATGGTGACCACGTCGACGCCATATCTCTTGAGGGCCGAGAAGACGCGGGGCGCCGCCCGGAAGACGTACTCCTTCGGCTCGGGGGTCCCCCGGGTGGTCACGGCGGTCTCCAGGTTGACGATCGCCAGGTCGGCACGCACCAGCCGTCTGCCCAGCCCCCCCAGGACCGGCACCCCGCCGTCGAGTCGCGAGGCCAGCGCTCCCTCGAAGTGGACGTCCCCGGCGAACGCGATGGTGACCGGACGCGGATCCGGACGCGCAGTCCGCGAGGGGAGAGCCGACTCATCGGAGGGCGCAGGCGAACTTTCCGGTACGTCGCTGACCTCGGCGTCCTCGCGCAGTGACGAGCCGGACGCCGACTCGACAGGAGGGCCCGTCGTACCGGGAGAGTCGCAAGCGGCCACACCGGTGCTGACGACTACCAGGCAGACCGCCGCCAGCCTTGTCCTTGCATGCATGGCAGCCACGGTATCCGCGGAGGTCGGCGACGTTCGCCACCGAGCGGCCCGCCCCTCGAGATCGTCGCGTGGACGGCCAGCCCCGCCCCACCGAGCATCTGAGCGGCGACGACCGGGCGCGGACGGTGGGCACGGCGACGCTCCTCGGGCGGTGGTCCGGCGCTGACCCAGGGACTGTGGCCGCGCGCCGGGCGGCGGCCTCAGGTCAGGTCGTCGGCGTTCATCACCCGGGTCCCGATGCGGTCGATCCGCATCACGAGGCGCTCCTCAGGATCCGGGCAGCAGGCGAGCGAGTCGCGCTCGAGCCAGTCGGCCGCGGGCAGCTGGCGCTGCTTGGCGGGCAGCAGCGGCAGGATCGCCTGCAGCGCGTAGATGCAGAAGTGCTTGCCCTCGGGCAGCCGCAGCTCGGCGCTGTTCACCAGCTCGAAGTAGTCGCCCACGGCCATGCCGCAGACCGACCGACCCTCGATCCGGTCCACCGTGACCCGCAGGTCGAACAGCTCCATGTCGTCGGTCATGACGGCCCTCCTGCCAGCAGGGTGCGCAACGGTCCCAGCCCCATCGGGCCCAGCCGCAGCGCGTGCATGTGGAACTGCTTGAGATCGAAGTCCGGCGCCCGCTCCGCCTCGGCGCGCACCTCGCGCCACAGCCGCGCCCCGACCCGGAAGGCCAGCGCCTGGGCCGGCCAGCCGAGGTAGCGGTCCACCTCGAACCGGGCTGTGGTGGCGTCCGCCCCGGCGGCCCGGCGCAGCACGTCGGCCCCCAGCTCCGGCGTCCAGCGCGTCTCGTCGGTGAACCCGTTGCCGGGCGGGATCGGAAAGCCGAGATGCAGGCCCAGGTCGATCACGATGCGGGCGGCCCGCCAGCGCTGGCCGTAGAGCATGCCCAGGCGCTCGGCGGGAGTGCGCAGCAGCCCGAGCTCGTCGCACAGCCGCTCGGCGTAGTGCGCCCAGCCCTCGACGTACCCGTGCACGTGGCCCATCGACCGCTGCCACGGGTGGATGTCCGGTTCGGCCAGCGAGACGGCGATCTGCAGGTGGTGGCCGGGCACGCCCTCGTGGTGCACCGTGGTGACCTCGCGCCACGCGTACGAGGTGCCGTCGGCCGGCGGGGCCCACCAGATCCGGCCGGGGCGGGAGAACGAGGCGTCCGGCGGGGAGTAGTACATGACCCCGGACGTCGTCGGCGAGATCCGGCACTCGGGCCGGCGCGCGACATCCGGCAGGTCGAAGTGCGTGCCGTCCACCGCCTCGACGACCTCGTCGACCCGCCCCTGCAGCCACTCCAGCAGCTGCGGCGGGCTGGTCAGGCGCACCGCGGGGTCGTCGTCCGCCCTTGCCGCCGCCTCTTCGATCGAGGTGGCGCCGAGCTGCGCCGCGACGGCTCGCATCTCGTCGGTCAGCCGCGCCAGCTCGTCCCAGCCGAACGCGTACGTGTCCTCGAGGTCCACGTCGTCGCCCAGGAACGCACGGGCGGTCACCTGGTAGCGGTCCCGCCCGACGGCGTCCGCGGCCGGGGCCAGCGGCAGCACCTCGGTGCGTAGGAACTGCACGAACCGCTGCGTCGCGGACGTCGCCTCGTCGGCTGCGCCCGACAGCGCTGCCGGGTCCGGTGCCGTGGCCACCAGCCGGCCGTAGAAGTCGTCGCGGGCCGGGTCGACCCAGCGCTCGCACTGCTCCGCGGCGACCCGCACCTGGCGGGCCGCCATCACGTGCCCGGCCTGCGCCGACGCCCGCAGGGTCGCCGCGTACGCCTCGAGCGCCGCGGGCACCAGCGCCAGGTGCTCGCCCACCCGGGCCCAGTCGGCGGGCGACTCGTGCGGCAGGTTGTCGAAGACCTCGCGCACCTGGTGCACCGGCGTGGCCAGCGGCGCCAGCAGGGCCCGCGTGAAGCCGGACTCGTCCAGCTCCAGCTCGCTGGTCAGCCGCTCCACCATCGCGGCCGACAGCACCCTGTCCCGCTCGGTGACGGGCTGCGCCGTCCGCAGGGCGGCCAGCGCTCGTCGTCGGGCCTGGTGCCGCCGCTCGAAGTCATCCGGCGCCAGGTGCGGCATCACGACGTCCGGCGACCGCCCCAGCGCCTCGGCGGCGTCGGCGTCCACCGGCGCCAGGTCGCTCAGCAGCCGGTCGGCCACGTCGGTGACCTTCATCGCGTCCCTCCCGTCCACTCGCGCAGCGCAGGCAGCACCTTCTTGCCGATCAGCTCCACGCCGTCCTCGTCGGTGCGCCCGTGCGGCGTGCCCAGCTCGACCCGGCTGGCCCCGGCCGCGAACAGCGCGGCGCCGTGCTCGGCCACCGAGTCGGGGTCGCCGGCCACGGCGAACTTGTCGAGCAGCTCGTCCGGCACCAGCGACCCCGCGCCCTCGGTGTCGCCGCGGGCGAGCGCCGCGCGCAGCGGGGTCAGCAGGGCGTCGGGGACGTCCACCGTGGTGTCCAGGCGCGCCACCACGTCCAGGTACATCGCGACCTCGGTGCGCGCTCGGCGCCGGGCGGCGGCGCGGTCCTCGTCGACCACCGTGACGGCGCCGGCCACGATGCCGACCGAGCCCGCCGGCCGCCCGGCCGCGGCGCACGCCTCGTCCAGCTGCTGGCGCACCCGTCGCACCATGTCGGGGTTCGCGCACCCGCCGAGCTTGACCTCGTCCGCGTGCTCGCCGGCCAGCTGCAGCCCCAGCCGCCCCCACGTGCCCAGCAGCAGGTCGATGCGGTCGCGCCGGCGGGGGTAGAGCAGCCGGGCCCCGGCCGCGAGCTGGAAGATCTCTCCCTCGTACGCCGACTCGTCGCCCGCGATGAGGTGCCGCACGACCTCGACCGCCTCGCGCATGCGGCGCAGGGGGCGCTGGACGTCGACGCCGACCCGGTCCAGCCAGGCGCCGCGGGCGATGCCGACGTAGGCGCGGCCGTCGGAGGCGAGATCCAGCGCGGCCGCCTGCCCGGCGATCTCCACCGGGTGCAGCAGGAACGCGTTCAGGCACGCCGACCCCAGCCGGATCCGCTGGGTCACCCGGGCCATCTCCAGCAACGGGAACAGGGACGGCTGGAACCCGAGGTCGTGGAAGACCGAGACCCCGTCGAAGCCGAGCGCCTCGGCCATCACCGCCAGCCGGGCGTAGTCGTCGGCCGACTTGTCGCTCTGGAAGCCGAGCGTCACCGTGGTCACGAGTCACCGCCCCGGTCGCGGGTGCGCCCGGCCATCACGGCGTCGGCGGGGTCACGGCGAGCAGGTAGCGAGCCAGCTCGGTGGAGTCGTTGCAGAACCGGTGCGGCAGCCGGGAGTCGAACGTCATCGCCTCGTCCTGCACCAGCACCCGCCGCTCGCCGTCGATCTCCACGACCACCTGCCCTTGCAGCACCACGATGCACTCCGTCGACTCGTGCCCGCGGGCCTCGGACGCGCTGACGCTGCCCGGCTGCATGGTCGCCGACAGCACCTCGAGGTCCCCTCGGCCCGGGGTCATCCGTTCGTAGCTGATCTCGCCCTGCGGCGCGGTGAGCCGCATGCGCTCACCCGGCCGGGACACGTGCACCACCGGTGCGTTGGGCTCGCTGAACAGCGCCGACACCTCCGACTTGAAGACGGTGGCGAGCTTGCGCAACGTCGACAGGCTCGGCTCGGTGACGCCGTTCTCCAGCTGGCTCAGCAGGGCCGGGGACACCTCGGCCTGCCGGGCGAGCTCGCGCAGCGTGAGCTTGTGGCTGAGCCGCAGTTCCCGCAGTCGTTCACCCAGCATCTGCGCTCTCCTTGCCCTGGGGAACCGCCTCGGCGTGGTGGTGCACGATGCGCCAGCCGTCCGGCTCGTGGTGCCAGACGTCCGTGACGCGGAACTGCTCGCGGCCGTCGGCCGTGCGGGCGCTCAGCACGTACCGCGCGACCGCGCCCACCTCGCCCCAGCGGTCGACCAGCACGTCGTCGACCGCGAGCTCGGGGCGGGGACCGGCGTCGGCCCCGGCCCGCTGCCCGCGCAGGGCGTCCAGCGCGGGCAGGTCGATCCACCGGCCGGGCTGGTCGCTCTCCCAGATCGTGATGTCGGGGTGCAGGAAGCGGTCGAAGTCGGCCGGCCGCCCGTAGCTGGCGTACATCTGCCGCACGGCCGCCTCCACCTCTCCCGTGGTCTCCCGGACGCGGTCAGTCATGCGGCCCTCCCTGGGCGCTCGTGCGGACGGCGGTCGGCACCGCGGGCGACGCGGACTCGCCGCCGTCCTGGCTCTCGATCTCCTCGACCCGGTGGCAGGCCACGAGGTCTCCCCGCACCAGGCGCAGCGCCGGCTCGGTCAGGCAGACGTCCCGCGCGTGCGGGCAGCGGGGCCGGAACCGGCAGCCGGACGGCGCGCGGCTGGGGTCCGGGACCTCGCCGGGCAGCACGGCCGGCAGGTGCGGACCGTCCGCGATGGTCGGGATCGCCGCGACCAGGGCGCGCGTGTACGGGTGGTTGGGCGCGGCCATGAGCTTGCGGGTCGGCGCCGACTCCACGATCTTGCCCAGGTACATCACCGCCGTGCGATCGGCGATGTCGTGCACCAGCGCCAGGTCGTGCGAGATGAACAGCAGCCCCATGTCGAGCTCGCGTACCAGCGACAGCAGCAGCGAGACGACCTGGGCCTGCGCCGAGGCGTCCAGGGCGGTGACCGGCTCGTCCGCGATGATCAGCTCGGGGTCGGCCGCCAGCGCGCGGGCGATCGCCAGGCGCTGCCGCTGCCCGCCGGAGAACTGGTGCGGGTAGCGGTCCGCGGCCGACGCCGACATGCCGACCCGCTCCAGCAGCTGGGTGACCCGCGCCTGCCGGCTCTGACCGCCGGACGCCGACGGGACGCCGTCCAGGATCTGCGCGCCCACGGTGCGTCGCGGGTTCAACGAGCCACCGGGGTCCTGGAAGATCATCTGCAGCCGCGTCTGCGCGGACGGCCGTCGTCGCCAGCCGAGCGGGGCGACCCGCTGGCCGTCGAAGAGCACCTGGCCGGCGCTGGGCGCGCTGAGTCCGGCGGCCACCCGGGCCAACGACGACTTGCCGCAGCCGGACTCGCCGACGAGCCCGACCACCTCGCCCGGACCCACCTCCAGGTCGACTCCCGCCACCGCGGGCACCGGACCGCGCCCGCGCCCGCGGTGCACCACCTCGACGTCGCACAGCACCAGGCTCATCAGCGCGCCGCTCCGACGAACGGGTCGACCACGCAGGCCAGCCGTCGGTCGTCACCGATGGGGACGACGGGCGGCGGGCCGGCCCGGCACAGGTCGCTGGAGTGGGTGCAGCGCGGCTCGAAGGGGCAGCCGGGCAGGACCTCGCTGGCCAGCGCCGGAGAGCCCGGGATCGCCTGCAGCGAGCGGCTGGCCGACAGCCCGTGCGGCCGCGAGCCCAGCAACGCCGCGGTGTAGGGGTGCCGCGGCGACATCAGGACCCGGCCGGTGGGGCCGCTCTCCATCGCGCGCCCGGCGTAGAACACGTAGGCCCGCTGCGTCAGGGACGACAGCACGCCGAGGTCGTGGGTGATGAACAGCACCGCCAGGTCGCTCTCGCGGCGCAGGTCGTCCAGCAGCTCGAGGATGCCGGCCTGCACCGTGACGTCCAGGGCGGTGGTCGGCTCGTCTGCGATCAGCAGCTGCGGTCGGCAGGCCAGCCCGATCGCGATGGCGATGCGCTGCTGCATGCCGCCGGAGAACTGGTGCGGGTAGGAGCGCATCGCCTTCTGCGGCTGCGGGATCCGCATCTGGTCGAGCAGCTCGACGGCGCGGGCCCGGGCCTGCCTGCGGTTCAGGTGCAGCCCGGTGCGCAGGTGCTCGGTGAGCTGCTTGCCCACCGTCAGCATCGGGTGCAACGCCGAGCTCGAGTCCTGGAAGACCATGGCGATCCCGACGCCGCGCACCTCGCGCCACGCCCGCGGGGGCAGCCCGACCAGCTCGCGGCCGGCGAACCGGATCGAGCCCTCGACCTCGGCGCCGGGCGGCAGCAGGCCGAGCAGCGCCAGCGCGGTCAGGCTCTTGCCCGAGCCGCTCTCGCCGGCGATGCCGACGATCTCGCCGGGCTGCACCTGGAGGTCGAGGTGCTTGATCACCTGCACGCGACCGGATCCCACCGGCAGGGACACCGCCAGGTCCTGGATCGACAGCAGCGGTTCGCGCGCGCTCATCGCGCTGCCCTGCTGCGCGGGTCGAGCCGGTCGCGCACGGCGTCCCCCAGGAGGTTGAAGGCGAGCACGGAGGTCAGGATGGCGATGCCCGGGATGATGCTCACCCACCACTTCGACAGGTCGTTGGACCCGGCGGCGATCATGGCGCCCCACTCCGGCGCCGGAGGGCGGGGCCCGAGGCCGAGGAACGACAGCGACGCCAGCATCAGCACGGCGTCCCCGAGCTGCAGGCTGGCCAGCACCACGGACGGTCCCACGCTGTTCGGCAGCACGTCGCGCCGCAGCGCCTGCCAGGGCCCGACGCCGAGCATGCGCGAGGCCTGCAGGAAGTCCGAGCCGCGGATGGACAGCACCGCGCTGCGCACCACCCGCGCGTACGTGGGCCACGACACCAGCACCAGCGCGAGGACGGCGTTGCGCGCGCTCGGGCCGAAGGACGCGGTGACCACCATGGCCAGGATGATCGGCGGGAAGGCGAACACCAGGTCGGTCAGCCGCATCAGCGTCTCGTCGACCCAGCGCCCGACGTAGCCCGCGATGAGCCCCAGCACGCCCCCGACGAGCAGCGCCAGGGACACGATCACCACGGCCAGCGGCAGCGACAGCCGGGCGCCGTAGACGATGCGGCTGGCGATGTCGCGGCCGAGCTGGTCGGTGCCGAACCAGTGCGCCGAGGACGGGGGCGTGTAGTACGGGCCGGACTGCACCAGCGGGTCGTACGGAGCCAGCACGGGCGCGGCCACGGCCACCAGGGCCCACAGCACCAGGATGGTGACCGCCAGGACCGTCAGGGCGTTCGCGTGCCGGCGGGGGCCTGCGGCGCGGGCGGCGCGCGGCGGGCCGGGCCGCAGCCCGAACCAGCGTCGGGCCGGCAGGATCACCGGGTCGGCGCCGGCGTCCGGGCCGGAGCCACGGCCAGACATGCCGGCGTTTGCCGTCGGGGCGGCGGGGGTTCGGTCGGTCGTCACGAGACTCGGATCCTCGGGTCGATGATCCCGTACAGGATGTCGATCGCCAGGTTCACCAGGATGTAGACGAGCGCCACGAACAGGCCCACGCCCATGATCGCCGGCAGGTCCAGGTTCAGCGCGGCCCGGTACGCGTACTGGCCCAGGCCCGGCCAGCTGTAGATCTGCTCGATGAGCACCGTGCCCGACAGCAGGGAGGCCAGGGCGAGGCCGCCCACGGTGATGACCTGCACCAGCCCGGCGCGCAGCACGTGCCGCACCAGCACCACCCGGGTCGGCAGGCCCTTGGCGCGCGCCGCCTTGACGTAGTCCTGGTCCAGCACCTCGAGCATGGCCGAGCGCACGAAGCGGATCAGGATCGAGACGGTCAGGCTGGTCAGCACCAGCACGGGCAGCACCAGGTGCCACACGACGTCCCAGAAGACGATGGTCCGGCCGGCCAGGAGCGAGTCCACCGTGTACAGACCGGTGATGTGGTCCGGCGGGGCGTACACGGTGGACAGCCGGCCGCCGTTCGGCGCGACCCCCAGCTTGTAGAAGAAGATGTACAGCACCACGATCGCCAGCCAGAACGAGGGCGTGGACAGGCCGATGAGCGCGGCGGCCCGGATGGTGTGGTCGGCCGCCCGGTCCTTGCGGACCGCCGCCCACATCCCCAGCACCAGGCTGAGGGACAGCGACAGCACCAGCGCCGGGATGGCCAGCTCCATCGTCGCCGGCACGTACTTGCCGAGCTCGGACAGCACCGGGTTGCCGGTGCTCTGGGAGACGCCGAGGTCGCCGTGCACCAGGTGGCCCAGGTAGGTGGCGTACTGCACGGGCAGCGGGCGGTCCATGCCCCACTTCGCCTTGTAGGCCGCCACGATCGTCGGGTCCTGCTGGGCCGTCTCGCTGAGGTTGGTCAGGGACGGGTCCCCGGGCACCAGCTGGACGAGCGTGAAGGTCATCACGGTCACGCCCAGCAGCAGGCCGGCGGTGATCAGCACCTTCTTGGCGATGAAGCGCGGGAGCGTGCGGGGCGGCCTGCGGGTCGCAGGCCGCCCCGGCGCCTCCGGCTCCCCGTCGCCTGGGGAGGCGACGGCGACGCTCGAGGTGCTCGGCGCGGGCTCGGTCACTTGGTGCTGACGTCCGCGACGTCGATGATCCAGCCGGCCGCGGTGTAGTCGGCGTTCTCGAGGTCCTTGCTCGCCACCACGGTGGTCGAGTTGTACACCAGCGTCACGTACGGGGCGTTGGTGATCATCAGGCGCTGCCAGTCCTTCAGCAGCTCGTCCTGCTGCGTGGCGTCCGTAGAGTTCAGCACCTTCTCCGCCGCGGCCACCGTCTCGGGGTCGGCGCGCTCCGCCGTCCAACCGGCCGCTTCGGCGGTGTGTCCGCCGGGCATCAGGTCGGCCACGATCGACGCCGCGACCGGGTAGTCCAGCGACTGCGGGCTGAAGCTGAACGGCACCTTGCCGGTCCCGCGCTGGTCCAGGAAGGAGGCGATCGGTGCGGGGTCGAGCTGGATCTTGATGCCGGCCTTGGCCGCGTCGCTCTGCACCTTGGCGGCCATGGTGCCGAGGTCGATCCCGCCGTAGCTGATCGCGGGGTAGAGCAGCTTGACCGTCTGGTCGCCCACTCCCGACTTGGCGAGCAGCGACGTGGCCTTGGCGAGGTCCTGCGTCTGCGCCTCGGACGCCGGCAGGGCGCCGGCGTAGGCGGTCGGGACGATGCCCGCGGCGGGCTTGCCGGCGGGGCCGAAGAGCTCTGCCAGGCCCTGGTAGTCCATGGCCGCCTGCAGCGCGAGGCGCCAGTCGCGGTTGGACGTCACCTTGCTGACCGCGGGGTCGGCGTGCACGCGCAGCTGGTAGTAGCTGTCCGGGCTGCCGGACTGCTGCAGGTCGCTCGGCAGGTCCGACAGCGCGTTGCCGGCCAGGTCGAGCGCGATCTCGGCCGTGGGGCCCTTGGCCATCGTCAGCTTCTGGTTCTGCACGTCCATGTTCTGGAACACCACCCGCCCGAAGGTCGGTTTGGTCCTCCAGTAGTTGGGGTTCGTCTTCAGCACGATGCGCGAGGCGGCGTCGAACGACTCGATGACGTACGGGCCGGCGCCCAGCGCGTTGGTGTTGAGGAAGTTGCCGAGCTTGTCGGTGCTCGAGGCGTTAGCGGCGTCGGAGCCGCCGTTCTGCTTGGCCTGCTCGGAGTTCAGGATGCCGGCGTAGGGCTCGGCCAGGATGGTGGGCACGTTCGGGTTGACCCGGTCGCTGGTGACGACGACGGTCTGGTCGTCGGTCGAGCTGAACGAGAGCCCCTCGACGATGGCCGAGGCGCTGCCCTTGAGGTTCTTCAGCCGGTTGAGGCTGAACACCACGTCGGCGGAGGTGACCTTCGAGCCGTCGTTGAACTTCGCGGCCGGGTCGAGCTGGAAGGTGAAGCTCTTGCCGTCGGGGGAGGCGGTCCAGGTCTTCGCGATGTCCGGCACCGGCTTGGAGATGTCGGCGCCGTCGAACGTGACGAGCGTGTCGTAGAGGTGGTGCACCACGACGTTGCCGGTCGGCTCGTAGACCGCGCCGGGGTCGAGGGTCTTCACGACGAAGGACGTGTCGACGGTGAGCACCTTGGCCGCCTTCGCGTCCTGGCGGTCCTGGGCGTTGCCGCTGCCGCTGCAGGCGCTGAGGCCCAGGGCGGTGATCGCGAGCGCAGCGGCGAGACCACGCCGCAAGCGCGGCGCTGGAGCAGTTCTCATGGTGTCCCTCTCAGAACGGCGTGTTTAGTTTGGTGGAACTCCGTTCGTCCGTACTAAACAGCAGGTCCCCCGTCGCGTCAACGGTCCGACGTCACCTGCGCCAGCAGCGGCAGCGGCGGGGAGCCGTGCGCGAGCAGTCCGTCGTGGAACTCCCGCAGTGAGAACCGGTCGCCCTGCCGCGCCTGCGCGTCGGCCCGCACCTGGTGGATGAGGTCGCGCCCGAGGATGTACGACGAGGGGTACGTCGGGTTGTCGTGCCGGGCGTAGCGGCGCACCTCGCCCGCCGCCATGTGCGCGTCCATGCCGGCCTCGCGCTGCATCAGCTCGGTCGCGGCCTCCAGCGTGAGCTCGCCGGTGTGCAGGCCGACGTCCACCACGACGCGCAGCGCGCGCCAGAGACCGTTGCGGCGCTTGAACAGCCGCAGCCGGTCGTCGGCCAGGTGGCCGGTCTCCTCCAGCAGGTCCTCGACGTACAGGCCCCAGCCCTCGACCAGCTGGGGCGTGGAGAAGAAGCGCAGGATCGAGCCGCGCGACGTCCCCAGCTTGTGGTGCACGTACTGGACGTGGTGGCCGGGGTAGGTCTCGTGGCCGGCGATGGACGCGGCGAAGACGTAGCAGTTGTCCCGCATGTGCTCGAGGCGCTGAGCCGGGCTCGCGTGCTCGTCCGCCGGCGTGATGAGGAAGCCGCTGGCCAGCCCCGGTGCATACGGCGGGCTCGGTGACATGACGCCCAGCGGCAGCCCGTCCCGCTGGTACTCCGGCACCCAGTCCATGTGGCAGACCTCGTCGGCCGGCAGGGTCAGCAGCCCGTGCTCCGCGGTGTGCGCCCGGGCCCGGTCCATCTCGGTGCGGTAGGTGGCGAGGAAGTCGGCGGGCTCGGGGTGCCAGTCCTTGATCCGGTCGACCTGCTCCTGCCACGTGGCGGTGGAGTCCAGCGACCTCGCCAGGGACTCGAGCTCGGCCCGCTCGTGCCGCACGAGCTCGCGACCGTGCTCGGCGAGGGTCTGCGCGTCGAGGTCGAGGTGGTGGTAGGTGCGCAGCAGGAAGTCGACGTGCCCGGACCCGCACGGCCAGCTGCCCCCGGCCCGGCCGGCCAGGGCGTCGAGGTCGCCTCCGAGCTGCTGTACCGCCGCGCCCGCGGCGCGCGCGGCCTCGACCAGGTCGCCGGACAGTGCTTCGGTCGTGGTCGCCGCGAACCCGGGGACCACCTGACCCAGCAACGGTTTCAGGCCCCGCACCGACGACTGCCCCATCTGCACCCACAGCGGCGGGCTGTCGTCGGTCAGGTTGCGGCCGGCCTGCGCGCAGTAGTCCGGCACCTCGCGCAGCCGGGACAGCAGCGCCACCGCATTCTGCTCCCGGTCGCCGGGGGCGCGGACCAGCACGGACAGCGCGTCCCCCAGGCGTTCGGCGTACCAGTAGGGCGCGCGCTGCCAGGGCCGCTCGACCTCGTCGCGCCGGGCCGCGGTCCGCAGCTCGGTGAGCAGCGTCTGCTGCTCCAGCCACGGCCCGGTCCCCGGCGCAGTGGGCGCCTGGGCCTCGGCCTCGCGCAGCAGCGCGGCCCGCGCGGCGGCGTGGTCGGCGAAGGCGTCGGGGTCGAGCTCGCCCAGGCGCCCGTTGCCGCGGTCGTCACCCTGCAGGCTGGCCAGGACGGGGTCGTGCTGGAACAGCAGCTCCACGTAGGGGTGCAGCGGTTCCACGAAGACACCTTCCTGCCGCGGCGGCCGAGGCCGGTCAATATAGCCACGGTGAACGGCGTCCGTCTATGGTGAACGCCCGCCCGCCCGCCCCGACGACCCGAGGACCTGGTGATCGTGATCGAACGGCTGACCCTGCTGCACCACTGCACCGTGTTCGACGGCGTGGCCGACGAGGCCCTTCCGGAGGCGGCTGTCCTGATCCGCGGTGAACGGATCGTCGCCGTCGGACGCGAGGACGACGTCCGGGCGCAGGTGGCGGCCGACGACCCGGGCGGCAGCTCCGTCGACGAGGTCGACCTGGGCGGCGCCTGGCTGATGGCGGGACTGGCGAACCTGCACACCCACTTCTCGCTCTCGCTGCCCGGCCCGGGCGGCGACGAGGTCCAGGCGATGGGACCGCACGCGCTCGCCCTGTACATGGCGCACGGCGCCCGGCGGACGCTCGACGGCGGGGTGACGACGGTCCGGTGCGTCGCGGAGAAGGACCACGCGGACTTCGCGCTGCGGGCGGCCATCGACGCGGGCACCGCGGTCGGGCCGCGGATCTTCACCGCCGGCCGGGCGCTGGTCTGCACCGGCGGCCACGGCCACGAGGGCACCGACACACTGGAGTGCGACGGGGCGGACGGCTTCCGGCACGGCGCGCGCGCTCAGATCCGCGAGGGCGCCGACCTGATCAAGGTGATGATCTCCGGTGGCATCGCGGGCGAGCACGAGGCGATCGACACCCCGCAGCTGACCGAGGACGAGATCGCGGCCGTGCTGCAGACGGCGCACGCCTGGGGCCGCAAGGTCACCGCGCACGCCGGGCCGGCGCCCATCATCGAGACCGCGGTGCGGCTGGGCCTGGACTGCGTCGAGCACGGCTACCAGCTGACCCGAGAGGTCTGCGAGCTGATGGCCCAACGCGGCACCGCGCTGGTGCCCACGCTGATCGTGACCCGGTGCGGCGACTTCTTCGACGGTCTCGGCGTGCCGCAGTGGATGCAGCGCCGGTCGCTGGACGCGGGACCGCGCCACGTGGAGAGCTACCAGCTGGCGCTGGACGCCGGCGTGGAGGTGCTGCTGGGCAGCGACATGCCGCCCTTCCAGGAGACCGGCGGCACGACGGCCACCGTGCGCGAGCTGGAGCACATGGCCGAGTTCGGCCTGAGCCCGGTGGCGGCGCTGCGGGCGGCCACGGTCGGCCCGGCCCGCTGGCTGGGTGCGGCCGACGACATCGGCACGGTCGAGCCGGGCCGCTACGCCGACCTGATCGCGATGGACGACGACCCGACCGACGACGTGTCCGCGCTGCGGTCGCTGCGCTGGGTGATGAAGGGGGGCCAGGTCGTCCGCGACGACCGCCGGGGGATCTCCGCGTGAGCCGCGCTCCGGCCGGGATCCACCTGCTGGCCCAGCGCCAGCCGGTCGACGAGCAGACGCTGGAGGAGCTGGCCGCGACCGAGGCGGGGCAGCTGGGCGCGGCGCTGCGCACGTCGTGGGTGGACGACCTGAGCCGGCTCGGCGACGCCGTCACGGACGCGACCCGGACGGACGAGACGCTGGTCGTCGTGCCGGCCCCGGGAGAGCCCGACCTGGCTCAGGTCGCCGACCTCGGGGACGGGCGGGTGCTCCGGTTCGACCTGGCCGTCCGGGAACCGGACCCCAGCCCCGGCCTGATCGCCCACCAGCAGGGTCGGGGCGCCTGGGGCGTCGTCTGGGCCCTGCGGGCCGCGCACCACCGCCGCCGCCGCCCCGTCCACCGGGTCGCCTACGGCCCCGGGCCCGAGCAGGTCGGCGACCTGCGGCTGCCGGCCGACACCGAGGCGGCGCCCTACCCCGTCGTTGTGCTGCTGCACGGTGGGTTCTGGCGCTCCTGCTGGCAGCTGGACCTGATGGACGCGCTCGCCGTCGACCTCGCGCAGCGCGGGCTGGCCAGCTGGAACGTGGAGTACCGCCGTCCCGACCGGCACGGGTGGGACGCCACCGTCGCCGACGTGCACCAGAGTCTGCTGCACCTGGCCGAGCTGAGCGGCGGCTGGCCGCTCGACCCGAGCCGGGTCGCCCTGGTCGGCCACTCCGCGGGCGGCTCGCTCGCCGTGCAGACGGCCGCGGACGCGCTGCCGCAGGGCGGACCCGCCGTCCGGCTCGTCGTCCAGCTGGCCGGGCTGGTCGACCTCGTCGGCACGCACCGGCGCGACATCGGCAACGGCGCGGTGCCGCTCGCGCTGGGCGGCACCCCCGAGCAACGGCCGGAGGTCTACGCGCGGGCCTCACCGCTGGAGCGGGTGCCGACCGGCGTGCCGCAGCTGGTCGTCGTGGGTCGATCCGACAGCCCGGACCTGCGGGAGATGAGTCGGCGCTACGTCCGGGCGGCCCGCGGCCGGGACGACGCCGTGGAGCTGCTGGAGGACGACGGCGACCACTTCACCGTCATCGACCCGGCGAGCGCGATCTGGCGCCGGGCCGCCGAGGTGCTGACCGACCGGCTGTCACCGGCCTGACGCGCGACGTCGTCAGCCGGTGGGGTAGACGCGCCGCGCCGGGTCGGCCAGCCGCCGCTGCAGCTCGGCCTCGATCACCGAGTCGTCGAACACACCGGTGGGGTCCTCGCGGGTCGCCATGTACGTGCGGGCGGCGGCGAAGTCCAGCAACCACAACCCGTAGATGCGCTCCAGCTCGTCCAGCGGGCTGACGTGCTCGTCCACGCGCAGCGACAGGTCGGGGTAGTCCTCGGTGCCGTGCACCAGGATGCCGGCCGACTGCTGCCCGCGGCCGTCGCCGCCCGCCTCCTGACCGGCGCGCATGGCCGCCATCAGGCGCTCGGGGAACACCAGGTCGCCGCGCCGCAGGTACTCGTGCAGGGTCGCCTCGACGACGTCGGCACCGGACAGCAGGTTCCCGGCGACGCTGACTCCGGGTGCGGTGACGTGCCCGCACCAGGGCACGCACCGCGACCCCGTGAAGGCGGCCGGTGCGCCGGTGGCGTCGACCAGGTGCACCTGCCGGTGGTCGCGTCCGGCGTCCGGCGCCAGCAGCGCGGGCACGACCTCGGCAGCGGGCGTCCCGTCCCGCAGCAGCGCCAGGCCGCGCGGGCCGTACGTCGGGTTGATCGTCGCCTGGGTCGACAGCGCGCCCGTGCCCGGGGCGACGGTGAGGCACAGGCCCGCCGCGGCCACGAAGCGGGTGGCCACCATGGCGCCCATCGCTCCGGTGGCCGGGTCTCGCGCCACGATGGACCAGGTCATCGGGTACCTCCTGTCGGGGCGGACCCACGTCGGACCTCACGTCGGACCTCACGATGGCGGCGCGGCGTGGACGCGCGCTCGATCGGCTCGGTGGGCAGCCGGTGGTGGGTCGGCCGCCGAGTGCTGCCGGCGACACGTCCTGCGGGCAGCGCAGCCCCAGCCCGGACGGGGCCTGCAGCGCACCGAGGGACTGGATGGCGTCGAACGCGAGGACTGCGGTCGGCGGCCTCGGGAAGCGTCGCCATCGCGCGCGCCTCGTCGCCGCGTCGCCCCATCTGTCGTCCCCTCACCTCTGGCTCACCGCCCGCGCTGTCGCTCGACCTTAGTGGCCCGGGACTGCGCCTGATCCAGTGCGCCACCCAGCCGGCGCGACCTTCTCAGGCCGGAACTCTGACTCGGGCATCAACGAGGTCGAAGTCGTCCAGTCACGTCCAGGGGCATCGCAACCACGAGTGACGGCCACGTCGGCTGTCGAGACCACCTGCCCGGCAGCACCTACAGTGAGGCCATGACGGTGCGCGTCGTGCTCGCCGACGACAACTATCTCGTCCGCGAGGGGGTCGCCGGGCTGCTCGGTGAAGTTCCCGAGGTCGAGCTGGTCGAGGCCGTGGGCGATCCGGGCGCGCTCCACCGCGCGGTCGCGCTCCACCGGCCGGACGCCGTGCTCACCGACATCCGGATGCCGCCGTCGTTCACGACCGAAGGCATCGACGCGGCGAAGCGGATCCGCACGGACTTCCCCGGCACCGGCGTGGTCGTCCTCTCGCAGTACGTCGAGGACGACTACGCCTTCGACCTGCTCGCGGACGGTGTCGAAGGGGTGGGCTACCTGCTCAAGGAGCGGGTGAGCGACGTGGACCAGCTCGTGCGCGCCTTGCAGGACGTGGCCCGCGGAGGGTCCGCGCTCGACCCCAAGGTCGTCGAGGGGCTGCTCGCCCGCAAGACCCGGAGCTCCGGCTCGGCGCTGGGGTCGCTGACCGATCGCGAGCTGGAGGTGCTGCGGGAGCTGGCGACCGGGCGGAGCAACGTCTCCACCGCCAAGGCGTTGTTCATGAGCGAGCGCGCCGTCGAGAAGCACGTCGGCTCGGTCTTCCAGAAGCTCGGACTGGTCAACGAGGGCGAGGTGAACCGCCGGGTGAAGGCGGTGCTCGTCTACCTCGAGGCGACGACCGGGCCGCGGTGACGGCCGCCTGTCGGACGTGTGGCTAGCCCCCTGGTCCGGCGACGGACGACTGGGCGAGCATGGTGTCGTGGACGACATCCGGGTGCTGATCGTGGACGACCAGGAACCGTTCCGGGTCGCGATGGCGACGATCGTGGCGGAGACCGACGGGTTCATGGTCGTCGGGTCGGTCACCTCCGCGGAGGCGTCCCTCGCCGCGGCCGCGCGGCTGCGCCCGGACCTCGTGCTGATGGACGTGAACCTCCCGGAGATGGACGGGATAGAGGCGTCGCGCCTGCTGACCAGCGACCCCGGCGGTCCCGTGGTGGTGCTGTTGTCGACGTACGACGAGGACCAGTTCGACCTGAGCGGCTCCGGCGCCGAGGCCTACGTCACGAAGGCCACTCTTGGCCCCGACCGGCTGTCCGAGGTCTGGGCCTCCGCCGGGAGCCGCACGGACAACGCCTGACCCGACAACCTCACCGAACCGCCCGCGGCCTCGACCCGGTCGCGGACCTCCTCCTCAGGCGGTAGGACGCCCGGCAGGGTCAGGACGAGCTCGTCGCCGTCCAGGGCAAGTCGTGCCGCCGAGGTGTGCAGGCAGCAGTAGTAGAGCGCCGCCTCGACGCGCGGTGCGAATCGCAGGCCCTCCAGTGACGGGCTGATCGACACCCCCGGTGGCAAGGCACGCAGGCCGGTGCGCGCCAGCTGAGTGGGGAACACGCCGCGGGTGAGCTCACGCAGGGCCTCCAGGCCGGCGTTCACCTCGTCGACCAGGAGCCGGGCCGGTGCGCTTCCGCGCAGACCGTCGGAGACTGCCAGGAGGTGGGGAAGGACGTCGCTGGAGATCGCCTGCTCCAGCCCACGGCGGGCTCGGTCGTCGGCCTCGACGATGCGACCGCGCGACCGCGCGAGCGCGGCGGTGGTCCGATCGAGCTCGGCGACCCGCTCGGCGAGCTCCGCCTCCATCGCGACGTTGCGGAACGCGACCGCGGTCTGGTCCGCGAGTGCCCGGAGCAGCCTCTCGTCGGAGCCCCCCAGCCGACGCCCTCGCGGGATCGCCACCTCGATCGCGCCCAGCCCGTCGGCGACCACCACCCGATGCACGTCGGTCGTCGACGAGCCACTGCCCCAGGACGCCGAGGCCGCACCGAGCGTCGCCGTCGCCCCTCGAGCGGCGAGCGCCTCGGCGGCGGCAGCAGCGACGACGGGCAGCAGCGCGGCGACCGAGGGCGTCTCCGCGAGCCGGCCACTGAAGTCCGCCAGCTCCTCGTAGGGCTGTGCGCGGGGGCCGTACGCCAACCGGTTGGCCAGTCGCACGACGTGGCGGCGGACCGGCTGGAACGCGACCGCGACCAAGGCCGTGACGAGCAGCGAGAACCAGAACCCTCGCACCTGACGGCCGACGAGCACGACCAACGTGGTGTACCCGACGGCCGCGAACAGGGTTGCGGCGGCCACCACGGCCGTCCGGCTGATGACGACGTCGAGCTCGTACAGCCGGTGCCGGAGCACCGCGACGGCGAACAGGACCGGGACGAGGGCGAACGTGATGAACAGCGGGACGCCGGCGAGCCACGTCTGCCGTCCGTCGTTGAAGTCCTGCACGACGACGAGACAGACGATGCCGGCGAGCATGAGGGTCGCCGACAGGGCGATCGGGCGAAGCTGCTGGCGCTGCTCGCCGGTGCTGCGCCGGAGCCGTTGGAGCATGGAGACGACCGAGCCGAGCACGGAGCCGATGATCAGCAGGAAGCCGAGGGAGAGCATGACCGCCCGGAGGGGCCCGACCCTGACCTCGGAGGTCTGCAGCCGGAAGGTCGTGGGCTGCAGCGAGAGGATCGCCAGCAGGCACAGCAGCGCGCCGACGACGGCGAGCCATCCGACGAACCGCCACCGCCGAGAGGCGAAGTGCCCGTCGGGAGCGAGGAGGTACATCAGGGCCATGGCGGAGATCAGCAGCTGCCCGCCCAGCGCCGTGGAGATCCACGCGGAGACGCCGGCGAGGTCGCTCGACCCCGGACCGCCGGCCTCCTGCACCCAGTAGGCGTACGCCTCGGCCAACACCGACACCGCTCCGACGACCCCCACCAGGCAGAGGATCCAGCCGATGGGATGCCTGTCGTACCGGGAGATGATCAGGGCCCCCATCAGTGCCGACCCGAGCACGGCGAGGTGCAGGAACGGGAAGCCGTGCACGGCCACGGCCGTCTCGGAGAACAGCGGCACTGCCTGCGCGGAGACGACGATGTCGGCGACGACGAGCAACGTCGTCAGCGACGCGAGCAGCCAAGCAGCGCGGGCGCGCATCACGCCGTCCCCGCCACGGCCACGGCGGGCACGGGCAGCTCGACCTGGACGCGGGTCCCTTCTCCCACAGCCGAGTCGGTGCGCATCGTGCCGCCGACCGACTCGACCCGGTCGCGGAGGTTCGCCAGCCCGGCGCCGGTCGTCACCGCCGCGCTGTCGAAGCCGCGCCCGTCGTCGGACACCGTAAGGCAGAGCGACTCCGACGAGCCCTGCAGCAGGACGTGGACCGTCGCCGCGTCAGCATGCTTCACCGCGTTCTGCACCGCCTCGAGGCAGGTGAAGTACGCCGCAGCCTCGAGGTGTGCGGGGTAGCGACCCACGTCCTCGACGGTCACCACGACCGGCACCGGGCTCGTCGCGGCGGCAGCCTCGAGGGCGGGTCCGAGCCCGTGCTGCGCCAGCATGGGCGGGTAGATCCCTCGTGCCAGCTGTGCCAGCGTCTCGATCGCCTGCGTCGTCGCCGACCTCTGGGCCTCGAGCAGCTCCCGTGCGCGGAGTGGGGCTCGCGACGTGAGCGTCTGCGCGAGCCGGAGGTTCACGGCCAGTGCCACGAGGTGCTGCTGGGCACCGTCGTGGATGTCCCGCTCGAGCGTGCGTCGGCGGGCGTCCTGGACGTCGACCAGCCGACGGCGGGAGGCGCGGAGCTCCTCGGCGCGCTCCGAGAGCTCCGAGGCCCGGTGCTCCAGCTCCACGCGGAGCCGCGCGCTGCGCAGCACCAGTCCGGCCTGCTCGGCCAGCCCGGCGAACAGGTGCTCCTCGACGGTCGTGAGCGGTGCCCGCTCCTGGACGGCCAGCGTGCCGACCTCCTCGCGGCCGTACCGCACCGCCAGCGCACGTCGACCCAGGTCGCCGTCCTGCCCGGGCGTCGCGTCGCGCGGCCACGTCGCCGCCAGCGTGGGACGTCCCTGGACCGTCAACCACACCTCCGCAGCCCGTGCGGCGGTGCCCTCGGCCAGCAGCCGCGCCATCCGCGACGGAAGCTCCTCGGCGGGGTAGGTGCCGGCGACCGTGGAGCTGAGCTGCTCCCAGACATCACCGGGCGGCGCGGAACCGCCGTACACCAGCCGCCCCGCGCCTCGCTCGAGAAGCGCCTGGGCCCGGTCGAAGACGACGGCCACCACGGCCGTCGCGAGGACCGAGAGGACGAGGTCGCGAGAGGGGGTGCGGCCCACCAGCGCGCCGCCGCCCACCACCACCAGCACGTAGACCAGGACGACGAGCAGCACGAGGCCGATGGTGACCAGCGCGCCCACTGCCGGCTCCCGCGTCGTCCGACGCCGCCAGTGCGTGATCCACCTCATGGGGGGAGTCTGCTCCCGTCGAGACCGGATGGGGAGGGGCTGGCCCGCCACGAGGGGTGGGGGTAGCCGCACGGGCAGCACCCGAGACCGCCGTGGCAGCGCCCGCCGGTGTGCGCCCAGCCCGATGGGCCAGCGGCGTCGGGAGGCGTGTGCTGGAGGCATCCCAGCAGGGAGTCCCGAGGAAGGCATCGACATGAGCCACATCGTCGAAGAGGAGTCCGGCACCTTCGTGCCGCGCCTCCAGCACGCGCACAACGGCTACTACGCAGGCGACTTCTCGAAGGTCCCGTTCCCGGCGCCTGACTTGTACTCCCTGCTCAGGCAACGGGAGAACGCCGCGTGAAGCGGCACCGACCAGCACAGGCCGGCCCGATCCCCCACCCAGCCCTCACGGGCACGTCACAGGAGAAGCACATGACCATCACCACCAGCACCACGACCGGCACCACCGCTCGCGCCACCGCGACGCACCGGCCGGCTCACGCCGGGCTCGCAGCGACTGGCCACGAGCTCCACAAGCACTACGGCTCCGGCGACGCCGCCGTCGCCGCGCTCGACGGCGTCAGCGTCAACCTCGAACGAGGTCGCTTCACCGCGATCATGGGCCCCTCCGGGTCCGGAAAGTCGACGCTGCTCCACATGGTCGCCGGCCTGGACCGGCCGACGTCGGGCGAGGTCTACCTCGGGGACACCGAGATCACGGGGCTGAGCGACAAGAGGCTCACGCTCCTCCGCCGTGACCGGATCGGCTTCATCTTCCAGTCGTTCAACCTGCTCCCGACTCTGACGGCGGCGGAGAACATCGTGCTGCCGCTGCGGATCGCAGGGCGGAAGCCGGACAAGCACTGGGTCGAGTCCATCGTGCGCACCGTAGGGCTCGAGGGCAGGCTCGAGCACCGGCCGAGCCAGCTCTCCGGCGGCCAGCAGCAGCGGGTGGCCGCGGCTCGGGCACTTGCCAGCAAGCCGGAGATCGTCTTCGCCGACGAGCCCACCGGCGCCCTCGACTCACGCTCGAGCGCCGACCTGCTCACGTTCCTCCGCGGTGCGGTGGACGAGCTCGGCCAGACCGTCGTCATGGTCACCCACGACCCGAGCGCCGCGGCGTACGCGGACCGGGTCGTCTTCCTCGCCGACGGTCACATCGTCGACGAGATGCCCGATCCCACCGCCGAGGGCGTCCTCGACTACATGAAGAACCTGGGAGCCTGACATGTTCACCGCAACCTTCCGGAGCATGCTGGCGCACAAGCTGCGCCTCTTCCTCACAGCGGCGTCGATCGCGCTCGGGGTCGCCCTGTTCTCCGGCACCATGATCCTCACCAACACGATGGGTACCGCGTTCGACCAGCTGTTCGGCAAGATCTCGGCGGGGACCGACGTCGTGGTCCGCGCCGAGGCG
The DNA here is from genome assembly GCA_963811385.1 of uncultured Actinomycetota bacterium. Taxonomy (GTDB): domain Bacteria; phylum Actinomycetota; class Actinomycetes; order Propionibacteriales; family Nocardioidaceae; genus Marmoricola_A. Next base: position 5,601 of record CAWEQX010000003.1, on the reverse strand, counting down.
CCGTACACAGCCACGCAGGGAGTCGGCACCACCCGCGGCCCGATCGCGGCCACGGTGCTCGACGACGTCGTCGCTGTCGAGGGCGTGCGCACCGCCGAGGGAGCGGTGAGCGGCTACGCCCTGCTCACCGACAACGACGGCACGGCGATCACCACCAACGGTGGCGCACCCACGAACGGCTACAGCATGCCGGCTGACGACGAGCTCGCCGGTGACGTCGAGCTGCTCTCGGGTCGTGCACCGCGGAGCGCGCACGAGGTGGCCATCGACGCCACGAGCGCCGAGGACCACCACATCGCGGTCGGGTCGACGATCGACGTGCTGTTCCAGGGACCCACGCGGGAGTTCACCGTCGTCGGCACGGTCGGCTACGGCGACGGGATCAAGGACCTCGGCGGGACCACGTCGGCGTACTTCGCCCCGGCGACGGCCCAGCAGGTGCTGGGCACTCCCGGCCAGTTCGACAGCATCGACATCAGCGCCGGCCCGGGTGTGTCCCAGTCCGAGCTGGCACGACGGGTGTCGGCCGTGCTTCCCCACGGGGCCGAGGCGGTCACCGGCACGACGGTCGCCGAGGAGAACGCCGAAGCGGTGAAGAGCAACTTCAAGATCGTCGGCGTCATCCTCGGGACGTTCGCCGGGATCGCGCTCTTCGTCGGGTCGTTCATCATCTGGAACACCTTCACGATGACCGTCGCCCAGCGGTCGCGGGAGATCGCACTGCTGCGAGCCATCGGCGCCCGTCGCCGACAGGTCCTGGGCAGCCTGGTCGCCGAAGCCGTCGTCCTGGGGCTCCTGGCTGCGGGGCTCGGTCTCGGGCTCGGGGTCGCGGTCGCCAAGGGGCTCAAGCTGCTGATGGACATGGTCGGCCTGGCGTTGCCGTTCACGACACTGCAGGTCCCGGCCAGTGCGGTCTGGGGTTCGCTCCTGGTCGGCACCCTCGTCACCGTCGTCGCCGCGCTCGTCCCCGCCCGGCGCGCCACCAAGGTGCTGCCGATCGAGGCGCTGCGCGAGTCGGCTCCGGGCTCGGACAAGCCGTCGGTGCGTCGAGCCGTCGTCGGCACCGCCGTCCTTGCGCTCGGCGGGGCGGGCATGCTGTCAGCGTTGTACGGCGGTGCCAACGGGATGTTCTTCGCCCTGGGACTGCTGGCCGCCATGGTCGGTGTCATCGTGATGCTGCCCTACGCGGTGCGGCCGTTGGCGGCCGCCGTCGCGGCGCCACTGCGGCTACGTGGCCTGCCCGGTGAGATGGCTCGGCAGAACGCGACGCGCAACCCGCGTCGTACGTCCGCCACCGCGGCCGCCCTGATGATCGGGCTGACGCTGGTCGTCGCGCTCGGGGTGTTCGCCTCGTCGTTGAAGGCGTCCTTCGGGGACGTCCTGGGTGACAAGACCGACGCCGACCTCTACGTGGTCTCGGCGAGCGCCCAGGCGCCCGGCTTCAGCGAGGCTGCGGTGGACGGGCTGGAGGACGTCGACGGTGTGCAGGTCGTCTCGGCCCTGGGCTGGGGCGAGGCCCGGTTCGCCGGCGCCTCCAACGGCAGCTACTCGGCCATCGACCCGGCCACTGCGGAGACCGTCATGAAGCTCGACGTCTCGGAGGGCTCGGTCCGCGACCTCGGCAAGGACGGCGTCCTCGTGTCCGAGTCGGCTGCGAAGGCGCAGGGCCTGGAGCTCGGCGACACGGTCTCGGCCGAGTTCGCGGAGAGCGGGCGTCACGCGCTGCACGTCGTCGGGACGTATGGCGGCAAGGGCTGGGTCACCGACGACTTCGTCCTGAGCCGTGGCCAGCAGCGAGCCTTCGCGGGTCCTCAGCTGGTGAGCAGCGCCCTGGTGAAGATCGACCCGGGCGCCGACCGGGCGGAGGTGCAGGGTGGGATCGCTGCGGCGATGGCCGAGAACCCCGACGCCAAGGTGCTGGACCGGGCCGAGTTCGAGAAGGAGGCCAGCGGGTTCATCGACCAGCTGCTCACCTTCATGACCGTGATGCTTGTCTTCGCGGTGCTGATCGCCCTGCTGGGCATCGTGAACACGCTGGCGCTGTCGGTGTTCGAGCGCACCCGTGAGCTCGGGATGCTCCGCGCGGTCGGCATGACCCGCAGCCAGGTCCGGGCCATGGTCCGGTGGGAGTCGGCGGTGATCTCGCTCATCGGCGCCGTCAGCGGCGCCGGCCTCGGGATCGCGATCGGGCTGGCGATGTCGCAGCTGCTCAAGGACGAAGGCATCAAGTCGGTCTCGATCCCCGTCGTCCAGATCGTGGTGTACGTCGCGGTGGCGGCCGCCGCGGGCGTGCTGGCAGCCGTCGGCCCCGCCCGGTCGGCTGCTCGGGTCGACGTGCTCAAGGCGGTGGTCAGCGACTGAACGGAGCCGAGAAGGGCCCCGTGGACATCCACGGGGCCCTTCGTGGCGGAGGACGAGCGCTCTGCGAGATCGCCGCTCCCGGTGCGCGATGGTTGCGCGCGTGCCAGAGGCCGGCCTCCGGTGGGGTGAGCTGATCGCCCTCAAACCCGCCACCTCGACCTCCTCAAGCGCACGCTGAGCGCCGACGAGACAGCCGTGGGCGTCTCGATCAAGAACTCCCCCACCGGGCACCGGATGCTCACCAAGGCCTACTCCGAGCACAACGAGGCCCGCACCATGGCCCTCCCCCAGGACCTGCTCGATCAGCTCGCCGACTGGATAACGACAAGGGGCCCCGGGCCGGAGGATCTGCTGTTCGCGACGCGTGAGGGCACCCCGATGTCGCGGAACACCTTCCGCACACGGACGTGGCTGCCCGCCGTCAAGGCCCCGGAGTCGACTTCGACGTCCGGGCCCACGGCCTCCGCCACGCCCACACCTCCTGGCTGCTGGCCGGCGGCTCGGACCTGAAGTCCGTGATGGACCGGATGGGCCACGCCCAGATCACCACCACCCAGAAGTACCTCCACGCCCTGCCCGATGCCGACGCCAAGAACCTCGACGCACTCGACCGGATCCGCGGACGAGAGACTGGGCATGCCGCCGACGCCACATCAAGCGAGAAGGATCACAAAGACTGATCCGCGGCAATGCCAGCGATCACTGCCAGCTATCACTCGGTGGATGCCGCCGGAGGTAGCAGCAGGCGCATGGTAGCGCCGCCGTCGCTCTCGAGGAGGTCGACGCGACCGCCGTTGCGCTCGGCCAGACCGCGGGCAATGGAAAGCCCCAGCCCGCTGCCCGCACCGGGCGACCGGGCCGACTCCGCGCGGTAGAACCGGTCGAAGATCCGGTCCCGATGCTCCGCCGGCACGCCGGGTCCATCGTCCGCGACCAGAAATCGCGCCCAACCCTGGACACCATCGACGACCTCGTCAGCATCACGTTGCTCGACGAGTTCGACCCTGAGGTCCACGCGCGTCCGCGCATGGGCGACGGCGTTGTCGAGGACGTTGCGCACGATGCGACGGACGTCGTCGGAGTTGGCGTAGGCCGGCGCTGCTGAGACTGCTGAGGTGTTGACCTCGACTTGTCCGCCGGTGCGAGAGCGCGCCGCCTCCTCCAGGACCACGCTGTCGAGATCCATCAGCGCAGGCCCAGAGCTCTGGTCAGCGTCTATGGACGCCACCATCAGGAGGTCGTCAACCAGACGTTCCATGTCAGCGGTCGCACCGAGCACTTCTGCACGCAGCCGGTGGGCGTCGACCGCCTCCGGTCGGGACAGGGCCACCTCGAGCGCGACCCGTTGTGCCGCGAGCGGACTTTGCAGGTCATGAGAGACGTCGGCGACGAAGTCTCGCTGCCGCTGGGCCGCGACCTCGAGCCGCTCGAGCATGGCGTTCATCGTCGCGGCGAGCCGGCCCACCTCGTCATCGACGCCGTCACCGGCCACCCGCGCGTCCAGGTTTGTCTCCGAGATCCGGTCGACCTCGGCGCGGATCCGGTCCAGACGACCGATGGCCCGCCCTAGCAGCAACCAGATCACGACCCCAAGTAGGGCCAGCACCACTGGCACGCCGAGCCACAACGCCCGCCGCAGCGCCGCCGACGCTTCCGAGACCGCCTCGAGACTGTTGCCGACATACACGGTCACGGTTCCGCGGGGGCTGGGACCGGAGGCGTACCAGAAGCGGTAGGTCTCGATCTCGCTGTCGTCGGGTGCCCGGAATGTGCTCGTGGCGGCGTGCCGACCGGGGTGGAGGTCGGCGATCGCTGGGTCGCCGGCGAGGTTCGGTGAGGCGGCCAGCACGGTCCGGTCGGCTGCGACGACCTGGGCGACGCCGTTGTCGTCGACGTTGCGCAGGGTCGGCGGGAGGTCGCCGCTCCGGGCCAGCCTCAGCAGGTCGTCGACCCGTGACCGCGACAGGTGGTCCGATGCCTCGGTCAGTCTGCTTTCCAGGGTCGAGACCAGGAGCACCGAGCCGACGGCGAGGAGCATCGCGACGACGAGGATGCCGAAGAGGGTCGCCCGGGCGCGCAGGCTCAGCCCGGTCCTCACGAGCCTGCCTGCCGGTCGTCGAGAAGCCGGTAGCCGACCAGCCGCACCGTCTGCAGGGACTCCCTGCCGAACGGCTCGTCGATGCGCTGCCGGAGCTGCCGGACGTAGACCTCGACGATGTTCGGGTGACCGTCGTAGGCGAAGTCCCAGACGTGCTCGAGAATGGTCGCCTTCGGCTGCACCTCGTCTGCGTGCCGCATCAGGAACTCCAGCAGCGAGAATTGCCGCGGAGTGAGACTGATCGAGGTGTCCCCACGCCAGACCCGATGCAGGGCGGGGTCGAGGCGCAGGTCACCGACCTCCAGCACGGTCGGCCGCTCGCGTCCCCCTCGGCGCAGCAGCGCCCGCAGCCGTGCGGTCAGCACCATGAACGAGAACGGCTTGGACAAGAAGTCATCGGCCCCCGCATCCAGCGCACGCGCCTCCTGCTCGGGCCCACTCCTGGCGGTGAGCATCAAGATGGGGGTCCAGTCACCACCGTCGCGCCGCCGGGCGCAGAGCGTGTCGCCGGCCATGCCGGGCAGCATCACGTCCACGACCATCGCGTCGTAGGCGTTCTCGGTCGCGAACCACTCGCCATCGGTACCGGTGAGGGCGATGTCGACGGCGTAGCCCTCGGCCTCCAGCCCACGACGCAACGCGCTCGCGAGCTGCTTGTCGTCCTCCACCACCAGGATCCGCACACCAGCACTGTTGCATCGCCTCGCTGAAGCAGCCCTGAAGACAGGCTGAACGCGCATCCAGCCGGAACCCGCCTGCGTGGCTCAACGGGCTTCAGGCTGCCTTCAGCGACGGTCATGCACTCTGGAGTGAGACCTGACAACGAACCGAACCAAGGGAGAGCTCAATGCGTAAGCGAGTAGTGGTCGCCGCCGCCGGAGCGGGGGTCGTCCTCGCCGTGGCGGCCGGAGGAGTCGCCGCCGCTACCGGTGGGGACGACGACGGTCCTTCGAGCCACCAGTACACCCAGGAGCAGGCGGACGCCGCGACCCGAGCGGCACTGAAGGCGACCGGGGGCGGCACCGCCAACAGCGTCGAGACCGACAGCGAGAACGGCGCCACGTACGAGGTCGAGGTGACCAAGCCCGACGGCGCGACCGTCGATGTCCGACTCGACGAGAACTACCAGGTCGTCGTGATCG
>CAWEQX010000002.1:0-291126 GCA_963811385.1 uncultured Actinomycetota bacterium | reverse complement strand
GTGCACGTCCAGTCGCTGAGCGACGGAGTCCGCACCTCCGACCACGAGATCGCAGAACACGCCGACGCTCAGCAGGCGACCGTGGTCACCAAGGACTCCGACTTCCGACACTCCCACACCGTGACCGGGTCGCCACGCCGCCTCCTGCTGGTTGCGACCGGCAACATCAGCAACGCGGCGCTCCTCGCCCTCGTCGACCGGCGCCTCGACGACATCGTCGCCGGATTCGAGGCCGCCGACTTCATCGAGCTGCACCCCGACGTCCTCATCCTGCACAGCGCACCCTGACAGTCCGCCCCAGTCACTGGCTCCGGACTGCGTGCTTCCCGGACAGGTACGGTCTCCGCACCGAGGACGGACCAGGAGATCCAGGGGGAGTCATGTCCGGGAACGAACCGGGGTGGTACCCCGACCCCGTCAGGTCGGGGTCCTTCGACGTCGCGCGCTACTGGGACGGCCGCGCATGGACCGAGCAGCTGCGGGCGGCGACGCGGGCGGAGAGACGGCAGTGGTCCGAGGCGGACCTCGCCGACAGGCGTGAGCGCGTCGCCGAGGTCCGCGCGCGTGCTCAGGCCGGTGACGCCGAGGCGCGGGCGATCGTCGCAGCAGCCGTCGACGGAGAGGTTGACCGCGTCGCGCGGGGCGCCACCCTGGCGCGGTGGGGGACACGGTGGATGGCCGCCATCATCGACGGCTTCGTGGTCCAGCTGCTCTCGATCCTCCTGTCGATCCGTCTGATCGGTCGCCTCCTGCGGGCGTTCGAGGACTACGCCACCTCCGTCCAGGCCGCGCAGGACAACGGGTCACCTCTGCCCGGGTCCGGTCAGCTGCTCGGCCAGATGGTGGTCCCGGTCCTCGGCGTCACCCTGGTCTACCTCGGTGTGGCCCTCGCCTACGAGGTGGGCTTCGTCGCCACGTTGCAGGCCACGCCCGGGAAGCTGGTGCTGCACCTGCAGGTCGAGCCTGCCGTCGGCGGAGGCGTGGTCGGTGTCGGCCGGGCGGTGATGCGCTGGGCGGTCAAGGTGGGTGTCAACGTCCTCAACGTGATCCCTTTCGCCGGGCTCGCCGTGGTGGGCTTCTACGCCCTCGACCGGCTCTGGCCCCTGTGGGACAGCCGGCGTCAGGCCCTTCACGACAAGGCGGCGGGCACCGTCGTCGTGTCGACCCGCTGATCGCGTCGGCAGCCCGGCGCCCCTATGGGCGCGCGAGGTTCGCCGCTGTCCCGCCCGTAGCGAGGGTGTGGCCGCCTCGGGTGGCCTTGGCCCTCAGGTAGCGCGCGTTGTCCGCGTTCGCGTGCACGGTGGTCGGTTGCCGCTCGGCGACGTCGATCCCGAACCGTTGCAGCTGCTCCGCCTTGTCCGGGTTGTTGCTCAGCAGCGCGATCCGGCCCACTCCGAGGGCGACCAGCATCTGCGCGGCGACGGTGTAGTCCCGTGCGTCCGCGTCGTGACCGAGCGCCAGGTTGGCGTCGTAGGTGTCGAGCCCGAGGTCCTGCAGGACGTAGGCGTCGAGCTTGTCGTAGAGCCCGATCCCGCGCCCCTCCTGGCGCAGGTAGAGCAGGTAGCCGCCGGCCGCGCTGATCCGCGTGAGCGCCTCGTCGAGCTGGGGGCCGCAGTCGCAGCGGCGGCTGCCGAGGACGTCGCCGGTGAGGCACTCGCTGTGCAGTCGCACGAGCGGCGGCCGCGCGGAGCCGTCGAGGCGCAGCGCCACGTGCTCCTTGCCGTCGACGAGCCGGGTGAACGAGGAGAGCCTCCCGGTGACGACCCCTCCGTCCGCGAGGCGGACCGGCAGCGCGACCTCGGCCCGGACGGCGGCGGGCGGCAGCTCAGCCGGCACTGACCGGCTCCTCGAGCTCGCTGAACCGCTCGGAGAGGGCGTAGCGCAGCAGCACCACGTCACCGATGCGACGTACGTCGGCCAGCTCCGCCCGGTGCTGCTCGTCCCAGCGGAAGCGACCGTCGCGGACGAACCGCGGTGCCCTCGAGTCGCCGACGAACAGTGGCGCCACGACCAGCTGCAGCTCGTCGGCCAGCCCTGCCGTCAGGAACTGGGTGTGCATCCGGCCCCCGCCCTCGACCATGAGCCGGCGCACGCCGCGGTCGTGCAGGACCCGGGTGACCAGACCCATCGAGACCCGGCGGCCGCCGTCGAGCACGTCGGCGGCCCCGGCCAGGTGGGTGCGCAGCCGTGGCACCGCCGAGCTGCGGGAGAAGACGAGCTTGTCGGTCTCACCGGTGGTGAAGAACTGTGCGCCGGGGTCGAGGTGCCCGCCGGCGGTGACCGTCACCTTGGCCGGCGTCTCGGGCAGGCCCCGGGTGAGCCGCTCCGCGCGCAGCGCCGCGCTCCGGACCACGAGCCGCGGGTCGTCGCTGCGGATCGTGCCCGCGCCGACCAGGATCGCGTCGCAGCTCGCGCGCACCTGGTCGACCCGCTCGAGGTCGGCGGCGTTGGAGAGCACGAGGCGCCGCTCGGTGGCGGTGTCGAGGTAGCCGTCGAGCGACTGGCAGCAGCTCAGGAGCACGTAGGGGCGGGTCATGCGGGCCTCCAGCGGACCGGTCGGGGCAGGGCGTCGGCCAGCAGGAGCACAGCTCCCGGCAGCACGGCAAGGAACGTGAGGAGCCCGTAGAGCGCAGCAACCGTGACCCCGCCGGCCGCGCCGAGCCCCGCCGCGGAGAACACCCAGGCGGCGGTCCCTTCCCGCGGTCCCCAGCCGGCCACGCTGGTGGGCAGCGACGAGCCGAGCAGGACGGTCAGCAGCACGGGTACGGCGGTCGCCGCGGGCAGCGCGACCCCCGCGGCGCGCGCCGCGGTCAGCAGCACCAGCACGTGGCCCAGGACGGCGATCGCCGACAGCGAGAGCGGCAGCCACAGGCCGACGACGGCGATCCTGCGCAGCTCGGCGACCGCGGCCACGGGCCGCCCCCGCCGCCCCCCGTGCACGCACCAGCCGACCAGGCCCAGGGCGAGGACGACGGCGCCCCCGAGCCCGAGGTACGCCGGCGTGCGGGCCGCGGCGGGCAGCCACGCCATCGCGACGACCGCGCCGGCGACGAGCAGCACCTGGCCGACGGCCCGCTCCCACAGGACCGCGCGGGCGGCGCCCGGCACCGCCGAGACGTCCACGCCGTGGCGCACCGCACGGTGGACGTCGCCGAGCACGCCGCCCGGCAGCGTCACGTTGAGGAGCTGGGAGCGGTAGTAGGCGCCGAGCGCGGACCGCAGGTCGAGGTCGAGCCCCAGGCGGCGGGCGGTCCAGGTCCAGCGCCACGCGCAACAGGCGGTGGTCAGCGCCGTCACCGCCACCGCCGTCGTCACGGCGGGGACCGTCACCCCCCCGAGCGCCCTCACGAAGGGACCCGTCCCGACGGACACCACCAGGACCGCGAGCACCGCAGCACCGGCGAGTGGGCCGGCGAGGGGTCGGAGTGCCTGCTTCATGACTGGAGGACGGTCGGGGCGGGGCTTCGGTTCACCCCGGCCTGGTCCACGGCCCGCAGGACGGCCCGGGCGGTGGACGACCAGTCGGCGAGCCCGACCCGCCGAGCGCGGGCTGCCGCGCGGAGGTCGTCCCGGTGCCGTGGGTCGGTCAGCCAGCGGCGCAGTGTCCGCGCGAGCGCCCCCGGGTCGCCGGGCGGCACGAGCACCCCGGGCACGGCGGGGGTGCGGCCGACCGCCTCCGCGACGCCTCCGGTGTCCGAGGCGACCACGGGGACTCCGTGGGCCAGGGCCTCGGTCAGCGCCATGCCGTAGGTCTCCAGGCGCGTCGGTTGCACGACCAGGTCGCTCCGCGCGTAGAGCGACGTCATGGCGGCGGGCGCCACGGGACCGCAGAGGAGGACGCGGTCCTCGAGCCCGTGCTCGCGAAGGCTGCCGCGGACCCGGCGCACGAACGCGGCGTCGCGGTCCAGCGGCCCCACCAGGCGACAGGTCCATCGCAGGTCCCGCACGGTCGCCAGCGCCTCGACCAGCACGTCCTGGCCCTTGGCGGGGAGGAGCGCGCCGACACACATCAGCTCACCGCCCGGACCGCGGCGGGCGAGCGGACCGAGGTGCGCGCCCGGCGACGCGACCGTGACGTGTGCGGGGTCCGACCCGTAGGTGCGCAGCAGCCAGTCGCGGGTCCACCGGCTGGTGGTCACCACGCCGGCGGCCGCGTCGACGGCCCGCTGCTCGTGCGCGCGGATCCGGGCCGAGCGCAGGTCGGCCAGCCCCAGGGGCAGGTGGACCAGCACCAGGACCGTCAGGCGCCGGCGCACGTCCTCGAGGGCGTCCGGCACGGCGCTGCCGACGAGGCCGTCGAGCACCACGGCGGCGCCGTCGGGCACGGTCGCGAGCGCCCGCGCGAGGGCGGCGCGGTCCCCGTCGGGCCAGGCGACCGGGCACCAGGTGCTCGACCACGGTGACCCCGTCGGCCTCGAGCGCACGGCAGAGCTCGCGGTCGTACACGTTGCCACCGCTGGGCAGACGGGGTCGTCGACCGAGTCGGGCGCGACCAGGTGCAGGTCCATCACGCGTCCCGCGCCGGTCGGCGGTAGGACGCCCAGGCGACGTCGGACTCGCGCAGCACGACCTCCACCTCGGCCACGTGGTCGGTGCCCGCCGTCCGCGCGAGCCTGCCCGCGAACCGGTCGGCCACCTCCCGCGCGAGCACCTCGGTCGTGGTCACCACGCCGGCGAGGGTCGGCTCGTCGTCGAGGTTGCGGTAGTCGAGCCCGGCGAGGACCGCCCGCACCTCCCGGGCCACCACGCCGATGTCGGCCACGACGCCGTGGGCGTCCAGCGCGGTCCGACCGCACCGTCACCTCGACGACGTACGTCGCGCCGTGCAGCTGCTGCGCCGGTCCGAAGAACGGGTCGCGCAGGCTGTGGGCGACCATCATCCGGTCACGCACGGTCAGGCTGAACATCGCCGTCCTCCTGGTCGTAGCCGATCGTGTCGCAGATCCCGGGAGCGCCCTTCGCGATCCGCTGCATGAGGTGCGGGAGGTCCCCGAACCGCGTGGTCCCGGTGAGCAGCGCGTCGTAGGCCGGGTCGCGGAGCAGCTCGAGCGCGAGGGCCAGCCGCCCCGCGTGGTCCCAGCGCGGCCGGGCCCCCCGCGCCACGGTGCCGACCTGGCTCGAGCGCAGGGTCAGCCGCCGGGAGTGGAAGTCCCCGCCGAGCGGCAGCGGGACGACGCGGTCGCCGTGCCAGCTGAGCTCGGCCACCACCCCGTCCGTGGCGACCAGCCCGAGGGCCGTCGCGAGCCCCGCAGGCGTCGCGCTGGCGTGCAGCACCAGGTCCTGCTCCCGCGGCGCTTCGGCCGGCGAGCGCGAACCGGACCTCCAACGCCTCCGCCGTCGACGCACGCGAGGCCTCGACGTCGACGAGGGTCACCTCGACGCCCGGCACGCCCGCGAGGAGCCGGGCGGCGGCGCAGCCGACCATGCCCGCGCCGACCACGCAGACCCGGTCGCCGAGCAGGGGCGGCACGTCCCACAGCGCGTTGACCGCGGTCTCCACCGCGCCCGCCAGGACCGCGCGCCGGGGCGGGACGCCGTCGGGCACCGGGGTGACGTCGCGCGCCGGCACGACGTACGCCGTCTGGTGCGGGTGCAGGCAGAAGACCTCGCGGCCCTCGAGGTGGGACGGGCCCCGCTCGACCACCCCGACGCTGAGGTAGCCGTACTTCACCGGCCACGGGAAGGTCGCCCACCTGGTGCGGCGCCCGCATGCGCTCGCGCTGGTCCTCCGGCACGCCGCCGCGCAGCACCAGTCGCTCGGTCCCGCGGCTGACCGCCGAGAACCGCGTGCGCACCAGCACCTCGCCGGGCCCGGGCTCCGGCAGCCGCTCCGACCGGAGCTCGGCCACGCCGGGGCCGGTGACCCAGAGCGCCCGCGCGGTTGCCGTCACCGTCTGCTCCCGCCCCGGCTGCCGCTGAACCACCGGCGTCCGCCGTCCGTCGTACTCGTAGAGTCCTCATCCACCACACGGAGGTGCCGTGGTCACGGTTCACCCGAGCGCCGCCCTCACGCCCCGGCTGGGGCCGGCGGACCGCGTCACGGCCGTCCGGCTGGTGCTGACGCTCGTCGTCTCCGGTCTGGTCCTGCTGTCGTCGGTCGGCGTGGACGTCCGCACGGCGCTGTGCGTGGTGACGGCCGTCGCGCTGCCCCTCGACGCCCTCGACGGGTACGTCGCCCGGCGCACCGGCACCGCGTCGGGGCGCGGCGCCCGGTTCGACGCGGAGACCGATGCCCTGCTCGTCCTCGCGCTGAGCATCTATGTCGCGACGTCGCTGGGCTGGTGGGTGCTGGCGATCGGGGCGGCGAGGTACGTCGTGCTCGTCGGACAGGTGGTCTGGCCCGCGTTGCGGGGACCGCTGCGGGCGGCGTACTGGCGCAAGGTGGTCGCGGCCGTGCAGGGGGTGGCACTGCTCGTGGCGGCGACGGGAGCCCTTCCCCACCTGCTGAGCACGGTCGTCGTGGCGACCGCGCTGGGCCTGCTCGTCGCGTCCTTCGGCACGGAGGTCGCCGAGCGTCTCACCGGCGCCGCGGCGAGACCCACCGTGGTCACGGGACTGGCACTGCTGCTGGTGTGGACGGCCCTCGTCCTGCCGGCCGGTGGGACCGTGTCGGCCGGGGCGCTCCTCCTGGTGCCGGCCGAGGGGCTGGTCCTGGTCGCGGCCGTCCTGCTGGTGCCCGGCCGGACCGCGCGGGTGCTGGCGGCGGCGAGCGGTGCCCTGGCCGGGATCCTGCTCGTCCTCAAGGTGCTCGACGTCGGGTTCCGGACGGTCCTGGACCGCGACTTCCGCCCGGTCGGCGACTGGCCCTACCTCGCCTCGGCGGTCGGGGTGCTGTCGGACTCGGTGGGCGACCACCTGGCCTGGACCGTCGCGGTCGCGCTGGCGTCCGCAGCCGTGGCGCTCATGGTCCTGGTGCCCCTGGCGACCCTGCGGACCTGCGCGCTCGCGCGTCGTCACCCGCGGCCCGCCCTGCGCGCCGCGCTCGGGCTCGGCGCCCTCGCGGTGGTCGCCGCCCCGCTCGGGGCGGGTGGGGTCTCGGCGTCCTCCGCGCGGCTGGCGGTCGAGGAGGTGCGCGCGGCCGCGGCGGACGTCCACGACCGCGGCGTCTTCGCCGAGGAGATCGCGACCGATCCCTTCGCGTCGGTGCCCGGGGACCGGCTGCTGCGCGGGCTGCGGGGCAAGGACGTGCTGCTGGTGTTCGTCGAGAGCTACGGCCGCTCCGCGGTGCAGGACAGCTCCTACGCTCCCGGCATCCGCGCGGTCCTCGACGCCGGGACCCGGCGGCTGCGACGGGCCGGCTACCACTCGCGCAGCGCGTTCCTGACCTCGCCGACCTTCGGGGCCGGGAGCTGGCTGGCCCACGCGAGCGTGCAGTCGGGGCTGTGGGTGCAGGGCCAGCGGCGCTACGACCAGCTGCTCGCGACCCGGCGCCTCACCCTGTCCGGCGCCTTCCACCGGGCGGGCTGGCGCACCGTGCTCGACGTGCCGGCGAACACGACCGACTGGCCGGAGGGGACGCGGTTCTACGGCGTCGACGCGCTGCACGACTCGCGCGACGTCGGCTACCGCGGCCCGGCGTTCGGCTACGGCCCCGTGCCGGACCAGTACACGCTGGCGTGGTTCGCGCGGCACGAGCAGGGGTCGCGACCGGTGATGGCGGAGATCGACCTGGTCTCCAGCCACCACCCGTGGGCGCCGCTGCCGCGCCTGGTGCCCTGGGACCAGGTGGGCGACGGGTCGGTCTTCGACCCGATGCCGGACCAGGGCGACACCGCGGCGGAGGTGCTGGGGGACACCGGCCGGGTGCGGGCGGCATACGGCCAGTCCGTCGAGTACACCCTGCGGACCATGGTCTCGTTCCTGGCCAGGAGCGACCGGGACCTCGTCGTGGTGATGCTGGGGGACCACCAGCCGCACCACTACGTCAGCGGCCCCGACCCCGGGTACGACGTCCCGGTGACCCTGGTCGCGAAGGACCCGGCTGTCGTACGGCGCGTCGCGGGGTGGGACTGGCAGCCCGGCCTGCGCCCCGGACCGCAGGCCCCGGTCTGGCGGATGGACGCCCTCCGTGACCGGTTCCTGACCGCCTTCGGGGCTGGACCGGCCCCGGGCGGGTGAACCGTTCGGGCGCCGCGCCCGTGTCCAGGGTGAGACGGATCGGAGTCCAGCATGAGCATTCGAACCATCGGTGCCGCCGCGGCCGTCGTGTCGGCCCTCGTCCACCTCTACCTCTGGGTCGACGGTGTCAAGGACCAGGGGACGGTGGGCGCCCTCTTCGTGGTCAACGTGGTCGCGGGACTGGCGATCGCCCTGATGCTCGTGCAGTGGCGGCACTGGGCGCCGCTGTTCCTGCTCGCGGGGTTCGGCGCCACGACGCTGGTCGCCTTCCTGGTCGCGGTGAACGGCAGCCTGTTCGGCATCTCCACCGACTGGAGCTGGTACGCCTGGGTCGCGGCCGCCAGCGAGGTCGTCGCAGTCGTCTGCGGCGCCTACGGGCTGCTGCACGAAGGCCACCTCACGCGCCTCACCGCCGCCGGCCCCCGCCGGGCGCACGGTTGAGCGCGGACAATGGCGTCGGAACCGCGAGGACGGGGGGTGCGTTGCCCAGGCAGCAGGAGCGGCTGATGCAGGCGCTGCACGACGAGCACGCGGCGGACCTGTGGCGCTACTGCCTGCACCTGACCACCGGCGACGCCGCCCGCGCACAGGACGTCTGCCAGGACACCCTGCTGCGGGCCTGGCAGCACCCGGAGGTCCTGTCCAGGACGTCGGCGCAGACCCGCGCGTGGCTGTTCACGGTGGCACGCAACGTCGTCATCGACCAGTGGCGGTCCCGGCGCAGCCACCCCGAGACGATCACCGCGGACGTCCCCGAGACCGAGCAGCAGGACCACGTCGACCAGCTGCTGCAGTCGTGGGTCGTGGCCGAGGCGATGACGCGGTTGTCGCCCGACCACCGTCAGGTGCTGCGGCAGTGCTACTTCGACGGCCGGTCGGTCGCCGAGGCGGCCCGTGCCCTCGGCATCGCCGAGGGCACCGTGAAGTCGCGTACCCACTACGCCCTGCGCGCGCTGCGCCTGGCGCTCGAGGAGATCGGGGTGACCCGATGAGCAGCGACCCGTTCGCGCACCACGACGCGGCGTACGTCCTCGGAGCCCTGAGCCAGGAGGAGCGTCGGGCGTTCGAGGAGCACGTGTCGCGGTGCACCGCCTGCACCCGCGCGGTGGCCGACCTCGCCGGCCTGCCCGCCCTCCTGGCGCACGTCGACGAGACCGCCTTCGCCGGCCCGGACACCTCCCCGCCCCTGCCCGAGACCCTGCTGCCCCGGCTGCTCGTGGAGGTACGCCGCCGCCGGCGCCGCATGCGAGCGGTCGCGGTGGCCGGCGCGGTCACGGCGGCGGCCGCGGCCGTGGCCGTCGTGGTCGGGGTGCTGCTCGCCGGGTCGTCACCCTCGCCGGCCCCCCCGGACGCGCAGGCCATGTCACAGGTCGACCAGGAGCGGCTGAGCGCCACCGTCTCGCTCGAGGGCGTCGCCTGGGGCACGCGGATGCGCCTGGCCTGCACCTACCGCGATGCGGGCTGGGGGGATGCGCCGTCGTACGCCCTGGTCGTCCGGACTCGCGACGGCGAGACCCAACAGGTCGCGACGTGGCGCGGGGTGCCCGGCAGGGTGACGCGGCTCGAGGCGGCCACCGCCGCCGACCCGGCGGACATCGCGTCCGTCGACGTCGTCGTCTCCGGCACGGGCCGCACGGTGCTGAGGCTCGCACCCGGCGACGCCTGAGCTGTGGTGGCCGGCGCGGCGGGCTCAGCCGTGGTGGACCTGCAGGCGGCCGATCCGGTGGTGGCCCGTCAGCAGCTCCTGCGGGTCAGAGGAGGGCGCCGGGGTTGAGGATGCCCTGAGGGTCGAGGGCCTGCTTGACCCGCCGGTTGAGCTCGAGGGCGTCCGGCCCGATCTGCTCCCCGAGCCAGGCCTTCTTCAGCCGTCCCACGCCGTGCTCGCCGGTGATCGTGCCGCCGAGCGAGATGGCCAGCGACATCACCTCGCCGTAGGCCAGGTGCGCGCGCTCGGCCTGCTCGGCGTCGGCGGGGTCGAAGACGATGAGCGGGTGGGTGTTGCCGTCGCCCGCGTGGGCGACGACCGCGATCGTGACGTCGCGCGCAGCGGAGATGCCGGCGATGCCGTCGACCAGCGCGCCCAGGCGGGGCAGTGGCACGCCGACGTCCTCGAGCAGGAGCGCGCCGGTGCGCTCGACGGCCGGGATGGCCTGCCGGCGAGCGACGACGAACGCCTCCCCCTCCTCGGGGTCGGTGGTGTGGAAGACCTCGGTGGCGTCGTGCTCCGCGCAGATCGCCGAGATCTGCTCGATCTCGCGACCAGCGTGCTCGGCGGGCTCGTCGGACTGGATCACCAGCATCGCGGCCGCGTCGCGGTCGAGCCCCATCCGGGTCAGGTCCTCGACGGCGTTGATCGTCGGCTTGTCCATGAGCTCGAGCATCGAGGGCCGCATCACCCGGGTGATGCCGAGGACGGTGTCCGTGGCGTCGTCGAGGGTGGCGAACGTGGCGACCAGCGTGGCCGGCGGACGCTGCGCGGGCAGGAGGCGCAGCACGACGCGGGTGATGATCCCCAGCGTCCCTTCGCTGCCGACGAAGAGCTTGGTCAGCGAGAGTCCGGCCTTGTCCTTCAGGCGTGGGCCGCCCAGCTCGACGGCGGTCCCGTCGGCGAGCACCACGGTCATGCCGAGCACGTAGTCGGTGGTGACGCCGTACTTCACGCAGCAGAGCCCGCCGGCGTTGGTGGCGACGTTGCCGCCGATCGAGCAGATCTCGTAGGACGACGGGTCGGGCGGGTACCACAGCCCGTGCTCCGCGGCGGCCGCCTTGACCCGGGCGTTCATCGCCCCGGGCTCGGCGACGACGGTGCGGGTGACGGGGTCCACGTCGACGCGGGTCATCCGCTCGGTGGAGACGACCAGGCAGCCCTCGACCGCGGTCGAGCCGCCGGACAGGCCGCTGCCGGCGCCCCGGGGCACGACGGCCAGTCCGTGGGCGGCGGCGAAGCGGACCGCGGCCTGCACGTCCTCGGTCGAGCCGGCGCGGACCACCGCGAGCGGCACGCCCGCGTCGGGGTCGTGGGCCCGGTCCCAGCGGTAGGCCGCCATGCGGTCGGGGTCGACCACGACCACGTCCGCACCGAGCTCGTCGACCAGGCCCTCCAGGGCGGCGGCGGGGTCTGCGGCGTGGGTGTCCCGGCTCACCCTGGCGAGCGTAGACCGCCTGGACAGGGGGCTAGTGCCCGTCGGCCCACTCGGTGGCGAGCCGGCGGGCCTTCCACGCCCGCTCGGAGGCGATCGCCTCGTGCAGCTCGGCGGCGCGGCTGGTCAGGGCGCGCTCGCGCTCGAGCTGCGCGGCCGGCACCTCCTCGGCGGACGGCGGACCGGCCTGCCGGGGGACCGGGGAGGCGGAACCGCCGCCACGAAGCGTCTCGAGCCGCGCGAGCACCTCGTCGAGCTGGGCCAGGAGCGGCGCCACCCGGGGCCAGGGGTGCTGGTGCATGAGCAGGTCGGCCAGCGCGGAGAAGTCGTCGGAGGTGGGCTCGGGTGCCGCCGCGCACGACTCGTGGCGCCAGCGTCCGGAGACCGTGCGGCGCACCTCGACGTCGCCGACCAGGTGGCGCTGGCAGCGGGTGCACCGCACGCCGAGGAGGGAGTCGCTCGGCCGGGTGCGGCTCGGGCCTGGTGACATCGGTGCGTGGTCCTCTCGTGGATCCCCGTCCTCCCAGGAGCACCGTAGGCGCGCCTGAGGGTGTGGGCGCAGTGCCAGTGGGCCCAAGGACGCGGTCCGACGGTCCGGTTCCGGACGGCCCGTAGGTTGGAGCGCGGGCGTCCGCGAGGCGTGCACCGGCGCTTGCCCGACGCCGCCCGTCGGCCCGCTGGACCGCGACCCGAGGAGAGCGAGGAGAGCCATGCGCCTCAAGCCCGGACGACCCGACCTCGCGGCCCACGCCGCCCTCGTCGACGTGCCGCTCGCCGGACCGGGCGGTGTCGCGGCCCGCTGGGCGGGCGTCGCGACGCTGCTGCTGGACGACGGGGAGTCGGCGGTGCTGACCGACGGCTTCTTCTCCCGCCCCTCGCTGCTCCGGGTCGGGCTCGGCAGGATCGCACCCGACGAGGCGCGGATCGAGGCCGCGCTGGCCCGGCTCGGGGCCTCCCGCCTGCAGGCGGTGGTGCCGGTGCACGGTCACTTCGACCACGCCATGGACTCCGCGGTCGTCGCCCGGCGCACCGGCGCCGCGCTGGTCGGCAGCGCCTCCGCGGCCCAGGTCGGGCGTGGCGGAGGCCTGCCCGAGGACCGGCTGCACGTGGTCACCCCCGGCGAGCCGACGACGTACGGCGCGTGGACGCTGACCTTCGTGGTCTCCGACCACTGCCCGCCCGACCGCTTCCCGGGGACCATCGAGGAGCCGGTGCGGCCCCCGGTCCGCACGTCCGCCTACCGCTGCGGCGAGCCCTGGTCGATCCTGGTCGAGCACGTCTCCGGCAGGCGCGCGCTGGTGCAGGGCAGCGCGGGCTTCGTCCCCGGCTCGCTCGCGGACCACCGCGCCGAGGTGGCCTACCTCGGGATCGGCCAGCTCGGCGTGCTCGAGGAGTCCTACCTGGTCGAGTACTGGACCCAGACCGTGCGCACCGTCGGCGCCCGCCGGGTCGTGCTCACCCACTGGGACGACTTCTTCCGGCCGCTGGACCGGCCGCTGCGGGCCCTGCCGTACGCCGGCGACGACCTCGACGTGACCGTCCGGGTCCTCGGCGGCCTCGCCCGGGAGGACGGTGTCGCGCTCCACCTGCCGCGGCTGTGGGAGCGCGAGGACCCCTGGTCGGGCATCTGAGGGGGGTGCCGGGGACTCGATCGGGTCCCGGTGGGCACCATGGAGAGGTGACCCTCGCTCCGTCCGCCGCCCCGACGACCCCCCGGTCGACCGCCAGCCCCGCCGTCGAGCCCGCCCCGGCGACCCCTGCTCCGCCCGCTGCGGCGGACGGCCGGCGCACCATCCACGGGCTCTCGCCCGAGGAGGTCCGGCAGATCGGCCGGGAGCTCGACGAGATCCGCTGGGACGTGATGAGCACGCTCGGCGAGCGCGACGCGGCCTACGTCCGGCGCGTGATCGCCACCGAGCGGCACCTGCGGGTCGCCAGCCGGGCGGTCCTCGTGCTGGCCGGGCGCACCCGTGCCGGGTGGGTGCTCGGCACCGCCGGGCTGGCTGCGGCCAAGATCCTCGACAACATGGAGATCGGCCACAACGTCCTGCACGGGCAGTGGGACTGGATGCGCGACCCGACGATCCACTCCAGCACCTGGGACTGGGACCACGCCTCTGCGCCCGACCAGTGGAAGCGGGCGCACAACGAGCTGCACCACGTGCACACCAACGTGATCGGCCGGGACAACGACCTGGGCTACGGCATCCTGCGCGTCGACGAGGCGCAGGAGTGGCAGCCCCGCCACCTGGCGCAGCCGCTGCTCAACCTGGTCAACGCCTGCATCTTCGAGTACGGCATCGCCACCTACGACCTCGACCTCGGCGCGACCCTCCGCGAGGGCCGCGGCTTCACCCCCACGATGCGCCAGGAGGTGCGACGCACCCTGCGGAGGGCGGCCTCGGGCGCACTGCGCGACTACGTCGCGTTCCCGCTGCTGTCGGGCCGCGGCGCCACGCGCACCTTCACCGCCGCGCTCACCGCCAACTTCGTCCGCAACGTGTGGAGCCACTCGGTGATCATGTGCGGGCACTTCCCCGAAGGGGTGGAGACCTTCGAGGTCGCCGAGGTCGCCCCCGACGAGACCCGCGGCGAGTGGTACCTGCGCCAGATGCTCGGCTCGGCCAACATCTCCGGCGGTCCGCTGCTGCACCTCATGGCCGGCAACCTCAGCCACCAGGTCGAGCACCACCTGTTCCCCGACATGCCCAGCAACCGCTACGCCGAGATCGAGCCGCGCGTCCGTGCGGTCTTCGAGCGGCACGGGCTGGCCTACAACGCCCGGCCGCTCCCGCAGCAGGTCGCCTCGGCGTGGCACAAGATCGTGCGGCTCTCGCTCCCGGAGGGCGGCTGGCGCAGCCTGCTCCGCAGGCGCGGCCGCTAGGCCATGACCCATGTCACGGCCCCGGCACGCATCGCCGGCCGGGGTCGGTGGGCATGGTGAGGGAGTACCGAACGTCATCGACGGAAGGCACCCCCGACATGAGCGACAAGGCAGCAGAGGCCCGCGAGGGCCTGATGGACCACGTGACCGGCAAGGCCAAGGAGGTCGTCGGCGCCGTGACCGGCAAGGACGACCTGACCGAGGAGGGACAGCTCCAGCAGGCCGAGGCCGACACGCGCCGCGAGGCCGTGGCCGAGGACGCCGTCGCCGACGCCGAGCGGGCCGAGGCGCACCAGGAGGTCAACCAGGCCACCCGGGAGGCCGCCGAGCGCAGCAGCGCGGCCCAGCAGCAGGAGCAACGGGTCGAGCACGCCGCCGCGGGCCAGGAGCAGCGCGAGAAGGCCGAGGCGCAGGTCGAGGCCGAGCGTCGCGAGGCCGCCGGTGAGCAGGCCGCGGAGCGGCGCGCCGACCGGGTCGCCGACGCCGGTCTCGCCCAGGCCGAGTCCCTGGACGCGCAGGCGGACCGCGCCGAGCGGGAGGCGCAGGAGCTGCGCCAGTCCGCCCCGAGCTGACCCCCACGACGCACGCAAGGAGCTGACATGACGAACGTCCTGAGCACCCCCTACAAGCTCGCCCGGCTGCCCCTGAGCCTGTTCGACAGCACCGTGACCGAGCGGCTGCCGGAGGGCTCGGCGCCGCGACTGGTCGTGGACCGCGCCATCGGCTCGGCCGACCGCCTCGCCGGCTCGCTGCTGCGCGACCCGGCGATCGCCGAGCGGGGCGCCGCGCGGCTCGAGCGGTCCCACCGCCTGGCCACCGCGACGCACCTCGAGGAGCGGGCGGCCGCCAAGCGCGCCCAGGCCGAGGACCGCGCGGTCACCGGCCTCGAGCGTGCCGACGAGGCCGAGGAGCAGGGCAAGCAGCAGGCCCGCGCCGAGGCCGACGAGGCCGAGGCCCGCAAGAAGGCCGCCGCTGAGAAGCGTGCGGCCGCCCGCAAGGACGCCGCGAGCCAGCGCAAGGAGCGCGAGAAGGCGGCGGCCCGCACGCAGCGCTCCTCCGCCCAGGCGAAGGCGAAGGACCGGCTGGAGGACGCCGGCGAGACGAAGAAGTCCGCCCGCGGCAAGCGCGCGGAGAGCGAGCGGCTCGACGAGCTCGCCGACACCAAGAAGCGCCAGCGCACCACGAGCTGACCCCCGGCACGCACCGGACGACGGCCGCCCACGGACGTGGGCGGCCGTCGTGCGTGCCTGTCTCAGCGACGCAGCGCGGCGGCGAGGTTGCGCACGACCCCGAGCACGGCGCTGCCCTGCTCGCCCCGCAGCCGCTCGTCCTGCGGCCGCGGCGCGAGCACGTTGCCCGGACCGGCCGGGACGGGGTCGGTCAGGTCCTTGGAGCCGTAGGGCACCAGCGGGCCGACCAGCCGGTCGAAGACCCCGGGCAGCAGCGAGAAGCCCAGGCGCATCACGTCGTTGGCGGGGCCGGCCTGCACCCGGGCCCGCACCCCGGAGCGGGGGCGGCGGGTCAGGCGCAGGGCCTTGCGCGCGACGTAGGCCGGGGGGACCACGGGCGGGGGTGGCCGGCCGACGAAGCCGGAGTAGTTGCCGGCCTGGAGGTAGATCGGGGTGTCGACGCCGCCGGGCGCGACGTAGGCGACCATCCCGGGCCGGTCGCGGTTCTCCAGCTGGAGCTGCCGGGCCAGGGCGCGGACGCCCCACTTGCTGACGGCGTACGGCGTCATGCCGGGCACGGCGATGTGCCCGATGACCGAGCCGACCAGCACCAGGGTGCCGTGGTGCTGCCGGCGCAGGACCGGCACCACGTGACGGGCGACGTGGACCGAGCCCATCACGTTGGTGTGCAGCACCTTGGCGAAGACCTCGACCGGGACGTCCTCGGTGCGCCCGTAGGCGACCACGCCGGCGCTGTGGACCACCGCGTCGATGCGGCCGAAGCGCGCAAGGACGGCGTCGACGAGTCCGGCCACCGCGGCGTCGTCGCCGACGTCGGCGGGACAGGTCAGGGCGTCGTGGGCGCCACGGTCTCGGCACTCGGACTCGACCTCGCGCAGCCGCTGCTCGGAGCGGGCGGCCAGGACGACGACGTCGCCCTCGTCGGCGGCCTGGTGGGCGGTGGCCAGGCCGATGCCGCTGGTCGCGCCGGTGACGACGACGACCCGCGTGGTCGGGGGGAGGGGGTGCGGAGGGGACATGGGTGCCACGTACCCGCCGGACCGGTGGTCGAGACAAGACTTGACTCGTTCCAGAAAAGACAGCAGGGTGGCGGACGTGCCGACCTCCGACCTGACGACCGTGCTGAGGGAGGCGTCGCTGCGGGTGACGCGTCCTCGGCTGGCCGTCCTGCGCGCGGTCCACCGGCACCCGCACCTCGACACCGAGGCGCTCATCGCGCTGGTCCGCACAGAGGTGCCCACCGTGTCCACCCAGGCCGTCTACGACGTCCTGCGGGTGCTGACCGACGCGCGCCTGGTCCGCCGGTTCCAGCCGGCCGGCGCCACCGCGCGCTACGAGGCCCGGGTCGGCGACAACCACCACCACGTCGTGTGCCGCTCGTGCGGCCGGATCGACGACGTGGACTGCGCCGTCGGCCGCGCCCCCTGCCTGACCGCCTCCGTCGACCACGGCTTCGTGGTCGACGAGGCCGAGGTCGTGTTCTGGGGCACCTGCCCTGCCTGCGCGACCGCCCGCTCGACAGCCTGACCGCACGTCCCCCCGACAACCCCGAAAGGAACGAGATGAGCGACAGCCCCCAGAACGCCAGCCCCCAGGGCGTGGACCGCAAGGCCGAGGAGGGGTGCCCGGTGAGGCACGACTCGGCGGCCGCCCAGGGCAGCGAGAGCGAGAACCCGGTCCTCGACTCGCCCACCCCGCGCACCGGTGGTCGTCCGCACTCGCTGCAGGACTGGTGGCCCAACTCGCTCGACCTCGCCGTCCTGCGCAGCCACTCCGAGAAGGTCAGCCCGCTCGCCCCGGACTTCGACTACGCCGAGGCCTTCGCCGGTCTCGACGTCGAGGAGGTCAAGCGCGACGTGGTCGAGGTGCTCACCACCTCCCAGGACTGGTGGCCCGCCGACTTCGGCCACTACGGCGGCCTGATGATCCGGCTGAGCTGGCACGCGGCCGGCACCTACCGGATCTACGACGGCCGTGGCGGCGCCGGCGACGGCAGCCAGCGGTTCGCGCCGCTCAACAGCTGGCCCGACAACGCCAACCTCGACAAGGCCCGCCGCCTGCTCTGGCCGGTCAAGCAGAAGTACGGCCGGCGCCTGTCCTGGGCCGACCTGCTGGTCCTGGCCGGCAACGTCGCGATCGAGGACATGGGCCTGCCCACCTTCGGCTTCGGCTTCGGCCGCGAGGACACCTGGGAGCCCGAGGAGATCTACTGGGGTCCCGAGGACACCTGGCTGGGCGACGAGCGCTACGCCGACGAGCGCACGCTCGAGGAGTCGCTCGGTGCGGTCCAGATGGGCCTGATCTACGTCAACCCCGAGGGTCCCAACGGCAACCCCGACCCGGTCGCCTCGGCCAAGGACGTCCGCGAGACGTTCGCCCGCATGGCGATGAACGACGAGGAGACCGTCGCGCTCATCGCCGGCGGCCACACCTTCGGCAAGACCCACGGAGCCGGGGACGCCGACCTCGTCGGCCCGGAGCCGGAGGGTGCCCCGCTGGAGGAGCAGGGGCTGGGCTGGCGCTCGTCCTACGCCTCCGGCAAGGGCAAGGACGCGATCACCTCCGGCCTCGAGGTCACGTGGACCCGGACCCCGGTGCGCTGGAGCAACGACTACTTCGACTTCCTGTTCCGCTACGAGTGGGAGCTCGAGCAGAGCCCGGCCGGCGCGCACCAGTGGGTGGCCAAGGACGCCGAGGCGCTCATCCCCGGCCCGACCGAGGACTCCCCCAAGCGCAGGCCGACCATGCTGACCAGTGATCTCGCCCTGCGCTTCGACCCGGAGTACGAGAAGATCTCGCGCCGCTTCAAGGACAACCCCGACGAGTTCGCCCAGGCGTTCGCCAAGGCCTGGTACAAGCTGCTGCACCGCGACATGGGCCCCGTCTCCCGCTTCCTCGGCCCGTGGGTGGCCGAGCCGCAGCTGTGGCAGGACCCGGTCCCCGACCACGAGGGTCCGCTGGTCTCCGACGACGACGTCGCCGGGCTCAAGGCCACGGTCCTCGACTCCGGGCTCTCGGTCACCGAGCTGGTCAGCGCCGCGTGGGCCTCGGCCTCGACCTACCGCCACACTGACAAGCGCGGCGGCGCCAACGGCGCCCGCATCCGCCTGGAGCCGCAGCGCGGCTGGACGGTCAACCGGGGCGTCGACCGTGTGCTCGAGGCGCTCGAGGGCATCCGGTCGGAGTTCAACGGCGCCGGCGGCGCCCAGATCTCCCTGGCCGACCTGATCGTCCTGGCCGGCGCGGCCGCGGTCGAGAAGGCCGCCCAGGACGCCGGCGTGGACGTCACCGTGCCGTTCCACCCGGGCCGCACCGACGCCTCGCAGGACCAGACCGACGTCGACTCCTTCGCGGTGCTCGAGCCCCGCGCCGACGGGTTCCGCAACTACCTGCGCGACGGCGAGAAGCTCCAGCCGGAGACCCTGCTGGTCGACAAGGCCTACATGCTCGGCCTCTCCGCGCCCCAGATGACGGTCCTCGTCGGCGGGCTCCGTGCCCTCGGCGTGACCGCCCCGGGCCGCAGCCACGGCCTGCTCACCGACAAGGTCGGCACGCTCTCCAACGACTTCTTCGTCAACCTGCTGTCCCCCGGGACGCAGTGGAAGGCCTCGGAGTCGGAGGAGAACGTCTACGAGATCAAGGACCTCGCCTCCGGTGAGACCCGGTGGACCGCGACCCCGGTCGACCTGATCTTCGGCTCCAACTCCCAGCTGCGGGCCCTGGCGGAGGTCTACGCCAGCAGCGACGCCCGCGACAAGCTCGTCGCCGACTTCGTCGCGGCCTGGACCCAGGTGATGGACGCCGACCGGTTCGACCTGCGCTGAGGCGCACCCGGCGTACGACGAGAGCCCGGTCCCTGCGAGGGGCCGGGCTCTCGTGCGCTCACCGGCTGCGCGGTCAGGGCCGCGCGGTCAGACGGGCTGGGCCGCTGCCGGCTCGCTGGGCGTGGCGGCCGCGGGGGTCTGGTGACCGGGCCGCTCGAAGAACATCACCGCCACGAACCCGACCACGAACGCGGCCGGGACCAGCCACGAGGCCTGCGCCATCGCGGTGGAGAACCGGTCGAGCACCTGGGCTGGGAGCACCCCGCCGGCGGCCTCGCCCTGGCTGGCCGGGTCGAACTGCAGCCCCTGCGCCGCCAGCCGCGAGTCGATCAGCAGGGCGACGGCCGCGGAGCCCAGCACCGAGGCCACCTGGCGGGTGGCGTTGTAGACCCCGGCACCCGCGCCCGCCTGGTGCATCGCCAGGTTGCGGGTGGCGGTGGCGCTGTTGGGCGCCCAGACCAGGGCGTTGCCGACGCCGAAGACGGTCATCGGGACCACGATCGTCCAGATCGACGACTCCGGGGTCATCTGGTGCAGCACCACGACCATCGACAGCGCGAGCAGGGCGAAGCCGGCCCCCACCAGCCGTCGGGGGTGGATGCTGTCGGTCCAGCGCCCGACGATCGGCGCCAGCGCCATCGTCGTGACCGCCATCGGCGTGAAGAGCAGGGCCGCCTGGGTCGGGCTGTAGCCGCGCACCAGCTGGGCCCACAGCATCAGCGGGAAGCCGAAGGCGGTGACCGCGAACCCCATGCAGGAGATCGCGACGTTGGCCAGCGAGAAGTTGCGGTCGGCGAAGAGGTTGAGCGGGAGCAGCGGCTCGTGCCGGTTGCGGCGCTGCTGCCACACGAAGGCGCCCAGCACCACGCCGCCGGTGACGATGAGCAGCGGCACCGACACGAACCCCGTGATCGGCCCCCAGTCGTACTGGTGGCCCTCCTGGATGCCGAAGACCAGCAGGAACATCGCCGCGCCGCTGAGCGCCACGCCCAGCCAGTCGAAGCGGTGCGGGTGGGTGGGCAGCAGCGGCACCAGCCGCCAGGCCAGCACGAGGCCCACGACGCCCACGGGCACGTTGATGAAGAAGATCCACTCCCAGCCGAGGCTGTCGACCAGCACGCCGCCGAGGATCGGGCCGACCAGCATCGCCAGGCCGGCGGTCGCGCCCCACATCGCCATCGCCTTGCCGCGTGAGTCCGCCGGGAAGATGCGCGTGATCGTGGCCATGGTCTGGGGGGTCATCAGCGCCCCGCCGAGGCCCTGGAAGACGCGCGCGACGATGAGCATCTCGACCGAGCCGGTGAGGCCGCACCACAGCGAGGAGCCGGTGAACAGCGCCAGCCCGGCGAGGTAGACCCACTTCTGGCCGTAGCGGTCGCCGAGGCGGCCGGTGATCAGCAGGGGGACGGCGTAGGCCAGGAGGTAGGCGCTGGTCACCCAGACCACGGAGTTCACCTCGGCCTGCAGGTCCTCGATGATGGCGGGGGTCGCGACCGACACGATCGTCGTGTCGACCAGGATCATGAAGAAGCCCAGGCAGAGCGCGGCGAGCGCCGCCCAGGGGTTGTCGCCGGCCGCGGGGCCGGACGGGGTCGAGCTCGGGGCAGTGTGCGTCACCCGACCAGGCTAGGTCCTGGCATCGACATCGCCGGCGCCGAGACTCAGCCCGCCGCGGACGCCCCGCCGAGCAGCAGGGCGAGGACGAAGGCCCAGCCACCCCGCAGCCGCCGCGGACCCGGCTGCGGGTGGGTGCGGACCATCCCGCCGAGGAGGAGGTACGCCGGGCAGGCCAGCGGCGGCGCGGCGGTGAACAGCCAGAACCACGCCCAGCGGGTGGCCCGCTCGGGCTCGGGGCCACCGAGGAGCAGCATGAGGGTCGCCAGCGCCAGCCCGAAGGTGGCCGCCGCGCTCGGGCCCTCGAGCCGGAGCCCGACGACCGTGATCTCGCCGCCGCCACGCAGCGGCTCGTGGCGCACCCGCACCCCGGCGTCGAGCTCGCGCAGTGCCGCCGTCACCGACCCGCGCACCACGTGGCCGCCGGTCCGCGGCGGGTCCTCGCCCCCGACGACCTGCCGGACCGCGGTGCGGCGGACCAGACCTCCGTCGCGCCACCGGACCTCGACCAGGGCGTAGCCGGACCCGTCGGCGGTGTCGGGCAGCTCCTCGCCGACCACGGTCACCGAGTCGAGGCGGCCCGACTCGAGCGCCCCGGAGAGCGCCTCCCAGCTCGCGGCGCGGGAGCCGGTCAGGACGGTGGTCCACAGCACCGCCACCCAGCCGACCAGCAGGACGACCGCGAGCACCTGCCGGGCCCTGCGCACGCGCGGGCGACCGGGCGCCTGGGCGGGCTCCTCCACCTCGGTGTCCGTGCTCATGTCCCCACCTCCAGGCGCGCAGCGTAACCGTGACCCGACGCGCGCCACCTCCCTCGCGCGAGGCCGTCGTGTGGCAGCCGACCTCCGCCGAGGCCGCCACCTCGGGCTCGACCGGCGGCTTGATGCCGATCGCGGGCAGCCGACTGGCCGACGAGGGGGCGGTCGCCGTCCGAAGCGGTACGCCGGGGGGTCAGCGGGCGGGCGCGCCCGAGAAGGCCCGGTCCAGCGTGGCGTTGTAGCGCGCGAGGTCGTCGGCGAAGGTCGCCAGCTCGTTCTCGCCCCAGTCGCCGAGCCGCTCGTCGAGCAGCTTGCGCCGGTGGGACGCGACGTCGCGCAGCCGCCGCTGGCCGTCGTCGCTGACCGAGAGCAGGGTGGCGCGCCCGTCGTCGGGGTCGGGGCTGCGGTCGACCAGCCCCAGGTCCAGCAGGTGCTGCACCTGGCGGCTGACCGAGGCCTTGTCCATCGCGAGGTGCTCGACCAGCGCCGTGGCCCGCAGCGGTCCGTGGTCGGCGAGGTGGTTGAGCAGCACGAAGGTCGCGGGGTGCAGCGACTCGTGCACCTCCTGGGCCCGCTCGGCGACCACCCGGCGCACCCGACGGATCAGGACGCCGACCTCGGACTCGATCCGACGCACGGAGGTCTGCCGGTCGGGAGCCGTCATGACCGCGAGACCTGCTCCGGGGCCGCCTCGGAGGCCGGGCCACTGGTCGTCCGGCCGGTCGCCTGGCTGGGCGTCTGGGTGGTCCTCTCGGTGACCGCCTCGGTCGGGGGCTCGAGCGGAGCGGCCTCGTCCTCCATGTCGAGGGTCGTGCGCAGCGGCACCTCGCGGATGAACAGGATGCACAGCAGCGACGCCACGGCGAACGGCACCGAGACCATGAACAGGTGGCCGGTGGCGTCACCGAACGACCGCTCGTAGAGGTCGCGGATCGGGGCGGGCAGCGCAGACAGGTCCGGGATCGAGCCGCCGTCGCCGCCGGAGGCCTTGACCCCCATCGAGGCCAGGCCCGTCGCCAGCGAGTCGCGCACCTGGTGGGCCAGCACCGCGCCGAGGGCCGAGACGCCCATCGCGCCGCCGAGGCTGCGGAAGAACGCGACCGTCGCGCTGGCGGCGCCGAGGTCGGCGGTGCGCACGTTGTTCTGGACCGCGAGGATGAGGTTCTGCATCGTCGCGCCCAGGCCCAGCCCGACCAGCGCCATGTAGATCCCGACGACGTAGAGCGGGGTCGCGTGGTCGATCGTGGCGAGCAGCGAGAAGCCGGCGACGACCAGGACCGAACCGCCGACCAGATAGCGCTTCCACAGGCCGGTGTGGCTGATGATGCGGCCGATCACGATGCTCGAGACCAGCAGGCCGCCGACCATCGCGATCGACATCAGGCCGGCGTTGGTCGGGCTCATCCCGCGGGAGAGCTGGAAGTACTGCGAGAGGAAGACCGTCGAGCCGAACATCGCGACGCCGATCATCGCCGAGGCCACCGTCGCCAGGACCATCGTGCGGTCCTTGAACAGCTTCAGCGGGATGACGGGCTCACTGGCGACCCGCGCCTCGACGTACACCGCGAGCGCCAGGACCAGGAGACCGCCGGCGACCAGCAGCGCGCTGGTGACCGAGATCCAGTCGAAGTCGGTGCCGGCCAGGGAGACCCAGACCAGCAGGATGCTCACGCCGCCGACGATGAGGCCCGCGCCGGCGAAGTCGACCGACACCTCGCGCTTGACCACCGGGAGGTGGAGGGTGCGCTGGAGGACCAGGAAGGCCAGGACCGCGATCGGCAGCGGGGCGAAGAAGCAGCCGCGCCAGCCCAGCGGGCTGTCCACGATGAGACCTCCGAGCAGCGGGCCGCTGACCGTGGCGAGGGCGAAGACCGCCCCGATGTAGCCGCTGTAGCGACCGCGCTCGCGGGGCGTGACCATGCTGGCGATGACCACCTGGACCAGCGCGGTGAGGCCACCGACGCCGAGGCCCTGGACGGCGCGGGCGCCGATCAGGACGCCCATCGAGGGCGCGAAGGCCGCGATCAGCGAGCCGGCGCTGTAGATCACCAGCGCGGTCTGGACGAGCAGCTTCTTGCTGAACTGGTCGGAGAGCTTGCCCCACACCGGGGTGGTGGCGGTCATCGTGAGCAGGGTCGCGACGACGACCCAGGTGTAGCCGGTCTGGGTGCCCTCGAGGTCGACGACGATGCGCGGCAGCGCGTTGGTCACGATGGTGCTGGAGACCATGGCGACGAACATCGCGAGCAGCAGCCCGCTCATCGCCTCGAGGACCTCGCGGTGGGTCATGCGGGCCTGGGCCTCGGCGACGCCGGGCTGCGCGCCGGTCTGCGAGGTGGGCCTGGTCGGGGGGTGCGTCGCGGTCACGGAGCCTCTTCCGGATGGCGGTGGTTCTGGTTGACGGGGTCAACCATACGCCGATTGGTTGACCTCGACAACCAATCGCCGTGAGACGCGGGACACGTCCTGCACCGGCTCGTGAGGTGCGGGTCGAGGTCGGCTTCCGTACCCTGTCCCGGTGACCACGAACCCGGGTGCCGCCCGATGAGCGGCGGCCTCGCGGCCCTGCTCGACGACATCGCGACGATGGCCAAGCTGGCCGCCGCCTCGGTCGACGACGTCGGCGCCGCGGCCGGACGGGCGAGCGCCAAGGCGGCCGGCGTGGTGGTCGACGACACCGCGGTGACGCCCCGCTACGCGCAGGGCTTCCACCCCAGTCGCGAGCTGCCCATCGTCAAGCGCATCGCGATCGGGTCGCTGCGCAACAAGCTGCTGATGATCGTGCCCGCGGCCCTGCTGCTCAGCGAGTTCCTGCCCTGGCTGCTCACGCCGTTGCTCATGGTGGGCGGCACCTATCTCGCCTTCGAGGGCGCGGAGAAGGTCTACGAGCGGCTCACCGGTCACTCCGGCGCCGACCAGGGCGGGATCCCCGAGGGGGTCACCCCCGCCGAGCACGAGCGGACGATGACCTCCGGCGCCATCCGCACCGACTTCATCCTCAGCTCGGAGATCATCGTGATCGCGCTCAACGAGGTCACCGACGAGCCGTTCCTCGCCCGGGCGCTGATCCTGGTCGTGGTCTCGTTCCTCATCACGGCGCTGGTCTACGGCGTCGTCGGGGTCATCGTGAAGCTCGACGACGTCGGCCTGCACCTGGCCGAGAAGTCCTCCGAGACCGCCCAGCGCGTGGGCCGCGGCCTGGTCAAGGCCATGCCCCGCATCCTCGCCGTGCTCTCCACGGTCGGCATCGCCGCGATGCTCTGGGTGGGGGGCCACATCCTGCTCGTCGGCGCCGACGACGTCGGCTGGCACGCGCCCTACGACCTGGTCCACCACCTCGAGGAGCAGGTGCACGACGCCGTCGGGGGGCTCGGCTCGGTGCTCGGCTGGCTGACCAACACCGCTGCGTCCGCGGTCGTCGGCCTCGTGGTCGGCTTCGTCGTCGTCGGGGTCCTCCACCTCGTCCCGGGCCGCGCCGGCGCCGCGGAGCACTGAGGGGCGGCTCGCTCAGCGCGTCGCCGAGGGCCCGCCCCGGCTGCAGGCGGTGACCAGCTCCGCTGCGCCACACCGCCTCGTCAGCGAATGAGCAGCGTGCCGCCCGACCAGCCGTCGCCGCCGACGTGCACACCGAGCACGGTGATCGTGACGTGCTCGTCGCTCACGGCACCCAGGAGCAGCTGTCCGGCTCCGCCGACGTCGAGACGCGCACCCGGGGCGTAGGCCGCAGGCTCGGACACGGCGTGGGTCGGTGTGGCTGCGGGCGATGGCGCAGCGGCCACTGCCACCGTGGCGAGTGCTGCGGTGAGGATCGCGGTCGCACGGATCGATGTGGTGGTCATGGTGTGTGCTCCTTGCGTCTGGGTGGCCGCGCGGGCCTCTCGGGCCCGGGTCGTCACCATCTGATGAGGACGGCGTAGAGGACGGCGGTATCGCGGCGGTGGGGCGCCGGTATCGCGGTGGTATCGCGGCTGTTGACGGGGAGTTCCTGCACGGTGACAGTCGAGGGGTGGCCATTGGTGTTCTCGGTCCGTTGCGGGTCGACGGCCAGACGGACGCGTTGCGTGGCAGGGACCGGGTGGTCCTCGCCGCGCTCGTCGCGCGCTTCGGCGAGCCGCTCAGCTCCCAGGCCCTCGCGGACGCCTTGTGGGGGGAGGCCCCGCCGGCGTCCTGGGCGAAGGTCGTGCAGGGCTGTGTGGTCCGGTTGCGCAAGCGACTCGGACCGGCGGCGATCGAGTCCGGGCCGACCGGCTACCGGCTCGTGGTCAGTGGCGACGAGCTCGACACCTGGCGGTTCGAGCACCTGCTGGACGGGGCGCGCGAGGCCCTCGACGCCGAGGACTCGGACCGCGCAGCACACGTGCTCCGCGACGCCCTGCGGCTGTGGACGGGAAGGGCGCTGGAGGACCTCGTCGAATGGGAGCCGGGGCGGGTCGCGGCCACCAGGCTGGAAGGACTGCGTCTGGATGCCGAGGAGCTGCTCGTCGAGGCGGACACGCTGGCGGGCCGGGCGCGAGGCGTGCTCGAGCGCGCGAGGGTGCTGACCGCCAACGAGCCGTTCCGGGAGCGACGCTGGGTGCTGCTGTCGACCGCGCTCTACGCGGCGGGCCGGCAGCGCGAGGCACTGGCCGCCGTGGCCCAGGCTCGGACGATGCTGGCCGAGGAGCTCGGCCTCGACGCGTGCCCCGAGCTGGTCCAGCTGGAGCAGCGGATCCTCCGCCAGGACCCGGCGCTCTCGCCGCCACTGGAGAAGCACGTCAGTGACGTGTGTCCCTACCGCGGGCTGCTGGCGTACCGGTCGGAGGACGCCGATGCCTACTTCGGTCGCGAGGACGACGTGTCGTCCTGCCTCCGGCGGCTCCGCGACACCGGTGTGCTCGCGGTCGTCGGGCCGTCGGGGACCGGGAAGTCCTCGCTGGTCCGGGCCGGCGTGCTTGCCTCGCTCGCCCGTGACGGCGCCGCGCTGCTGGTGACCAACCCCGGTGTGGATCCGGTCGCCTCGCTGCGGGAGCTCGGGCCAAGAGGACGGCAGACCCTCGTGGTCGACCAGGCCGAGGAGGCGATGACCCTCTGCCCGGACCCCGCGCTCCGCGCGACCTACTTCGCCATGCTCGCTGCCCACGTCGGGGCCGGAGGCCGGTTGGTGATCGCCGTGCGGGCCGACCACCTGGCCCGGTTCGCGTCGTACCCGGACGTCGCCCGTGTCCTCGAGGGCGGCATCTACCTGCTCGGCCCGATGGGCGAGGCGGAGCTGCGCCGGGCGATCGAGGGCCCGGCCAGGCGTGCGGGGCTCCGGCTCGAGCCCGGGCTGGTCGACCTGCTGGTGCGTGAGGTCGCCGGCGCCCCGGCGGCCCTGCCGATGCTGTCCTACGTGCTCCGCGCCACGTGGGAGCGCCGAGAGGGTCACACGTTGACCGTGGAGGGCTATCGCGCATCGGGCGGGATCAGGGACGCGGTGGCGCGGACCGTCGAGGCCGTCTACCAGCAGCTGGACGGACCGGGACGCCGAGGCATGCGCGACCTGTGCCTGCGCCTCGTGATCGCGACGGAGGACGGGGAGGCGGTCCGGGCGCGGGTGCCCCGCGCGAGCCTGGCCGTGGACGAGGACCACCTCAGGGTGGTGGAGCTGCTTGCCGCAGCGCGCCTGGTCAGCATCGACGGCGAGGCGGTGGAGATCGCCCACGAGGCGCTGGTGCGCGCCTGGCCGCGTCTGCGTGGCTGGCTCGACGAGGACTCCGAGGGTCAGCGGATCCGTCGCCACCTGACCGTCGCGGCGGACACGTGGGAGGCGATGCAGCGCCCGGGGTCCGAGCTCTACCGCGGCACCCGGCTCGCGCGAGCGCTGCAGTGGCGGACCCAGGTCGAGCCCGAGCTGTCGTCGTCCGAGCGCGCGTTCCTCGAGGCGGGGCAGCACGCAGCGGAGGCCGAGGAGCGCGACGCCATCGCGCTGGCGAGGCAGCAGCGGCGGGTCAACCGACGGTTGCGGGGACTCCTGGGAGCCGTGGTGGGACTGCTCGTGGTCGCGGTGGTCGCCGGTGCCGTGGCAGCCGGTCAGTCCGACCGCGCCGCGCGGTCGGCCCGGGAGTCCCAGGCCCGTCGGGTCGCGGCCCTGTCCCAGCTCACCGACCGCGACGACCTCTCCCTGCTGCTCGCGCTGGCCGCCGTACGGGTCGACCGGTCACGCGAGACCGTCGCCGGCCTGGTGGCCGCGGTCTCGCGCAACCCTGCGCTGGCCCGCTTCACGCCGACCGGGCAGACGCCGTCCTGGCTGGACGTCAACCCGGTGAGCGGGCAGGTGGCGGTCGTGGACCGCGCTGCGCGCGTGCACCTGTACGACGGGCGGGGCGTACCCGAGGTCGCCACCTACGACCCCCAGCCACCGGGTTGGTCGACCGAGGTGTTCTGCGTGTGCGACCCGGCCGCCTTCAGCCCGGACGGCGAGATCCTGGTCCTCGGCGTCCCCAGCCAGGTCCACGACCCGGTGCGTCTGCTGGACGGCAGGACCCTGGTGCCGCTGCGACGTCAGCTGCGCGGCCAGCCCCGGCAGGCGATCCCGACCGGCGCCAGCTTCAGCGCGGACGGCAGCCGGGTCGCGGTCTCCTTCGACCGGTACGACGCCGAGAGGAACCGGGGCCTGGGGCCGTTGGAGGTGGTCTGGGACACCGCTCGCCCGGAGCGGCCGATCCTGAGGGTCAGACCGATCGGAGACCTCGTGCATCTGAGGATGTCCCCGGCCGGCGACCGCCTCTACGTCGTCCCGGGATGGAACTCCGACCTGCCCGCCGTCCCCCTGCAGACCATCGAGGTGAGCACCGGGCGCACCGTGGTCAGCCGCACGGGGCCCCACAGCGCCATGGCGCTCTCGCCCGACGGGTCGGTCGTCGCCGCCGTCCGGGACGACCAGGTGGTGCTCCTCGACGCCGCCACGTGGCGGGAGACGCGGCGGCTGACCGGTCTGCCGGTCGCGGAGGACGGCGAGGTGGAGTTCTCCGCCGACGGCAGCCTCCTCGCCGCGACCGGCGGGGAGGGCGCGGTGGGGATCTGGGACCTGAGGTCCGGCCTGCTGCGGCAGCGCATCGAGACCGAGCGCGCCGACTTCGCCGACGACGTACGGTTCAGCCCCGACGGCGAGAGGCTGCTGACCGTCACCGACACGGGGCTGTGGAGCTTCGACCTGAGCGGTCGTGAGCGCTATGTGCGGCGGACGGCACCCCCCGCGCGCAAGGTGCAGGAGACGTGGGACAGTCGCTTCCTGTCCCCGACCGGGGACACCGTCGTGGCCCAGGTGCGCCGAGGCACGACCCAGCGGACCCGGGTCTTCCTGGTCGACGTGGAGTCCGGGGCCGAGACGAACGTGCGCGGTCCCGGCTGGCTGGGCACCGACTTCACCGGCTCCTGGCGCCCAGACGGCCGCCGACTGGTCATCGTGAGCCCGACCTCGCTGTACGTCGTCGACGTGTCCACCGGGCGGGTCCTCGCGCGCCGCGACCTGTCCGTCGAGCAGGCGGACTACACCGCCGACGGGTCGCGGATCGTGGCGCGCCTCGCCCGCGGCTGGGCCGTCCTCGACGCGGCGACCCTGGCGACGCTGTCCCGGCCGCTCCGCCCCGACGTGGGCCACGTGGTGGACAGCCTCGTCACCCCGTCGGACTCCGGTCTCGTCGCGCTCACCGCGGACCAGCCGCGGGCCGCGTTCGACTTCACGCAGGTCGAGGGCTGGGCCCTGGTGGACCTGGGGGACGGCAGCGTCGTCGGGCGAGGGGACTTCGGCATCCGGCCGCACTCGGCGGCGTTGTCGCCGGACGGCGCGAGGCTGGCGGTGGCCGGGGGCGGGCAGCTCGAGATCGTGGACCTCGCCTCCGGCAAGGCGCGCGGCTCAGGAGCGGCGCTGGTCGAGACGGAGTCCGACGGACTGGAGGCGAGGTACTCCCCTGACGGCCGCCGCGTGGTCACCGCCGACGGGACCGGTCGCCTCAGTCTCTGGGACGGGCGCACCGCCGACCTCCTGGGCACCGTGCGCCTGGGCAACGCGCTCGTGTCGCCGGCGTTCCTGCCGGACAGCCGCACCGTGCGCATCGCCGCCGCGGACGGGTCGGTCTACGAGTGGGACACCTCGGTGGAGCGAGCGCGCGCAGTCGCGTGCCACATCGTCGGGCGCAGCCTGACCGTCGAGGAGTGGGAGGACGTGATGCCCAGCGTCCCCTTCGAGACCACGTGCCCGGCATCACGCTAGCCGCCCCGGCTCTGCGATCATGACGCGTGGCTCGCCGGTCCCCTCCTCGTACGCGTGCCGCCGCCCTCGTGTCGGCCGGTGCCCTGCTGGCCGGTGCGCTGCTCGGCGGGTGCGACCTCGGCGGCTCCGCGCCCGACGAGCCCGGGAGGGCCGACAGCGCGGAGCCGGCCGCGCCCGACCCGCCGACACCGGCCGAGCGCCTGGCGCTGCGGACCGGTTGGGGGCCGACCAGGGCCGAGCTCGAGCGGGCCGCCCGCCTCGTGCACGCGCTGCCCCTGAGCGACCTCGCCGGCCAGGTGATCGTGGCCCGCTACGCCGGCACCGCGGCACCGGTCGATCTCGTGCGGCGGCTCCACCTGGGCGGCGTCATCGTCTTCGCCGACAACGTCGTCTCGGCCGAGCAGGTCCGCAGCACGACCGCCCGCCTGCGCCGCGACGTACGCCGGCCGTGGCCGTTGCTGGTCGGGGTCGACCAGGAGGGCGGGACCGTGCAGCGCGTGCGCGGCGACGTCTCGCAGCTGCCGGACTTCATGTCCGCGGGCGCGGCCGGGGACGTGTCGCTGACGCGCCGGGTGTACGCCGCCGCGGCCGGCGAGCTGCGCGGGCTCGGCTTCACCACGGACTTCGCCCCGGACGCCGACGTGACGATCGGCGAGGCCGACCCGGCGATCGGCTCGCGGTCGGTCGGCAGCGACCCCGCCGTGGTGACCCGGCACGTGATGGCGGCCGCCCGCGGCTTCCAGGACGCCGGGCTGGTCCCGGTGCTCAAGCACTTCCCCGGGCACGGCTCGGTCACCGCCGACAGCCACGTCACCCTGCCGGTCCAGACCCGCTCGGTGCGCCGGCTCTCCGAGCGTGACTGGGTCCCGTTCCGCCGTGCCGTCGACGCCGGCCTGCCCGCGATCATGGTCGGGCACCTCGACGTGCGGGCCGTCGACCCGGGGGTGCCCTCGTCGTTGAGCCGCCCGGTGGTGACCGGGCTGCTGCGCGAGCGGCTCGGGTTCCGCGGGCTGGTGGTCACCGACGCACTCGACATGGCCGCCGTACGCCACCACCGGGGGCCGGACCGCGCTGCCGTCGCGGCGCTGCAGGCCGGGGTGGACGTCGCGCTGATGCCGCAGGACCCCGCCGGAGCGCGGACCGCGATCGTGCGTGCGGTGCGGGAGGGTCACCTCACCCGACGGCGGCTCGAGCAGGCTGCCGCCCGGCAGGTCGCGCTGCTGCTCCACCAGCGGGCGACCCGCCGTCCCGGGCAGTCCCGGCCGGTCGGGACGGCCCGGCCCATGGCCGCGCGACTCTCCGCCGAGGCGCTCACCTCGGTGGCGGGGCCGTGCTCGGGCCGGATCGCGCCGTCCCTGCCGATCCCGTTCGGCGACCCGGCCGCGGTGGCGTCCTTCCGGGAGGCGGCGGCGGAGGCCGGGCTCGCGCTGGGCCACGTGGACCTGGTCAAGCCGCCCCGGCCGGAGCTGCGGAAGAAGTGGAGCAAGAAGCGCAAGCGGCGGGTGATCGAGCAGTGGCAGGCGATCGAGCCGCGGCCCGTCCTGCGGGGCACGCGCGTCGACCTGGTCGGGCGCGGCGGCCCGGTGCCGGCCTCCGACTACGTGGTGGCCGTGGACACGCCGTACCTCCTCGGGCGCACGGCCGCCGCGGTGCGGGTGGCGACCTACGGCGCAGGGCCGGGTCCGATGCGCGCGCTCGTCGCGTTCTGGCTGGGCCGCGCACCGGCGCCGGGCCGGCTGCCGGTCGAGGTCCCCGGCGTGCGTCGCGGCTGCTGACCCGCCGGGTCAGTGGTTGCGCAGGGCGTCGATCAGCTCGTCCTTGTTCATCGAGGACCGGCCGTCGATGTCCAGCTCGCGGGCCCGCTCGCGAAGGTCGTCGACGGTCCAGTCGTCGTAGGACCCCGACGTGCCGCCCTTCTCGCCCACCTCGGAGCGCGAGGTGTTGTTCGCCGCGTTGGCGATGCGGGCCGCCTTCTCCTTGCTGGCGCCGTCGTCGCGCAGCGACTCGTAGAGCTCGGGGTCCTTCACGGACGGGCCGGGGTCGGCCTTCTTCTTGGTAGCCATGTCCCGGAGGTACCCCGTCGCGTGGGTCGCCACGCTGCGGGGGCGGGGCGCGGGACGAGGTACTCGGTGTGCATCGGCGTGATCATGGCTGCTCCTCCGGTCGGTCGGGAGGTGGTCCTCCCGATGACCTCACGCTGGCAGCCGCCTCTTGCCACCCGCTTGCGTCCGGCTTGCGCGCCCTGCTCAGGCGAGGGCGTAGGCCTCCTCCAGCGCGTCGAGCTCCCCGCCGGTGTAGACCGCGAGCCGCTGCAGCGACGGGACGGCGTCGCGGCAGCCGATGAACCCGAAGTCGAGGTGGCCGGCGTAGGACTCGACGGTGATGTTGAGCGCCATGCCGTGCACCGGGATCGACATCGGGTAGATCGCCTCGAGCCGGGCGCCGCGCAGGTGCAGCGGGTGCTGGGGCCCGGGGAGGTTGGAGATGCAGAGGTTGAAGGTGGTCGGCACGGGCAGCCGCGTGCCGCTCATCGCGCCGGCCACCTGCAGGCCGCCGGGGCCGAGGAGGTAGCCGGAGTAGGCGAGCACGCCCAGCTGGCTCAGGTCGCTCATCTGGTCCTTGGCCTGGCGGGTCGAGGCGATCACCGCCTCGAGCCGCTGTTGCGCGTCCTCGCGGTCGGTGGCCAGCGAGGCCAGGGTCGCCCCGACCTTGTTGCCGCCGCCGGAGTCGCCGCTCGGGCGGATGTTGACCGGCAGGAAGGCGACCAGCGGGCGGTCGGGCAGCTCGTCGAGCTCGGCGAGGAACCGGCGCAGCGCCCCGCCGCACATGGCCATCACGACGTCGTTGACCGTGCCGCCCGCGGCCTTGGCCACTGCGCGGATCCGGTCGAGGGCGACCTCCTGGGTCGCGAGGCGGCGGTTGCGGCCGCACCGGGCGTTGAGGATCGTCGAGGGCGCCTGCAGCGGGCTGACCAGCTCGCTGCCCTCGGCGCGCGAGCCCATCTCGACCCCGGCCACCGCCTTGGCGGTGCCCAGGGAGGTGGCGGCCAGCGACCCGCCGAGGCGTACGGCGGCGCGCGCCGGCGCGGTGGCCGCCTGCACCACGCGGGTCGACAGGTCGGGCCGCGGCTGCTCGGTCGGGGCCGGCCGGCGGCGGGGCCCGGAGGGGGAGACGGAGAAGAAGAACGGCATGTCGCGGTCGGTGGGGTCCTCCGACATGCTCCGGGCCTGGATGCGCACCGCGGAGTAGCCGTCGACCAGCGAGTGGTGCACCTTGGTGTAGAGCGCGAACCGGCCGCCCTCCAGCCCCTCGATCAGGTGGACCTCCCACGGCGGGCGGGTGAAGTCGAGCTGGTGGCTGTGCAGCCGGGAGACCACGATGCCCAGCTCGCGCTCGTCACCCGGGGAGGGGAGCGCGGAGCGGCGTACGTGGTAGTCGATGTCGAAGTGGTCGTCGACCTTCCACGACTGGCGGGGGTGCCGCAGCACGTGCGGGTGGGTCAGCCGCAGGTTCCACGGGCTCGCCACCGGCGCCCGCAGCATCTCCTGGTACAACGCGCCGAGGAAGTCCGGACCCGCGTCCTCCGGCGGCGAGTAGGGCATGAGGGAGGCGACGTGCATCATCGTCTCGTTGCTCTCGCCCCACAGGAACATCGCGTCCTGGGGCTGGATCCAGCGCTTGTCGGTGCCCATCGGCCCAACCTAGACGCCCGACGAAGGCCGGGTCACCCCCGGCGCAGTTTCACTAGGGCCCTAGTGAAAGTGGCACTCCCCGAGCGAAACTTCGCTCGGGGAGTGCCAACATCACTGGGGCCCTAGTGAAACCGAACCCCGGCCCTCAGGCCTCGTCGAGGGCCCGGGCCACCCGCCGGTGGGCCTCCCAGATCTCCTCGGGCAGGCGCTCGAACTGCTTGAGGTGGTCCTCGCGGAAGCCGATCTCCTGGCGCCAGCGCTCCACGTCGATGTCGAGCAGCCGGTCCAGGTCGCTGGTGTCGCCCTCGAACCCGTCGAGGTTGAGCTCGTCCTTGGTCGGGATGATGCCGACCGCGGTCTCGCGACCGGTGACCTCACCCTGCTTGAGCTGCATCAGCCACAGCAGCGGGCGCAGGTTGTCGCGGTAGCCCGGCCACAGGAAGTGGCCGTCCTCCGGGTCCTTCTGGAACCAGTTCACGTGGGCGAAGATCGGCTGCTCGCTCGCGGCGCCCAGGATCTTCAGCCAGTGGGAGGCGTAGTCGCCCTCGCCGTAGGACATGAACGGACGCATCGACATCGGGTCGTAGCGCAGCTGCCCCTCGACGCCCTCGGCCGCCGCTGTCGCCTCGGCACCCAGCGTGAGGCCGTCGTAGACGCCCTCGGCGAGGTCGGTGATCGCGCGGATCAGCGGCTCGCGGTCGCGGGTGCGGCCGCCGAAGATGATGCCGTCGATCGGCACGCCCTGGGGGTCCTCGAAGTCCTCGGCCACGTTGGGCACGTTGGCCAGCGTCGTGGTGAAGCGGGAGTTCGGGTGCGCCCACGGCGCGTCCTGGTCCTCCGCGCCCCGGTCGGCGATGCGCCCGCCCTTCCAGTCCATCCAGCCGTCGAGGTCGGCGGGCCGCTGCTTGGTCTTGCCCTCCCACCACACCTCGTGGGTCTTCTCGTTGTAGGCGACGTTGGTGAAGACGACCTCGGTCCCCTCCTTGATCGACTCCAGCGCGGTCGGGTTGGTGCCCTCGTTGGTGTCCTTCGCGACGCCGAACACGCCGTTCTCGGGGTTCATCGCGTAGACGCGGCCGTCCTCGGGCTTGACCCACAGCCATGCGATGTCGTCGCCGTAGAAGGAGACGTAGTAGCGGTCGCCGAGCGCGTCCGGGGCCAGCATCATCGCGAGGTTGGTCTTGCCGGAGGCGCTCGGGAAGCCGCCGCAGATGTGGTACTTGCGGCCGGTCTCCTTGTCCTGGATGCCGATCAGCATGAACTGCTCGGACAGGAACTGCTTGGAGGCCCAGCCGTCGTACGCCGCCTGGCGCAGGCCGTGGGCGATCTTGCCGAGCAGCGCGTTGCCGCCGTAGGAGGACCCGAAGTGCAGGATCGTGCGCTCGTCGGCGACGGTCACGAAGTAGCGCTTGTCGTCGGGGGTGCCCTGGCCGAGGTTCTCCAGGTCGCCGGTCACGTGGACGGCGCGGACGAACGACTCGGGCTTCTGCAGGTTGTTGATCAGGTCGACCCCGACGCGGGCCATGCGGATCATGTGCAGCACGACGCAGCGGTTGTCGGTCACCTGGACGCCGGCGGCGAACTCCTCGAGCGGGGAGCCGGGGGGCGACATCAGGTAGGGGATGACGTACATCGTCTTGCCCTGCGAGGCGCCGGTCATCAGCTCCTCGAGCATCGGCTTCATCTCCGAGGCGGGGCGCCAGTTGTTGTAGACGCCCTTGTCGTCGGGGTTGCTCGTGGCCACGATCGTGCGCTCCTCGGAGCGCGCGGTGTCCTTGTAGTAGGAGCGCGAGTAGTAGCGACCCTCGCCGGCCGGCAGCAGCTCGCCGGCGTCCAGGGCCTCCTGGATCAGGCGCGCGTCGTCAGCGGCGCTGACCACCTCGATCCGCTCGGCGCCGGTGACGCCTGCCCAGTGACGGACGTACTCGCGAACTGCTTCGTTCTTGAGTCCGGCTGCATCGAGTGCTGAGTCCACATCGGCCATGGGAGAAGGGCCTTTCTGTCGCCGCGGTCGGAAGCACGAAAAGGGGCTCGGCGGCCCCTTCGGTGCTCGGCACTCTATCTCCGGCTCGCGGAGCGCGATAACGCCGTGTGGCCCCCATCGGGGACCGAGTGGCACATCTCTCGTTGTGGAACGTTCAAGTCCGTGGCAGCGCCCTCGGGGTCATCCCCGGACGACCACCACGCGGGTCCCGAGAGACCCGAAGGACCACACCGCGGCGGCCATCCGGCGGCTCAGCCGCAGGCACCCGTGGGACTGCTGGAGGTCGGTCCCGAGCATCCAGTCGGGGTGGATCTGGGCGCCGGTGGAGCGTCGCAGCGGCACCCGGTGGAAGCCGATGCCGCATGGCGCGAACCGGGTGAAGTACGGCAGCCACAGCGACCCGCTCGCGTCGGTGTTGGTGCGGATCCGCGCCGAGCGTCCGCAGTACGACGCCACCCGGTGGTCGCCCCGCGACAGCACCGACGGGTTGTCGACCATCGGCCCCTGGGCCGCGACACCACCGCCGGCGCGCACCAGCCACACGTAGTTCTGCCGCTGGCTGACCA
This sequence comes from uncultured Actinomycetota bacterium, assembly GCA_963811385.1. Taxonomy (GTDB): domain Bacteria; phylum Actinomycetota; class Actinomycetes; order Propionibacteriales; family Nocardioidaceae; genus Marmoricola_A. Next base: position 255,126 of record CAWEQX010000002.1, on the reverse strand, counting down.
CGATCCGCCGGCCGGTCGACGAATGCCGGGGCGCGGGCCGGCGGTCGCAGCGGACCTGCCGCTCGGCGTACAGGCGCCGCCGCGTGGAGGCGGTGAGGTGCGCGTCCTGGGCCAGCCCGTTGGCGGCCTGGAACCGGGTGACCGCGGCCCGGGTGTGCGCCCCGATCGAGCCGTCCACCGCACCGGCGTCGCACCCGAGCCGGTTGAGCGCCCGCTGCGCACGCGCCGCGAAGGCGGACGCCGAGGCGGTGGCAGGCAGGAAGGTCCGACCAGGAGCGCGGCGACCAGCCCGCCGAGCAGGAGCGGCAGGAGACGGCGCAGCGGCATGCGAGCAGTATCGACCCGGGACGGTTTGCCCGTCAGCCGCACGAGCAACCTGGGGTCATGCAGACCCGACAGATCGGCACCCGCACCGTCAGCGCGCTCGGCCTGGGCGCCATGCCCATGTCCGTGCGCGAGGAGAACGACCCCGAACGCGCCGAGGCCACCATCCGCGCCGCCCTCGAGGCCGGCGTCACCCTGATCGACACCGCCGACGCCTACTCGCGCGACGAGGCGGAGTTCGGTCACAACGAGCGCCTCGTCGCCGACGTCCTGCGCCGCGTCGGCGCCGGCCCCGACGACGTCCTGGTCGCCACCAAGGGCGGGCACACGCGCCGCGGCACCGACTGGGACATCGACGGCAGCCGCGACCACCTGCACCGTGCCTGCCGTGCCTCGCTCGAGCGGCTCGGCGTGGACAGCATCGGGCTCTACCAGCACCACCGGCCCGACCCCGGCGTGCCCTACGCCGAGACCATGGGCGCGCTCAAGGAGCTGTACGACGAGGGGCTGGTCCAGGCGTGTGGCATCAGCAACGCCGACTCCGACCAGATCCGCGAGGCCCACGAGGTCCTCGGCGACGCGCTGGTGAGCGTGCAGAACCAGCTCTCCCCGGTCTTCCGGTCCTCGCTGCCCGAGGTCGAGCTCTGCGCCGAGCTCGGCCTGGCCTTCCTCGCCTGGAGCCCGCTCGGCGGGATGGGCGGGGCCGGTGACCTCGGTGGCACGGCGGAGGCGTTCGCCCAGGTCGCCGACAAGCACGGGGTCAGCCCCCAGCAGGTCGCCCTGGCCTGGGAGCTCGGCCTCTCCCGGAGCGTCGTCCCCATCCCGGGGGCGAGCCGGCCCGAGTCCGTCCAGGACTCGTTCCGGGCCACCGACCTCACCCTCGACGAGGACGACCTGGCCCGGCTCGGCTAGACCGCTGGCCCGGTCGCGGCGGCTCCTCCCCGACAAGTCGCGTCACGAAGACGGACCTCCTCCGTCACGTGAGGGATGAGCATGCAGACGATGTCCCAACCGAGCCGCCCGGCCGGAGCGGTCGCGGCTGAGGCCCCCGGCACCGGCTCCGCCGCGCGGCCGGGCCGCGCCGTGCCCGCGGGACACGACGCCGTCGTCCGAGCGGTGGTCGACCTCGCCCTGGGCGGGGGCTACGGCGCCGTGACCTGGGAGGCCGTGGCCGCCCGCAGCGGTCTCGGCCTGCACGAGGTCCAGCAGCACGCCGCGACCCTCGACGACCTGTTGCTGCTCACCGTCGAGGACTGCCTACGGCGATGGGTCTCCGCCGCCCCGACCTGGACCCGCGTCGACCCCGTCCCCGGCCTGACCGACGAGATCTCGCGGCGGCTGCTCACCGGCATCGACGCCGCGTCGGACTGTCCCGACTTCTGGGCCGTCGGCATCCTGCTCGCCCTGACCGCCGGCCACCGCGCGCACCAGGCACGCGCGAGGTTCGCCGCCGTCCGTGCCAGCGCCCGCGCGGCCGTCGCCGAGTGGTGGAGCCGGATCCTCCCCGTCGCCGCGGTGGCGCAGGACCCGCGCCTGCCCCACCGCCTCGCCGGGATGCACCTCACCCTGGTCGACGGTGCCTTCGTGGCGCAGCAGAGCGGCGTCGAGTGGAACCTCCCGGTGCTGGTGCGCACCGTGAGCGCCGGGCTGTCGTCCTACGTCACCTCGCCGTCCCTCGCCGACCACGTCGGGCGGTGAGCCGGTGAGCGCCGTCCTCGCCCTCCGCCCGGTCGTGCTCCGCGCGGCCGTCGCCGAGCTCGCCGCGCACGGCTACCACGGCACCGACGTGCCGGGCATCGCCGAGCGTGCCGGCGTGGAGCCGGCCGACGTCCTGGCCCTGGCCGACGACCTCGAGACGCTGCTCGCCGACGCGATCGTCAGCGGCTACGAGCAGTGGCGCGCCGAGCGCGAGGACTGGATGCCGATCAGCGCCGGCGAGTCCCTGCGCTCGCACCTGGAGGAGACGCTGCTCGCGCAGGCCCGCCGCCTGGCCGACCCGCCGCCGCTGGTGGTCGCCGGGATCGCCCTGGTGATGGAGGACCTGCCCGACGACCTTCCCGTCCGCGCGGTCTGCCACGAGCACCGGCGCCAGGCCCTCTCGGAGATGACCGCCTGGCTGCGCTACGCCATCGAGCGCGACCCCGCCATGCCGCTGAGCCGGCCCGAGGTCTCGCGCCAGTGCGCGGAGATCATGGTCGCCGCCTTCGAGGGGTACGTCGTCGCCGCGGTCGTCGGCGACGCGCCGGACCCCGCCGGCTTCGCCGAGGTCCTGCTGGGGGTCCTCATGCACGCGCTCGGTTCGTGAGGCGGGGCGACCGGGGGACCGCTGCGTCCGGGTTTCGCCGGGTGGTCGAGAATCGGCCCCATGAGCGAGCGCACCGAGAGCCAGATCAGGACGGCCGCCGAGTGGCGGGAGGCCGGCGACCCGGAGTGGACCGACGTCCGCTACGAGACCACCGAGGACGGGATCGCCAAGATCACGATCATCCGGCCCGAGGTGCACAACGCCTTCCGCCCGCAGACGATCATCCAGATCGGCCAGGCCCTCGAGCTCGCGCGCGAGGACGAGTCGGTCGGCGCGATCATCCTCACCGGTGAGGGCGACCGCGCGTTCTGCTCCGGTGGGGACCAGCGCGTGCGCGGCGACAGCGGCTACAAGACCCACGAAGGTGCCACCGGCCGCTTCCACGTCACCGACCTGCACGTCGCCATGCGCCGCTGCCCCAAGCCGATCGTGGCGATGGTCGCCGGCTGGGCGATCGGCGGAGGCCACGTGCTGCACCTGGTCTGCGACCTGACCATCGCCGCGGACAACGCTCGTTTCGGCCAGGTCGGCCCCAAGGTGGGCTCCTTCGACGGCGGCTACGGCGCGGGCCTGCTCGCCGACCTGGTCGGCCCCAAGAAGGCCAAGGAGATCTGGTTCCTCTGCCGCCAGTACGACGCCCAGCAGGCGCTCGACATGGGGCTGGTCAACACCGTGGTGCCGCTGGCCGAGCTCGAGGAGACGACGGTGGCCTGGTGCCGCGAGATGCTGGCGCTCTCCCCGTGGGCGATCCGGCTCTACAAGCTGAGCATGCACGCCCACGAGGACGGCTACGCCGGGATCCAGCAGCTCGCCCACGACGCCAACCTGCTGTTCTACGGCAACCCGGAGGCCCAGGAGGGCCGTGAGGCGTTCAAGGCCAAGCGGCGCCCCGAGTTCGAGAAGTTCCCCCGCCGGCCGTAGAGGTCCTACGTCCCGAACCTGTCGATGTGTGACAATGCCGTCGCTTGCTTCCGCTGACACGTCACCCACGTGGGGATTTCCGCATGTGCGGTCCCAGGGTTCGGCACGATGGACCTCATCCGGAGGTGACAGACCCACGGCGGGTCGCGACAAGGAGGCCAGGTGGCTGCGAGACGTAGCTCGCTGCGGACCATCCGCGCCGCCATCCTCGACGAGTGGGAGCGCCGCGGGCGGACCCACTCGCTGGTCGTCGTCGGCGCGGTCGGCCTCATCTCCGTCGCCGTGATCGTCGGCTGGGTCGTCGAGGCCGAGCGGCTCGTCGCCCCGGCCAGCCACGCCGCCTCGACCAAGCTCCTCACCGCCGTGATGACCCTGGCGCTCGCCGCGTCGGTCGCCGCCCTGCGCGGGCAGACCCGTGACGCCCTCGCCGCGCTCGCCGCGCTCCCGGCCCTCGTCGTCCTGGTCGAGTGGGTCACCGGGGTCTCCCTCGGCATCGACGAGCTGGTCGTCGACGACTTCCTCGGCGCGGCCCACCCCGGCCGGCCCTCGGTGCTGACCTGCGCCTGCGTGCTCGCCCTCGCCGCGGCCGTGGTCCTGGTCCCGCGCGGACGCGTGGTCACCGGCAGCGTCCTGGCCGCGCTGCCCGTGCTGATCGGCGGGTTCGTGCTCTACGCCCACCTCTACGACGCCGACGCGCTCTACCGTGCCTCCGGCGCCACCGCGATGGGCCTGCTGACCGCGGTCATGGTCGTGCTGCTCGGGCACGCCGTCCTGGTCACGGTCCCGCACCGAGGCCTGCAGTGGGTCTTCTTCGGCACCGACCCGGGCGCACAGCTGCTGCGCGTGATCACCCCCATCGCGACCCTGGTCATCCCCTTCGTCGGCCGGCTGTGGATCACCGGCCAGGCCGCGGACCTGTTCGACCTCAGGGTCGGTGCCACCCTGCTCATGGCGACGGTGGCCCTCGGCATCGTGCTGGTCACCTACGGCGCGGCGCGCACCGCCCAGCGCATCGACGCCGAGCGGGAGAAGCTCGTCGACGAGCTGCACCAGGTCAACCTGGAGCTCGAGGAGCGGGTGCGGGTGCGGTCGGTGCAGATCGACCGGCAACGCACCCGGCTCGCCCTGCTCGAGGAGCGCGACCGGATCGCCCGCGACCTGCACGACCGGGTGATCCAGCGCATCTTCGCCGCCGGGCTCCAGGTCGCGGCGCTCGGTCGCACCGCCCGCAAGATCGAGCAGCAGTACGGCGACGACGCCCACCTCGGCGAGAGCCTCAACTCGGTGGCTCGCGAGCTCGACATGGCCATCCGCGAGCTGCGCAACTCGATCTTCGAGCTGACCAGCATCGCCGACCACGACGACGTCGAGCAGGTGCTGCACGACATCGCCTCCCGCGCCTCGCGCATCCTCGGCTTCATGCCCCAGATCTCGGCCGAGGGTCTCGTGGACGGCCTGCCGCCCGACCTGGTGGCGCAGGTCGCCTCGGTGATGCAGGAGGCGCTGTCCAACATCGCGCGGCACGCCCGCGCCTCGCACGTGGCGGTCTCGCTGGTCGGCACCGACCGCGACCTCGCCGTCCAGGTCGCCGACGACGGCGTGGGGCTGCCCGACCCCCTGCCGCGCAGCAGCGGCATCAGCAACCTGATGAACCGCGCCCGCAACCTCGGCGGCACCGCCACCTGGACGGGCAACGAGCCGACCGGCACGGTGATGACCTGGCGCGTCCCCCGCCGGCCGGGTGACCGGCTCGAGGAGCCCGACGCCCTTCGTGCGGGGGCCGACCGGACCTAGCCACGGCCTCGCCCGGCTCGGTCGGGTCGCTCGGGCCAGGTCACGGGGTGACGGCCATGCCGGCGACCACGCGGCGGCCGAGCGCCTCGTCGCCGGCGACCTCGGTCTCGACGTCGTCGACGCCCGCGCGCCCGCCGCCGAGGCGGACCCAGTCGACGAACGAGAGGCGGATCGTCGCCGTCGGCCCGCCCGGCAGGTCGTCGGGGTCGGCGGACCGCGCGCGGCCGTCGTCGCCGACCAGCACGGCCAAGCGGCTCGGCACGTCGGGGTGCTCGACGCCGCTCAGCTCGACGAGCACCGACTGCCCCGGCCGTGCGCCGCCGCGCTTGCCGACCACCATCCCCATCGACCGCGCCAGGACCCGCGCCGCGTGCGCGGCTCCGGGGGTGCCCAGGCCGCCGGGGCGTCCGACGGCGCGGCGGATGTCCTGCTCGTGCATCCAGACGTCGAAGGGCCGGTTGTGCAGCAGGGTCTCCCAGCTCCAGCCCGCCAGGGCCGCGAACGACGGCCCGGCGGCGGTGGGGTCCGCGGGCGGGCCTGCGGCCAGCTCCGCGCGCCGCTCGGCGACGGCCTCCTCCAGCTCGCTGACGATGCGTGCGGTCTCCCAGTCGCGTCGGGCGATCGCACCGGCCTCGGTGTAGCGCCCCATGAACCCCCGCACGTGGGGCAGCTCGGGCACCGCGACCTGCTCCTGCGGTCGCCCGGCGAGCTCGCCCTCGAGGTGGGCCAGGTGGGCCGCGACCGCGCGCACGTCCCAGCCGGGCAGCTCGGTCGGCCGGTCCCAGTCACCGGGCTCGAGCGAGCGCAGCAGCGCGACCGCGTCGGCGCAGGCGGACTCCCAGGTCGCGACGTGCTCCCGCACACGGGCGTGGGCTGCGGACGCGGACCCGTCGGGCCCGTCGGGTCCGGCGGTGCGGTCGGGGGTCTCGGCGCTCATGCGCGGCAGCCTAGTGAGGCGCCTGGACACGACGAAGCGCCGCAGCCGACCCCGGGCGGGGTGGCTGCGGCGCTGTCGGGAGGGTCAGAACGCGCTCTCCGGCACGTCCATGAGAGAGACGTCCATCGCCTCGGCGATCTGGCGTTCCGCGGTCAGCTTGGGCAGCACGTGGCGGGCGAAGAACTGCGCGGCAGCCACCTTGCCCTCGTAGAAGTCGCGGTCCTTGTCCGAGACCTCGCCCCCGAGCTTGTCCAGGGCCACCTCGGCCTGGCGCAGCAGCAGCCACGAGCAGACGATGTCGCCCAGCGCCATCAGCAGGCGCGTGGTGTTGAGCCCCACCTTGTAGATGTTGCGGACGTCGCCGCCCTCGGCGGACTCGTCGGCCGACATCAGCTGGCCGATCATCGTGGCGACGATCGCGTTGCCGTCCTCGAGCGCGGTGGCGAGCAGCTCGCGCTCGACCTTGAGGCGACCGTTGCCGGCCTCGCTCTTGACGAACTGCTCGATCTCGCCGGCCAGGTGGCCGAGCGCCTGCGCCTGGTCCTTGACGATCTTGCGGAAGAAGAAGTCCTGCCCCTGGATCGCGGTGGTGCCCTCGTAGAGGGTGTCGATCTTGGCGTCGCGGACGTACTGCTCGATCGGGTACTCCTGCAGGAAGCCGGAGCCGCCGAAGGTCTGCAGCGACTCGGTGCCCAGCAGCACCCACGAGCGCTCGGAGCCGTAGCCCTTGACGATCGGCAGGAGCAGGTCGTTGACCCGCTCGGCCAGCTCGTCGCGCCGGCCGTCGTGCTCGGCGATCATCACGCGGTCCTGCCACGAGGCGGTGTAGAGCACCAGCGCGCGCAGCGCCTCGGCGTACGACTTCTGGGTCATCAGCGACCGGCGCACGTCAGGGTGGTGGGTGATGGTGACGCGGGGGGCGGTCTTGTCGGCCGCCCGGGCCAGGTCGGGACCCTGCACGCGGCCCTTGGCGAAGTCGAGGGCGTTGAGGTAGCCGGTCGACAGGGTCGCGATGGCCTTGGTGCCGACCATCATGCGGGCGTTCTCGATGACCTGGAACATCTGCGCGATGCCGTCGTGGACCTCCCCGAGGAGGTATCCCCTGGCGGGCTCGCCGCCGCCGACGCCCGGGTCGCCGAAGGTGACCTCGCAGGTGTTGGAGACCTTGATGCCCATCTTCTTCTCGACGTTGGTGACGTAGGCGCCGTTGCGCTCGCCCAGCTCGCCGGTCTCGAGGTCGAAGTGGAACTTCGGCACGATGAACAGCGACAGGCCCTTGGTGCCGGGGCCGCCGACGCCCTCGACGCCGACCGGGCGGGCCAGCACGAGATGGATGATGTTGTCGCTCAGGTCGCCCTCGGCCGAGGTGATGAAGCGCTTGACGCCCTCGATGTTCCAGGTGCCGTCGTCGTTGGGGGTGGCCTTCGTGCGTCCGGCGCCGACGTCGGAGCCCGCGTCGGGCTCGGTGAGCACCATCGTGGCGACCCAGCCCTTGTCGACCATGAGCTGGGCGATCTTGTGGTCGCGCTCGTTGCCGTTGCGCTCGACGACGCCGGCGAACATCGGGCCCGCGCCGTACATCCACAGCGCCGGGTTGGCGCCGAGCACCATCTCGCCCATGGCCCAGTTGATCGTGGAGGGGGCGGGGGTGCCGCCCAGGCTGGCCAGCGTGCCCAGGCGCCAGTACTCGGCGTCCATCCAGGCCCGGTAGCTCTTCTTGAACGACGCGGGCAGGTCGGCCTCGCCGGTCGCCGGGTCGAAGGTCGGCGGGTTGCGGTCGGCGTCCTCGAAGGACTCGGCCAGCTCGCCGCGGGACATGCGGTCGACCTCGGAGAGGATCGACCTGGCGGTGTCGACGTCGATCTCCTCGAACGGGCCGGTGCCGAGGATCTCCTGCCGGTTCAGCACCTCGAAGAGGTTGAACTCGATGTCCCGCATGTTGCTCTTGTAGTGGCTCACTCGAACCCCTTCGTCGATGGTGCCGCCGGCGTCCGGAGGCGCGTGCGCTGCAGGTTACCCACCAGTGCTACCGATGAGTAACTTCCATTATGCGAGGCCCGTGGCCGCGGGGCAACCGGTGGGGGCAGGAACGCGCCGCGGCTGTGGGGCGGATCACCGACGTACGCCGACCTCCGAGGGTCCGGACAGCACTGTGCCCCCGCGCAGCACGCGGGGGCACAGACGCCGGTGACCCGGATCGGGTCGGGCTCGGGCCTACTTGAAGGCGTCCTTGACCTTCTCGCCGGCCTGCTTGAGGGAGGACTCCGTCTGGTCGGCCTTGCCCTCGGCCTGCATGTCCTCGTTGTCCGTGGCCTTGCCGAACTTCTCCTTGGCGTCGCCCTTGGTCTCCTGGGCGGAGTTCTTCAGCTTGTCGCTGTCGCTCATCTCAACTGCCTTTCCCTAGCGGGTGGGTGCACCAGGGGTTTACCCGCGCTTGCTGCGCCTGAACCGTGACGCGCCGCACTGGGATGACAGACTGCCCCGGTGCGAGTCTCCGCGAAGTCCGACTACGCGCTGCGCGCGCTGATCGAGCTGGCCCTGCGCGCACAGGGCGACCGCCCCCGCGAGCCGGTGAGCGCCGACGAGCTGGGCCGGCTCCAGGAGATCCCCGCCGGCTTCCTGCAGGCGATCCTGGCCGACCTGCGCCGGGCCGGGGTGGTGATCAGCCAGCGCGGCCAGTCCGGGGGCTGGCGCCTCGCGCGGCCCGCGGGCGAGGTCAGCGTCGCCGACGTGATCCGGGCCGTCGACGGGCCGCTGGTCAGCGTCCACGGCGAGCGGCCGGAGGCGGTGCACTACAACGCCACCGCCGATGCCCTGCAGCTGGTGTGGATCGCCGCGCGCAGCAGCCTGCGCGAGGTGTGCGAGCAGGTCAGCATCCAGGACCTCGCCGACCGCTCGCTGCCCGGCTCGGTCACCGAGCGGGTCGACGACGACGCGTGGCAGCCGCACTGACCCTGCGGTTCGTCGAGGGACACCAGGTCTGGACGAACGGGCCGTCGTGGCGGACGGGACGCGGGCCTCAGCCGGCCCTCGCCGAAGCGGGGCACCCGCAAGATCGCACGACCGGCGTCGCCGTGGATGGAGCGGATGACGGGAATCGAACCCGCATTCTGAGCTTGGGAAGCTCATGTTCTGCCATTGAACTACATCCGCGAGGAAGCAGGTCAGACCATACCCGACCCGCTGAGCCCGTCGGCGACCCGCACGGGAGCGGGGAAACGGGGGGAGAGGCCGTCGCCCGAGGACCGCCCGGTCAGGCGTCGCTGGACCCACGGTGCGGCGTGCGCGCGGGCCCAGGCCAGGTCGGCCGCGCGGCGGGCCGCCGCGTCCAGCGGCTCCGGGGGTCCGAGCGGGTCGAGCGACACCTGGTGGGAGACCTCGAGGGCGTCGAGGACCCGCGCGGCCATGTGCCGGTGACCCAGGCTGGACATGTGGATGCGGTCGACGTCCCACAGCCGGGAGTCGCGGTACTCCCGCATCCGCCAGAAGTCGACCAGGGTCGCGTCCACCTCCTCCGCGGCCTCGCGGACCAGCTCGTTGTACGTCGCCACGCGGCCGCGCAGCCGGCCGAAGACCGGGGCCCAGCCGAGGTCGAAGCCGGTGAAGACGATCACGTGCGCCCCGCCGGCGCGCAGCCGGCGCAGCCCGTCGGCGTACTGCTCGACCAGGGTGTCGACGTCGACCTTGGGGCGCAGGATGTCGTTGCCGCCGGCGTAGATGCTGACCAGGTCCGGACCCATCGCGACGGCGGGCTCGACCTGCTCGGCGAGGACCGCGCCGGCCTTGCGGCCGCGGATCGCGAGGTTGGCGTAGCGCAGGTCCGGGTGGTGCGCGGTGAGCGCCTCGGCCACGCGGTCGGCCCAGCCGCGCACGTCGTTGGGGCGGTCCGGGTCGGGGTCGCCCACGCCCTCGGTGAAGGAGTCCCCGAGCGCGACGTAGGTCCAGACGGGGCGGTCGCTGGTCGCTGTCACGCGACGCATTCTGTCGCCCGCCGGCCGCGGCCCCGGCGCCGGGTATCGTGCCGCTCGTGCTGCTCTCCGACCGGGACATCAAGGCCGAGCTCGACGCCGGACGGGTCTCCCTGGCCCCCTACGACGAGGCGATGGTCCAGCCCTCGAGCATCGACGTGCGGCTCGACCGGTTCTTCCGCGTCTTCGAGAACCACCGCTACCCGCACATCGACCCGGCCGAGGACCAGCCCGACCTCACCCGCGAGGTCGCGCCCGAGGGCGAGGAGCCGTTCATCCTCCACCCGGGCGAGTTCGTGCTGGGCTCGACCTACGAGGTCGTCTCGCTGCCCGACGACGTCGCCGCGCGCCTGGAGGGCAAGTCCTCCCTGGGACGCCTGGGCCTGCTCACCCACTCGACCGCGGGCTTCATCGACCCGGGCTTCTCCGGCCACGTCACGCTCGAGCTGGCCAACGTGGCCAACCTGCCAATCAAGCTGTGGCCGGGGATGAAGATCGGCCAGCTGTGCTTCTTCCGGCTGAGCTCGCCGGCGGAGCATCCCTACGGCTCGGAGAAGTACGGCTCGCGCTACCAGGGCCAGCGGGGCCCCACGCCGTCTCGGTCGTCACGGAACTTCCACCGCACGCCGGTCGACTGAGCCGACGAAGTCGGCGACCAGGCGGTCGTAGCGCTCCGGGTCGCTGTTCCAGGACTCGACGTGACCGGCTCCGGGGAACTCCTCCAGGCGCACGTCGTCGTCCTCTCGTGCGAGCGTGCGGCTCAGGGACACCGGGACGGTCCCGTCGTCGTCACCGTGCAGCACCAGGACGGGTACGTCGGCCCAGCCCGTGTCGTCGACGTGGTCCGTCGCCGCCCAGTCCAGGCCGAACCGCAGGCCGGCCAGCCGCTTGGCGGCCCAGGTGAGCGGCTCGGGGAGCGGCAGCCCACCCGGCAGCTCCTCGTCGCGGGCACCCCAGGACACCACCGTGTCCAGGTCGAGCATCGGGGAGTCGAGGACGACCCCGAGGACCCCGCGGTGGTCGGGCACCCGCTCGAGGTAGGAGGCGATGACGCCGCCTCCCATCGACGCCCCGCCGAGGACCACGTCGACGGCACCGTGCTCGTGCGCCCAGACCAGGGCGGCATGGAGGTCGCGCCACTCGGTCGTGCCGTAGGCGTACTCGCCGCTCGGGTCCTGCCAGGCGCCGGCGTCGTTGCGGTAGCCGATCAGCATCGTGGTGCGCCCGGCCGCGACCGTGGCGCGGGCCATCCGCGCCATCTCCAACGCGGTGCCGCCCTTGCCGTGGACCAGCACCGCCCAGTGGCCCGGGGCGGCTCCGGGCCTGGTCGGGCTGGTCGGCTCGGCGAGGTAGGCCGGCAGCGTGTGTCCCCCGGCGTCGTACCGGACGCGGCGCAGGGCGAGGCCCTCGACGTCGGCCGGGTCGTCGTAGAGCTCACGGAAGGCGTCGACGTCGGTGCCCGGGACCGGCCGGTCACCCTCGAGCAGCGCGAGCGAGAGCCGGTGGCCGCCCATCTCCTCGGCGGGGCCGCCGACCACGGCCGAGCCGCCGTCCCAACGCAGGCCGTAGCGGAAGCCGTGGTGCAGGGCCGCCCGGTGGTCGGCACGGTCGTCGAGCAGCACGCGGTCGCCGCCGCCGTCACCGTCGACCGACACGACGTCCAGGTCATGGGAGACCTCGGGGTGGCGCACCTCGAGGGCGGCCGAGTGGATCTTGTCGGAGAAGACCCAGGTGGCGGCACCGGCCACCACCAGGACGAGGACGAGGACGACCAGGACGACGAGGACGACCCGCCGGACCACACGCTGCATGCGCCCAGTCAACGCGACCGGCGAGCCGGTCGGGCCCAGCCGGCGCGCCCGAGGTCCCGGCGAGTCGCGGGCAGGCTAGGCGACCAGGCGCAGGCCGGTCCCGTCGCCGACGCCGAGTGCCAGTGAGGCGAGCAGGGCGCGCTCCTTGCGCATGGCCGCGGCGATCGCGGGGTGGTCGGCGTGGGCCTCGAGCACCTGCCGGAGCCCGGTGTGACGCTGGGCGACCGTGGTGTAGGCACGGGTGACGTCGGCCTGCAGGTCGCCGTCACCGGCCTCGATGGCGACGTAGACCGCGCCGGCCAGCGCGGTGCGCCAGGTCTGCTGCAGGTGGCGCAGCAGCGCGGACTCGTCGGCGAAGAACTCCCACACCGCAGGGGCGGAGCGCCACGGCGCCGACCAGGTGCCGCTGCGCCGTGCGGTCTCGATCATCTGGCTGACCGCGAGCTGCTGACGCCTGCGTGTCGCTCCCGAACGCCACATGGCCCACCCCCTCGCTGTCGGCGGGCCACCCCTGGCCCGCAGTGTCCTGGACCGGTCCGTCCTGACGGGTCCTGGTGAGTCCCGATGAGTCCGCTCTCGTCCGTCGTGATACCGGCCCGGAACGACCAGCGGCGCCGCCGGGGTGGAGACTCGGCGACGCCGCTGCGGGTCCTGCAGGGGGGACCTCCCGGCTCAGAGGGAGCCGGAGAAGTCGATGTCCGGCGGCGGCTCGGAGGAGGTCGCGGGCTTCTTCTCGGCCGGCTTCTCCTCGACCTTCTCCTCCGCGGTGGTCGGCTTCGACTCGGGCTCGGGGGCGGGCTCCGGCTCGGGGACCTGCGCGGCCTGCGCCTGCTCGGTCTGCGACGGCTTGTCGGCCACCGACGGGGACGAGGTGCGCTCGACCGGCTCCGAGGTGCCGGAGTCGGAGTTGAGCGCCCCCTCGAGCTCCGCCTTGATCTCGGCGAGCAGTTCGTCCTTGAGCTCGGCCTTCAGCTTGGCCTTGAACTCGCTGATGTCCACGTCGTCCCCTTCCAGGATCGTCTCGACGTCCAACCCGGCCCAGGAGGGCAGGGAAGCGCTCGCGGCAGTCGCCGCGGAGGCAGTCTCTCCGGCGTCCGTCGCGTCAACCTCGGGCTCGCCGAGCGGGCCCGACGGGTCGGTCACCTCGGCGGCGTCGCCCAGGCGGTCGGGCGCCTGCTCGGGGTCTTCGGTGCCGTCGTGGGCCGCGGTGGGCGGGTAGCGCTCGTCGTCGCCCTCGCCCGGCTCGGCCTTCGCCTCCGGCGGGGTCTCGCCACGCTTGACCGCGGCCAGGAGCATCTGGGCGACGTCGAGGACCTCGACCTCCTCGCGCGCCTCCTCCTTGGACTGCAGCATGGTCAGGCCGTCGGAGAGCATGACCCGGCAGAACGGGCAGCCGACCGCGATCTGGTCGGCGCCGGTGCCGACGGCCTCCTTGGTGCGGTTCTCATTGATCCGCTCGCCGATCCGCTCCTCCATCCACATGCGGGCGCCGCCGGCGCCGCAGCAGAAGGAGCGCTCACCGCTGCGCTCCATCTCGGTGAAGTCCGTGGAGGGGATCACCTCGAGCAGCTCCCGCGGGGGCGTGTAGACCTGGTTGTGGCGGCCGAGGTAGCACGGGTCGTGGTAGGTGACCTTCTGCTTCGGGGCGGCGGCGTCGGCGTCGGCGACCGGGGTGAGCCGGCCCTCCCGCACCAGTCGGTTGAGCAGCTGGGTGTGGTGGACGACCTCGAGCTCGATGCCGAGCTCGGAGTACTCGTTCTTGAGCGTGTTGAAGCAGTGCGGACAGGTCGAGACGACCTTCTTGGCCTTCGCCTCGGTGAGCACCTCGACGTTCTGGGTGGCGAGCTGCTGGAAGAGGAACTCGTTGCCGGCGCGGCGGGCGGAGTCACCGGTGCAGGTCTCGCCCTTGCCGAGCACGGCGAAGGAGACGTCGGCCAGGTCGAGCAGCTCGGCCACGGCGCGGACGGTCTTCTTGGCGCGGTCCTCGTAGGCGCCGGCGCAGCCGATCCAGAACAGCCAGTCGACCTCGTCGAGGTCCTCGACGTCCTCGCCGACGACCTTGACGTCGAGACCCTGGGCCCAGTCCAGGCGCATGGTGGGCGACATGTTCCACGGGTTGCCCTTGGACTCCATGCCCTTGAACAGCCCGTTGAGCTCGCTGGGGAAGCTGTTCTCGATCAGCACCTGGTAGCGGCGCATGTCGACGATGTGGTCGACGTGCTCGATGTCGACCGGGCACTGGTTGACGCAGGCGCCGCAGGTCACGCAGGACCACAGCACGTCGGTGTCGATCACCGCGCCGCCGGTCGGGTGCCAGGCCTCGCCCTCGGTCGCGCCCACGAGCGGGCGCTCGACCTCGGCCATCACCTGGGGCTCCAGGCCGGTGCGGCCCTCCTCGTCGGCGAGGAGGTAGGGAGCCTTCGCGAACGCGTGGTCCCGCAGGTTCATGATCAGCATCTTGGGCGACAGCGGCTTCTCGGTGTTCCACGCCGGGCACTGCGACTGGCACCGACCGCACTCCGTGCAGGTCGCCATGTCGAGCAGGCCCTTCCAGGAGAAGTCCTCGATCGAGCCGATGCCGAGCTTGGTGTCCTCGTCCATGTCCTCGATGTCGTCGAGGGTGATCGCCCTGCCGTCGGAGGTCAGCGGCTTGAGCGCGCCGAGGGCGACCGGGCCGTCGGGGCGCTTGAACATCACGTTGAGCGGCGCGATGAAGATGTGCAGGTGCTTGGAGTTCAGCACGATGATGAGGAACACGAGCATGATGCCGATGTGCAGCAGCAGGCCGACGCCCTCGAGCACCTCGACGCCGGAGGAGTCGGTCGGCGCCGACGGGGACCCGCCCAGCGCCTTGCCGACGGCGTACGACGCGAACGCCCACTTGCCGTAGCCCAGGTTGCCCAGGGCCGACGAGGCGCCGCGGAACAGGAACATCGTCCAGATGACGTTGAAGATCATGAACAGCACGAGCCAGGCCCCACCGGTGTGCGAGCCCTTGAACCGCGAGCCCCGGCCGAGCCGCGCGGGCGCCTCGCGCCAGCGGATCGCGGTGAAGATCGCCAGGCCCACCAGGCACAGGACGCCGATCAGGTCCTGCAGGAAGCCCAGCGGCCCCCAGCTGTTGAAGATCAGCAGCTGCGTGGACGGGTCGCGCGTGAGCAGCGCGACGTAGGCCTCGAGGTAGACGCTGGCCAGGATGAGGAAGGCGTACATCACGAACGCGTGCGCGGCGCCGGGCACCGACCACTTGAGCAGCTTGCGCTGACCGAGGACCTCGACCAGCTGGCTGGAGATGGCCTTGCCCGTGCGCTTGGTGACGTTCTCCAGGCGGTCGGGAGCCGGCTGCCCGCTGCGGATCAGCCGGGTGAGGAACACGATGCGCTGCGCGGCCAGTGGCAGGGCGATCGCGTTCAGGACCAAGCCGACGATGAGAACCAGAGTCACGCCACACTCCCAGTCGTGTTTGCCCACGAGTCGCCGAGCCGGGGTGCCCGGGCGTGGGAGAGCCTAGTGGCAGGGCTGCTGCCGGACGGAAAGATGTGATCGATGCTACGCGTCGGTAACTTCCGGCCGGGCAGCGCCCGTGGGCCAGCGCCCGGAGGCCAGCGCCCCTCGGTCAGCGCCCGCAGGACAGGGCGCGCGGGTCGAGCCCGCGGTCGCGCCCCGCCGCCGGGTCGCGTCCGACCCCGCAGTCGATGCGGCCGTCGCGACGTGAGTCCCTGGCCCGCAGCGTGTCTGCGCCGGACTGGCCGAACAGGCGGTCGGCCCCGCTCCCTCCGACGACCACGTCGTCGCCCGAGCCGGCGCACACCACGTCGTCTCCCGACAGGCCGTCGATCCTGTCGTCGCCGGCACCGCCGACGATGACGTCGTCGCCGACGCTGCCGACGAGCGTGTCGGCCCCGGGCCCGCCCACGATCGTGGCGGGCCGCCCGTCACAGGTCGCTCCCGCGTTGCCGAGCACGCCACCCATCTCCCGGCGTCCGGCGAGCGCCGGGCTGGCCTGGCGCACCTCACCGGTCTGTGGCGAGACGAGTACGACACGGTGGGGCGCCCCGTGGGTGACCAGCAGGTCGCGGCCGTCCGGGGACCATCGCACCTGCGCCGGGTCGGCGAGCCCGGGGACGGTGCGACGGTGGCTGCCGTCGGCGTCGGCCAGCCAGACCCGCCGCAGCGTGGTCGAGAGGTTGACCGTGACGTAGGCCAGGGTGCGGCCATCGGGAGAGACGTCGGGCGACTCCTCCGCCAGGTCGTTGCTGGTCAGCCGGGTCAGGCCCGTCCCGTCGGTGCGCACCGACAGCAGGTCGCGGACGGTGTCGCTGCCGGGACGGTCGCCGACGAAGACCAGCCGCCGGCCGTCGGGGGTGTAGGTGGGGAACGTCGGGCGCAGCTGCGCGGCGACCTCCCAGTCCAGGATCGGCCGCACCCGGGCGCCGCTGCCGGTGGCCGTCCAGAGGTTGATCGTCGGCCCGGCGGAGGCGGAGAAGGCCAGGGACCTCCCGTCCGGCGAGTACGCCGGGGTCAGCAGGTTGAGGCCCGGCAGGTCGACCTGCCGCTGGTGGCCGCCGTCGGCGTCCATCAGCCACAGCTGGTCGGGCGCGCTCGAGCTGGCCGCCTGGCGCCGGAACGCCACGGTGAGCCCGTCCGGCGCCACGGCGACGCGGTCGTCGCGGCCGGTGGTGAGCCGCTCGGCCGTGGTCGGCTGGCCCGGTCGCACCCGCCACACCGGGCCGGTGGTCGAGGTGGTGCTCGCCACGAAGTAGAGCCAGCCGTCGACGCCTCGCGTCTGCGAGGTCGCCGGGGCGGCGAGCCCGAGTGGGGCGACCAGCGCCAGCAGGGCCACGAGCCGAGTCAGGTGGGTGCGCACAGGTCTCCTCGGCCCACCCTGGACGACCAGACCGGCTCGCGCACCGCGGGCTGCCGGCGGGCGTCGTCGCCCACGCCGGTCGCGCGCTTCCCGGGCGACCGTCGCGACCAGCCTGACCCGAGCAGGTGTGCGCCTGTGCTGGACCATCCGAAAACCCCCGTGCTGCGGAAACAAGACGACGTGCCACCTTCGCCGACACGCCGGTCCAAGGTGCGGACAGGTGCAGCCGCGCAACCCGGAGTATTCGCGGCCGAGCCCGGCGTGGCAGCCGAATGGAGGAATCGGCCGCGCGACGTTGGTCCGCACCGCGTGGCCCCGGACGTCGTACCGCACGGCCAGGCGCTCGGCGTCGCAAGTCCGGGCCGTCGTCGAGGGAGTACGGCGCGTGGGTCCGGGCCGGCGGGGCGGCGCCGCCGGCCCGGTTCCACCAGGTCTCGGAGGACCTCGGCGGTGGCAGGGCATGCCTTGATGTCCTGATTGTCCGGATGCCTGGCCGGGGATCACCCGGACCGCAGGGCGTGGAGCGCGCTCAGGCGGGCGAGACGACCAGGACGCCGTCCTGGTCGCGGCGGGCCACCACCTGCTGGCCGAGCAAGGCCTCGAGCTCGGCGAGGTCGGCCCCCGTCACGTCGAGCGGCACGCCTCCTACCGTCCAGGTCTCACCGTCGCGCTCGAGCAGGCCGGTCAGCTCCACCGCCGAGCTCGGTGTGGGCGCGGGGGCCGTGGTCGGGCTCGTGGTGGGGCTCGTGGTCGGGCTGGTGGTCGGGCTCGTGGTGGGACCCGACGTGGGGCTGGTCGGACCCGACGTGGGGCTGGTGGGACCCGACGTGGGGCTGGTCGGGCCGGTGGGGGTGGGGGCCGGCGGCTCGCTGACCGCGGGCGCCGGGCTGCTCGAAGGGCTGCTGGACGGGCTGCTGGACGGGCTGCTGGACGGGCTGCTGGACGGGCTGCTGGACGGGCTGCTGGACGGGCTGCTGGACGGGCTGCTGGACGGGCTGCTCGACGGGGTGGGGCCGGCCGCGACGGCGGCGGAGGCCACGACGTGGTGCCCGAGCTGGGCGACCGGCCGGGTCGCCGGCCGGTGGGGACGACCGCCCGGCCGGGCGGTGTCGGTGCGAGCGGCGATGCCGGTCTCGGAGAGCTGCTGCGTCGCGTCGGTCACCGCTTCAGCACGCGGGGTGGTGAGCGGCGCGGCGGCGCCGGTGTCCCAGACCGCGGCGTAGTGCGGGCCCGCGTAGGCGTGGGCGAGGCGCCGCACCGTCGCCGCGAAGCCGGGCGTGCTGTCCCAGGCCGCCAGCGCGCCGTCGACCTGCTCGGTCGGGGTGCCGGTGCGGACGGCGGCACACAGGTAGACCCCCGCGGCCAGTGCGGCGTCGTCGAGGCTGCGCGGGTCGCGGACGCCGTCGCCGTCGGCGTCGACGCCGGTGGCGGTCCAGGTCGAGGGCAGCATGCGCATCGGACCGACCGGCCGATCGGTGCGGGGGTCGTGGTCCAGGCGGCCGCCGTCGGTGTCGGGTCCGGCCGGTCCCGAGGCGGCACGGGTGGCCGCCAGCCGCCCGTGGTCGGACACGACGCGGCCCAGGCCGGCGAGCAGCGGCGCGGTCACCGCGCACTGCGGCGCGACCTGGTGGAGCGTGCGGGCGGCGAGCAGGTAGGCCGACGCGGCGTCGGCCGGAAGGTCGCCCGGGGAGCGCCGCAGCCAGGCAGGGGCCCCGACACCGGCCGACCCCGCGACCGAGTCGACGGTGCCGGGAAGCTGCTGCAGCACGACCGCTGACTCGACCGTGAGTGGGCTGCCCGAGGTCGTGCCCGAGGTGGTTCCGGAGGTCGTGCCGGCGCTCATCCGGACCGGACCGGGGCGCTCGCCCGTGGCCGCGGCCACGCTGGCCGTGGTCACCGACAGCGCCAACGCGGACCCGACCACCAGGCGGGCGCGGACAGGAGTCGCGCGCTCGCGGCGGTGGCGTCCGGGCGTGGCCATGAACGGACGCTAGGTCATCAATCTGGTCTTGACCAGGGGCCATCTCTCCCGACCGGGGGGCCCTCCGGCCCATCATCTCCCTAGGGGTTGGTGGGGCGGTCGGCGACGCGATCCTCAGCGCAGCCGCGAGCCGAGCGCCTGGGCGACCCGGCGGACCGCGGGAGCCAGCCGGCCGCCGGCCCCGTCCCCGGCCGAGAAGGTGAGCGCCACCCCGGCGACGGGCAGCCCGTTGTGGTCGAGCACGGCGGCGGCGACCGACGACAGCCCCGGCGTCACCTCGCCGTCCTCGACCGCCCACCCGCGCTGGCGGGCCTCGGTCAGCAGCGTCCGCAGCGCCGACAGCGACGACGGCCCGGTGCCGTGGCGCTGCACGAAGGCGGACCGGTCCGGGTGGAGGGCCCGCACCTGCGCCGTCGGCAGCGCGGCGAGCATCGCGCGCCCGCTGGCGGTGAGGTGCGCCGGCAGCCGGACCCCGACGTCGGTGACCAGCGGCGGACGGCCGGGCGCGCGCTCCTCGAGGACGTAGAGCACGTCGCGCCCGTGCATCACCGCCAGGTGGGCGCTCTCGCCGGTCGCGTCGACCAGGTCGGCCAGTGGTCGGCGCGCGAGGCGCGCGAGTGGCTCCTGGCGGGCGTAGCCGGTGGCCACCTCGAAGGCCGCCACGCCGAGGCCGTAGCGCCGCTCGTCGGGCAGGTGCACCACGAAGCCCTCCTCGGCCATCGCCGCGAGGAGGTGGTACGCCGAGCTGCGCGGCATCCCGACCGCGCGGGCGATCCGCTCCAGGGGCACGGGGGCGGGCTGGCCGGCCAGGAAGCGCAGCACCCGTAGCGTCCGGGTGGCGGCGGGGACCTGCGGCATCGCACCTCCGGTGGTCGGACCGTCCGCGGTGGCCGGGTCCGGCCGAGACTATCTCGGATCCGAGACATCTGCTGCCTCGCCGGCCTCGCCGCGGGGGCGCTCGGGGGTGTTCCATCGAGGCATGACGACACTCGAGCAAGGCCTGCAGGTGGTGGAGGTCGGGACGGGGCCGGTGGACGTCGCGGACGTCGTCGCGGTCGCCCGTCGCGGGGCCGGTGTCCGGCTGGGCCACGACGCCATGGCCGCCATCGAGCACGCCCGCACCGTGGTGGAGGCGCTCGCGGAGGCGCCCACGCCGGCGTACGGCATCTCGACCGGGTTCGGTGCCCTGGCCACG
The DNA here is from genome assembly GCA_963811385.1 of uncultured Actinomycetota bacterium. Lineage (GTDB taxonomy): Bacteria > Actinomycetota > Actinomycetes > Propionibacteriales > Nocardioidaceae > Marmoricola_A. Next base: position 235,023 of record CAWEQX010000002.1, on the reverse strand, counting down.
CGCCACATCCCCGCCGAGTCCCGCGCCCAGCTGCAGCGCTCCCTGGTGCGCTCCCACGCGGCGGGGTCGGGCCCGGAGGTGGAGCGCGAGGTGGTCCGCGGACTGATGCTGCTGCGCCTCTCGACCCTGGCCACCGGCCACACCGGCGTGCGTCCGGCCACCGCGCAGCTGCTGGCCGACCTCCTCACGCACGGGATCACGCCGGTGGTCCACGAGTACGGCTCCCTCGGGTGCTCCGGGGACCTCGCGCCGCTGTCCCACGTGGCCCTCGCGCTGATGGGGGAGGGCCCGGTCCACCGCGCCGACGGCTCGCCCACCGACGCGGCGACGGCGCTGGCCGAGTGCGGCCTCTCGCCGGTCGAGCTCGGTCCCAAGGAGGGCCTCGCGCTGATCAACGGCACCGATGGGATGACCGGGATGCTCGTGCTCGCGCTGCACGACCTGGACAACCTGCTCCGCGTCGCCGACGTCGCGGCCGCGATGTCCGTGGAGGCACAGCTCGCCACCGACCGGGTCTTCGCCGAGGACCTGCAAGCGCTGCGCCCGCACCCGGGGCAGGCGGCCTCGGCGGCCAACCTGCGCCGCCTCCTGGGCGACTCCGGCGTGGTGGCCTCGCACCGCGGTCCGGACTGCAACCGCGTGCAGGACGCCTACTCCCTGCGCTGCTCGCCGCAGGTGCACGGGGCGGCCCGCGACACCCGCGACCACGCGGCGACGGTCGCCGGGCGCGAGCTCGCCTCCGCGATCGACAACCCGGTCGTGGTGTTCGACCAGCCCGAGCCGGGGGCGGGGACGTCCGGTGGCGGGCCCCGCGGACGTGTCGAGTCCAACGGCAACTTCCACGGAGCGCCGGTCGGCTACGTCCTGGACTTCCTCGCGATCGCGATCGCGGACCTCGCCTCGATCAGCGAGCGCCGCACCGACCGCTTCCTCGACAGGGCCCGCAACCACGGCCTGCCGCCGTTCCTCGCCGCCGACCCCGGCGTGGACAGCGGGCACATGATCGCGCAGTACACCTCCGCCGGGATCGTCTCCGAGCTCAAGCGGCTCGCGGTGCCGGCGTCGGTGGACTCCATCCCCTCCTCGGCGATGCAGGAGGACCACGTCTCGATGGGGTGGCACGCCGCCCGCAAGCTCCGCCGCTCGATCGACGGGCTCACCCGGGTGCTGGCGATCGAGGTGCTGACGGCGGCACGGGCCCTCGACCTGCGGGTCTCGTCGAGCTCCACCGACCTGGCCCCCAGCCCGGCCACCGGCGCCGTGCTCGCGCTCCTGCGGCGCACCGTCCCGGGTCCCGGGCCCGACCGCCACCTGGCCCCCGAGATCGAGGAGGCCGTGCAGCTGGTGGGCACCGGCGCACTGTTGTCCGCCGTACAAGAAGTGATCGGGGAGCTGGCATGACGTCACCGGCGTTCGTCGCGCACCGCTTCATCACCTCGGTCGACGCCCGTGACTGGCACTCGCTCGCCGCGCTCGTCGACGACGCGACGACCGTGCACTTCGTGCACGACGACCGGCGGATGAGCGGTCCGGAGTGGATCCGCTTCAACGCCGACTACCCCGGCCGCTGGAGCTTCGTGGCCGAGGACATCGTCGCCACGGACACCCGCGCGGTCGTGCGTGCCCGGGTCTTCAACGAGGAGGCGACCTACCACGTCGCCTCCTTCCTGACCGTCACCGACGGCCGGATCACCGACCTCACCGAGGTCTGGGCCGACGGCCACCCCGCCCCCACCGAGGAGTGAACGAGATGAACGCCGACAACCCCCGCCTGCCCATCCACGCCGCCCACGGGTCCGAGCTCACCGCCCGGTCCTGGCAGACCGAGGCGCCGCTGCGGATGCTGATGAACAACCTCGACCCCGAGAACGCCGAGAACCCCGCGGACCTCGTGGTCTACGGCGGGACCGGCAAGGCGGCGCGCTCCTGGGAGGCCTACGACGCCCTGGTGCGCACGCTGAGCACCCTTGCCGACGACGAGACGATGCTCGTGCAGTCCGGCAAGCCGGTCGGCGTCCTGCGCACCCACGAGTGGGCGCCGCGCGTGCTCATCGCCAACGCCAACCTCGTCGGCGACTGGGCCAACTGGGAGGAGTTCCGCCGCCTCGAGCACCTCGGGCTGACCATGTACGGACAGATGACCGCCGGCTCGTGGATCTACATCGGCACGCAGGGGATCCTGCAGGGCACGTTCGAGACCTTCGCGGCCGTGGGCGACAAGCGGTTCGGCGGGACGCTCGCCGGGACCATCACGCTGACCGCCGGGCTCGGGGGCATGGGCGGCGCCCAGCCGCTGGCGGTCACGATGAACGGCGGGGTCGCGATCTGCGTGGAGTGCGACCCGGCGCGCATCACCCGCCGGATCGACCACCGCTACCTCGACGTGCAGGCGGACTCCCTCGAGCACGCGCTGCAGCTCGCCACCGAGGCGCGGGACGCCAAGCGGGCCTTGTCGATCGGGCTGCTGGGCAACGCCGCCGAGGTCTTCCCCCGGCTCCTCGAGATGGGCGCGCCCGTCGACGTCGTGACCGACCAGACCAGCGCCCACGACCCGCTGTCCTACCTGCCGATCGGGATCGCGTTCGAGGAGTGGCACGAGGCCGCCTCACGCGACCCGGAGGGGTTCACCAAGGAGGCGCAGGCCTCGATGGCCGCCCACGTGCGGGCGATGGTCGAGTTCCAGGACGCCGGGGCCGAGGTCTTCGACTACGGCAACTCGATCCGCGACGAGGCCCGCAAGGGCGGCTACGCGCGCGCGTTCGAGTTCCCGGGGTTCGTGCCGGCGTACATCCGTCCGCTGTTCTGCGAGGGCAAGGGCCCCTTCCGCTGGGCGGCCCTGTCCGGCGACCCGGAGGACATCCGCAAGACCGACGAGGCGATCCTCGAGCTGTTCCCGGACAACGAGCGCCTGCACACCTGGATCCGCATGGCGCAGGAGCGCGTGCACTTCCAGGGGCTGCCCGCGCGGATCTGCTGGCTCGGCTACGGCGAGCGCCATCTCGCCGGCCTCCGCTTCAACGAGATGGTGGCCTCGGGCGAGCTGTCCGCGCCGGTCGTGATCGGCCGCGACCACCTGGACTGCGGGTCGGTCGCGTCGCCCTACCGCGAGACCGAGGCGATGCTCGACGGCTCCGACGCGATCGCCGACTGGGCGCTGCTCAACGCGCTGGTCAACACCGCGTCGGGGGCCACCTGGGTCTCGATCCACCACGGGGGCGGGGTGGGGATGGGCCGCTCGATCCACGCCGGCCAGGTGTGCGTCGCCGACGGCACCGACCTCGCCGCGCAGAAGCTCGAGCGGGTGCTGACCAACGACCCGGGCATGGGGATCGTCCGCCACGTCGACGCGGGTTACGACCGCGCCGCCGAGGTCGCCGCCGAACGCGGTGTGCGTATCCCGATGGCCGAGTGACCGTCGGGGTCGGTTTCCCTGGGTATGCAGGCGACCCGCCCCCTCCCCAGGTGGATTCACCTGGGGGAGTGGCAGGTTCTCGACATACCCAGGTAAACCGTCCTCACCAGCCCCCGCGGTGGACGACGTCGTCCGGGGTACGCCGTGCGCGGGCGGCCGAGCCGGGCGGACCGGTGTCGCCGGGGACCCGGTGACCCAGGGCGACCGCCCCGACCGGGGTGTACGCCGCCGGCACGCCGAACTCCGCGCGGAGCGCGTCGTGCCGGTCGCCCGGGACGCCGAAGAAGCAGGCGCCCAGGCCCTCGTCGGTGGCGGTCAGGAGCATGAGCAGCGACGCCATGGCCGTGTCGAGGTGCCAGTACGGCACCGGCCAGCGGTCCTCCGCGCGGTCCGTCCAGCCCTTGTCGGGCTCGGCGTAGCGGTCGAGGTAGGCGTCCTTGTGGCTCAGCGGCACGATCACCACCGGGGCGGTCATCATGCCCCGCAGCCATCGGTCCGGGTCGTCGACCCGCGAGCCGGCGGAGGCCCGCCAGTAGCGCGCGACGTCGGCCGGGGCGTCGAGCACGAGGAACGCCCAGCCCTGGCTGTTGCCGGCACTCGGCGCGCGCAGGGCGTGCGCCAGGACCCGGTCCACGAGGGCCGGGTCGACCGGCTCGCCGGAGTAGGTTCGGACCATCCGGCGGCGACGTACGACATCAGCGAACTCCACAGGAGCAGCATGACCTTCGAGCAGATGTGGACCGACCTCGCCCCGGTCGGGCGGTCGAGCGCGACCGGCGGCTACCTCCGGCAGCCCTTCACCGCCGCCGAGGAGGAGGCGCAGGCGTGGTACGCCGCCGAGTGCGCCCGCCGCGGCCTCACCGTCGTCACGGACCCCTTCGGCAACCACGTCGCGTGGTGGGGCGGCACGCCGACGGCCGACCGCCCCGGCGTCCTCACCGGCTCGCACCTGGACTCGGTGCGCCAGGGCGGGGCGTACGACGGCCCGCTGGGCGTGGTGTCCGCCTTCGCCGCGGTCGACCTGCTGCGTGAGCGCGGGTTCACCCCCGCCCGGCCGATCGGGGTCGCGTCCTTCCGGGAGGAGGAGGGGTCGCGGTTCCCGCTGGCCTGCCTGGGCTCGCGCCTCGCGACGGGGGCGCTGGCGTGGGCCGAGGCCCGAGAGCTGCGGGACCGGGACGGGGTCGCGCTGGCGGAGGTCATGGAAGGCCCGGATCCCGCCTCGTCCGGTCGCGGACGCGCCACGGCGCGCCCGCACCCGGACGAGGGGTGGCTGGCGCACGTGCAGACGTTCGTCGAGCTCCACGTCGAGCAGGGACGAGCGCTGGCCGACGTGGACCAGCCGGTCGGGGTGGCCAGCCTGATCTGGCCGCACGGGCGCTACCGGCTCGACTTCACCGGCCGGCCCGACCATGCCGGCACCACGCGGATGGAGGACCGGCGCGACCCGATGCTCACCTACGCGATGACCGTCCTCGCGGCCAACAAGCAGGCACGGCTGTCCGGGCAGCGCGCCACCTTCGGTCGCGTCGAGGTGGACCCGGGCTCGACCAACGGCATCGCGGGGCGCGTCACCGGGTGGCTCGACGCCCGGGCGGAGTCCGACGAGGCCCTCGAGGACCTGGTCGGGGCGGTGTCGCGCCAGGCGCGTGAGCGCGCCGATCGCGACGGCACCCGGGTCGAGGTCACCGCCGAGTCGGTGAGCGGGCCGGTGGGCTTCGACCCCGAGCTCGCGAGACGGCTGGCGCAGCCGCGGGGCTGGCCGGTGCTGCCGACGCAGGCCGGCCACGACGCCGGGATCCTCTCGGGGGCCGGCGTCCCCACGGCCATGCTGTTCGTCCGCAACCCGAGCGGGGTCTCCCACTCGCCCGAGGAGCACGCGGAGGTGGCCGACTGCCTCGCCGGGGTCGAGGCGCTGGCCGACGTGCTCGCGGAGCTCGCCCGGTGACGACGTACCTCCTGGAGCACGCGTGGCTGCCCGACGGCATCTCCGACGACGTCTACGCCACGGTCGTCGACGGGCGCTTCACCCGCGTCGACCACACCCCCGTCACCGGGGCGCACCGCCTTGCCGGCTTGACGATCCCCGGTCTGGCCAACTGCCACAGCCACGCCTTCCACCGTGCGCTGCGCGGCCGCACCCAACGCGGTGACGGCACGTTCTGGACCTGGCGCGAGCAGATGTACGCCGTCGCCGCGCGGCTCGACCCCGAGTCCTACCGCGAGCTGGCGGTGGCGGTCTTCGGTGAGATGGCCCTGGCCGGCATCACCACGGTCGGGGAGTTCCACTACCTGCACCACGGCCCCGACGGCACGCCGTACGACGACCCCAACGCGATGGGCACCGCCCTGCTCGACGCGGCGCGCGAGGTGGGCGTGCGGATCTCGCTGCTCGACACCTGCTACCTCGCCGCGGGCATCGGTCGTGCCCCGGAGGGCGTGCAGCGGCGCTACTCCGACGGCTCCGGCCAGGAGTGGCAGGAGCGTGCCGACCAGCAGACCGCCGAGGAGGGCGGCGACGTGGTCGTGGGCGCGGCGATCCACTCCGTGCGCGCGGTGCCGCTGCAGGACATGCGACTGGTCGCGGAGTGGGCCGACATGTTCGAGGTGCCGCTGCACGTGCACCTGTCCGAGCAGGTCGCCGAGAACGCCGAGTGCCTCGAGGTCTACGGCCGCACGCCGACCGAGGTCCTCGGGGAGGCCGGTGCGCTGAGCGACCGCACCAGCGCGGTGCACGCCACGCACCTGACCGACCACGACGTCGACCTGCTGGGGTCGGCGCGCGCCGCGGCCTGCTTCTGCCCGACCACCGAGCGTGACCTGGGCGACGGCGTCGGCCCTGCGCCCGCGCTGCGGGCCGCAGGGTCGCGCCTCACCCTGGGCTCCGACAGCCATGCGGTGGTCGACCTCTTCGAGGAGATGCGAGCCGTCGAGCTCGACGAGCGCCTGGTGACGCAGCGCCGCGGGCACTGGCGCGCCGCCGACCTGCTGCGGGCCGCGACTTCCGACGGCCACGCGTCGGTGGGCTTCGGCGACGCGGGGCGGCTCGAGCCGGGCGCGCGGGCCGACCTGGTCACGCTCGACCTGACCACGCCCCGCACCGCCGGCAGCGGCCCGACGGCCGAGACCGCGGTCTACGCCGCGAGCGCCGCGGACGTGGTCGGCGTGGTCGCGGGGGGACGGGTCCTGCTCGAGCCCGGCCAGCGACCCGACGCCGAGCGCCGGGTGGGCGACGCGCTCGCGGCCGCCGTCCGCGGGCTCCTCGGATGAGGCACGCCGCTGTGAGGCTGTGCGAGGGTGGGTGAGTGCCCGCCCTCCTCCTGACCGGCATCGGTGAGCTGGTCACCTTCGACCCCCGGCACGGTCCCGGCCTCGGGGTCGTCCACGACGCCGCGGTGGTGGTCGAGGGCACGGGCGAGGGTTGGACGGTGGCGTGGACCGGGCCCGCGGGGGAGGCCCCGGAGGCCGACCAGGCGCAGGACCTGGGTGGCCGCGCGGTGGTCCCGGGGTTCGTCGACTCCCACTCGCACCTGCTCTTCGCCGGTGACCGGGCCGAGGAGTTCGCCGCCCGGATGGCCGGCACGGCGTACGACGGCGGCGGCATCCGCACGACCGTCGCCGCCACGCGTGCCGCCACCGACGAGGAGCTCGAGGCGACGCTGTTGCGTCACGTCGGGGAGATGCGCCGGCAGGGGACGACGACGGTGGAGGTGAAGAGCGGCTACGGCCTCACCGTGGCCGACGAGGCCCGCGCGCTCGCGATCGCCGCGCGGATGACCAGCGAGACCACGTTCCTCGGCGCCCACGTGGTGCCGCCGGAGCACGCCGACGACCCGGCGGCGTACGTCGACCTGGTCACCGGGCCGATGCTCGACGCCTGTGCGCCGCACGCCAAGTGGATCGACGTGTTCTGCGAGCGAGGCGCCTTCGACGCCGACCAGGCGCGGGCGGTCTTGTCAGCGGGACGGTCCAAGGGTCTGCGTGGTCGGCTGCACGCCAACCAGCTGGGGCCCGGACCCGGGGTGCAGCTCGCCTGCGAGCTCGGGCTGGTGGCAGTGGACCACTGCACCTACCTCGAGGAGGACGACGTCGAGGCGCTCGCCGGGACCGGGACGGTCGCGACGCTGCTGCCGGGGGTGGAGTTCTCGACCCGCTCGCCCTACCCCGACGCCCGCATGCTGCTCGACCGCGGTGTGCGGGTGGCGATCGCGACCGACTGCAACCCCGGCTCCTGCTACACCTCGTCGATGCCGCTGGTGATGGCCCTCGCCGTCCGCGAGATGGGCATGACGCCGGCCGAGGCGCTGACCGCCGCGACGCTCGGTGGCGCTGCGGCCCTCGACCGTGACGACGTGGGCCACCTGCGCCCCGGCGCCCGCGCCGACCTGTCCGCGCTCGAGGCCCCGTCCTACCTGCACCTGGCCTACCGGCCGGGGGTGCCCCTGGTGCGGCCGCTGCCCTGACCGGCGATCTGAGGTAGGCACCGCGCCCGGATGAGGCGTTCTCCCGATCTGTGGCACTACCTCAGCCGACGAGAGTGGAGCCTGTCGGATCGACCACCGAGCCCGGTGGCCCGCAGACCGAGAGGAGTCCGACATGAACCCGATGACCCTCTACGCCGTCCTCAACCAGCAGCCCACCCCGCGCAGCACGCGTGACGGTGTGCTCGTCAGGCGCCGCAGCCGGCGCCCGTCGCGCCGCACCGCCTCGCGCAGCTTCCTCTGATCCCTCAGCGGCGCGGAGCGCGCGGCAGGTCGAGTGGAGCCGGTCCTCCCACCCCACCCGGGGAGGGGGCCGGCTCGACCACGTCGAACCAGCCGTCGTGCTCCTCGGTGAGCAGCTCCAGCCGCAGGTCCGGCGCCTCGGAGACGACCGCCCACGCGTGGTCCTCGTCGTCGTCCTCGCCGGCGAAGGCCTCCCGCTCCACCCAGGCGTCGTACCCCTCGGCGAGGAGCGTCCCGACGACCGCCTCGGCGGCGTCCCGCTCGTCGAAGACCCCGCGCGCCTGCGGCCTGCCCAGCAGGGCGCCCAGCGCCGGGAGGAACGGCCGGTCCGGCTCGAGCCAGTCCACCTCGTCGAGCTCGCCGGCGGTCAGCCAGCGGACCTCGTCGTGCTCGACCGGCTCGGGCTCGCCGTCGACCAGCCGCGCGAGCGCCACCGTGAGCACCAGCCCCCGCCGGATCGGCACGCGGCCCTCGAGCCAGCCGGTGACCGCGACGGTGCAGCCGAGCTCCTCGTCCAGCTCGCGGACCACGGCGACCTCGGGCGCCTCGCCCGGCTCGACCTTGCCGCCGGGGAGCTCCCAGCGGCCGGCCGCCTCGGGCGGGGTCGTGCGCCGTGCCGCCAGCACCGCCCCCCGGCGTACGACGGCGGCCCCGACCACGACCTGCTCGCTGGGGTGCATGGGGTCCAGTTTCACTAGGGCCCCAGTGGAACAGGCACTTCCCGAGCGAAGTTTCGCTCGGGAAGTGCCAACATCACTAGGGCCCCAGTGAAACCGAACCCGGCCCGGCCTGAGGTCCCGAATAGGGATATCTCCCGATGTCCTGCCCTACCTCAGACGGCGAGACTTGTTCTGCTGGGCCGGACCAGTACCCGAACCCGACCGGACAGCACTTGTGGAGGAGGAGCCATGAACAACAACGACGCATACCTCGAGTACTTCCTGAGCAACCGCCGCATGCCGGCGCCGACCGTCAAGCGTGAGCGGCCCCGTCGCCGCAGCGTGTGGTCCCGCGCTCAGAAGGCCGTCTCGGCGCGCTGACCCCGCGCCATCCGGGCGGCTGACGGCAAGATGGCCGTGTGAGCCCCCGCACCCCCGCGTCCGTGACGTTCCCGCCGGTTCCCGGCGGGATGTCGCGGACGTCGCCGTTCGTGGGGCGGGCCGCCGACGTCACGGGGATCATCACCCACCTGCGGGTCGGCGAGCCGGTGCCCGGTCCGCCTCACGTGGCGCTGGTCGGCGGCGACGCCGGGATGGGCAAGACCCGGCTGCTGGCCGAGGTCGGCCGCGCCGCGGAGGCCGCCGGCTGGCGCGTCCTGGTGGGCCACTGCCTGGACTTCTCGGCCAGCGCCCTGCCCTACCTGCCGTTCTCCGAGATGGTGGGCCGCCTGGCCGACCGCGACCAGGACCGGTTCGAGGACCTCGCCCGCAGCCACCCGGCGATCACCGCCCTGGCCCCGGGGCGCCGGGTGCGCACCCCCGGCTTCGGGCGCACGGAGGACCTGGACCGCAGCGAGATCTTCGACGGCGTCCACGCCGGTCTGGAGACCCTGGGCGCCGAGGCGCCGCTGCTGCTGGTCGTCGAGGACCTGCACTGGGCCGACCAGTCGACCCGTGACCTGCTCAGCTACCTCTTCGTCCGGGCCTTCGACCACCCCGTCGCAGTCGTGGGCTCCTACCGCTCCGACGACCTCGGGCGCCGCCACCCGCTGCGCTCGCTGCTGGCGGAGTGGATGCGCCTGCCCGCGGTGGAGCGCTTCGACCTGGGGCCCCTCGCCGCCTCGGACGTACGCCGGCTGGTGCGCTCCCTGCACGGCGGTCCGGTGCGCGAGCGCGACGTCAGTCGCGTGGTCGACCTCGCCGACGGCAACCCCTTCTACGTCGAGGAGCTGGTCGGCGCGAGCGACCGCGCCGGCGCCGACGGCGGCCCGGTCATCCCCGAGGACCTGCTCGACCTGCTCCTGGTGCGCCTGGACCGCCTCGACGACGACGCCCGCACCGTCGTGCGCGCGGCCTCGTGCTCGGGCTGGCGGGTCAACCACCGGCTGCTGACCGCGGTGACCGGGCTCGGCGACGCGCCGCTGGACCGCGCGGTCCGCGGGGCGCTCGACGCCCACGTCCTGGTCCGCGACGGCGACTACTACCGCTTCCGTCACGCGCTGCTGGCCGAGGCGGTCCACGACGACCTCCTCCCGGGCGAGCACCAGCGGCTCCACGCGGCCTACGTCAAGGCGCTGGAGGAGGGGGTCGTGCCGAGCACGGCGGCCGAGCTGGCCCGCCACGCCCAGTCCGCCCACGACGTCCCGACGGCGATCCGCGCCGGCATCGAGGCCGGCGAGGAGGCGATGGCGGTCGGGGGGCCCGACGACGCCGCGCGTCACTTCGAGGCGGTGCTCGACATCGTCTCGCGCCACGACCAGGCGCTGCCGGACGACCTCGACTACGCCGTGCTGGTCTCACGCACCGCCGACGCGATCACCGCCTCGGGCCAGCCCGCCCGGGCCGTCCGCCTGGTCGAGGAGCACCTGCGCCGCGCCCCGGCCGACCTGCCGGCCGAGGACCGGGCCCGCCTGCTGATGGCCTGGGCGACGTGCGCGCTGTCCAACGAGGTCTTCGACGAGTCGTCGAGGGCCACCGCCGAGGCGTTGCGGCTCGTCGGCGACGAGCCGAGCCGCCTGCGGGCCCGGGCGCTGAGCCTGCACGCGCGCTGGCTGAGCGCGGTCGACCTCGACGCCGAGGCGGTCGAGTACGCCGGCGAGGCGATGGCCATGGCCCAGCGCCTCGACCTGGCCAGCGTCGTGGCCGAGGCGACGACCACCCTGGCCCGCATCGACGAGCGCTCCGGTGACCTCGAGTCCGCGCTCGCCTCGCTCGAGCAGGTCGCCGAGACCGCGGCCGCGGCGGGCGACACGGTCGGGGAGATGCGGGGGCGCTACCACCTGGCCTACGTCCGCCTCGAGACCGGCGACCTCGACGGCGCGGCCGAGCAGTTCCGGCTCACTGCGCAGGCGGCGTCCCGCGCCGGACGCCCCTGGGCGCCGTACGGCTTCGACGCGCGGTTCCACTGGGCGCTGACCTGCTACGTCCGCGGCGACTGGGACGGCGCGCTGAAAGTCTCCGACGTGACCGGGCAGACCCCACCGCTGCACGCGGAGTCGCTGCTGGCGGGGGTGCAGATGCTGGTGCGGGCCGGGCGAGGCGACCAGGACGCGCTGTCCTACGACGAGCCGATCCGCGCCTCCTGGCGCGGCGAGGGGATGACCGCGGTGCTGTCGGGCTCGGCGGCGATCGACCTGCACGGCCTGCGCCGCGACCTGTCCGCGGTCTGGCGGACCTACGACGACGTGGTCGGCGTGCTGACCGAGATCTGGAACCCGCACTTCCAGGCCTCGGTGATGCTCGCCGCGCTGGTGGCGGGGCAGGTCGCGACGGCCGTCGCGCGGGCGAGCACCGCCGAGCGGGCGGGCCTGCTCGCGCGCGTGGACGACCTGCAGGTCGAGGTCGACGAGGTCCTGCGCCGCACGATCTCCCGGCCGTTGGGCTGGGGTCCGGAGGGTCAGGCGTGGACGGCGCGCTTCCGCGCGGAGGCGCTGCGCGGTCGCTGGCTGGCCGGGGTCCGGGTGCCGGCCGAGGAGGAGCTGGTCGCGGCGTGGACCGAGTCGGTCGCGGCGTTCGAGCTGCTCGGCCATCCCTACGAGGTGGCGCGCTCGCAGGCACGTCTCGCCGCCGTCCTCAACGCCACTGGGGCGCCGGGCGCGACCGAGGTCGCCGAGCGGGCGCGCGCGGTGGCGACGAGGCTCGGGGCGGCCCCGCTGCTGGAGGAGCTCGGCGGTGCGGCGCCCAGGCCGGCTCGGGCGACCGCGCAGCGGCGTGGGCCGGGCTCGACCGAGCTGACCACGCGCGAGCTCGAGATCCTCGCGCTGGTGGCGCAGGGCCGCACCAACGGCGAGATCGGCAAGCAGCTGTTCATCAGCACCAAGACGGTGTCGGTGCACGTGTCCAACATCCTGGCCAAGCTCGGCGCGGGCAGCCGCACCGAGGCCGCCGCCGTCGGCCGGGACCGGGGACTGCTGACCTAGGCCTGCGGTGCGGGTGTCGGTGACGGGCGGGGCTCACAGGAGCTCGGCGAGCAGCGCCGCCGCCCGCTCGGCACCTCCAGGCCGCACCGGGCGGTAGCGGACCGGTGAGGTGAGGTGTTCGGCGATCGCCCGTGCCAGGACGTCGGGGTCCGACGCCTCCTCGTAGGACAGGTGCCGTCCGGCGCCGTACTGCTCCAGACGGTGCCGGACGTGGAGCTGCTGCTCGAAGTGGTGGCGCAGCGGGACGAACAGGAAGGGTCGGCCGGCTGCGGTGAGCTCCATCGTGGTGGTCAGGCCGCCCTGCACCACGGCGAGGTCGCACGCGGCCAGCATCCGGTGCAGTCCGGGCACGTAGCCGTGCACCTCCAGGCCGGGCCGAGCGGTCACCACACCCGGGTCGAGCCGCGGGCCGGTCACCACCACCACGCGCAGGCACGGCACCAGCTCGCGTGCGGCGTCGTAGGCGTCGGCGACCCGACGCACCAGGTGGCCGCCGACGCCGGACCCGCCGACGCTGACCACCACCACCTGCTCGTCCGGCGCCCAGCCCAGCTCGGCGCGCGGGCCGTCGTGGTCGGCCAGCTCGCGGGGGTCGAGACCGGTGACGAAGCCGGGGAAGTCGAAGTGCTGCTCGGTCCACGCGCGGATCTCCGGCAGGTCCTGGCCGAACGTGCCCGGTACGACGTCCTGCCGGTCACCGACGAAGAGGGCGCGGTCGCGCAGCCAGGGGTAGCGCTCGACCTGCTCGACCATCTGGGCGTTGTGGTCCGCGGCCACCCGGGCCTCGCGGTCACCACCGTCGGGCATCGGCAGGTAGCCGACGAAGTCGGTCATCCAGGCATAGGCGGAGCGCTTCAGCTCGGGGTTCTCGTGCAGGAAGTGGTCGACGTCCCAGGCCTCGTCCGCCACCACCAGGTCGTAGGCACCCTCGCGGACCACGTCGTCGAAGACGTGGAAGTTGTTGACCATGATCTCGTCCATGCGGCGCAGCGCCTCGAAGCAGTGCAGGTCGTGCTCGCCGGACTCGGCCTCCACGTGCCGGGACTCGCTGGCCAGCCACGCGCTCGCGGGGTGCACGCGCTCGCCCGCCGCCTCGAGCACGGTGGTGACCGGGTGCTGGGTCAGCCAGTCGACCTGCAGGTCCTCGCGGTCCTCGCGCAGCGCCCGCGCGATCGCCAGGTCGCGCCGGGCGTGGCCGAGCCCGATGGGGGAGGAGAGGTAGAGCACCCGCGGTCGGCGCGACCGCCCGCGCGTCCAGGTGTGCGTGCGTGGTGCCGGCGCGAGCCAGTCGCCGAGGTCGTGCAGCAGGTGGTTGACCTTGACCGGGTCCCGCGCCGGCACGACGTGGCCGCCTCCCCCCACCACGACGCAGTCGCCGCCGGTCAGCTCGGTGAGCCTGGTGGCGACGGGGAACGGGGTCACGGTGTCGTGGTCGCCGTGGACGACCAGCACCGGGCACGTCAGCGCACGGCACCAGGCCTCGACCTGGGCCGAGGACGAGAACGCGCACTGTCCCTCCGCGGCGAGCACCTCCGGCGTGGTCTCCAGGCCCCACCCGACGCAGTCCTCGACCTGCTTGGTGGACCGCGGCTCGGGGAAGCACTGGCCGAAGAAGAACCACAGGAAGTCCTCGTAGCGCTGCTCCCAGTACGCCGGGTGGTGCTTGAGCCAGTGCGCCGGCGGGTCCGTGCCGACCAGGGGCACCCGGGACGGCGGCAGCCGGTCGACGTCCACCCCGGCCGTGGGGCGGGGGTGCGTCGCCGTCAGCGGCAGCGACGAGCCGATCAGCACCGCGCCCTGCACCCGCTCGGGGTGCTCGGCGGCGGTCTGCAGCGCCCACTCCGCCGCCCGGGACAGGGCGACCACGACGGCCCGGTCGGTGCCGGTCGCGTCGAGGACGTCGAGCAGGTGGGCCACCTGCCGGTCCGGGTCGTAGGCTCGCGGGTCGGTCGGGCGGTCCGACCGCCCGTTGCCGGGCCCGTCGTAGATGACGACCCGGTGGTGCCGGGCGAGGTAGGGCACCTGCAGCTTCCACAGCCCCTTGTGGACCACCGTCCACGTGGGCAGCAGCAGGAACGTCGGCGACCCCTCGCCGTGCACCTCGTAGTGGACGCGGACGCCGTCGCGCTCGACGAAGCCCTCGTCGTCCGGTGCGTGTGCCCGGGTCATGCTCCAGTGTCCGGCGCGGACGGTGCGGCCAACAACACCGGCAGCTCGGAGAGACCACGCAGGACCAGGCCGTCGCCGTGCTGCCAGCGCAGCCGGTCGTGCGGGACCGCGAGCCGCAGGCCGGGGTGGCGCGCGAGCAGGGCGGTCAGGGCGACCTGCCCCTCGAGGCGCGCCAGCCGCGCCCCGAGGCAGTGGTGGACCCCGTGCCCGAACGCCAGGTGGGCCGACCCGCCCCTCCGCAGGTCGAGCGTGTCGGGGTCAGGGGTGCGCGCGGCGTCGCGGCCCGCGGCGGCCAGCGAGACGATCACCTGGACCCCGGCCGGCACGACGGTGCCCGCGATGGTCACCTCGCGCACCGCCCAGCGGAAGGTGGAGTGGGGCACGGGGGCGTCCCACCGCACCAGCTCCTCCACCGCCAGCGGCACCCGACCCGGGTCGTCGACCAGGTCCGCGAGCTGGTCGGGGTGGGACAGCAGCGCGGCGACGCTGTTGCCGATCAGCGCGGTCGTGGTGTCGTGCCCGGCCACGACCAGCTGGAACAGCGTCGAGCGCAGCTCCGCCCGGTCGAGGCGCCCCTCGCGGCAGGCCCGGACCAGGTCCCCGACGAGGTCGGGCGTCGGGTCGTCCCACCGGCGGTCGACCAGGTCGGTGAGGAAGCCGACGATCCGGTCGGAGGCCTCACGGGCGGCGGCCGGCGGCTCACCACCGGGGTACGGCGTGAGCAGGGTCGCGAACCAGCCCGACAGCCGGCGCTGGTCGGCCCGCTCGAGGCCGAGCAGCTCGCCGAGGACCGCGAACGGCAGCGGCGCGGCGTACCCCGCGACCAAGTCGACCGGACGCCCGTCGGCGCCGGCCGCCTCCAGCTCGTCGAGCAGCTCGGCGGCGATCTCCCGGATGCGCGGCTCGAGGGCCGCGGTCCGCGTGCGGGTGAAGGCGCCCGCGGCGAGCGAGCGCAGCCGGGTGTGGTCGGGCCCGTCGACGCTGAGCATGTGCCGGGCGAACTCGGGTCCGGGCAGGCCCTCGGCCACGACGCCGCCGTCACGGGCCAGGGCCGCGTGCATGTCCTTCGACAGGTCCGGGTGGTTGAGCGCCTCCCGCGCTGCGGCGTACCCCACGACGAGGAAGGCGCGGTGGCCGCCGGCCAGGGTGACCTCGTGGACGGGCCCGGCCTCGCGCAGCTCGGCGAACAGCGGGAACGGCTCGTCGCGGTCGTAGTGCCCGTCCTCGCCGTAGTGGGCCAGGGCCTCGTGGCCGTGGGGGCAGGAGAGCGTGGTCATCAGTACGCCCGGAAGCCGGTGCAGACGAGGTCCATGCGGCGCACCTGGTCCGCGTCCACCCGGCAGACGAGGGTCTGGGTGAGCACGCGGCGGTCGCCGTCGGGGTCGAACCGCAGCTTGTAGTGGATGAGCAGCCGGTCCCCGACGTGGTCGCTCGAGGACTCGAGCAGGTCGACGGTGTCGTAGCCACCGAACCACCGGTCGTACCTCGCCAGGACCGCCTCGCGCCCGTGCTCCTCGACGAAGCCGCCGGGGAGCAGGGCGCGCAGGACGACGTCGTCGCTCAGGTGCCGGCCCAGCCGGTCGAGGGTGCGGTCGGCGACCGCGGCGGAGAGGGATGCGGCGAGCGGGACGGTGGTGGTCACGATGCCTCCTGGGCAAGGGCGGATCGGCCGGCGAGGTGCGCGGCCAGGTGGGTGGCGAGGTCGTCGGCGTCGGCGTCCGCGCCGTCGATGTAGGAGGAGCGGCGGCGCCGCAGCAGCGGCAACCCGAGCACGTAGAGGCCGGGCCACGTGGTCACGCCGGCGTCGTGCACCAGCCGGCCGCGACGGTCCAGGACCGGCAGGTCGAGGAACGACAGGTCCGGGCGCACCCCGGTCGCCCAGAGCACGGTGCGGATCTCGCCGGAGGTGAGGTCCAGGCTCAGCGGTGCCCGGCGTACGACGGTGGCGTCGGGGCGCTCGCCCCGGCCGCCGGCGTGCTCGTCGATCGAGTCGAGCAGACGGCCCAGCTTGAGGTCGGCCAGGGCGCACACGTGGGCCAGGCCGCCCGAGAACTGCGCGGTGCCGTCGCGCAGCCCGGCCAGTCGGCCGACCAGACGCACGCCCGCGCCCTGCAGCGAGGGCAGGTCGAGGGTCCGGCCGCCGACGAGCTGCGGGGAGGGAAGTGCTCGCGCCCGGACGAGGTCGTCGACCTCGTCCCAGCGCTGGTCGAGGATCCCCGTGCGGTCCAGCCACCAGAAGATGTCCCGGCCGCGGTAGCGACGCGGCATCCGCACGTGCTCGCCGACGGCCAGGGTGACCGGCCGCCCGGAGCGCTGCAGCTCCTCGGCCAGCTGGGCGCCGGTGGCCGAGGCCCCCACCACCAGGACGCCGCCGCGCGGCAGCTGGTCGGGGTTGCGGTAGTGCAGAGCGGCCACCGACGCCGTCCGGCGCGGGAGCCGGGCGGCGAGCGTGGGCATCGTCGCACGGGTGGTGCCCGCGGCGAGGACCACCGAGCGGGCCTGCCACCGGTCGCGGTCGGTCTCGACCTCGAGACCGAGTCGACCCGGCCGCACCGCGGTCACCGTGGTGCCGGTGAGGACCGGCGCCTGGCGGGCCGCGGCGTACCGACGGAGGAGTCCGGCGGTCTCCGCGGCGGTGAGGTGGCCGTCCGGCTCCGGGCCGTCGTACGGCGCGCCGGGGAGCCTGGTCATCCAGCTCGGCGTGAGCAGTCGCAGCGAGTCCCAGCGCTGGGTGCGCCACGAGTGCGCCACCTCCCCCCGCTCGAGGACCACGTGGTCGATCGAGCGGGCGGCGAGGTGATGACTCATGGCGAGGCCGGCGTGACCGGCCCCGACCACGACCGCGGTGACCTCGGGCATCACGCCACGGTGACGGTGACGTCGGTCGGGTTGGTCAGGGCGTCGAAGACGGCCGAGCGCTTCTGCGACTGGGCGACGACCGCCTGGATCTCCTCCGGCGTCGCGTCGGCGTCGATGCGGTAGGTGACCGCCACGCTGCTGAAGCCGTTGCGCACCTCCGGGTCGGCCCCGAGGATCCCGTGCAGGTCCATCTCGCCGGTGAGGTCCGCGGTGACCGAGTGCAGCTGGATCCCCCGCTGCTGGGCGACCGCGGCGACGCCCGCGGTCAGGCAGGAGCCGAGCGCGGCCAGGACGATCTCGACCGGGGTGGGGGCCTGGTCCCGGGCCGCGAACTGCTCGGGGTGGTCGGCCTCGAGGGCGAAGGACGTGTGGTGCTGCTGCTCGTCGCAGAAGCCGTGGAAGCCCTCGATCGTGGCGCGGCTGTGCGTGCCACGCAGCCAGGTCACCGAGGAGCGCCACTGGAACTGGGCGATCTCGGGGGTGTCGGCCAGGGCCTCGCGGGCGCCCAGGAGGGCGAGCACGTCGACGCCGTTGTCGGCGCTGCGGTCCAGGGTGGGGGCGGTCGTGGTCATGAGCTGCTCCTCGGTGAGGTCGGTGAGGTCGGTGAGGTCGGTGAGGTCGGTGAGGTCGGTGGAGTCGGTGAGGCTGACGGCTCCGACCCTGCGCCGACCACGGCGTCGGTCGCGTCCGGGGGCCCCCCCTGGTCCTTCGAGCAGGCGCCCCAGGGGGCGGCGTCCCTAGACTGGGCTCCGTGAGTGTCGAGCTCCTGGGGCGAGACCCGGAGCGAGCGGCGATGCGCCGCCTGCTGGACCACGCACGCCTCGGCGTGAGCGGCACCGTCGTGGTGGTCGGTGAGCCCGGAGTGGGCAAGACCGCGCTGCTCCTCGACATCCTCGAGGGGGCCGCGGACCTCACCGTCCTGCGGGCGACCGGGTGGGAGGGCGAGCGACACCTGCCGTTCTCCGGCCTGCTCCAGCTGCTGCGTCCCGTGCTGGCCCGGGTCGAGGCCCTCACCGGGCCCCGCGCCACGGCACTCGCCGATGCGGTGGGGCTCGGGCCTGCGGCCGGGCGGGACTCGGTGGTCGAGACCGGTGACCGCTTCGTCATCGGCGCGGCCGTGCTGGAGCTGCTCTCGCGGTGCGCCGAGGACGGCCCGGTCCTCGTCGCCGTCGACGACCTCCACACCATGGACCCCCCGTCGGTCGAGGCGCTGGTCTTCGCCGCGCGCCGCCTGACCAACGACCCGGTCGCGCTGGTGGCCACCGCGCGCAGCCCCGAGGTCGACCACCTCGTCGGGGGGCTGCCGCTGCTGCGCCTGGAGCGGCTCGGCGACACGGCCGCCCGGACGCTGGTCGAGCGCACCGCGCAGGCCCCGCTCGTGCCGGACCGGATGGCGCCGCTGCTCGAGCTCGCCAGGGGCAACCCCCTGGCGCTGATCGAGCTGGCCGACGACCTCGACGCGCTGGCCACCGAGCCGTCCGGGCACCCCTTCCGCGTCCCCGACCGGGTGGCCGAGGCGTTCGCCCGCCGGCTCGAGCAGCTCGACGAGGACGCCCGCACCGCGGTCCTCGTGGCCGCCGTGAGCGCCGGCGACCTGGCCGTCGTGACCAGAGCGTGCGCGGCCCTGGGCGTCGAGGCCGCCGCCCTCGCCGACGCCCAGGACGCCGGGCTGCTGCACCTGCGCGCCGACCGGCTCGCGTTCCGGCATCCCCTGGTGGCCTCCGCGTCGTACTCCACGGCGAGCCCGCGCACCCGCCGAGCGGTGCACGCCGCCGTTGCCGATGTGCTGCCCGAGGACGATGCCGACCGGCGTGCCTGGCACCTCGCGGAGACGGTGTGGGCGCCGGACGAGGCGATCGCCGCCCAGCTCTCGCAGGCGGCGGGGCGCGCGCGCCGTCGGCGGGCCTACGCGGTCGCCTCGGGTGGCTACGAGCGTGCCGCCCGCCTCTCGCCGGACTCCTCGGAGCGGGCGGAGCGGTGGCTGCTGGCGGCCGAGACGGCCTGGTCGGCGGGGCTCACCGAGCGCACCCTGGCCCTCCTCGACGCCCACGACCGGGCCGAGCCGCCAGGAGCGGCGCCGCAGACCCGCAAGCTCGCGCTGCGTGGTGCCGTCGCGGCGCGGACCGGCCACCTCGGGGAGGCGCGCGACCTGCTCGTCGCCGCTGCCGACCGGGCGCTCGACCCGGCCGCGGAGTGCGAGCTCCTCGCCGACGCGGTGCACGCGAACTTCTACCTCGCCGGTGCCCCTGCCGCAGCCCGGCTGGCGCGCCGCCTCGTCGAGCTCCTGCCGCGGGTGAGCGACCCACGAGCGCGTGCGCTCGGGCTCATCGCCACCGGCATGGCGCGGATGCTCGCGGGCGAGCAGGGTGGCGCGGACGACCTGCGCGAGGCCGTGCCGCTGGTCGAGGCGAGCCCGGAGCTGCTCAGCGACCCGCACCGGCTCTCGTGCGTGATGCTCGTGCCGCTGTTCCTGCGCGACGCCAAATCCGGTCGCACGCTGCGCGACCACGTCGATCGGGTGCGCGGCCAGGCCGGCGTCGGGGCGCTGCCCGCCGTCCTGTTCCACGTGGCGCGCGACCAGGCGACCACGACGGCGTGGGCCGAGGCGGAGGCGGCCTACACCGAGTCCGTCCGCCTGGCCGAGGAGACCGGTCAGGTCACCGAGCGGCTGATGTCGCTGGCGGGCCTGTGCTGGCTGGAGTCCCGCCAGGGCCGGGAGGAGGCGTGTCGCCGCCACGCCGACGACGTGCTGGCCACGCCGCCCGACGTCCACCTGCACATGGCCCGCGCCTGGGTGCTGTTCGCCCTGGGTGACCTGGAGCTGTCGCTGCGGGAGCCGGCTCGTGCGCTCGCCCGCTTCGGCCAGCTCGAGGAGGTGCTGACCGAGCACGAGCTGGCCGACCCCGACCTGGCGCCCGCGCCCGAGACGGTCGAGGCGCTGCTCCGGCTCGAGCGGGCGGAGGAGGCACGCGCGGTCGCGGAGGCCTACGGCCGAGCGGCGGCGGCCAAGGGTCAGCCCTGGGCGCTGGCCCGCGCCGCCCGCGCGCGGGGGATGGTCGCCTCGCCCACGTCGTCGTCGGGGTGCTTCGAGGAGGCGCTGCGCCTGCACGCGACCACGCTCGACCGCTTCGAGACCGCCCGCACCCGGCTGGCGTACGGCGCGTGCCTGCGCAGGTCAGGGCACCGTGTGGACGCGCGGGTGCAGCTGCGCGCTGGCCTGGAGGACTTCGAGCAGCTCGGTGCCGACCGATGGGCCGAGGCCGCGGCCGACGAGCTGGCCGCGACCGGCGAGACGGTGCGCCGGCGCGATGCGGAGGCGCGCACGCTGCTCACCCCGCAGGAGCTGCAGGTGAGCCTCCTGCTGAGCGAGGGGCGCACCACCCGCGAGGCGGCGGCGTCGCTGTTCCTCAGCCCCAAGACCGTGGAGTACCACCTGCGCAAGGTCTACACCAAGCTCGGCATCGCCTCGCGGACCGAGCTGGCGCAGGCCCTGGCGGGGGCTGTCCGGGACCGCTCGGATACCGTTAGTATCCGAACATGACGGCGACCGACCCCGCCCACGCCACCGGCCACGGGACGAGCACCGACCACCGGCTCACCCGGAGGTCGCCGGCCGGCTCGCGCGCGCCGAAGGTCGACGACGCCGCGCTGCCACGGGGCTACCGCTGGCCGCCCCTGGCCCAGACCTTTGCGCTGATGCGGATGCGGCACAGCTTCGTGCCGCACCTGCGCCGCCGCTTCGGAGACCGGTTCACCGTGCGGCTGGTGCCCGGCGGTCGCCCGCTCGTGCTCTTCGACGACGTCGAGGCGACCAAGCAGCTCTTCGCCGGGGACCCGCAGACCTTCCACGCCGGCAAGGGCAACGCGATCCTCGGCCCCATCATGGGCGAGCACTCGCTGCTCCTGGTCGACGGCGACCAGCACAAGCGGGCCCGCAAGCTGCTGATGCCGGCCTTCCGTCCGGCGGTGATGAAGGACTACCGCACGATGGTCACCGACCTGGCCCGCGCGGAGGTCGCCACGTGGCAGCCGGGGGAGGAGTTCCGCAGCCTCGAGCGGATGAACGCCCTCACCCTCGAGGTGATCCTGCGGGTCGTCTTCGGCGTGACCGACGAGGCACGGCTCGACCGGCTGCGGCCGCTCGTGCTGGCCACCGTCGACGTCAAGCCCGTCGTGCTCCTGGGCTCGGCCTACCCGTCCCTGATGCGCTTCGGCCCGTGGAAGGCGATCGCCGAGGTGCAGCGCCGGCTCGACGAGCTCGTCTACGCCGAGATCCGCGAGCGGCGCGCCGCCTCCGACCTCGACCGGCGCACGGACGTGCTCACCCAGCTGCTGCACGTCGGTGAGGCCGAGGGCGAGGACCCGCTCTCCGACGCCGAGCTGCGCGACCAGCTGGTCACCCTCCTGCTCGCCGGCCACGAGACGACCGCGTCCGGGCTGTCGTGGTGCCTCTACGAGCTCGGCCGTCACCCGGCGCTGCTGCGCACGGCGCAGGCGGCCGCCGACGACGGTGACGACGACTACCTCGAGGCCGTGATGAAGGAGGCGCTGCGCCTGCACCCGATCATCCCGATGGTCGTGCGCCAGCTGCAGGGACCCGCCGAGATCGCCGGCACCCGCCTGCCCCGTGGCACCTCCACGGGCCCGTCGATCCTCCTCAGCCACCAGGACGCCGAGCACTTCCCCGAGCCCGAGCGGTTCCGGCCCGAGCGGTTCCTCGAGGACCGGATCCAGCCCCACACGTGGATCCCGTTCGGCGGCGGGGTGCGACGCTGCATCGGGGCCGGCTTCTCCCTGATGGAGGGCGTGGCCGTCCTGCGAGAGGTCCTGGCGGCCTACGACGTGCAGGTGGTGCCCGGGCACGACGACCACCCGAAGGTCCGCAACATCACCAGCGTCCCGGCGCTCGGCGCCCGGATCGTGGTCACCCCGCGCTGAGGAGCGGGCCGACCTCAAGAGTTCCCTAACCCGGCCTCAAATCGTCGCGGCCCCGCGCTGGTTGACAGGTCCCTCACAGGTGCGGTGGCAAGGATGGCCGCACTCGTCCCCGGAGGTGACCTGATGCCCGAGACCGTCCTTGGTCTTCCGCTCCACCCGCTCGTGGTCCACGCGACCGTCGTCCTGGTGCCCCTGACGGCGCTCCTGGTCATCCTGACCGCGTTCTCCCCGCGCATCCGGGCGTGGGCCGGGCTCCTGCCGCTGGTCGGGGCGGCGCTCTCGGTGGCGCTGGCGCCGATCTCGACGTCGACCGGCGAGAGCCTCCAGCACACGGTCGGGGAGAGCCGGCTGATCGAGGAGCACGCCGAGCTCGGCGACATGCTCGTCTGGTGGGCGGTCGGCATGCTGGTCTTCGCGGCCGCGCAGTACTTCCTGCCCCGCCGCGCCACGCTCGGCAAGGGCCTGGCCACCGGCCTGATGGTGCTCGGCCTCGTCGCCGGCATCGGCACGATGGTCCAGATCGTGCTCATCGGGCACTCCGGGGCGAAGGCCGTCTGGGAGGGCCGGGCCGGCAGCTCGTCCAGCACCTCGAACGGCGCCGACGGCGACGACGGCTGATCAGGCGCGGGTGGCCACGGTCAGCAGCACGACCGCGTCCTGGTCGGCGACCAGGTCGTGACGCCGCGGCGGGATCGCCAGCAGGTCGCCGGCGCCCAGCCCCCACTCCTCCTCGCCGGCCCGCAGCGTGACGCGACCCTCCAGCACCTGCAGGGTCGCCTCGCCGGGGGCCTCGTGCTCGCCGAGCACCGTCCCCGCGGTCATCGCGATCATGGTCTGGCGCAGGTCGTGCGCCTGGCCGCCGTAGACGGTGACCGCGGAGCGGCCGGCGCTGGTGCCGGCGGCGGCCTGCAGGTGCTGGTGGGCGAGGGAGGTCAGCGACGCGGTGTCCATGCCCCCACCGTAGGCCCGGTGGTCGCATGTCCGGTGGTCCGCCCGGAGCGGCTCGGTCGCGACGCAGCCAGTGCCACGCCAGCACCCCGACCCACAGCTCGTAGGCCAGGGAGCTGAGCGCGAACACCGGGAACAGGCCACCGACGACGAGCGTCGCGCTCCCCACGAGGAACAGCGGCAGGAGCGCGACGCCGACGCGGGCCAGCCGCGGGGACGTCCCGGACCGCCGCAGCCCGAGCACGATCGCTCCGACGAAGAAGATCCGGGGCAAAGCCGAGAACGCCAGCGACATCGCGCGATCGAGTCCCACCTGGCGAGCAGGCGCGGGTCCGCGCCGGTGTCCGCCGCCTCGATCGCGACGTCGTGGATCACGGCGGCGAACGGCCACACGAACGACCCGATGACACCGGCGGCCACGGCGACCGCGGCGAGCACCCCGGTGCCGTCGACGCGTCGCATCCGTTCGTGCACCGCGCCGAGAAAGCCGAGCAGGAGGATCCCGGCCAGGATGAACACGTAGTTGCCGACCCCGTAGCACTGCTCGGCGTCGAGCACGCGGTGCCCCACTCGAGCGGGTCCATCCCGATCCGTCCGCCGCGGGGCAGGACGAAGACCGACATCCCCACCATGACGCCGACCTGGGCGACGGCCAAGGCGACGCCGAAGCGCGCGCTGAGTCGGGACAGGGACGTGCGGTCCGCGTCGTGCGCGCGACCTCGCCCGACGTCGTGCTGATGGACGTGCGGATGCCGCGCCTCAACGGGCTCGACGCCGTCGGCCGGCTGCTCGGCGAGGAGGGAGCGCCGCGGGTGCTGGTGCTCACCACGTTCGACGAGGACGACGTGGTGGACGAGGCGCTGCGACGCGGGATCGCCGGGTCCCTGCTCAAGAGCAGCCCGCCCGAGGACCTCCTCGCGGCGATCCGGCGGGGCGCCGAGGGCCGCGGCGTCATCGACCCGTCCGTGGTGCCCGGCGTCATCGCCCGGCTGGGGCGCGCCCCCGCTCACGAGGGCCGCTCCGAGCGGCTCGACCTGCTCACCCCCCGCGAGACCGACGTGCTGCGGCTCGTCGGCCGCGCGCTGTCCAACTCCGAGATCGCCGCCGCGCTGTTCCTCGGCGAGACGACCGTCAAGACCCACCTCGGTCGCGTGCTGGACAAGCTCGAGCGGCGCGACCGGCCGCGCGCGATCGCCTTCGCCTGCGAGTCCGGGCTGATGTGCGGGGAGTCCTGACCAGGCGCGCTGCTCAGCGCAGCATGCCGTAGGCGTGCGTCGGCGCGAGCCGGACCACGAGCCGGCCCTCACCGACCATGGACGCGCGGTAGTCCTCCCAGTCGTCGTGCTCGCCGCTCAACCGGCGGTAGAGGTCGACCAGCTCCTCGGTCGCCTCGTCGTGCGGGTCCGCGGCCACCTCGGACAGCGTGACCTCGGCCTCCAGGACGGCGTAGGACCAGAAGCTGCCGGCGTTGACGTGCAGCGCGGCCCAGGGCGTACGTCGCAGGTTGGCGGTCTTGGCGCGGTCGTCGGTCGTCGACACCCGCACGACGCCGTCGTCCCCGGCCGCCGCGAGGACGTTGGAGAGCTGGGGGTGGCCGTCGCGCTTGATCGTGACGAGGACGGCCCGGTGGTGGGTGCGGACGGCGTCGACCGCATCGGAGATCTCCATGGGTCCAGCATGCTCCCCGTCGGGAGCTGAGTACGCGGACGGATGTGCTCAGATGTGCCGGCGGCGAGCATGGAGCCATGCACCGACTCCTCCCGCCTTGTCTCCTGCCTCGTCTCCTGCGTGCGCTGGCCTGGGGCGCAGCGGTGGCGACGGCTCTGACCCTCCTGGCGCAAGGCCTGGGTGCCGGCATCTACCTCGAGAACACCGACACCGCACTCGCACGCGCACGCGAGGGCGAGCGGCTGGTGCTGTTGGCGTGCGCGGTGCTGGTGTCGCTGATCGGGTGGAGCCTGTCTCGTGGATGGCCGCGCTGGGTCGCGGTGGGGCTCGCCCTCCCGGTGGTGCTGTGCGGCGGCTTCACCCTGGTGGCGCCGGAGTCCTTGCTCCCGCAGCTGTCCGTCGTGCTCGCCTATCCCGCCGCGATCGCTGCCGGGATCGCCGGCCTGCTCACAGCTGGAACAGCGCGGCCGCGATGAGGTAGCTGGCAGAGACCGCGTCGGGGTCGTGCAGGCTCCCAGCACCGACGGCGACAGCGTGGGCGCGCGCGGATGGCACTGCCCGGGTCGGGCTCGACCAGGTCGAGGCTCAACCCCGCGACCATCGCCCGGGCGTCGTGCGCGTCGAGCCCGTCGAGCACGAGTCCGTTGTGCAGCAGCACCGCCGACTCCTCGAAGACCTCACGAGCCGGCTCCCGGTCGACTTCGGGGCGGACGTCGGCGACCGCGTCGGCGGCCGCCATGAGCTGGTCGTAGGGCGGGTCGAACGGGCTGAAGGGCATGCCGACGACGATCCCAGCGCCATTCGACGACGGCAACGCAGATTCGCCGACGCCCCACGTTCTCGGCCCTGCCGGCGGAGGTGACGTGGAAGGTCCAGGACGGGTCGAGCGCCTCCGTGGCGTCGAGGAGGAACAGCACCGTCTGGGCCAGCAAGGCACGTCCGGCGACGGCTCCGGTGCGGCGGCCCAGTCGGAGCCGGGCGACGGTCTCGCCCGGCGTCACGAGACCACGCGGCGCACGGCGTGGACCGCGTCGCTGCGGACGCCCGAGGTCTCGGTCTCGGCATAGAAGGCGAGCTCGTGACCGTCCGGGTCGTGGAAGCCGACCAGGCGGCCCCGGGCGCCGCTGATCACCGGGGTGTGGCTGATCCCCAGCGCGTCGAGGTGCTCCGCGCACGGCGGGAGGTCCTCCTGGGAGGGCACCCGCACCATGAAGAACCCGAAGTCCCTGGTGGCTCCAGCCCCGTCAAGGTGCTCGCGCAGGGCCAGCGTGACGCCTCCGAGCGCTGAGAAGGCGACACCACGCACGGTGCCGTCCTCGTCGGGCCACTCCATCTCCTCGCGGACACCGAGGACCTGGGCGTACCAGCGTCGGCTCGCGGTCAGGTCGCTCACCGGGACCTTGACGGTCATGATCTCGAGCGTCGGCAGACCAGCCATGACGTCTCCTCCTCCGGTACCGCCTTGCTGTCCTGCAGGCAGTTCACTACAGTGGCACTGGCCCCAACATCCGGCAAGCGAGAAGACTGCATGGACCAGACCGCGCCCCGCGACCCCGCGCCGCGGCCCTACCGGTCCCCTCGCCGCGAGGCAGCGGCTCTCGAGACCCGGCGCCGCATCCGCACCGCGGCCCGCGAGCTCTTCCTGACCCATGGCTATGCCGGCACCTCGATGCGCGCCGTGGCGACGGCGGCGCAGGTGGCGGAGAAGACGGTCTACCTCCAGTTCACCACCAAGAGTGCGCTGCTCAAGGAGGTCGTCGAAGTGGCTCTCGTCGGTGACGAGGCACCGGTCCCCGCTGCCGGGCGCGACTGGTTCGTCGAGATCCTCCAGGAGCCGGACGCGGCGCGTGCGGTACGCCGGCTGGCGGAGGAGACCACCGCCCTGCACGAGCGCACCGGGGCGCTGTTCGCCGTGGCCCGAGGTGCTGCTGCCTCGCACCCGGAGGTCGCCGCACTGTGGGAAGGAGGCAAGCGGGGTCACCTCGCGGACATGACCCTGCTCGCCCGCGCCCTCGAGGAGCACGGTGCCCTGCCCCGGGCGCTCGAGGTCGAGGCGGCCACCCACACGCTCTACGTGCTCCTGGGTCCCGAGACGTGGCACCTGCTCCGGGCCGAGCTGGGCCTGAGTGCCGGGGCCTACCGCGAGTGGCTCACGACCCAGCTGTCCCGCAGCCTCGTGGTCGGGTGCTGATCGGCCCTCAGCCGGCGGCAGCCTTCCTGCCGACCTTGGCCGCGGCCTTGGTCGCCGTCTTGGCGCTGGTCTTCTTGGCGGCCTTCTCGGTCGACTGGGTCGACCCGGTCGACTTGGCCGCCTTGGCCGACTTGGCCGCCTTGGCCGGTGCGGCCTGCGAGCTGCCGCGGCGACCCTTGAGCCGCACCCAGAGCTGGCCGTGCCCGCTGCTGGACGAGACCGACTGGGTCTCCAGGAAGTGCTGGCCCTTGACCAGGTCGCTGAGGCGGGGGAAGTCGTAGGTGCGGGGGTCGAACGACGGGTCGGTGCGGTTGAGGTGGTTGCCCAGCGCGGACAGGGACGCCCAGTCCTCGTCGTCGGTGGCCACCTTGTTGAGCGCCTTGGTGAGCAGGCTCTGCAGCGAGCGCGGGGGCTCCGGCTGGGAGGTCCCGGAGTCCGAGTCCTCCGTGGTCGACGGCGACGGCTCCGCGCTGTCGCCCAGCACCTCGACGTAGATGAACTTCTCGCACGCCTCGACGAACGCCTTCGGCGTCTGGCGCTGACCGACGCCGATCACCCGCTTGCCGGCCTCGCGCAGCCGGGTGGCGAGCGGGGTGAAGTCGCTGTCGCTGGACACGATCGCGAAGCCCTCGACCGTGCCGGAGTAGAGCAGGTCCATCGCGTCGATGATGAGCGCGGAGTCGGTGGCGTTCTTGCCGACGGTGTAGGCGAACTGCTGCTGCGGCGAGATCGCGTTGCCCAGCAAGGCCTCGCGCCAGCCCCCCAGCCGTGGGTTGGTCCAGTCGCCGTAGGCGCGTTTGACGGTGAGCGTGCCATAGCTGGCCAGCTCCTCGAACATCTCCTTCACCAGCTTGGCGGAGGTGTTGTCGGCATCGATGAGCACGGCCAGTCGGTTGTCGGTCATGGGGGCATTGTGCTCGTCCGGCGGGTCCCCAACCGGACGGCGGGCCGCACCGTCGGACGCGGGTCCTGGGGCCCGTCGCGCGGGTGGGCACGACCCGACGTACGACGACCCGGGCCGCCCGCACCGCGGGAGGTCGCCGGTGACTCAGCCCTCGCCGCCCTCGTCGGGGTCGTCGTACTCGTCGTGGCGCTCGTCCTCGCGTTGTGCCCGGTCGCGTGTGATCTCCTCGGCGCGGCGCACGACTGCCGCGTCGTCGTCGGTGTCGTAGAGCTCCTCGGCCGCCTGTCGCAGCGCCCATGCGGGCGGTCCGGCGGGCGACGGGACGTCGTCGGCTCCGGCCATCGCGGACCCTCCCGTGGGTGGTGCGGTCAGTGCATCAGCTTGGACGCGAGCACGGCGGCCTGCGTCCGGCGCTGCATGCCCAGCTTGCCGAGGATGCTCGTGACGTAGTTCTTGACCGTCTTCTCGGCCAGGAACAGGCTCTCGCCGATCTGGCGGTTGGTCAGCCCCTCGGCGATCAGCTCCAGGATGCGCCGCTCCTGGGGGGTCAGCGAGGACAGCTCGGTCGGCTCGGTCGGGCCGCCGGTGCGCACCCGCTCGAGGACGCGCTGGGTGACCGAGGCGTCGAGCATGGACTGGCCGGCCGCGACCTTGCGCACGACGTCGACGAGGTCCATCCCGATGATGTCCTTGAGGATGTAGCCCGAGGCGCCCGCCATGATCGCGGCGAACAACGCTTCGTCGTCGTCGTAGGAGGTGAGGATGATCGCCTTGATCGCCGGGTCCACCGAGCGGATCACGCGGCACACCTCGACGCCGTTGCCGTCGGGCAGGCGGCCGTCGAGCAGGGCCACGTCGGGACGGGCGGCCGGGATCAGCGACTCGGCCTCCTTGGCGCTGCCGCAGTCACCGACCACCTCGATGTCGTCCTGCGCCTCGAACAGGTTGCGCAGGCCGCGCCTGACCATCTCGTGGTCGTCGAGGAGGAAGACCCGGATCTTCTGGGCGGGGGCGGACGTGCCCTGGTCGGAAGTCGAGTCCATCTGCGGAGTCTAACCGTGCTCACCTCGCGGCACGGGCGAACGCCACTCTCCCCGCAACGTGACAGATCCGGCCCCCCCGTCGGAGGAGCCGGATCGTCTGTCGTGCCACGGGACGGCCGTCCTCAGCGCACCACGCGCACCGTCGTCACGGTCGTCCGGGCGCCGATCCGCGTGCCGATGTTCCACCGCGCGTGGCCGGTCATGGACCGGGTGAACGTGACGCCCAGAGCCCAACGCTGCTTGCCGATCCGCTCGAAGGCGACGCCACCGCCGTACGGCCGGTGCGGCGCGGGTGCGGCATAGACGTAGTGCGGGCGACGCGTCGCCGCGACCAGCACCGTGTAGGTGCGACCCGCTCGGACGACCGGCAGGCCGTCGCGGACCCGGGCGCCGTCGATCCACACCGCCACGCTGCGAGCGACGACCCGGCGCGTGGTGAGGTTGCCCGCCCGGTCGGTGGCCCTCGCGACCCAGACCAGGCGCGACCCGTGCCTGTGGTGGCTCACCGTGCAGCCGGCGGGACCCGAGAGCCCGTCGGTCACGCGGCAGTGGGCGGTCGGCCCGCCGGCGAAGTACGTCGCGCCGTGGCGCACGCCGGTCAGACGCAGCGTCGGCCGCACCCGGTCGATGCTGACCGGCCGGGACTCGACCGTCGCGACGCCACCGTCCTGCGCCATGACCATGCGGGTGACCGTCTGGTCCGCACCGCTGCGCGAGAGGGTCACGCGGGCCGGACAGGGCGCGGTCAGGGGCGCGCCGGCGGTGCGGCAGTGGAAGGTCACGGTCACCGGGGTGCGGTGCCAGCCGTGTCGCGACCCTGCGGAGCTCGAGCGGGTCGCGGTGATGACCGGGTTGGCCCGCGCCGTCGAGTCGGTCGAGCCGGCGAAGGCGTCCTGGTCGTCGAAGACGGCCGTGACCCGGCGGCTGTCGCCGGTCTCCAGGCGGCCCGCCAGCGTCGCGACGCCGTCGAGGAGCGGCGCGTCCCCGACCTCCTCGCCGGCGACGAAGAAGCGCACCGAGCCGGTCGGCAGGAGGTAGCCCTGCTGGGCGCGGGAGACGGTCGCTGTCAGGGCGTCCGGGGTGAGGACCAGGTGCGTGACCGTGGGGATGCGGCTGACCGTGAAGGTCGTGCTGTCCGTGGAGGTGGCGTAGGTCGTGGAGTCCGTCGGCGTCAGGGTGGCGCTGACCTCGTGGTCGCCCAGGACGTGGCTGCCGATCTCGTCGGGCAGCGTGGTGTAGCCGGCGGGCGACTCGACGTGCTGCGGCTCGCCGTAGGGCTCACCGTCGAGGTAGTACTGCACGAGACCGGGGACGTCCGAGGACCAGGTCTGGGCGACGGCGAGCTCGTCCCATGCCAGGTCGTCGTCGTCGAGCTGGACCTCGATGCGGGTCGGCTGCAGCGCCACCTCGACCTGCTGGGTGGCGGGCGGGGCGGCGAGGTACTCCGCGGCGCCGGCCTGGTCGGCGGTGACGACGCACGTGCCCGCGTGCTGGAGGCTCACTGCGCCCTCGGGCGTGACCGTGCACGTGGTGCTGTCGGTGCTGAAGGTGACCGGCTGGCCGGACCCACCGCCGGTGGCGGTGACGGTGTAGTGGTCGCCCGCCTCCGCGTCGGTGGGGGCGGTCGAGGTGAAGGTGATCGCCTGCGGGACGGGCGCCTGGATGACCGAGATCGTCCGGGCCGTGCCGTTGAGCACGTAGACGCGACCGGTGGCCGGGTCGCGTTCGACGGCCACGGGGGCGTCACCGACCGGCACGGTGGCCACGAGGTCGCCGGTGGCCCGGTCGAGGACGGACACCGTGTCGTCGTACAGGTTGGTCACGAAGAGGGTGCTGGTCGACGGGTCGACCGCCACGTCCGAGGGCCCCGCGCCCGGCGTGGTGCCGAGGGGCCCCGTGACGGTCGGGTCGTCGTCGGTGAGGTCGAGGGCGTACACCTGGTCGAGGTTGCTGGCGACCACGTACGCCGTGCTGGTCGCGGGGTCGACCGTCACGTTGGTCGGGCCCGTCAAGCCGTAGGTCTTGCTGAGGATCGTCGTGCCCTCCACGGTCGACAGAGTGCCGCCGAACAGGGTCGTGGGGTAGGCGCGGTGGCGGACCGGGTCGACGTCGACCGCCCACGGCCGGCTCTCGAGGATCTCGGTCCTCTCGATCGTGGCCGGGTCCGTGGTGGGGTCGATGACGGCGAGGTCCTGGCCGCCGAGGTACTCCGCCGCGTAGAGCGTGTGCGTGGTGGGGTCGACCGCCACGCCGCGGGGCGCGAAGAGCCCGCTGATGGTCCGGACGACGGTGTCCGTGGTGGTGTTGATCTCCGAGATCGTGTCGATCGCGGAGGTCGTGTGCATGTCCTGGTCACTGGAGTTGCTGACGTAGGCGCGGTCGAGCGCCTCGTCGACGGCGACGCGGAACGGATAGCGTCCGACCTCGATGGTCGTGGTGACCGTGTCGGTGGTCAGGTCGACCACGGAGACCGTGCCCTCGGCGCCGCTGTGGACCACGTAGGCCTTGTGGTGGGTGGAGTCGATCGCCATGCCGTCGCCGACCGCGCTCGGGAGCGCGATGGTGTGCGAGACGACGTACGCCGGCTCGGCGGGTGCGGCGGGTGCGGCGGGTGCGGCGGATGCGGCGGAGGCAGGGAGGCCGAGGGCCAGGACGCCGGTGACGAGGGCGCCGCCGACCGTGCCGATGGCCGCGCGGCGCCACGGGCTGGAGGATGTGTGGGGGCTTCTGGGCAGGCCGCAGCCGGCGCCCGAGACGGTGGTGTTGATGGTGTGCCCTTCGAGAGAGACCGGCGGCGACTGCCGCCCGCGGCGAGCGTGGCACCCGTCCAGACCACCTGTCAGACGTTCACCCGATCGCGGGACGAGACCGCCCGTTCGGTCAGGCCTCCTCGAACGCGGCGCGCACCTGTTCGTCGGTGAGGCGTCGTCGGCGAGGGCTTGCTCGTGCCGGGGCGGCGGGGGTCCGTGTCGCCAGGCCTCGTCGTCGCGGGTGATCGCAGCACCTCAGAGCCCGCAGGCGCGGGTGGCCGACTCGTGCAGGTCCTCGACGGTGCCGACCTCGTCGTGAGCCGATCAGCTCACCGGTGGAACTCCCCGCAGCTGACGTCGAGGCACACCCCGGTGATGGCACTGGCCAGCGGCGAGGCGAGCAGCAGGGCAGCGCCGGCGACCTCCTCGGGCGTCGCCAGCCGTCGCAGGTCGGTGACGGCGGCGCGCTCGTCGTAGATGTCCTGATGGGTGACGCCCTGCTCGGCGGCGAGGAAGTCGAAGTAGGCCTTGTTGATGTCCTCGTAGATCCAGCTCGGCGCGAGGGAGTTGACCCGGATGCCGCGCGGGCCCAGCTCGGTCGCGAGCGACTCCGCCATGTGCAGCATCGCGCCCTTGGTCAGCTTGTAGGCGGCGAACTCCGGCTGGGACTGCCACAGCACCGCGGAGTTGACCATGACGATGCTGCCGCCGGTGGCGGCCAGGCCGTCGGCGAAGGCGCTCGCCAGGCGCAGCGGCGCGATCACGTTGGTGGCGATCGACCTCTGGATCTTGTGCGGGGCGACCTGGGTCAGCGGGTCCATCGGGGGCATGCGGAACGCGTTGTTGAGCAGCACGTCGACCTGCCCGTAGGTCTCCAGCGTCGTGGCGGCCAGGTGCTCCCCGGCGTCGTCGAGCTCGAAGTCGCACGGCACGCAGAGCACGCCGACGCGGTGGCCGCGCAGCTCCTTGGCGGCGGTCTCCAGCTTCTCCTCCGTGCGCGCGGAGATCACCAGCTGCGCGCCCTGCCGGGCGGCCTGGTCGGCGAGCGCGGCGCCGAGGCCGTAGCCGTAGCCCGCCACGACGACGACCTTGTCCTGGAGGAGTCCGTGCATCGGGGCCGCCCTTCGGAGTGAAACCTGTTTCCAGTTCATATGGTGCCAGCACAGTGCCCGCGGGCGCCATCTCACCGGATGATCGGGCTTCGCGGGGCGTTTCGCCCCGATGGGCGCGGCGGTCTCCCCCCGTCGGCGGCCCGGCGCCCGGCCGGCCGGCAGCGCGCGCCGGCACTGCGGTCCCGGCTCGACGCGACGTCGTGCGAGCCTGGTCTGGCAGGCTCGCCTGCGCATCCGAGACCGGAGGAGGACCGATGATCTTCATCTGCGTGACGTGGCGGATCAAGCCCGAGCACGCCGACCAGTGGCCCGAGCTCGCGCGCGACTTCACCGAGGCGACGCGCGCCGAGGAGGGCAACCTGTTCTTCGAGTGGTCGCGCAGCGTCGAGGACCCGCAGCGCTACGTCCTGATCGAGGCGTTCCGGGACGACGCCGCCGAGGCCCACGTGACCTCCGACCACTTCAAGCGGGCCCAGGCCGAGCTCCCGCAGTACGTCCTCGAGACCCCGGAGGTCCGCAACATGCAGATCCCCGGCGACCACTGGGACAAGCTCGGCGAGTTCGAGGTCGGCTGACCCGCACGTGCGAGTCGTCCCCGCACTCCTGCTCGTGCTGACGCTCGCCGGCTGCGGGGGCGACGCCCTCGACCGCACGGCGTTCGACCGGCCGTCCACGACGACCGCCGCCCCGTCGACGCCCGCGCGGACGTCCCCGACCGTCGGACGCCCGGAGCCGTCGCCGACGGTGGTGCGCCCGGCGCCCCGCCCCACCCGGCCGCCCACACCGACCCTGCCGACGCCCCGGCTGATCGGCGTCGTCGAGGGCGCCGACGCGAGCTGGCCGCAGTGCCCCGAGGGCCTGGGCATCCCCCAGAAGCGCACCCTGGGCGCCCCGATGCCCCTGCCCAGCGCGCGGTTCGTCGTCCTCGGCCTGACCAACGGGCCGTCGTTCACGCCCAACCCGTGCCTGGCCGACCAGGTCGCGTGGGTGCGCGGGCAGCGCATGCTCGTGGGCGCCTACGCGGTCCACTCGCGTCCGGACCCGGCGACCGTCGCGCGGCTCAAGGACCAAGGACCGTACGACGGCGCGACCCCGCTGGGTGCCCAGCGCAACACCGGCTACCAGCAGGCGATGTTCGCCGCCGCGCAGATGCGCGCCGCCGGGCTGCGCGCGCCGTTCGTGTGGGTCGACGTCGAGCCGGTCCCCGGCGTCGACTGGGGCCCGGGCCTCCGGGCCAACGCCGCGGTGGTCGAGGGAGCGGTGCGCGGCTACCGCGCCTCCGGCCTCGACGTCGGCTTCTACTCCACGCCCCTGCTGTGGAGGACGGTCGTCGGGGACCGCACCTTCGGGCTGCCGGAGTGGCGCGCCGCCGGGCAGACCTCCCGCGGCGAGGCGCTGCGCCGGTGCGAGACCGACTGGTCCTTCCAGGGTGGACCCGCGGTGATGGGTCAGTGGGTGCAGGACGGCCGCGACCGCGACCTCACCTGCCCGACGGCGACCGGGCGGCTGACCGACTACTTCGGCCGGCACTGAGCGAGGCCGAGGCGGGGGCGTGGGCTCACCGGCGGTCGCGCGCGCCGGACCGGCAGGGAGAGGCGAACGGCACGCTGCGCAGGTGGGCGCTCCACTCGCGCTCGGAGACAGGGTCGCCGACCCGGGAGCAGACGCTGTCGATCGCCGCCTCCACGTCGGTGCGCCACTGGTGGAGCTCGGCGAAGCCCTCGGCGCCCGCGCCCGAGGCGACGACCACGGGACGGGAGGGGTGCACGTCGAGGCCGAACAGCGAGCCCGGCACCGGTCCGAGGACCGACAGCTCCTCGGACTCCTCGCCGTCACTCACGTCCCATCGCCACACGGTCCCGTCGGTGACCGCGGCGACGAGCTGCTGACCGGCGAAGCGGAGCTTCCAGATCCGGCTCTGCGGACCACGGAGCGCGGCGCGCTCCCTGGTGGGCGCGGACGGGTCGCCGACGTCCCACAGCCGGACGACGGCATCGGTCCCCCCCGTGGCCAGCCGGGTGCCGGTGGCGTCGAACGCGACCGCGAACGACTCGCTGTC
Organism: uncultured Actinomycetota bacterium; assembly: GCA_963811385.1. GTDB lineage: Bacteria > Actinomycetota > Actinomycetes > Propionibacteriales > Nocardioidaceae > Marmoricola_A. The sequence continues at coordinate 200,171 of CAWEQX010000002.1, read as the reverse complement.
GATCTCGCCGAGGTCGGCCGACACCGTCGGGCGCGACAGGTCGGTGACGTCGACCAGGTAGACGTGCCCGTCGCTGCTGGCCGCGGCGAGCGTCGCGCCCGACGGCGACCAGACCACGTCCTCGACCACCCCGCTGCCCGGCACCGGGACGTCCGAGGCGAGACGGGGCTCGCCGCGGAGGTCCCACAGCCGGAGGCGTTGCTCGTCCCCGCTCGCCGCGAGGGCGTCGCTGCCCGGGTTGAAGACGGCGCCCCGGACCACACCGCCCTGGACGCCCTGGGGCAGCGTCAGGCGGCGGGGCCGGTGCGGCGACGTGACGTCGTAGAGGCGCATCTCGCCGCTGAGCGTGCCCCGGGCCAGCAGGTCGCCGTCGGGCGAGAAGGCTCCGATGCCGGCCGAGTCGGGATCCCCGGGCAACGTGGCGAGGGGCTCCTCTCCGGCCGGTACGGTGCCGGTGGCCGCCGCCACCGGCCAGACGTGCACGTCCTCGCCGGAGAGCACGGCGAGCCGGTCGCCGGCTGCCGAGTAGCCGACGGTGAACACGCGCCCGAGGAAGGCCCGCGGGATCGAGCCGGTCCGCCACACCCTCGCCCCGCCGTCCTCGGCCGAGGTGACGAGCGTCCCGTCCTCGGCGAAGGTGGCCGCGTCGATCGCCGCGGGATGGGGCAGCTGGGTCACGGCCGCCCAGGTGTCGGTGCGCCACACGCGCAGCGTGTGGTCCGAGCTCCCGCCCAGGAGGTGGCGCCCGTCGGGGCTGAAGCCGACGACGTTGACCCAGCTGCTGAACTTCTCCGAGGCCTCCACCACCTCGGCCATGCCGCTGCGCGCGCCGAGCCGCCAGACGCGGAGCTCGCCGGAGTCCGTGCCGGTGGCCAGTCGCGTGCCGTCCGGGGCGAAGGCGACGGCGCCGACCCGGCCGGCGCCCACGACGGTCCGGGCCAGGGTGCGGCCGGTCCGCGAGCTGATCCAGGCGCGTCCGTCGTCGTCCCCGATGGCCAGGCGGTCGCCCTGGGGTGCGTAGGTGACGCTCCAGGTCACCTCGGACGGCACGGGGATCACTGGACGGACGCGGGGCGTGGCCGGGTCGGCGATCGACCACCGGTGGACGTCCCCGCCGTCGCCGACGGCGGCGAGCTCGGCCCCGTCCGGCGAGATCGCCAGGTGCTGGACCGCGCCGTCGGGTCCGGAGAACGCCGCCGTCGTCCGACGAGGCCGGCTCGGGTCTGCGACGTCCCACAGCGAGATCGTCCCGCCCGCGTCGCCGACGGCGAGCAGGCCGCCGTCGGGGTCGAGGGCGAGGGCGTAGACCTCCTCCCCGCCGGGCTCGACGCGGCGACGGGGCTGCCAGCCGGGGCCGTCGGGGGTGAGCAGCCGCACCGACCCGTCCGACGGGTCGGAGACGGCGAGGAGCGACCCCGACCGCGAGATGGTGGAGGCGGTGGTGCCGGCCGGGCCCGTCAGGCGCGCCGGCAGCGCACCTGCGGCGAGGTCGAGCAGCGCGGACCTGGCCTCGACCGTCGGGCGGACCGCGTAGGCGGCGACGGCCAGCTGTGCGGCGAGTGCGGGCTCGGTGGCGGCCAGGCTGCGGGCCGTGGCGGCGATCTGCCGTGAGGTGGCCTCGTCCCGGGTGCGGTCGGCGTCCCGCCGCGCGCGGATCGCGGTCACCGCGAGCACCCCCGCCACGAGCGCCAGCACCAGGGCTGCCGAGAGCAGGACCTGGAGCCGCCGGACCATGCGGCGCTGCTGGTGGGTCGCGGTTCGCTCGGCCTCGACGCTGTGACCCACGAACCTGCGTTCGCCCTCGGTCAGGAGTCCGGCGGGCTCCCCGTCGACGAGCTGCTCGAGCTCCGCCAGCACGCTGCCGCGGACCAGCGCGGCGTCGGGGCGACCGGCCTCCTCCCACGCCGCGGTGGCCTCCCGCAGCCGCCGGTGCCGCTGCAGCACCGCCGCTGCACCGTGGACCCAGTCGCGGCACCGGCTCCACGCCGTGAGCATCGCCTCGTGCGAGATCTCGACCGTGTGCTCGTGGACCGTCAGCAGGCGCCGCGCCACGAACGGGTCGAGCACGCGCCCGACCGGGACTCCGACGAGGTCCTCGAGCTCGCCGAGCTCCGCGGTGCGCCGGGTCACTCGGGCGTCCGGGGCCACGTCGACCAGTCGGAGGACCACGCGACGCAGGGCGTCGCGGTCGTCGTCGTCCAGCGCCTCGTAGGCCTCCTCGGCGGACCGCTCGATGGCTTCGCGCACACCACCGGTCCGGTGGTAGTCGGCCACGGTCATGCTTCCCCTCACCCCGGTGAGCCAGGTCTGGCGCAGCGCGTGGGAGAGCATCGGGAGGGCCCCGGAGTCGCTGCGGGGCTCGACGGCGCGCAGGGAGACCGAGTCGCGCAGCAGCAGGTCGACCAGCGCCTCCTCGACGTGGGCGCCGACGTGCCGGGCCGGACCGACGATCGTCTCCCGCAGCTGGTCGGCCGTCATCGGTCCGACGACGACCTGGCCCCGGTCGAGGCCCCGGCGCAGCAGGTCCTCGCTCGCCGCGAGGTCGAAGACGTCGCCGCGCAGGCCGAGGACCGCGACGGCCGAGGCGTCCGCCGAGGTGACCTCGGCGAGTCGCCCCAGGACCGCGGCACGAGCTCGGGGGTCCATCGAGAACAGTCGTTCGGCGTGGTCGAGGACCACCACGGTGCGCTCCGTGGGGTCCACCGCTGTCAGCGTCGCGAGGGCGTCGGCGCCGGGGTCGACCTCCAGCGTGCGCCAGCCCGCCTCGGTCAGGCGCGGCAGGAGCCCCGCCTGGATCAGCGACGACTTGCCGGACCCGGACGCGCCCACGATGACGAGCAGCCGCGGACCGTCCCCGCGCGTCACCTGCGCGAAGCGGTGCATCGCGTGCTCGAGGTCGTCGGACCGGCCGAAGAAGACCGGTGCCTCCGCCGGCTGGTAGGGACGCAGCCCGACGTACGGCGGCTCGCCGCCGAGCGAGCCCACTGCCCGGACGCGTGCCAGCGCGTCGAGCCAGCTCCGGGTGTCGGTCACGCCCAGCCGCTCGAGGGTCACCTCGAAGGCGCGGTGGTAGGCCCGCTGGGGCAGCGACTCCCCGGCGTACCACCCCGCCACCGTGCGGTAGGAGACGGCGAGGAGCTCCTCGTCCCCCGACCGCGCCGACCGGTCCACGGCGGCGGCCAGCTCCTTCACGGTCAGGTGGCGGCGTGAGCGCAGCTCCTTGAGCAGGCCGACGAACTCCGCCCGGCTCGTCACGGCGGCGATCCGCTCCTGCAGGTCGCGCAGGTCATCACTCATCGAGGTCACGTCCCCCCAGGCGCTCGACGGCGACCCAGACCCGTCGCCGGCGCCTCACCCTAGGGCCGCCCCGCGCCCGGTCTGGGCCCCGACCGTCCATCTCGGGCCGGTACATGGTCGATCCGGGCGAAAAGACCGAGGTGTCCCGGCCGGCGGACCAGTGCGAGATCGGTGCGACCTTGGCTCGCAGCGCCGTTTCAGGGTGACCGTGGCCACGTCGCCACCGCATCCTGACGTGGCGTGAAGGATGCGCCTCGGTCCGGCAGCGACCTCCTCGGGGGTCGCTGCATGGGGGGAGGGGGCCACGGCTGACCGGCCGTGGCCCCCGGGCGCGCCGGCACCGACCGCGACGCCGGCTCCCGCCCGGACCGCGCCGGGAGGCACGCCGGGTTGGACGGCGGACGGGTCTCGGGGAGGATGGGGCCATGGCGACTCCTGAGGACCGCGAGGACGACCCGGGGCGCACGCTCGCGTGGGCGCTCGCCGCCATGCTGGGCGTGGCCGTCGTGGTCGGACTCTGCGTCGGCGGAGCGATGGTCGCGGTGGCGCAGGTCGGCGGCCTCACCGACGCCACCGGCGAGGGTGGCGACGCGGCGGCGCCGGCCTCGCTCTACATGCCCTCCTACGTGCCCACCAAGGACGCCGGCGACGACGGGTTCGACCTGCCGGGACCGTCGGCCAAGCCCTCCGAGCTGCCCAGCGGCAAGGCCGCGACCAAGGCTCCGCAACGCAACAAGATCACCCTGTTCGTGGCGCCGCAGAACGTCGGCCCGGGCGAGCGGATCAACTTCAACGGCGTCTACACCGACGGCGAGGGCGCCACGCTCCAGGTCCAGCGCAAGCAGGGCGGTGCCTGGACCGACTTCCCGGTCGACGCGACCGTGCGCGGGGGGTCCTTCGAGACCTGGATCCAGACCAGCCGGACCGGCAAGAGCAAGTTCCGGGTCTTCGACAAGGCGGCCCACCGCGCCTCCAACGTGGTCACGGTCCGGATCGGCTGAGCGGCGGCGCGGGGGCGTCCCCTCCGCGGGCTACAGTCGGGGGGTGACCCGCCGATGAGCAAGATGGACGCCCTGCGCGCGATGCGCGAAGCCCGCTACGAGGCGGCCCGCAACCGCTCGGCGGCCCCCACCGCCCGGAGCGCCCCGGCCGGTCCGGCCACCCCGGCCCCGCGCCGGGCCGCGCCGGCCGCCACGCAGGAGCCCGCGGAGGCGCGCGACGCCGCCGAGGAGCTGTGCGGCCACCGCAACATGGGCGGCCGGACCTGCACCCGCGAGCGGGGTCACGCGGCGAAGAGCCACCGCTACTCCTGACCCGCCGGGGACCGGCCGGTCCACGCCACGAGGGACGGAATATCCCGCCCGGGCGAGTCGTTGGGACGAGCAGAAGAAGTTGAGTTGAACCGGCTCAACTTGTTTGACAGACTCGATCCCAGAGCGGCCCGTCCCGGGGCCGACCCGCAACGTGGAGGTAGCACACACATGGCACGAGCCGTCGGTATCGACCTCGGTACGACGAACTCCGTCGTCGCCGTCCTCGAGGGTGGCGAGCCCACCGTCATCGCCAACGCCGAGGGCGCACGCACGACCCCCTCGGTCGTGGCGTTCGCCAAGAACGGCGAGGTCCTCGTCGGTGAGGTCGCCAAGCGCCAGGCGGTCACCAACGTCGACCGCACCATCCGCTCCGTCAAGCGCCACATGGGCACCGACTGGAAGCAGCAGATCGACGACAAGTCGTTCACCCCCCAGCAGATCAGCGCGTTCGTGCTGCAGAAGCTCAAGCGCGACGCCGAGGCCTACCTCGGCGAGACCGTCACCGACGCGGTGATCACCGTGCCGGCGTACTTCTCCGACTCGCAGCGCCAGGCCACCAAGGAGGCGGGCGAGATCGCCGGCCTCAACGTCAGCCGGATCGTCAACGAGCCCACCGCCGCGGCGCTGGCCTACGGCCTCGACAAGGAGGCCGACCAGACCATCCTGGTCTTCGACCTCGGTGGCGGCACGTTCGACGTCTCCCTGCTCGAGATCGGCGAGGGCGTGGTCGAGGTCAAGGCGACCTCCGGCGACAACCACCTCGGTGGCGACGACTGGGACGAGCGCCTGGTCGAGTGGATGGTCAAGAAGTTCAAGGACAACAACGGGGTCGACCTCGGCGCCGACAAGATCGCCAAGCAGCGCCTCCAAGAGGCCGCCGAGAAGGCCAAGATCGAGCTGTCCTCCTCCTCGGAGACCACGGTCCACCTGCCCTACATCACCCACGGTGAGAGCGGTCCCCTGCACTTCGAGGAGAAGATCAGCCGCACCGAGTTCCAGAAGCTCACCGCGGACCTGCTCGAGCGCACCAAGGCGCCGTTCCGCTCGGTGATCAAGGACGCCGGCATCGGCGTCGACGGCATCGACCACGTCGTGCTCGTGGGTGGCTCGACCCGCATGCCCGCCGTCGCCGAGGTCGTCAAGGAGCTGACCGGCGGCAAGGAGCCCAACAAGGGCGTCAACCCCGACGAGGTCGTCGCCGTCGGCGCGGCCCTGCAGGCCGGCGTGCTCAAGGGCGAGGTCAAGGACGTCCTGCTGCTCGACGTCACCCCGCTGTCGCTGGGCATCGAGACCAAGGGCGGCGTGATGACGCGCCTGATCGAGCGCAACACCACGATCCCGACCAAGCGGTCCGAGGTGTTCACCACCGCCGACGACAACCAGCCCTCGGTGATGATCCAGGTCTACCAGGGCGAGCGTCAGATGGCCGCGCAGAACCAGCCGCTCGGCAACTTCGAGCTCACCGGGCTCCCGCCGGCGCCGCGCGGCGTGCCGCAGATCGAGGTCACCTTCGACATCGACGCCAACGGCATCGTCCACGTCTCCGCCAAGGACCGCGGCACCGGCCGCGAGCAGTCGATGACCATCACCGGCGGCTCCGCGCTCGCCAAGGAGGACATCGAGCGCATGGTCAAGGAGGCCGAGGAGTACGCCGAGGAGGACCGCAAGCGCAAGGAGTCGGTCGAGGCCCGCAACCAGGCCGAGACCCTCGCCTACTCGACCGAGAAGTTCCTCGGCGAGAACGGCGAGAAGATCCCCGAGGACGTCCGCACCGAGGTGCAGACCGATGTCGACGCGCTCAAGAAGGCGCTCGAGGACACCTCCGAGGGCTCGACGGACCTGATCGGCGCGGCCGCGGCCAAGCTCTCGGAGTCCAGCCAGAAGATGGGTGCGGCGATGTACGCCGCCGGCGAGGCCGACGCGGCCGCGTCCGGCGCCGGTGACTTCGCCACCGGCGACTCCGACGACGACGTGGTCGACGCCGAGATCGTCGAGGACGAGGACAACGGGAGCGAGTCGAGGTGACCCAGCCGACCGGAGACCGTTCCACGGAAGAGCACTTCCCGGACGCGGGCCAGGTCGCCTTCGACGCCGAGTCCACCCCGGACGAGGCACCCGTCGACGCCGACGGGGCGGGACCGCGGGAGACCGCGGCCCCGGCCGTCGGGCCGGAGGGTCCCGTCGGCGAGTCCCAGGCGGGTCCCGACGGGGTCCCGGAGGGCTCGCCGACCGAGGTGCCGACCGGTGAGGAGGAGAGCCGCGAGCTCGACGCCCGGGTCGCGGAGCTGACCGCGGACCTGCAGCGCCTGCAGGCGGAGTACCTCAACTACAAGCGCCGCGTCGACCGAGACCGCGACCTGGTGGTGCAGAACGCCAAGCTGGCCGTGCTCACCGCGCTCATGCCCGCGCTCGACGACGTCGACCGGGCTCGCGAGCACGAGGAGCTCTCGGGCGGCTTCAAGGCGGTGGCCGAGGCGCTGGAGCGCGTCGTGGCCGGCGCCGGGCTGGAGAAGTTCGGGGCCACCGGCGACGAGTTCGACCCGCGGCTGCACGAGGCCCTCATGCACGGGCACTCCAGCGAGGTCAGCACGACGACCTGCGACAAGGTCTTCCAGGCGGGCTACCGCATGGGTGAGCGCGTCGTCCGGGCCGCCAAGGTGACCGTCCTCGACCCCGAGCCGAGCTGAGCCGAGCCGGGCTGAGCGCAGCCGGGGCCACCACGACGACGACCCCGGGAAGGAGGGGACGATGACCAGCTCGGACTGGGCGACCAAGGACTTCTACCAGGTGCTGGGCGTCGCCAAGGACGCCTCGGCCGCCGACATCAAGAAGGCCTACCGCAAGCTCGCGCGTGCCAACCACCCCGACTCCAACCCGGGGGACCGGGCCGCCGAGGAGCGCTTCAAGGCGATCGCGGAGGCCTACGACGTCGTGGGCGACGAGCAGAAGCGCAAGCAGTACGACGAGACGCGCTCGATGTTCGCCGGCGGCGGCTTCGGTGGCGGCTTTCCCGGGGGTGGCGCCGGCCAGCCGTTCGACCTCAACGACCTGTTCGGCCAGGGCACGGGGGCCGGGTCGGGCAACCTCGGCGACATCTTCGGCGGGATGTTCGGGGGCGGGACCCGCACGACGGGTCGCCGGACCCGGGCCCGCCGAGGCTCGGACATCGAGACGGCGACGACGATCAGCTTCACCGACGCGCTCGAGGGCGTGACGGTCTCGCTGCGGCTCGCCTCGGAGCAGCCCTGCGCGGTCTGCCACGGCACCGGGGCCCGACCCGGGTCGCAGCCCGTGATGTGCCCCGACTGCGAGGGCACGGGCCAGCGCGCCGCGTCGATGGGCGGGGCGTTCACCATCAACGAGACGTGTCCGACGTGCCGCGGACGAGGCATCTACGTCTCCGACCCGTGCGAGGTCTGCCACGGCTCGGGCCGGGCGCTGTCCGACCGTGCCATCCAGGCCCGGATCCCCGCGGGGGTCAAGGACGGTCAGCGCATCCGCCTCAAGGGCCGCGGCGGCAAGGGCGAGCACGGCGGGCCGCCGGGTGACCTCTTCGTGGTCGTCAAGGTGGCCGCCCACCCGGTGTTCGGGCGCTCGGGCGACGACCTGACCATCACGGTGCCGATCTCCTTCGACGAGGCGACGCTGGGGGCCGACATCGCCGTGCCCGTGCTCAGCGGCACCCCGGGTGGGTCCAGGGTGACGGTCAAGGTGCCCCCGGGCACCCCCAACGGCCGCACGTTCCGGGTCCGCGGCAAGGGCGCACCGCGCAAGGACGGCTCGCGCGGCAGCCTCCTGGTCACCGTCGAGGTGCACGTCCCCGCGTCGCTGTCGTCCGAGGCCCGGGCGGCCGTCGAGGCCTATCGTGAGGCCACCGCGGGCGCCGAGCTCCGCGGCCGGCTCTTCGAGGCGGGAGGTGCGCGATGACCCAGCCTCCCCAGCCACCTCGGCCATCCCGGGCCCGCCGGCCCGCGCGGCCCACGGCCCGCGTCCCGGGCCCGGAGGTCGGGGTCTACGTCATCTCGGTCGCCGCAGAGCTCACCGGGCTGCACCCGCAGACGCTGCGCGCCTACGACCGGCTCGGCCTGGTCTCCCCGGGCCGCACCGGCGGCGGGGGGCGCCGCTACTCCCTGCGCGACATCGAGCAGCTGCGGGAGATCGCCGAGCTCACCGCGGCCGGCATCGGGCTCGAGGGCGTCCGCCGGATCCTGGACCTGGAGAACCACGTGGCCGCCCTGCGGCTGCGCCTGCGCGAGGTCGAGGAACAGCTCGAGGCGACCGAGTTCGCGCTGGGCCAGGCGCTCGCACACGGCGAGCGCAGGTCCGAGGTCCGACGCAACCTCCCGGCGGTCCCCGGCGGCGGCCCGGGCGCCGCCCTGGTGGTCTGGCGACGCCCGCGGTGACCGTTCGGGCGATCAATTGCTGAACCCAGCGCGTCCTGTCCCCTCGCGGGTCTAGACTCCCCGACAAGCCACCAGGGGTGTGTGGCGCGGAAGGCTGGGAGGCCCTGTGACTGTCGTGCTCGCTGAAGACGACGTCGACATCCGTGATCTCGTGCAGATCGTCCTTGAAGGACTCGATCTGAGGGTGATGGCCGTCGGCAACGGTGCGGAGGCGCTGGCTGAGTGCCGCCGGCTCAAGCCTCGCCTGCTCCTGCTCGACATCACCATGCCGGTGATGAACGGGCTCGAGGTCTGTCGTGAGGTCCGTGCCGATCCCGAGCTGCACGACCTGCCGGTCATCCTGATGACCGCCCGGGCCCAGGCCAGCGACGTCCAGGCCGGCATGGAGGCCGGTGCGGACACCTACATCATCAAGCCCTTCGGGCCGATCGAGCTGCGCGAGCACGTCGAGAACATCCTCGAGAACGGCCGCGGCATCCAGAGCACCAACATCGGCTGACGCCTCGGCCAGTGCGGGCGACCGAGGCAGCGCCCCGGTCCTCTCACCGGCCGCCCACGGCGACCGCCGGCCCGAGGTCGTTGACCGAGGCGTCGCGGTCCGAGAGCGGGTCCAGGCCGAGCGACCGCTCGATGGTGGCCAGGATCGAGGTGGTGTCGTACCTCGTGTGGTCGACCCCCGACCGGGTGAGCGAACGGCCGATGACCAGCGCCGGGATCCGCGTGCCCGGTCCCCAGGCGTCGACCGTGGGTGGCGCGACGTGGTCCCACTGCCCGCCGAACTCGTCGTAGGTCACCACCACGAGCGTGTTGCCGGCGGCCCCGCCCTCGGTCACCGCCCGCACCAGCTCCACGAGGTGATCGCTGCCGGTGGACTCGCTGGCGTAGCCGGGGTGCTCGTTCTCGGCGCCGTAGGGCTTCACGAAGCTCACCGTGGGCAGCGTCCCCTCACGCGCCGCGGTCAGGAACTCCTGCTCGTCGCGCAGGTGGGACCGACCGGGCGTGCCGACCGCGTAGTCCTCGAAGTAGACGAAGGGCTGGTGGTGGAACTGGAAGAGCGGGGCGGCCCGTCCGCTGGTGACGTCGTCCCACCCGCCGGCGTACCAGCCCCAGGACACCCCGGCCGCGCTCAACCGGTCCCCGATGTTGGGGTAGAGGTCGTCGTCGATCAGCGAGATGAACCGCGCGTTGGCGTTGGCGGAGTAGGGCGGGCTCGAGGGCTGGACGGTGTTGACCGCGTAGCGTCCGCACGCCGCGGTGGAGGGGTCCGGCTCGTCGGCCGGGCACGCGACCGTCCTCTCGGCGTCGAGCGCGCTCGCCGAGCCCTGGTAGAGCGGGTAGCTGCGCACCGGCATCCCCTCGGCGTCGATCCTCGAGGCGCGGGTGCGCAGCCGTTCGTCGGGCACGGGACGTGCCAGGTCGTCGTACGGCGTGCGCGCCGCGACGAGCCACTGGTGGTTGAGGAACGAGCCGCCGAACGCGGCCTGGAAGAAGTTGTCCGCGACGACGTAGCGCGGCGCGCCCTTGCCGTGCAGGTAGCGCCAGATCGGCAGCTGCCTGGTGTCGTAGTGACCCATGGCCAGGCCGACCGCGTCCGACCCGGTGACGTAGCGGTCCTGCTTCCCGCCGTCGATCTGGTACTGCTCCTGGTAGAAGCGGTGCACCAGGTCGCGGGTGCAGCCGCCGGGGTCGCCCAGGGGCGCCGGCACGCCGGTGGCGCCGAAGCCGCCGTCCTCGGGCTCGCAGGTCCGGCTCTCCGGGGTGAGGTAGTCGTCGATCCGGAACGGCTGGTTGGGGAAGTGGCTCGCGAAGCCGCCGCTCGGGGTGCCGGTGACCTGGTGGTCGTCGGCGCAGTCGCCGGGCAGCGGCGGACTGGCCAGGTTGACGTCGTTCTGCAGCAGACAGCTGAACAGGGTGCCGTCCTGGGCGACCTGCAGGGTCCGGGCCGAGGGAGCGTCGGCGAGCCCGTCGACGTGCTGGCCGTTCACGTCTCCCCACTGCCCGTAGAGGTTGTCGAAGGAGTGGTTCTCCAGGTAGACGACCACCAGGTGCTTGAAGCCTCCGGGGAACCGGTCGGGTCGACCGGTGTCCGCCGGGGCGGCGCTCGCGAGCCCCGCGGTCAGGACGCCCAGGGTCAGTGCCGGCAGCAGGAGCACTCGTCGCTTCATGGTCCCTCCTCGCGGTCCACGTCGAGGCTCACGCTCGCATCACCGGGGCCGCCGCCGACATACGCACACCTGCGTAGGTCCGGAGGCGGACGAGGTCGGGCCTTCGGTCCCTGCTGCGGACGTCCGGGACGCGCCTACGGTGAACGGGGGAGCGAGACCTCGGAGCGCTCATGACCGACCTGGAACGCCGACTCGACGAGTGGACCGACCTCGTCGCCCGGCTGCTGCGGTGCCCGGAGGGACCCGACTTCCCGCGCGGGCCCGTCGAGGCGATGCTGCTGGCCACCTTCGGCGGCGTCGTGTCGTGGAACTGGCGTGACCGCGACGGACGCGGCGAGTTCGACCTGGCCGGCGCCCTGACCCGCTCGGACCTGAGCGAGGAGTCGGTGACGGCCTGGGTCCGGCGAGGTCTCGACGACCATCCCCTGCTGCGGTGGTTCACGCGCACCGGGAGCAGCACCCCCATGACGGTCGGCCGGGTGCCGCGCGCCCTGGTGCCGGCCGCCTCGTTCGCGTTCGTGCGCGAGCAGCTGGAGCCGCTGTCGTGCGAGCAGCAGCTCGCCGTGCCGTTGCGACTGCGCGGGGTCGAGCACCGCGCCTACGTCCTGGCCCGCGGACGCGAGGACTTCACCGACCAGGAGCTGCTGATGGCCGTGCGGATCCAGCCGCTCCTGCAGCTGGTCGACCGGCAGACCGAGGTGCTGCGCGACCGCCGGGGGCCGGCCTCCTGCGGCCTGACCGGTCGCGAGCAGGCGATCCTCGTGCTGCTGGCCGACGGGCTGACCGCGGCCACGATCGGCCGGCGACTGGGCGTCTCGGCACGCACGGTGCACAAGCACCTCGAGCACGTCTATCGCAAGCTGGCGGTCGGAGACCGCCTCCGTGCCGTCGCGGTGGCGCGGGACGCCGGGATCCTGGCCGGCGCGGAGCGCGGCCCGGGCCCTCACTGCTCGCCGACGGCCTCGGTCTCGTCGGCGAGGGGGTGACCGGTCGACCCGGCGCCCTCCGCGGCGAACGGGAGCGCCACGGTGAAGGTCGAGCCCTCGCCCAGCGCGGACTCGCAGCCGAGCGTGCCGCCGTGCCCGTCGACGATCATGCTGGTGACCGAGAGGCCCAGGCCGGCGCCCTGGATGGCCCGGGCATGGGCGTCGCTGCCGCGGAAGAACCGGTCGAACAGGTGCTCCTGGTCCTCGTCGCTGATGCCCAGACCGTGGTCGGCCACCCGCACGCGGGCGGCGTCGGCGTCGCGGCAGACGCTCAGGCGGACCTCGTCGCCGGGCTGGCTGTACTTCGCGGCGTTGTCGAGCAGCGCGGCGATGGCCCGCTCCAGCTTGTCCGGGTCGGCATCGACCCAGACCGGCTCGCCGACGATGTCCTGGGCCAGGCGGACGCCGAGCGTGCCGAAGACGCTCATCTCGGTCTCGACCGCGCCCTGCACGACGCTGCGCAGGTCCACCCGGGCGAAGGCGTAGCGGAAGTCGCCCACCTCGACCTGCGACATGGTGAGCATGTCCTCGATCAGGCCGAGGAGGCGGCGGCCGTTGCGCTCGATGCGGCCGAGGATCTGCCGGTGCATCACCGGCAGGGCGCCGGTCTCGTCGGACAGCAGCAGCTGGGAGTAGCCCAGGATGCTGGTGATCGGCGTGCGTAGCTCGTGGCTGACCGTGGACATGAAGTCGTTCTTGGTGCGGTCGACCTGGGCCAGGCGCTCGACCAGCTGCCGCTCGGCGTCGAGGGCCGCCGCGGCGAACTCCTCCTCACGACGCTTGTCGGTCACGTCCTCGGCGATGCCGACGTAGCCGACGAGGCGGTCGTTGTCGTAGCGCCGGCTGACGCTGACCGCGACCGTGCGGGGGACGCCGTCCTTGCGCACCAGCGTCCAGTCGTCGCGGAACGTGCTGTCCGCGGAACCCTGCAGGAAGGGCTCGACCAGCACCTCGAGCGCGACCATGTCGGGCTCGCGCGTGTCGATGGTGACCATGAGCCGGTCCTCGGCCACGCCCTGCGGATCGGGGCGCACGACGATGGCCAGGCAGGCGCGTCCCACGACCTCGGCGGCCTCGAAGCCGGAGATCTCCTCGGCGCCGAGGCTGAAGAACTCGATGTTGCCCTCGAGGTCGGTGCCGATGACCGCGGTCGATGTCGCCGCGGCGAGGATGTTGTCCAGCAGGTCGCTGGAGGAGCTCGCCGCGCCCAGGGCCGCGGCCCGCTGCGTGCGGGCGAGCGCGAGCGGGAGGGCGACCAGGGCGCAGGAGGCGATGGCGGCCTGCGACAGGGCGGCGACGACCTGCGGGCTGGCGTCGGCCAGGTTGGCGAAGGGTCCCCAGCCGGCCGTGGTGGTCGTGGTGATCGCGACCGCGGTGAGGAAGACCTGCCACGCCATCACCCGCGCGCTCTGCCGCATCGCGCCCCACAGCAGCGGCACGATGACCAGGTAGACCAGCGGCAGCGACTGGTCCGGGCTGAACACGGCCCCCACCGTGACCACGAGGGCGAGCCACTGGACCGCGACCTCCGCCGGCGCGATGGTCCGGTGCAGTCCCGGGGCACGGAGCCCCAGCGGCGTGATGGCGAGGATCGCGGCGGCGTGGCTGGCGAAGACGGTGCGCCAGGTGATCCACGGGTCGGCCCCCTCGGCGGCGAGGCCGAGGGCGACGAAGCCGCCGGCCACGGCGGCGCCGGCCACGGCGGCGACGAAGAACCGGGCGAGCTCCTCCAGGCCGTGCAGGCCCGGGCGCTCGTCGCGTCGCCCGCCGAGCACGGTGGCCGCAACCCAGGCCTCCACCCCGGTGGCCATCCCGAGGACGGCGGCGACGCCGAGCTCGCGCCCGAAGCCGGCGTTGGCGACCGCGCCGGCGACCGCGACGGCCAGGGCGACGAGCGGTCGCGTGCGTCGCGGCGCGACGCTCGCGGCGATGACGCCGACGCCGGCCGCGGGCCACCACATGGCGAGGTTGGTGCCGAAGCGGCCCCACTCCAGCGCGGCCAGGGCGAGGAGCAGCACCAGACCCACGAGCACGCCGACCAGGGCCCACGGCGTGGCCGGTCGGCCCGCCGTCCGGCCCGTGACCGTGCCCGGGGTCACAACGCTCATCGGGGGTTGCTCCAGGGTCCGTCTCGATGGTCCTGTCGGAGGATCGCGGAGCCCCCGCGCGCGCGTCACGCGCGGAGCGTCCCCGCGCGTGCCACGCTACTTGTTCCGCCGCCCGGAGGGAGGCATTGCGGTAAAACTGAAGTTGAGTGGAACAGACTCAACTCTTGGCGTGTTGAGTCATCGTCAGGTCCAGTACGTCACGGGAGCTTGCGCATGGAGATCTCGAAGTTCACCACCCGCACCCAGGAAGCGATCGCCGCCGCCATCCAGGCGGCGACCGGCCGGGGCAACACCCAGCTCGAGGCCCTCCACCTGCTGGAGGCGCTGCTCGGGCAGGGCGACACCGTCGTGCCCCCGCTGCTCGAGGCGGTCGGGGTCCAGCCCGCGGCGCTCGCCGCCGCGGTCGGGACGGAGGTCGGCCGCCTGCCGGCGGCCAGCGGCGCGACCGTGAGCGCGCCGACGTACTCCCGCGGCGCGGTCGACGCGCTCACCCTCTCCCAGCAGATCGCCGACTCGATGAAGGACGACTTCACCTCCGTCGAGCACGTCCTGGTCGCGCTGGCCGAGACCGAGTCCGGCGCCCAGCAGGTGCTCGCCGACCACAAGGTGACCGGCGAGGCGCTGCGCGCCGCGCTGCCCGGGGTCCGCAAGGGACGCGTGACCAGCGCCGACCCCGAGGCGACCTTCGAGGCCCTGGAGAAGTACTCCGTCGACCTGACCGCGCGCGCCGAGGAGGGCCGGATCGACCCGGTCATCGGGCGTGACTCCGAGATCCGCCGGGTGGTCCAGGTGCTCTCCCGCCGCACCAAGAACAACCCGGTGCTCATCGGCGAGCCCGGCGTCGGCAAGACCGCGGTCGTCGAGGGCCTCGCCCAGCGCATCGTCGACGGCGACGTGCCCGACTCCCTCAAGGGTCGCCGGCTGCTCAGCCTCGACCTGGGCGCCATGGTCGCCGGCGCGAAGTACCGCGGTGAGTTCGAGGAGCGGCTCAAGGCGGTCCTGACCGAGATCAAGGACGCCGAGGGCCAGGTGATCACCTTCATCGACGAGCTGCACACGGTCGTCGGCGCAGGTGCCGGCGGTGACTCGGCGATGGACGCGGGCAACATGCTCAAGCCGATGCTGGCCCGGGGCGAGCTGCGCATGATCGGCGCCACCACGCTCGACGAGTACCGCGAGCGGATCGAGAAGGACCCCGCGCTCGAGCGCCGGTTCCAGCAGGTCTACGTCGGCGAGCCCAGCGTCGAGGACACCATCGCGATCCTGCGTGGCCTGCAGGAGAAGTACGAGGCCCACCACGGCGTCAAGATCAGCGACGCCGCCCTCGTGGCGGCCGCCACCCTGTCGGACCGCTACATCACCGGGCGCAACCTGCCCGACAAGGCGATCGACCTGATCGACGAGGCCGGGTCGCGCCTGCGCATGGAGATCGAGTCCTCGCCGGAGGAGGTCGACCAGCTGCGCCGCACGGTCGACCGGATGCGCATGGAGGAGCTCGCGCTGGAGCGCGAGACCGACCCTGCCTCGCGCGACCGGCTGGAGCGGCTCCGGGTCGACCTGGCCGCTCGCGACGCCGAGCTCGAGGGGCTCCAGGCCCGCTGGGAGCGCGAGAAGGCCGGGCTCGAGGGCGCCGGCGAGCTGCGCAAGCAGATCGACCAGCTGCGCGTCGAGTCCGACCGTCTGCTCCGTGAGGGCGACCTCGCCGGGGCGAGCGAGATCCGCTACGGCCGCATCCCCGAGCTGGAGAAGCAGATCGACGCGATCGAGCGCGCCGAGGCCGAGCCCGGCGAGGAGCCGATGGTCCACGAGGAGGTCGGCCCCGAGGAGATCGCCGACGTCGTCGAGGCGTGGACCGGGATCCCCACCGGCCGGCTGCTGGAGGGCGAGACGGCCAAGCTGCTGCGCATGGAGGAGGTCATCGGTGAGCGCCTGATCGGCCAGCGTGCCGCGGTCACCGCCGTCTCCGACGCCGTGCGCCGCTCGCGGGCCGGCGTGTCCGACCCCGACCGGCCGACCGGGTCGTTCCTGTTCCTCGGCCCCACCGGCGTCGGCAAGACCGAGCTGGCCAAGGCGCTGGCGGACTTCCTCTTCGACGACGACCGCGCGATCGTGCGCGTCGACATGAGCGAGTACTCCGAGAAGCACTCGGTGGCCCGCCTGGTCGGGGCGCCCCCCGGCTACGTCGGCTACGAGGAGGGTGGCCAGCTCACCGAGGCGGTCCGCCGCCGGCCCTACTCCGTCGTCCTGCTCGACGAGGTCGAGAAGGCCCACCCCGAGGTGTTCGACATCCTGCTGCAGGTGCTCGACGACGGCCGCCTGACCGACGGCCAGGGCCGCACCGTCGACTTCCGCAACGTGGTGCTGATCCTCACCTCCAACCTGGGCTCGGCCTACCTGGTCGACCCGACCCTGGACCACGAGAAGCAGCGTGAGGCGGTCATGGCCGTGGTGCGCTCGTCGTTCAAGCCGGAGTTCCTCAACCGGCTGGACGAGATCGTCACCTTCGACGCGCTCACCCTCGACGACCTGTCGCACATCGTGGACCTGCAGGTCCAGGCGCTGGGCCGCCGCCTGGCCGTGCGCCGGATCGCCGTCGAGGTCACCGACGCGGCCCGGCAGTGGCTGACCCGCACCGGCTACGACCCGCTCTACGGCGCCCGGCCGCTGCGCCGGCTCGTCCAGACCGCGATCGGCGACCCGCTGGCCAAGCTGCTCCTGGCCGGTCAGGTGCTCGACGGGTCGACCGTCGAGGTCGATGCCGGCCCCGAGGCCACCGAGCTGACGCTCACGCCCCGCTGATCTGGCCAGGGGCCCGGTCAGGGGCCCGGGCCCGGGCCAGCGCCACCGCGAGGGGTGGGGAGCAGGGCCACGAGCACCAGCGCGAACGCCACGCTGTCCTCCCTGTGCCGGCTGCGTGGCACAAGATGGCGGACCTGGCACACGAGGGGTCGCGAAGCCGTTGGGCGGGGTCCGGGACAATGGGTCTCGTGACCGAGCCCGCGACGAGACCCGCCCGCCCGATCCGCGTCACCTTCGCGTCGGTGCTGGGCACCGCGGGGTGCGCGGTCCTGGTGCTGAGCCTGTTCGACACCATGTCGCGGCTGCGCTCCACCGAGACCCGGCAGGAGCTGGCCGACCTCCTGGCCGACCCGCCCTTCCGGGGCGCCGCGATCAGCGTCGACGACCTGGTCGCCGTCATGACCGGTCTCGGCTACGCCGCAGGTGCGCTCGCGGCGGCCGGCGCCGTCCTCGCGGTCTTCTCCGCGCTGCACCACCGCGGTGCGCGCATCGGGTTCACCGTCGTGGCGGTGCTGCTGGTCCTGACCATGCCGACCACGGGTCTCCTCCCGCTGATGCCTGCGCTGGCCGCCGCGATGCTGTGGCGCCGCGATGCCCGGGACTGGTTCGCCGGCCGCCGGCCGCGGCCGGCGCTGGCCGGCCCGACGCGGCCCGACCCGCACCGGAGGCACCAGCCGCCTCGCGACGAGCCGCACGACCTCACGCACCAGCCGCTGCGGCAGCAGGCCGACGAGCCCGGCAGCGCCGGACCGCAGGGGCGACCCGACCAGCCCGACCAGCCCGACCAGTCGAAGGAGGAGTCCGAGCGGCCCCAGCAGCCGGGACCTGCCCCCTCGCCGTACGCCTCGCCGCAGCAGCCCTACGGTGCCGCTCCGCCCGCCGACCCGTACGCCGCCCCGCAGCAGCAGCACCCGGGGCACGACCAGCCCCAGCAGCCCTGGCAGGGCCAGCAGCCCTGGCCGGCCCAGCCGTCCTGGCAGCAGGGCCCGGCCGACGAGCGCCGTCCCGGCACCGTCACCGCCGCGGCCGTGCTCACGCTGCTCGGTGCTGCCCTCGGCCTCGTCGCCGGCGGGGCCGTCCTGCTCGGCCTGGCGCTGGCCCCGGCGTCCGTCGACGACGCGATCACCACCAACCCCGAGCTCGACCGGCTCGAGATCACCACCGACCAGGTCGTCGCCGTGCTGTGGGGCACCGGCGCGGTCATCGTGCTGTGGTCGCTGGTCGCCATCGCGCTGGCGATCCTGGTGCTGCGGCGCAGCAACGCCGCCCGGGTGCTCCTGGCGATCTCGGCCGGGATGACCGCCCTGCTCAGCCTGCTCGCGATCCTCAGCGGCGTCGCGGTCCTGACCCTGCTGCTCGGCGCCGTGACCCTGGTCCTGCTCTTCGTCGGGGGTGCCAACGACTGGTTCGCCGGGCGCCCCCGCGGCCAGGGCTCCCGGGTCAGCGGGTCAGGTCAGCCCTGGTGAGCCGGTCGACCGCGGACTCCAGCGTCGCGCGGTCCTTGCAGAAGGCCCACCGCACCAGCCGGTCGCCGGCCGCGGAGTCGTAGAACGGCTGCGCTGGCACCGCGACCACGCCGGCCCGCTCGGGCAGCGCGTGGCAGAACTCCATCGCGTCGGTCCAGCCCAGGCCGGAGATGTCGCCGAGGAGGAAGTAGGTCGCCGACGACGGCTGCGGGGCCAGGCCGGCGGCGCTGAGCCCCTCGGTCAGCAGGTCGCGCTGCTCGGCCAGCGTGGCGGCGAGCTCGGCGACGTAGCCCAGCTCGTGGTCCAGGGCGTGCGCGACCGCCGGCTGCAGGGGAGCGGCGTTGGTGAAGGTCAGCCACTGCTTGACCGCCAGGACCGTGTCGACCAGCTCGGGGGAGCCGGTGACCCAGCCGACCTTCCACCCGGTGACCGAGAACGACTTGCCCGCGCTCGAGACGGTGATCGTCCGGTCTGCCATGCCGGGCAGGGTGCACAGCGGCACGTGCCGGGTCCCGTCGAAGGTCAGGTGCTCGTAGACCTCGTCGGTGATCACCACCAGGTCGCGCTCGCGGGCCACCTCGGCCACCGCCGCCAGGTCGTCGGCGCCGAGCACCGTCCCGGTCGGGTTGTGCGGGGTGTTGAGCACCATCGCCACGGTCCGGTCGGTGACCGCGCCCCGGAGTGCCTCGCGGTCCAGCGTCCAGCCGTCGTCGGTGCGCAGCAGGCCCACGCTGCGGCGTACGCCGCCGGCGATGGTGACCGCCGCGGCGTAGGAGTCGTAGTAGGGCTCGACCAGCACGACCTCGTCGCCCGGGCCGACCAGGGCCAGGATCGCCGCCGTCAGGCCCTCGGTCGCGCCCGCGCAGACCAGCACCTGCGTCTCGGGGTCCAGCTCGAGGCCGTAGCGGTGCTGCTGGTGCCGGGCGACCGCCTCGCGCAGCGCCGGCACGCCGCGCCCGGGGGCGTACTGGTTGGCCCCACCGAGGACCGCCTTCGCCGCCACCTCGAGCATGCCGGCGGGGCCGTCGGCGTCCGGGAAGCCCTGGCCCAGGTTGAGCGAGCCCGTGCGGAGGGCCAGCGACGACATCGTGGTGAAGATCGTCGGGGGGATCTCGGCCAGCCGGCTGGTCAGGCGGGGCAGCGACGAGATCGTGCCCTGGGTGAGCGGACGGTGCGCGTCGGTCATGCCGCCGAACGTACTCCGCGGCGGCGTCGTGGCACCTACCCTGACCTGGTGCGTGGCAGGTGGGTGACCCGGCTCGGCGTCCTGCTCGTGGTCGCCGGCCTGGCGATGCTGGGCTACGTCGGCTGGGAGATGTACGGCACGACCTACGTCGCCCGGCGCGACCAGGAGCGCACCGTCGAGCGGACCCTCCGGGCCTGGACGGCCCCCGTCGCGGTGGGCGAGCCGTCGGGGGCCTCCGGGACGCCGACGGGCGAGGCCGTCGCGCTGGTCCGCGTCCCGGCCTTCGGCGCGGCGTACGTCGTGCCGGTCTTCGAGGGGACCGGCGACGACGTGCTGGCCCGGGGCTTCGGCCACTTCGGCCACAGTGCAGGGCCGGGGCAGGTCGGCAACTACGCCCTGGCCGCCCACCGCATCACCCATGGCGAGCCGCTGCGTCGGATGCCCGAGCTGGGTCCGGGCGACCGGGTCGTGGTGCAGACGCGCACCGCGACCTACACCTACGAGCTCGACACCGACCCCGAGGCCCTGGTGGTCGACTTCACCCAGGGATGGGTCGTCGACCCCGTGCCGACCAACCCGGTCGCGGGCGGCGTGCAGCCGTCGCAGCGTCCGGGGCAGCGCCTGATCACGCTCACCACGTGCGCCGAGCTGTTCCACACCGACGAGCGGATGATCGCCTTCGGCCACCTCGTGGGCCGGGTCTCACGGGCCTGAGGGCAAGGACTCCGGTCCTCGGCCCTCGGCGACTCACTCCGGCACGCGGGTGTCGCTCCCGACCACGTCGACGTCGGGGACGCCGTCACCGTCGTTGTCCCGCCCGCGGTGGCCCGAGGTGCGCCGGTGGCGCCACCACTCGAAGGCCACCGGGATCACCGAGAACGCCAGGATCGCCAGGATGGCGAGGTCGATCTTCTCGCCGAGGGCAGGGAAGACGCCGCCGAGGAAGTAGCCCAGCAGCGTGATCGAGGCGACCCAGAGCACCGCGCCGACGAGGCTCCAGGTCAGGAAGCGGCGGCGCTCCATCCGGGTCACGCCGGCCACGACGGTGATGAAGGTGCGCACGAAGGGCACGAAGCGGCCGATCACCAGCGCCTTGTTGCCGTGCTTGTCGAAGAACGCCTCGGTCTGGTCGAAGTACCGGCGTTGCAGGATGCGCCCGTCACGCTCGTAGAGCGGTGGCCCGATCACCCGCCCGATCTCGTAGCCCACCACGTTGCCGAGGAAGGCGGCGGCGCTGAGCACCGCGAGGGCGACGAGCAGCTCGACCACCGGTGTCGAGGAGCCGAACAGGTCGATCTTCTCGGTGGAGATGAACAGCCCGAGGGCGAACAGCAAGGTGTCGCCGGGCAGGAAGGGGAACAGCAGTCCGCACTCGATGAAGACGATGACCAGGCTGATCCAGAACAGCTCGGTCCCGAACTGGTCGAGCAGCCAGTTGGGGTCCATCCAGTCCATGCCCAGCAACAGAGGCGTGGCCAGCGTGGCAAGGACGTCAGGCATGGGTCGATCGTATCCGGATGTCCTGACACCCCCGGTAGCCTCCCTGCGTGGACCAGCCGCCCCGCGCGCCGTACGACCCGATGCCGCACGGTCCGGCCGAGGTCGGCGTCGGCCCGTGGCAGGGTGCCTGGCCCAGCGGTCCGGGCTCGGAGGTGTACGACGAGCGGCTACTCGCCGAGGGCGACCGGCGCAACGTGGTCGACCGCTACCGCTACTGGACCCTCGAGGCGATCCGGGCCGACCTCGACGGGCGTCGCCACGACGTGCACGTGGCGATCGAGAACTGGCAGCACGACTTCAACATCGGGACGGTGGTGCGCACCGCCAACGCGTTCCTGGCCGCCGAGGTGCACATCGTGGGCAACAAGCGGTGGAACCGGCGTGGGGCGATGGTCACCGACCGCTACCAGCACGTGCGCCACCACCCCGACGTGCCGGCGCTGGCCGAGCATCTGGCGGGACTGGGGGTGCCGCTGCTCGGGATCGACAACCTGCCCGGCTCCGAGCACCTCGAGACCATGGCCCTGCCGCGCCGGGTGTGCCTCCTCTTCGGGCAGGAGGGGCCCGGGTTGAGTGCTGCGGCCCGCGAGGCGTGCGACCGGACGTTCTCGATCGCGCAGTTCGGCTCGACCCGCAGCATCAACGCCTCCGCGGCCGCCGCGATCGCGATGCACACCTGGGTGCGCCAGCACGCCGACCTCACGGGCGACGCGGCCTGGCGGGGCTAGCTAGCGCGGCGGGGTCAGTCCACGCCGAACTTGTCGGCCATCTGCGCATAGCGGCGGCGCGCGGCCTCCACCAGGGTCGGGTAGTCCTCGCGACCCAGCCCCAGCGACTCCAGCAGGACACCATGGGTCTCGGCGACCGCGGCGTCGGTCGGTCCGGTCTCCTCGCCGTCCGGCTGCGCCAGGACGTCGCCCACCATCGCGTGGGCCACGCTGACCGCCGCGACGGTCGGCGTCATGCCGGGGTCGACCTCGTGGTGGTGGATGATCGCGTCGACGATCGTGTGCGGCAGCTTCCAGCGCTGGGCGACGACACCGCCGATGTCGGCGTGGTCGACGCCGAAGACGGCCCGCTCGGCCGAGAGCAGGTCCATGCCCTCGGAGCTGGCCGCCTGCTCGAGCATGGTGAGCACCTGGGCCCCGAAGTGCGTGGACAGGACGACCTTGCCGAAGTCGTGCAGCAGCGCGGCCGTCGACGCCTCGGGCGGGACGGTGACCTTGGCCCGCATCCGCAGCACGTCGGTGGACAGCGACGCCGAGACCGACTGCTTCCACAGCTCGCCCGCGGCCAGACCGTACGCCGGGAACGCGCCGGTCATGCGACCGTGCACCGAGCTGGCCAGCGCCATCGACAGCAACGCCCCGGTGCCCAGGCGCATGGCCGCGTCGCGGACCGTGGTGATCTGGGTGCGGCCGCCGAGCGCGGCCGAGTTGGCCCGCCGCAGCAGCAGCGCGGTGAGCGACTGGTCCATGGACACCACCTCGGCGATGTCGCGGAAGTCGTGGGCGTCGTCGGCGACCAGCTCGGCCAGCCGCGTGACGGTGATCGGCAGGGCGTCGATCGCCTCCGCGGAGGAGAACAGGTCGAGCAGGTCGATCGCCTGGGCGGCGCGCTCCACAGCAGGATCCTCCTCCGGGTCACGGTCGGGGCGTCGTGACGAAGGTAATGGTCGCGCACCGGCGGCCCCTGCGGAGGGTTTTCGTCCCTCTGGAGGGCTGGTCCGGTCGTCGCCGGTCCGGGCCGGTCGGCCGCGGCCCGCGGTCGCTAGTATCGAGCCATGCCGATCGCCACTCCTGAGGTCTACGCCCAGATGCTCGACACGGCCAAGGAGCGCGGCTTCGCGTTCCCGGCCATCAACGTCACCTCCTCCCAGACCCTCAACGCGGCCCTCGCCGGTTTCGCGGAGGCCGAGAGCGACGGCATCCTCCAGGTCTCGACGGGTGGGGCCGACTACCTCTCCGGACCGACGGTCAAGAACATGGTGTCCGGCTCGTTGGCCTTCGCGGCCTACGCCCACGAGGTCGCCAAGCAGTACCCCGTCAACGTCGCGCTGCACACCGACCACTGCCCCCAAGGCAAGCTCGACGGGTTCGTGCGTCCGCTGATCGCCGCCTCGGCCGAGCAGGTCCGGTCGGGGGGCCTGCCGGTGTTCCAGTCGCACATGTGGGACGGCTCGGCCGTGCCGCTGGAGGAGAACCTCCAGATCGCCGAGGAGCTGTTGGCCAAGTGCGCCGAGGCCCGGATCATCCTCGAGATCGAGGTCGGCGTGGTCGGCGGCGAGGAGGACGGCATCGTCGGCGAGATCAACGAGAAGCTCTACACCACCCCCGAGGACGCCATCGCGACCGTGCAGGCGCTCGGCACCGGCGAGAAGGGTCGCTACCTCACCGCGCTGACCTTCGGCAACGTGCACGGCGCCTACAAGCCCGGCCACGTCAGGCTGCGCCCCGAGATCCTGCAGAAGGCGCAGCAGACCATCGTGGAGCACCTCGGCCTCGAGGCCGGCGCGCGTCCGTTCGACCTGGTCTTCCACGGCGGCTCGGGCTCGAGCGCGGAGGAGATCGGTGCGGCGGTCGACTACGGCGTGGTGAAGATGAACGTCGACACCGACACCCAGTACGCCTTCACCCGCCCGGTCGCGGCGCACATGTTCACCCACTACGACGGCGTGCTCAAGATCGACGGCGAGGTCGGCAACAAGAAGCAGTACGACCCGCGCGCCTGGGGCAAGGCCGCCGAGGCGGGCATGGCCGCCCGCGTCGTCGAGGCCTGCGAGAACCTGCGCTCCACCGGCCACACGCTGAAGGGCTGACGTGACCCAGCACCGCGACCTGATGGCCGGGCCCCCGCCGACGTACCTCCCCGACGACCCGGCCGACACCGAGCTCGACGACGGGCAGGCGCCCGGCGAGGTCGTACGCCGGCACCCGGAGTCGCCGACCGCGTGGGCGGCGCTGGCCGCCGAGGCCCGGGCGGCGGGCCAGGACGACCTCACCGTCTACGCCTACTCCCGCGTGGGCTACCACCGCTCCCTGGACCGGCTGCGCCGGCACGGGTGGAAGGGCCACGGCCCGGTGCCGTGGGACCACGCCCCCAACCGCGGCTTCCTGCGCGCGCTGGCGTTGCTCAGCGAGGCCGCCGAGGCGATCGGCGAGTCCGGCGAGGCTGCCCGCTGCGCGGACTTCCTGCGCGACTCCAGCCCCGAGGCGCACGCCGCGCTGCTGGGCTGAGCCCGCTCAGGTGGGCTCGCTCTCCTCGGCCGCGAGGCCCTGACCCGGCAGGAACATCCGCACCGCGTCGGGGCACAGCTCCCACGACATCGACGTGTGCGGACCGGTCACCTCGCCGTCGGCGCTGAGCCAGAACTCGTCGCCCTCGACCTCGACCCGGTTGCCGTGCAGCTGCTCCACCTCCTTCATCAGGTGGTGGGACCCGCCGCGCAGCCGGAGCATGTAGCCCACCCGGCTCCACGGGCCGACGGCCCGCGAGACGATGACCGTCATCGCGCCGCTGGTGGGGTCGGCCCCCGGGATCAGCTCGGTGCCGCCGCCGACGTCGGGGCCGTTGCCGATGGCCACCTGGGCGAGGCGGTGGGGCCGGTCGATCAGGGTGCCGTCGACCTTGACCCGGGCGTAGATGAAGTCGGGGCGCAGTCCGGCCTGCAGCGCGCCGAGCGCGTAGCCCAGCCGGCCCAGGCCGACCTTGCCCAGACGGGGCTTCCAGGCCAGGGCCGACCGGCTGGCGTCGGCGCCGACGCCCAGGTGGGCGTTGTTGATGATGATCCGGTTGCAGTCGTCGAGGATCAGGTCGATCGCGACCGCCTCCCCGGCGTTGACCACGCGCGCGGCGTCGGCCGGCTCGAGCGGGATCCGGGCGCCCCGGGCGAAGTCGTTGCCCGTGCCCAGGGGGACCAGGCCGAGGCGGGTCTTCTCCAGACGGCGCAGGCGCCACAGGGCGTTGACCACCGCGTGCAGGCTGCCGTCACCGCCGGCCACGACGACCACCCGGTCGCCGGCGTCGCGCAGCACCCCCTCGAGCTCGTCCTCGTCCTCGGTCGCGACCTGCTCGACGTCGTAGCGCTCGCGCAGGACGTCGAGCGCCTCGGCGATGGCCTCGTCCTCGTTGGTCCCGGCACCGGCGTTGCTGATCAGCAGAAGTCCCTCCACGACCGAAGCGTAGCCAGGGCACCCCTCCCCTCGGGCGAGTGCCCCGCGTCCGTTCGGGCGGGCGCAGCGACCCGGTTTGGTACCGTCGGGTCGCAAGAGCCCCGGCGTGCTGGTTGCACCCCCGGGGCTTTCGACCTGTCGAGGGGACGTGCGATGCCGGCGATCGTGGTGCTGGGTGCCCAGTGGGGCGACGAGGGGAAGGGCAAGGCGACCGACCTCCTGGGGTCGCAGATCGACTACTGCGTGCGCTACCAGGGCGGCAACAACGCGGGCCACACCATCGTGGTCGACGGCGAGAAGTTCGCCACCCACCTGCTGCCCAGCGGCGTGCTCACCCCGGGCTGCACGCCGGTCATCGCCAACGGCGTCGTGCTCGACGCCCGGGTGCTGCTGACCGAGGTCGACGGCCTCGCCGCGCGCGGCGTGGACACCTCCTCGCTGCTGCTCTCGGCCAGCGCGCACCTGATCACCAGCTACCACACCGCGATCGACAAGGTCACCGAGCGGTTCCTCGGCAAGAACCAGATCGGCACCACCGGGCGCGGCATCGGACCGGCGTACGCCGACAAGATCAACCGGGTCGGGGTGCGGGTCGCCGACGTCTTCGACGAGAAGATCCTGGCCGCCAAGGTCGAGGCCGCGCTCGAGGTCAAGAACCACCTGCTGGTCAAGGTCTACAACCGCCGCGCGATCAGCGTGGAGGAGATCCTCGAGGAGATCGGCGCCTACGCCGACCGGCTCAAGCCGATGGTCGCCGACACCTCCCTGGTGCTCAACCGCGCGCTCGACCAGGACGAGGTCGTGCTGTTCGAGGGTGCCCAGGCGACCATGCTCGACGTCGACCACGGCACCTATCCGTTCGTCACCTCGTCCAACCCGATCGCCGGCGGCGTCGGCGCCGGGGCGGGCATCGGCCCCAAGCGCCTCGACCGGGTCATCGGCGTGGTCAAGGCCTACACCACACGCGTCGGCTCGGGCCCCTTCCCGACCGAGCTGCTCGACGAGGACGGCGACACGCTGCGGCAGGTCGGCGCCGAGTTCGGCACGACGACGGGGCGCCCGCGCCGGTGCGGCTGGTACGACGCGGTGATCGCCCGCTACGCCGCCCGCGTCAACGGGCTGACCGAGTTCTTCCTGACCAAGCTCGACTGCCTCGGCGAGTGGGACCAGATCCCGGTGTGCGTGGCCTACGACGTCGACGGCGAGCGCACCGACGAGATGCCGATGACCCAGACCGAGTTCCACCACGCCCAGCCGGTCTACGAGATGCTGCCGGGCTGGCGCTCGGACATCTCCGGGTGCCGCACGTTCGAGGAGCTGCCGGCCAACGCGCAGGCCTACGTCCGTCGCCTGGAGGAGCTCTCGGGTGCGCCGTTCTGGGGCATCGGGGTCGGCCCGGGCCGCGAGGAGTCGATCGTCCTGCGGTGACGCCCGACGGCGTCGGGGGCGAGCGTGGACCCGGTCCAGGGACCGCCGCGCGGTGCGGTGGCCCCCCGGGACTCGTCTAGCCTGGGCCGCGTGAGGACGCTCGTGATCGGCACCGGCGGGCGCGAGCACGCGCTCGTCCTGGGGCTCTCCCGTGACCCCGAGGTGAGCGAGGTGCACGCCGCCCCGGGCAACCCCGGGATGGCCCGACTGGCGACCCTCCATCCCGTCGACCCGATGGACGGCGCCGCCGTGGCCGCGCTGGCGACCGGCCTGGGCGCCGACCTCGTCGTGGTCGGTCCGGAGGCGCCGCTGGTCGCGGGGGTGGCCGACGCCGTCCGGGCGGCCGGCGTCGCCTGCTTCGGTCCCAGCGCCGAGGCCGCCCGCCTCGAGGGCTCCAAGGCCTTCGCCAAGGAGGTCATGGCCGCGGCCGAGGTGCCGACCGCGATGGCACGGGTCTGCACCACGCCCGAGCAGGCCGCGGACGCGCTCGACGCGTTCGGTGCGCCCTACGTGGTCAAGGACGACGGGCTGGCCGCAGGCAAGGGCGTCGTGGTCACCGACGACCGGGAGGTCGCCCTGACCCACGCCAAGGCCTGCGAGCGGGTGGTCGTCGAGGAGTACCTCGACGGGCCCGAGGTCAGCCTCTTCGCGATCACCGACGGCGAGACGGTCCGTCCGCTCCAGCCGGCCCAGGACTTCAAGCGCGCCCTCGACGGCGACCAGGGCCCCAACACCGGTGGCATGGGTGCCTACACGCCGTTGCCGTGGGCGCCCGAGGGCCTGGTCGCCGAGGTGACCGAGCGCGTGCTCGTGCCGACCGTGCGCGAGATGGCGCGCCGCGGCACCCCGTTCTCCGGGCTGCTCTACGCCGGCCTCGCGCTGACCGGGCGCGGAGTGCGGGTGGTGGAGTTCAACGCCCGCTTCGGCGACCCCGAGACCCAGGCGCTGCTGCAGCGGCTGGCCTCCCCGCTCGGCACCCTGCTCAAGGCGGCCGCCGACGGCCGGCTCGACGAGGTCGACCGACCGCGGTGGGGCGGCGGCGCGGCCGTCACCGTCGTCATGGCCTCGGCCGGCTACCCCGACACGCCCCGCAAGGGCGACGTGATCACCGGGGTCGAGGACGCCGAGTCGGTCCAGGGCGTCGACGTGATCCACGCCGGCACCGCGGAGCGCGACGGCCGACTGGTCACCGCGGGTGGCCGCGTCCTCGCGGTCACCGCCGTGGGCGACGACGTCGCCGACGCCCGCTCCCGCGCGTACGACGCCGTCGGGCGGATCCACTTCGACGGCGCCCAGCACCGCACCGACATCGCCGCAGGAGTCCGAGCGTGACCGTCCCCAACGTCCTGGCCACGCGCTACGCCGCGCCCGACCTCGCCGCGATCTGGTCGCCCGAGCACAAGATCGTGCTCGAGCGGCGGCTCTGGATCGCGGTGCTCGAGGCCCAGCGCGACCTCGGCGTGGTCGTGCCCGACGGCGTCGTCGAGGCCTACGAGAAGGTCGTCGACGAGGTCGACCTCGCCTCCATCGCGGCCCGCGAGCGGGTGACGCGCCACGACGTCAAGGCGCGCATCGAGGAGTTCTGCGCGCTCGCCGGCCACGAGCACATCCACAAGGGCATGACCTCGCGCGACCTCACCGAGAACGTCGAGCAGCTGCAGGTCCTCTCCTCCCTGCGGCTGGTGCGCGACCGCGCGGTCGCGACGCTGGCCCGGCTGGCCCGGCTGGCCGCCGAGCACGAGACCACCGTGATGGCCGGCCGCTCGCACAACGTCGCGGCGCAGGCGACCACCCTGGGCAAGCGGTTCGCGACCGTCGCCGACGAGATGCTCGTCGCGCTCCAGCGCGTCGAGGAGCTCCTCGCGCGCTACCCGCTGCGCGGCGTCAAGGGCCCGGTCGGCACCTCCCAGGACATGCTCGACCTCCTCGGTGGCGACGCCTCCCGGCTGGCCGGCCTCGAGGAGCGGGTCGCGGCGCACCTCGGCTTCGAGCAGGTGCTCACCAGCGTCGGCCAGGTCTACCCGCGGTCGCTGGACTTCGAGGTCGTCTCCGCGCTCGTCCAGCTCGTCGCGGGCCCGTCCAACCTGGCCACCACGATCCGGCTGATGGCCGGCATCGAGCTGGTCACGGAGGGGTTCAAGGAGGGACAGGTCGGCTCGAGCGCCATGCCCCACAAGATGAACACCCGCTCCTGCGAGCGGGTCAACGGCCTCGCCGTCGTCCTGCGCGGCCACCTGTCGATGGTGGGCGAGCTCGCCGGCGACCAGTGGAACGAGGGCGACGTCTCCTGCTCCGTCGTCCGCCGGGTGGCGCTGCCGGACGCGTTCTTCGCCGCCGACGGGCTCTTCCAGACCTTCCTCACCGTGCTCGACGAGTTCGGTGCGTTCCCTGCGGTGATCCAGCGCGAGCTCGACCGCTACCTGCCCTTCCTCGCCACGACCAAGGTGCTCATGGCCGCGGTCCGCAAGGGCGTCGGTCGCGAGACCGCCCACGAGGCGATCAAGCGGGCCGCCGTCGGGGTCGCGCTCGACATGCGGCGTGGGCAGGCCGAGAACGACGTCTTCGAGCGGCTCGCGGCCGATCCCGACCTCGGGCTGACCCGCGCCGAGCTCGACGCGCTCGTCTCCGACCCCCTCGGTTTCACCGGGGCGGCCGTCGACCAGGTGCACGCGGTGGTGCGCCGGGTCCAGGCGGTGGTCGCACGCCATCCCGGCGCCGCGGCGTACGCCCCGGGCGAGATCCTCTAGCGCTCAGGCGGTCAGCGACCTGGCCAGCGCCAGGTCGGCGACCAGGGCCTCCAGCGCAGCCGCGCGCTGCGCGCTGTCGCGCAGCCGCAGCAGTGCTGCGGGGTGCGTGGTCAGCACCGTGGGGGGCCGGTCCGGCACCTCGATCGGGTGCCCCCGCTCCGCCCCGACCCGGACGGTCCGGCCGAGCACGGCACGTCCGGCGCTCGCGCCGAGCGCGACCACGACCGAGGGCCCGACCGCGGCGAGCTCGGCCTCGAGCCAGGGGCCGCAGGCGACCAGGTGCCGGACGTCGGGCTTCTGGTGCAGCCGGCGAGGGCCGCTGGTGGTGTGCCGGAAGTGCTTGACCGCGTTGGTCAGGTAGACCTCCTCGCGCGCGACGCCTGCCCGGGCCAGGGCCTCGTCGAGCAGTCGTCCGGCCGGCCCGACGAAGGGCGAGCCCTGGCGGTCCTCCTGGTCGCCTGGCTGCTCGCCGACCAGCACCATCGCGGCGTCCTCCGGACCGGAGGAGAACACCACCTGGGTGGCGTCCTCCCACAGCTCGCAGGCGCGGCAGGCGGCGGCCACCTGCCGCAGGCGCTGGACGTCGAGCCGGTCGGGCAGCCACCCGGCGGCCGTCGAGGTCCGGTCTGGCATGCCTCCTGGTGCCCCTCGCCCGGGCGCGCACACCTCGCGGCAGGATGACCGGGTGCGGATGTTCGCAGCAGTGGTGCCGCCCGACGACGTGGTCGAGGACCTCGAGGAGTTCCTGGACCCGCGCCGGGAGCTCGGCGAGCTGCGGTGGACCTCGCCGGAGTCGTGGCACCTCACCCTGGCGTTCCTCGCCGAGGTGCCCGACGCGCGCCTCGACGACCTGCAGGAGCGGCTCGACCGGGCCGCCCGCCGGCGCACCGCGTTCGAGCTGAGGCTCGGCGGCGGTGGGGCCTTCCCCGACGTCGCGCGCGCCAAGGTGCTCTACGCCGGCGTCCTGGGCGAGGAGCCGGCGCGCGAGGAGCTGCGCCGGCTGGCCGTGGGCACCCGGGCGGCGGCGGGGCGGGCCGGCCTCGAGGTCGACGGGGCGCGGTTCCGGCCCCACGTCACCCTCGGCCGGACCCGCCGCCCGCACGACGTGGTGCGCTGGGCGCGGCTCCTCGACACCTGGGCCTCGCGCTCGTGGACGGTCGACGAGCTGGTGCTGGTGCAGTCGTTCCTGGGGGAGGGACCGCGCGGGCGCCCCCGGCACGAGGTGCGCTCGGTGCACCCGCTCGGACCCGCCGCGACCTGAGACCGGACCCGGCCGGCACACCCGGTCGGCGGTAGTCTGCGGGGTGCACCCGGCGCCCCGACGGGTGTCGGAGGGGAAGGAACCGCGACCGTGCCGTACCTGCTGCGCGTCTCGCTGCCGGACGTGCCCGGGAGCCTCGGCCGGGTCGCCACCTCGATCGGTGAGGCCGGCGGCGACATCGAGGCGATCGAGATCGTCGAGCACCGTGACGACGGCACCGCGGTCGACGACGTCCTGCTCGAGCTGGCCCCGGGCACCATGCCCGACTCCGTGGTCTCGGCCTGCAACGTGCTCGACGGGGTCCACGTGCTGTGGATCTCCCGCTACGCCGCCGGCGGCAACGTCTTCCTCGACCTCGAGGTGGTCGAGCAGATCACGCAGAACCCCGCGACGGCGTACGACGACCTGGTCGACCTGCTGCCGGTGGCGTTCCGCGCCGACTGGGCCGCGCGCCTCGGCTCGACCGGCGGCGGCCTCAAGCAGGTCCACTCCACCTCCGCCGCCCCCGACCTCGGCGACGAGCAGGCCCGCTGGCTGCCGCTGCGGCGTGCCTCCCGCCTCGAGGTCGACCCGGCCTGGACCGGCCTGAGCGGCAACGTCGTCGCCGGCGCGCCGATCGGCGACTCCGACCTCGTCGTGATCGGCCGGCGCGGCGGCCCCGACATCCTCGACTCCGAGGTGGCCCGGCTGGCCCACCTGGTCGGGCTCGCGCGCACGATCTCGACCGCCGACGCCGGCTGACCGGCCCCCGGGCGCCCGGGCGGCAGCACCGCCCGTCCCGCCCCTTTGGCGCAGTCCGGCCGACGCGGACGCCTGGTCAGGTTCTCCGGTCCTGCCGGGCGGTGGGCACTAGGCTCGCTGCGACCACGGTCCGGCTCGGGAGCCCGGGCAGGTGCCGCGGCGAGAGAGTGGGAGCCCTTCCGTGTCGCACCGACGCCTGGCCCTCGTGGTCGACGACGACCCCGACATCGCCTTGGTGTGCTCGCTGCACCTGGAGGGCGCGGGCTTCGAGGTGGTCGAGGCCGCCAACGGCGAGCAGGCCCTGGAGCTGGCCGCGGTGAAGCACCCGGACGTCGTCGTCCTCGACTACATGCTCCCCGACCTCGACGGCGTCGAGGTGCTGCGCCGGCTGCGCGCCGACGCCGCGACCACGTCGATCC
Source organism: uncultured Actinomycetota bacterium (assembly GCA_963811385.1). Classification (GTDB taxonomy): domain Bacteria; phylum Actinomycetota; class Actinomycetes; order Propionibacteriales; family Nocardioidaceae; genus Marmoricola_A. The sequence goes on along the minus strand of CAWEQX010000002.1, from coordinate 168,180 downwards.
CGGTCCTCATGCTCACGGCCCGCACGCACGAGAAGGACCAGGCCGCGGCCTGGAAGGCGGGCGCCGACGACTTCATGGTCAAGCCCTTCGACGGCAAGGAGCTCGTCCGTGCCGTCGCCAGAGCCGCGGACTCGGGCACCTCCTCGCCGCGGCGCGACGAGGCCGTCGGCCAGATGGTCGCGGCGCAGCGGGCCGCGGACTCGGTCCTGGCCGCCGTGGTGCGCGAGGCCTCCGACGCGATCCTCTGCAAGGACCTCGAGGGCACCATCACCTTCTGGAACCACGGCGCCGAGCGGCTCTACGGCTGGACGGCCGAGGAGGCGGTGGGCGCCTCCATCCGCATGGTCGCGGCGCCCGAGACCGCCGAGGAGGTCGAGGAGATCCTCGACCGCGTCGCCCGCGGCGAGCCGGTCACGTTCCTCGAGACCACCCGCCTGCACCGAGACGGGCACCGGATCAGCATCTCCGTGGCGGTCTCGCCGATCCACGACGCGCGCGGTCGCGTGATCGGCGCCTCGGCCATCGCCCGCGACGTCACCGAGCGCAAGGCCGACGACCGCTTCCGCGGCGTGATCGAGTCCGCGCCCGACGCGATGGTGATGGTCTCCGGCACCGGGGCGATCGAGCTGGTCAACGGCCAGGTGAGGCGCCTGTTCGGCTACGAGCGCGAGGAGCTGGTCGGCCAGCCGGTCGAGGTGCTGGTGCCGCTGCGCTACCGCGGCCGTCACCGCGAGCAACGCCGCCGGTTCGTCCGGAGCCCGCGGCTGCGTCCGATGGGGGCCGATCTGCAGCTGTCGGGGCTGCGCAAGGACGGCACCGAGTTCCCCGTCGAGATCTCGTTGAGCCCGATCGAGTCCGACGGCGTCGGCAGCGTGTGCGCCACGATCCGCGACGTCACCGCTCGTCGCCAGGTCGAGCAGAGCCGGCGCCAGGCCGTCGAGCGCGAGCGGGAGGCCTCCGCGCGCCTGCGCGAGGTCGACCGCCTGCGCACCGACTTCCTCGCCACCGTGTCCCACGAGCTGCGCACGCCGCTCACCGCGATCAAGGGGTTCGCGGAGTGGCTCGTCGGGGCCTGGGACACCACCGAGGAGTCGCGCAAGCGCGACATGGTCCAGCGCATCCACGACGCCGGGGGCCGCCTGGACTTCCTGATCCAGGACCTGCTCGACTTCTCGCGGCTCGAGCGCGGCAAGCTCACGATCGACGCGGCGGCCCACCCCCTCCGCGAGCTGGTCGAGGAGTCGCTGCGCAACACCGCGACGGCGCTGGAGGAGCATCGGGTCGACCTGCAGGTCGACCCGGGCACCATGGTGCTGGTCGACCGTGCCGCGACCCTGCGCGTGGTGGAGAACCTGCTCACCAACGCCGCGAAGTTCTCCCCCCGCTCCTCGACGATCCACCTGGCCGGCTCGAGCACCCCGGCGGGGGTGGTGCTCTCCGTGCGCGACGAGGGCCCGGGCATCCCGGCCGAGGAGCACGAGAAGGTCTTCGACCGCTTCTACCGCAGTCCCGCCACCAGCACCAGTGCCCCCGGCACGGGCGTCGGCCTGGCCATCGTCAAGCACTTCGTCGAGGCCCAGGGCGGCACGGTCGAGCTCCGCTCGGCAGCCGAGGGCGGCTCGGAGTTCCGGGTCACGCTGCCCCGCGCCGGGCGCTCGTGACGGGTCCGGGCGAGACCTGGCGCCAGGTGGCGCGCGGGTCGTGGGGTCGCGAGGACTACGCCCGCGCCTACGCGGAGCGGTTCGACGCGGTCGCCTCCCGCGACGACGCGCACGGTGAGGCGGACCTCGTCGCGAGGCTGGTCGCCCCCGGGTCGCGGGTCCTGGACGCCGGCTGCGGCACCGGACGCGTGGCGGCCCGCCTGGCCGGCCACGGGCTGGAGGTCACCGGCGTCGACGTGGACGCCTCGATGGTCGCCGAGGCCCGCCGCCGCTGGCCCGGCCTGTCCTGGGTGGTCGCCGACCTCGCCGCGCTCGCGCCGCCCGGCACGCCGTACGACGCGGTGGTGATGGCCGGCAACGTGGTGCCGTTCGTCGAGCCGAGGGCCCTGCCGGCCACGGTCGCGGCGCTCGCCGCCCAGCTGCGACCGGGCGGGCTGCTGCTCGCCGGCTTCGGCACCGACCCGGACCACCTGCCCCGCGGTGCGCCGGTCGTGCCGCTGGCGGCCTACGACGAGGCGTGCCGGGCGTCCGGTCTGCGTCTGCTGGTCCGACACGCCGGGTGGGGCGAGGAGGACTGGTCCGGCGAGGAGGCCGACCACGGCTACGCGGTGAGCATCCACCAGGTCGCCGGCCCCGTGCCCTGAGCGGATCCGGGTCGGGCCCGGCGGCGCAGGACCTGGAGACACACGTCTCATCGGTTGGTCAGCCGTCGGTGGGACCAACTAGGGTCCGGCAGGTGAAGATCGCTGTCGCCAGAGAGACCCGCCCGGGCGAGGCGCGCGTCGCCATGGTCCCGGAGCTGGTCGAGAAGCTGACCAGGATCGGCTGGACCGTGGCCGTCGAGAGCGGGGCCGGCGAGCTCGCGCAGCTCTCCGACGCGGACTACGCCGCGGCGGGCGCCGAGGTGGGCGACGACCCCTTCGAGGGGGCCGACCTCGTGGCCTCGGTGAGCCCGCTCGACCGTGCGCTGGTCCGCCAGCTCCCCGCCGGCACGGCCACGCTGTCGTTCCTCCCGGTCAACCAGTCGCACGAGCTGGTCGCCGACCTGCGCGACTGCGGCCTGACCTCCTTCGCGATGGAGCTGGTCCCCCGCATCAGCCGCGCCCAGTCGATGGACGCGCTGTCCTCGCAGGCCCTGGTCTCGGGCTACCGGTGCGCGATCGTCGCGGCCGGCATGCTGCGGCGCTTCTTCCCGCTCAACATGACCGCGGCCGGCACCGTCCAGCCCGCCCAGGTCGTCGTCCTGGGCGCCGGCGTCGCGGGCCTGCAGGCCATCGCGACGTGCCGGCGCCTCGGCGCGGTGGTCAAGGCCTACGACGTCCGCGCGGCGGCCGCGGAGGAGATCGGCTCCCTCGGCGCCGAGGCGATCAAGCTCGACCTGGAGACCCTCGAGGGCGCGGGGGGCTACGCCCGCGAGATGACCGAGGACCGCGCCGCGCGCCAGCGCGACCTGCTGGCGCCCTACATCGCCGCCGCGGACGCGCTGATCACCACCGCGGCCGTGCCGGGGCGCCAGGCGCCGGTCCTCGTCACCCGCGACATGGTCGAGCAGATGGGTCCCGGCTCGGTCGTGGTCGACCTCGCCGCCGAGTCCGGAGGCAACGTCGAGGGCTCGGTCCCCGGCGAGGTGGTCCGCATCGGGCAGGCCCAGGTGTGGGGCGGGGCCAACGTCCCCTCCCAGCTGCCGGGCCCGGCATCGAAGCTCTATGCCCAGAACGTCGTCAACCTGGTCACGCTGATGACCGTGCCGGGCACCGACGACGAGCCGGCACGCTTCGCCCCCGACTTCGCCGACGAGATCGTCGACGGCTGCTGCGTCACCGAGGGGGGCCGCATCCACCACCCGCCGACCCGGGTGGCGATCGAGGGCCCGGACCGCGAGGCGGTCGTGGAGCCCGATCCGGTCGTGCCCGCCGACCCCGACGCGACCCGGACGATGCCGGTCGACCAGGGCACCCCCGAGGCCCCTGAGGAGGGACAGCCGTGAACGACGGAGTCGTGTGGCTCACCATCTTCGTGCTGAGCGTATTCGTGGGCATCGAGGTCATCTCCAAGGTGTCCTCGACCCTGCACACGCCGCTGATGTCCGGCGCCAACGCCATCCACGGCGTGATCCTGCTCGGCGCGATCATCGCCACCGCCGAGACCGACAACGGCATCGCGGTCGCCGTCGGCCTGGTCGCGATCGTGCTGGCGACGGTCAACATGGTCGGCGGCTTCGTGGTCACCGACCGCATGCTGCAGATGTTCACGCGCAAGAAGAAGCCCACGCGCAACGAGGGGGGCGCGGCCTGATGCCGACCTGGGTCCAAGTCGCCTACCTGGTCTGCGCGGTCGGGTTCATCCTCGCGCTCAAGGGTCTCTCCGGTCCCAGGACCGCGCGCACGGGCAACCTGATCGGCGCCGCCGCCGCGACGGTCGCATGCATCCTGCCGTTCCTCTACCTCGACCGGCTCGACCACGTCCCGCTGATCCTGCTGGCGATCCTGGTCGGCGCGGTCGGCGGCGTGGTCGGCGCCCGCCGCGTACAGATGACCCAGATGCCGCAGATGGTCGCGCTGTTCAACGGCGTCGGCGGCGGGGCCGCGGCGCTGGTCGCGCTGATCGAGCTGCACGCGATCCTCGAGGTCGCCGACAAGGCGGGCCTCGACGCCACCGACGTCGCCGGCTGGTTCACGCTCGCCGCCACGGCGTTCACGGTCTTCGTCGGCTCCGTGTCGTTCTCCGGCTCGCTGGTCACCTTCGCCAAGCTGCAGGACCTGATGACCTCGCGCCCGGTGGTGTTCCCCGGCCTCCCGGTCGCCTTCGGAGGGCTGCTCCTGGTCGGCGTGGCCCTGTCGGTGGTCACCGTCACCGGTCCCGGCATGCTCGTCGGCATCCTGCTGTGCCTGGTGGGCCTGGCCTTCGGCGCGATGCTGGTGCTGCCGGTGGGCGGCGCCGACGTGCCGATCGTGATCTCGCTGCTCAACGCCTTCACCGGCCTCACCGTCGCCGCCGGCGGCTACGTCCTGGGCAACCTGGTGCTGCTCGTCGGCGGCACGCTCGTCGGCGCGTCCGGCACGTTCCTCACCCTGCTCATGGCCCGCGCGATGGGCCGCTCGGTCCTCAACATCCTGTTCGGCGCGCTCAAGGGCGGCTCGACGCTCGGCGCCGGCGAGGCGTCGGACCGGCCGGTGAAGTCGGCCGGGCCCGAGGACGTCGCGATCATGCTCAACTACGCCGACCGCGTCATCGTCGTCCCCGGCTACGGCCTCGCCGTGGCCCAGGCGCAGCACACCCTGCGCGAGCTGGTCGACCTGCTGGTCGCCCGCGGGGCCAGGGTCGACTACGCCATCCACCCCGTGGCGGGCCGGATGCCCGGCCACATGAACGTCCTGCTCGCCGAGGCCCAGGTGCCCTACGAGCAGCTGGTCGAGATGGACGAGATCAACTCCGACTTCAAGGACGCCGACGTGGTCCTGGTGGTCGGCGCCAACGACGTGGTCAACCCGGCGGCCAAGACCACGCCGGGTGCGCCGATCTACGGCATGCCGATCCTCAACGCCGACGAGGCCAAGCAGGTCGTGTTCATGAAGCGCTCGATGCGTCCCGGCTTCGCGGGCATCGAGAACGAGCTGCTCTTCGAGGACCGGACCACGCTGCTGTTCGGTGACGCCAAGGACATGCTCGCCAAGGTGCTCAAGGGCGTCGAGGCGCTCTGAGGGCGCAGGCGGAGGCGCCGTCGGCGGTCAGTGCGCCAGGCCGTAGAGCCGGTCGCCGGCGTCGCCCAGCCCGGGCACGATGTAGCCCTTGTCGTTGAGCCGCTCGTCCATCGCCGCGGTCACCAGCGTCACGGGGACCTCGAGGTCGCCCAGCTCCTCCTCCACTCGGCGGCACCCCTCCGGCGCCGAGAGCAGGCAGATCGCGGTGATGTGGTCGGCGCCGCGGTCGACGAGGAAGCGGATCGCGGCGGCCAGGGTGCCGCCCGTGGCGAGCATGGGGTCGAGCACGTAGCACTGCCGCCCCGACAGGTCGGCCGGCAGCCGCTCGGCGTACGTCATCGCCTCCAGCGTCTCCTCGTTGCGGGCCATGCCGAGGAAGCCGACCTCCGCGGTGGGCAGCAGCCGCACCATGCCGTCGAGCATCCCGAGGCCGGCCCGAAGGATCGGCACCACCAGCGGCACGGGCGCCGCGAGCCGGACGCCCTGGGCGAGCGCGACGGGCGTGCGGACCTCGGTCGCGACGACCCGGACGTCGCGGGTGGCCTCGTAGGCCAGCAGCGTCACCAGCTCGTCGACCAGGCGCCGGAACGTGGGGGAGTCGGTGCCCTCGTCGCGCAACGCCGTGAGCTTGTGGGAGACGAGCGGGTGGTCGACGACGTGGACGCGCATGGGGCTCACCGTAACGAACCCGCGACCGTGCGCCGACGCTACGGCGACCCCGGGGCGACCGTACGTCGACATCCGGGCGAACCGTCCATGGCGTGGTCCGGCCAGACCTGGCCCTCCTCCCGCGCCGGTGTCATGATCGGGGCCCAGACCCACGTTGCGCGAGCAGCGGGAAGGAGTGCCAGGTGTCCGGGTACGACGACGACGAGGCGGTGGACTTCGCCCTCGTGGTCTACCGCGAGGAGAACGTCTGGCGCGTCGAGGAGATCACCGACGACGACAAGCTCCACGACGTGGAGGCGCTGGCCGAGGAGCTGCGGCGCTGGCCCGGCGACTTCGGGTCCTTGGGACTGGTCTCGATCGACGAGGACTTCTTCGTGCTCGCCCGCGTGGCGGGGCAGCGGGTGCGGCTGCTGCTCTCCGACGTCACCGCGGCGACCGAGTGGCCGCTGGCCCGGTCGGTGCTGGAGACCCTCGACCTCGACATGCCCGACGAGGAGGACGACCAGGAGCCGGCCGGCGACCTCGGCATCGTCGCCGACCTGGGAGTGCCGGCGATGGACATGGGCGCGCTCCTCGACGACGAGGACCTCTACCCCGACGAGCTGCTGAGCGAGGTCGCCCACAAGCTGGGGTTCGGAGCGCTGTACGACGACGCCGTCGGCGTCAGCGCCTGACCACCCGCTTCGGGGACCCACCGCGACATGGAGATCGCCGACGCCGTCCACGCCCGCTGGGCGCCCGCCATGCGTCTCGCGCTCGCCGAGGCGGCGGACGCCCGCGACGACGTACCCGTCGGAGCCGTGGTGCTCGACGCCCACGGCGTCGTCGTCGGGCGCGGGCGCAACCACCGCGAGGACCGGGCCGACCCGACCGCGCACGCCGAGGTCGTGGCGCTGCGGGAGGCGGCCCTGACCCAGGGCGAGTGGCGGCTCGAGGGCTGCACGCTCGTGGTGACCCTCGAGCCCTGCACGATGTGCGCCGGCGCGGCCGGCCTGGCCCGCGTCGAGCGGGTCGTCTTCGGGGCCTTCGACCCCAAGGCGGGAGCGGTCGGCTCGCTGTGGGACGTCCTGCGCGACCGCCGGCTCAACCACCGCCCCGAGGTGGTCAGCGGTGTGCTGGCGCAGGAGTGCGGCCAGGTCCTGCGGGAGTTCTTCGAGGCCCACCGGGCCCCGGACCTGCGTGCGTGAGCGCCGCCGCGCTGCTGTACCCTCGTCCGCGGTGGCGTGTCCGAGCGGCCTAAGGAGAACGCCTCGAAAGCGTTTGTGGGTGAAAGCCCACCGAGGGTTCAAATCCCTCCGCCACCGCCGCCGATGTCCCCGGGACATCCACGACAGCCGGACCCCCGCCCGCGGGGGTCCGGCTGAGTCGTTGCGCCCCCGTCGTTCCCGCCCCGGACCCGCCCGCCCCGCCCCGCCCAGCCCCGCCCAACTTCGTCCACAAGAGCGCTCTTCGAATCGGCCGCGGGCGACACGGTGCACGATCGTCCAGAGGAACGATCCTGGACGCGTGTCGCCGCCGACACGCGTCCAACTCCGTCCACCGGGGCGATCGTCGACGCGTGGCGGCGGGTCCAGACACGCCGCAGGCCCCGGCTGGTGGAGCCGGGGCCTGCGGACGAGTTGGTGGGTCAGCGCTCCGCGGGGGCGGTGCGCACCATCTGGTAGAGACCTGAGACGACCGTGACCGCACCGGCGGCGAGCAGCGCGGTCAGCGTCGCATCTGAGTGGAGGGTCGGGCCGGCGCCGACGACGGCCGCCGCGGCTGAGCCGGTCAGCAGGACGAAGAGCTTCGTGGAAGCGATCATGGTGGACCCCTGGTTCATCGGAGCAATGAGACCAGCATGGGTCATCGCCGCGACCGAAAGGCCCGAAATCGGGAACTCAGTCCCGCCGGCCCTCTGGCCCTGGCCTGCGCGACTAGACCGAATAGTCCGTGTTGACCATATTTCTGGGAACGCGGAAGGGGAGGACCGTGCTGTCTGCACGGTCCTCCCCTTGCGGTTCACCCCTGATGAGGAATGGTTCAGCCCTCGGAGCGCCGCCCCCGGCGCACCATGAGCAGACCCGACACGCTCAGGATGGCACCGCCGAGGAGCAGCAGGCCCGCGGTTGCCGGCGCACCCGTGCTCGGCAGGGCGGTGGCGGGAGCAACGACCGGAACCACGCGGGACGCGGGGGTCGAGGCCAAGCCGTGGTGCGGCGCGTCGCTGTTCTCGTCGGCGAACTTCTCGATGCCCAGGACCACGGGGGTCGTCGTCGGCAGCTCGGTGGTGGGCCCGGTGGGCTCGGTGGGCTCGGTGGGCTCGGTGGGCTCGGTCGGGCTGGTCCCGGGCTCGGTCACCGGGTCAGTGGTGCTCTCCTCGCCGCCGGGGGTCTCGCCAGGAGTCTCGTCGGCGGTGTCCTCGGGGGCGTCGCTCGGCGGCTGGGTCTCCTCGTGGCTGCCCTGGTCGTCGCCCTGGTCGTCGCCCTGGTCGTCGCCCTGGTCGGCGGGGGTCTCGTCAGCGGGAGTCTCGTCGGCGGGGGTCTCGGGCTCCTCGCCCGGCGTGGCCCGGCAGGGGTCGGGCACGCCCCGACCACGGTTGTCGTCCTCGCAGTCGGCATCGTTGCCGCTGCCGTTGTTGCCGTCCTGCTGCCCGACCGTGCCGCCGGTGCCATCGGACTGGTCGACACCGCCGTTGCTGTCGCCGTCGGGGTCGTGCTGCGTCGGGCCGTTGCCCCCGCCGCCGTTGCCGCCCTGGCCGCCGTTGCCCTGGCCGGGGTTGTCCTGGCCGCCGTTGCCGCCGTCGCCCTGGCCGCCGTTGCTGCCGTCGCCCTGGCCGCCGTTGCTGCCGTCGCCCTGGCCGCCGTTGCTGCCGTCGCCCTGGCCGCCGTTGCTGCCGTTGCCGCCGTTGTCCTGGCCGCCGTTGCCGCCGTTGCCGCCCTGGCCGCCGTCGCCCTGGCCGGGGTTGTCCTGGCCGCCGTTGCCGCCGTTGCCGCCGTTGCCGCCGTTGCCGCCGTTGCCGCCGTTGCCGCCGTTGCCGCCCCGGCCGCCGTCGCCCTGGCCGGGGTTGTCCTGGCCGGGGTTGTCCTGGCCGCCGTTGCCGCCGTTGCCGCCGTTGCCGCCGTTGCCGCCCTGGCCGCCGTCGCCCTGGCCGCCGTCGCCCTGGCCGGGGTTGTCCTGGCCGGGGTTGTCCTGGCCGCCGTTGCCGCCCTGGCCGCCGTCGCCCTGGCCGCCGTTGCCGCCCTGGCCGCCGTTGCCGCCGCCGCCGCCCTGGCCGCCGTTGCCGCCGCCGCCGCCCTGGCCGCCGTTGTCCTGGCCGGGGTTGTCCTGGCCCCCGGCGCTCGCCGGCGTGTGGGTGTGCGGGTCGGCGGTGGCAGCGGCGTACGCCGGTGCGCTCACGCTCGCCAGGACGGTCACCGCCGAGGCGGCGACGCCGAGGGCGAAGCGGTGGGTGAGGCGGCGGCCGGGGGTCGTGCGCATGATCGGGTCTCCCTGTGGTCGAGGCCTCGCTGCGGGTGCGCGGCGGGCCTACTCGTCAGCACGAGCATGCAGGGAGAAAACGACCGAATCGGCTTATAGACCGGTATCTCATCCTTGCTGAGGACGGTGGTCCAGGGCCCCTCGGGACCTCCGCCGGGCGGGGCGGCGAACGGTCCCTGGGGCCGGCGGGACCATCGGCCCGGGCCGGACGACCGGGACCCCCGGCGCGACGCCTCCGGCCCCGGGCGACGTGCCGGGCGCGGGCGGCGTGCGGTTCCTCACCCCGGCCGGTCCTGGCTTGAAACCGGAGCGGTGCCCATGGACTACTGGGCGCTAACAAAAGCTAGCGACGTGCTTGCTGTCGGCCCCCGGACCACCTCTGCCACGGGAGCTCTCGGGACAGCGGACCGCAGAACCGGTGGAGGTCCGGGCTTGGAGGAGCCCAGGTATGCCGCACCGCACCCCCGCCCCGCGCCGCCGCGCGTGCACGCCGACGCACCGAGCGCCCCGCCGCCCCTTTCCCGTGCTCGCCGGCTACGGCGTCACCGCGCTCGTCGTGGGCCTCGTCGTCAGTGTCGTCCTGCCGGTCGCGTCCTCCCACCGTCGTGTGGCGGCACTCGCCGCGACCACGCTCGTCCCGGCCGCGAGTCACGTGGTGGCCCCCGGCGCGAACCCGGGCGCGATCGGCGCCGTGTCTCCCGCCGTGGATCCGGCCGCCCTCCTGGCCGACCGGGGCACGCAGCGTCCCTCGCGCAGCATGACGGTGGCCCGCCGTGCGCCCCGGCCGAGCCGGGTCGCCCACCGCGTCGTCATCCGGCCCCTGACCTGGGCGCTGCCGGTCTCCGGCTACCACCTCACCGGACGCTTCGGCGACCGCAGCTCCCTGTGGTCCAGCGGCATGCACACCGGGCTGGACTTCGCGGCCCCGTCCGGCACGCCGATCCGCGCGGTCGCCGCGGGCGTCGTGCGCCAGGTCGGCTGGGCCGGCTCCTACGGCTACCGCACGGTCGTCTCCGTGCCCGGTGGCGGCGAGGCGTGGTACTGCCACCAGAGCGCGGTCAGGGTCTCCGCCGGCCAGCGCGTGGCGGTGGGCCAGCCGATCGGTGCGGTCGGCGCGACGGGCAACGTCACCGGCGCCCACCTGCACCTCGAGGTGCGTCCGCGCGGTGAGCGAGGCGATCCCGTCGACCCGTACGCCGTCCTGGTCTCCCACGGCCTGCGACCGTAGGCCGGGGGACCCCGGAGCAGCGCAGCCGGAGCGCGCGACGACGCCCCGGACCGGGGATGGCGGTCCGGGGCGTCAGGTCGCGCGACCTCCACCTGGAGGGGCCCGACGCCCCACGCATCGGGCTCCACGGTCACGCAGCCTGCCCGGGGTCTTCTGAAGCCGCAGGACGGCTTCGGGAGACGAGGACGAAGGGCAGGGGTCCGCCTGCTGCGACGGGGATGGGCCCCGCCGCGGCGTGGCTCAAGTGTGGCTCAGCGCGTCCCGACGTCAGACGGGTTCGCGGCAACGCATGCGTAAAATGTCCGAATCAGGACTTAAGCCACCTAGCCAGTCGCTCCAGGCCCGTCTCGATCTCCGCCCGCTGACCGGCGAACGAGAGCCGCACGAAGTGGTCGCCCCGGTCGGTGTCGAAGTCCACGCCCGGTGTCAGTGCGACCCCGGTCGCGGCCAGCAGCCGCAGCGCGAAGGCCATCGAGTCGTTCGGTGAGGCCCTCGAGGTCGGCGTAGACGTAGAACGCGCCGTCGGCCGGCGCCAGCCGCGTCCATCCCAGCGACCGCAGCCCGTCGAGCAGCACCGCCCGGTTGTCGGCGTACCTCGCGACGTGGCCGTCGCACTCGGCGTACGACGCGGCGTCGAACGCCGCGACCGCGGCCTGCTGGGACAGCACCGGCGGGCAGATCGTGAAGTTGCCGGTGAGCACGTCGACCGGTCGACGCAGGTCCTCGGGCACCAGCATCCAGCCGAGGCGCCAGCCGGTCATGGAGAAGTACTTGGAGAACGAGCCGAACACGACCCCGGTGCGGGAGGTCTGCCAGGCCGAGGACGGCGCGGGCGCGGAGTCGTAGGTGATCCCGTGGTAGATCTCGTCGCTGACCAGCCGCACCCCGTGCCCCTCGCACCAGGTCGCCAGCGCGGCGAGCTCCTCGGGCGTGAGCATCGTGCCGGTGGGGTTGGCCGGGCTCGCCACGACGAGCCCCTCCACCGGCCGGTCGAGCTGCTCGAGCATCGCGACCGTCGGCTGGAAGCGGGTCTCCGGCCCCGTGGGGAGCTCGACCACCTCGCACCCCAGGGCGGTCAGGACGTTGCGGTAGCAGGGATAGCCGGGCCGGGCGATCGCCACCCGGTCGCCGGCCTCGAACGCAGCGAGGAAGGCCAGCAGGAACCCGCCGGAGGAGCCGGTCGTCACCACGACCTCGTCGGGCGAGACCTCGAGACCGTGCCATCGCGCGTGGTGCGTGGCGATGGCCTCGCGCAGCTCGGGGATCCCGGTGGCGACGGTGTAGCCGAGCACGTCGCCGTCGAGGGCGCGCTTGGCGGCCTCGCGGACCGGGCGCGGCGCCGGGGTCGAGGGCTGACCGGCGACCAGGTTGACCAGGTCGCCGTGGCTGCGCCGGCGGTCGGCGGCGCGGGCGAGCAGGTCCATCACGTGGAAGGGCGGCACCGCGGCGCGACTGGCCACCTGCATGCGGGTCTGGTCGGCGGGGTCCGTCAGCACCCGCCCAGCCTAGGATGGGCTGTCCCGCCAGCCCCGAGCGCGGCCCGTGCCGTGCTCCCTCCCCGCGAGCCGAGGTGACGTGACCTTCGACGTCGACCAGCTCGACCGGGTGCTGCTCGGCGGCTCGGCGGTGATCCTCGTCGCCGTCCTCGCGGTCCGGCTCTCGGTGCGGGTGGGTCTGCCCAGCCTGCTGATCTACCTCCTGCTCGGCGTCGCGCTCGGCACCAGCGGCCTCGGCATCGAGTTCGACGACGCGGGGGTCGCGCACGCCCTCGGCTTCGCCGCGCTCATCGTCATCCTCACCGAGGGCGGGGTGACCACCTCCTGGCAGGACATCCGGCCCTCGATCCGCACCGGAGCGATGCTCGCGACCGTCGGCGTCGCGGTCACCGTGGCCGCGATGACGCTGATGGCGCACTACTGGCTCGGGCTGCGGTGGGAGCTGGCGGTCCTCCTGGGCGCGATCACCGCCCCGACCGACGCCGCCGCGGTCTTCTCCGTGCTGCGCCGGGTGCCGCTGCCGCGTCGCCTGACCGGCCCCCTGGAGACGGAGTCCGGTCTCAACGACGCGCCGACGGCGCTGCTGGTGATCCTCGCCAGCGAGGGCCACCTGTTCGGCGAGAGCCCGCTGCAGGTCGGGGGACTCATCGTCTACGAGCTCGCCGCCGGCGTCCTGGCCGGCCTCGGCCTCGGTCTCGCCGGCGCGTGGGCGATGCGCCGTGCCGCGCTGCCGGCCTCCGGCCTCTACCCGCTGACCGTGCTCTCCATCAGCGTCCTGTCGTACGGCGTCACGGTCGTCGCGCTGCACGGCTCCGGCTTCGCCGCGGTCTACGCCGCCGCCCTCGTGCTCGGCAACAGCGAGATGCCCCACCGCACCGCCACCAAGTCGTTCGTCGAGGGCCTGGGCTGGCTCTCCCAGATCGGTCTCTTCGTGATGCTCGGCCTGCTGCTCTCGCCCGACGAGCTGACCTGGAGCGGGGCCGGGCAGGCGATCCTGGCCGGCGGGCTGCTCGCCGGCGTCGCGCGTCCGCTGTCGGTCGTGCTCAGCGTGGTGTGGCAGCGGCTGCCCTGGCCGGACGTGGTGTTCCTGTCCTGGGCCGGGCTGCGCGGCGCGGTCCCGGTCGTGTTCGCCACGATCCCCCTGGCCGCGGGGATCGACGGCTCGCGCTACCTGTTCAACGTGGTGTTCGTGCTGGTGGTCATCGACACCCTGCTCACCGCCCCCACCCTGCCGTGGCTGGCGCGGCGGCTCGGGCTGCTCGACCCCCACGAGCTGCGCGACCTCGACATCGAGACCGCTCCGTTGGACCGGATCGCGGTCGACCTGCTGCAGATCCGGATCACCCGCAGCTCCGCCCTGCACGGGGTGGAGGTGGGAGAGCTGCGCCTGCCCCGAGGGGCGTCGGTGACGCTCGTCGTGCGCGACGGGGAGACCACGGTGCCGGCGGGGCGCACGGTGCTGCGGCGCGGCGACGAGCTGCTCGTGGTGACCCCGCGGCGCCTGCGCATCGAGACCGAGGAGCGGCTGCGCTCGGTGTCCCAGCGCGGCCGGCTGGCCACCTGGCTGGAGTGAGGCAGCTCAGCAGCCGGACCCGGCGGTCTTGGCCTGGAGCCGGCGCGGGGCCTTCTTGGCCAGGCCGCGGAACTTGTCGCCGACGACCACGTCCACGCCGGCGCCGAGGTCCTCGTCGGTGGGCTGCACCAGGGTCTTCGGCCCGAACTGCCGGGCCACGAGCTGGGCGGCGGGGTCGTCCTGGCGAGGTGCGAGCACCCGGACGAACTTGACCGACCCGACGTCGCCCGGGGCGTTGCCCACCTCGCCGGCGAGGAAGCCGCGGGCGGTGAGCTCGCCGAGGGTCTGGTCGGCCAGGCCGGAGCGCTTGCCGGCGTTGAACACGCTGACCGTCACGTCCCCCGTGCGTACGACGTCACCGGGCGCCAGGCCCTCGCGGCACGTCGGCTCGTCGCTCGGGGCGTCGTCGGTCAGGCTCGGGACCGGGGTGCTCACGGCCTTCCAGCCGACCACGGCGCCGACGCCGAGGATCGCGACCAGGACGACGAAGGTGATGCCGGCCAGACCGGTGCGTCGGCCGCTCACGAGGACGGGCCCGTCGTGCGCGCGTCCAGGTCGAGGACCCGGGCGTGGAGGACCGAGCGCTTCTGCAGGGCCGCGCGGAGCGCGCGGTGCAGCCCGTCCTCGAGGTAGAGGTCGCCCTGCCACTGCACGACGTGGGCGAACAGGTCGCCGTAGAAGGTGGAGTCCTCGCCCAGCAGGGTGTCGAGCTGGAGCGTCGCCTTGGTGGTGACCAGGTCCTCCAGGCGCACCTGGACGGGGGAGATCCCGGCCCAGTCGCGCTGCTCCAGACCGTGGTCGGGGTAGGGCCGCGTGGAGCCCACGCGCTTGAAGATCACCCGGTCAGGATAGTGGGGGATGCCCGCCCGACCGTCGAGCGGCTACCTTCGGCGCATGCCTGAGGACCCCGCTGACCCGTCCGCGTCCGCCGTCGGCTCGGTGGAGGAGGCGGTCCGAGCGGGCTACGCCTTCGAGGGACCGGCCCTGGAGCTCGGCGCGCTGCTGCTCGACGCCGACCACCTCGCGCAGGTCCCGGTCCGCATCCCGCTGGGCATGCTCAACCGCCACGGGCTGGTCGCCGGCGCCACGGGCACCGGCAAGACCAAGACCCTCCAGCTGCTGGCCGAGCAGCTGTCCGCCGCCGGGGTGCCCGTCTTCGCCGCCGACCTCAAGGGGGACCTGTCCGGGCTGTCCACCCCCGGCGACCCGAGCGACAAGGTGTCGGCACGGGCGTCCTCGGTGGGACAGCAGTGGACCGCGACGGGGTTCCCGGTGGAGTACTACGCCCTCGGCGGCGAGGGCACGGGCATCCCGCTGCGCGCGACGATGACCGCCTTCGGCCCGACGCTGCTGTCCAAGGTGCTCGGGCTCAACGACACCCAGGAGTCCTCGCTCGGGCTGGTCTTCCACTACGCCGACCAGGCGGGGCTCCCGCTGCTGGACCTCGAGGACCTGCGGGCGGTGCTGCGGTTCCTGGTCTCGGCCGAGGGCAAGCCCGAGCTCAAGGCGCTGGGCGGGCTGTCGTCGGCGACCGCCGGGGTGATCCTGCGCGAGCTGATCATGCTCTCGGACCAGGGTGCCGATGCGTTCTTCGGTGAGCCCGAGCTGGACACCCGCGACCTGGTCCGGCTCGCGCCGGACGGTCGCGGCGTCATCTCGCTGGTCGAGCTGCCGCACCTGCAGGACCGGCCGGCGCTGTTCTCCACCTTCCTGATGTGGCTGCTCGCCGACCTCTTCCACGACCTGCCGGAGGTCGGCGACCCCGACAAGCCGTCGCTGGTCTTCTTCTTCGACGAGGCGCACCTGCTGTTCGCCGACGCGTCCAAGGACTTCCGGTCCTCGATCACCCAGACGGTGCGGCTGATCCGCTCCAAGGGGGTCGGCGTCTTCTTCGTCACCCAGTCGCCGACCGACGTGCCCGACGACGTCCTGGCCCAGCTCGGCTCACGCGTCCAGCACCAGCTGCGGGCCCACACGCCCAACGAGGCCAAGGCGCTGCGCGCGACCGTCGACACCTACCCCACCAGCCAGTACGGCGACCTGGGCGCGGTGCTCACCACGCTCGGCATCGGCGAGGCCGTCGTCACGGTGATGAACGAGCGGGGCGCGCCCACCCCGGTCGCCTGGACCCGCCTGCGTGCCCCGGAGTCGCTGATGGCCCCGGCGTCGCCGGAGTCGATGCAGGCGACGGTGAGCGCCAGCCCACTGCACCCGAAGTACGCCGAGACCGTCGACCGCGACTCCGCCCACGAGATGCTGGCCCGCAAGGTCGAGCAGGGTGCGGAGAAGGCGGCGCAGGAGCCGTCGCCCGCGCCGCCCCGAGGTGATGACCACGTGGCCTACCCGAAGCCGCCGCGCACCCGAGCGCCCAAGCAGGACAAGAGCGTGGTGACCGAGGTCCTCCAGTCGTCGGCGGCCAAGCAGTTCATGCGCACCGCCGCCCGCGAGATCGCGCGCGGCCTGTTCAAGACGGGCCGCCGGTGAGCGGCGGCGGCCCCGCCGGCCGGGCGCGGGACCACGACGACGAGGAGGCCATCCGCCGGCTGACGTACGCCTACTTCCGCTGCCTGGACCTCAAGCGGTGGGACGAGCTCGCCTCGTTGCTCGTCCCGCGGGCGACCGGGGCCTGCGCCGGGCTCGACCTCCCCTCGCGCGAGGACCTGGTCGCCCACCTGCGCGAGAGCCTCCCGGACGACCGGGTCACCCTGCACCTGGGCCACCACCCGGAGATCACCGTCGACGGCGACGCCGCCGAGGGCACGTGGTACGTCCACGACAAGGTCTTCGTGCCCGGGCAGGACCTCGCGTCCGAGGGCGCGGCGTTCTACCGTGACCGCTACGTCCGCACGCCGGAGGGCTGGCGGCTGAGCCACGTCGGCCACGAGCGCACCTTCGAGGCGTCGTGGCAGACGTCCGCGGTGCCCGGCTGGACCTTCGAGCGTGGCAGGGCGTACGACGCCTGACGGTCCCGGCGCGGTGGGGTCGGCTGCGGTGCGACACGGGAGTACGCGCTCCTCGAGGTGACCCAGGGTCGGGTGCGGGCGGAACAGCACGGCGGCCCTCGGCCCCGCCGCCCACTGCAGGCGGCCGGTGTGGTCGGCCTCGACGCCACGATGCACCCCGGTCGACCGGCGTCGGCGGATGAGCCGGCGGAGGTCGTGGTCGTCGAGCCCGAGCCCGAGGCCCATGAGCTGGGAGCGGGCAGCCACGCCGTGCTGGTCGTCGACGAGCGCTCGGACCCGGTCGGTGACGTCCGTGCCGCGATGCTGCTCGACGCGCACCGGTCCGCGCCGCTGGTGGCGGTACGGCGGTCGAAAGGCGGGGGGTCGACTGCTCGGGGGGCGGTTCCGGGCGCCGGGCGACTGCGATCGACCCCCAGGGGTCAGGAGGCGGCTAGGGCTCGTCGCGCAGGACCGGGCAGGACATGCACCGGGGCCCACCGCGGCCGGACCCGAGCTCGGACCCGGCGATGCGGACCACCTCGACCCCGGCCTCCTCGAGGCGGCGGTTGGTCTGGGTGTTGCGCTCGTAGGCCACGGCCAGCCGCGGTGCCAGCGCGAGCGTGTTGTTGCCGTCGTCCCACTGCTCGCGCTCGGCGGTGACCGGGTCGAGGCCGGTGTCGATCACCTTGAGCTCGTCGATGCCCATCGCCCCGGCCGCCGCGCGGAGGAACGGCGCGGGCGCGGAGACGTCGAGCACCAGGTCGCCCGGCTCGACGCCGGGCGCGCCCTCCGCGGCGGTGACCGTCATGGCCTGCAGCCGGTCGGCGATCTTGGGATACATCACGACCGTGTCGACGTCGACCATCGTGCACACGGTGTCGAGGTGCATCGTCGCGCGCTCCTGGGTGATCGGGACGGCGAGGACGGTCGTCGCGATGCCGCCCGAGAGCAGCTGGCGGGCCAGCCCCTCCACGCCCGCGGGGGTCGTGCGCTCACCCACCCCGACGGCGACGACGCCGGGCGCGAGGAGCAGGACGTCGCCGCCCTCGACGTACTCGCGGTCCCACCCGTGCAGCCGCTGGACGGCGGCGAACCGCGGGTGGTGGCGGTAGACCAGCTCGGTCAGCTGCGTCTCGCGGGCCCGGGCCGGCATGGCGAGCGAGGTGACGGTGACGTGGTCGCGCACCCAGACGCTGGAGTCGCGGGTGAACAGCAGGTTGGGCAGGGGGTCGATGAGGAAGTCGTCGTCGGCGAGCAGGCTGGTCACCAGGCCGGGACGGGGGTGGTGGACCTCGTCGTTGCGCAGGCCCGCGCACAGCACCAGGGCCAGGACGTCCGGGGCGAGGTCGTGCAGCATCGCGGTGAGGTAGCCGCGCAGCGTCTCGCCCAGGTGCAGGCTGTCCATCGCGCTGTCGATCGCCAGGGCGCGCGCCTCGTCGGAGGCCAGCGCCTGCGCCAGCAGCTCGGTGAGGTAGAGCACCTCGACGTCGCGCGTGCGCAGCGCCTCGGCGAACGCGTCGTGCTCCTCCTGCGCACGGCCGACCCACGGGATCCCGTCGAACAGCAGCCGGTCGTTGTTGCGGGGGGTCAGCCGCTGCAGCTCCGCGCCCGGCCGGTGCAGCAGGACGGTCCGCAGTCGACCGACCTCGGTGGTGACCCCGACCGGCGGGGCGTCGGCGTCGGTCGTCGGGTCCTGTGTCGGGGCGGTCGTCGGCTCGGTCACGGGGTCTCCTCGGGGGCGGTGTCGACCCGCGGCACGGGCGCCGCGGACGGGTCGGTGAGCTCGAAGAACTCCTGGCGGCCGAAGCCGAACGCCCGTGCCACCAGCGTGGAGGGGAACGTCCCGACCCGGGTGTTGAGCGCCCGGACGTTGCCGTTGTAGAAGCGACGCCCCGCGGCGATGCGGTCCTCGGTGTTGGTCAGCTCCTGCTGCAGCTGCAGGAAGGTCAGGCTGGCCTTGAGGTCAGGGTAGCCCTCGGCGACCGCGAGCAGCCCGGTCAGCGCTCCGCCGATCTCCTCCTCGAACGGGCGGCGCGCGGGCGGGCTGTCGCGCCGGTGCTGCTCGGCGGCGGATCGGGCCGCCGTGACGCGCTCGAGGACGCCGCGCTCGTGGGCGGCGTAGCCCTTGACCGTCTCCACGAGGTGGGGGATCAGGTCGTGGCGGCGCTGCAGCTCGACGTCGACCTGGCTCCACGACTCCTCGACCAGGGTGGTCTGCTGGACGAAGCGGTTGTACGACGTCGCGAGCGCCACGGCGAGCAGGAGCAGCACCGCGCCCACCACCGAGGCGGCCACCGCGAAGGGGCTCATGCCGCACCTCCGCCGGCACTGGGGATGCCGTACTGGCGGCGCAGGAAGTCCGGCACCGAGTCGAGGACCCGGTCGGCGAAGACGAGCCGCTGCTCGACGGCGGCCAGGTCGTACTTGCCGCGCTCCACGGTCAGCAGCCAGCCCTGGTCGAGGCGCCAGGCCGTGTCCCGGTGCTGGAGCAGCAGCTCCATCAGGCGCGGGTGGAGCACGTCGAAGGCGAACCGCCGGTCGTCGGCGGTGACGGTGAAGGCCCGGTTGAAGTCCTCGGACTCCAGCTCGATGTCGCGGTTGAACATCCGTCCGAGGAGCCGTCCGAACACGCCCTCGGGCGAGACCGAGAGGCCGGGCGTGGCGGCGCCCAGCGACAGGGCGACCACGTTGAACCAGTGGGAGACCTCCCGGCTGCTGTGGTGTCCCTGGGCGTCGGTCGAGGACTCGGTGGTGTGGTAGACGAAGTCGAAGACCGCGCACTGCCGGCCGTCGAACGGACCGGTGAGGACCTTCCTGCTCTGCCGTTGGTGGCCGGCGGTGAACGGCGAGCCCCGGAAGGTCCGGTGCCAGGAGTCGTCGCGCGGGGTGAAGGTCCAGCCGCGCTGGGCGGCGTAGGCCCTCAGCTCGGCGACGCGCCGCTTCTCGGCCCTCCAGCCGAGGTAGGCGACCAGGCCGAGGAGCACCACGGCCGCCACGGCGACGACCGGGAGCAGTCCGGCGCTCACGGGGCGTCCGCCGGGGCGGCGTACGAGCCGAGCAGCGCCCGGACGGTGGCCGGGGCGGCGGCCCGCAGCCGTGCGGCGGTGGGACGGTAGCCGAGCTCGACGGTGATCGCGGTGCCGGCGTGGTGGTGGTTGTACCAGGACGTCATGGTGCCGTGGCAGACGCCGCTGCAGTCGAACGACTTGACCGGGAGGTCGAGGTTGCGGGCCAGCCGCCGCTGGAACGGACGTGCCTTGCCGTCCCTGCCCACGCCGTGCAGGGGCTGGTGGAACGAGACCATGAAGCGGGGACGGACGTCGTCGAGGAACCGGCGCAGGGCCCGGGCCTCGGGCTCGCTGAGCGGCGTGGGGCCGGAGTAGTACCGGCCGGTCAGGGGCGCCCAACGGTGGGGGAAGTTGCGGTTCAGGTCGACCCGGTGGACGTTCTGGCGGGTGCCCCGGGCGACGCCATCGGGGTTGACCGTCGGGACCACCCACAGGTCGACCCCGGACAGCGGGCGGCCGCGGCGCAGGGCGTCGGTGATCCGGATGCCGGCGGTCTCGTCGCCGTGGATCGAGCCCAGGACGACGGCCTTGCGCGGGCTGGTCGGGTCACCGAGTCGGTAGGCCCGGATCGGGCGACCCCTGACCGAGTGACCGATCACCTTGCTCGCCAGCACGGTCGGCGCCGCCGGTGTCGCCGGTGTCGGCGCGGCGTCCGCGGTGCCCACCAGCGCGGCGGAGGCCAGGAAGGCCGGCGCGAGGAGCCCGGCAGCGAGCCGAGGGCGCTTCGGCAGGCTCAGGACGGTCCGCATCATCCCCGGATCGTAGGGGCTCGAGGCTCGGTTCGCCCGCACCCCGACGCGCGGGGCCTACCCTGAGTCGGTGCAGTTCTTCGTCACCGGGGGCAGCGGCTTCCTGGGCCGTCACCTGGTGTCCCGGCTCGTGGCCGAGGGCCACACCGTGCTGGCACTCGCGCGCTCGGAGGAGGCCGCGCACGCCGTCGCTGCGGCCGGCGCTCGTCCGGTGCAGGGCGCGCTCGGCGACGCCCCCTCGCTCGCCGCGGACGTGCGGGGCAGCGAGGTCGTGGTGCACGCCGCGGCCGACACCCGCCAGTGGGGCCGACCCGGGGCGCTGCAGGCCGACAACGTCGAGGGCACGCAAGCGGTCATCGCCCTGGCCCACGCAGCCGGTGCGGGACGCCTGGTGCACGTCAGCACCGAGGCCGTGCTGGCCGGGGGTCACCCGCTGCGCTACGCCGACGAGTCCGCGCCCTACCCCGCACGCCACCGCGGGGAGTACGCCCGCACCAAGGCGGTCGCCGAGCAGCTCGTGCTCGCCGCCGACGACCACGACCTGCGCACGGTCTCCGTGCGTCCGCGGCTGATCTGGGGCCCGGGCGACACGACGTTCGCCCCCGCCGTGGTCGCCGCGATCCAGGACGGCCGGTGGGCCTGGGTCTCGGGCGGGGACTACCTCACCTCCACCTGCCACGTGGGCAACGCGGTCGAGGGCATCGTGCTCGCCGCGACCGCGCCGGACGCGCAGGGCGCCTACTTCCTCACCGACGGACCACCGGTGCGTTTCCGCGAGTTCGTCACCGAGGTCGCCCAGGCCTACGGCGTCGAGCCGCCGGCGCGATCGGTGCCCTACGCCCTCGCGCGCACCATGGCCGGCGTCGTGGACCGCGGCTGGCGCACCCTCCGCCTGTCCGGCGAGCCCGCCGTCTCCGAGGGTGCGATCGCGCTCGTGGGGCACGAGATGACAGTCAACGACGGACGCGCCCGCCGCGAGCTGGGCTACCGCCCCGTGGTGAGCCTGGAAGCCGGGCTGGAGGAGCTGCGCGCCCACCAGGAGGAGCTGCGCCGGCGCGGTGGGGCCTGAGGCACCTGCGCCGGACCTTCACCCCACCTTCACCTGCGCCGCCCCGCCCGTGCGCAGGTCGCGTCTAGCCTGGGGCCCGTGGAGGTCGTCGTACGCACCGAGGGACTGAGCAAGGACTACGGGTCCGTGCTCGCCCTGGACGCGCTCGGCGTCGAGATCGGACCAGGCATCACCGGGCTGGTCGGGGCCAACGGCGCGGGCAAGTCCACGCTGATCAAGATCCTGCTCGGCCTCGTGGCGCCGACGGCCGGCAGCGCCCGCGTGCTCGGCCACGACATCGCCACCGAGGGCGAGGCGATCCGCGGGCTGGTGGGCTACCTTCCCGAGCACGACTGCCTGCCCCCGGACGTGAGCGCCAGCGACTTCGTGGTGCACCTCGCCACGGTCTCCGGCCTGCCCCGCGTCGCCGCCCGGGAGCGTGCGGCCGAGGTGCTGCGCCACGTCGGGCTGGCCGAGGAGCGCTACCGGCCGATGGGTGGCTACTCCACGGGCATGAAGCAGAAGGCCAAGCTGGCGCAGGCGCTGGTGCACGACCCGCGCCTGGTGTTCCTCGACGAGCCGACCAACGGCCTCGACCCCGCGGCGCGCGACGAGATGCTGCGGCTCGTGCAGCGCGTCGGCCACGACTTCGGCATCGGCGTGGTGGTCACCAGTCACCTGCTCGGCGAGCTCGAGCGGGTCAGCGACCACGTCGTCGTGCTCGACGGCGGCCGCCTGCTCACCTCCTCGCGCACCGACGACCTGCTCGACGCGACCGGCAGTCTCCTGGTCGAGGTGCTCGGCGATGACGGGCAGCAGCGCCTGCTCGCCGCCCTGGGCGCGGCCGGGGTCGCCGCGACCGCGCGCGGCCCGCTGGTCGCGGTCGAGAGCGTCGCCGCCCCCGGCGCGGCAGCGGTCCGCGAGGTGCACGACGTGGTCCGCGACTGCGTGGCCGACCTCGGCCTCGGCCTGGTGCGCCTCGAGGTCGACCACCGGCGCATCGAGGACGTGTTCGCCGATGGCTGACCCGAGCGCCACGCCGTCGACCGCATCGACCCCGCCTGGCCGCAGCGTCATCCACGACCTCGGCTACCGCCCCTACACCGGCCCGCGGCTGGGTGAGCCGGCCATCGCCCGCGCGCTCGTGGGCACCGGCCTGCGCAACACCTTCGGTCTCGGCCGGTCCGGCCGCTCCAAGGTGCTGCCCTTCGTCCTGCTCGCCCTCAACCTCCTGCCGGCGGTCATCCTGGTCGGGGCGATGGTGCTGGTCGGCCTCGACCAGCTGCCGCTGGGCTACGCGCAGTACGCCTCGACGACGCAGGTGCTGCTGAGCATCTTCGTGGCGGCGCAGGCGCCCGTGCTGTTCTCGCGCGACCTGCGGCACGGCAGCATCACCCTCTACCTCGCACGGCCGCTGCGGAGCAGCACCTATGCCGTGGCCCGCTGGACCTCGCTGCTGCTCGCCACCCTGGTGTTCGTGTGGACGCCGATCGTGATCATGTGGGCCGGCGCGCTGCTCGGTGAGCTGGACGCCGCCGCGCAGACGCGCGAGGCGGGCATCGCGCTCGGGGTCGGGCTCCTGCTCGCGCTCGCCGTCACCGGCGTGGGTGGGCTCATCTCCAGCTGGTCGACCCGGCGGGGCTTCGCCGTCGTCGCGACGATCGCGGTGCTGCTCCTCGCCAACGGCGTGGTCACCGCGGTCCAGGGCATCGCGGTGTCGGAGGAGCAGGAGCGCGTGGGCGAGGTCGCAGGGCTGTTCTCGCCGTACTCGCTCTACCGCGGTGTCGCGGACGCGTTCGGTGACGGCCGCAGCCCCACCCCGCCCACCGGCACCGCCCTGGAGGCGGCGTACGTCCTCGTGCTGGTCGCGCTCTCCGCGGGCTGCCTCGCCGCGCTGCTATGGCGTTACCGACGGCTGGCGGGCCGATGAGCACGATCACCCTCGACGCCGTCTCGCGGTGGTACGGCAACGTCGTCGCGGTCAACGGCATCTCGATGACCGTCGGTCCCGGCATCACCGGCCTGCTCGGGCCCAACGGCGCGGGCAAGACGACGCTGATCGCCCTGATGGCGGGCTTCCTGGCGCCGTCGGCCGGCACCGTGCAGCTCGACGGGCAGGACATCTGGCGCCACACCGGGGTCTACCGCTCGATCGGCCTGGTGCCCGAGCGGGAGGTCAGCTTCGGCTACCTCACCGGGCGCCAGTTCGTCCGCGCCAACGCCGAGCTGCACGGCCTGGCCGACCCAGGAGCCGCGGCCGAGCGCGCCCTCGAGGTGGTCGACCTCGTCGAGCCCGCGGCCCGGCGCATCGGCACCTACTCCAAGGGCATGCGGCAGCGGGCCAAGCTCGCCTCGGCGCTCGTGCACGACCCCCCGGTGCTGCTGCTCGACGAGCCGTTCAACGGCGTCGACCCGCGCCAGCGGCTCCACCTGATGGCGCTGCTGCGCCAGATGGGCGCCGAGGGCCGGACCGTGCTGTTCAGCTCCCACATCCTCGAGGAGGTCGAGCAGGTCGCCCGGCAGATCGAGGTCGTCGTCTCCGGGCGGCACGCCGCCACCGGCGACTTCGGCCAGATCCGGCGGCTGATGACCGACCGGCCGGTGCAGTACGTCGTGACCAGCGACGACGACCGCACGCTGGCCAGCGCCCTCATCGCGGAGCCGTCGGTCGTCGGCGTCACGCTGCGCGGTGCCGGGCCCACGGGCGGGCTCGACGTCTCCGTCGCCGACTTCGGCGACTTCGCGGTGCGGCTGCCGGTGCTCGCGCGCGAGCGCGGCGTGCGGATCCTGGAGCTGACCCCGACCGACGAGTCCCTCGAGTCGGTCTTCGCCTACCTGGTCGGGGACCCCCGGTGACGACCCCGTGAACG
Source organism: uncultured Actinomycetota bacterium (assembly GCA_963811385.1). Classification (GTDB taxonomy): domain Bacteria; phylum Actinomycetota; class Actinomycetes; order Propionibacteriales; family Nocardioidaceae; genus Marmoricola_A. The sequence continues at coordinate 143,716 of CAWEQX010000002.1, read as the reverse complement.
CCACGATCGTCCGCCTCTCGGTCCAGGCCCTGCTGGGGCGGCGCCGGGGGCTGGTCCTCATGCTCGTGCCGGCGGCGCTGGTCGCCCTGGCCGTCGTCGTCCGGGCCCTCACCGAGCAGGGCACCGGCTACGAGGCGGTCCTCTCGCTCGGGTTCACCCTCGCGCTGCCGATCGTCGCGCTCCTCGCCGCGGCCGCCGTGCTCGGACCGGAGATCGACGACGGCTCGGTGGTCTACCTCCTCGCCAAGCCGGTCAGCCGGCACCGCATCGCGCGCAGCAAGTACGCCGTCGCCTGGGCCGCGACGATGGTGCTCGGCGTCCTGCCCCTCGTCGTGTCCGGGCTGGTCATCGACGTCTCCGACCCGCTGCTGGCCCTCGCCTGGGGCGTGGGCGGCGTGGTGGCCGGCACGACGTACTGCGCGCTGTTCCTCGGCCTGGCCGCGGTGACCCGGCACGCCGTCGTGGTCGGGCTGCTGTTCGCGCTGCTGTGGGAGAGCGTGCTGGGCAACCTCTTCGACGGGATCCGCTGGCTGGCCGTCGGGGCGTGGGGCCGGGAGGTGGCCGCCGAGGTCAGCCCCGGCATCGCGCTGTCGGGCACCGGTCTGACCTACGCCCTCGTCGCCTCGGCCGTCGTCACCGCGGGGACCCTCTACCTCGCCGGCGACCGGCTGCGGTCGTTCACCCTGCGCGGCGACGAGTAGCCCTACGCCGGTGGGGCAGCGTCGGCGGACGGCGCGGCCGCGGCGCGCAGGCGCGCCAGCAGCGCCTCGCACTCCGAGGTCCCCACGACGACGGTCTCGGCCAGCACGCCGTCGAAGTGACCGGTGGCCCGGTCGTAGGACTCCAGGTTGCCGGGGCGGTAGCCCAACCCCGCGTCGTCGTAGCGCTGCGCGGTGCTGCGGGCCAGGTGGATGCCGCCGCACTCGGGACGGACCAGCCGGCGGCGGGTGCCCTCGAAGGCGTCGCCCTTGGCCATCCGCAGCGCGATCTTGGTGCGGATCGCCAGGTCGAGCAGGCGGTAGACGGGCTTGGAGGGATCGTGCCGCACCATCGGCGGGCAGTTGCGCAGCTGACGCTCGAACAGGTCGAGGTCCAGCACGAGTCCCTGCTCCTGGGCCTCGGCCGCCATCCACAGCAGCGCGGTGTCGGACAGCCCGCACTCCTTGCCGGCGTAGCCACCGCCGACATCGGAGTGGGCGCCCTCGAACCACACCTGCTTGATCCGTCCGGGCTCCCACTCCGGCACCGGCCGCATCCACAGGCACGGCTCGAACTTCATCCGGGGCTCGTCGATCGCCAGCGCCTGGCGCGCGCTGACCACCGCCGAGCCGAGGCGGACGTCGTGGAACTGGTGCCGCCGGCGTACGGCGCCCGGGACGCCGAGCGCCCCGACGGTGTCGAAGACCCCGAGGAACCGGATCGGGACCGCGTCGTGGCAGTACTCCTCGCGGAAGGCCTCGGGGGAGGACCACTCCGGCTTGGGCGTCTCGCGCAACCGGTAGCGGTCGCAGGCCTCGCCGAGCTTGCCGTCGACCAGGGCCTCACCACGCAGCAGGCCGACCCGCCCGATCATCCCCGCGATCGACCGGGCCGTGTAGGCGCCCCGGGAGAAGCCGAGGACGAAGATCTCGTCGTCCGCCTCGTAGTTGAGCGCCAGCCACCGATAGGCCGTCTTGACGTTGGCGAACAGCCCCAGCCCGAAGGCGCCGCCCAGCAGGCGGTCGGCGCGGTAGCCGGCGGTGCCCACCCCGGCGAGGTAGAGCACCTGCTGCGGCATGCCGCCCGCCCGCGACGGGTCGGTCTGGATGGTGCGTGCGATCTTCTCGATGTTCGTCACCGTGTCCGCGTCGGCCCGGTTCCAGGTGCCGTCGCAGCAGACGATCAGCCGCTTCCTCATGGGGCCAGCGTGCACCCGTGTGACGCCTGTGTCGATGGCTCAGACGTGCTCCTCCGCCTCGTGCTGCTCCTCGACCTTGGTGCCGACCAGGCTGGCGACCGTGGTGACCACGAGGATGCCGACGACCACGACCAGGGACAGCACGGTGGGCACGGTCGGGACGCTCGTCCAGTGCTCATGGGCCCAGTGCAGGCCGAGCTTGGCGCCGATGAAGACCAGGATCGCGGCCAGGCCGTAGCCGAGGTAGCGCAGCTTGCTCAGTGCCCCCTCGAGGACGAAGTAGAGCGCGCGCAGGCCGAGCAGGGCGAAGGCGTTGGTGGCGAAGACCAGGTAGGGGTCCTCGGTGATGCCGTAGACCGCCGGCACCGAGTCGACGGCGAAGACCACGTCGGTGGCGAAGACCGCGACCACGACGACGGCCAGCGGGGTGATCGCGCGGCGCCCGTCGATCCGCGAGAGGATCCGCGGGCCCTCGTAGTCGGGCGTGACGGGGAAGAAGCGCCGGATCACCTTGACGCTGCGCAGCCCGTCGGGGTCGATCTGGTGGTCGCTGCCGCTGACGGTGTCGCGCAGGACCTTGACCCCGGTCGCGGCCAGGATCAGCCCGAACACGAGGAACATCCAGTCGAAGCTCTCGAGCGCGGCAGCCCCCAGCGCGATGAAGATGCCGCGCAGCACGAGCGCGCCGACGATGCCGTAGAGCAGCACCCGCTGCTGCAGCTCGCGGGGCACCGCGAAGGCGGCGAGCAGCAGCATGAAGACGAACAGGTTGTCGACGCTGAGCGACTTCTCGACGAGGTAGCCGGTGTAGTACTGCAGGCCGGTCTCGCCGCCGTACGTCGTGAGCACCCAGACGCCGAAGGCCAGCGGGAGCGCGACGTAGAAGGCCGACCAGCCGATCGCCTCCTTCATCGACACCTCGTGGGGGCGACGGGTCAGCACGAAGTCGACGGCGAGCAGCAGCAGCACGGCGCCGAGGGTGATGCCCCACAGCAGGGGCGTTCCGATGGTCTCCACGAGATCTCCTCGAGGTCGGGCGCGCAGGGCGCGCCGCTGGGGCCTCGAGGTCTCCTTCGCCTCCTGCCGTGTCGACTGGGCGGCCGCCGCACCGGGACGCCGGGCTGGGCTGGCGTCGTACTGACCGGGACGGTGTTGGGAAGTACTCCCCTCGTCGGGGAGCCTAGGGGAGGAACCTGAGGAAAGGCGGAGAGCGTGGAGGGCAGATGGCAGCTGGGCAGGGCCGACGGGGTGCCGGCGAGGGGACGGACCGACCTGCTGGCCGAGCCGGTCGCGGCGGCGCTGGCGACCTGGGACCGGGCCGACCAGGCAGGCGTCATCGAGATCGACCCCGACCTGGCCGACACCGCGACCCTGTGCGAGGCCTACGACCTGCCGATGGCGGCCAGCGGCAACTGCGTGGTGGTGATGGGCCGGCGTGACGGGGAGGAGCGGGTCGCCGCGTGCGTCGTCCGCGCCGACACCCGGGCCGACGTCAACAACCTGGTGAAGCGGCGGCTCGACGTGCGCAAGGCGAGCTTCCTGTCGATGGACCGGGCCACCGCCGAGAGCGCGATGGAGCACGGCGGGATCACGCCGCTCGGGCTGCCCCCGGCCTGGCGGGTGCTGGTCGACGCCGCGCTGCTGGAGCAGCCGCTGGTGGTCATCGGCTCGGGGGTGCGTCGCTCCAAGCTGCTCGTGCCGGGCGCGGTGCTGGCCGACCTGCCGCGGGCCGAGGTGGTGCCCGGGCTGGGGCGCTGAGCGCCGGGGCGGTTTCCCTGGGTATGCAGCCGACCTGCCGCTTCCCCATGTGAATTCGCCTGGGGAGGGGGCAGGTCGCCCGGGGGAGTCCGACGAGCCCGGGCGGGTTGCCTGCATACCCAGGTAAACCGACCCCCCGGGCAGCAGAGCGGGAGGGATTAGCCCACCCGAGGTCCGAAGGACAGCGCCCAGGCTGCGGTCTCCTCGCAGGCCGCCCGGTCCGTGGGCACGAGGCCGATGCGGGTACGCCGGTCGAGCAGGTCCGCCACGTCGAGCGCGCCCTCGTGGGTCACCCCGAACACGAGCTCGGCGCGCGTGACCGGGACGGTCTCGGTCAGCGGTGCGAGGAGGTCGCCCTCGGTCAGCCCGGTGGTCTCGACGGCGGTGCCGAGCACCGTGGGCGCCTCGGTGCCGTAGCGCCGGACCAGCCGGGTCGGCGCGAGGAGGCGCGCGAGCTCCGACCGCGGGGCGGCGCCGACGAGCGGCAGGTCCGCGGTGACCGACGACCCGGCCCCGAGCACCGCGGCGCTGACCGCCTGGTCGACGGCGTCCTGGGCCATGCGGCGGTAGGTGGTCAGCTTGCCTCCGACGACCGTGACGACGCCGGTCGAGGAGGTCAGCACCGCGTGGCGGCGGGACAGGTCGGCGGTGGACCCCTCGGCCGACAGCAGGGGACGGAGACCGGCGTAGGACCCGACGACGTCGGCACGGGTGAGCGGCGAGGCCAGGACCCGGTTGATCGTCGCGAGCAGGAAGTCGACCTCGTGCTCCTCGGGACGGGGCACGTCCGGCACCTCGTCGGTAGCCTCGTCGGTGAGGCCGAGGAGCACCAGCCCGTCGGCCTGGGGGAGCGTGAAGACGAAGCGGTTGACCGAGCCCGGCACGGGGGCGGACACCGCGACGTCGGTGCCGGGCAGCCGGTCGGCGCGCAGCACGAGGTGGGTGCCGCGGCTCGGGGTGAGGGTGAGGCCCTCCACGAGCCGGTCGGCCCACACGCCGGTCGCGTTGACGACGCTCCGCGCGCTCACGCGCAGCGTCTGGCCGGTGAGCTCGTCGTGCAGCGTCGCGCCGTCGCCGGCGAGGTCGGAGGCGCGCACCTTGGTCAGCACGCGGGCGCCGTGGGACGAGGCGGTGCGCGCCAACGCGGTGACCAGGCGCGCGTCGTCCTCCAGCTGGCCGTCGTAGGACAGCAGGCCGCCGCGCAGGGCGTCGCGTGACACGCCGGGGACGCGATCGATTGTCGCTTGGACAGAAAGTCGGCGCGGGCGGGGCAGCAGACCGCGTGGCGTGTGCGCCATCCGGCGCAGCAGGTCCCCGGCGCGCAGTCCTTGCATCGCCAGCGTGGCCTGGGGTCTGGTGACCGCGTCGGTGAGCGGGATCACCATCGGCATCGCGTGGGTGAGGTGCGGCGCGGTGCGGGTCATCAGGACGCCCCGCTCGACCGCGGACTCGTGGGCCACGCCGACCTGGCCCTTGGCGAGGTAGCGCAGGCCGCCGTGCACGAGCTTGGAGGACCAGCGCGAGGTGCCGAAGGCGAGGTCGTGGGCGTCGACCGCGACCACCCGCAGCCCTCGTGACGCGGCGTCGAGCGCGACCCCCGCGCCGGTGACGCCGAGGCCGACGACCAGCACGTCGACGATCGCTCCCGAGGCCAGCTCGTCGAGGTCGCGCGCGCGGCGTGGGGCGGACAGGGCGGAGGAGGAGCGGGGGTTCATCGGCGCAGGTGCCCTTCGACGAGGTGACCGAGCTCGCGCAGCAGCGCGTCCTCGGGCAGACCGGGGTCGGTCATGGTGTGCAGGGACAGGACGTAGCCCTGGGCGGCCAGCACCACCGAGCGGGCGAGGGTGACCGGGTCCCCGTCGCGCACGAGTCGCTGCTCCTGCCCCGCGCGCAGGGCGGTCGCGAGCGCCTCGACCACGCGGTCCTGGTTGCGGCCGCGGCGACGCAGCAGGTAGGGCAGGAGCAGGTCGGGGTCGACGTCGACGATCCGGACGAAGAGCTCGTCCGCGCGCAGCAGCCGCACGGTCTCCACGACGCCGCGCGCGAGGGCCACGGGAGTCGGCTCGGTCGTGACGGTCCCGGTCAGTGCCGACCGCAGCGCGGTGTCCCACTCGCGCACGAGCAGGTCGGCCAGGAGCGACGGCATGTCGTCCCAGCGGCGGTAGATCGTCATGCGGGAGACGCCGGCGCGCTTGGCGACGTCGGTCAGCGTCGATCGCCGGAAGCCGACGGCCAGGATGCTGGCCCGGGCGGCGTCGAGCACCGCCGCCTCGGGGTCCGGGACGTCTATGTGACGACTTGACGCCATGTGTCACAGTGTATCACTCTGCTGGTATGACGATCGACCTGCCGTCGCAGATGCACTGGGCCCGCTGGGGCGACCCCGGCCGGGCCCACCCCGTCTCGGAGTCCGTCCGCGAGCTGATCGAGCTCTTCCTCGGAGAGCTCACCGAGCGCCCGGCCGTCCCGCAGGCCGAGGTCCGCCTGCCCGAGGTCGGGCTGTCCGACGAGGACCTCTCCGCGCTCGCCGGCGTCGTGGGTGAGGCACACGTGCACACCGACGCCGAGTGGCGCATCGCCCGCACGCGCGGCAAGTCGACCCCCGACCTGCTCCGCATCCGCGAGGGGGACGGCAGCGACGCGCCCGACGCCGTCGTACGCCCCGCCTCGCACGACGAGGTCGCCGCCGTCGTCACCTGGTGCGCCGAGCACGGCGTCGCGCTGGTGCCCTTCGGCGGTGGTACGTCGGTCGTCGGCGGCCTGGCCGCGCGACGCGACGGCTTCGGCGGGGTCCTCGCCCTCGACCTGCGCCGTCTGACCCGGCTGGTCGAGGTCGACGAGCGGTCCGGCATGGCGACCCTCGAGGCCGGCCTGCTCGGGCCCGAGGCCGAGGAGCTCCTCGCCGAGCACGGGCTGATGATCGGCCACTACCCGCAGTCGTTCCGCTACGCCTCCATCGGCGGCTTCGCCGCGACCCGCTCGAGCGGCCAGTCCTCCGCCGGCTACGGGCGGTTCGACGCGATGGTGATGCGGGTCAGGATGGCGACCCCGCGAGGCGACCTGGTCGCCGGCAGCTCGCCCGCCAACGCGGCCGGGCCCGACCTGCGCGAGCTGGTGATGGGCTCGGAGGGCGCCTTCGGCGTGATCACCGAGGTGACGCTCAAGGTCAAGCCGGTCCCGGAGGTCAGGGTCTACGAGGGGTGGCGCTGGGAGTCCTTCGCCGCCGGGACCGACGCGATGCGGCGCCTCGCGCAGGGCCAGGTCCTGCCGACCGTGCTGCGGCTGTCCGACGAGGCCGAGACCTCGGTCAACCTGGCGCGCCCCGACGCCGTCGGCGGCGAGAGCACCGGCGGCTGCCTGATGATCACCGGCTACGAGGGCACCCCCGGGCAGGTGGAGCGCGCCCGCACCGCCGCCACCGAGCTGCTCGCCGGCCTCGGCGGCGAGCGCCTCGGCGAGGAGGTCGGGAGGTCCTGGGTCGAGGGTCGTTTCGAGGGCCCCTACCTCCGTGACGCGCTGCTCGACGTCGGCGTCCTGGTCGAGACCTTCGAGACGGTGACGTTCTGGTCGCGCCTCGACGAGGTGTACGCCGCGGTGAAGTCGGCGGTCGAGGGCGCGCTGGCCGAGCAGGGGACCCCCCCTCTGGTGCTGTGCCACATCAGCCACGTCTACGAGACCGGCGCCTCGCTCTACTTCACCGTCGCCGCCAAGGAGCTCGAGGACGGACTCGGCCAGTGGCTGCCGGCCAAGGCGGCGGCCAGCCAGGCGATGGTCGACCACGGCGCCTCGATCACCCACCACCACGCCGTCGGGCGGGACCACCGGCGCTGGTTCGCCCAGGAGATCGGCCCGGTCGGCGTCGAGGTGCTGCGCGCGGTCAAGCACGCCCTCGACCCGGCGGGCGTGATGAACCCGGGGGTGCTGGTCCCGTGAGGGCGTTCCGCATCCTGGTCAACCCGCTCGCCGGGGGCGGCTCAGCGCCGGAGAAGGTGCGCCAGGTCGCCGAGCTGCTGGTCCGGGCGGATGCCCGGGTCAGCGTCGAGCAGAGCCGCGACGCCGCGCACAGCCAGGCGGTCGCCGCCGACGCGGTGGAGCGCGGTGAGGTGGTCGTCGCGGCCGGCGGCGACGGGATGCTGGCGTCCCTCGCCGGCACGGTCGTCCGCGCCGGCGGCACGCTGGGGATCGTGCCCGCCGGGCGCGGCAACGACTTCGCCCGCATGCTGCGGCTCGAGGGTGGGGCGGAGGGCGTGGCGCACTGCCTGCTCGAGGGCGACCCGACCCCGGTCGACGTGATCGAGGTCCGCGACGCGGCGGGGGAGTGCACCGTGGTGCTGGGCAGCCTCTACGCCGGTGTCGACTCGCTCGCCTCCGAGATCGTCGACCGGTCGCGCCGCCTCCCGTCGGCGCTGCAGTATCCCTCGGCCGCGGTCCGTGCGCTCGCGACGTACCAGCCGGTGGAGTTCCGCGTGACCGTCGACGGCCACACCCACGTGCAGCAGGCGTTCAACGTCGTGGTGGCCAACTCCGGCTACTACGGCTCGGGCATGCACATCGCCCCCATGGCCGACGTCCACGACGGCGTCCTCGACGTGGTCGTGCTGCCCGCCGGGTCCAGGTGGTCGATGATCCGCCGCCTGCCCAAGGTCTACGACGGCTCGCACGTCGAGCTCGCCGGGGTCACCGTGCTGCACGGCTCGGTGGTCGAGGTGGCCGGGCCGGGCGTGGCCGGCTACGGCGACGGCGAGCGGATCGGTCCGCTGCCGCTGACCGCGACGGTGCGGCCGGGCGCGCTCAGCCTGCTCCTGCCCTGACCGGGTCCCCCCGGCGCGCACGACCGAGGGGGTGGGCCGAACGGGCAGGGCCGGGTCGGCCGATCGGCGACCGGTTTCACCCAGACGGATGACAAAGCAGACAAATCCCCCCTACGCTGGGGCCTGCCGCGCCGAGGGACCGGTCCTGCTCACCGGGAGCAGGGGCGGGCGGCTCCGACTCGGGGTTCGTGTGCAGGAGGGCCGCACCGTGGATCGCACCGTCCGTCGCGCCCGGCTCGCCTGGACTGAACCCGAGACGTGGGGGCGGCGGCCATCGTGCTCGCCGGACCGTCGTCCTCCTCGTGCGTCGACCGGGCCGAGCAGTCGCTCGAGGCTGCCCCGCTGCTCGTCCGGTCCGGCGCACCCAGGGGCCGGGAGTCTCCCACCACTCCGTCCCGGCTCCTCCTCTCCGGCGGCACGAGCGGCCGCGCCTCGCCCGACGGGGCGGCGCCGGTTGCTGGGCGACGGGCGATGTGGAGGATCGTCCGGCGTCCGAAGGGCGGGCGGTGGTGGTGCCGAGGCATGCACCCAGCCGGACGCTGGCATGACCCAGCTGCCGGGTCCGGCGCGCTGGGGTGCTGCCGCCGTCCGTTCCCTGCGTCGGGGTCTCCCAAGTCCCGGCGCAGGGACCCGCCAGCCCTAGGCTCCTGCCGTGGGGCACGGTCACGGGCACGACTGGGCGGCCGGACGCGCGGAGGACCGGCGCCGGCTGCGGGCGGTCCTCGCGATCACGCTGACCGTCCTCGTCGTCGAGGTCGTCGGGTCGGTGCTCACCGGCTCGCTCGCGCTGCTGGCCGACGCCGGCCACATGCTCACCGACTCCGCCGCGGTCGCGATCGCCCTGTCCGCCTCGCACCTGGCCGCGCTGCCGCCCACGGACCGGCGTACCTTCGGCTTCCAGCGCGCGGAGATCCTCGCCGCGCTGGCCAACTCCGTGGTGCTGCTCGCGCTGTGCGGGTTCCTCCTGGTCGAGGGCGTACGCCGCCTGGCCGCCCCGCAGCCCGTCGACGGCGGCCCGATGCTCGTGGTGGCCGCGCTCGGGCTCGTCGGCAACCTGCTCGCGCTGCGGCTGCTCGGCTCGCGCAAGGACTCCTCGCTCAACCTGCGGGCGGCCTACCTCGAGGTGCTCACCGACACGCTGGGCTCGGTCGCCGTCCTGGCGGCCGCGGTCGCGGTGCTGACCGCCGGGCTCGACCGGGCCGACTCGGTCGCGACCCTGCTGGTGGCCGCGCTGGTGCTGCCGCGCTCGTTCCTGCTGCTGCGCGAGGCGGTCGACGTGCTGCTCGAGGCGACCCCGCGCGACGTGGACCTCGACGAGGTCCGCTCGCGGCTCTCGGGCATCGACGGGGTCGTCGAGGTGCACGACCTGCACGTCTGGACGATCACCAGCGGCCTGCCGTCGCTCTCGGCCCACGTCGTGGTCGAGGACGACGCCCTCGCCGCACGCGGGCTGGGCCGGCTGCTCGACGAGCTGTGCGCGTGCGTGGGCGGCGACTTCGACGTCGAGCACGTCACCTTCCAGGTCGAGCCGCGCTCCCACCGCGAGCACGAGGACCTCGGGCACCACCACCCGTGAGCGTGACGACGAGTCCCTCGAGGGTGGCCTGCCCGCGCCGGACACCCGGGCCGGCAGCGAGTCGAGCCCGCAGCCCGCGACGAGGGCGATGGTGCCTGTGGTGCTCTGCCGAGGTCGGGACCGCGGTGCCGGCCTCGACCGTCACAGGCGGGCCGCGACCTCGGTGCCCTGCTTGATCGCGCGCTCGGCGTCGAGCTCGGCGGCCACGTCGGCGCCGCCGACCAGGTGCGCCGGGACGCCGCGGGCGACCAGCTCGTCGTACAGCCCGCGCACCGACTCCTGCCCGGCGCACACCACGACATGGTCCACCTCGAGCACCCGCGTCTCGCCGTCGACGCTCACGTGCAGGCCGGCGTCGTCGACGCGGTCGTAGGTGACGCCCGTGAGCTGGTGCACCCCGGAGTCCTGGAGCACGATGCGGTGCGCCCAGCCCGAGGTGCGGCCCAGGTGCTTGCCGATCGGGCTGGTCTTGCGCTGCAGCAGCCACACCTCGCGCGCCGGGGTCCGGTCCTTCTTGGCGGTCAGGCCGCCGCGGTCCACCGACGGGTCGCCGACGCCCCAGTGCGCCAGCCACTCGTCGAGGTCCTCCTCGGTGTGGGTGAGGAAGACGCTCATGTCCACGCCGATGCCGCCGGCGCCGATGACCGCCACGCGTCGGCCCACCTCGACGCGTCCGCCGAGCACGTCGTCGTACGCCACGACCGCGGGGTGGTCGGCGCCGGGCAGGTCCAGGCGCCGGGGGACGACACCGGTCGCCACGACCACCTCGTCGTACGCCGCGAGCTCGTCGGCGCCCACGCGCCGGCCCAGCCGCACGTCGACACCGAGGACCTCGAAGCGGCGGGTGTAGTAGCGCAGCGTCTCGGCGAACTCCTCCTTGCCGGGCACGCGCATGGCGTAGCGGAACTGGCCGCCCAGCTCGTCCTCGGCCTCGAACAGGGTGACCGCGTGGCCGCGCTCCGCGGCGTTGAGCGCGCAGGCGAGCCCCGCCGGCCCGGCGCCGACGACGGCGACCTGCTTGGCGCGGGTGCGTGGCACCGGCAGCAGGACCAGCTCGGTCTCGTGGCAGGCGCGGGGGTTGACCAGGCAGGAGGCGCGCTGGTTGGCGAAGGTGTGGTCGAGGCAGGCCTGGTTGCAGGCGATGCAGGTGTTGATCTCGTCGGCGCGACCGGCGGCGGCCTTGGCCACGAACGCGGGGTCGGCGAGGAAGGGCCGGGCCATCGAGACCAGGTCGGCGGTGCCGTCGGCCAGCAGCTGCTCGCCGACCTCGGGGGTGTTGATCCGGTTGGAGGCGCAGACCGGGATGCCGACCTCCTCGCGCAGCCGTCGGGTGGTCCACGCGAACGCGGCCCGCGGGACCTGGGCCAGGATCGTGGGCACGCGCGCCTCGTGCCACCCGATGCCGGTGTTGATGATCGAGGCGCCGGCGTCCTCGATCCGGTGGGCGAGCTCGACGGTCTCGTCCCAGGTCTGCCCGTCCTCGACCAGGTCGAGCAGGGACATGCGGTACATCACGATCAGGTCGTCGCCGACGGCCTCGCGGATCCGCCGCACGATCTCGACCGGGAAGCGCATCCGCTTCTCCGCGGTGCCGCCCCACGCGTCGTCGCGCCGGTTCACGCGCGCGGCGAGGAACTGGTTGACCAGGTAGCCCTCGGACCCCATCACCTCGACCCCGTCGTAACCGGCCCTGCGCGCGAGCTCTGCGGACCGGACGAAGTCAGAAATTGTCTGCTCGACCATTGTCCGGCTCATGCCGGACGCCTTGAACGGCGTGATCGGGGACTTGCTCGGGCTCGCGCTCACCGAGAGCGGCGTGTAGCCGTAGCGGCCGGCGTGCAGGACCTGCAGGGCGATCTTGCCGCCCTCGGCGTGCACGGCCCCGGTCACGCGCTGGTGTCGGGCGGCGTTGAGCCGCGTGCTCATCTGCGAGCCGAAGGGCAGCAGCCAGCCACGCACGTTGGGCGCGTAGCCGCCGGTGACGATGAGACCCGCGCCGCCCCGTGCCCGCTCGGCGACGTAGGCCGCCAGCTGGTCGACGTGCCACGGCCGGTCCTCCAGTCCGGTGTGCATCGAGCCCATGACCGTGCGGTTGCGCAGCGTGCCGCCCCGGACCTGGAGCGGGGACAGCAGCGTGGGGTAGTCGGTCATGCGTCGTGCCTCTCGTGCGCGGTGAGGTACTCCCCGAGCCAGTCGACCCAGAACTGCTCCATGCGGACGCCGCCGCGCAGCACGAGGTACTGGTCGAGGTCGGCGCCGTCGAGGTCGCCGGGACGGGGGTACTGCGTGGCGGCCATCTGCTCGTAGGCGGCCAGCCTGGTGGCGTGCTCGGCCCGCAGGGCGGTGACCTCGTGCAGCAGGGCCCTCCGGTCGCCGTACGACGCGGCACGCAGCTTGACCGCGAGGTCGCTGCGGTGCGACTCGCGGACCAGGGGCTCGCCGAGCCAGCGGCGCAGCTCGGCCCGGCCGGCGTCGGTGACGTCGTAGACCCGCTTCTCGGGGCGGCCCGCCTGCGGGACGGCGGTCGAGACCACCCAGCCGTCGGTCTCCATGCGTCCCAGCACGCGGTAGATCTGCTGGTGGGTGGCGGTCCAGAAGAACCCGATCGACCGGTCGAACCGCCGGGTCAGGTCGAGGCCGGCGCCCGCGCGCTCGCTGAGCGAGACGAGGAGGGCGTGCTCGAGGGGCATGGCGGGAGTATGCAACGAGTTGCAGTCCGGGGGCAACGAGTGGCACCCCGTCGAGGGCACGGCGATCCCGCCATGCTCGCCCTCACGCGCCGCGCGGCCCTGGTGGCCCGCGTGGCCGCGCTCGCCCCGCTCGCCCTCGTCTCCTCGCCCAGGAGGAGACCTCCGCGCCGACCTCCGCGCCGACCTCCGCCTCGGCCGACCACTGCGCCAAGGACGAGCTCGCGCCCCAGCAGGACGGCGTGGTGACGATCGGGACGGACGAGCCGGCCTACGAGCCGTGGTTCGTCGACAACGACCCGACCAACGCCGCGGGCTTCGAGTCCGCGGTCGCCTACGCCGTCGCGGAGCAGACCTCGATCGCCCCCGACCGGGCGAAGGTGGTCGACTTCTCCCAGGGCTACTCCTCCGCCGCGCAGGCCGTCATCGCGCTCGAGGGCTCGCCGGCCGCCGAGGCCACCAGCCTCGCCGACCTGAAGGACCTCGAGCTCGGCGCCCAGACCGGCACCACGAGCCTCACCGCGCTCCGCGACGGGATCCAGCCGTCCTCCGACCCGCTGGTCTTCCAGGACCCACAGCGCGGCCGAGCAGGCGCTGGAGAACCGCCAGCTCGACGCGATCCTCGCCGACCTGCCGACCGCGTTCTACATCACGGCCGTCGAGGTCCCGAAGGGCACGATCGTCGGGCAGCGCAGGCCCGAGACGGGGCACCGGAGGAGTTCGGGCTGCTGTTCGAGAAGGGCAACGCGCTCGTCCCCTGCGTCGACCGCGCGATCGACGATCACGCACGACGGCCGTGGCGGGTGCTCTGAGCCGGCTCAGTCCGGCACGTGCTCGAGCAGCTCGCCGGGCTGGCAGCCCAGCTCGCGGCAGACCGCGTCGAGGGTGTGCAGCCGCACCGCCTTGGCCTTGCCGGTCTTGAGGATCGACAGGTTGGCCACGGTGATGCCGACCCGCTCGGCGAGCTCGGTCAGGGTCATCCGGCGCTCGAGGAGGACCCGGTCGAGGTGGACCTCGATCGCCATCAGACGGTGAGCTCCTGCTCGGCCTCGATCTCGGCGCCCCGGCGCAGCACCTCGGCCACCAGCACCACCAGCAGGCCGAGCGCGACGGCCGTCAGGTCCAGCGAGGGCTCGCCGCTCGTCTGCAGCATCGGCCCGGGACCCTTCGACTGGAAGCCGTAGCCCAGCGCGCTGGGGCCCGTGAGCTGGGTGATCACCGGGTCGAGCAGGGCCATCGCGACGACGAGCCCCCCGATCCCGCGCAACCGGCTGACCTCGCCGAAGGCGCGCCCCCGGGCCCCGGCCCGCAGGAAGCGCGAGAGCTGGAACAGCAGCAGTGACAGCAGGCCGGCCCAGACCGCGGACCCGGCCAGCTTGGCGGCCACGTAGGGGCTCCAGCCGGGAGGCACCTCGAGCGCCAGGTCGCCGTACAGCGCGGCGGAGACGGGCTCGACGTCGTTCGGCACCTCGACGCGCCGGAACCGGCCCGGCGCCACCTCCTCGGCCCCGTCGCGGTCGAGGGCGAAGGCGGCGCAGTCGCCCGGCGGGCGCGCCTTCGCGAAGGTCTCGGGGTCGCAGACCTCGGTGGAGAGCGAGACCGGCATCGAGACCGCCGAGTCGACGTGGAAGGGACCCCACGACTCCTCCAGCGGCAGCCCGGTGCGGCCGCTGAGCACGAGGCCACCCACCACGACGACGTACGCCGCGAAGGCGGCGCTGGCGACCGCGGCGGCGAGGGCGAGCCAGGCCGCGGCGACGAATCCTCGGTGCATGAGACACTCCCCCATATCGAGATCCGGTAACTCCGCATCGACTCTCAATAAGAGCATGTCGTCCGACGATATGACAAGGGGTAGGCGGGGAGGGCGTGCTGGCGACCGTGACAGTTCTGCTGTGAGAATCCCGGCCATGGGTGACTACGCGCTGGGCCAGGGGACCGGACCGCTTCGGGGCCTCAAGGTGGTGGAGATCGCCGGCATCGGGCCAGGTCCGCACGCGGCGACGATCCTCGCCGACCTCGGCGCCGACGTGGTCCGGGTGGAGCGGCCCGGCGGCGCCGCCAGCGCCGGTCCCCGGCAGGCCGACCTGCTCACCCGCGGCCGGCCGAGCGTCGCGATGGACCTCAAGCACCCCGAGGCGCTGCGCGCGCTCGAGGAGCTGATCGCCAGCGCCGACGTGCTGATCGAGGGCCTGCGGCCCGGCGTGACCGAGCGCCTGGGCATCGGGCCCGACGACTGCCTGACGCTCAACCCCGCGCTGGTCTACGGACGCATGACCGGCTGGGGGCAGACCGGACCGCTGGCCCACACCGCGGGCCACGACCTGAACTACATCTCCGTCGCCGGCGTGCTGCACGGCCTGGGCCAGGACCCCGGCCGCCCGCACTTCCCGAGCAACGTGGTCGGCGACTTCGGCGGCGGCTCGGCCTATCTCGTCATCGGCGTCCTGGCCGCCCTGCTGGAGGCGAGGGTCTCCGGCCAGGGCCAGGTCGTCGACGCCGCGATCGTCGACGGCGCCGCGCACCTCAACCTGATGTGGGCCGCGATCCTCGCCGGCGGGTGGGGGCAGGAGAGGCGGGCCGCCAACCTGCTCGACGGCGGCATGCCCTACTACGACCTCTACGAGACCGCCGACGGCAAGCACCTGAGCGTCGGCGCGCTCGAGCCGAAGTTCTACGCCGAGATGGTGCGGCTGCTCGGCCTCGAGGACACCGTGCCGGACCGCGACGACCTCGCCCGGCTCGGCGAGCTGCGCGCGGTGCTCACCGAGACGTTCCGCTCGCGCACCCAGGCCGAGTGGGTCGAGGTCTTCGACGGCACCGACGCCTGCGTCGCCGCGGTCATCCCGCTCACCGAGGCCGCGCAGCACCCCCACATGCGGGCGCGTGAGGTCTACGTCGAGCGCGACGGCCTGCTCCAGCCCAGCCCGGCCCCGCGGTTCTCCCGCACCGAGGCCACGCTGACCACCGGGCCCTCGGTGCCCGGGGGTGGCACCCGCGAGGTGCTCGAGGCGTGGGGGGTCTCGGACGTCGCGGCGCTGCTCGCGTCCGGGGCCGCCGTCCAGGCCTGAGCCCGGCCGCTGCGTCGCAGCGTCCTCGCGGTGCGACGCCCGTCACACGTCCAGGCGCGGGTCGCCCATTGACGACCGTGACAGTAAGAGTGTCACAATCGGTGGATGTCATCTGCGCGCCCGGTTCCAGGGCGCGGACGCTCGCTCGAAAGTTGGGACTCCATGGCTGACTCGCCACAGGCGTACGTGTACGACGCGATCCGGACCCCGCGGGGGAAGGGCAAGAAGGACGGCTCCCTCCACGAGGTGAAGCCCATCGACCTGGTGACCTCGCTGATGGACGAGGTCCGCACGCGTCACGAGGGCTTCGACCCGTCCCGCGTCGACGACGTCGTGCTCGGCGTGGTCTCGCCGCTCGGCGACCAGGGTGGCGACATCGCCAAGACCGCGGCCCTCGCCGCCGGCTACCCCGACACGGTCGCGGGGGTGCAGCTCAACCGCTTCTGCGCCTCGGGCCTCGAGGCCGTCAACCAGGCCGCCGGTCGCATCCGCTCCGGCTGGGAGGACCTCATCCTCGCCGGGGGCGTCGAGTCGATGAGCCGCGTGCCGATGGGCTCCGACGGTGGGGCGTGGGCCGCCGACCCGGCCACCGCGTTCTCCACCGCCTTCGTCCCGCAGGGCATCGGCGCGGACCTGATCGCCACGATCGAGGGCTTCAGCCGCGAGGACGTCGACGGGTTCGCCGCCGAGTCCCAGGCCCGCGCCGCCAAGGCGCAGGCCAACGGCTACTTCGACCGCTCGGTCATCCCGGTCAAGGACCGGAACGGCCTCATGGTCCTCGAGCGCGACGAGTTCATCCGCCCCGGCACGACCGTGGAGAGCCTGGCCGGCCTCAAGCCGAGCTTCCAGTTCCACGGCGACCTCGGCTTCGACGCGGTCGCACTGGAGAAGTACCACTGGCTCGAGAGCATCGAGCACGTGCACCACGCCGGCAACTCCTCGGGCATCGTCGACGGCGCCGCACTGGTCGCCATCGGCAACGAGCAGGTCGGCAAGGACCTCGGCCTCGCGCCCCGCGCGCGCATCGTCGCGGCCGCGGTGTCCGGCGCCGACCCGACGATCATGCTCACCGGTCCGGCCCCGGCGTCCCGCAAGGCGCTGGCCAAGGCCGGCATGACCGTCGACGACCTCGACCTGGTCGAGATCAACGAGGCCTTCGCCGCGGTCGCGATGCGCTTCATGCGTGACCTCGGCCTCGACCACGAGAAGGTCAACGTCAACGGCGGCGCGATCGCGATGGGCCACCCGCTCGGCGCGACCGGCGCGATGATCCTCGGCACGCTGATCGACGAGCTCGAGCGCCGCGACCTGCAGCGCGGCCTTGCCACCCTCTGCGTCGGCGGCGGCATGGGCATCGCCACGATCGTCGAGCGCGTCTGAGCACCGCTCGCCCCTGACACCCCGAACCACAGAACGGAACCCCCACGCATGACTGAGTCCAACCAGCAGAGCGCTGTGCGCTACGAGCGGGACGACGACGGCATCGTCACCCTGACGATGGACGACCCGTCCGCCTCGGCCAACACGATGAACGAGGCCTACAAGGACGCCATGAAGGCGGCCGTGGACCGTCTCCACGACGAGAAGGACGAGATCACCGGCGTCGTCCTCACCTCGGCGAAGAAGACCTTCTTCGCCGGCGGCAACCTGCACATGCTGCAGCAGGCCACGAAGGCCGACGCGCAGCGGATGTACGACGAGTCGATGGGCATGAAGGCCGACCTGCGCCGCCTGGAGACCCTCGGCAAGCCGGTCGTCTCCGCGATCAACGGCGCCGCCCTCGGCGGCGGCCTCGAGATCGCGCTGGCCACCCACCACCGCATCGCCGCGGAGGGCCGCTACGAGATCGGCCTGCCCGAGGTCACCCTCGGCCTGCTGCCCGGCGGCGGCGGCGTCGCGCGCACCGTGCGCATGCTCGGCCTGCAGGCTGCGCTCACCGAGGTGCTGCTGCAGGGGCAGCGCTACCGGCCCGAGCAGGCCCGCGAGAAGGGGCTGATCGACGAGATCGTCCCGGCCGACCAGCTCCTCGACGCGGCGAGGACGTGGATCGCCTCGGTCGAGGACGACGCCGAGGCCGCCCAGCAGCCGTGGGACCGCAAGGGCTACAAGATGCCCGGCGGCACCCCGTCCCACCCGGCGCTGGCCCAGATGCTCCCGGTCTTCCCGGCCACGCTGCGCAAGACGCTCAAGGGCGCGGACTACCCCGCCCCCCGGGCGATCATGTCCGCCGCCGTCGAGGGCGCCCAGCTCGACTTCGCCGGCGCGGAGCGGGTGGAGGCGCGCTACTTCGTCGGGCTCGCCACCGGCCAGAACGCCAAGAACATGATCCAGGCGTTCTTCTTCGACCTGCAGGCGATCAACTCCGGCAAGCTGCGCCCGCAGGGCCACGACCAGTACCAGGCCGCCAAGGTCGTCGTGCTCGGCGCAGGCATGATGGGCGCCGGCATCGCCTACGTCTGCGCCAAGGCCGGCATGGAGGTCGTGCTCAAGGACGTCTCGCTCGAGGCCGCCGAGCGGGGCAAGGCCTACTCGCAGAAGCTCAACGAGAAGGCCGTCTCGCGCGGGCGGCTCACCCAGGAGAGGTCCGACGAGCTGCTCGGTCGGATCACGCCGACCGACGACCCTCAGGACGCCGCCGGGGCCGACCTGGTGATCGAGGCCGTCTTCGAGGACCCGTCGCTCAAGGCCAAGGTCTTCGCCGAGATCCTTCCGGTGATCAACCCCGACGCGCTGCTGTGCTCCAACACCTCGACGCTGCCGATCACCGAGCTGGCCGGCGGCGTGGACCGCCCCGAGGACTTCATCGGGCTGCACTTCTTCTCGCCGGTCGACAAGATGCCGCTGGTCGAGATCATCCGCGGCGAGAAGACCTCCGACGCCGCCACGGCCAAGGCCATCGACGTCGTCCAGCAGATCCGCAAGACCCCGATCGTGGTCAACGACAGCCGCGGCTTCTACACCTCCCGCGTCATCGGCACCCAGATCAACGAGGGCCTGGCGATGATCGGCGAGGGCGTGCACCCGATGACCGTCGAGCGCGCCGCGACGCAGGCCGGCTACCCGGTCGGCCCGCTGCAGATCAGCGACGAGCTCAACCTGGAGCTGATGGTCAAGATCCGCAACGCCACCAAGGCGGCCGTGGAGCGCGAGGGTGGCACCTACACCCCGCACCCGGCCGAGACGGTGATCGAGGCGATGATCGAGGCGGACCGCCCGAGCAAGCTCAAGGGCGCCGGCTTCTACGAGTACGACGAGTCCGGCAAGCGCGGCAGGCTGTGGACCGGGCTCTCCGAGCTCTTCCCGCCGGCCGAGGAGCAGCCCGACCTCGCCGACTGCAAGGACCGGATGCTGTTCATCGAGTCGATCGAGACCGTGCGCTGCTTCGACGAGGGCGTGCTCAACTCGACCGCCGAGGCCAACATCGGCTCGATCTTCGGCATCGGCTTCCCGGCGAACACCGGCGGCGCCGCGCAGTTCATCAACGGCTACGAGGGGCCGGAGGGCGCCGGCACCGCGGCGTTCGTCGCCCGGGCGCGCGAGCTCGCCGCGGCGTACGGCGAGCGCTTCGAGCCCCCGGCCAGCCTGGTCGAGAAGGCGGAGAAGGGCGACCCCTTCACGGTGTGACGCTGGGGTTCGGTTTCACTAGGGCCCTAGTGATCCTGGCACTCCCCGAGCGAAGTTTCGCTCGGGGAGTGCCAGTTCTCCCGCCGCAGGCGTACGTCGAGGGGGCAGCCGGGCCACGGAGTTGGCCAATCCCGTCCAGGGGGCTGGACGGGTTTGGGAGACTCGGGACATGTCCGTCGTGCCCGAACACACCTCCACCGTGCCCGGGGCAGGGACCGCGGTGGTCGACGTCCAGCGCCTGCGGGTCCGCTTCGGCGAGGTCGAGGCCGTGCGGGGCATCAGCTTCAGCGTCGAACCCGGTGCCGCGACCGCGCTGCTCGGGCGCAACGGCGCCGGCAAGTCGACCACGATGCGCGTGCTCGCCGGGGTCATCCCGCCCTCCGAGGGTGAGGTGTGGGTCCACGGCCGCGACCTGCGTCGCGAGACGCTCGCGGTCAAGCGGCTGACCGGCTACTGCCCCGACGTCGGCGGCCTCGTCCCGCGCGCGACCCCGTGGGAGCACCTCCAGCTGGCCGCCCGGCTCCGCCGGCTCAGCGGCTGGGAGGACCGCGCCCGCCACCTGCTCGAGCGCTTCGACCTCGGTGGCGCCTCGCACCGCGTCACCGCCGGCTTCAGTCACGGCATGGGGCGCCGGATGTCGGTGATCCTCGCGGCCTTCCACGAGCCCGAGGTGCTGCTCCTCGACGAGCCGTTCGACGGCGTCGACCCGCTCGGCGTCGAGGCCACCATGGAGGTCATCGCCGACGCGCGGGCCCGGGGAGCGGCCGTCCTGGTCTCCACCCACCTGCGCGAGCTCGCCGTCGACGCCTGCCAGGAGGCGATCGTCCTGCGCGGCGGCTCCGCCGTCGCGGCGATGCCGGCCTCGAAGATGACCGGGGAGGCGGGCGCTGATGCCTACCGGGCCCTCCTCGACTGAGGTCCCGCGCGTCGACCGGCTCGACGACCTGGGCGAGGGCCGCTGGGCCGAGGTGCGTCGAGCCATGGCCGACACCCGGGCCCTGGTCGGCTTCCGCACCGCCGGGCTGCGTGGCCGGGCCCGCCGCGTCGCCGGCTACGGCCTGGGCCTGATCACCGTGCTGACCCTCGCCTCCGCCGTCGTCCCCGCCCTGGTGGAGCGTGACCGCAACCGCCTGACCGACGTGCTCAGCCTGCTGCCCACGGCCATGGTCGGGATCCTCGTCATCGCCCTGATCTCCGCGGCGGCCTCCGGCGGCGGCCGCGAGCTCATCCCGCGCGACCAGGGCGTGGCCTATCCCGTCACGCCCCTGACCGACCACGTCGGTGCCCTGCTCATGGCGCCGCTCAACACCGCCTGGCTGCTGCAGGCGTGGACGCTGCTCGGCGCCACGGCGTACGTCGTCGGGCCGACCTGGTGGCTGCCCCTGGTGCAGCTGCCGGTGATCCTGTGGCTGCTCTGCGCCACGGCGATCGCCCAGGTGATCGGGTGGTCCATGGAGTGGGTACGCCGCGGCCCGGCCGGCCCGTGGACGATCCGCGGCATCGGCGCCGGGTTCGGGCTGGCCCTGGCCTTCCTGATCGCCTCGGACCAGCTGGTCCCGCTGCTCCAGGACAGCCCGACCGTCCAGGTCACGATCGCCTCGCTGGCCGCCAACGACGGGGTCGGCCTGGACTACTGGGTCACGCTCGGCGAGCTCCTGGTCGTCACGGCCGTGGCGGTGGTGGCGGGCGGCTACGCCGCGGCCGCTGTCGTACGTCGTCCGGCGCGCGACGAGCTGCGGGTCGAGACCGCCTCCTACCCGCCCCGGTCCGCCCCCGGCTCCGACCTGGTCGCGATGATCCGCACCGACCGGGTCGGCATCTGGCGCTCCGTGCCGCTGCGGCGCGGTCTCGCCGTCCTCGCCGTGATGCCCGGCCTCGTGGCGATCGCCGGTGGGCTGGAGTGGGAGATGCTCACCATCCTGCCGGGGCTGGTCGCCTCGGGGGGCGCGCTGCTCTTCGGGGTCAACAGCTGGTGCCTCGACGGGCGGGGCGCCCTGTGGCGCGACAGCCTGCCGGTCTCGCCGCGCCTGGTGTTCATCTCCCGCGTCTACGTCCTGCTCGAGGTGCTGCTGGCCGCCACCGCCGGCACGCTCGTCCTGGCGTCGCTGCGCGCCGGCCTCCCCGCCCGCGCCGAGCTCGCCGCGGTCCTGGCGGGGTCGGTCGTGGTGTCGGCGCAGGTGGTCTCCGCCTCGCTGCGGTGGTCCGTGCGCCGGCCGTTCCCGGTCGACCTGCGCAGCGCGCGGGCCACGCCGGCACCGCCGCTGGTGATGGTGGCCTACTCCTCGCGCCTGGCCCTCAGCACGACGTTCGTGGGGCTCTTCTTCGCGGTCCTGGCCCGCACCTCCTGGGAGTGGCCGGTCCTCACCGCGGTGCCCCTGCTGCTGCTGTCGGCCTACCGCCTGGTGCGCACCTCCAACGTGTGGGCCGACCCGGTCGAGCGCTCGCGCGTCGTGGCCACCGTGGCGTCCTAGCCCCCCCGGCCTACCTGGACCTGTCTCGCCCTGCCGGGGCACGTCCGGTCAGGACGGCCGAAGGCACGTGACCAGGTCGGTGCTGAGGCTGGACTGGATGTCGGCCTCCTTGCCCTGGAAGGTCAAGGACAGGATCTCCTCGACCCTGTCCTTGGTCAGCACGTCCTTGATGCACTGCTGCTGCTCCTCGGACATGTTGCTGGCCACCTGGGAGAACTGCTTCTCGATCAGCTCCTCGGCGTTGACGCACCTGGTGAACGCCGAGGCCATCGAGTCGGCGTCCTCGGACTTGAGCTTGACGTCGGTCAGCTGCTCGTCGACCTTGAGCTCGTCGTCGAGCAGCCCGTACTCCTGGAGCTGGTCGACGCCGATCTTGTCGACGATGCTGTCGCTGAGGCAGCCGGCCTGCTTCTCGGTCAGGTCGGTGCCGGCGACGCTCTCCTTGAGGATGCTGGCCTTGATGTTCTTGGCCGCGGTCGCCCCGTCGTCGGATCCGCCGCAGCCCACGAGCAGGCCCGAGGTGGCGACCAGGACGACGGCCGAGACGGCGTGCGTGAGGTTCATGGGTGTCAGCCTACGCAAGCCGTCGCGCCGGGAGCCGGACGGCGGCGAGGGCGGCCCCGCGGGCCGAGACGGTCCGCGACCAGGGCGTGATGGCGTCTCCCTTCCCGTCTCGGTCTCCGGGAGCACGGTGGCGCCGACTAGCCTCAGGGCCCATGACCGACGACGCGACGCAGACCGGGGCCGCCGTGCCCGTGATCGGACCCGGGACCCGGCTCCTGGTGACCGGTGCGGCTTCGGGGCTGGGCGCGGCTCTCACCGCGGCCGCCCGGGCGCGCGGTGCGCGGGTGCTGGCCACCGACCGGGACGGCGCCGAGCTGGCCACCCACCGGGGGGACGGCGTCGCGCGGCTCGACATCACCTCGGACGCCGACTGGGACGCCGCGGTCGACTGGGTGCGCCGGGAGTGGGGTGCGCTGGACGTGCTGGTCAACAACGCGGGAGTCGCCGGGGGAGGGCGACTCGACCAGGCCGGGCTCGACGAGTGGCAGTGGCTCTTCGACGTCAACGTCTTCGGCATGGTGCGCGGCGTCCGCGCGTTCACCCCGCTGCTCAAGCAGCACGGCGGACGCGTGGTCAACGTGGCCTCGCTCGCCGCGCTCGTGCACCCGGCCGGCATGGCGTCGTACAACGCGGCCAAGGCGGCCGTCCTCGCCTTCACCGAGACCGTGGGTCACGAGCTCGCGGCCTACGGCGTGCAGGCGCACGCGGTGTGCCCGTCGTACTTCCGCACCAACCTGATGGACTCGGTGCGCGGCCGGGACACCGCCATCGCCCAGGTGATGAGCCGGCTGGTGACCGACTCGCCGGTCACCGCGGAGGACGTCGCGCAGGCGGTCCTGGAGGCCGTGGACGCCGGCGAGGAGCTGGTCCTGCCCGATCCGGCCGCGCGGGCGGCCTACGAGCTGAAGGTCACCGACCGCGCGGGGTACGACGCGGTCATGCGTCACCAGGCCGAGCGGCTCGAGCAGCTGGGCGGGACCACCGACGAAGGAGAAGGAGAGCGATGAGCACCGACCAGTCCGTCCCCGAGGGGTCCCGCAGCGTCCGCGAGGAGGACGCCTTCGACGTGACCGCGGTCGCGCAGTGGCTGCGTGCGAACGCATCCGAGGAGGACCGGGAGTCGCTCGGGGGCGAGCCGGAGGTGCGGCAGTTCAGCGGCGGCGCGTCCAACCTGACCTACCTGCTCCGCTACCCCGGACGCGACCTGATCCTGCGCCGGGCCCCCCGCGGCACGAAGGCCAAGGGCGCGCACGACATGGGCCGGGAGCACTTCATCCAGTCCGCGCTGGAGGGTCACTTCCCCTACGTCGCGCACATGGTCGGGTTCTGCCAGGACGAGTCGGTGCTGGGTGCGGACTTCTACGTGATGGACCGCATCGACGGGATCATCCCCCGCCGCGAGATGCCGGACGGTGTCGAGCTCACGCCCGAGCAGGCTCGCGGCATGTGCCTGTCGATGATCGACACGCTCGTGCGCCTGCACCAGGTGGACCACCGTGCCGCCGGGCTCGAGCGTCTCGACAAGGGCCCGGGCTACGTCCGCCGGCAGGTCGAGGGCTGGTCGACGCGCTACCGCAACGCGCGCACCGACGACGCCCCGGGCTGCGAGGAGACGATGGCCTGGCTGGCCGAGCACCAGCCCGAGGACATCACCACCTGCGTGATCCACAACGACTTCAAGCTCGACAACCTGGTCTTCGACCGTGACGACCCGACGCAGGTGGTCGGGGTGCTGGACTGGGAGATGGCCACGTTGGGCGACCCGCTGATGGACCTCGGCGGCGACCTGGCGTTCTGGGTCGAGGCGACCGACGAGACCCTCCAGCTGTACCGCCGAGTGCCCACGCACCTGCCCGGGATGATGACCCGCGAGGAGATCGTGCGAACCTACTGCGACCGGATGGGCTTCGACCTCACGCCGGAGCGGTGGCGCTTCTACGAGGTCTTCGGCTACTTCCGCCTCGGCGTCATCTCGCAGCAGATCTACTACCGCTACTACCACGGGCAGACCACCAACGAGCTCTACGCCCTGTTCGGTCCCGCGGTCCACATGGCCGAGCAGCGCATCCGCGAGATCCTCTCGGCGGACACGTGAGCCTGCTTCTGCTGGTGCGGCACGGCCAGGCCTCCTGGGGTGCCGCGGACTACGACAACCTGTCCGACCTCGGGGTCGAGCAGTCCCGGCTGCTCGGGTCGCACCTGGCGGCGCTCGGCGTGCAGCCGGCGCGCGTCTGGGTCGGCGGCATGAAGCGCCACCGGCAGACCGCGGAAGCAGCGGTCGAGGGGGCCGGGTGGGGCGTCGCGTCCGAGGTCGACGCGGGCTGGGCGGAGTTCGACCACGTCGAGCTCCTCCGCGCCCACGGCGACGCCCCGGACGCGCACGGCATGCCGATCACGGACTTCAACGTGCTCTTCGACGCCGCCATCCGGCGCTGGACCGGCGGCGAGCACGCCGCCGACTACGCGGAGTCGTTCGAGGCGTTCACCGGGCGGGTGGACGCGGTCGTCGCCCGCGCCGCGGACGGGCTCGGCAGGGGAGAGACCGGTGTCGTCTTCACCAGCGGCGGCCCGATCGCCTGGGCGGCGGCGTCCCTGCTCGGTGGTGGGGCCGAGCAGTGGGGCCGGCTCAACCCGGTGCAGGTCAACACCGGCTTCTCCCGCCTGGTCACCGGATCGCGCGGGGTCACGCTCGTGTCGCTGAACGAGCAGGCCCACCTCACCCCCGAGACCCTCACCTACCGCTGACCGATGGAGGACCCCATGAGCACGATCCTGATCACCGGTGCCAGCAGCGGGCTGGGCGCCGAGATGGCCCGGCAGTTCGCCGCCGCCGGCCACGACCTGGCGCTGGCCGCTCGCCGCCTCGACAACCTCGGGGCGCTCCGCGACGAGATCCGCGGCCTCCACCCCGACCGCCGTGTCGAGGTCCGAGCGCTCGACGTGAACGACCATGAGCAGGTCTTCGAGGTCTTCCGCGGGTTCGCCGAGGACTTCGGCACGATCGACCGGTTCGTGGTCAACGCCGGTCTCGGCAAGGGCGCACCTCTCGGCACGGGCCGCTTCCACGCCAACCTCCAGACTGCGCAGACCAACTTCGTCGGGGCGCTCGCCCAGGCCGAGGCGGCCGTGGAGATCCTGCGCGCGCAGGGACGCGGCCACCTCGTCATGGTCTCGTCGGTCTCCGCGATGCGCGGCCTGCCCCGCCAGGTCACGACGTACGCCGCGACGAAGGCCGGGGTGGCCCACCTCGCCGAGGGGCTGCGGGCGGAGTTCCTGGGCACGCCGATCAAGGTGACGGTGCTCTACCCCGGCTACATCGAGTCGGAGATGACCGCGCGCAACGAGGGCCGCAACCTGCTCATCGCCTCGACGCGCGACGGCGTCCGGGCGATGGTCTCGGCGATCGAGAAGGAGAAGGCCTCGGCGTCGGTGCCGCCGTGGCCGTGGGCGCCCCTGGGCTTCGCGCTCAAGCACCTGCCCCTGCCGCTGGCCCGCCGGCTGATGTGAGCCCCGGCACCGTCAGCCGCGCTCGGAGCGCCAGTTCGTCCCGCCGATGACCACCATGCGCAGCTGCGTCTCGGCGGTGGCGACGACCTGGGCCCGCAGGTCGGGGCGGTGCGACGGCAGCGTGATCAGCTCGACGGCCGTCTCGAGCATCGACTTCACGATCAGGTTGGCCAACGCCTGGAGGTCCTCGCTGGACCACTCCTCGACACCGGGCAGGCGGGCGACGTCCATGGCGAGCTCGCGCTCGAACAGGCCCAGCTCGTGGCGGATCGCGTCCTGCACCGCGCCGAGCCCACCGACGCGCTCGCGGCCGATGAACAGGAAGTGGGCCGGGCGCTCGAGGGTGTGTCGAGCCAGGATCGAGACCGAGTCGGACATGGCGCGGTCGACCTGCCTCTGGTGCCGTAGGTCGCGTCGCAGCTGGCGCAGCGCGACGAAGGACTCGCCGACCAGCGCGATCCCGAGCCCCTCGATGCTGGCGAAGTGGCGGTAGAACGCCGTCGGCACGATGCCGACCTCCTTGGCCACCGACCGCAGCGACAACCCGGCCAGGCCGGTGTCGGCGCTCAACGCCAGGGCAGCGTCGAGGATGGCGCGCCGTGTGGCCTCCTTGCGCTCGCTGCGAGTGGGAGCAGATGTCACCTCGGGAGTCTATTCGAGCGCGGAGGAGCCGCCTCCGGTGAACACCTGTCCCGCATCGACGCACCGCCGCGCAGGTGGGAACCGGCGGTCATGAGCCCGGCCACAGTGACTGGCGGTTGCATCGCGCCCGGCACAGGCTCAGACTCGGTGGACGGATGTTCGCTGAGTGCGGTTCGCCTCGACGCCGACCCGGGCCTTCTCCCGGCCGGCCCCTGGCGGCCGCCCTCGACCCCCGCTCCGTCGACCGCGACAGCGGGCGGAGTGGGACACTGGGCCTGCCGGACTGCACCCCTGCACTCCCTGGGTGAGGTCCGGCCGGTCGCCTGTCACCGGGGGACACGATGGCAGCGACGACTGGCGAGGAGCGCGATGAGGGAACGACTCAGCAAGGCCGAGATCCGCAAGGACGCCGTGCAGTCCACGCTGGGCGCCGGCGCGGAGACCGTCGCCGAGGTCACCACGCTCGTGGTGCACGCGGTGCGCGACGTCGTCGACGCGCTCGGGGGCTTTGCCACCGAGGTCTTCGAGATCCGCGAGGCCGCTCGGCGTGCCCGTGCCGAGAGCGAGGACGAGGCGACCGAGGACGTCCCTGCCGAGTACACCGTCTAGAGCGACGGAGGAAGCGGCATGTCCCAGGTCAGCGAGGTGCCCTCGCCCACCTCGGACTCGACGCTGAACGAGCCGCCGTGCGCGCGAGCCCGCTCGCCGAGGTTCATCAGGCCGCTGCGGCGGTCGTTCTGGATGCCGACGCCGTCGTCGGCGACCCTCACCACCACGCGGCCGTCCGCCACGGTGACCGTCAGGGAGACCGCGCTCGCCCTGGCGTGACGCACGATGTTGGACATCGCCTCCCGCAGGCTGAGCGCGAGGTCCGCGGCCAGGGGCCCGGTCACCCGGCGCGCCGAGGCGTCCATGGTCAGCGACGGGGCGAAGCCGAGTAGGCCCGCGGTCTCGCTCACGATGCCGGTGAACAGCTGGTCCAGCCGGTCGGCCGCGGTGCTGCGCAGCACCAGGATGGTGTTGCGGATCTGCCGGATGGTCTGGTCGATCGAGATGATCGCATCGTCGACCTGGGCGCGGGTCTTGCCGGTGAGGTCGGGGGCTGCCTGCGAGAGGTAGAGCCCGGTCGCGAACAGCCGCTGCACGACGTTGTCGTGCAGGTCGCGCGCGATCCGGTTGCGCTCCTCGAGCAGGCGCAGCTGCTCGCGCGCCTCGCGCGCGGCAGTCAGCTCGATCGCGAGCGCCGCGGTGCTGGCGAACGCCTCCGCGGTGTGCATGTGGGACAGGCTGAAGGTGCGCGAGCCGGCGCGACGCACCATCACGATCACGCCCAGCACCGCGTGGGCCCCGTGCAGGGGGACGGCGAGCGTGGGCCCGATCTCCATGCCGCCGAGCGTGGCGAAGCGCTGGGTCTCGCTGTTCCCCAGGTCGGCGAGGATCACCGGCTGGCCGGTGCGCAGCACGCGGTCGCTCACCGTGCCGTGGCGGGGTTGCACCGTGCCCTGCAGGTCCCCGGCGCCGTCGGGCCCGTTGACGTAGCGCATCTCCACGCGGTCGTCGTCGCGCGCGATCATCACCGTCACCCCGTCGGCGTTGGCCAGCTCGAGGGCTCGGTCGGCGATGAGGGCGAGGGGGTCCTCGACGTCCGGGCTGAGCACCTGGGCGGTCAGCTCGGCCGACGCGCGCATCCAGCGCTGCGAGCGCTGGGCCTCGCGCAACCGAACGCCGTGCTCGACGGCCGGGGCGATGGTCTGGCAGAAGAAGACCAGCAGGGCCTTGTCCTCGTCGGTGAACGCGGGCTGCGTGTCCGGCCGGGACAGGCAGGCGGCGCCGAAGACGGACTGGTCGGCCTCGAGGCCCAGGCCGATGCGGTGGTGGCCGTCGCCGTCGAGGTGCACCACGTCGGAGCTCTCGAGCACCCGTCCGCGGCTGCCGGCGTCCTGCAACGGTGACCCGTCCTCGCCCGAGGACGGGTCGAGCACCACGTGGCGCACCAGCGGCTCGGCCATCTGGTCGATCACGGCCACGCTCACGGCCGAGGCGTCGAGCAGCTCGCCGAGGGTGCTCGCCATGTCGTCGAGCTTGGTCTCGAGGGCGACGTCCCCGCTCAGGAAGTGCGGCACCTGGCGCAGGATGCGTCGCAGACGGACATCGCGCACGAGGGCTTCCATCCGGCTCTTTCTGCACAGGGCCGTCCCGAGGGGGCTCGGCGGCGGTGGGTGGTGGGTGGGTCCATGGTGCCAGTCCCCCGACCGGGGAGCGCCGAGAGTGGCCTGATCGGTCCGATTCAAGTCCATTCGGCGGGGCTGCGGCGCCACCTGACCGACCCGGCGCGTCGGCACCAGAAAGAATCAGTCTTGACTGTTTGTAGCACGGCGTGGTCGGGTGACGCCATGACCTCGCCCGTCCGCGTGCCGCAGGAGGAGCGCAGCCGCGCCATGCGCGCCCGCCTCCTCGAGGCCACGGTCGAGTGCCTGGTCGAGCACGGCTGGAGCGGGACGTCGACCACGCTGGTCTCCCAGCGGGCCGGGGTGAGCCGGGGTGCCCAGCTGCACCACTTCCCGACCAAGGACGCCCTGGTGCTGGCCGCGGTGGAGCACGTCACGCTGGCGCGCGAGGACGACCTGGTCGCGCTGGCCCGGGCGCGGGCCGGGACGCAGGCCCGCACGCGCGCCGTCCTGGGCGCCCTGGCCGAGCTCTACACCGGGCCGTTGTTCACCGCCGCGCACGAGCTCTGGGTCGCTGCCCGCACCGACGTGGCACTGCGCGAGGCCGTGCTCGGGCTCGAGGCGCGGGTGGGTCGCGACGCGCACCGCCGCACGGTCGAGGCGCTCGGCATCGACGAGGCGCAGGCCGGCAACCGCGAGCTCGTGCAGGCCACGCTCGACCTGGTCCGCGGCCTCGGGCTGGCCGCCACGCTCACCGACGACACCGCCCGCCGCGAGCGCATCCTCGACCGCTGGGCGCGCGTCCTCGACGCCGAGCTGGTCCGTCCCGAAGGAGCCACCGCATGACCGACCCCCGCACCCTCGGGGTGCTCACCGACCTGGCCCAGGAGGGTGACCGCCTGGAGCGCCTGGTCGTGGACCTGCCCGACGACGGCTGGCGGCGGCCCACCCCTGCCGAGGGCTGGGACGTCGCGACGACCATCGCCCACCTGGCGTGGACCGACGAGGTCGCCGTGCTCGCGGCGCGGTCCGGCGAGGGGGAGGCGGGCAAGGCCGCCTGGGACGCAGTGGTGCTCGAGGCCCTCGGCGACCCCGAGGGGTTCGTGGACGCCCAGGCGCTGGAGGGCGGTGCGACGTCCGCGCCCGAGCTGCTGGCACGGTGGCGGGCCGCTCGTCAGCAGCTCGCGCACGTCCTGAGCGACCTGCCCTCCGGGACGCGGATGCCGTGGTTCGGCCCGCCGATGAGCCCGACGTCGATGGCGACCGCCCGCGTCATGGAGACCTGGGCGCACGCGCTCGACGTCGCCGAGGCGCTGGGCGTCGTGGTCGAACCGCACGACCGCGTGCGCCACGTCGTGCACCTCGGCGTGCGCACCCGCGCCTTCGCCTTCGCCAACAGCGGCCTCGAGGTGCCCGCCTCCGAGGTCCGGGTGGAGCTCGTCGCCCCGTCGGGGGAGACCTGGAGCCACGGACCTGAGGACGCCGACCAGCGGGTCACCGGCTCGGCCTGGGACTTCGCGCTGCTGGTGACCCAGCGCGCCCACCGCGACGACCTCGATCTCCACGCCGAGGGCGAGGAGGCCGACCGGTGGCTCGACGTCGCGCAGGCGTTCGCCGGCCCGGCCGGCCAGGGACGCGCTCCCCGAGGCGCGCGATGAGCGCCACCACCGAGGTGCTGCGGGTCGGCAACTGCTCCGGCTTCTACGGCGACCGGCTCTCGGCGATGCGCGAGATGCTCCAGGGCGGTCCGCTCGACGTGCTCACCGGGGACTACCTCGCCGAGCTGACCATGTTGATCCTCGGCCGCGACCGGATGAAGGACCCGTCGCTGGGCTACGCCCGGACGTTCCTCCGGCAGGCCACCGACTGTCTCGCCCTGGCCAAGGAGCGCGGTGTCCGCCTGGTCAGCAACGCCGGGGGCCTCAACCCCGCCGGGCTCGCCGAGGCGCTCCGCAAGGCCGGCGCCGACCAGGGCGTCGACGTGGCCGTCGCCCACGTCGACGGCGACGACCTGAGGGGGCGCGACGACCTCGACCTCCCGGACGGGGCCCTCACCGCCAACGCCTATCTCGGGGCGTTCGGCATCGCCGAGGCGCTGTCGGCCGGGGCGGACGTGGTCGTCACCGGCCGTGTCACCGACGCCTCCGTCGTGGTGGGCCCCGCGATCTGGCGGTTCGGCTGGGGCCGCGACGACCTCGACCAGCTCGCCGGCGCCGTCGTCGCCGGTCACGTCATCGAGTGCGGGTGCCAGGCCACCGGGGGCAACTTCAGCGGCTTCCGGGCCCTGGTCGACGCCGGACGCGTCGACCGGCCGCTGGGCTTCCCCCTGGCCGAGATCTCCGCCGACGGCGCGTGTGTGATCACCAAGCACCCCGGGACGGGCGGGCTCGTCTCGACCGACACGGTGACCGCCCAGCTCGTCTACGAGATCCAGTCCTCCCGCTACCTCGGTCCCGACGTGACCGTGCTGCTCGACAGCCTCTCGCTGTCCTCGGCAGGCGAGGACCGCGTGCGCATCTCGGGGGCCCGCGGCGAGGCGCCACCCGCCACGCTCAAGGTCTGTCTCAACCAGCTCGGCGGCTTCCGCAACCAGATGGAGGTCGTGCTCACCGGCCTCGACATCGAGGAGAAGGCCGCCTGGGTACGCGCCCAGGTCGAGGCCGCGCTGCGTGTGCGCCCCGCCGAGATGGACTGGTCGCTCGCACGCACCGACCACGCCGACGCCCCGTCCGAGGAGGCCGCGAGCGCGCGGCTGCGGTGCGTCGTGCGCGACCCCTCCGCCGACGTCGTCGGCAAGGCCTTCACCGGCCCGCTGATCGAGCTGGCGCTGGCGTCCTACCCGGGCTTCACCGCGACCACCCCGCCGGCCCCCGCCACGCCGTACGGCGTCTACCGCGCGGCTCACGTGCCGCAGGACGCGGTCACGCACACGGTCCACCTGCCCGACGGCTCGACCCGGGTGATCGACCCGCCCCCCGCTCCACCGGCCGAGGTGCGAGGCCGCCAGGGCGAGCCGCGAGACCAGCCTGGACCTGCCGCCGGGAGCGGCCTCGCGGCGCGGCCGGCGTCCCCCACCTCGTCCGGCCGTGCCGGCGGCGTGCGCCGGGTGCCACTCGGGACCCTGGTGCACGCGCGGTCGGGAGACAAGGGCGGCGACGCCAACCTGGGCCTGTGGGTCTCGGCCGACGACCCGCGCGCCGACGCCCGCGCCGCCTGGCTGCTGGACACCGTCACCCCCGACTGGGTCCGCGCGCTGCTGCCCGAGGCCGCCGGGCTGGAGATCGACGTGGTCGCCCTGCCCAACCTGCGCGGCGTCAACGTCGTGCTGCACGGACTGCTCGGCCTCGGGGTGGCGGCGAGCAGCCGTTTCGACCCGCAGGCCAAGGGGCTGGGCGAGTGGGCCCGGTCCCGTCACGTCGACGTCCCGGAGGAGCTGCTGTGACTTTCTGGTCCGAGGAACAAGAAGCGCTGCGCGAGACCTGTCGGCGGTTCACCGAGCGCGAGATCGTCCCGCACCTCGCGGAGTGGGAGAAGGCGCAGGCGCTGCCCCGCGAGCTGCACCTCGAGGCCGCCAAGCAGGGACTCCTCGGCGTCTCGTTCCCCGAGGAGGTCGGCGGCCAGGGCGGCGGCCTGCTCGACTCGGTCGCCCTGACCGAGGCGATGATGGAGGCCGGCGCGTCCGGCGGTGTCATGGCGAGCCTCTTCACGCACGGCATCGCCCTGCCCCACATCGTCGCCACGGGCAACCAGGACCTGGTCGACCGCTTCGTGCGCCCGACGCTGGCCGGTGAGCTGATCGGCTCCCTGGCGATCACCGAGCCCGACGGTGGCTCCGACGTCGCGGACATCCGCACCAAGGCGCAGCGCGACGGAGACCACTACGTGGTCAACGGCGCCAAGACGTTCATCACCTCCGGCACCCGGGCCGACTTCGTCACCACCGCGGTGCGCACCGGGGGCCCCGGCCACGGTGGGGTCAGCCTGCTCGTGGTCGAGAGGGGCACGCCCGGCTTCGAGGTCACCCGCAAGCTCGAGAAGCTCGGCTGGCACTGCTCCGACACGGCCGAGCTGTCCTACGCCGACGTGCGTGTGCCGGCCGAGAACCTGGTCGGTGACGAGGGCTCGGGCTTCGCCCGGATCGCGATGGCGTTCGTCACCGAGCGGGTCAGCCTCGCGGTGCAGGGCTACTCCACGGCCGCCCGCTGCCTCGCCCTCTCCGTCGACCACGCCACGCGGCGAGAGACCTTCGGCAAGCCGCTGATCGAGCGCCAGTCCGTGCGCCACAAGCTGGTCGAGATGCACCGCCGCGTCGAGGCGGCCCGGGTCTACACCCGCGAGGTCGCCCGGCGCCACGACGCCGGTGAGCAGCCCCTCGTGGAGGCGCTGCACGCCAAGCGGCTCGGGGTCGACGCGGCGTCGTACGCCGTGGAGGAGGCCCTGCAGATCCACGGGGGCACCGGCTACATGAAGGGCACCGAGGTGGAGATGCACTACCGCGACGCGCGCATCCTCGGCATCGGGGGCGGCGCCAACGAGGTGCTCGACGACCTCGCCGCCAAGCTGCTCGGCTACTCCGCGGGGGCGGGCCGGTGACCGCGACCGAGCAGGACCCGACGACCACCGCACCACCCAGCCGCCGCGAGGCGATGCTGGGCAAGCTCACCGAGCTCCAGGCGGAGCAGGCCAAGGCCGTCGCCGGCGGAGGTGAGCGCAACAACGAGCGCCACCAGGGGCGCGGCAAGCTGCTGGCGCGCGAGCGCATCGAGCTGCTCCTCGACGAGGGCTCGCCGTTCCTCGAGCTGATGCCGCTCGCGGGCTGGGGCTCGGACTTCACCGTCGGCGCCAGCATCGTCACCGGCATCGGGGTCGTGTCCGGCGTCGAGTGCATGATCGTGGCCAACGACCCGACCGTGAAGGGCGGCGCCAGCAACCCGTGGACGCTGAAGAAGTCGTTCCGTGCCGCGCAGATCGCCCAGGAGAACCGCCTCCCCACGATCAACCTGGTCGAGTCCGGGGGTGCCGATCTCCCCACGCAGAAGGAGATCTTCATCCCCGGCGGTCGGATCTTCCGCGACCTCACCCGGTCCTCGGCCGACAAGCGGCCCACGGTCGCGCTGGTCTTCGGCAACTCGACCGCCGGCGGCGCCTACATCCCCGGCATGAGCGACTACGTCGTCATGGTCAAGGAGGGTGCCAAGGTCTTCCTCGGCGGGCCTCCGCTGGTCAAGATGGCGACGGGTGAGGAGTCCGACGACGAGTCGCTCGGCGGTGCCGAGATGCACGCCCGGACCTCGGGCCTGGCCGACTACCTCGCCGTCGACGAGGAGGACGCGATCCGGATCGGACGCCGGATCGTCGCGCGGCTCAACCACCGGAAGGCGGGAACGGTCCCGGCGGCGTTCGCGGAGCCGGACCTGCCCGTCGACGACCTGCTCGACATCATCCCGACCGACCTCAAGGAGCCGTTCGACCCGCGCGAGGTGATCCACCGGATCTGCGACGGGGCGGGGCCGGGCAACGAGATGGCCTTCGACGAGTTCAAGCCGCTCTACGGCTCGTCGCTGGTCACCGGGTGGGCGAGGCTGCACGGGCACCCGGTCGGCATCCTCGCCAACGCCCAGGGGATCTTGTTCTCGCAGGAGGCCCAGAAGGCCACCCAGTTCATCCAGCTGGCCAACCAGGTCGACGTGCCCCTGCTCTTCCTGCACAACACCACCGGCTACATGGTCGGCAAGGAGTACGAGCAGGGCGGCATCATCAAGCACGGGGCCCAGATGATCAACGCGGTCAGCAACAGCCGTGTCCCGCACCTGACCGTGATCATGGGCGCGTCCTACGGCGCGGGCAACTACGGCATGAACGGGCGCGCCTACGACCCCCGCTTCCTGTTCACGTGGCCGAGCGCCAAGTCCGCGGTGATGGGCCCGGCCCA
Source organism: uncultured Actinomycetota bacterium (assembly GCA_963811385.1). Classification (GTDB taxonomy): domain Bacteria; phylum Actinomycetota; class Actinomycetes; order Propionibacteriales; family Nocardioidaceae; genus Marmoricola_A. The sequence continues at coordinate 109,008 of CAWEQX010000002.1, read as the reverse complement.
GCTGGCCGGCGTCCTGTCCCTCGTCGCGCGCGCGGCCGCGGAGGCCAAGGGCAAGCCCTACGACGACGAGGCCGACGCCGGCATGCGCGCCTTCGTCGAGCAGCAGGTCGAGGAGCAGAGCCTGCCGTTCTTCCTCTCCGGGATGGTCTACGACGACGGGGTGATCGACCCGCGCGACACCCGCACGGTCCTGGCCATCTGCCTGTCCGCGATCGCCAACCAGCCCGTCGAGGGCACCGACCGCTTCGGGGTGTTCAGGCCGTGATCACCCGCCTGCTCGTCGCGAACCGTGGCGAGATCGCCCGCCGGGTCTTCCGCACCTGCCGCGACCTCGGCATCGGCACGGTCGCCGTGCACTCCGACTCCGACGCGGACCTGCTGTTCGTGCGCGAGGCCGACGTCGCCGTACGCCTTCCTGGCAACGCGCCTGCGGAGACCTACCTCCGCGCGGATCTCGTCGTCGACGCCGCGCTGCGCACCGGTGCGGACGCGATCCACCCCGGCTACGGCTTCCTCTCGGAGAACGCCGACTTCGCGCGTCGGGTGCTCGCGGCCGGGCTGACCTGGGTCGGCCCGACGCCCGAGTCGATCGAGGCGATGGGGTCCAAGGTCGAGTCCAAGCGACTGATGGCCGAGGCGGGCGTGCCCACACTGGAGAGCCTCGAGCCGGACACGGTGACCGAGGCCGACCTGCCCGTGCTGGTCAAGGCCTCGGCCGGCGGTGGCGGCCGTGGCATGCGGGTGGTGCGGCGGCTCGACTCCCTGGTCGACACGGTCGCCTCCGCACGCGAGGAGGCGGCCTCGGCGTTCGGCGACGGCACCGTCTTCGTCGAGCCCTACGTCGAGCAGGGCCGGCACGTCGAGGTCCAGGTCCTCGGCGACGCCGGCGGCACGGTCGTCGTCCTCGGTGACCGCGACTGCTCGGTGCAGCGCCGCCACCAGAAGGTCGTCGAGGAGGCGCCCGCCCCCGGCATCCCCGACGACGTGCGCGCCTCCTTGCACGAGGCTGCGCACCAGGCCGCCGGGGCGATCTCCTACCAGGGCGCCGGCACCGTCGAGTTCCTCTACGACGAGCAGCGGCAGGGCTTCTACTTCCTCGAGATGAACACGCGCCTCCAGGTGGAGCACCCGGTCACCGAGTGCGTGACCGGTCTCGACCTGGTCGAGCTCCAGCTGGCGGTCGCGGAGGGGCGATCCCTCGCGGACCTCCTGCCCCAGGGGGCGCCTCCCCCACGCGGCCACGCGGTCGAGGTGCGGCTCTATGCCGAGGACCCGAGCCAGGACTGGCAGCCGCAGGCGGGTCGGCTCGCCACGTTCGAGCTGTCGGGCGCGGCCGCCGAGTTCGCGGTCCCGTCGTCCTACGGCATCCGGCTGGACTCAGGCTTCCGCAGCGGCGACGAGGTGTCGACCTACTACGACGCGATGCTGGCCAAGGTCGTCGCGTGGGGCCCGGACCGACCCTCGACCCTGCGGCGCCTGTCGGGCGTGCTCGGGCGTGCTCGGCTGCACGGCATCCGCACCAACCGCGAGCTGCTGCTGGAGATCCTGCGGCACCCCGAGTTCGTGCAGGCGAGACTGTCGACGGCCTTCCTCCGGGATTCCGACGTCCTGGAGCACCTGCTGGCCGGCGGTCCCCCGATCGCCTCCCACCAGGAGCAGGGCTGCGCGCTGTTCGCGGCTGCCGTCGCGTGCACCGAGGAGGCGGTCCGCACGCGCGGGGTCCTCCGGGCGGTCCCGCCGGGGTGGCGCAACGTGACGTCCGGCCCGCAGCGCACGTCGTTCGAGTTCGAGGGCACGCAGATCGACGTCGGGTGGCTCGGCGGACGTGACGGGTACGTCCTGGCCGACGTCTACGGCAAGATCGGCCCGGCGCGCGCCGCTTCGATCCACCGGACCGGCCCCCGGGCGTGGCGCGTGGTGGTCGAGCTCGACGGACTCTCCCGACCCTTCGAGATCGCGCTCCACGGCGACCGGGTCGACATCGAAGCGCCGGGCGGGCACTGGTCGTTGAGCCGCGTGCCGCGCTTCGTCGACCCTGCGGACCAGGTCGCCGAGGGATCGCTGCTGGCTCCCATGCCGGGCTCGGTCATCACGCTCCGCGCGGCGGCGGGAGACACCGTCACTGCCGGCCAGCCGGTCGTCGTGCTCGAGGCGATGAAGATGCAGCACACCATCACCGCCCCGCACGACGGGGTCCTCGCGGAGCTGCCGGTCGTGGTCGGCTCCCAGGTCGGCGCCGGCGACGTGCTCGCCGTCGTCGAGGCCGCGGCCCAGCCCGACGGCGCCCCGTCCACCGAGCCTGACCCGCCCACCCCCGAAGGAGAATCCCCATGACGGCAACGATGTTCACCGAGCCCGACGAGCGCGTCGCCCTGCGCGACGCGGTCCACAAGCTCGCCTCGTCCTACGGCCGCGACTACATCGAGGCCAAGGCGCGCGCCGGTGAGCGGACCACCGAGCTGTGGGACGACATGGGCCGGCACGGCTATCTCGGCGTCTCCCTGCCCGAGGAGCACGGCGGCGGGGGCGGCGGTATCGCGGACCTGGCTGCGGTGCTCGAGGAGGCGGCCGCGGCGGGGGCGCCCCTGCTGCTCATGGTCGTGAGCCCGGCGATCTGCGGCACGATCATCGCGCGCTACGGCACCGAGGCGCAGAAGCAGTGCTGGGTGCCCGGCATCGCCGACGGCTCGATCACGATGGCCTTCGCGATCACCGAGCCCGACGCGGGGTCCAACAGTCACAAGATCATCACCACCGCGACCCCGGACGGCGACGACTACGTGCTCGACGGCCGCAAGACCTACATCTCCGGGGTCGACGAGGCGCAGTACGTCCTGGTCGTCGCGCGCATGGCCGACGAGCGGACCGGCAACCTCAAGCCGGCGCTGTTCGTCGTGCCGACCGACGCGGAGGGCTTCGAGGCGAAGCCGATCGAGATGTCGTTCACCGCGCCGGAGAGCCAGTTCGACCTCTACCTCGACGGCGTCCGCCTCACCCGGGACCACCTCGTCGGCGACCCCGACCAGGCCGAGGCCGGGCTGCTGCAGCTCTTCGCCGGGCTCAACCCCGAGCGCATCATGGGCGCCGCGTTCTCCAACGGGATGGCGCGCTACGCGCTGGAGAAGGCCGTCGCCTACGCCAAGGAGCGTGCGGTCTGGAAGGGCAACCCGATCGGCACCCACCAGGGGATCGCGCATCCGCTGGCCAAGGTCAAGATCGAGCTCGAGCAGTCCAGGCTGCTGCAGCAGAAGGCGGCCGCGCTCTACGACGCCGGCGACGACACCGCCGCGGGGGAGTACGCCAACATGGCCAAGTACGCCGCCGGCGAGGTCGCCTGCAACGCCACCGACGTCGCGGTCCACACCCACGGCGGCAACGGTCTCGCGCAGGAGTACGGCCTCGGGCAGCTGCTGCTCGCCGCCCGCCTGGGCCGGATCGCCCCCGTGTCGCGCGAGATGATCCTCAACTTCGTCGCGATGCACACCCTGGGGCTGCCCAAGTCCTACTGATCATCATCGGTCCTGCACCCGGGCAAGGCGCTTGACCGCGAGCAGGCCCCGCTCGGTCCCGGTCCAGTGACGGTCGAGCGCGTCCGGCCCTGCCCGGCGTACGACGGAGCGGAGGACGAGCGCGACGATCACCGCGTCGTCGGCGTAGCCGACGACCGGCACGAAGTCCGGCACCAGGTCGATCGGCATCGCGAGGTAGGCGATGAGGGCCACGAGCCGCCACCGGACGGAGCGCGGCAGGTCGTCGTCGGCGACGAGTCGCCGCAGCAGTCGCACGACGTCGGGCACCAGCCGCACGACATCGCCCAGGGTGGTGCGGTCCGTCTCGTGCCGCGCGAGGAGGAGCAGGGCGACGACGAGACCGAGCCACAGCACCGCGAGCCCACCCACGACGCCGACCACGACGTGCCACGCGCTCATGGCGGCAGTGTGCCAAAGGCGGTCGTCGTGGCCCTGGTCCCCCGGCGCCACGAGCCCAGCCACGTCCATGAGCGACCGGCGCCCGATGCGACAGGATGGCGACATGACCGACGCCTCCACCCCACCCGTGCACTATGAGGTCGCCGACCAGGTCGCGACCCTCACCCTCGACCAGCCCCACAACCGCAACGCGCTGAGCAAGGCGCTGGTGTCGGGCCTCTTCGACGGCCTCACGCGGGCCGAGGCCGACGACCAGGTCAAGGTCGTGCTCGTGCGCTCCGCCGACCGGGTCTTCTGCTCGGGCGCCGACCTGTCCGAGGCCACGGGCGAGGGCATGGTCGAGGGCGCCAAGCAGATCGTGGAGCTGCAGCGACGCATCGTCGCCTCGCCCAAGCCGGTCGTCGTCCGTCTCGACGGGCCGGTGCGCGCCGGTGGCATCGGCATCGTCGCTGCGGCCGACGTCGCGATCGCCGGGCCCGAGGCCAGCTTCGCGCTGACGGAGGTGCGGCTCGGGCTCGCGGCGGCGGTCATCTCCCTCACCGTCTTCCATCGCATGTCGAGCCGGGCCGCTACCCGCGCCGTCCTCACCGGGGAGACCTTCGGGGCGGAGCAGGCCGCGGCGTGGGGCCTGGTCACCGAGGCCACCGACGACGTCGACGCGGCCGTGGACCGGGTCCTCGCCGACCTGGGCAAGGGCCACCCCCAGGGCCTGCGCGAGAGCAAGCGTGTGGTCAACGGCCGGCTCCTCGAGCGCATCGAGGCCGGAGGTGCCGAGATGGCCGAGCTGTCCGGTCGCCTGTTCGGCTCCGACGCCGCGCGCGAGGCGATGCTCGCCTTCCTCGGCCGCACGAGGGCCTGAGCGCGTCGCCGCGTCAGCGGACGACGAGCACCGGTGACGGCTCGACCCCGATCGTGGCCCGCTCGCCCGGCGTGAGCCCGCGGGCCTCGCTGGAGCTCATCTGGGCCATCAGCTCGACGCCGCCCCAGGACAGGTGCACCCGGGAGACGGGACCGAGGAACGAGACCGAGGTGACCGTGACCGGACCGGACGGGTCGGGCCGGACCGACAGCGCCTCCGGCCGCACCAGCGCGGTGCCGCCGCCCGCCACCGACCCGGCCAGCACCGGCACCGACGTGCCCAGCACGTCGGCCGACCCCTCCGACACGGTCACCGGCAGGCGGTTGCTGAGCCCGACGAACTCCGCGACGAACGACGTCGCAGGGGCGGCGTAGAGCGCCGAGGGCTCCGCGAGCTGCTCGAGGCGACCCTGGTTCATCACGCCGACACGGTCGGCGACCGCGAGGGCCTCCTCCTGGTCGTGGGTGACGAACAGCGTGGTGGTCCCGACCTCGAGCTGCACCCGCCGGATCTCGTCGCGCAGCTGCACCCGCACCTTGGCGTCGAGCGCGGACAGCGGCTCGTCGAGCAGCAGCACCGACGGCTCGATCGCCAGCGCGCGCGCCAGGGCGACGCGCTGCTGCTGGCCGCCGGACAGCTGGTGGGCGTAGCGGTCGGCGTGGGCCTCGAGCCCGACCAGCGACAGCATGTCGTCGGCCCGGGCGCGCCGCCGGCCGGAGTCGGTCCCGCGCAGCTTGAGGCCGAAGCCGACGTTGTCCCGGACCGTGAGGTGCGGGAAGAGCGAGTAGGCCTGGAACACCATGCCCATGTCGCGCTTGTTCGCCGGCACCGCGGTGACGTCCTGGCCGGCCACCTCGACCCGGCCCGACGTCGCGGTGTCGAGCCCGGCCAGGATCCGCAGCGCGGTGGTCTTGCCGCAGCCCGAGGGGCCGAGCAGCGCGACCAGCTCGCCGGGCTCGATGTGCAGGGTGAGGCCGTCGAGGGCGCGCACGGAGCCGTAGACGCGGGTGAGGTCCGTCAGCTCGACGGCGACGCTGTTGTCCTCGGTCACGTCAGCTTCCTTCCTCAGCGGTCACGGGCGCGGGGGTGGCGGTGGCGGCGGCGGCGTCGGTGCTCTCCTCGCGCCTGCGGGAGAACAGCGAGAGCAGCGCCAGGAGCAGGAAGCCGAAGACCAGCGTGGCCAGGGACGCCGCCACCGACGTCGCGCCGTCGACCTTGCCGATCAGGACGATGACGACCTGGAGGTTCTGGTAGCCGGCGAGCGAGGCGATGGTGTACTCACCGAGGACCACCGCCACCGAGATGAAGGCGGCCGACATGATGCCGCCCCAGATGTTGGGCACGACGATGCGGAGGATCGTGGTCCCCCAGCCCGCTCCGAGCGAGCGCGCGGCCTCCGAGAGCGTCTTGACGTCGATCGCGGAGAGGGCGGCGTCGAGCGCGCGGTAGGCGTAGGGGAGCACCAGCACGACGTACACGAACGTCAGCACGAGCGCCGACTCGCCGAAGAAGTACGTCACCCACGCGTAGACGTCGCGCATCCCGACCACGATGACCAGCGCGGGGATCGTCAGGGGCAGCAGGCACAGGAACTCCACCGTCCGGTTCGCCCACGGCACGCGCAGCCGCACCCAGATCATCGTCGGCACGAGCAGCAGCAGCATGAGCACCACCGTCCCGAACGCCAGCAGCAGCGAGGTGACCACCGCGGAGTAGAGCTGGCGGTCCTGCAGCAGGTTCTGCCACGCCTGCCACGACCGCGAGCCGCCGGAGGGGGTCAGCGTGCTGAAGTCGGCCATCGACACCAGGGGGATGGCGAAGAAGGCGATGAACGGCGTCAGCAGCACCGCCCGCCTCCACCCGGTCGGACCGGTGGTTGAGCGGGCGCTCACTGGAGCCACCGCGAGGTCCGTCGCAGCAGCAGCGAGTAGGCGGTCATCACGACCGCCACGACCACGATCATCTCCACCGCGAGCGCGTAGGCGAAGCCGGACTGGCCGAGCATGACCTCGCTGGTCATCGCGGTGCGGATCATCAGCGGCAGGATCGGGTTGCCCTGGCTGACCAGGGCGGCGGCGGTCGCGTACGCCGCGAACGCGTTGGCGAACAGCAGCAGCGTCGAACCGAGGAACGCCGGCGCCAGCAGGGGACCGGCGACCTGGGTCCAGTACTGCCGGTTCGTCGCGCCGAGCGAGACCGCCGCCTCGCGCCACTGGGGGCGCAGCCCCTCGAGGGCCGGCAGGAAGACGATCACCATGAGCGGGATCTGGAAGTAGGTGTAGACCAGTAGCAGCCCGTTGAGGCTGTAGAGCCACCCGGAGCCGTAGAGGTCGAGACCGCCGTGGTCGCGGAACCACTGGGTGAGCACCCCGGAGTAGCCCAGGGTGGCGATGAAGGCGAAGGCCAGCGCGACACCGCCGAACTGCGCGAGCACGCTGCACACCGAGGTGACCGTGCGGCGCAGCACCGAGGTGGCCGGACTCGCGACGATCAGCCACGCCAGGAGGGCGCCGAACACCGCGCCGACCACGGCGGTGACCCCGGAGAGCAGCAGGCTCTTGCCGAGCGCGGTGAAGGCGGCCCGGCTGCCCAGCGCCGAGATCTTCTCGGTGGTGACGGTGCCGTCCTGGCTGATCGAGCCGACCAGCACCGTCACGGTCGGGATCAGCAGGAAGATCCCCAGGTAGGCGAGGAAGGGCGCCAGCGGCAGGGCGTTGCGCACCCTGCCGCCGGCGCCCGTGAGACGACTCATGCGGTGGTCCCGCTCAGCCGATGACCTTGGCCCAGTTGGTGGACAGGTAGTCGGCCATGGTCTTGTTCTGCTCCTCGCTCGGGGTCACCGGGTCGCCGTCGACCTCCGGCAGCGCCTCCCACTTGGCCTGGTCGATCGTGCCGTCCTCGGCCATCGCGTCGGCGCGGACCGGGCGGGCGCCACCGGCCAGCCAGAGGTTCTGCCCCTCGTCGCTGTAGAGGAACTCCTCCCACAGTCGCGCCGCAGCCGGGTGGGGGGCGTCGGCGTTGATCGCCTGGAAGTAGTAGCCGGCGACGGGGTCGCCGTCGCTGGGGACCACGACCTTCCAGCTCGGGAGCTTGGCGGTCTCGGCGGCGTTGAGGTAGTCCCAGTCGATGACCACGGGCGTCTGGCCGGACTCGATGGTGGCGGGCGTGGGGTCCACGGCGACGAAGTTGCCGGCGCCCTTGAGCTTCTTGAAGAACTCGACGCCCGGGGCGATGTCGTCGACCGAGCCGCCGTTGGCCAGCGAGGCCATGACGACGCCGGAGAACGCGGCACCGGCCTGCGTCGGGTCACCGTTGAGCGCGACCGCGCCCTTGAACCCCGGGCCCATCAGGTCCGAGACCTTGGTGACGTCGGGGACCTTGTCGGAGTTGTAGCCGATCGACATGAAGCCGCCGTAGTCGTTGACCCAGGTGCCGTCGGCCTCCTTGAAGGCGTCGGGGATCGAGTCCCACGTCGCGACCTGGTAGGGCGCGAACATGTCGGTGTTGGCGAGCGCCACCGACTGACCGAGGTCGAACACGTCGGGCGCGCTGCTCTTGCCCTTCTGCTGCTCGGCGGCGTTGATCTCGTCCTGGCTCGCGCCGTCGGGGAGCTGGGAGTTGACCTTGATGCCGTACTTCTCGGAGAAGGTGTCGATGATCGTGCCGTAGTTGGCCCAGGTCGGCGGCAGGGCGATGACGTTGAGCTCGCCCTCCGCCTTGGCGGCCTTCACCAGGGCGTCCATGCCGCCGAGGTCCTCCGCCGAGGTCGCCGACCCCGCCTCGCTGGAGTCACTCGCGCTGTCCTTGGCCGGTGGCGAGCACGCGGTCGAGCCGACCAGCACCGCGGTGGCTGCGAGGATGAGGGCGGGGGTTCGTCGAGCGCGCACGGCATCGCCTTTCGGAGGAGTGGTCGTCCTCGGACGGTAGCGCACGTGAGCCGTGGTCAGGTGAACGCGAGGCGTCGAGTCGGCCTCAACCCACCCACCAGCCGCGACCACCGAACCAGTCGCCCATGTGCTCGCCGACGGACCCGCGGGCGCCGCGGCGTGACCCGAGGTAGGACGACACGACAGCCGCGCCGAGGTCGTCCAGCTCCGGCGCGACCACGCGGCCCTCGACGCGGCCGGCCATCGCGTCGATGAACCGCGCCAGGCCCGGGTCGTCGCCCAGGCGGAAGAACGTGGTCTGCGCGCCCAGCCGCCCGGCGTTGTCGAGCTCGCGGACCGCGAGGGCGATCGTGCGCGGGTGCGGCGGGTAGGCGAACCGCACCTCGCCGTCGGCCTCGAGGTGGGAGGTCGGCTCGCCGTCGGTGACGATCAGCAGCACCGGCTGGGCGTGGGGGTGCTTGCGGAAGTGGCGGTTGGCCAGGAGGAGCGCGTGGTGGAGGTTGGTGCCCTTGTCGTAGCGCGGGTCGAGGGCGGTCAGCTCCTCGATGCCCGTGGTGCGTGCCGCCCGCCCGAACGAGATCAGCTGCAACGCGTCTCCGCGGAAGCGCGAGGTGATCAGCGTGTGCAGGGCGAGCGCGGTGCGCTTCATCGGCACCCAGCGGCCGTCCATCGCCATGGAGAACGAGGTGTCGACCAGCAGCGCGACGCACGCCTGCGTGCGCGCCTCGGTCTCGCTGACCTCGATGTCCTCCATGGTGAGGCGCACACCGGGGCCGGGACGGCCCTCGGCCGACGTGCGCAGCACCGCGTTGGTGATCGAGCGGGTCACGTCCCACGGCTCGGTGTCGCCGAACGCCCACGACCGGGTCGCTCCGGACAGCTCGCCGGCCGCCCCCGACAGGCGGACGTCGCGCTGGCCCTGGCGTCCCGACATCCGGTTGGCCACGTCGCGCAGCAGCGCCTTGCCCAGCTGGCGCATCGCCTTGGGGGAGAGCCTGAGCTGCCCGTCGCCGGAGCGACGGAGGTAGCCGGTCTCGCTGAGCGCGCGCTCGAGCTCGGCCAGGGTCTTGGCGTCGATCGCGGCCTGGTCGCCCAGCTGCCGCTGGACCTTCTCCAGGTCGATGTCGTCGAGCCGTGACCCGGAGTAGGACTGCGCGATCTGCTCGGCCAGCTCGTCGAGGTCGGCGAGATCCTGCAGCACGCCGGTGCCGTCACCGAGGCCCAGGCCCTCCTCGCCCTCGAAGCGCTGGGAGCCGTCCCAGTCCTCGCCGGGACGCAACGAGCGCAGGTTGTCGTCCAGACGCGACATCGCGTCCATCAGCTCCGGCGACCCGAACGCCTGCTGCGACAGCTCCATCAGCTCGGCCCGCTGCTCGGGCGTCATCGAGCTCAGCATCCGCTGCGCGGCCGCGGCCCGCTGGGCAAGGGCGTCGAGCAGCTCGGTGATGTCCTGCGGGTCCTCCGGGAAGTACTGGCCGTGCTTGGCCATGAACTCCTGGAAGTCCTCCGGGGTGTCCTCCCCGAGGCGGTGCTTCTCGAGCAGCTCGTTGAGGTCCCCGAGCATCTCCTGGACCGCGGCCCGGTCCTCCTCGGTCGCCCCCTCGAGCGCCTGCTTCATGCCGGCGAAGCGCTGGTCGAGCAGCTCTCGCCCGAGCAGGTCGCGGATCCTCTCGTAGTCCTCCCGAGCCTCGCTGCTCTGCCAGTCGTACGACGACAGCTCGCTCACCGCGGCCGCGGGCGAGGGTGGGAGGTTGTCCAGCCGCATCTCGCGGAAGGCCCGGTCGGTGTCGTCGAGGTCGACGTCGCGGGCGAGCTGCTTGCGCTCGTTGAGCACGGCCCGGTCGAGGAGCTCCTGCACCTCCTGGAGCGTGCCGTCGAGCGAGTGCTGCTGCAGCAGCTCGCGACGCTTCTGGGCCACGCGCCGGCCGAGCTCGTCGAGCCCCACCTGGTCACGCCCGCCGCGCCGGAGGAACTCGCGCATCGCGCGCTCGGGGGAGTAGCCGGCCATCACGTCCTCACCGATGGCGTCGAGCGCCTCGGCCAGGTCGACCGGCGGGGCGAGCGGGTCCGGCCCGCCGTCGTACCGCGTGTAGCGCGAGCGGTGTCCGCCCGGCCGACGCGGGCGCTCCGGCGAGGTCATCCGTAGACCGTCTCTCCGCCGCCGGTCTCCTTGCCGATCCGCCGGGCGAGGTAGAGCCCCTCGAGCGCCAGCTCGATCGCGGAGGCGCGCGCGCCGTCGGTGCGGGCCTCGAGCCGGTCCATCACCTGGTCGTAGAGGTCGGACTCGCCCAGCACGGGCAGGCCGGCCAGGAAGTCGCGGGCCGTGACCTGCTCGCCGGTCGTGACCAGCGCGCCGTTCTCGACCGCGGCCACGAGCGGGCCGAAGTCGATGCCGCGCAGGTGCGCGCGCACGGTCTCGGCGGTCGCGGTGCGCAGCAGGTGGGTCAGCACCTCGCGCTCGCGGCCCTCCTCGCCGGTCTCGAACTCGACCTTGCCGCCGAGCACGTCGACCGCGGTCTCGAGGTCGACGACGCGGGCGACCGCCTCGTCCTCGCCCTGGACGGTCGCGCGGTGCAGGGCGGCGGCCGCGATGGTCTCGGCGCCGGCGATGGAGAACCGCGCGCTCACGCCCGAGCGCTGGTCGACCGAGGACGACTCGCGCAGGTGGCGCGTGAACCGGGCCAGGATCTCGATCACGAAGTCCGGCACCTCGGCCAGGAGGTGGGCCTCCTGCCGGATGACGGCGACCTCGTCGGCGAGCTCGGTCGGGTAGTGCGTGCGGATCTCCGCGCCGAAGCGGTCCTTGAGCGGGGTGATGATCCGGCCCCGGTTGGTGTAGTCCTCGGGGTTGGCCGAGGCCACGACCAGCACGTCGAGCGGCAGGCGGAGGAGGTAGCCGCGGATCTGGATGTCGCGCTCCTCCATCACGTTGAGCATCGCCACCTGGATGCGCTCGGCGAGGTCGGGCAGCTCGTTGATCGCCACGATGCCCCGGTGGCTGCGCGGGATGAGGCCGAAGTGGATGGTCTCCGGGTCACCGAGCGACCGGCCCTCGGCGACCTTGATCGGGTCGATGTCGCCGATCAGGTCGGCGACCGACGTGTCCGGGGTGGCGAGCTTCTCGGCGTACCGCTCCGAGCGGTGCCGCCACGAGATCCGCAGCTCGTCGCCGTACGTCGCGGCGGCCCGCTGCGAGGCGTGGCTGACCGGCTCGTAGGGGTGCTCGCCGAGCTCGGAGCCGCTGATCACGGGGGTCCACTCGTCGAGCAGCGTCACGAGGGTGCGCAGCAGGCGGGTCTTGCCCTGGCCGCGCTCGCCCAGCAGGACCACGTCGTGGCCGGCGATGAGGGCGCGCTCGAGCCGGGGGATGACGGTGTCCTCGAAGCCGTGCAGGCCCGGCCACGGGTCCTCGCCCGCGCGCAGCTTGGCCAGGAGGTTGTCGCGCAGCTCCACGCGGAGGGGCTTGTGGACGTGCCCGGAGGCACGGAGCTCGCCGAGGGTGGCGGCCGAGGGTGCGGGGGAGGGCACAGGGGTGCTGTCGGTCACGGGTTCAACGCTAGTCCCGCCCTGGTCGGGCCTGGTCGCGCTAGGCTTGTGTGCTTGTTTCCGAGGGAGGACCCGCACCCGTGACCGACCGGAATTCACCGGACTCGACCGCTGACCGGTCGAGCCTGGAGGCGAGGGAGATCGCCCACGAGCAGGGCGTCGTCGACCGCGTCTACGACCAGCTCGACATCGCCGCCCGCAACGCCCGGCTGCTCGCGGCGGAGGGACACAGCCGCGCCCGGCTCGGGCACGAGGGCGGCCTGGTCGAGCGCGACGCCATGGTGTTCCAAGCGGCCAAGCGCATCGCCACCCTGGACGCCGCCCACGAGGGCCTGGTCTTCGGCCGCCTGGACCTGCGCGACCAGTCGGTCGCACCGCGCTACGTCGGTCGGATCGGCCTGCGCGACGAGGACCACGAGCCGCTGCTGATCGACTGGCGGGCCCCGGCCGCAGCGGTGTTCTACCAGGCGACCGCCTCGGACCCGCAGGGCGTCGTGCGCCGTCGCGTGCTGCGCTGCACCGGCAAGCGGGTGGTCGGTGTCGAGGACGACCTGCTCGACGCCGAGGTCGAGACCGACCTGCCGATCGTCGGCGAGGGCGCCCTGATGGCCCAGCTCTCACGGGCCCGCGACCGCCGCATGCACTCGATCGTGGCCACCATCCAGGCCGCGCAGGACCAGGCGATCCGCGCGCCCGGGCGCGGGGTCGTGGAGATCTCGGGCGGACCCGGCACCGGCAAGACGGTGGTCGCGCTGCACCGCGCGGCGTACCTGCTCTACACCGACCGCCGCCGCTACGAGCGCGGCGGGGTGCTCGTGGTCGGCCCGTCGGGCGTCTTCATGCGCTACATCGAACGCGTCCTGCCGTCCCTCGGCGAGACCGCCGTGGCGCTGCGCTCGCTCGGGGAGGTGGTCGACGGCATCGACGCCACGCGGCACGACCTCCCGGACGTCGCCGCGGTCAAGGGCTCGGCACGGATGGCCGAGCTGCTCCGCCGCGCGGCCCGCCAGCCGGTGCCGGGGTCGCCGCAGGAGTTCCGCTACTTCTACCGCGACGACGTGCTGCGGCTGAGCACCGGCGACCTCGGCCGGGCGCGCCGGTCGCTGCTCGGCAACGGCCGCCGCAACGCCGTCCCGCGGGCACGTGCCGGCAGCGTCCTGGTCGAGGCCCTGTGGCGCCAGGTCAAGGGCGAGCGCGCGCTCGAGCGCAGTCGGGAGGACTTCGCCGAGACGGTGCTCGGCGACGACCGCTTCCTGCTGTTCCTGCGCGAGTGGTGGCCGCCGCTCCACGCCGCCGAGGTGCTCGGCTGGCTGCGCGACCCCGACTTCCTGAGCCGCATCGGCGAGGGCGTGATCAGCGTCGAGGACGTCGGTGTCCTCACCCGCGCCGACGCCTGGGGCAAGGACCCCCACGACCTGTCGGTCGACGACATCCCCCTGGTCGACGAGCTGCGCCACCTGCTCGGCGAGCCGCAGGAGGAGCCCGACCTGCACGACGACCCGCTGGCCCACCTGGTCGACGCCAACCTGCCCGAGCTGACCACGATGAGCGACCGCGAGTTCGCCGGGCCGCGCGCGCAGCGCCGGATCGAGGACGACACCTACGCCCACGTGCTGGTCGACGAGGCGCAGGACCTCTCGCCGATGCAGTGGCGGATGGTCGGCCGTCGCGGCCCGACCGCGACCTGGACCGTCGTCGGCGACCCGGCGCAGTCGTCGTGGCCGTTCCCGGCCGAGGCCGAGGCCGCGCGCGAGGAGGCGATGCGCCACAAGCAGCGCTACCGCTTCCACCTCGACAAGAACTACCGCAACTCAGCGGAGATCTACCGCTTCGCCGCGGCGTACGCCGACCGGGTGGGCCTGGCGATCGACCTCCCGGACGCGGTCCGCAGCACCGAGGTCGAGCCGGTCGAGACCAAGGCCGTCGACCTGGCCGCCGAGGTCGCCGCCGAGGCGCGCCGGATGCTCGACACCCTGCCGGGCACCGTGGGCGTGGTCGCCACCGCGGCCCGCCGCCCCGAGCTGGAGTCGTGGTTCGCCGGCTGGACCGAGCGACAGGGCGGCGACCAGGCCCGGCTGGCGCTGCTGACCGGGCTGGACACCAAGGGCCTGGAGTTCGACGGCATCGTCGTGGTGGCGCCGGGCGAGATCGAGGCCGAGTCGCCGACGGGTCGGGCCACGCTCTACGTCGTCCTGACCCGCGCGACCCAGGAGCTCACGCTCGTCCACTGAGACCGTGGTCGGGCGCCGGGGACGGTGCTCGAGCCGGTCGAGACCACAAAGTCCAGCAGGGCCGCACCCACCCCCCGGCGGCGCAGCCCTGCTGGTCACATCTGTCGGTCCGTGCGTGGCGCGAGCCTCCTGATGCACCCCCTGCCGATCGAAGCGCTCTCCCCCGTGGCTGATCCGCTGGCCCCCCATGGGATCTGTTCCTCGGACCCTTCGCGCGTCTCTCGACTAGGACAACTGTCCATCACCCGGGCCGCCGCTGCCACGGCGTAACGGCCGGGATCGTGGGGAGCGATGGTCCCGTCCTGCGAACCCGAACGGTTGGCCAGGTCTGACCGATCGGACGACCGGTAGCGTGCGGCCATGAGCACCTCCCTCAGTCCCCGCGCGGCTCTCGAGGAGCTCCTGGGGTGCGAGGCATGGGCCGTGGTCCGGGTCAAGGACGCCGGCACCGTCACGCTCGTCGGTGGTCCACGCAGCGAGGTCGCCTCGCTGATGGACGTGCCGCTCGAGCAGGGCCCGCCGCCGGAGGGCAAGCGCTTCGACCGGCTGCTCGCGGTGCCCTTCCGCCAGGTGCGCGAACGCGGGTTCGTCGCCCACGACGACGGCGCGCCGCTCACGGTCGTCGACGTGCAGGTCGAGCACGAGGTGCCGTTCGAGGCGCTGCTCGCCGAGCTGCCCGACGTACCTCTCGCCTTCGCCGACCGGGGCGGCTTCGAGACCAGCGACGAGGACTACGCGGCGGTCGTCCGCACGATCATCGACGAGGAGATCGGCAACGGTGAGGGCGCCAACCTCGTCGTGGGACGGCACTACCGCGCCCGGCTCGACGCGTGGGGCCCCGACCAGGCGCTGACCGTGCTGCGCCGGCTGCTCGAGCGCGAGCGCGGGGCCTACTGGACCTTCTGCTTCTTCACCGGCGAGCGGTTCCTCGTCGGTGCCAGTCCCGAGCGGCACGTGTCGGTGCACGGGGGCGACGTGCGGATGAACCCGATCTCCGGCACCTTCCGCCTGCGGGGCGTGCCCGAGGCCGAGCGCAAGGCCCGCCTGCTGGAGTTCCTGGCCGACGAGAAGGAGATCTACGAGCTCTTCATGGTCGTCGACGAGGAGCTCAAGATGATGTGCGACGTCTGCCACGAGGGCGGCCAGGTGCTCGGCCCGTTCCTCAAGCCGATGACGCACCTGGTGCACACCGAGTACCTCCTGGCCGGCCGCACCTCCCGCGACGTGCGCGCGGTCGTGCGCGACACGATGTACGCCGCGACCGTCACCGGTGCGCCGGTCGAGAACGCCTGCCGGCTGATCGCGGCCTACGAGACCGAGGGGCGGGGCTACTACGGCGCCGCACTGGCGCTGCTCGGCCGCGACGCCTCCGGCGCCCAGACCGCCGACAGCCCGATCGTCATCCGCACCGCCGACGTCGGGCTCGACGGCCGGCTCACGGTGACCGCGGGGGCGACATTGGTGCGCGACTCCGACCCGGCGTACGAGGTGGCGGAGACCTGGGCCAAGGCGGGCGGCATCCTCACCGCCTTCGGGCTCACCGACGCCCCGGCCGAGCCGGTCGCCGGCGTGGCCGAGCTGAGCCAGGACGAGGACGTCATCGTCGCCCTCGGCTCGCGCAACCAGCGGCTGAGCCGCTTCTGGCTGACCGACCAGGGCGGCGCCACGCCGGTGCCCGAGCTCACGGGCAAGCGGGCCGCGATCCTCGAGGGTGAGGACGACTTCGTCAACATGCTCGTGCACGTGCTCGAGGTGCTGGGGATGAGCGCGGTCGTCGTGCCCCACGAGGAGGCCGTGCCCGGCGCGTTCGGCGACGTCGACCTGGTCGTGGTCGGGCCCGGGCCCGGCGACCCGCGCGACGGCGACCAGCCCAAGATCGCGACCTTCCGGCGGGTCGTGGACGGCCTGCTCGAGGAGGAGCGGCCGTTCCTCGCGGTGTGCCTGGGCCACCAGGTGCTGTGCGACCGGCTCGGGATCCCCCTGGCCTACAAGGACATCGTCTTCCAGGGCACGCAGTCGCGGGTCTCGCTCGACCCGGTGCTGCCCGACCGCGAGGAGGTCGTCGGCTTCTACAACACCTTCGTCGGCCGCCCCGACGGCCCGCTGCCCGAGGGGGTCTCGGTGGCCGCCGACCGGGCCACCGGAGACGTCCACATGCTGCGCGGGCCGCACTACCGAGGCATGCAGTTCCACGCCGAGTCGATCCTCACCGAGGACGGCTTCGACCTGCTCCGCGACCTGATCGTCGACCTGGTCGGATGACCCGCGTCGTCGTGGTCGACCACCACGACTCCTACACCTGGAACCTCGTGCACCTCGTCGCGGCGGTGACCGGCACGCTGCCCGAGGTCGTCGAGCACGACCAGGTGGGCGCCGCGGACCTGGCCGGCTTCACCCACGTCGTCCTCTCGCCCGGGCCGGGGCACCCCGACGACCCCGCCGACTTCGCGGTCGGCCGGGAGCTCCTGCGGGCGGCGCGCACCCCGGTCCTCGGGGTCTGCCTGGGCCTGCAGGGCCTGGTCTCGACGTACGGCGGACGGGTCGCGCAGGTGCCTCCGGCCCACGGCGTCGTCGCCGAGGTCCACCACGACGGGACGGGGGTGTTCGCCGGGCTGCCGTCGCCGTTCGAGGCAGTGCGCTACCACTCGCTCGCGGCCGTCGAGGTGCCCGGGTGCCTGCGCGTCAACGCCTGGACCGGCGACGGCGCCGACCGGGTCGTGATGGGCGTCGAGCACCGGACCCTCCCGCTGGTCGGCGTCCAGTTCCACCCCGAGTCGGTCCTGTCCCGCCACGGTGGCGCACTGATCGCCCACTTCCTCGGGGTCGGTTTCCCTGGGTATGCAGACGACCCACCCCTTCCCCAGCTGAATTCGCCTGGGGAAGTTCCAGTTTCCCGGCATACCCAGGGAAACCGACCGTGACCGAGGTCGACGAGTTCCGGGGGGCGGCGGCCCGGTCGGACCGGATGTTCTGGCTCGACGGGGCCGGTGCGACCCCGTGGTCGGGCACCCGGTCGGTGATCGGCACGCTCGACGAGGACGACGTGTCGCTGACCTTCGACGCCGCGACGCACGAGGTACGGCGGCACCGCAGCGGCGGCAGCGAGGTGGTCGGGCACGACGTCTTCACCGTCCTCGGCGAGCACCTCGCGCAGGACCGGGCGGCGGGCGAGGACGTCGGCTGGGTCGGCTACCTGGGCTACGCCTGCCGCACCGACCTGCCGGGCCGGCCCTCCGACGACCCGGCCGTGCCGGACGCGGTGTGGCTGCGGTGCCGCGCGCCCCGGGTGCTCACCGGCCACCCGACCCGCGCCCACCCGCCGGAGGTCGCGCCCGGGGGCGGCGAGGTGCCGGACTGGTACGCCGACGCGTTCGCCGAGGTCCAGCGCCAGCTGCACCTGGGCAACTCCTACGAGGTCAACCTGACCATGCGCGAGCACGAGGTCTCCGCCCAGGACCCGGTGACCGCCTACCTCCGACTGCGCGAGAGCAACCCCGCGCCCTACTCCGGCTACCTCCAGCACCAGGGCGTGCACCTGCTCAGCTCCAGCCCCGAGCGGTTCGCCACGGTCGACCGACGGCGCACCCTGGAGGCCCGGCCGATCAAGGGCACGACCCCGCGCAGCCCCGACCCGGCCGAGGACGAGCGACTGCGCCGGCACCTGGCCGCCGACCCGAAGTACCGCGCGGAGAACCTGATGATCGTCGACCTGCTGCGCAACGACGTCGGGATGGTCTGCGCGCCCGGCACGGTCGAGGTGCCGCAGCTGATGGAGGTGGAGTCCTACCCCACCGTCCACCAGCTGGTCTCGACGATCCGCGGCCGGCTGCGCGAGGAGGTCTCCACGGCGGAGGCGCTGCGCGCGATCTTCCCGGCCGGCTCGATGACCGGGGCCCCCAAGCAGCGGACGATGCAGGTCATCGAGGCGGTCGAGGCGACGCCGCGGGGGGTGTACGCCGGCGCGTTCGGCTGGCTGGCGCCGGACGGGAGGGCGGACCTGGGGGTGGTGATCCGGTCGCTGGTGGCCCGGCCGGAGGGGATGCGGTGGCGCTACGCCTGGGGCACCGGGGGTGGCGTCACGGTCCAGAGCGAGCTGCGCGAGGAGTGGGAGGAGACCCGGTGGAAGGCCGCCCGGAACCGGGCGGCCCTCCAGGGTCCTGACCAGCCGCAAGGGGGGGATGCGGCCGGTAGGTCTTGAGGTGCGTCAAGCCGATCCGAGGACGCGGCGCACGCAGGGGCCAGGCTAGCGGCTCGCGCACCGGAGTGCGCGAGCCGCCCATCGGCGTGCCGGGCGGGGCCGGTCAGCTCGTGGTGCTCCTCACGTCGCTGTCGAGCGTCGCGTCGAGGGTGAGTGTCTTGCCGCCGCGCAGCACGGTCAGGCCCACCGTGTCGCCGGGCCGGTAGCCGCGGATCGTGGCGACCAGCGACTCGCTGCTGCTGATCGGCTCGTCGTCGACCTTGGTGACCACGTCGCCGGGCCGCAGTCCGGCCTGCTCGCCGGCCGACCCGGGAGTGATCTCCTCGACGCCGGCGCCGGTGATCAGGCCGTTGTCGGTCGGGTCGGTGCTGCTGCCCTTGTCCGACACCGTGATGCCGAGACGGGCGTGGGTGGGGGTCTGCCCGTTGCGCAGCTGGTCGACGACGGGGAGCACCTTGCTGATCGGGATGGCGAAGCCCAGCCCGATCGAGCCGCCCTCGCCGCCGAGGTCGGAGGAGGAGCGGATCGAGGAGTTCACGCCGACCACCTCGCCGGCCAGGTTGACCAGGGGCCCGCCCGAGTTGCCGGGGTTGATCGCCGCGTCGGTCTGGACGGCGGGGTAGGTGGTGGCCTCGTCCGCGCCGCGCTGGCCGCCCACCGACACCGGCCGGTTGAGCGCCGAGACGATGCCGGAGGTGACGGTGGCCTGGAGGCCGAAGGGAGAGCCGATCGCCACGACGCCCTCACCGACGTCGAGCCGGTCGGAGTCGCCGATCCTGGCAGGCGTGAGCCCGCTGACGCCGTCGACCTTGATCACCGCGAGGTCGGTGACCGGGTCGGAGCCGACCAGGGTGGCCGACGCCGTCGTGCCGTCGTTGAAGCTGACCGACATCTTGCCGCCGTCGGCGGCGACCTCGGTGACGTGGTTGTTGGTCAGGATCTCGCCGGCGTCGCTGAGGATGATGCCGGAGCCCGACCCGGCGCCGCCGGAGCCGGAGACGTTGATCTTGACCACGCTCGGCAGCACCTTGGCCGCGACCGCCTCGGCCGAGCCGGCCGGGGCGGGCAGGTCGGTGCTGTCGGTCTGGCCCTGGTCGCTGGTGGTGCGGGTGGAGACCGTCGCCGTGGGCTGGGTCTGGCTGCCGGTCGGGGCGTTGTCGTCGTTGGCCGCGGAGTACGCCGCCGCGCCGGCCACGCCGCCCGCGCCGCCGAGGAGCAGCGCACCGACCAGGATCCCAGCCGTGCGCGAGCGTCCACGGGAGCTGCCACGCCGGTCCGTCCTCGTGGCGGGGCCGCGCTCGTCGTCGCGGAAGGTGAAGGGGCCGAAGGCGCTGGTGTCCTCGTGGGAGGGCGGGGGGATCACGGGGCCCGTCGGGTCCGGCGAGGCGGAGGGGGACTGGGCGGAGGGAGCCTGCCAGCCGGCCTGGGAACCGGCGGGCGAGGCTTCCTCCTCTGACGCCGCACGCCCCTCGCGGTGCCAGGTCCCGACCGGCGGCGGCACGGCAGCCGTGTGCTCGTCACCGGTCCCCGCGTGGTGGGGACCGTCGGTCGGGTCGTAGCGGTGCTGCCGCTCGTCGTGCTCCGGGACCTGGGGGTCCCGGTGGGAGTCGTCCGACATGGGCTGCTCGTCTCGAGGGTCGTGCTCGGTCATGGCTCCATCGTGTTCGGGGTTGCTGAGGTGTCACTGAGAGCGTGGTGCGAAGCCGCTGTCGGCTTCTTGAGAGCGCGCTGTGACCCACGCCGACCGGTCGGAGCGGGGCCGGCGACCTCCGACTGGTCGGGTCGGCCGGGCACGTGCCACCAGAAGGCCGCGCCGCCGCCCGGCGCCGCGCCGGCGCGCACGCGACCGCCGTGGGACTCCGCGGCCTTGGCCACGATCGCCAGTCCCAGGCCCGAGCCGGGCATCGTCCGGGAGTCGGCCGAGCGGTAGAAGCGCTCGAAGACGTGCGGCAGGTCCTCCTCCGCGATCCCGGGACCCTGGTCGAGGACCTCGAGCGTGCCGGCCCGCAGCCGCACGGTGACCGTGCCCATCGGCGGGCTCCACTTGGCGGCGTTGTCCAGCAGGTTGGTGACCGCGCGCTCCAGGACGTGGCCGTCACCGACGACCCACCACGGCTCGAGGCCCGCGTCGAAGTGCAGCGAGCTGGCCCGCCGCCGCACCCGGTCGAGGGCACGCTCGACGACCTCCATCAGGTCGACCCGTTCGTGCACCTCCTGCGGCCGGCGCTCCCGGGCGAGCTCGGTGAGGTCGCCGATGAGCTGGGTGAGCTCGTCGATCTGGAAGCGCACGTCGTCCATCAGCTCGCGCCGTGCCTCGGGTGAGAGGCGGCCCGGTCGGTCGGGGTCGTCGGCCTGGGTCAGCAGGTCCAGGTTGGTGCGCAGCGCGGTGAGGGGGGTGCGCAGCTCGTGGCCCGCGTCGGCGACCAGCTGGCTCTGCCGCAGGCGGGAGGCCTCGAGGGCGCCGAGCATCGAGTTGAACGCGACGGCGAGCCGGGCCACCTCGTCCTGGCCGGTCACCTCGATCGGGGTCAGCCGCTCGGTGCGCGCGATCTCCTCGACCCGGCCGGTCAGTCGACGCACCGGCCGGAGCCCGTTGCGGGCGACCTGCCGGCCGAGCAGCCCGGCGAGCAGGATGCCCAGGAGGCCGAAGATGGTGAGGACCGCCCCGACCTTGCCCAGGGCGTCGTACGTCGGCCGGAGCGACTGCGCCAGGATCAGCGCGGTGCCCGGGTCGTTGCCGGGCACCGCGGCGACGCGGAACCGTCCGTCGCTGGTGCGGATCGTGCGCTGGGACAGCTCGGCCTGGCCGCGGGCCACCGCCAGCTCGGGCCGCCCCAGCCGGATCTGGGCGTCGTCGGGGTTGGTCTGGCTGTCGACCACCCGGTTGTCCTCGGTGAGCACGGCCACCTTGATGTCGCCGGCGCCGAGGGCCCAGGCCGGGACCCGTTGCGCGGTGAGCATCGAGAGCGTGTTGGTGCTCGCCGCGGCCGTGGCCCGCTGCTCGAGCGAGGCGTCGAGCGAGGCGTAGAGCTGGTGCCGGATGACGGCGTACGCCGCGAGCGAGCCCATCACGATCGAGAGCGTCACCGCCAGGGTCGCCAGCAGGGCGACCCGGCTGGCCAGGGTGCCGCGGAAGCGCACGGGCTGCACGAGGGCTCCTCAGGACTCGCGCAGGACGTAGCCGACGCCGCGGACCGTGTGGATCAGGCGCGGCTCGCCCTCGGCCTCGGTCTTGCGGCGCAGGTAGCCGACGTAGACCTCCAGCGAGTTGGCCGTGGTGGGGAAGTCGTAGCCCCAGACCTCCTCGAGGATGAACGAGCGGTCGAGCACCCGGCGGGGGCGCTGCAGGAACATCTCGAGCAGCGAGAACTCGGTGCGGGTCAGCTCGATCAGCCGCTCGCCGCGCTTCACCTCGCGCGTGGCGGGGTTGAGGGTCAGGTCGGAGAACCGGAGCTCCTCGGCGCTCAGGTCGTCGTCCTCGCGCTCGGCGCCGTGACGGCGCAGCAGGGCGCGCAGCCGGGCCAGCAGCTCCTCGAGGGCGAACGGCTTGGTGAGGTAGTCGTCCGCGCCGGCGTCGAGGCCGTCGACGCGGTCGCCGACCGAGTCCAACGCGGTCAGCACGATGATCGGCAGGTCGTTGCCGGAGGCCCGCAGCGCCTTGGTGGTCTCGATGCCGTCGAGCCGCGGCATCATCACGTCCATGACCACCACGTCGGGGGTGGACCGGGCGATCCCCGCCAGCGCCTCGGCCCCGTCGGTGGCGGTGGACACGTCGTAGCCGTTGAACTCCAGCGACCGGCGCAGCGAGTCGCGCACGGCACGGTCGTCGTCGACGACGAGGACGCGCGGGCGGTCGGCGGGGGCGGCGGCGGGGTCGAGCGGTGTCACGTGCCCACTGTGGCACCCGGCCCTGAGAAACGGGTGATCACTCCCGCAGCAGTCGACCGAGCTCCTCGACCAGCACGGTCGCGCTGCGGGTGAGCATCGCGAGCACGTGCTCGAACCCGTCGTCGCGGCCGAAGTAGGGGTCGGGCACGTCCCGGTCGCCCGCGTCCGCGCGGGGGTCGAGGTCGCGGAGCATCCGCACCCGGTCCCACTCGCCGGGGTCGTGGGCGTGCTCGAGCACGTCGGCGTGGTTGGTGGCGTCCATCGTCAGGACGAGGTCGCAGTCCTCCACCCACGAGCGGTCGAATTGGCGGGCCCGGTGCTGCGAGGCGTCGTAGCCGTGGGCGGTGAGCACCGCCGCGGCGCGCCGGTCCATCGGCTCGCCGACGTGCCAGCCCCCGGTGCCGGCGCTGACCACCTCGACGCGGTCCTCGAGCCCGGCGCGGCGCACGAGGTCCTCCACCACGACGTGCGCCATCGGGGAGCGGCAGATGTTGCCCAGGCAGACCAGCGCGACGCGGTAGCGCCCCGGCGTGCGCGGTGCGGGCAGCGTGTGGGTGCTCACCGGTCGTCGACGACCCAGCCCAGCACCGCGCCGACGATGCTGATCACCAGCGCCCCCAGCAGCGCCGTGCCGAACCCGTCGACCTCGAAGCCGAGACCGAGCCCGTCGGCGATCCGGCTGGTCAGCATGAGCATCGCGGCGTTGATCACCCAGAGCAGCAGGCCGAGGGTGAGGATGATGAAGGGCAGGGACAGCACCTTGACCACCGGTGTGATGAAGGCGTTGACCAGCCCGAAGACGACCGCCACCCCGAGCAGGGTCAGGGCCCGGTTGTCGTGGGTCAGCCGGATGCCGTCGAGCAGCCAGGTCGCGGCCGCCAGGGCGACGGCGTTGACGGCGACGCGGAGCAGGAGGTTCATGCCGACAGCCTAGGGAGGCTGGGGCCGCGCGCCACGGTCACCACCACCTAGCCCTTTCGGGCTACGCGGACTCCGGTGTTCGGTGCGCGGGACCCTGCCCGAACGTTGTTGGACAACCGACCGAGTACCTGACGCAAATGTCCGATTCGCTCCTCTATCCTGGACCTCGGCGGTCGACCACCGGACGAGCATGGTGGGTGCGCGACAGGTGGGGAGTCGAACGCCGAGCCGGGTGGGCCCGTGGGGGCACGTGGCCCTCCCGGCGCTGCTCGGGGATCGCAACAGCCCCGGCCCGGTGCGTGGTGGGAGGCGCAGTGGGCCGGGGCTGTGGTTCCGCCGTGGTCCGCTGTGGTGAGGTTGTCCTGTGACGACCCCCTCCGCCCCGGTCCCCCGCGCCGCCCTGGCCGACGTCCCGGCGTACGTCGCGGGGCGCCCGCCCGCCGTCGTGCCCGGCCGGCCGTCGTACAAGCTGTCGTCGAACGAGAACCCCTTCCCGCCGCCCGCGGCGGTCGTCGAGGCGGTCGAGCAGGCGGCGCGGCAGGTCAACCGCTACCCCGACATGGGCAACACCGCGGTCTACGAGGCCCTCTCCGCGCGGCTGGGGCAGCCGGTCGAGCGGCTCGCCGCGGCCACCGGGTCGGTGGCGCTGCTCTACCACCTGGTGCAGGCGTTCTGCGAGGCCGGCGACGAGGTCGTCTTCGCCTGGCGGTCCTTCGAGGCCTACCCGATCGCCGCCGCGGTCAACGGCGCCCGCGCCGTGCAGGTGCCGCTCACCGGAGACGGCCGGCACGACCTGGACGCCATGGCCGCCGCGGTCGGCCAGCGCACCAAGGTCGTGCTCGTGTGCACCCCCAACAACCCGACCGGCCCGGCGGTGACCCGCGGCGAGCTCGAGTCCTTCCTCGCGCAGGTCCCGCCGCACGTGGTCGTCGTGGTCGACGAGGCCTACCGCGAGTTCGTCCGCGGGCCCGAGGCGTTCGACGCGCTCGACCTGCTCGAGGATCGGCCCCACGTGGTCGTGATGCGCACGCTCGCCAAGGCGTTCGGGCTCGCCGGGCTGCGGGTCGGCTACCTCGTCGCGCACGAGCCGGTGGCCGCTGCGGTCCGCGCGTGCGCGCTGCCGTTCGGCGTGAGCGCCGTCGCGCAGGCCGCCACCGTCGCCGCGCTGGGGGCCGAGGCCGAGCTGCTCGAGCGGGTCGAGCAGATCGTGGCCGAGCGGACCCGGGTCGTGGAGGCGCTGCGCGCGCAGGGCTGGACGCCGCCCGAGGCCCAGGGCAACTTCGTCTGGCTGGCGCTGGGGGAGGACACCCCCCGCTTCGCCGGGGCCTGCGAGGAGGCCGGCGTGACGGTCCGCCCCTACGCCACCGACGGCGTCCGCGTCACCGTGGGCGAGCCCGAGGCCAACGACGTCTTCCTGGGCGTGGCGCGGGAGTGGTTGGCGGGCTGACCCACGGGTTCGGTACCGTGGGCGATGGCCGGTGTGTCACCGGTCACACGTCGCCCGCACCGGCCGGATCACCCTCACCGAGACGGCGCGCGCGGCTGCTCCACCCCCCAGCCGGAGCCCGGAGACCCCGGGTGACGACGAGACGAAGGAGTGCCCTGGATGTCGCGTACCAAGGACGTCATCGCCAGCGACTTCGGCCCCGCGCTGATGCACCGCCGGCGCGCGCAGGCCGACCCGCCCGACGGGTCCGGAGGCCGGTTCGACCCGGACTTCGTCCAGCTGCTGACCCCCGAGGGCGAGCGCGTGGAGCACCCGAGCTTCTCCTTCGACCTCGACGACGAGGCGGTCCGCGGCTTCTACCGCGACATGGTCCTGACCCGCCGCATCGACGTCGAGGCCACCGCCCTCCAGCGCCACGGCGAGCTGGGCATCTGGGCCCAGCTCCTCGGCCAGGAGGCCGCGCAGGTCGGCTCCGGGCGGGCCCTGGCTCCCCAGGACTTCGTCTTCCCGACCTACCGCGAGCACGGCGTCGCCTGGTGTCGCGGGCTCGACCCGCTCAAGCTGCTCGGGCTCTTCCGCGGCGTCGACCAGGGGTCGTGGGACCCCCAGGAGGCGAACTTCGGCCTCTACACGATCGTGATCGGCGCCCAGACGCTGCACGCGACCGGCTACGCCATGGGCATCCAGCGCGACGGCAACGTCGGCACCGGCGACCCCGACCGTGACGCCGCGGTCGTGGCGTACTTCGGCGACGGCGCGAGCAGCCAGGGCGACGTCAACGAGGCGTTCATCTTCGCCGCCTCCTACAACGCCCCCGTCGTGTTCTTCTGCCAGAACAACCAGTGGGCGATCTCCGAGCCGATCGAGCGCCAGTCGCGGATCCCGCTCTACCAGCGGGCCCTGGGCTTCGGCTTCCCCGGCGTGCGCGTCGACGGCAACGACGTGCTGGCCACCTACGCCGTCACCAAGGCCGCGCTGCAGCGCGCCCGGGAGGGCCAGGGCCCCACGTTCGTGGAGGCCTACACCTACCGCATGGGGGCGCACACCACGACCGACGACCCCACGCGCTACCGGTTGTCCTCCGACGTCGAGGCGTGGAAGCTGCGTGACCCGATCGCGCGGGTGAAGGCCTACCTCTCGCGGCAGGGCCTGGCCGACCAGTCGTTCTTCGAGGACGTCGACGCCGAGGCCGAGCAGCTCGGCGAGCACCTGCGCGAGGGCTGCCGCGCGATGCCCGACCCCGACGTCCTCGACGTCTTCGACCACGTCTACGCCGAGCAGACCGACGAGCTCGCCGAGCAGAAGGCCGGCTACGCCGACTACCTCTCCACCTTCGAGACCGAGGAGGCCGCGCGATGACCGAGACCCCCGCCTCGAGCCAGGTGCAGAAGATGACGCTCGCCAAGGCGCTCAACGCCGGCATCCGGCGGGCGATGGAGGACGACCCCAAGGTTCTGGTGATGGGTGAGGACGTCGGCAAGCTCGGCGGCGTCTTCCGGATCACCGACGGCCTGCAGAAGGACTTCGGCGAGGACCGGGTGATCGACTCTCCCCTGGCCGAGTCCGGCATCCTCGGCACGGCCGTGGGCCTCGCGATGCGCGGCTACCGCCCGGTGTGCGAGATCCAGTTCGACGGCTTCGTCTACCCCGCCTACGACCAGATCGTCAGCCAGGTCGCCAAGCTCCACTTCCGCAGCCAGGGCAAGGTGCCGATGCCGATGGTCATCCGCATCCCCTTCGGCGGCGGCATCGGAGCGGTCGAGCACCACAGCGAGTCGCCCGAGGCGCAGTTCGCCCACACGCCCGGCCTCAAGGTCGTCGCGTGCTCCAACCCGGTCGACGGCTACTGGATGATCCAGCAGGCGATCGCCTCCGACGACCCGGTGGTCTTCCTCGAGCCCAAGCGGCAGTACCACGCCGACAAGGCCGAGGTGGACCCCACCGCGACTCCCGAGCCGTTGCACACCTCCCGCGTCGTGCGCGCGGGCGACGACGTCACGCTGCTGTCCTACGGCCCGATGGTCAAGGTGTGCCTGCAGTCCGCCGAGGCCGCCGCGTCCGACGGCGCCAGCATCGAGGTGATCGACCTCCGCACGCTGTCCCCGCTGGACCTGGGTCCCGTGGTCGAGTCGGTGCGCCGCACCGGACGCGCGGTGATCGCCCACGAGGCGCACACCAACCTCGGGATGGGCGCCGAGGTCGCCGCGCGCATCACCGAACAGTGCTTCTACAGCCTGGAGGCACCGGTGCTGCGCGTCGGTGGCTTCGACACCCCCTACCCGCCCGCCCGGGTCGAGGAGGAGTGGCTCCCCGACCTCGACCGGGTGCTGGACGCCGTCGACCGCTCGCTCGCCTACTGATTTTGTTGGAGTGACAATCAATGACCGTGCGTGAGTACAAGCTGCCCGACCCGGGCGAGGGCCTGACCGAGGCCGAGATCGTCACCTGGCAGGTCAAGGTCGGCGACGTGATCAAGGTCAACGACGTCGTCGTCGAGGTGGAGACCGCCAAGTCGCTGGTCGAGCTCCCGTCGCCGTACGCCGGCACCGTGACGGCGCTGCTCGTCGAGCAGGGCGTGACCGTCCCCGTCGGGACGCCGATCATCGCCGTCGACGACGGACGC
Organism: uncultured Actinomycetota bacterium; assembly: GCA_963811385.1. Lineage (GTDB taxonomy): Bacteria > Actinomycetota > Actinomycetes > Propionibacteriales > Nocardioidaceae > Marmoricola_A. Next base: position 81,479 of record CAWEQX010000002.1, on the reverse strand, counting down.
CCGGGGGACACCCCCGCCGACACGTCGCCGGCTTCGGGCGCGTCCGAGCAGTCGGGGGCCATCGACCCGCACAACCCGGCGGCGAGCGGCGGGGAGAACCAGACCCTGGTCGGCTACGGCCCCCGGTCCGGCCGGGCGATGCGCCGGGCCCGGCGGGGACCCGCGACCGCCCGCACCGAGGCCGGCTCGGCTGCGCAGATGCAGGTGCAGGGCTCCTTCGCCGCGGGCGGGACCGACACCTCCGACGTGGTCGCGGCCGACGAGCCGCCCGTGCCGGCCACCCCCGCGCGCGAGCGTCCGTCCGGGGCGGCCGAGCCCGAGTCCGAGCGGGGCTCGCGCCGTACCTCCGTCTGGTCGGTCGGCGGTGTCCTGGCCAAGCCGCCGGTGCGCAAGCTCGCCCGCGACCTGGGCGTCGACCTGACCACGATCACCCCGGCCGACCCGCGGGGGATCGTCAGCGCCGCCGAGGTGGAGGCCGCTGCCGGCCAGGGTGGCGGCGACCGCGAGACCATGCCCGCGTCCTACGCCGGGACCCCCGGCCAGGGCCGGGCCGCGACCCTGGTCGACCGCCGGGAGCCGATCAAGGGTGTGCGCAAGATGATGGGCCAGGCGATGGTGTCCTCGGCCTTCAGCATCCCCCACGTGACCGAGTGGGTCACCGTCGACGTGACCCGCACGATGAAGCTGGTCGAGCGGCTCCGTGAGGACCGCGACTTCCGCGAGGTCAGGGTCTCCCCGCTGCTGGTGCTCTCCCGCGCGGTGTGCCTGGCGATGCGCCGCACCCCCGAGGTCAACGCCCACTGGGACGACCAGGCGCAGGAGGTGGTCTACCGCGCCGGGGTCAACCTCGGCATCGCGGCGGCCACCCCGCGCGGGCTGGTCGTGCCCAACGTCAAGGGCGCGGACTCGATGTCGCTGCTCGAGCTGGCCGGTGCGGTCAACCAGCTCACCGCCACCGCCCGCGAGGGTCGCACCCAGCCGGCCGACATGGCCGAGGGCACGTTCACGATCACCAACGTGGGGGTGTTCGGGGTCGACGCGGGCACGCCGATCATCAATCCCGGCGAGTCCGCGATCCTCTGCTTCGGCGCGGTCCGCAAGCAGCCGTGGATCCACAAGGGCAAGGTCAAGGCGCGCGACATCACGACGCTCGCGCTGTCCTTCGACCACCGGTTCATCGACGGGGCGCTCGGCTCGCGGTTCCTCGCCGACGTGGCCGCCCTGCTGGAGGACCCGGCCGCGGCCCTGCGCTACTGAGCCGCGGGGCGGGCGGTCGCGGACGCCCGAGGACAGCCGATCCTCGGGGTGCCCGTCTCGCCGTCAGCCCAGGCGGCCGGCGAGGAAGACGGTGCCGTCCTCGTCCTCGGCGGCGACCGACGGACGCAGGCCGGCCGTGGCGACGGCGAAGCGCGCGCTGGCGACCTGGCGCCGGTTGACCTCGACCACCAGGTGCCCGCCCGGGGCGAGCCAGTCGCGCGCCTCGCGCGCCACCCGGCGTACGACGTCGAGGCCGTCCTCGCCGCCGTCGTGGGTCGACAGCGGCTCGTGGTCCCGGGCCTCGGGCGGCAGCAGGTCGAGCTCGCCGGTGGGCACGTAGGGCACGTTGGCGGTGACCACGTCGAGGCGCCCGCGCAGGTCGGCCGGCAGTCCGGCGAAGAGGTCGGAGACGACGACCTGGGCGCGGTCGAGCAGGTTGGCCCGGGCGCAGCGCAGGGCCGCCGGGTGGAGGTCGGCGGCATAGAGCTCGAGGTCGGGGCGCTCGACGCTCAGGGCGAGCGCCACGGCCCCCGAGCCGGTGCAGAGGTCCAGCACCACGGCCCCGTCGGGCGCGAGGGCGGAGGCGACGTCGACGAGCAGCTCGGTGCGGCGGCGCGGGACGAAGACCCCCGCACTGATCCCCACGCGCAGCCCGCGGAACGCCGCCCAGCCCAGCAGCACCTCCAGCGGCTCGCCCGCGCAGCGGCGCTCGACCAGCCGCTCGAGACCGACCGTCGTCGGTGAGGCCTCCATCAGGAGCAGGGCCTCCTCCTCGGCGAACACGCACCCCGCGGCACGCAGCCGCGCGGAGACCTCGCGGTGCCGCTCGGCGTCGACCCCGGTCACCGGTGCCGCTCCAACCGGGTGGCGAGGGGGCCGTCGGCGTCGGCGTCTGCGATGCGCTCGGCCCGCGGCCCGAGGGACGCGTGCAGGGCGCCGGGCTCAGCCACCCCCCAGCTCCTTGACCATGAGGGTGTTGCGGTGCCCCGGGTCGCCGAGCACGCCGACCGGGACGTAGCCGCGCGCCGCGTGGAAGGCCAGCGACGGTTCGTTGGGCGGCTCCTGTCGCACCTCGAGCGCCATCCGGCCGAACGCCCGGGCGGCCTCCTCGGCCCGGGCGTAGACCTGGGAGCCGACACCGCGGCGCCGCGTCGCGGGGGTCAGCGCGACCCGGTCGAGGTAGTAGAAGTCCTCGCCGTAGCGGCCGGCGAACCAGCGGAAGTTCTCCGAGTCGTACGCCGCGCCGGGCGCCATCGTGACCACGAAGCCGGCGAAGGCCCCGTCGAGCTCGGCGACGAGGAACAGGTCGGCCGCGTCGTGGATCTCCCACAGGCGGGACTCGTCCATCGGCGCCAGCCAGAAGACCTCGGCCTGGTTGAGGGCGAGCACCTCGGGCACGTCGCGCTCCTCGAGCGGGCGCAGCTTGTCGAGATCCATCCGCCCATGATCCCAGCCGACGTCCCCGACCGTCCGCGCCCCCCGTACGGGTGGGGTGCGACGCCTGGGCCGCGCCGCTCACAGACTTCGCACAGGAAACCCACAGCGGACCGCGGCACAGGCAGGGCACAGTGGGCGCATGGCCGCGGAGAACGAGACCCTCACCCGCCCGGACGGCTCGCCCGTCCAGGTCCTCGTCGTCGACGACGAGCCCAACATCGCCGAGCTGCTCGGCATGGCCCTGCGCTACGAGGGCTGGTCGACCACGCTCGCCCACACCGGCGCCAAGGCGGTCAGCGCAGCCAGGGCGGTCAAGCCCGATGCCGTCGTCCTCGACATCATGCTCCCCGACATCGACGGGCTCGAGGTGCTGCGCCGCATGCGCGAGCACGTGCCCGACGTGCCGGTGCTGTTCCTCACGGCCAAGGACGCCGTCGAGGACCGGGTCGTGGGCCTGACCGCCGGGGGCGACGACTACGTCACCAAGCCGTTCTCCCTCGAGGAGGTGGTGGCACGGCTGCGCGCGCTGATGCGGCGGTCCGGCGTTGCCGCGCGTCAGTCGACCAGCCTGCTCACCGTCGGCGACCTCACCCTCGACGAGGACAGCCACGAGGTGACCCGGGCCGGCGAGGAGGTCAGCCTGACCGCGACCGAGTTCGAGCTGCTGCGGTTCTTCATGCGCAACCCGCGTCGGGTGCTGTCCAAGGCCCAGATCCTCGACCGGGTGTGGCACTACGACTTCGGTGGCCAGGCCAACGTCGTGGAGCTCTACGTCTCCTACCTGCGCAAGAAGATCGACGCCGGCCGGCCCCCGATGATCCACACGCTGCGGGGCGCGGGCTACGTGCTCAAGCCCGCCGAGTGACGATGAGCCTGCGCCCGAGACTGCCGGTCACGCTCACCGCGCGGCTGCTGGCGATCCTGCTGACCCTGCTCGCGGTCGCCGGGCTCCTCGTCGCGTTCTCGACCACGCTGGCGATGCGGCAGTACCTCACCGGCGACCTGGACCGCCAGGTCACCGACGCCGCCGAGCGTGCCGCCCACGACCTCGGTGACCGTCGCGGGGCCTCCGACCAGGACGGGGACGACCGGCGGCCGCCGATCGGGTTCGGCCTGGGCGACCAGGTGGGGACCCTGGTCGCGGTGTCCGCGGGCAGCGGCTGGCAGGGCGGCACCCTCGACGACGCCGACGACAGCTACGGACCGGCGCAGCTGCGGTCCCTGCCCGCCGACGCCGAGCGGCGCCTGGGCCGGCTCGACGCCGGCGACGTCGGGGTGCAGCAGGTCGACCTCGGGAGCACCGGCTCCTACCGCGTGGCGGTGCGCACGACCAGCGTCGGGGGCCAGACGGTGCGGGTCGCCGCGGGGCTCCCGACGGGCAAGCTGAACCGCACCGTCGAGCGCATGCTCGTGGCCCAGCTGCTGCTCACCGGGGCGGGCGTCCTGGTCGCGGCGCTGGTCGGCGGGCGCCTCGTGCGCCGGACCCTCCGGCCGCTGCGCGCGGTGGCCGCCACCGCCCACGAGGTCGCCGGCATGCCGCTGGACACCGGGCAGGTCGGGGAGACCGCCCGCGTGCCCGAGGACTACGTCGACCCGCGCACCGAGGTCGGCCAGGTCGCCGGCGCGCTCAACCATCTGCTCGGCCACATGGAGGGTGCGCTGGACGCGCGGCACCGCAGCGAGCAGCAGGTGCGCCAGTTCGTCGCCGACGCCAGCCACGAGCTGCGGACGCCACTGGCCACGATCATGGGGTACGCCGAGTTCGCCCGCCGCCACCAGGACTACGACAACGCCGAGGCGCTGGTGAAGGTCGAGGCCGAGGGCGTGCGGATGCGTGCCCTGGTCGAGGACCTCCTGCTGCTGGCCCGCCTGGACTCCGGCCGGCCGCTGGTCCGCGAGGAGGTCGACCTCACCCTGCTGGCGCTCGAGGGGGTGCAGGACGCGCAGGTCCTCGCCCCCGACCACGAGTGGGTGCTCGACCTGCCCGACGAGCCGGTGGTGACCATCGGCGACGGTCAGCGCCTGCACCAGGTGCTGACCAACCTGCTCACCAACGCGCGCCGCCACACCCCGCCCGGCACCAAGGTGACGGTGTCGGTCTCCCGTGAGCCGACCGGCGTGCGCCTGCAGGTGGCCGACGACGGTCCGGGCATCCCCGAGAGCCTGCGGACCCGCGTGTTCGAGCGGTTCACCCGGGCCGACGTCTCCCGCACCCGTGACTCCGGTGGCGCCGGGCTGGGGCTGGCGCTGGTGCAGGCGATCGTCGCCGCGCACGGTGGCCTGTCCTACGTCGAGTCGCGTCCGGGCGCCACGGTCTTCACCGTCGACCTCCCGGGCATGGAGCCGGGCATGGAGCCGGGCACGGAGCCGGGCAGGGGTCCTAGCGGGCCGGGCTGAGCGGCCGGCCAGGCCTCAGGCCACACCGATGCGCGTGAGGCCCGAGCGGCGGCGGCGAGACGCGGCGGCGACGGACGTGCGCGTGAAGGTGGCGATCTCCTCGATCGCGGCCAAGCTCTCCGGGTTGAGGTCCGCCAGCACCGGGAAGGCGTGGACCTGGCCCTCCCAGACCTGCAGCGTGCACGGCACCTCGGCGTCGAGCAGGCGCTCGGCCATGAGCTCGGCGTCGACGCGCAGCACCTCGTCGGCGCCGACGAGGATCAGGGCCGGCGGGAGGCCGGCGAGGTCGGCGTTGACCGGGGAGTGGTGCTCCTCGACGCGCGCGCCGACGGCCATCCGGCCGACCCGGCGCAGGCGGCGTACGGGGATGTAGGCGTCGCGCCGCGCGTTGTGGTGGGCCGCCTTGGGCCGGTGGTCGAAGTCGAGCCACGGCGAGAGGCCCACGACGCCCGCCGGCCGCATGCCCGCGTCGCGCATGCGGATCGCGGTGGAGAAGGCCAGGTGGCCGCCGGCCGAGTCGCCGGCGAGCACGATCTCGTGGGCCGGGTGGCCGTGGCGGGTCAGCCAGCGGAAGGCGTCCTCGGCGTCCTCGAGGCTGTGCTCGAGGGTGCCGACGGGCAGCTGGCGGTAGGCGACGGTCAGCACGGCCATGCCGGTGCGCCAGGCCAGGCGCTCGACGATGCGGCGGTGGGTGGCGATGCCGCAGGAGAGGAAGGCCCCTCCGTGCAGGTAGAGGATCGCGCCGTCGGCGGTGGTGCCGTCGATCGGGGTGACCAGCTCGCCGCACCAGTCCCGGGTCGCCACGCGCTGGTGGGTGGTGCGGCCCGAGCGAGGCAGCCGCTCGGCGGCGCGCTCGACGAGCGCGAACAGCCCGATCGTCGAGGGGAGCAGCGGGCCCCACCTCATCACGGGGCCGACGGCCAGCTTGCTCATGGTGTGCACAGCACCGGACCGGCGGGTGGTGCCGATGCGGTGCTCGATCATGGCCGGTGCCTCTCGTTCCCCGGGTCCCCACGGCGCTGCGGGGAGCCGCACGGGACTGTAGTACCCGATGTGGGCCAGACCACTCCTGCGCCTCGCCGCCGGGTCCGGAGGTGATGAGTCTCACGCCGTCGGGGAACCGCCGGGAATCACCCGTTCGGACCCTTCTACGCTGGCGACATGGCACCCCCGGCGGGCTCGACCGAGCCGCACCTCCCGACCGCGCCCGACGTCGAGGGGGCGGTGCACGTCCACTCGGGCAAGGTGCGCGACCTCTACCGGCTTCCCGGCGGTCACCTGCTCATGGTCGCCAGCGACCGGATCTCGGCCTTCGACTTCGTCCTCGACACCCCGATCCCGGACAAGGGGCGGATCCTGACCCAGCTCTCCCTGTGGTGGTTCGACCGGCTGACCGACCTCGTCCCGAACCACCTGGTGTCGACCGACGTGCCCGCCGGGGTGTCCGGACGGGCCGTGGTGTGCGAGTCGCTCGAGATGTACCCCGTGGAGTGCGTGGCCCGCGGCTACCTCACCGGCTCCGGGCTGCTCGACTACCGCGCGACCGGCGAGGTCTGCGGCCTCGCGCTGCCCGACGGGCTCGAGGACGGCAGCCGGCTCGGGCAGGCGATCTTCACCCCGGCCACCAAGGCCGCCCTCGGTGACCACGACGAGAACGTCTCCTATGCCGCGGTCGTCACCGAGATCGGTGCGGACCGTGCCGCCGAGCTGCGCGACCTGACGCTGCGCGTCTACGCCACGGCCGAGGCGGTCGCGCGCGAGCGGGGGATCGTGCTGGCCGACACCAAGCTCGAGTTCGGCGCCCGCGCCGACGGCACGACGGTGCTCGGCGACGAGGTGCTCACCCCCGACTCCTCCCGGTTCTGGCCGGCCGACCGCTGGCAGCCGGGCCGCGCGCAGCCGTCGTACGACAAGCAGTACGTCCGCGACTGGCTGCTCTCCGACGCCTCCGGCTGGGACCGCCACACCGGCGAGGCGCCGCCGCCGCTGCCCGACGAGGTCGTCGAGCAGACCCGCGCCAGGTACGTCGAGGCCTACGAGCGCCTCACCGGACGGGCGTTCCGGTGACCGCCGACCCCGTCCACGACGTACGTCCTCGGCGCTGGGACGCCACGGTCTTCGTCCCCGCCCCGCGCGCCCGGGTCTTCACCTACCTCGCCGACCCGGTCAACCGGCCGCAGTGGCAGGCCAGCCTGCGCCGGGTGGAGGTGCTCGACCCCGGCGAGCCGAGGACCGGTCAGCGCTGGGTCGACCACGTCCACGCCGCCCCGCCGTTCCACCTGGCCATCACCCGCCTCGAGCCGGGCCGGCTGTGGCAGGAGGTCGGCACGTCGGGTCCCTTCACGGCGGCAGGCACCCTGCTGTTCGCCGACGAGACCCGTGACGGTGTGGTCGGCACACGCGTGACCTGCGTGGCGCGGGTGACCGCGCGCGGGCTCGCCAAGCCGCTGTCGGTCGCGGCGATGGGGGTCGCTGCGCTGCTGGTCCGCAACGACCTCAAGCGCGCCGCGAGGATCCTCGCCCCACGCTGAGGGCCGAGGCGTGATCTCGACAAGCGCGATCACCGGGTAGTTAGGTTGGGCACACCCCGACGCCTGGAGGAACGCCGATGCTGAACCTGTCCGTCCTGCTCGAAGACAGCGCCCGCAAGCACCCCGACCGCGACGCGGTGGTGCTGGGACAGACGCGCCTGACCTACGCCCAGGTCGACGCGGCTGCCAACCAGGTCGCGAACCTGCTCGTCGAGCGCGGCCTCCAGCCCGGCGACAAGGTGGCGCTGACCTGCCCCAACCTGCCGTTCTTCCCGATCGTCTACTACGGCATCCTCAAGACCGGCGCGGTCGTCGTCCCGCTCAACGTGCTGCTCAAGGGCCGCGAGGTGGCCTACCACCTCGCCGACTCGGAGGCGAAGGCCTACTTCTGCTTCGAGGGCACCCCCGAGCTGGCGATCGGCGAGGAGGGGTGGAAGGGCTTCAACGACGCCGACGGCTGCGAGCACTTCTTCCTCGTCACCGCCGACCCCGCGGCCGAGTCGACGATCGAGGGCGCGGAGACGATGGGGGCCGCGGTCGCCGGCCGGTCGCCGGTCTTCCAGTCGGCGCTGACCGATCCCGACGAAGGCGCCGTCATCCTCTACACCTCCGGCACCACCGGCCAGCCCAAGGGCGCCCTGCTCAGCCACGCCAACCTGGTGCTCAACGCGCTGGAGTCCAACCGGATGCTCGGCACGGACCCCTCCGGCGAGCGGCACCTGCTCACGCTGCCGCTGTTCCACTCGTTCGGCTCCTCGGTGCAGATGAACGCCGGGTTCGCCAGCGCCTCGACGCTCGTGCTCATCCCGCGCTTCGACGCCGCCGCCGCCGTCAAGCTGCTGGACGCCGAGGAGATCACCTTCTTCGCCGGCGTGCCGACGATGTACTGGGGCCTGCTCGGCGCCCTCGACGACAGCGGCGTGGACGTGGAGAAGATCGCCCGCAACCTGCGCGTCGCCGCCGCCGGCGGTGCCAGCCTGCCGGTGGAGATCCTCAAGGAGTTCAAGAGCCGCTTCGGCGTCGACATCCTGGAGGGCTACGGCCTGTCCGAGACGTCGCCGGTGGCGACCTTCAACCAGACGGACCGCCCCGCCAAGCCCGGCTCGATCGGCTACCCCATCTGGGGTGTCGAGGTGAAGCTGATCAAGGACGACTGGTCCACCGTCGAGGGTCACGGGCAGGACGCCATCGGGGAGATCGCGATCCGCGGGCACAACATCATGAAGGGCTACTACAACCGCCCCGACGCCACCGCCGAGGTGATGCGCGACGGGTGGTTCCGCTCCGGCGACCTGGCCTACCGCGACGAGGACGGCTACTACTACATCGTCGACCGGTCCAAGGACATGATCATCCGCGGCGGCTACAACGTGTACCCCCGCGAGATCGAGGAGGTCATGCTCACCCACGAGGCGATCTCCCTGGTCGCCGTCGTCGGGGTCCCGCACGACAGCCACGGCGAGGAGATCAAGGCGTTCGTGATCACCAAGGACGGGGCCGAGGTCACCGAGGACGAGCTGGTCGCCTGGTGCAAGGAGCAGATGGCCTCCTACAAGTACCCCCGGATGATCGAGTTCCGCGACGAGCTGCCGATGACCGCGACGGGCAAGATCCTCAAGCGCGAGCTGGTGGGGTGAGCCTCGCCTGACGCCGGGCCCGCCACGACGGGGTGCGGAGCGGCCCTAGACTGCGGGTGACCGCCCCCTCACCACCGGAGTGCGCCCATGGCCCGCGTCGTCGTCAGCGTCATGCCCAAGCCGGAGATCCTCGACCCGCAGGGCAAGGCCGTGCAGCACGCCCTGCCCAAGCTCGGGTTCGACGGGATCAGCGACGTCCGGCAGGGCAAGAGGTTCGAGCTGGAGGTGGACGGCGAGCTCACCGATGCCCGGCTCCAGGAGATCCACGACCTGGCCTCCACGCTGCTCTCCAACCCGGTGATCGAGGACTTCACCGTCGTGGTCCACGAGGACACGGTCGCGTGAGGATCGGGGTCGTCACCTTCCCCGGCTCGCTCGACGACGTCGACGCGGCGCGTGCGGTGCGCGTGGCCGGCGCTGACGCCGTACGCCTGTGGCACGGCGACGCCGACCTGCGCGGCGTCGACGCCGTGGTGCTGCCCGGGGGCTTCTCCTACGGCGACTACCTGCGCTGCGGCGCGATCGCGCGGTTCGCGCCGGTCATGGACGCGGTCGTGCGGGCCGCGCAGGGGGGCCTGCCCGTGCTCGGCATCTGCAACGGCTTCCAGATCCTCTGCGAGTCCCACCTGCTGCCGGGCGCGCTGATCCGCAACGACCACCGCAAGTTCGTCTGCGTGGACCAGCGGCTGCGGATCGAGAACGCCCGCACCACCTGGACCAGCGACTACTCCGAGGGGCAGGAGGTGACGATCGTGCTCAAGAACGGTGAGGGCGGTTTCGTCGCCGACGAGGCGACCCTCGACCGGCTCGAGGGCGAGGGCCGCGTGGTGGCCCGCTACCTCGGGGACAACCCCAACGGCTCGCTGCGCGACATCGCCGGCATCACCAACGAGACCGGCACCGTGGTCGGGCTGATGCCGCACCCCGAGCACGCGGTCGAGGACCTGTGCGGCCCCGGGACCGATGGTCTGGCCTTCTTCACCAGCGCCCTCACGGTGCTCACCGGCTGAGCCGGCGCTCCGAGGGGCGAGACGGCCGGGCGGGGCCCACCTGCCCGCCGCTCTAGTTTGGCGTCCCGCCCTACCGAAGGAGAGACGCTCATGACCTACCGTCCCGAGACGCTCGCGGTGCACGCCGGCCAGGAGCAGGCCGACCCTGCGACCAACGCGCGCGCCGTGCCGATCTACCAGACCACCTCCTACGTCTTCAACGACACCGAGCACGCGGCCAACCTGTTCGCCCTGGCCGAGCCGGGCAACATCTACACGCGGATCATGAACCCGACCCAGTCGGTCTTCGAGGAGCGCGTCACCCAGCTCGAGGGCGGCGTCGGCGCGCTCGCCACGGCCTCCGGCTCCGCCGCGACGACGTACGCCGTGCTCAACCTCGCCGGGACCGGCGACAACATCGTCGCCCTCTCCACGCTCTACGGCGGCACCTACGCGCTGTTCGCCCACACCCTTCCGCAGTTCGGCATCGAGGTGCGCTTCGTCGACCCCGACGACCCGGCCGCCCTCGCCGCGCTCGTGGACGACCGCACCCGCCTGGTGTTCGGCGAGACGATCGGCAACCCCCGGATCAACGTGGTCGACCTGCGGGCGTGGGCGGACGCGGCCCACGCGCAGGGCCTGCCGTTCGTCGTCGACAACACCGCGGCCCCGTTGCTGTGCCGTCCCTTCGACCTCGGGGCCGACGTGATCGTGCACGCGGCGACGAAGTACATCGGCGGCCACGGCACCTCGATCGGCGGTGTCATCGTGGACTCCGGACGCTTCCCGTGGGCCGAGCACGCCGACCGCTTCCCCGGGCTGACCGGACCCGACGCGGCGTACCACGGCGTGGTGTGGACCGAGGCCGTCGGCGAGCTGGCCTACATCATCCGCGCGCGCACCGTCCTGCTGCGCAACACCGGTGCGGCGATCGCGCCGCTCAACTCCTGGCTGTTCCTGCAGGGCCTGGAGACCCTGCACCTGCGGATGGAGCGCCACAGCGAGAACGCGCTGGCGGTCGCGCAGTGGCTGGAGGGCCGTGACGAGGTGTCGTGGGTGTCCTACCCCGGGCTTCCCTCGAGCCCCCACCACGAGGTCGCCCGGCGCACGCTTCACACCGGGCGCGGCTTCGGCGGGCTGGTCAGCTTCGGCCTGCGGTCGGGCCGCAGCGGTGGCCAGCGGTTCATCGAGTCGCTGCAGCTGTTCAGCCACCTGGCCAACATCGGCGACGCCAAGTCGCTGGCGATCCACAACGCCACGACGACCCACTCCCAGCTCACCCCCGACGAGCTCGAGGCCGCCGGTGTGCCCGAGGACATGGTCCGCCTCTCGATCGGCATCGAGCACGTCGAGGACCTGCTCGCCGACCTCGAGCAGGCTCTCGACGCTGCGGGTCAGTAGCCTTTTGCCGTGCCCAGCCTGGGAGTCACCAAGCTGCAGCGGGTCGTCCTGTTCACCGAGGACGACCCGCTGCGGCTCGCCGGTGGGCGGACCCTGGGCCCGGTCGAGGTGGCCTACGAGACGTACGGCGAGCTCTCGCCCGAGCGGGACAACGTGGTCTTCGTCTGCCACGCGCTCACCGGCGACGCCCACGCCGCGGGCGAGCACCCCGACGACGGGCGGCGCGGGTGGTGGGACAACCTGATCGGTCCCGGCAGGCCCCTGGACACCGACCGCTTCTTCGTGGTCTGCCCCAACCTGCTGGGCGGCTGCCAGGGCACGACCGGCCCGTCGTCGACCAACCCCGGGACCGGGCTGTCCTACGGGCGCGACTTCCCGATCCTGCAGATGTCCGACTTCGTGACGGTCCACCGTGCACTGCTCGCCCACCTCGGCGTCGAGCGGGTGATGGCTGCGGTGGGCGGTTCCCTGGGCGGCATGCAGGTGCTGCAGTGGGCGGTCGACCATCCCCAGCAGATCGAGCACGCGGTCGTGGTCGCGGCGAGCGCCCGGCTGTCGGCGCAGAACATCGCGTTCTCGGCGGTCGCGCGAGAGGCGATCATGCGCGATCCCGACTTCCAGGACGGCCGCTACTTCGACTCCGACCGCAAGCCGGAGATCGGGCTGGCGATCGCGCGGATGATGGCCCACATCACCTACCTCTCCGACGAGGCGATGACCGAGAAGTTCGGCCGGCGACTCCAGCAGGGGGAGGAGCCGGGCTTCAGCTTCGACGTCGACTTCCAGGTCGAGAGCTACCTCGCGCACCAGGGTCGGTCGTTCCTCGACCGCTTCGACGCGATGAGCTACCTCTACCTCACCCGGGTGATGGACTACTACGACCCGTTCGCCGATCCCGGGGCCGTGCCGCGGCTGGTGGCGGGCCGGACGCACTTCCTGGTCGTCTCGTTCGACACCGACTGGCGCTTCAGCACCGCCCACAGCCGGGAGATCGTGCGCACCCTCGAGCACGCGGGCGTGCCGGTGTCGTTCCGCGAGATCCGCTCGCCGTGGGGTCACGACTCGTTCCTGCTCGAGCCGCCGGGCTACCACCCGACCGTGCGCGCGTTCCTCGACCACGCCGACGACTGCCGCGCCTGGCGGGGTGGCGCCTGATGCGCCCCGACCTCCAGGTCGTCGCCGACCTCGTGCCCGACGGCAGCCGTGTGCTCGACCTGGGCTGCGGGGCCGGCGAACTGCTCTCCCACCTGGCGATGCGCGGCTGCCGCGGCACCGGGGTCGACACCGACGAGGCCGCCGTGGTCCAGGCGATCCGCACCGGGGTCTCGGTGATCGAGCTGGACGTCGACCACGACCTGGGCGAGTTCGCCGACGACACCTACGACGTGGTGGTCCTCTCCCGCACCCTGCAGGCGCTGCACCGGCCGGCCGACGTGCTCGGCGAGATCCGGCGGGTCGGCCGGCGCTGTGTGGTCTCGGTGCCCAACTTCGGGCTCTGGCGGCACCGCGCCTCCCTCGCGCTCCGCGGCCGGATGCCGGTGTCGCGGGCGCTGCCCCACGAGTGGTTCGAGACCCCCAACATCCACCTCGCCACGCTCCCGGACATGGAGGCGCTGTTCGCCGGCACCGGCTGGCGGGTCGAGCAGCGGGTCCTGCTCGACGAGTCGGGCTCGCCCCTGCGCCGCCAGACCGGCGGCAACCTGCGGGCCGGCGCCGCGGCGTACCTCCTGCGCCGCTGAGCGGGTCGGTTTCCCTGGGTATGCAGCGAAGCTGCCGCCTCCCCAGGTGAATTCGCCTGGGCAGGGGGCATGTCGCCTGGGGGAGTACGCCGGTCCCGGGCGTGTCGACCACGGGGTGGCCGGTTCCTGTCCCCAGACCCGCGGTCCCCCCGCCCCTCCACAGCGCGAGGTACGACGGCCCCTGAGCCGGCGCGACCGCTCAGCATCGCCTCATGACCACGCTTCGCGAGCAGCCCGAGCTGTCCGACCCGACCGATCCGCACGACCGCGCCCACGCGCTCGGACCGCTCACGGCTGTCCGGCCGTTCTTCCTCCGGTCCGAGGCTCTGGACCAAGGGCACACCGACAAGTCCCTGCGCTCCCTGGTCAGGGCCGGGGTCATCCGGCGGGTGCGCCACGGCACCTACGTCGTGGGGGCCGAGTGGGCGGCGCTCGACCGCGACCAGCGGCACGTCGTGCTCGCGAAGGCCGTGATGGCGCGGCTCACCGGGGTGGCGCTGAGTCACGTCACGGCGGCTCTCACGCACGGCATGGACGTCTGGGGTCCGGGCCTCGACCTCGACCTCGTCCACGTGACCCGGACCGACGGTGCCTCCGGGCGGACCGAGGCAGGCGTCGCTCACCACGAGTGCTTCTCCACCGACCAGGACCTCGTCGACGTCGACGGGCTCCCGATCGTCACGCCTGCCCGCGCGGCCCTCGAGACCGCGCTCCTCAGCGGCGTCGAAGGCGGGTTGGTCACCGTCGACTCGGGGCTGCGCCGCAGGCTGTTCACCGTGGACGACCTCGAGCGTCAAGCGGGATTGATGCGCTCCTGGCCCGGCGCACTCCCGCTCCAGCTCGTCCGTCGCCTTGCCGACCCGCTCTCGGAGTCGCTCGCGGAGTCGCGGTGCCGCCATCTGTTCTGGCGGCTCGGGCTTCCCGCGCCCGTGAGTCAGCACCCGGTGTACGACGCCACGGGCACCTTCCTCGGCCGGGTGGACTTCGCGTGGCCGGAGCAACGGCTCGTCGTCGAGTTCGACGGGGCGGTCAAGTACGACGGGCTGTTGCGTCCCGGCGAGACGGCCAACCAGGCGGTCGTCCGCGAGAAGCGCCGTGAGGACCGCATCCGTGCTGCCGGCTGGACGGTGATCCGGCTCTGCTGGGCGGACCTTGCCCAGCCGTCCAGGGTTGCTGCGCTCCTGCGGCCGCACTTCTCACGGCTCGACTCGATCCGCTGACACGAGGCGGTGACAGGCCGCGACACGCGCGCGGTCGGCGTACTCCCCCAGGCGACATGCCCCCTCCCCAGGTGGATTCACCTGGGGAGGCGGCAGTTGTCCTGCATACCCAGGGAAACCGACCCACCCATCGAGAAGCGGAACCGGGCCACCGCGTCGTCGCCCGCGCGGGGTGCGGCGTCCGGCGCGGTGGCTCGCGGTCACCCACGGCGAGCCGTCGGGTGCCGTGCCCATGGCCCGGAGGCCGCCCGGGGTGGCGTGGAAGGACCGCGTCTTGCGGCGCGGCCCCCGCGCCGGTCGCTGATCAGCGTGAACGCCGCAGCCGGGGCCAGGGCCGGGGTCTCGGCGAGCCGACCGCGGCGGGCCGCACCGGTGCCGGCGGATAGATTGAGGCCCGTGGCAGCCCTCGACACCGTCGCCTCCGCCCAGACCGATCCCGACCGCGACCAGCCGTGGGCCGAGCTCGGGCTCAAGCCCGACGAGTACGCCCAGATCCGCGAGATCCTCGGCCGCCGCCCGACCAGCTCCGAGCTGGCGATGTACTCGGTGATGTGGAGCGAGCACTGCTCCTACAAGTCCTCCAAGGTCCACCTGCGCCAGTTCGGCGAGAAGGTCACCGACCAGATGCGCGAGCACCTCATGGTCGGCATGGGGGAGAACGCCGGCGTGGTCGACATCGGGCAGGGCTACGCGGTCACCTTCAAGATCGAGTCGCACAACCACCCGTCGTACGTCGAGCCCTACCAGGGCGCCGCCACCGGCGTGGGCGGCATCGTCCGCGACATCCTCTCGATGGGGGCGCGGCCGGTCGCCGTGATGGACCCGCTGCGCTTCGGGCCGCTCGACGAGCCCGACACCCACCGTGTGCTGCCGGGGATCGTCGCCGGCGTCGGCGGCTACGGCAACTGCCTGGGCCTGCCCAACATCGGCGGCGAGGCGGTCTTCGACCCGACCTACCTCGGCAACCCGCTGGTCAACGCGTTGTGCGTCGGCGTGATGCGCCACGAGGAGATCCACCTGGCCAAGGCCTCCGGCGCCGGCAACCAGGTGATCCTGTACGGCGCGAGGACGGGCGGCGACGGCATCGGCGGCGTCTCGGTCCTGGCCTCGGAGACCTTCGACGCCACCGGGCCGGCCAAGCGGCCCAGCGTGCAGGTCGGCGACCCGTTCCAGGAGAAGCTCCTGATCGAGTGCACGCTCGAGCTCTTCGCCGAGGGCCTGGTCGTCGGCATCCAGGACCTCGGTGGTGCGGGCCTGTCGTGCGCCACCTCCGAGCTGGCCTCCGCCGGTGACGGCGGGATGCACGTCCACCTCGACCGGGTGCCGCTGCGCGACTCCTCGCTCTCGCCGGAGGAGATCCTGATGAGCGAGTCGCAGGAGCGGATGATGGCCGTGGTCGAGCCGGCCAAGGTCGAGCGCTTCCTGGCGATCTGCGACCGGTGGGAGGTCGACGCGACCGTCGTCGGCGAGGTGACCGAGGACGGTCGTCTGGTGATCGAGTGGCACGGGGAGGTGGTCGTCGACGTCCCGCCGCGCACGGTCGCCCACGAGGGCCCGGTCTACCAGCGGCCCTTCGCCCGCCCGTCCTGGCAGGACGCGCTGCAGGCCGACCGCGCCGAGGCGCTGCCCCGTCCGACCACCGACGAGGAGCTGCGCGCCACGGTCCTGCGCCTGGCCGCCAGCCCGAACCTGTGCGACCGGTCCTGGATCACCGACCAGTACGACCGCTACGTCCTGGGCAACACCGTCCTGGCCCAGCCCGAGGACGCGGGCATGGTCCGGGTCGACGAGGAGACCGGCCTGGGGGTCGCGCTCGCGACCGACTGCAACGGCCGCTTCGCCAAGCTCGACCCCTACACCGGCGCTCAACTGGCACTGGCCGAGGCCCACCGCAACGTCTCGGTCACCGGCGCGCGTCCGCTCGCGGTCAGCGACTGCCTCAACTTCGGCTCGCCGGAGGACCCCGAGGTGATGTGGCAGTTCGCCGAGGCCGTCCGCGGCCTGGCCGACGGGTGCCGCGCGCTCGGCATCCCGGTCACCGGCGGCAACGTGAGCCTCTACAACCAGACCGGCGACACCGCGATCCTGCCGACCCCGGTGGTCGCGGTGCTCGGCACGATCGACGACGTACGCCGGCGAGTGCCGACCGGCTTCAGGCCCGGCCAGGTGGTGCTCCTGATGGGCGAGACCCGCGAGGAGCTGAGCGGGTCGGAGTGGGCGCACGTGGTGCATGGCCACCTCGGCGGCCTCCCGCCCCGGGTGGACCTCGCGGCCGAGCAGGCCCTGGGGTCGTTGCTCGCCGAGGCGGGCGCGGAGGGCCTGGTCGCGGCCGCCCACGACGTGTCCGACGGCGGTCTGGCCCAGACCCTCGTCGAGGCGTCGCTGCGTCACGGCGTCGGGGTGCAGGTGGCGCTCGAGGACGACGCCTTCGTCGCGCTGTTCGCCGAGTCGACCGCCCGCGCGGTCGTCGCGCTCGCCCCGGAGGACGAGGAGCGCGTGGTCGCGCTGGCCGCCGCGCACCAGGTGCCGGTCAGCCGGCTCGGGTCGACCACCGCGGCCGGCCCGGACGCCGCGCTGGAGGTCCAGGGTCGCTTCACCCTTCCGCTCGCCGAGCTGCGCGAGGCCTGGACGGCGACCCTGCCGGCGGCCCTGGGCCGCTGACGGGCGGTCTGGACCGGACCAGACAGCCAAATCTTGGGGCGGAAGTGACTCCAGTGACACCTGAGGTGTCAATGCGGGTCAGGTACTTGCCAATTGTTGCCAAGCCCCTTTGACTTCCTCCAACAACGCGCGCCGACAGGGGCGCGCGACGTGTGGGAGGAACCAGTTATGTCCAAGTTCGCTCGTATTGTCGTCAGCGCTCTCCTCGGCTTCGGTGCCGTCGCCGCCCCCGCCGTCCTCGGTGCGGACACCGCCGTCGCCAAGGACGGGCACTGGTGCTGCTGAGCTGACTCAGACAGCCGACGTCCGGGAGGCCGTCGGGACCACAGCGGGCGACGCGAGCCCGCTGGTCGCTGCTGCACGCCGGTAGGCGTCCAAGGCCTGGTCGACGGCTCCCAGCTGCTCGAGTCCAGAGGCCAGCTCGTACCACAGCTGTGCCGTCGTGCGGTCTGCGCCCACGGCGCTGAGCAGCCGAGCGGCGTCCGCGAAGAGCGCGAGCGCGCCTTCCAGGTCGCCCCGCCGAGCAGCGACGTGGCCGAGGACTGCTCGGGCATCCGCGGCGACGCGAGGAGCACTGGTCGCACGGTCCCGGAGAGCACTTCGCGGGCGCGGTCCGCGGCGCCGTTCAGGTCGTCATCCAGCATCAGGGCTCGGGCCATGGCGGCCGAATTCACGGGCGACGTCGACTTCGCTCGCGCTCGACGCGACCAGCTCGTCCTCGGCCCGACGCAGGACGTGGAGCGCCTCGCTGCACGGTAGGCGGCACGTCGGACAGCAGCAGGATGCCGAACTGCGCCACGCAACCGAGCCAGGTTGCGCGCGTCGCGGCCCTCGCCGAGCAGCCCGAGCGCCCGTTCGGCCAGCGGCAGGGCGGCCGACACGTTGCCCCGCTCGGACTCGACCCGGCTGGCGTTCCAGTACGCCGCGGCGCGCGCGGCCGGCGAGCCGAGCGCCTCGGCGGCGGTGACGGCGTCGCGGCACAGTCGCGCCGCGCGCGAGACGTCGCCGTTCTCGAAGTGGCAGGAGGCGACGGTCGCGACCAGCTGCACGGTCTCGTCGGACCCCGCCCAGTGGCCCTCGCGCAGCCGGTCGAGGGAGGCCTCGCCCTCCTCGACGGCGCGGTCGAGCTCGCCGGCCTCGCGCAGGCAGCGGCACAGGGCGATCGTGGCGCGCAGCGAGAACACACCGTCACCGGCCGCGACGCGCCGGAGCACCCCGACCGCCGCGTCGAGCCGGCCCGTCGCCTCGAGCGCGCGGCCGTGGAGGAACTCCGCCCGCTCGCGCAGCGACGACCCGGCCGGGAGCTGCTCGAGCGCGGCGCGGGCCTGGGACTCCGCCTCGGCGGCCTCGCCGGTCTCGAGCGCGAGCTCGGCGTAGTCGAGGGTCAGGCGAAGCTCGTTGGCCGCCGGGTCGTCGTCGGGCGCGCGGAGCAGGTCGGAGGGGGCGGCGCCGACCCGCTCGGCGAGGGCCTGCAGGGCGCGTGCCGAGGGACGGCGCGCGCCGGCCTCGATGCGGGAGACGTAGGCGGTGGACAGCCCCTCGCCACCGGCGTCGCCCTGCGTCAGCCCGGCGGCGACCCGGGCATCACGCAGGCGGCGGCCCAGCAGGACGGGGTCGATCTCGCGCAGAAGCTCGGCCAGGGACGGGTCCCACCCGAGCAGGGGCTGCTCGCTGGTCACGCGGCACCTCCAGGGTCGACGACGGGCGGAGGGCATCCTCCGGTCAGACGATCTTGACGCAAAGAGATGACATTTGCCAGGAGACGTGTCAAATTGAGTCATGTCTGCACGAGCGTCGCGCTGACACCCCCTTGGAGCGACGCGCTGCAGCAGGCGACGGAGCCGCTCCCGGCCGACACCCCGGACCTCAGCGTCCCGGCCGGGAGCGGAGTCGCTGTCAACACACCCTTTCCGCCAGTTCCCGGCGCCGCTCGGCGGCCCCGGCGGTCAGGGCTGCCCGCGCCCGGCCGGGCCCGGACGCCGACGCCCCCGGCGCCGGAGCGGCGACGGGGGCGTGTGACGGGGCGTGTGACGGGGCGTGTGACGGGGCGTGTGACGGGGCGTGTGACAGGCGAGGTGGCGTCAGGTCCTCAGAAGCGGCGGGCGGCCTTGAGGTCGTCCCACAGCGCCGGGACGACGACACCGGTCTGGACCAGGCCGCGGGCCGCCTGGTAGCGCTTGACCGCGGCCGTGGTGCGCGCGTCGAAGACGCCGCTGACCCCGACCGCACGGGGGTAGAGCGTGTTGAGCCCCCGCTGGAGCCGCCGCACGGGCTCGCCGGCCGCGCCGTACTTCATCAGCGACGACGTGCCGTAGGTGTGCAGCGTCAGCCACACCCGGCGGCCGGCGACCGCGCCGTCGGGGAGGTGGCGGGCCGCCCGGACCGCCCGGACCGCCGCGACCGTGGGGGCGTCCATCGACCCGTTGACGGGACCGTCGTAGAACCCCTGCTGGCTCATCAGGCACTGCAGCGCCTTGGCCTGGTCGCCGCTCATGCCGGGCTTCTGGGTGGCGTAGAACGGCCAGTTGATCCGCAGCCCTCCGCAGAACGACCGGGTGAAGACCGCCTTGGACCCGACCCCGAGGTCGAGGAAGTTGCGGTCGATCGGGATGCGCACGCCGCCCCAGGTCTCGGTGACGTTGCCGGCGTACTGGTGCACGCGACCGCCGGGCTTCCACCCGTCGCTGCGGACGTACGACGACTCGACGTCGGCGCGCTGGTTCCAGTCCGCGATCCAGACGCGGTCCGGGAGGGTGACGACGCGGGGCCGGTTGACCCGCACGTCGTCGAGCATGCGGATGCCGGTCGAGGCGCTGGAGTAGAACCCGCTGACGTAGCCCAGCTGGTGCAGGGTGCGCGTCCACGCCGAGGTGAAGCGCAGCGCGGACTCGCGACAGGGGGTGCGGCCGGTGTCGAAGCCCTCGAGGTCGTACCAGAGCGTGCTGCCCGGCACGATGCCGAGGCCCTTGGCGACCGAGACCGCGTCGCGGCCCTCGGCGCGACCCATGGCGCGCGCCCGGGCGTAGTTGTTCGCGGGGTCGGCGTTGATCACCGGGTCGTTGCCGTAGCGCGGGAACCGCGTGCTGCAGGAGGCCTGGGGGCCGAGCGTGATCGGCAGCAGGCGCCAGCCGTTGCGGATCTGGGTGGACACCCAGGTCGGGGTGAGGTTGGTCTGGGTGCGGCAGGCGCGGGACTTGCCGGAGATGTAGATGCCCACGGCCCAGTACGGCGAGCTGGTCAGCCAGGCGTCCATGGCGGCCCGCGAGGGCGCGGCGCACTGGTCGAAGCCGTAGCCGGTGAAGTTGCGGGGCACCGGGCTGTTGGCGGCCTGCGCGGCCGGCGCCACGAGGCCGGAGCCCGCGACCAGCGCGGCCAGGCCGGCCAGGACGAGGCGGATCGGGCGTCGGGTGGGGCGCATCGAGGGCTCCTCGGGTCGGGGAAGGCCCGGTCACTGTAGTCACTTGCGTCCCACGCGGTGGGCGGAACGAGCAGATCCGTCCCGGCGCCGCGGTGCGGTGCAGTGCGGTGTGAGGGTGTCCCGGACGGCCCGGCGACGGCCGTGGTCGGCGCTGGGGGGAGCGGTGGGAGCCGCTCCCGGGAGTCGGGAGGTTGCGTCGACGACGTTCTCGGGAGGTCGCCGTGCGCCGGGGCCCGTCCGGCCCTCACGAGGACAACCGTAGGTGGCTCACGTCCCTTCTGTCACAACTTTCACAAAAGTCACATCAGTCACACCTGCCCCTGCTGTAGCACTCGCCACGTCTGCCGGCTCACCACCCCGGTGGGCCGCAGGCGGTGGCGGCGCTGGTAGCGCTGCACGGCGCGGGCGTCGACCAGGCCGAAGATCCCGTCGACCGGCACCGGAGCCCGGTTCGCGGCGTTGAGCGCGCGCTGGACCCGCCGCACCGACGCACCCTGGCTGCCGTACTTCAGCGCCGGCCGCTCGCCGCGCGAGAGCAGCGCGGTCCAGGTCTGGCGCGAGAGCACGCCGGTGGTGGCCAGGCGCGGGTGCACGCGCTGGAAGTGCCGCACCGCCCGGGACGTACGCCGGTCGAACCGCCCGGTGATCGGCCCGCGGTAGTGGCGGCCCTCGCGCAGCACGCACTGGACGGCACGGACGCCGGACCCGCGGGCGCCGCGCCTCAGCGCGGGATAGCGCCCGTAGGAGATGCGCACCCCGCAGTGGTCGCGAGCCCGCTCGCGGCGGACCCAGATGCCCTGCCCCACGGAGTAGTAGCTGCTGTCGACCACCAGGCGTCGGCCGCCGTGCCGCTCGGGGTGGCCGCCGCGGTACTGGTGCATGCGGCGGTGCGGCATCCAGAGCCGCTTGCCGAGGTAGGAGGTCGCCACCGTGGCGCGGCCGTTCCAGTGGGCGAACCACAGGTAGTGGGGCAGCGCGAAGAGGTCGGGGTAGGCGCGCGCCGGCCCGAGCATCCGCAGCGTCGAGGCGCTGGAGTAGAGCCCGGACCGGAAGCCCTCCCGTCGCAGCTGGCGGGTCCAGCTGGAGACGAAGTGCAGCGCCGAGCGCCGGCAGTGGGTGCGTGTGGTGTCGAACCCCTCGAGGTCGAACCACAGCACGGCACCCGGCCGGATGCCGAGGTGCCGCCCCGCCCTGGCCGCCCCGGCGCCGGCGGCCGCGCCCTGCTCGCGGGCGCGGGAGTACAGGCCCGCCGGCGAGGGCGAGATGCGCTTGCCGCGGTAGAGGCCCCGCGGCGAGCAGGACGCCTGACGGCCGACCACGAGCGGGAGCAGCCGCCACCCCTGGGCCTTCTGGGTGCGCACCCAGCGACGGTCGAGGTGGCGCTGGGTGGAGCACGCGCGGTTCATCCCGGCGATGTAGATGCCGACCGCGGAGAAGTGCGAGTGCTGGTTCCAGGCATCCATCGTCCGCTGCGTCGGGGCGTCGCAGGTGTCGAAGCCGTAGCCGAAGCCGCTGCCGGGGTCGGCGGCGCGGGACACCGCCGCTCCGGCGGGCGCCTGGAGGCCCGAGACGACCGCGAGGACGGCGACGAGACCGGCGAGCCGGGCGAGCAGGGACGGGGGAAGCGGGGAAGGAGCACGGACAGGTCCGGACACGGGCCGAGACTCTACGCACGGGCTCGTGCGGATCGTGGGACCCCGGCCTGCGGGGTTTGGCCGCGTCGCCGTGTGACAACCTGAGGTCATGGTGGAGTCCCCGGCCGACCTGCGCTCCCCCGAGCTCCCCCTGGACGTACGCCGGGCAGGAGTCCTGCTGCACGTGACCTCCCTGCCCTCGCCCTACGGCACCGGGGACCTGGGCCATGCGGCCTACCGCTTCGTGGACTGGTTGGCGGACGCCGGGATGGCCGTGTGGCAGGTGCTGCCGCTCGTGCCGACGCACGAGGAGGACCGCTCGCCCTACAACGGGCTGTCCGCCCTGGCCGGCAACGCCGAGCTGGTCAGCCTCGACTGGCTCGCCGACCGTGGGCTGCTGACCGCCGAGGACCTGGAGCAGGTCGTCGCGGGGGCGATCACGCGCGGCGAGGCCCGCACCCGGGCGGTGCGGCTGTGGCTCTCCGACGTCGAGGCCGGCCAGCGGCAGGACCAGCGCGAGCACTTCCTGTCCTGGGTCGACGAGCACGACGACTGGCTGTGCGACTACGCCGAGTTCGTCGCGCTGCGCGAGTCCCTCGGCGGCGTCTCCTGGCACGACTGGGAGCCGGCGCTGCGCGACCGTGACCGCGAGGCCCTGGACAAGGCCCTCGCCCCGCTGCAGGACCGGCTCCGCGTCCTCCAGTTCGAGCAGTACCTCTTCGACACCCAGTGGCACGAGCTGCGCGAGTACGCCGCGCAGCGGGGCGTGCTGGTCTTCGGCGACCTGCCGATCTTCGTCTCCCACGACAGCGCGGACGTGTGGGTCGACCGCACCCAGTTCGACCTCGACCCGACCGGGGCACCCCGCACGGTCACCGGCGTGCCGCCGGACTACTTCGCCGTCGACGGGCAGCGCTGGAACAACCCGCACTACGACTGGACGGCCATGGCCGAGGACGGCTTCGCCTGGTGGCGGCGCCGGATCGCCCGCCAGCGCGACCTGTTCGACCTGGTCCGGCTCGACCACTTCCGCGGTTTCGAGTCGTCGTGGCACATCCCGGCCTCGGCCGAGACCGCCCGCGACGGCGAGTGGGTCCCCTCCCCGGGCGTCGAGGTGCTCACCGCCCTGGTCGCCGAGGCGGGCGAGGGACACCTGGTCGCCGAGGACCTCGGGGTGATCACCGACGAGGTCGAGGCGCTGCGCCGGCGGTTCGGGCTGCCCGGCATGAAGGTGCTCCAGTTCGCCTTCGACGGCAACGCCCGCAACCCGCACCTGCCGCACCACCACGAGCAGCGCTGCGTCGTCTACACCGGCACCCACGACAACGACACCTCCGTCGGCTGGCTCGTCGAGCTCGACGACCGCACGCGCTCGCGGCTGCGCAGCCACCTGGTCGGACCCAGCGACGACATGCCGTGGCCGCTGGTGCGCACCGCGATGGCCTCCGTGGCACGGCTCGCCGTCGTGCCCGCTCAGGACCTGCTCGGCCTGGGCAGCGCCGCGCGCATGAACGTCCCCGGCAAGGCGACCGGCAACTGGGCCTGGCAGCTGCGCGAGGGCCAGCTCGACGAGGCCCTGTCCTCCCGGCTGCTCCACCTGCTGCAGCGCTACGACCGCGCCCCCGGCGCCCCGGACTGAGGGTCGCGGCGTGCCCGCGCGGCTCCGCCAGGCGGACCCGGCCGCCGTCGATGCCGCCCGGGAGCGGCTCCGGTCCGGCCGCGCCGGCGACGACGACGTGCGCCTGCTGGTCAAGCACGCCCTGGCCGTCCTGCAGCGCCGGGCTCCCGGCGGGGCGGTCGAGGTGCGCGTCCCGCCCTACTCCGCGGTCCAGGTGATCGGCGGCACCACCCACAAGCGCGGCACGCCGCCGGCCGTGGTCGAGACCGATGCCGAGACCTGGCTGGCCCTGGCCTTCGGCGAGCTGGCCTGGGCCGACGCCGTGGCCGGCGGTCGTGTGGTCGCCTCGGGCGAGCGCTCCGACCTCACCGAGCACCTGCCCCTGGTATGACGGACCTCATGGATCTCCACGCCCGCCTCGACTCCGTCCTGCCCTCCGTCCGCGACGACCTGGAGGACCTCGTCCGCATCCCGTCGGTCGGGGCGATCCCCACCCACGCCGACGACGTACGCCGCTCCGCGGACGCGACCGCGCGGCTGCTGGCGGACGCCGGGCTGGAGGTCGAGGTGCTCAGCGTCGAGGGCGGCGCCCCGGCCGTGCTCGGTCGCCGCCCGGCCCCGGACGGCGCGCCGACGGTCCTGCTCTACGCCCACCACGACGTGCAGCCGGTCGGCGACCTCGCCGAGTGGACGAGCCCGCCGTTCGAGCCCACCGAGCGTGACGGGCGGCTGTTCGGCCGCGGCGCCGCGGACGACAAGGCCGGCATCGCGGTGCACCTGGCCGCGCTGCGCGCGTGGGGCGAGGACCTGCCGGTGGGGGTCACCGTCCTGGTCGAGGGCGAGGAGGAGGACGGGTCCCCGACGCTCGAGGCCTTCCTGCACACCTACCGCGACCGCCTGGCCGCGGACGTGATCGTCATCGCCGACAGCACCAACTGGGAGGTCGGCGTCCCGGCGCTGACCACGAGCCTGCGCGGCCTCGCCGGGTGCGACATCGAGGTCTCGACCCTCGAGCACGGCGTCCACTCCGGCATGTTCGGCGGGCCCCTGCCGGACGCCTTGACGACCCTGTGCCGGCTGCTCGCGTCGCTGCACGACGCGAAGGGCGAGGTCGCCGTCGAGGGGCTGACCTCCGGGAGCGCCGCGGACCTCGACTACCCCGAGGACCGGTTCCGCGCGGAGGCCTCGGCCCTCGACGGCGTGGAGCTGGTCGGCTCCGGCTCGGTGGTCGACCGCCTGTGGACCAAGCCCGCGGTCAGCGTGATCGGGATCGACGCCCCGAGCCTGGCCGAGAGCAGCAACACGCTGGTCCCGCGGGCCCGCGCCGCGATCTCGATGCGGGTGGCGCCGGGGCAGGACGCCCAGGAGGCGCTCGACCTCCTCGTCGCCCACCTGGAGCGACACGTGCCCTGGGGCGCACGGTTGCGGGTGCTCGAGACCGAGACCGGGTCGCCGACCGCGATCGACGCCACCGGCCCGGCGTACGACGCGGCGCGCGCCGCCTTCGCCGAGGCCTGGGACGGCACCGAGCCGGTCGACATCGGCGTGGGCGGGTCGATCCCGTTCATCGCGGCGTTCCGCGAGGCGTTCCCCGAGGCGTCGGTGCTGGTCACCGGCGTGGAGGACCCCGACACCCGCGCACACAGCACCGACGAGGGGCTGCACCTCGGCGAGTTCCGCCGCGCCTGCCTCGCCGAGACGCTGCTCCTGGGCAACCTGGCGTCCGCGATTCGGCCCGCCCCCTCGGAGGCACCTACACTCGAGTCGTGACTCGACGCACCCGTCCCGGTGACGGCCGCCTGAACCACGACCTCGACCCCACCTCGTCCGACGACAAGGGCCCCCAGGACGCCTGCGGCGTCTTCGGCGTCTGGGCCCCGGGCGAGGACGTCGCCAAGCTGACCTACTTCGGCCTCTACTCCCTGCAGCACCGCGGGCAGGAGTCGGCCGGCATCGCGGTGAGCAACGGTCGCCAGATCCTGGTCTACAAGGACATGGGGCTGGTCTCCCAGGCCTTCGACGAGTCGACGCTGGAGAGCCTCCAGGGCGGGCTGGCGATCGGCCACACGCGCTACTCCACGACCGGGGCGAGCACCTGGCACAACGCGCAGCCGACCTTCCGGCCGACGGCCAACGGCTCGATCGCCCTGGCCCACAACGGCAACCTGACCAACACCCGCGAGCTGTTCGAGCGGGTGGAGCAGATCAAGCACCTCGGCGGCGAGCTGGACACCCCGTCGCGGCAGGGCAACCACCTCGTCGCCACCAACGACACCAGCCTGGTCACCGCCCTGCTCGCCGGCGACCCCGACCGCACCATCGAGGAGACCGCGCTCGAGGTCCTGCCGACGGTCAAGGGTGCGTTCTCCTTCGTCTTCATGGACGAGCACACGCTCTACGCCGCCCGCGACCCGCAGGGCATCCGTCCGCTGGTCCTCGGCCGGCTCGAGCGGGGCTGGGTGGTGGCCAGCGAGGACGCCGCCCTCGCGACCGTCGGCGCCCGGGTGGTCCGCGAGGTCGAGCCGGGCGAGCTCATCGTGGTCGACGACAACGGCCTGCGCAGCCACACGTTCGCCGAGGCGCGGCCCAAGGGATGCGTGTTCGAGTACGTCTACCTCGCCCGCCCCGACGCCACCATCGCCGGGCGCAGCGTCCACGCGGCCCGGGTGCAGATGGGACGCCTGCTGGCCGCGAGCCACCCGGTCGAGGCCGACCTGGTCATCCCGGTGCCGGAGTCCGGCACGCCCGCCGCGGTCGGCTACGCCGAGGCCAGCGGCATCCCGTTCGGCCAGGGCTTCGTCAAGAACGCCTACGTCGGACGCACCTTCATCCAGCCCTCGCAGACGCTGCGCCAGCTCGGCATCCGGCTCAAGCTCAACGCGCTCGAGCACGTCATCCGGGGCAAGCGCCTGGTCGTGGTCGACGACTCGATCGTGCGCGGCAACACCCAGCGCGCCCAGGTCCGGATGCTGCGCGAGGCCGGCGCGCTCGAGGTGCACGTGCGCATCTCCTCGCCGCCGGTCAAGTGGCCCTGCTTCTACGGCATCGACTTCGCCTCGCGCGCCGAGCTCATCGCCACCGGCCTGGGCGTCGAGGAGATCCGCGCCGGCATCGGGGCCGACAGCCTGGGCTACATCTCGCAGGCCGACATGGTCGCCGCGACCGAGCAGCCCCCGGAGCGGCTGTGCCGGGCCTGCTTCGACGGGGAGTACCCCATCCCGCTGCCGGAGGAGGAGCTGCTCGGCAAGAACTTCCTCGAGCGCGCCCTCCCCGTGCTCGAGCGCGACATCCCCTTGCCGGGCCTGCTCGACGGGCGCGACGTCGAGGGCGTCCCGATCGGCCTGTCCGGCGGCGCCGCGAGCGCACTGGACCACCCGTGAGCGGCAGCGACGTGGGCCAGGACGCCTACTCCGCGGCGGGCGTCTCGATCGAGGCGGGTGACCGGGCCGTGGAGCTGATGAAGGTGTGGGTCGACAAGGCCCGCCGCCCCGAGATGGTCGGGGGCATCGGTGGTTTCGCCGGCCTCTTCGACGCCTCGGCGCTGAAGTCCTACGACCGTCCGCTGCTGGCGACCAGCGCCGACGGGGTCGGCACCAAGGTCGCGGTCGCCCAGGCGATGGACGTGCACCACACGATCGGCTTCGACCTGGTCGGGATGCTCGTCGACGACCTGGTGGTCTGCGGCGCCGAGCCGCTGTTCCTCACCGACTACATCGCCACCGGCCGGGTGGTGCCCGAGCGCATCGCCGCGATCGTGCAGGGCATCGCCGAGGCGTGCGTCGAGGCCGGCTGTGCCCTGGTCGGCGGCGAGACCGCCGAGCACCCCGGCCTCCTCGGCCCCGACGAGTACGACGTCGCGGGCTCCACGACCGGGGTGGTCGAGGCCACGCACCTCCTCGGCCCGGGACGGGTCCGCCCTGGCGACGTGGTGGTCGCGATGCGCAGCAGCGGCCTGCACAGCAACGGCTACTCCCTGGTGCGTCACGTGCTGCTCGAGCAGGCCGGCTGGGCGCTCGACCGTGACGTGCCCGAGCTGGGCCGCACGCTGGGCGAGGAGCTGCTCGAGCCGACCCGCATCTACGCCAAGGCGTGCCTGGCCCTGGCCCGCGGCACCCGCACCCACGCGATGTCGCACGTGACCGGCGGCGGACTCGCGGCCAACCTCGAGCGGGTCCTGCCCGCGGAGGTGACCGTGACCCTCGACCGCGGCACGTGGACGCCGCAGCCCGTCTTCGGACTGGTCGCCGAGGTCGGCGGCGTCGAGCGGGCCGACCTCGAGCGCACTCTCAACTGCGGGGTGGGCATGGTCGCGGTCGTCGAGGCCGACGACGCCGACCGGGTCGTGTCGACCCTGGCCGAGCACGAGGTCGAGTCCTGGGTCTGCGGCGAGGTCGCCCTGGCCTCGGCCGGGGAGTCCGGCGGCCGCGTCACGCTGGTCGGGGCCCACCCGCAGGGCTAGGCCGACCCCCCTGCGCAGGCGGCGGGACCGGCATCTCGACCCGGCACGAGCACTTCTGGGCCGGTCGAGGTGCGGGATTCACCAGGAGGCAGGTAACGTGGCCCGCACGAGACAAGTCGATGGTCAGACCGGACGCATGAATCTCGGCCACGTGTTCCATGACCGTGGCTGTGCCATGACTCCGGCCATACGTGCGAGGGGGTCGGAGCCTATGGGGCGCGGCCGTGCAAAGGCAAAGCAGACCAAGGTCGCCCGCGACCTGAAGTACCGCACTCACGAGGCGGACTTCGGGGCGTTGGCCAAGGAGCTGCACGGGTCTTCCGACGGCAAGTCGTCCCCGGGGACGACCGAGCCGGACGAGACCCCCGAGGACGACTACGACGAGTGGGCCGGCTACGCCGACCGTGATCGCTAGTCTGCTGGTCGGGCGGTCCAGATCCGCCTGACCCGCGACACCTCGGCGATGCGCTGCTCCGCGATGCGGTCGGCGGCCACCGACGGCGGCACGCCGTCGGCCTCCGCCAGCTCGAAGATCCGCAGCGTGGTGTCGTGGATGCCGCTCGCCCGGCGACGGGCGCGGGCGAAGGAGAAGCCCTCCCGCTCGTCCGCGACCTGGATCAGCCCGCCGGCGTTGACGACGTAGTCGGGGGCGTAGAGCACTCCGTGGTCCTCCAGGCGCTTGGCGATCCCGGGGTGGGCGAGCTGGTTGTTGGCCGCGCCACACACGACCCGCGCCCGGAGCCGGTCCACCGTCGGGTCGTCGAGCGCCCCGCCGAGCGCGCAGGGCGCGTAGACGTCGAGGTCGGCGCCGGTCAGGGCCTCGGCGTCGGCGAGGACGTCGACCTGCGGGTGCGCCGCGCGTACGTCGGCCAGCGCGGCCTGGCTGACGTCGGTCACCAGGACCTCCGCGCCGTCCTCGACCAGGAGGTCGACCAGGTGGCGGCCGACCTTGCCGACCCCCGCGACGCCGACCCGCCGGCCGCGCAGCGTCGGTGCGCCCCAGGTGCGCAGCGCGGCCGCGCGCATGCCCTGGAACACGCCGTAGGCGGTGAGGACCGAGGAGTCGCCGGCACCGCCGTGGTCCTCGGTGCGGCCGGTGACCACGCCCGGCGCGCACTCACGGGCCACCACGTCCATGTCCCAGGAGTAGGTGCCGACATCGCAGGCGGTGACGTAGCGGCCGGCCAGCGTCTGGACGAAGCGGCCGTAGGCGCGCAGCAGCGGCTCGGTCTTGTCGCGGGTGGGGTCGCCGATGATCACCGCCTTGCCGCCGCCGAGATCCAGACCGGCGGCAGCGGCCTTGTAGGTCATGCCGCGGGAGAGCTCGAGCACGTCGGCCAGCGCGGCCTGCTCGTCGGGGTAGGGGTAGAAGCGGGTCCCCCCGAGCGCGGGGCCCAGGGCGGTGGAGTGGATCGCGATGATCGCGCGGAGCCCGGTGGGCTCGTCGTGGCAGAACACGACCTGTTCGTGCTGGTGCAGCCGGTCGAAGACGGTGGTCGCGGCGGGGGTCATGGGTGGCTCCTGGAGGTGGTCTCGTCGCCGGGGTGTGGCGAGTGCTGACGCGGGGCCGCGGGTGTGCGACCTTGGTCACAGCCTAGCCGCGCACCCGCCGCGGGCAGGTCGTCCGGCACGGGGCCCGGGCACTAGGGCCTGGTGGGGACGGGAAAAGGGCCCGAGTTCGGTTTGGTCCCGAATTGTCGCCTGTACCCGTTGTCGCGACTGTCCTACTATGGTCCGCAGGTCGAGGATGCCCCACGCATCGCGACCGGGGTCCCGCCTGCGGGGCCTCCACCAGTGGAGAGAGAGAAGAGGGGTGGCGAGATGTCCGCTCGACCGACCGAGTCGGAGGCTCTGCTGACGCCTGCCGAGGTGGCCGCCATGTTCCGCGTGGACCCGAAGACGGTGACCCGCTGGGCCAAGGCCGGCAAGCTGAGCTCGATCCGCACGTTGGGGGGCCACCGGCGCTACCGCGAGTCCGAGGTGCGCGAGCTCCTGGCCGGCATGATGCCGACGCAGCGGCGCGGCAACGACTTCGAGTGACCTTCCTCAGCTGACCGACGTCGCGAAGGGGGCGGACCGATCGGGTCCGCCCCCTTCGTCGTGCTCCGGCCGGCTCGGCCGGCCGACGCTCAGCGCAGGCCGCCGACGTAGCGTCGCAGCCGCTCGGCGTCGCGCAGCCGCTGCTCCCAGGTCGCCCCGACCGCCAGCAGCAGCACGCCGCCCAGGGCGAAGACCAGGAACGGCCCCACCAGGAGGGCGACCGGGGCCGCCATCCGCAGCACCAGCACGGTGCCGACCGCGGACCCCCACACGAACGGGGCCGCCCAGCGCTGCTGGGTGCCGGCCAGCAGCAGGCCCAGGCAGGCCAGCCCGAGCAGCAGTGCGCGCGCCGAGACCGGGTCGGCCAGCACCCAGAGCAGCGAGGGCACGAGGGCCAGGCCCAGGCCTGAGCTCCAGGCCCGCATGGTGCCGGCGGTCGGGTGCTGCCGCAGGTGGTGGGTGCCGACGACCAGCAGCACCAGGGCCGAGGGCAGGGTGTAGGCCTCCGGCTGGTGCACGCCGAGGTCGGCCAGGCGCACCCAGCTGGCGGCGGTGAGCAGCACGAACGCGCTCCACCCGGCGACCCGGCGCCGGTCCTCCCGGGTCAGGGACACGATCGCGGCGACCACGCCGAGCACGGTGAGGTGGACCGCGAGCCAGGTCGCCTGCTGGTCGACCCGCGCCAGGCCCGACCCGAGGACGGTCGCGACGCCGGCCGCCACCACGGTGCCGACCTCGACCCCCACGACCGGCTCGCGCCAGGACGAGCCGTCGTGGACCGGCGCGTCGTCGGCCGGCCCGCGCAGGATCACCCACGCGCCGAGGACCAGGAGGACCACGAGCGCCGACCACGGGGCGGGCGCCTCGAGCAGCGCGGTCGCCGCCCACACGGCGCCGGCGCCGAGCGGGCCCAGGACGAGCCCGCCGCCCCACGCGGCCCAGCCGCCGAGCGCGGTGCTGCGGTGGTGCACCACGGCCAGGGCGCCCAGCACGACGCAGGCCAGCAGCGTCAGCCACTCGTCGTACGCCGAGAGCGCCAGTGCCAGCGCGCCGAGCCCGACCACGGACCAGGCCGCGCGCTCCGCGGGCATCCGGCGGTGGCCGCGCAGCCCGTCGATGCCGATGCGCAGGGTGGTGGCGAGCATGAGGGCCAGGAGCAGGACGACCGGGCTGGGCACGACCAGCAGCGCGCCATGGGCGGCCGCGATGAGCGAGGTCTCGGCCGCGAGGTGGAGGCGGTGGGCGGTCGGCCGCACCCCGGTCGCCGCCCGGTGCGTCGCGAAGCCCGCGGCCACCAGGACCAGGACCGCGACGGGCAGCACCCACGGCGCGTCCAACCCGGCGGTCCGCGGGTCGAGCCGGCCACCGGGCGAGCCCGCCCACCCCTGCCGCACGGCCTCGGCGTACGCCGCCAGGCCGGCGGCCAGGAGGGCGAGGCTGTGTGCGAGCAGCACCGGCACCGAGACCAGCAGGGCCGTGCCCACGGCGCGCACCCACGGGAGCGGTCCGAGGGCCAGGACGACCGCCAGCACCAGGGTGAGCACGGCCATGACCAGGGCCAGGACCGTCCCGGACTCGTCGAAGGCAGGGGCGGTCACGAGGACCGTCCACGGCAGGACCGCGACCGCGAGTGCCCAGACCCGGGCGGTGCGGGGGCCCGGCAGGAGGGCGGTGAGGGCGGCGTAGGTGCCGCAGGCGAGCAGCGGCAGGCCGCTGCCGCTCCAGACGCCGGCGAGGCTGAGGTCGTCGCCGACGCGGTCGAGGGCGGCGACGGCGAGCCCCAGCCAGGTGACCAGGGTGACCACCGCGAGACCGGCGGTCTCGGCCTGCATGGGCAGCAGCCGGCGGCGCGCGCTGCGGCCGGCCTCCGCCAGGTCCTCGACCGGCACCAGGTCCGGGTCGGACTGGGCGGTCGGGAGGAGCTGGCCGAGCAGCCGCGAGAGGACCACGAGGATCGCGAGCAGCGGGACCGCGACCACCAGCCGGCTCGCGGCGGAGCCCCAGGTGCTGCCGGCGACGCCCCCGGCCAGGATGGCCCCGCCGACGGCCGCGACCACCTCACCGGAGAGCAGGCGCCCCGCGCGGGTGCGGGTGAGGGCCATCGCCGACACGGTGCCGGCGACGGCGAGCACGCTGCCGAGGACCAGGGCGTACTGCGCGCCCGACCCCGGCGAGATCCAGCCGGCGTCGCGTGCTCCCCACACGTCGCCGGCGAGGAGGCCGAGCGCGACGAGGCCGAGCGACTCGGTCGCGGCCCGCAGGTCGCGCTGCGCCACGGCGACGGTGGTGGCGCCGAAGGCCGCGGTGAGCCCGAGCAGGACGACCGTCCGGCCGCCGGGACCCAGCGCGTCCCACGCCACGGCGAAGAACAGCACGATCGCGACCAGCAGGGTCAGGGCGCCGAGCCCCAGCAGGATGCGCGGGACGGTCAGGCTGCTGACCGACTCGCGACGGGCCGGCGGACCCGACGGCGACATCGACGGCAGGGCGCCCGGGGTGGCCGAGGGGGGCGAGGACGGCGAGGGGGCCGGGGGAGCGGGCGGCCCGGCCGTCGCACCGACCGGGACGCGCTCACCGGCGTAGGTCCGGCTGCGGGCGCGCATCTGCAGCAGCACCTGGTCGGCGTCGGTCAGCAGGGTGAACAGCCGTCGGCCCAGGTCGCCGCTGAGGTCGAGCGAGCACGACGGGCAGACGAACGAGCCGGGCGTGAGCGCCGACCGGCAGTCGGGGCAGCGCGCGGGGTCGGCGAACCTGGTCATGCCACCATCAAGCCACACCGTCGCGGGGCCGCGCGTGCGCCACCCCACTCATCCCGGCTGAGTACGCGTGCTCACCCCCGCGGGCGACCAGGTCTCCGCTAGCGTCGCGTCATGGCCCTGTCGATCGAGGACTACGCGCTCATCGGCGATCGGCACACCGCCGCCCTGGTCGGCAGGGACGGCTCCGTGGACTGGTTGTGCCTGCCGCGCTTCGACTCCGCGGCCTGCTTCGCCTCCCTGGTCGGGGACCCGCAGCACGGTCGCTGGCTGATCGGCCCGGCCGACCCCGACGAGGTCGAGGTCACGCGGGCCTACGACGGCGCCAGCACCCACCTGGTCACCACGTTCACCGGGCCGCACGGCACCGTGACCCTGCACGACTCGATGCCGCACGGCGACGAGCGGGCGGACCTGGTGCGCACGGTCACCGGCGTCTCGGGCACGCTGCGGCTGCGACACGAGTGGATCGTGCGGTTCGACTACGGCGCCGTGCGTCCCTGGGTGCACCGGGCCCACCGGTCCACCGGCGAGGAGGTGATCGTGGCGGTCGCCGGCCCCGACCAGCTGGTGCTGAGCGGACCACGCCTGCCGGCCGCCGACGACCACCGCCACGCCGACGAGTTCGACGTGCACGAGGGCGACGAGCTGACCTTCTCCACCACGTGGGCGCCTTCCTGGCGACCGCTGCCCGACGTGCTGGAGTCGCGTGAGGTGGTGCGCCGTGACCGTGACGCGCAGGAGGCGTGGGCCGCCCCGTGCAGTCCCGACCTGCCGCACCGCGACCTGGTGGTCCGCAGCCTCGCCACGCTGCGGGCCCTGACCCACTCCGACACCGGCGGCATCGTCGCGGCCCCCACCACCTCGCTGCCGGAGGACTTCGGCGGGGAGCGCAACTGGGACTACCGCTTCTGCTGGCTGCGCGACGCCAGCCTGACGCTGACCGCGCTGCTCGACGCCGGCTACACCGAGGAAGCGCTGGCCTGGCGCGACTGGCTGCTGCGCGCCGTCGCCGGCGAGCCCGCCGACCTGCAGATCATGTACGGCGTCGACGGGTCGCGCGACCTGCCCGAGCGGGAGCTGGTCCACCTGCCCGGCTATGCCGGGTCCCGGCCGGTCCGCGTGGGCAACGGCGCGGCCGGCCAGCTCCAGACCGACGTGTTCGGCGCGATGATGATCGCCTTCGACGCCGCCCGCCGGGCCGGTCTCGAGGAGGACGCGAACTCGTGGCGGCTGCAGTGCGCCATGCTCGACCACCTGGCCGTGACCTGGCGCCAGCCCGACCACGGGATCTGGGAGGTGCGCGGCCCGCGGCAGCGGTTCACCCACTCGCAGGTCATGGCCTGGGTGGCGCTCGACCGCGGCGTGCGGGCGGTCGAGGACCACGGCCTGCGCGGCGACGCCGCGACGTGGGCCCGCGAGCGTGACGCGGTGCGGGCCGAGGTCCTGGCCGAGTGCTTCGACCAGGAGCGCGACACCTTCGTGCAGCACCCGGGCACGACGGAGGTCGACGCCTCGCTGCTGCTCCTGCCGGCGGTGGGCTTCCTCCCCGCGGACGACCCGCGGGTGCGCGGCACGATCCGCGCGGTCGAGCAGGACCTCGTGCGCGACGGCCTCGTGCTGCGCTACCGCACCCGCAGCGGCGTCGACGGGCTCAGTGGCGACGAGCACCCGTTCCTGGCGTGCTCGTTCTGGCTGGTCGGCGCCTATGCGCTGGCGGGCCGGGCCGAGGAGGCCCGGGCGCTGTTCGACCGTCTGGTCGGCCTGGTCAACGACGTCGGCCTGCTCAGCGAGGAGTACGACCCGGTCGCGCAGCGCATGGTCGGCAACTTCCCCCAGGCCTTCAGTCACCTGGCCCTGGTGCGGGCGGCGCTGTCCCTGCCGCGCGGCGGAACGTCAGCCTCCGACTGAACTCCGGTGAAGTTCAGCTAGGCTCTGAACATGTATGCGCTGATCGGCGACCTCGTCGGGTCGCGCACGGTCCCCGACCGGGCTGCCGCGCACGCCGCCCTGGTCGGCGCCCTGGCCGCGGCCGACGAGCTGGTGGCGGCCGAGCAGGCGCTCGAGCCGACGGTGGGCGACGAGTTCCAGGGCGCCTACGCCCGGCTCGAGGACGCCTCCCTGGCCGCGCTCGTCGTCCGTCTGCACCTGCTGCCCGTGGTCGACGTCCGCGCCGGCATCGGGGTGGGAGAGGCCGAGACCTTCGACGCCGCCCGCACCCCGCGCGTGCAGGACGGTCCGGCCTGGTGGGGCGCCCGGGAGGCGCTCGAGCACCTCGGCCGCCCGCGCAGCTCGGCCCTCCGCACCTGGTACGCCGGCCCCGGGGCCGCGGCGGAGAACGCCTACCTGACCTGCCGCGACGCGCTCGTCGACCGGCTCAACGAGCGCGCCCTGCGGATGCTGGTCCTGGCCCTGACCGGCCACTCGCAGCGCGACATCGCCGCCGCGGAGGGTGTCTCCCCCTCTGCGGTGTCCCAGGCCTTCGCGCGCGGGATCGCCGCGGTCCGCGACGCCGAGGCGCTGCGTCGGGCCCGCTGAGGTGCAGGTCCGTCGGGCGGGCGCGGTCTCCGTCACGGAGGACCCCGACGGCTCGATCGCCACCCTGCCCGGCTCGCCGAGGTGGTCGCGCCCCACGCCGGGCGTCGAGCACTTCGCCGTCGTGGACGGCCCCGACGTGTCGGGGTCCTCGCGCCGTGGACCCACGACCTCGGGTGCGACGTCTCCACGGGCGAGGTGCGCTGGCTCCGGCCGGCGCAGGGAGAGCTCCCCTCGGACCTGCGTCCGCTCGTGAGTCCCGCCACCACCTTCCAGGTCGAGGTCGGCCGCACCGAGACGGTGGCGCGCGGTCCGGACGGCCGCATCGCCTGGGTGCTGCACCAGGAGGGCCCGCAGCTCGACGAGCACCCGGCCGTGGAGCCGGACGGTGTCATCGTCGTCGCGGCGACGACGGGAGACCTGGTCGCCCTCGACGTCCTCGACCCGTGGCGGATCTAGGCGGCGTGTCCGGCGGGCGGATGTCGGTGGGCAGCGTTAGACCGGTGCCATGACGGAGACCGGGGTCTGGCTGCTGGCGGTGGGACTGGTCGACCTCGTGCGCGCCTCACGCGACGTGACCAGGCCGGGCCGGCGCTGGCTGATGGCGGTCCTCGGCCTGCTCCTGCTGGCCGGGGCCGTCGTCGCGTTCGCCTTGTCGGTCCGGGTCGGCGCTCTCGACCTCCTCGTCTGGGCGGCGGCGTTCCTGTGCTGGCTGCTCGGGTCGGCGGTGGCCCTGGGCACCCGCTCCACCCGCGCCCGGGTCGTGGCCTTCTCCGGCTGGGGAGCGGGCCTGCTGTGGTCCCTGCTCGCGGGCGGGCGCCTGGCCGCCGACCTGCCCGGGGTGCTGCGCGGGCCGCTCGGCGCGGTGGCGCCCGACCGGCTGGTGCTGGTCGCCGGCGTGCTGGTCGCCCAGCTCGCCACGGTCAACGTCCTGGTGCGGCTCGTGCTCGACGCCGTGGGCGTGCCGGCCTCCGACAACGAGAAGTCGCTCCGGGGCGGACGCCTGCTCGGTCCGATGGAGCGGCTGCTGATCGTCGGGCTCGGACTGGCCGGCCACGTGACCGCGGCCTCGATCGTGGTCGCGGCCAAGGGCCTGCTGAGGTTCCCCGAGCTGCAGCGCGGGTCGGAGACCGGCGGCCCGAGTGACGTGACGGAGTACTTCCTGATCGGGTCGTTCGCCAGCTGGCTGCTGGCACTCGGCGGGGTCGCTCTCTGCGCGATCCCGGGATGAAGTCATGTGCTTCATCGACGGCAAGTGAAGCGAGGAGATGCAACGAGGACCGCCGGACGGGGTCCGAGCGGTCCTCGCGGGCCGGTGGCCAGGGGCGGGGTCGAACCGCCGACCTACCGATTTTCAGTCGGTCGCTCGTACCAACTGAGCTACCTGGCCTAGCCGACAACAGCCGCTCCGGAGGTGGAACGGCTGTTCGTCGCGACCCCGACGGGACTCGAACCCGCGGCCTCCGCCGTGACAGGGCGGCGCGCTAACCAACTGCGCTACGGGGCCTGGTTGTCGTCCTCCACGCAGGAGGACGGAGGGAACTCTAACAGGCTGCGCCCGCCCCGCTAAATCGGGGGCGGGCGAGCGCACAGGGCACCCCCAACCGGATTCGAACCGGCGCTACCGCCGTGAAAGGGCGGGGTCCTGGGCCGCTAGACGATGGGGGCCCGTCCCCGAGGGGACCGAGTCATCCTAGCCACCGCGCGACCGGCCTCGGGCGGCCCCTCACCCGACGCCTGCGAGGATGTCGAGGTGATCGACATGGACCCCGAGCGCTTCGAGGAGCTGGTCTCCGACGCGCTCGACACGGTCCCCGGCGCGCTGCTCGACCTGGTCGACAACTGCGTCGTGCTCGTCGAGGACGAGCCGCCGGCCGACGACCCCGGCCTGCTCGGCCTCTACGACGGCATCGCCCTCACCGAGCGCGACAGCACCTACACGATGGTGGTGCCGGACCGGATCTTGATCTACCGCGGACCGCTCACCCGGATGTGCGACTCGGAGGAGGAGGTCGTCGAGGAGGTGCGGATCACCGTGGTGCACGAGATCGCCCACCACTTCGGGATCGACGACGACCGCCTGCACGACCTCGGCTACGCCTGACCGCGACCGGCGGGGATCACTTCTTGCGGAGCAGGGTGTCCTTGGTCTCCTGCGCCTGGTGGATCGCGCGCTCGGGCGGGCGGACCTTGGTGATCTTGCGGTAGCCGACGAAGCCCAGCAGGCCGGCCACCAGCAGGTAGGCAAGGACCACGATGCCGTAGGACCACACCAGTCCGAGCCCGGTCAGGTGCACCAGGTAGACGAAGAAGAACGACAGCAGGACCACCGCGAGCAGGGCGAGGAACCCGGCGGCGGCGAACAGCGCGATGCTCATCCCGCCGACCTTGACGCTCACCCTCACCTCGGACTTGAGCAGGGCGATCTCCTGCTTCACCAGGGCGGAGAAGTCCTTCTGGGCCGAGGTGATCAGCTCACCGAGGGTCGGCTCGGCCTCCGCCTCGGCGACGGCAGGACGTGCGGGCGCGTGCTCACTCATGCCGCGAACACTACCCAGCCGCGACGGCGTGCACGCGGTTGCGGCGCCGCAGGATCGCCGCGGCGAGCAGTCCGGAGAGCACCGAGGCCGCGAGGACGGCGGTCTTGGCGCCGTCGCCCTCCGCCCCCGGGAAGGACAGCTCGGCGACCAGCAGCGCGACGGTGAACCCCAGGCCCGCCAGCACGGCCACGCCGAGCAGGTCGCGCCACTGCAGCTCGCCGAGCTCGGCACGGGTGAAGCGCACGGTCAGCCAGGTGCCGAGCAGGACCCCGGCGGGCTTGCCGAGGACCAGCCCGGCCACGACGCCGATGACCACGGGGTCGCGCAGCAGCTCGCCGCCGCCCTCGATCGCGACACCGGCCGCGGTCAGGGCGAAGAAGGGCACCGCGAGCCCTGCGCTCAGCGGGCCGAGCCGGTGCTCGAGCTGCTCGGCGGGGGAGCTCGTCTCCCCGGGGTCCGGCAGCACCCGGGTCAGCAGGCCCATCGCGACGCCCGCCACGGTCGCGTGCACCCCGCTCTCGTGCGTCGCCCACCAGATGCCGAGGGCGAGCGGGACGTACCAGAGCCAGGACTCGCCCCGGATGCGCTGCAGCACCGCGAACCCGACCAGGAGCAG
Source organism: uncultured Actinomycetota bacterium (assembly GCA_963811385.1). Classification (GTDB taxonomy): domain Bacteria; phylum Actinomycetota; class Actinomycetes; order Propionibacteriales; family Nocardioidaceae; genus Marmoricola_A. The sequence continues at coordinate 42,594 of CAWEQX010000002.1, read as the reverse complement.
GGCGGCGACCGCGAGCGGCAGGAGGTGGATCTGCGAGGTGTAGAAGACCGCGATGATCACGATCACCAGCAGGTCGTCGACCACCGCCAGGGTGAGCAGGAAGGCGCGCAGCGCCGTCGGGAGCGACCCTCCGACCAGGGCGAGGACGGCCAGGGCGAAGGCGATGTCGGTGGCGGCCGGGATCGCCCAGCCGCCGGGCCGGCCGGCGTCGGAGGCGCTGTTGATCGCAAGGTAGACGACGGCCGGGACCAGCACGCCGCACACCGCGGCCACCACGGGCACCACCGCGTCGGCGGGACGACGCAGCGACCCCACGAGCAGCTCGCGCTTGAGCTCCAGCCCGGCCAGGTAGAAGAACAGCGTCAGCGCCCCGTCCGCGGCCCAGTGCTCGACGTCGAGCGGACCGATCTGCAGGTGACGCAGGTCGGCGTAGGCCTGGGACCACGGGGAGTTCGCCCACGCCACGGCGACGACGGCGGCGCCCAGCACGATGGCGCCGCCGATCGTCTCCTGCCGCAGGAGGTAGCCGAGGTAGGACTCCTCGGAGCTGGTCAGTCGTCGGAGCAGAGGACGGCGCGGCTCGGTCACGGGAGGGCCTTTCGAGCGGTCGGCAGGATGTCGCCGACCAGGCTTCCCGGCACTCCTGGCCCGAGCCTACCGACTCGGCGGCTGCGGCTACTCGTCGCCGGACTTGCCCCCCATGCCGGTGGAGATCAGGTCCATCACGGTCGAGTCGGCGAGTGTGGTCACGTCGCCCACCTCGCGCTTCTCGGCCACGTCGCGCAGCAGACGGCGCATGATCTTGCCCGAGCGGGTCTTGGGCAGCTCCGGCACGACCATGATCTGGCGGGGCTTGGCGATCGCACCGATCTCCTTGCGCACGTGGTTGCGCAGCTCCTCGACGATGTCCTTGCCGCCGTCGCCCGCGGACTCCCGCAGGATGACGAAGGCGCAGACCGCCTGGCCGGTGTCCTCGTCCTTGGCGCCCACCACCGCGGCCTCGGCGACCTTGGGGTGCGAGACCAGCGCCGACTCGATCTCGGTGGTCGAGAGGCGGTGGCCCGACACGTTCATCACGTCGTCGACCCGGCCGAGCAGCCAGATCGCGCCGTCGTCGTCGAGCTTGGCGCCGTCACCGGCGAAGTACATCTGCTTGAAGCGCGACCAGTAGGTCTCCTTGAAGCGCTCGTCGTCGCCCCACAGGGTGCGCAGCATCGCGGGCCACGGCTCCTTGAGCACGAGGTAGCCGCCCTCGCCGTTGCCGACCTCCTTGCCCTCGTCGTTGACCACCGCGGCGGAGACGCCGGGGATCGGCGCCATCGCGGACCCGGGCTTGCCCGCGGTCACGCCCGGCAGGGGACTGATCATGATCTGGCCGGTCTCGGTCTGCCACCACGTGTCGACGATCGGGCAGCGCTCGCCGCCGATGACCTCGCGGTACCACATGTAGGCCTCGGGGTTGATCGGCTCACCGACCGAACCGAGCAGACGCAGCGACGACAGGTCGCGCTGGTCGGGGATCTCCCTGCCCTGCTTCATGAACGAGCGGATCGCGGTGGGGGCGGTGTAGAAGATCGTGACGCCGTACTCCTCGATGATCTGCCACCAGCGGCCCTTCTCCGGGGAGTCGGGGGTGCCCTCGTACATCACCTGCGTGGCCGCGTTGGCCAGCGGGCCGTAGACCATGTAGCTGTGGCCGGTCACCCAGCCGACGTCGGCGGTGCACCAGTAGACGTCGGTCTCGGGCTTGAGGTCGAAGACCGCCCAGTGGGTCCACGAGGTGCCGACGAGGTAGCCGCCCGTGGTGTGCAGGATGCCCTTGGGCTTGCCGGTGGTGCCCGAGGTGTACATGACGTAGAGCGGGTGCTCGGCGTCGAAGAACTCGCACTCGTGCTCGGTCGAGGCGGAGTCGACCACGTCGTGCCACCACACGTCGCGGTCGTCGTCCCAGTCCACGTCCTGCTCGGTGCGCCTGACCACGAGCACCTTCTTCACCAGGTCGGCACGCTCCGCGGCCACCGTGGCGACGGCCTCGTCGACCGCGGGCTTGAGGGCGGACGGCGCACCGCGGCGGTAGCCGCCGTCGGAGGTGATGACCACCGAGGCCTCGCAGTCGAGGACCCGGCTGGCCAGCGCGTCGGAGGAGAAGCCGCCGAACACCACGGTGTGGATCGCGCCCAGCCGCGCGCAGGCCAGCATCGCCACGGCCGTCTCCGGGATCATCGGCATGTAGATCGCCACCCGGTCGCCCTTGTGCACGCCGAGGTCGGCCAGCGCGTTGGCGGCCCGGCACACCTCGTCCTTGAGCTGGGCGTAGGTGAGGGTGCGCTTGTCCTCGACCGGCTCGCCCTCCCAGTGGAAGGCGACGCGGTCGCCGAGCCCGGCCTCGACGTGACGGTCGACGCAGTTGTACGCCGCGTTGAGCTTGCCGCCCACGAACCACTTGGCGAACGGAGGGTTGCTCCAGTCGAGCACCTCGTCGAAGGGCTCGGCCCAGTGCAGGCGCTCGGCCGCCGCGGCCCAGAACGCCAGCCGGTCCTGCGCCGCCTCGTCGAACGTCGCCTGCGTGACGTTGGCGTGCTCGGCCAGGTCGCTCGGCGGGTCGAAGGTGCGGTCCTCCTGCATGAGGTTGGACAGCGTCTCACTCGTCTCGTCGGACATGCGGGCTCCTCGTCTCGTGGTCGTGCGGCTGCACGCGGGTGGTGACCGGGCTCTGACTCGACCCTAGTCACGGCTGGTCGGGCGGAACAGGGTCCGGCCGCGCCCGCAGCGGGTGCGGGCGCGGCCGGGTCGGGTGGCCGGTCAGTGGCTGACGGCGCCCTCGGCGCCGGCTCCGGTGAGGGAGCGGACCTCGAGCTCGTCGAACTCCTGGACGGCCTCGCGGTCACGGGTCGTCATGGTCCCGATGAAGCCGAGCAGGAAGCCGATCGGGATCGACACCAGGCCCGGGTTCTCCAACGGGAACCACGAGATGTCGACGCCGGCGGGCAGCAGCGACAGGTTGGCGCCCGTGACCGGGTCGGTCTTGCCCGACATGACCGGCGAGAACAGCACCAGGCCCAGCGAGCTGATCAGGCCGCCGTAGATGCTCCACACCGCACCGCGGGTGTTGAAGCGCCGCCAGAACATGTTGTAGAGGATCGCCGGCAGGTTGGCCGAGGCCGCGACCGCGAAGGCCAGGGCCACGAGGAAGGCGATGTTGAGGTTCTGCGCCGGGATCGCCAGCCCGATCGCCACCGCGCCGAGCACGAAGGCGGTCGTCTTGGCGACCTTGATCTCCTCCTGGTCGGTCGCCTCACCGCGGCGCAGGACCGAGTTGTAGAGGTCGTGGGCCACCGAGGTCGACGAGGCCAGGGTCAGCCCCGCCACCACGGCGAGGATCGTCGCGAACGCGATCGCCGCGATGACGGCGAGCAGGATCGCACCACCCGCCGTACCCTCGCCGCCGCCGACGGCCTGGGCCAGCAGGGGGGACGCCAGGTTGCCCTTGCTCTCCACGACCTTGGCCATGTCGTCGCCGTTGAGCAGCGCCCGGGCGCCGAAGCCCAGCACCAGCGTGAAGAGGTAGAACGTGCCGATCAGGCCGATCGCCCAGAGCACCGACTTGCGGGCGTCGCGCGCCGTGGGGACGGTGTAGAAGCGGATCAGGATGTGCGGCAGGCCGGCGGTGCCCAGCACCAGGGCGAGGCCGAGGGAGAAGAAGTCCAGCTTGCTGGTCATGCTGACGCCGTACTTCAGGCCCGGCTGCAGGAACTGACCGGCCGTGGCCGCCTCGGGCTTGCCGGCCGCCGCGGCCGCCGCGTTGGCGCTCTCGGCGTAGTTGCCGCCGGCGGTGCCCAGCAGGTCCGAGAGGTTGAAGCTGAACTCCTTGAGCACCAACACGACGATGACCGCCGAGCCGGCCATGAGCAGGCAGGCCTTGATGATCTGCACCCAGGTCGTGCCCTTCATGCCGCCGACCGTGACGTAGAAGATCATCAGGGCACCGACCCCGACGATGGTCAAGTTCTTGACGCCCTGGTCCTCGACACCGAGCAGGAGCGACACGAGCGCGCCGGCGCCGACCATCTGCGCCAGCAGGTAGAACACCGACACCACGACGGTGCTGACCGCTGCGGCCGTGCGCACCGGACGCTGGTGCATCCGGTAGGCGAGCTGGTCGGCCATCGTGTAGCGGCCGGAGTTGCGCAGCAGCTCGGCGACGAGCAGCAGGGCGACCAGCCAGGCCACGAGGAAGCCGATGGAGTAGAGGAAGCCGTCGTAGCCGGCCAGCGCGATCGCGCCGGAGATGCCGAGGAACGACGCGGCCGACATGTAGTCGCCGCCAATGGCCAGACCGTTCTGGAAGCCGGAGAAGTTGCGTCCGCCGGCGTAGTAGTCGGCCGCGCCCGAGGTGGCCCGGCTGGCCCACACGGTCACGCCGATCGTGGCGAGCACGATCGCGCCGAACAGCAGGGAGGTGAAGAGCTGGTGGTCGGTGCCGCCGGACGACTCCGCGGCCTTGGCCGCTGCCAGGGGAAGCGTGTGCAGGACGCTCATCGCCCCTCACCCCGCTTGGCCTCGTACTCGCGGTTGAGCGAGTCGGCGAGCGGGTCGAAGCTGCGCGCCGCGTGCTTGGAGTAGAGGTAGGCGATCCCGAAGGTGCTCAGGAACTGCAGCAGCCCCATCACCAGGCCGAGGTTGATGTTGCCGATGACCTTGCTGCCCATGAAGTCCGGCGCCCAGTTGGAGAGCGCGACGAACATCAGGTACCAGAGCAGGAACGCGACGGTCCACGGGAAGACGAACGCGCGGTAGCGGCGCCGCAGCTCCTGGAAGTCGGCGCTGGCCGCCAGCTCGGCGTACAACGGGTCGTGGACGTCGGCATGCGTGTGGGGCCGCGGCGCGGTGCTCGTCGCGCTCGGCTCGGGAGGCATCGCTTGGGTCACGGGAGAGCCCTTCTGTGGCGGGGGACGTGAGGCCGCTCACGCTAGGAAGGGCGGTTCGACGAGGGCGAGAGGCGTTCGGGGCGGAGTCGGCGGACGGGGGCGGCGGATCGGTCAGCGGTCCGGATCGAGCGACGAGCGGTCAGCGCAACGCGGGCCCTCGGTCCAGCGGGAGCGCCTCGGGCGTGTGCAGCCGCACCATCGTGGTGTCGACGTGCAGCGGCACGCGACGCGGGCTCAGCCAGGAGACCACCACCATCACGAGGAAGGCCAGCGGCGCCGACCAGGCCGCGGGGTGGGTCAGCAGCACGCCAGACCAGCCGCCGTGCGGGACCCCCACCCACGTGTCGACGATCGCCGACCCGGCGCCGAGCCCGCCGACCGCCATGCCCGCCAGGGCACCGACGTCGGTCAGCCCGCGCCACCAGATGCCGAGCAGGATCAGCGGTGCGAGCGTCGAGGCGGCGAAGGCGAAGGCGAGGCCGACCGCCTCGGCCACGCCCACGCCCTGCACCGCCAGGGCGACCAGCAGCGGGACGGCCAGCGCGACCACCGCGGCCGCCTGGAAGGGGCGGACGCCGGAGCGCGGGTCGCGCACCGTGCTCGTGGACCGGCGGCGCAGCAGCTCCTGGCTGAGCACGCCGGCGACGGCGACGGTCAGCCCGCCGGACGTCGAGAGGAACGCCGCGAACGCGCCGGCCGCGGTCAGCGCGGACAGCGCCGCCCCGAGGTCGCCGCCGACCATCCGACCGGGCAGGGTCAGGACCACCGAGTCCGCCTGCCCGGACGCCACCAGGTCGGAGGCGTAGAGGCGGCCCAGCGCGGCGTACACCGGCGGGAGGACGTAGAAGAGGCCGAGCAGGACGAGCACGACCAGCGTGGTGCGGCGGGCCTGGCGGCCGTCGGGGTTGGTGTAGAAGCGCACCACGACGTGGGGCAGGCCGACCGTGCCGAGGAAGGTCGCCACGATGATGGAGTACGTCGTGTAGAGGCCCAGCGGGACGTCGCCGCTGGCGGTGACGGCCGGGTCGGACCAGGCGGCTCCGCCGACCCCGCCGGCGGTGACGTCCGCGGGGCTGGGGGCCCCGTCCCCGAGCCAGACCCCGAGCAGGAACAGTGCGGGGACGAGCAGCGCCGAGAGCTTGAGCCAGTACTGGAAGGCCTGCACGAAGGTGATGCTGCGCATCCCGCCGAGCAGCACGTTGGCCAGCACGACGACGCCGACGACGCACGCGCCGACCCACGGGTCGGTGCCCGCGACGATGCCCAGGGCGAGGCCGGCGCCCTCGAACTGGGGGATGAGGTAGAGCGAGCCGAGGGCGACCACGAGCAGGGCGGTGAACCGCCGCACCTGGAGGGACTCCAGCCGGGCCTCGGCGAAGTCGGGCACGGTGTAGGCGCCCGAGCGGCGCAGCGGGGCGGCGACGAGGGCGAGCATGACCAGGTAGCCCCCGGTCCAGCCGATCGGGTACCACAGCATGTCCGTGCCGAAGGCGAGCACGAGCCCGGCGACGCCGAGGAACGAGCCGGCCGAGAGGTACTCCCCGCCGATCGCGCTGGCGTTCCATCCCGGCCCGACCGACCGGGACGCGACGAGGAAGTCGCTGGTGGTGCGGGAGAAGCGCCAGCCGTAGGCGCCGATGCCGAGGGTGACCACCGAGACCAGCGCGACCGCGACGATGCCGCTCACGGCTCGTCCTCGGGGGCGACCAGGGCGGCGAAGGTGGCCTCGTTGCGCTCGGCCCGGCGGACGAACACCCAGCCGGCCAGGACGAAGCCGGGGTAGGCCGCGAAGGCCAGCACCACCCACGGCAGCGGCACACCGAGCACGATCACGCGGCTCAGCCCGGGGACCGCGACGAACAGCACCGGGAGGGAGCCGAGGACCAGGAGCACCGTGCCGAGCACGACCGCGGCGAGCCGCAGCTGGGCCCGCAGGAGGGAGGCGAGATAGACGTCGCCCAGCGACGTGCGCTGGTCGATCTGGGTGGTGACCGCGACCGGCCGGGTGCGCGCCGAGGCGCCGGTGCGGGGACTGGTGACGCGGACCCGCCGCGGGGGCTCGCTCACGAGCGACCGCCGGACCGGCGCACCAGCAGGTCGCGCAGCTCGCGGGCGTGGCGGCGCGAGACCGCCAGCTCCTCCTCGCCGACCACCACGACGACCTTGCCCGACTCCACGCGCACCTCCCGGACGTGGGCCAGCGCGACGAGGGTCGATCGGTGGATGCGCACGAAGCCGGCGTCGGCCCACTCGTCCTCCAGCCGGGTCAGCGGGATGCGCACCAACGGGTTGCCCTGAGGGGTGTGCAGCCGGGTGTAGTCGCCGTGCGCCTCGACCCAGCGCACGTCGCCCCGGCGTACGAAGCGGGTCACCCCACCGCTCTCGACCGGGATCGGCTCGTCGTCCTCCGCGGTCGGGCCGGGCGACTCGATCGCGCGGCGGATCGCCTCGGCCAGCCGGGTCTCGCGCACCGGCTTGAGCAGGTAGTCCACCGCCCCCACCTCGAACGCGTCGACCGCGTGGGCGTCGTACGCCGTCACGAAGACCACCTTGGGCGGCTCGCGGAAGCGGCGCAGCACCTGGGCCAGCTCGAGCCCGCTGAGCCCGGGCATGCGGATGTCGGACAGCACGAGGTCGACCGGGTGCTCCTGCAGGATGCGCAGCGCGTCGGCCGCGGAGTCGGCGAGCAGCACCGTGCCCACCCGCTCGTCGCGCTCGAGCAGCCAGCTGATCTCCTCCAGGGCGGGTCCCTCGTCGTCGACCGCCAGGACCGTGAGTCTCATGCGTGCACCCCGGCGGCGAACTTGGGGACCCGCAGCGTCACCTTGGTGCCGGCGCCGGGAGCGGTCTCGACGACCAGGCCGTAGTCGTCGCCGAAGGCCGAGCGCAGCCGGCCGTCGACGTTGCCCAGCCCGACCGAGTCCGACTCCGAGGTTCCGGCGAGCACGTGCCGCACGTGCTCGGGGTCCTCGCCGACGCCGTCGTCCTCGACCGAGATCACCGCCTCCTGGTCGCGGTTGAGCGCCACGATCTCGACGTGGCCGGTGCCCTCGCGCGACTCGAGCCCGTGGCGGACGGCGTTCTCCACCAGCGGCTGCAGGCACAGGAACGGCACGGTCACCGCCAGGACCTCGGGGTCGACCTGGAGGCTGACCTGCAGCCGCTCGCCGAACCGGGCCTGCTCGAGCACGAGGTAGCGCTCGATCGAGCGCAGCTCCTCGGCCAGCGTGGTGAACTCGCCGTGGCTCCGGAAGGAGTAGCGGGTGAAGTCGGCGAAGTCGAGCAGCAGCTCTCGGGCCTTGCCCGGATCGGTGCGCACGAACGACGCGATCGCGTTGAGCGAGTTGTAGATGAAGTGCGGGCTGATCTGGGCCCGCAGTGCCCGCACCTCGGCCTCCATCAGCCGCGTGCGGCTGGCGTCGAGGGCGGCGAGCTCGAGCTGGCCGGACACCCAGGCGGCGACCTCCTCGACCGCGCTCACCAGTCCGGCGCTGGTCCGTGAGGTGAACACCTGCACGGTGCCCACGACGACCCCGTCGACGACCAGTGGGCACACCACCGCGGCCGCCACGGGGCAGGCCAGGTCGCCGCAGTGCACCTCGCGACGGCCCAGGACCACGGTCTGCGGGGGTCGCCGGCGGGCGGCCGCCTCGGCCTGCTCGCGGTGATGCTCCGCCTCGCCCGACCACGCCATGACCCTGCTGTCGTCGGTCAGGGCCAGCGAGGCGCTGCCGACCAGGGATCGCAGGTCCTCGACCGACCGTTGGGCGGCCTGCTCGGTGAGGCCCGCGCGCAGCGCGGAGGCAGTGCGCAGCGCCGTGCGCAGGGCGCGCAGCGTGGCCCGGTCGGTGTCGCTGCCCAGGTGCGACCTCCAGGCGCGCGGTCGTCTCACGCCGTCACCCTAGAGTCAGGGCATGCCCGCGGACACCGGTCCCGTGCACTTCTGGTCCCCCGAGGACGCCCCCGAGCTGACCCAGGCGCTGACCGACGAGGTCGCCGGCTGAGGGACGGCTAGCGGAAGTCGATCAGCGTGGTGGCGGGGTCGTCCTCGTGGGGGACGGCCGTGGTGGGCGGGCCGTCGGCTCCCTGGGCCTCGCGGACCGCGCGGGCGGCCTCGGTGAGGTCGCGGCTGTGCTCGGGCTCCTCGATGATGCCGCGGGGCCGGACCACGGCGCGGAAGCACCGCACGAGGTAGGGCATGAGCAGCCCGTCGGGGCCGCGGTCGTAGACGTCGAACAGCTCGTCGACCTTGCGCAGCAGGCGGTCCTGGGCCATCGGGTCCATCACCGCGACGTAGGAGCGGGAGCGCACGAGCTCACGCAGCTCCTCCTTGCGCAGCGGCTGCCAGTGGCGGAACGTCTCGGTCTCGACGTAGCCGAAGAGCCCCGAGCCGATCAGCACCTCGGACCAGTCGCTGTCGTCCGGGGGCTCGCCCAGCAGGGCCGAGAGCTTGCGCACCCACGGCACCCGCTCGTCGCGCTCGTTCCAGACCAGGGCGATGCGGCCCTCGGGCTTGAGCACCCGGGCGATCTCCTTGAGTGCGGCGGGGTGGTCGAACCAGTGGAACGCCTGGGCCGCGACGACGGTGTCGACGCTGCGGGTGGCGGCGGGGATCTGCTCGGCCGGGGCCTCGGCGACGCGGACGTCGGGATGGCGCTCGAGGAGGTGGTCGAGCATCTCCTGGAGCGGGTCGGTGGCCAGCACGTCGTGGCCGAGCTCGAGGAGCCGGTCGGTGAGCTTGCCGGTGCCCGCTCCCAGCTCGACCACGGAGGAGGCACGGGTGCCGACCAGCCACCGGGCCGCGTCGACGGGGTAGCCCGGTCGCGCGCGGTCGTAGGCGTCGGCGACGTGGGCGAAGGAGGTGCGCTGCTGGTCGCGCGCGGCGTCGCGTGCGGCGGAGCGGGAGGAGGAGTCCATGTCGGCGCCCAATCTACCCCGCGTCGGGGCCCGTACTAGCCTGCCGCCCATGCCCGACACGACGCCGGATCCGTTGGCTGCGCTGGCCTCCCTCGAAGGGGTCGGCTCGGCGATGGCGGCCACCCGTGACGGGATCGACGCGCTGCTGCGCGATCGCGGCCTGCGGCGCACGGCCGCCGACCTCACCGGGGAGTCGCTGCTGCGTGGCGCGCACGCGAGCGCGGTGCTCGAGGGCTCGGCCTCGACGCTGGAGGAGGCCCGCGAGGGCTCCGGGGACGACCTGGCGACCGCCGCCCTGCGGGTCTCGACCGGCCTGCTCGGCCTGCTGCCGACGCTGGAGCACTCGCCCCTGCAGGTCCTCGCCCGACTGCACACCGCGGCGGCGAAGGGCACCGTCCCCGAGGAGTCGCTGGGCCGTCCGCGCGGCGACGCCGACCACGCCCGCCTGCGGCGCCTCGCCGGCCTGCTCACCCGGCGGACCACGGCCCCGGGCCTGGTCGTGGCCGCCGTCGCGCACGCCGAGGTCCGCACGGTGCGGCCCTTCGCCTCGCACGACGGCATCGTCGCTCGGGCCCTGGAGCGGCTGGTCCTCGTCGCCCGTGGTGTGGACCCGACCTCGCTCACCGTCCCCGAGGCGGGGCACCTGTCCGTGCGCCGGGAGTACGAGTCCAACCTCCGCGCCTACGCCGACGGCGGCGACCCCGGCGTCCACGCCTGGCTCCTCTACGCCGCCGAGGCCTACGCCGCCGGCGCCGAGAGCAGTCCCCTCAAGCGGTAGGGGCGCAGGACGTCTCGGGCATTCCGGCGAGCCGGAGGCGAGCAGACGAAACAGTGGGCGGCGCTCCTCGCGGAGTGCCGCCCACTGACACACAGGACGTCGGGCTACCAGGCGTGCACCATGTACGTCGCCCGGGGTGTGTCCCCGGTGTCGACAGCCTCAAGAAGGTCGGTCACCGCGTGGGTACCCAGCCCTTGTGTGGGCCCGTGGTCGGGTCGTGCGTCTGTCTCTTTTGTACGCCGACCGGGAGGAGCCCACAAGCCTTGACATCGCGCCCGTCGCCCGGGCGGGCGTGTCGTCAGAGGTTGCCCGCCTGGTCGAGGCGCCGTCGTACGCCGAGGTAGATCGCACTGCCGACGACCACGGCGGTGCCGACGCCGAGCGCGGTCATCGTGCCCCGGCTGCCGGGCAGCCTCATGCGGGCACCGAGGGCGACGGGCCGGGTGAAGGACAGCACCGGCCACCCGCGCGTCTCGGCCACCCGGCGCAGCTCCTTGTCGGGGTTGACCGCGTGGGGGTGGCCGACCACCTCGAGCATGTGCACGTCGGTGATCGAGTCGGAGTAGGCGTAGCTGCGGGACAGGTCGTAGCCGCGGCGTCGTGCGATCTCGCGGATGGCGGTGGCCTTGTGCTCGGCGTAGGCGTAGTACTCGATCGCGCCGGTGTAGCGGCCGTGCTCGATGGCGAGGCGGCTGGCGATCACGTCGTCGGCCCCGATCAGCTCGGCGATCGGTTCGACGATCTCCGAGCCGCTGGCCGACACGACGATCACGTCGCGGCCCGCGAGGTGGTGGTCCTCGATCAGGCCGACCGCCTCGTCGTAGACGATCGGGTCGACGATGTTGTGCAGGGTGTCGGCGACGATCTCGCGCACGCTGTCGACCGGCCATCCGGTGACCATCTGCGAGAGGAAGCGACGCATCTTCTCCATCTGGTCGTGGTCGGCGCCGCCGAGCAGGAACATGAACTGGGCGTAGGCGCTGCGCAGCACGAGGCGGCGGTTGATCAGCCCGCCGGCGTAGAACGGCTTGCTGAACGCGAGCGCACTCGACTTGGCGATGATCGTCTTGTCGAGGTCGAAGAAGGCCGCGGGGCGGCCGTGGTGGCGCGGCGCGGCCGACCTCGTCCCGAGTGGGGTCGGGGTCGCCGCGGAGGCCGTCGTGCTCACCCCGCCAGTGTGCCCTGCCGGCCCTGGGCCCGGACCACTTCCGTCGCATCCGTCACAGCCCCGCGACATACCCAGGGGGGCGTTTCGTCCCATGACCAGGGGTGAGTCGTCCGGTAGGATCGCCGCGATGCGCCGTGCCGGTCCCTCGCGAGACCGGTCCGGCATGACGCACCCAGCGATCCCCCCTCGCTGGTCTGTGATCCGGGTCGATCCCCCCAGATCCGGATGACTGCGGGCCCCTGGCTTTCCCCCCTCGCCAGGGGCCCGCGCCGTTCTCGGCCGTCCTCGGGCTCCCCCTCGGGCCGCCCTCCGTGCACAGGGTCCGCGACCCACGGGCCCTCCCCAGGTGCCGCGCGCGTCCACGGAGCCGGGCCGGCCGCGGCGAGGCTGGGTCCGTGGATCAGGTCACCGCCTCCGTCCTGCTGGTCACCGCCGACGCCACGGTGCGCGCCGCCGTCGCGAGGCTCGCGGCCGCGGCCAACGTGGTCGTCGAGCCGCTGCCGCTCCCCGCCCTCGCCGGCCGCTGGCGCACGGGTGCGGCGGTGCTCGTGGGCGAGGATGCCGTCGCCGAGGTCCTCGACCAGCGTCTCGGGCGGCGCCAGGAGGTGTGGGTGGTCGCGCCCGGGCCGGCGTCGGACCACCTGCTGCGCGGGGCCCTCGCGCTGGGGGCGTGCGGGGTGCTCGAGCTGCCCGCCGACGCGGACGCGCTGCGGTCGTGGCTGGCCGACCTGGGCGACCGGGACTCGCCGCCGCGAGGACACGTCGTCGGGGTGCTCGGGGCGTCGGGCGGCGTCGGGGCGAGCGTCCTGGCGCTCGCGCTGGCCGAGGTGGCGGCCGCCACCTGCCCGGCGCTCCTGGTGGACCTCGACCCGTGGGGGCTCCCGGCCGGTGCCCTGGCCGGCGTGCCGGCGCCGGCCGGGACCGAGGCGACGTCGTGGACCGACCTGGCGGCGCTCGAGGGGCGCGTGGGGGCGCGGGCGCTGCGCGAGAGCCTGCCGGCGCGCCACCACCTGCGGGTGCTCGGCTGGGGCGCCGGGCCGGCCGTCCTGCCGGCCCTCCCGGTCGTCCGGGAGGTGGTGGGGGCGGCCCGCCGAGGCCACGACTGGGTCGTCCTCGACGTGCCCCGCTCCGCCGACACCCCCGGGCTCCTCGGACTCTGCGACGCCGTGGTGGTGGTCGTCGCGCCCACCCTCGCCGGCACCGCCGGGGCGGCCCGGGTGCGCGGCCTGGTGCCGCCCGGCGTCGCCGCCGGGGTGGCCGTGCGCCACTCCCGCGGCGCCTGGTCCGACGACGCGGCCCGGCTGACCGGCCTCCCGCTGTGGACCGAGCTGGGCACGCAGCGCGGCCTCGACGAGCACCTGGCCGCCGGGCTCGGTGCGGTGCGGTCCCGACGGTCGCCGTGCGCTCGCGCGGCCGTCCGGGTGCTGGGATCGGTGGGCGCGGCCGTCGGCGAGGGCGGGGTTGCTTGACGGATCTACCGTGGTCGGGGTGCGCAGGACGTCGGACCAGGACCAGGAGGAGCCCGCCTCGGGAGAGTCCTCGGACAGTCGGCCGCACGACGCCGACCCGGACGCACCGGACCCGGCGCGCTGGCGGGTCCTCGCGGTCACGCTGACGGTGGGCTTCATGGTCCTGCTCGACGTCACGATCGTGAACGTCGCGATCCCTTCGATGCGCACCGCCCTCGACACGAGCGCCGGCGGCATCCAGTGGGTCGTCTCCGGCTACGCCCTGGCCTTCGGGCTGACGCTGGTCACCGGAGGACGTCTCGGCGACGCCTACGGCCGTCGCCGGATGATGCTGATCGGGCTGGCCGGCTTCATCACGGCGAGCGCCGCCGCCGGGCTGGCCCCCTCGATCGCGGTGCTGGTCCTCGCCCGGCTCGTCCAAGGGAGCGCGGCCGGCCTGCTCACCCCGCAGAACTCCGGTCTCATCCAGACCTTGTTCAAGGGACCCGAGCGGGGCACCGCCTTCGGGCTGTTCGGACTGACCGTCTCGGTGTCCTCGGCCGTGGGACCCGTGCTGGGCGGAGGGATCATCGCCCTGCTGGGTGCCGACGACGGGTGGCGGTGGATCTTCCTGGTCAACGTGCCGATCGGCCTGGTCCTGCTCGTCGCGATTCGCGCGATGGTGCCCGGCCGCGACCCGGACGCCGACGGCGACACCCGGCTGGACCTCGTCGGCGCGCTGCTGCTCGGCCTCACCGTGCTGTTCGTGCTCTTCCCCGTGGTGCAGGTCGAGGGCGGGTCGCGCCTGCCGCTGCTGCTCCTCCTGGTGGTGCCGGTGCTGGGCTTCGGCTTCGTCCAGTGGGAGCGGCGGGTGGTGCGCCGGGGCGCAGCGCCGCTGCTCGACATCGGGCTGCTGCGCCGGGTCCCCGGCTACGCGAGCGGGATCCTCGTCGGCACGCTCTACTTCACCGGCTTCACCGGCATCTTCCTCGTGCTCAGCGTCTACCTGCAGGACGGCGTCGGCCAGAGCGCGCTCGCCGCAGGGCTGCTGCTCATGCCGTTCGCGGTCGGCTCCGCGGTCGCCTCGCCGATCGCGGGACGCCTGGTGAGCCGGGTCGGCCGCAAGATCACGGTCGCCGCGCTGCTCGTGCTGATCGGCGGGGTCCTGGGCGTCGCCCTCCTGGGACCTCCGGCCGGTGGCGGTGACACGCTGTGGCTCGCGCTCGGGGTGCCGTTGCTGGTGGCGGGCCTGGGCGGCGGTGCCGTGGTCTCACCGAACTTCACCCTCACGCTGGCCGAGGTCCCCACCCGGATGGGGGGCGCCGCCGGCGGCGCGGTGCAGACCGGGCAGCGCATCGGCGCCTCCATCGGCGCCGCGGTGGTGATGACGACCTACCAGGTCGCGCTGTCGTCGTCCGACGACCCCGGCACCGCCCTGCGCTGGGCGCTGGGCTGCTCCCTGGTGGTCCTGTGCGCGGCCTGGGCGGCCGCGGTGTGGTCGTGGCGGCACGACCCGGAGTCGTCGGTGACCGCCGAGGCCAGGGCGCACCAGTCGTGAGACCGCGCCGGCGGTGCCGCCGGGCGCGGTGAGGGTCGGCCACGGGCCCTGGCGGGCCAGGACCTGTCCCCAGGCTCGCTGACCCCGCGACCTTCCACAGCGCCTCGCCGGGGGGCCGAGGCCGTCGCCTCCGCGCAGCACCCTGCGAGGCATGACCTCCTCGCGCGCGCTCCCCGACCCCGCTCTCGTGGACCGGGTCCGCGACCGGCTCGCCGCCGACGGCGCGGGCGCCGTGCTCACCCCGGCGGCCGTGGCCAGGGTCCTGCGCAGCGAGGGCCGGCCCGTTGGCGACGGGACCGTCCTCGCGGTCCTCGACGCGCTGCGCCGCGACGTGGTGGGAGCCGGGCCGCTCGAGGAGCTGGTGCGGATCGAGGGGGTCACCGACGTGGTCGTCAACGGTCCCGACCACGTCTTCCTCGACCGGGGGCGGGGGCTCGAGCGCGCCCCGGTGGCCTTCCCCGACGACGCCGCCGTCCGGCGCCTGGCCCAGCGGCTCGCCGCCCGCGCGGGGCGGCGTCTCGACGACGCGACGCCCTACGCCGACGTCCGCCTCGCCGACGGCACACGGTTCCACGCGGTCCTCGCCCCGCTCGCCCGGCCGGGCACCTCGCTGTCGCTGCGGGTGCCGCGGCGCCGGGTCTTCACGCTGGAGGAGCTGGAGTCCGCGGGCAGCGTCACCGGCGACGGCGCCGCGCTGCTCCACCAGGTCGTGCGCGCCCGGCTGGCCTTCCTCGTGGGGGGCGGCACCGGCGCCGGCAAGACGACGGTCCTCAACGCCCTGCTGAGCCTGGTCGACCCGGCCGAGCGCCTGGTGCTGGTCGAGGACACCGCCGAGCTGGCCCCGGACCACCCTCACGTCGTCGGGCTCGAGTCCCGACCCGCCAACGTCGAGGGCGCCGGCGAGGTGGACCTGCGCACCCTGGTCCGCCAGGGCCTCCGGATGCGGCCCGACCGGCTGGTGGTGGGCGAGGTCCGGGGCTCGGAGGTGACCGACCTGCTCGCCGCGCTCAACACCGGTCACCGCGGTGGGTGCGGCACGCTGCACGCCAACTCCGCGGCCGACGTCGTGCCCCGCGTCGAGGGGCTGTGCCTCGCCGCGGGGCTGCCGTCCGCAGCCGCGCATGCCCAGCTGGCGAGCGCGGTCGAGGTGGTCCTGCACTGCGGTCGCGACCCCGACGGGCTGCGCCGCCTGGGTGAGGTGGCCGTCCTCCGACGCGACGATGACGGGCGGTGCCGCGCGGTGCCGGCCGTGCGGTTCCCGAGGGGAGCGCCGCCCGTGGAGGGGCCGGGTGCGGACCGCCTGGGTTGTCTGCTGGAGGGCGGGCGGTGACCCTGGCCGCCGCCCTGCTCGCCGCGGCCGCCGTCGGACTGGTCGTGCGCGCTCCCCGAGCGAAGGGGGCCCGGGGAGGCGCCGGGCGACCTGCGACGACGGAGCCGACGTGCCGCGGGGGCCGAGGTGGCCGCGCTGGTGGCCGGCCTGCTGGTCGCCGGCCTCCTCCTGCGGCTCCAGCCGCTGGTGCTGGGGTCGGTCGGCGTGGCCGGGCTGGTCGTGGTGCGGCTGCGGTCGGCGGGGCGCGCCGAGCGCGAGCAGGCACGCACCCGGCAGTCGGTGCTCGACGCGTGCGAGGCCCTGGTCGGCGAGCTGCGGGCCGGCCGGCCGCTCGCCGAGTCGCTGGAAGGAGCCGCCCGGGTGTGGCCCGAGCTCGGTCAGGTCGCCACCCGCGCGCGGCTCGGGGCCGACGTGCCGACCGCCCTGCGCGAGGTCGCGGACCGGCCCGGTGCCGCTGCGCTGCGCCGCGCCGCGGGCGCCTGGGAGCTGTGCTCGCGCAATGGCAGCGGGCTGGTCCACGCCCTCGACCTGGTGCTCGAGACGCTGCGGTCCGACCAGGAGGCGCGGCGCCAGGTCCGCACGGAGCTCGCTGCCACCCGGGCCACGGCCCGCATGGTCTCGGGGCTCCCCCTGCTGCTGCTCGTGGGCGCGCAGGGGGCCGGGGCCCGGCCGTGGCACGTCCTGCTCGCCACGACGCCCGGGCAGGTGTGCCTGCTGGCCGGTGTCGCCCTGGTCGGGGTGGGACTGCTCTGGATCGAGGGCGTCGCCCGTGCGGCGGTGGAGGAGACGTGAGCCCCGCGCTCCTGCCCGCGCTGCTCACCGTCGGAGCGGTGCTGTGCCTCGTGCCGCCCCGGCCAGGGCCGGACCTGTCGTCCCGGCGGATGCGCCGCCCGGTCGCGGCGTCCGACCCGACCCGGTCCAGGGCCTCGCCCTCCCCGGCCACCTGGGCCGGGCTGGGCGCCGGCGCCGGCGTGCTGGTCCTCGCGCCCGGTCCGGTCGGGCTGGCCGTGGCGGTGGCCGTCGCGGTCGCCGTGCGGCGCCAGGTGGCGCGCGCCGAGACCAGGGCGGGTCGTCGCCGCCGGCTGGCGGTGGAGGGCGAGCTGCCCCACCTCGTCGACCTCCTGGCGTCGCTGCTCGCGGCGGGAGCGGCGCCGGAGGAGGCGCTGGACCAGGTGAGGGGCGTGGTCCACCCCGCCGCGGCCCAGGAGCTCGCGCCGTGGGTCGAGCGGCTGCGCCTGGGGGCCGACCCGCTCACGGTGTGGTCCGAGCTCGCCGACCACCCGCGCCTCGGGCGGCTGGGCGCGGCGCTGCGGAGGGCGACGGCCAGCGGCGCGCCGGTCGCCGAGGCGCTCACGCGCCTGGGCGCCGACCTGCGGGCGGGCGCCCGCTCGGCCACCCTCGAGCGCGTGCGGCAGGTGGAGGTCCGGGCGACCGCGCCCCTGGCGGTCTGCCTGCTGCCGGCCTTCGTGCTGCTGGGCGTGGTGCCGCTGGTCGCCGGCACCGTCGGGCGACTGGGGCTCGGGTGAGCCCGAAACCGTCGACAGGCCCGGCGACCCATGGCCTCTCCGCAGGTCGGCGGCAGGCCCGACGGGCGCGGACCGTCCGCGGCGAGAGTCGGCCAGGTCAACACGGACCGGGCACGAGCCCGGACGAACGAGGAGGTCACAGATGGTCACGTCACCGGTGGCGCGCACGCGTCGGGAGATCGGTGCGGTCAGCGCGGAGTACGCCGCGGTCACCGCCGCGGGCTGCGGGTTCGCGGGGGTGCTGATCAAGTTCATCACCAGCGAGGCAGGACAGGCGATCCTGAAGAAGATCCTGGAGTTCTTCCTGGGTCTGGTCGGGATCCGCTGAGATGGCCGGCGCGGAGGTCCGCGGAGGTCACCGGGCCTCCGCGTCCCGGCGCGGAGGCTGTGACCAGCGCGGAGCCGTCACCGCGGAGACCGCGGCGGTGCTCCCCGTCCTGGTCGCCCTGGTGCTCGGGCTGGTCTGGTGCCTCTCGCTCGTGGTGGCACAGATCAGGGTGGTCGACGGCGCCCGCGAGGTGGCGCGACTGGGGGCGCAGGGCGAGGGCGACGCGGCCGCGGTGGCGGCCGGTCGTCGGGTGGCGCCCGCCGGTGCGACGGTGCGGCTGCGTCGCCAGGGCGACACGGTGGTCGCCGAGGTCAGCCTGCGGGTCCGCGGGCCGGGCGGGGTCTTCGGGCACCTGCCCGGGCCGACCGTGCGGTCGCGCGCGGTAGCCGCCGCGGAGCCGACGTGAGCAGCTCGCGGCGGCGGTCCGAGCAGGGCGTCGCGGTCCCGGTCGCCCTGGGCATGGGCGGCGTGCTGGTCGCGCTGGCGCTGGCGGGCACGGCGGGAGGCGAGGTGCTGGTCGCCCAGCGACGGGCCTCGGCGGTCGCCGACCTGGCGGCGCTCGCGGGGGCGGTCGCGGCCCAGCACGGGCAGGACCCCTGTGCGGCGGCCCGGAGGATGGCGGGGCTCGACGACGGTCGGCTCGCGTCGTGCCTCGTCGACGGCGAGCGGGTCCGGGTGGTGGGCGAGGTGTCGCTGCGCCTGGCCGGCCGGGACCTGACGGTCCGAGCCCGGGCCCACGCCGGCCCGAGGTCAGGGACCTGAGGCTCCCGACAGCAGCAGGCCCAGCAGCGTGACGGCGGCCGCCTTGTCGAGGGGGTCGTTGCCGGTGCCGCACCGCGGGGACTGGACGCACGAGGGACAGCCGTCGGCGCAGCCGCAGGACCGCACCGCCTCGAGAGTGGCGCTCAGCCAGGCACGGGCACGGTCGAAGCCCTGCTCCGCGAAGCCGGCGCCACCCGGGTGAGCGTCGTAGGCGAGCACGGTCAGCTCCCCGGTGGCCGGGTGCACCACCGCCGAGAGGCCGCCGAGGTCGCCGCGGTCGCAGCCCGCGACCAGCGGCAGCAGCCCGACGCAGGCGTGCTCGGCCGCGTGCACCGCCCCGGCCACGGCCTGCCGGGTCAGGCCGGCGCCGGACCACGTCGCCTCGGGCACCGTCCACCACACCGCGACGGTCGGCAGGCGCCGGGCCGGGAGGTCGAGCAGCTCCTCGCCGAGCACCACGCCGGTGTCGGTCGCGCGCCGCAGGAAGGACACCACCTGGTGGGTGACCTCGACCTCGCCGCGGACGACGCGGCACGAGCCCCATGCGCGCACCGCGGACTCCTCGCGCACCTCCACCTCGGTCGCCGACCGGGCCGTGGTGGTGAAGCCCGGGTCCTCCTGGTGGACCTCGGCGACGCCCTCGTCGAGGTCCAGCAGGTCCACCAGCCAGGTCTCGCCCTGCACCAGGTGCACCGCTCCGGAGTGCACCAGTGCAGGCGCGGAGGCCGCATCGACGGTGCCGACCACGCGGCCACTGCCGGTCTCGACCAGCACCACGGGTGGTCCGCCGGAGGAGCGCAGGTCGGCCAGGTCGGAGGGGCGGCCCGTGCCGGTCCAGAACCAGCGGGCGCCGCGACGGCGCAGCAGACCCGCCGAGGCCAAGGCGGTCGCCCCGTCCAGCGCGTGCGCGCCGAACAGCGCCAGGTCCGCGTCGGTCAGTGGCACCTCGGCGGCCGCGGCGCACAGGTGAGGCCCCACCACGTGCGGGTTCGCGGGGTCGAGGGCGGTCGCCTCGAGCGGTGAGTCCAGGAGCACCTCGGGATGCTCGACCAGGTAGGTGTCCAGCGGGTCGTCGCGCGCCACGAGCACGGCCAGCGCCGCCTCGCGCCCGCGACCGGCGCGGCCCACCTGCTGCCAGAACGACGCCCGGGTCCCCGGATAGCCGCCCAGCACGACCGCGTCGAGGCCGCTGATGTCGACCCCCAGCTCGAGCGCGTTGGTCGCCGCGACCCCCACGAGTGTGCCGTCGCGCAGGTCGGACTCGAGACGGCGGCGGTCCTCCGGCACGAAGCCGCCGCGGTAGGCCGCCACCCGGCCCGCCAGGTCGGCCGAGACCGCGCGCAGACGTCCGGCGGCCTGGACCGCCAGCACCTCGGCAGCGTTGCGCGAGCGCACGAAGGCCAGCGTGCGCACGCCGTCCGCGACCAGGTCGGCCAGCAGGTCGGCGCTCTCCGCCACCGTCGAGCGTCTCGTCGGGGCGCCCTGCTCGCCGCCGCCGTCGAGCAGGGGCGGCTCCCACAGCGCCAGGGTCAGTGGTCCCCGCGCCGAGGTGTCCTCGTCCACCCCGATGCAGTCCAGACCGGTCAGGGCCGCCGCGGACCCGGCCGGGTCGCGCACCGTGGCGGAGGCGAGCACGAACGTCGGGGACGCGTCGTACGCCGCACAGACCCGGCGCAGCCGGCGCAGGACCGCCGCGACGTGGGCGCCGAAGACCCCGCCGTACTGGTGGCACTCGTCGACCACGACGTAGCGCAGCCGGGACAGGAACCCCGCCCACCGCTGGTGTGCCGGCAGGAGGGAGTGGTGCAGCAGGTCGGGGTTGGTGAGGAGGTACTCCGCGTGGTCCTGGGCCCACTGCCGCTGCTCGGGGCTGCTGTCGCCGTCGACGGTGCACGCCGCCAGGCCCGGGACGCCGAGGCGCCCGAGGCCGGCCAGCTGGTCCTGGGCGAGTGCCTTGGTCGGGCTGAGGTAGAGCACGGTCGCGCCCCGCCGCCGTCCCCGCCGGGCGGCGAGCACCTCGGACAGCGCCGGCACCTGGAAGCCGAGCGACTTGCCCGAGGCGGTGCCGGTCGACAGCACCACGTGACGACCGGCGTGCGCGTGCTCGGCCGCGATCGCCTGGTGCTCCCACAGCCGGTCGACGCCCCGGCGCGCGGCGGCCTGCACGACCTCGGGAGCGACCCACGCCGGCCACGGCGAGGTGCGGCCCTCCCGCGCCGGGAGGTGGCGCACGTGTCGCACCCGCTCGGGCCGCCCGGGCTCGCCCGCGACGAGGCGGGACAGCGTCTCCGAGGGGGTGCGGCGCACCACCATGCGGGTGTCAGCCGGGGCCGAGGGGGGTGATGCCACCCGGACAGTCTGGCAAGTCTGATTCAATGAGCGCAGATGCGGGCATCCCGCCCGCCGCCGACCGACTGCGACCAGGAGTTCACGTGGACCTGTCCCTCGACACCCGGCAGGACAACGAGCACACCGTCCTCCAGGTGGGTGGTGAGATCGACGTCTACACCGCGCCCAAGCTGCGTGACCGGATCACCGAGCTCGTCGACGCCGGCAACCTCAACCTCGTCGTCGACCTCGAGGGCGTGGAGTTCATGGACTCCACCGGCCTGGGTGTCCTGGTCGGCGGCCTCAAGAAGGTCCGCACCAACGGCGGCTCCCTGAGCCTGGTGTGCACGCAGGAGCGCCTGCTCAAGATCTTCCGCATCACCGGTCTCGGCAAGGTCTTCGCGATCCACGCGACGCAGGCCGAGGCCACTGCCGCCGAGCCGGCGCACTGAGCGACGGGCGCTCACCCCACCCATGACCTCCGCCCCCGCTCCGGTCGGTCCCGCTGAGCACGAGGTCGCGCTGACCATCACCCGCGACCCGTCGCTGGTGCGCACGGTGCGGCTCGTCGCGGCCTCGATCGCGCGGCGTGCCGGTCTGGACGCCTCCGCGGTGGAGGAGGTCCGGCTGGCCGTGGGCGAGACGTGTGCGGTCATGGTCGGGGTCGCTCCCGAGCCGGACGCCGAGCCCGAGGCGGTGCCCTCCGCCTCCGAGGACCAGGTGACCGTGACCCTCCGGGTCGACGGCGGGCTCGTCGCGGAGATCAGCGGACCGTCGGCCGCCCAGGTCGACGACACGCCGGAGGGGCTGGGCGACCTCGCCGACCTCGTCGTGGACCCGTGGATCCTCGTGCGGGGCCTGCGCGAGGACGTCGAGGTGCTCGAGGACGGCGCCTCCACGCGGGTCCTCCTCACCTGGGCGGTCTGAGCCCGTCCGGTCCCGCGCGGTGGGCCGCCTTCCCGCCACCGGGGGCGACACGTAGACTCCGGCGCGTTCGCGTGAGCCGCGTCACTGCTGGCTCCGCGTCGTCACGCACCCACCTGGTCGGGCGGACCGTTCGCGGGCCTCCGGGCGAGGGCGCGACGACGCCTCACCACGGAGGGCGCAAGCCCGAATCGGAGGAAACGGATGTCCCTGGTCTCCACCAGCGTTCGCAGCGCTGAGACCGCGGTGGACCTGTCCGGCGGCAACCTGACCCTGGTCTCCATCGTCGGTGTCATCGCGCTCGTCGCGCTGGCCATGGCTGTGGTTTTCCGGTCCCAGGTGCTCGCCGCCGGCGAAGGTACCGAGAACATGAAGAACATCGGCCAGGCCGTCCAGGAGGGCGCCTCGGCCTACCTCGGCCGGCAGTTCCGCACGCTGGCCGTGTTCGCGGTCATCGCGTTCGCACTGCTGTTCGTGCTGCCTGCCGAGAGCACCTCGATCAGGATCGGCCGCTCGGTCTTCTTCGCGATCGGGGCCGGGTTCTCGGCCGCCATCGGCTACCTCGGCATGTCCCTGGCGGTCCGCGCCAACGTCCGCGTCGCCGCCGCCGCGCGCGACGAGGGCCGCGACCCGGCCATGCGCATCGCCTTCCGCACCGGTGGGGTCGTCGGCATGGCGACGGTGGGCCTCGGCCTGCTCGGCGCCGCCTCCGTGGTCCTGATCTACCGAGGTGACGCGCCCGCGGTCCTCGAGGGCTTCGGCTTCGGCGCCGCGCTGCTCGCGATGTTCATGCGAGTCGGCGGTGGCATCTTCACCAAGGCCGCCGACGTCGGCGCGGACCTGGTCGGCAAGGTGGAGAACAACATCCCCGAGGACGACCCGCGCAACGCGGCGACCATCGCCGACAACGTGGGCGACAACGTGGGCGACTGCGCCGGCATGGCGGCCGACCTGTTCGAGTCCTACGCCGTGACGCTGGTCGCGGCGCTGATCCTCGGTCGGGTCGCCTTCGGCGAGCAGGGCCTGGTCTTCCCGCTGGTCATCCCCGCCATCGGCGCGGTGACCGCGATCATGGGCATCTACCTGTGCCGGCCCCGTCCCACGGAGTCCGGCCTCACCACGATCAACCGGGCGTTCTACATCTCCGCGGCCGTCTCGGCCGTGGTCTGCGCGGTCGCGGCGTACGTCTACCTGCCCACCGACAGCGCGGACCTGGACCAGGCCGGCGCCGGCGGCGGCCTCCTCGGCCAGCTGCTCCCGACGGCCGGCAGCGCGGACTTCAACCCCGCGCTGATCGGTGCCGCCGCGGTGCTGATCGGCATCGTGCTCGCCGCGGTGATCCTGGCCCTGACCGGCTACTACACCGGCACCGACCACAAGCCGGTCCAGGACGTCGGCCGCACCTCGCTCACCGGCGCCGCCACCGTGGTGCTGTCCGGCATCGCGGTCGGACTGGAGTCGGCGGTCTACACCGCGCTGGTCATCGGTGCGGCCGTCTTCGGCGCCTTCCTCCTCGGCGGCGCGTCGGTCACGGTCTCGCTGTTCGCCGTCGCGCTCGCCGGCTGCGGCCTGCTCACCACCGTCGGCGTCATCGTCGCGATGGACACCTTCGGCCCGGTCTCCGACAACGCCCAGGGCATCGCGGAGATGTCCGGGGACGTCGACGGGCACGGCGCGGCGATCCTCACCGAGCTCGACGCGGTCGGCAACACCACCAAGGCGATCACCAAGGGCATCGCCATCGCGACGGCCGTGCTGGCCGCGACCGCACTGTTCGGGTCGTTCACCGACGCGATCACCAACGCCACGCTGGACCTCAGGGGTCTGGACCAGGCGGCCGGCGACCTGTCGGCCAACGAGCAGCTCGGCCTGCTCGGCGTGCTCAACATCGCCGACCCGGCCAACCTCGTCGGCCTGCTCATCGGCGCCGCGGTCGTGTTCCTCTTCTCGGGCCTGGCGATCAGCGCCGTGGGTCGCGCCGCCGGTGCGGTCGTGTTCGAGGTGCGTCGCCAGTTCCGGGAGATCCCCGGGATCATGGAGGGCACCGGCCGTCCGGAGTACGGCAAGGTCGTCGACATCTGCACGCGCGACTCGCTGCGCGAGCTCGCGACGCCCGGTCTCCTGGCCATCCTGGCCCCGATCGCGGTCGGCTTCGGGCTCGGCCCGGGCCCGCTGGGTGCCTACCTCGCCGGTGCGATCGGCACGGGCACGCTGATGGCGGTCTTCCTGGCCAACTCCGGTGGCGCCTGGGACAACGCCAAGAAGCTGGTCGAGGACGGCGTCCACGGCGGCAAGGGCTCGCCCGCCCACGAGGCGACGGTGATCGGCGACACCATCGGTGACCCGTTCAAGGACACCGCGGGTCCGGCGATCAACCCGCTGATCAAGGTGATGAACCTGGTCTCGCTGCTCATCGCGGCCGCGGTGGTCAAGATGACCTACGGCGACGACGCCAACACCACGCTGCGCATCGTGATCGCCATCGTGGCGACCGGAATCGTCGTGGCAGCGGTCTACATCTCCAAGCGGCGCAGCGTCGTGATCGGCGAGGACCCGGCGCCCCACCCCGCCTCGCACGACACCTCGGGGCACATCAACCGGGTCGACTGACCCAGCACCCCTCTCGTCCGGTTGGGGACGCGCCCTGGCGCGTCCCCAACCGGACGAGGCGTTTCCGAGGGGCGGGGACCCCGTAGGTTCGTGGCCCGTGGACGCACACCTCCTCCCTGACGACGTCGTCGACCGGCTCGCCGCGGCGCTCGGCGCCGCCGGCTTCGGGTACGACGCCGTGGCCGACCTGCTCGGCCCGCTGGCCCACGCCGCACTGTCGCGCAACGAGACCACCCCCGCGCTGCGTGCCACCCGGGGCGGCTCGCCGCTGGAGACGCTGACCCGGCTGTGGCCGCTGCAGGCGCCGGTCGAGGTGGCGGCCGTCGAGCGGGCGCTGCCCGGCCTGCTGGACCCGCTGTGCGTGGCCGGCCTGCTGGAGCGCAGCGTCGGCACGGTCCGGGCCCGCCTCGACGTCCGTCCCTACGCCGACGAGGACCACGACTGGTGGGTGGTCAGCGACCTCACCCCGGGCCTCGACGGCTCGCCCACCCGCACCGTGGCCGACCACGTGCTGGGCATCTCCTCGGCCTCCTCCTCCCTGGCCCAGCTGACCGTCCGCCGCCCGGTGGGCCGGGCGCTCGACCTCGGCACCGGCTGCGGCGTGCAGGGGCTGCACCTCGCCGCCCACGCCGGCCACGTCGTCGCCACCGACGTCAACCGCCGGGCGCTGGCGATGACCCGGCTCAACGCCAGGCTCAACGGTCTCGCCCTCGACGTGCGCGAGGGCTCGCTCTACGAGCCGGTCGGCCGCGAGCAGCTCGACCTGATCGTGACCAACCCGCCGTTCGTGGTCTCGCCGGCCACCGGGGAGCGGCTGGTCTACCGCGACTCCGGGTTCGCCGGCGACGAGATGGTCCGCCGCGTCGTCGTCGGCGCCGCTGCCCACCTGGCCCCCGGCGGGGTCGCGCAGGTGCTGGCCAACTGGGTGCACGAGGACGGCACGCCCTGGCAGGACCGGGTCCGCGGCTGGCTCGACGACGCCGGGACCGCCGGCGGTCCGCTCGACGCCTGGGTCGTGCAGCGCGAGGTCCTCGACCCGGCGCAGTACGTCGAGCTGTGGCTGCGTGACGCCGGTCACGACCGGTCACCGGACTACCTCGCGCGGTACGACGCGTGGCTGCGCTGGTTCGAGGAGCAGCGGACCACCGGCGTCGGGATGGGGTGGCTCGTGCTGCGGCGCCCCGCGGACCGGACCGTCCCCGTCGTCCGCCTCGAGGACTGGCCCTACGACGTGGAGCAGCCGCTCGGCCCGGAGGTCGGCGCCTGGCTGGACCGGGTGGACCTGCTGGCCGGCCTGGACGACGAGGCGCTGCTGGGCACCGCCTGGCGCACCCGCGCCGACGTACGCCAGGAGACGGTGGGGGCGCCGGGAGAGGAGGACCCCGAGGTGATCGTGCTGCGCCAGCAGCGCGGGTTGCGCCGGGCCCGGCAGGCCGACACCGCCGAGGCGGCCCTGGTCGGGGCCAGTGACGGGGACCTGCCGGCGGGGGTGCTGCTGGGGGCGATCGGCGACCTGCTCGGGCAGCCGGCCGACCTCGCCGCGGGGGCGGCCCGGGTCCGCGAGCTGGTCACCGACGGGTTCCTGGTGAGCCCGGCTTCGTCCCATGTGGCACCCTGACCCCGGGAACCACCGTCTGCAGGGAAGAGAGCCGCACGTGGCACAGGACGCGTCCGCGTCGGGCCAGAAGCTCGTGATCGTCGAGTCGCCAGCCAAGGCCAAGACGATCGCCGGCTATCTCGGGCCCGGCTACGTCGTCGAGTCGTCGATCGGCCACATCCGCGACCTCCCGCAGAGCGCCTCCGACATCCCGGCCTCCATCAAGGGCGAGCCGTGGGCGCGCCTCGGGGTCGACGTCGACCACGACTTCACCCCGTACTACGTGGTCAGCAGCGACAAGAAGTCGCACATGACCAAGCTCAAGAAGCTGCTCAAGGAGTCCGACGAGCTCTACCTCGCCACCGACGAGGACCGCGAGGGCGAGGCCATCGCGTGGCACCTGCAGGAGGAGCTCAGGCCCAAGGTGCCGGTGCACCGGATGGTGTTCAAAGAGATCACCAAGCAGGCCATCCAGGCCGCGGTGGCCAACCCTCGCACGCTCGACACCGACCTGGTCGAGGCCCAGGAGGCGCGGCGCATCCTGGACCGCCTCTACGGCTACGAGGTCTCGCCCGTGCTGTGGAAGAAGGTCATGCCGAAGCTGTCGGCGGGCCGGGTCCAGTCGGTCGCCACGCGTCTGGTGGTCGACCGCGAGCGGGCACGCATCGCCTTCCGCTCCGCGTCCTACTGGGACATCGAGGGCACCTTCGACGCCGGCGAGAAGCACGAGGACCGGCTGTTCCCGGGGCGCCTGCACGCCATCGACGGCGCCCGGGTCGCCCGAGGGTCGGACTTCGAGGCCACCGGGCGGCTCAAGGCGTCCGCCTCCGGCGTCGTGCACGTCGAGCGCGCCCGCGCCGAGGCCCTGGTCAACGCGCTGGCCGAGACCACCTTCGAGGTCCGCTCGGTCGAGTCCAAGCCCTACCGCCGCCAGCCCTACGCGCCGTTCCGCACCACCACGCTGCAGCAGGAGGCCTCGCGCAAGCTGGGCATGACCGCCTCGGCGGCGATGTCCGTGGCCCAGCGGCTCTACGAGAACGGCTTCATCACCTACATGCGCACCGACTCCACGACGCTGTCGGAGTCCGCGGTGCGCGCGGCCCGCGACCAGGTTCGCGACCTGTACGGCGCGGAGTACCTCCCCGACGCGCCCCGGACCTACGCCTCCAAGGTCAAGAACGCCCAGGAGGCGCACGAGGCGATCCGCCCCGCCGGTGAGACCTTCCGCACCCCGGCGCAGACCGGCCTGGCCGGCCAGGAGTTCCGGCTCTACGAGCTGATCTGGATGCGCACCGTCGCCTCGCAGATGAAGGATGCTGTCGGCCAGTCGGTCTCGGTGCGCCTCGGCGGGCAGGCGAGCAGCGGCGAGGACGTCGTGTTCGCCGCGTCGGGTCGGGTGATCACCTTCCACGGGTTCCTCAAGGCCTACGTCGAGGGGCGCGACGACGAGTCCGAGAGCGACGACAGCCAGGCCCGCCTGCCCGCGGTCGAGGAGGGCGACGACGTCACCGCCGCCTCGTTGCAGGCCGCCGGCCACGAGACCAAGCCCCCGGCCCGGTTCACCGAGGCCACGCTCGTGCGCGAGCTGGAGGAACGCGAGATCGGCCGCCCGTCGACGTACGCCTCGATCATCGGCACGATCATCAACCGCGGCTACGTCTACAAGAAGGGCTCCGCGCTGGTGCCCGCGTGGGTGGCGTTCTCGGTGGTGCGGCTGCTCGAGGAGCACTTCGAGCGGCTCATCTCCTACGAGTTCACCGCCGGCATGGAGGACGTCCTCGACGAGATCGCCGGCGGCCGCAAGGACCGCGTGAGCGAGCTGGGCGAGTTCTACTTCGGCAGCGACTCGGTCGAGGGGCTCAAGCGCCTGGTCACCGAGCTCGGCGACATCGACGCCCGCGAGCTGTCCACGTTCCCCGTGGGCGACGAGGACTCCGGCGTCGTGCTGCGGGTCGGCCGCTACGGCCCCTACGTCGAGGACTCCGACGGCGAGCGCGGCAACGTGCCCGACGACCTCCCGCCCGACGAGCTGACCGTCGAGCGGGCCAAGGACCTCATCGCCAACCAGTCCGGCGGCGACGTCGAGCTCGGCGACCACCCCGAGACCGGCCTGCAGATCGTGGCCAAGGCGGGGCGCTACGGCCCCTACGTCACCGAGGTGCTCCCCGACGGCGCGCCCAAGTCGGCCAAGCCGCGGACGGCCTCGCTGTTCAAGTCGATGTCGCTCGAGGAGATCACCCTCGACGACGCGGTCAGGCTGCTCACGCTGCCGCGCGTGGTCGGCGTCGACCCGGAGTCGGGCGACGAGATCACCGCGCAGAACGGCCGCTACGGGCCCTATCTCAAGAAGGGCACCGACTCGCGCTCGATCGAGTCCGAGGAGCAGCTGCTCACGATCACGCTCGAGCAGGCGCTGGCGATCTACGCCCAGCCCAAGCAGCGCGGGCGGGCGGCGGCCAACCCCGGCAAGGAGCTCGGCGAGGACCCGGCGACCGGCGCCAAGGTGACGGTCAAGAGCGGGCGCTTCGGCTACTACGTCACCGACGGCGAGTACAACGCGACGCTGCGCCAGGGCGACGACCACGAGACGGTCACGCTCGAGCGCGCCGCGGAGCTGCTCGCCGACAAGCGCGCCAAGGGCCCGGCGCCCAAGAAGCGCGGGGCCAAGAAGACCGCGGCGAAGAAGACGACGGCCAAGAAGACCGCGGCCAAGAAGACCGCGGCCCGGAAGACGACCGCCAAGAAGACCGCGGCCAAGAAGACGTGATCGGTGGTCGGGCTTGGCGACAGCAGGTGACCTGACCGAGGGGCCGGTCCTCCGGGTCCCGGCCTTCCGGCGCCTGTGGGTCGGCCTGGGGCTGTCCAGCCTCGGTGACTGGCTCGGGCTCCTCGCGCTCACCGCGATGGCCAACCTCATGGTCGAGGGCTACGCCGCGCGCAACTACGCGATCGCCGGCGTGCTGTTCCTGCGGGTGGTCCCGGCGCTGGTCGTGGGCCCGGTCGCGGGCTACGTCGCCGACCGCACCGACCGGCGCACGGTCCTGGTCTGGGGCGACTACGTCCGCGGCGTGCTGTTCCTCTCGATCCCGGTCGTGGGCGAGCTGTGGTGGGTCTTCGTGGTCACCGTCCTCGTGGAGTCGGTGAGCCTGGTCTGGGGACCGTCCAAGGACGCGACCGTGCCCAACCTGGTCTCGCCCGCACAGCTGGAGTCGGCCAACGCGATCAGCACCACCACGACGTACGCCTCGGCCGTGCCGGCGGCAGGGCTGTTCGCGCTGCTGACCACCCTCGACCGGATCTTCCCGTCGCTCCTGGGCTTCCTCGACCGAGGCGCGGTCGACCTCGCGCTGTGGCTCAACGGGATCTCGTTCATCGTGTCGGGCCTCGTGATCGCCTCGCTGCACCAGATCCCCCGCGGGCCGGCCGATGTGCACGGCGAGACCAACCTGGTCGGCGCCGTGCTGCACGGCTGGCGCTACGTCGCGGGGACGCCGCTGGTGCGCGGCCTGGTCACCGGGATGGTGGGCGCCTTCGCCGCGGGCGGCGTGGTCGTCGGGCTGGCGCGGACCTACGTCGACGACCTCGGGGGCGGTGACGCGGGCTACGCGGTCCTCTTCGGCGCGGTCTTCGTCGGCATGGGGCTGGGCATGTGGCGCGGCACCCGGCTGCTGTCGCGGGTGAACCGCCGCCGGGTCTTCGGCGTCGCACTGGTCGGCTGCGGCCTGCTGCTCGTGCCACTGGCACTCGTGCCGCACCTCGAGGTGGTGGTCGGGCTCGCGGTCGCCGTCGGCTTCCTGGCCGGCACCGCGTGGATCAACGGCATGACGCTGCTGGGCCTCGAGGTGCCCGACGAGCTGCGTGGGCGCACGTTCGCCTTCGTCGGGTCCGCGGTGCGCCTGGCGCTCGCCCTGGTGCTCGCGGTGGCCCCGCTGCTGGCCGGACTGGTCGGCACGGTCTCGTTCGGCCCGGGCGTCGGCGGCGGCCGGCTGTTCGAGTACGGCGGCGCCGCGGTCACGATCACGCTCGCGGCGGTGCTGCTCACCGTTGTCGGCGTGCTGGCCTACCGTCTGATGGACGACCACGAGGGGCGGTCCTTCTTGAACGACTTCACCGGGGCGCTGCGTCGCGACGCGCAGGCCTCCGACCCGCTGGCGGCCACCGGCGCCGGCGTCCTCACCGAGCGCGGCTGCTTCGTCGCCCTCGAGGGCGGCGAGGGCGCGGGCAAGTCCACGCAGGCCCGGCGGCTGCAGGCCTGGCTGCAGGCGGAGGGCTACTCCGTCCTGCTCACCCACGAGCCCGGCGACACCGAGGTCGGTCGCGAGCTGCGGCGCATCGTCCTCGACCCGCAGACCGGCGAGATCTCCCACCGCGCCGAGGCGCTGATGTACGCCGCCGACAAGGCCGAGCACGTGGAGCGGGTCGTGCTGCCCGCGCTGTCGCGCGGGGAGGTCGTGGTGACCGACCGTTACGTCGACTCGACGATCGCCTACCAGGGTGCGGGGCGCGACCTGGTCGACGACGACGTGGAGCGCATCGCCCGCTGGGCCACCGGCGACCTGCGGCCGCACCTCACCGTGCTCCTCGACGTGGCGCCCGAGCACGGGCTGACCCGCTTCGCCGGGCGCGACCGGATCGAGGCGGAGTCCGCCGACTTCCACGAGCGGGTGCGGTCGATGTTCCTGCGGCTCGCCGAGGCGCAGCCCGACCACTACCTCGTCGTCGACGCGCGTCAGACGCCCGAGGCGATCGAGGAGCAGGTCCGGGTGCGGCTCCGCCCGCTGCTCGTCGCGGCCACCCGGCGTGACGGGGCGTCGGCGTGAGTGTCTTCGACGCCCTGGTCGGGCAGGCGCCGGCGATCGAGGCGCTGCAGTCCGCCGCCCGTGGCCACGGCATGAGCCACGCCTGGTTGATCACCGGCCCGCCCGGGTCGGGCCGGTCCAACGCCGCGATCGCGTTCGCGGCCGCGCTGCAGTGCGAGCAGGCGGGCTGCGGCGAGTGCGAGGCCTGCCGCACCACCTTGGCCGGCAGCCATCCCGACGTGCTCGTGCAGAGCACCGAGCGGATGATCATCTCGGTCGAGCTCGCCCGCGACTGGGTGCTGCGGGCCTCGCTCAAGCCGGTGCGCGGACGCTGGCAGGTCCTGGTGGTCGAGGACGCCGACCGCCTCAACGAGCACGCCAACAATGCGCTGCTCAAGGCGATCGAGGAGCCGCACCCGCGCACGGTGTGGCTGCTGTGCGCGCCCCACGCCACCGACGTCCTGCCCACGATCCGCTCCCGGTCGAGGGCGCTGCAGCTGACCACGCCGCGCAACGAGGACGTCGCGCGCTTCCTGGTCGAGCGGCACGGCGTGCCCGACGCGCTCGCCGCCCACTGCGCGCGAGCCGCGCAGGGGCACATCGGGCGCGCCCGGGCGCTGGCGCTCGACGAGACCGTGCGCAACCGCCGCCGCGAGGTGATCACCCTGCCGGCGCGCCTGCGCGGGCTGGGCGACGCCATGACCGCGGCGGCCAACATCGCCGACCTGGCCAAGCAGGACGGCGCCGACATCGTCGAGCGCTACCGCACCCAGGAGATGCGCCACGTCGAGATGGTCTACGGCGAGGACCGCAAGGCCCGAGCGACCGTCTCGGCCCGCGCCGCGGTCAGCCAGCTCGACAAGGAGGTCAAGGCCCGCGAGCGGCGCGCGGTCAACGACAGCGTCGACCGCGTGCTGATGGATCTCGTCTCGGTCTACCGCGACGTGATCCTGCTGCAGCGCGGCGCCTCCCAGCCGCTGGTCAACGAGGAGCTACGCCCCGACCTGCAGGAGCTGGCCCGGCGCACGACGCCCGAGGACAACCTGCGCCGGGTCGATGCGATCTACACCGCCCGCGAGCAGATGCTGGAGTTCAACACCCCGCCGCTCTTGGCCCTGGAGTCGATGATGGTGGCACTCCGCGTCTGACCCACGGAAGGATCCGCATGACCCACCGGACGGCGTACGCCCGTCTCGCCGGCCTCCTGGCGACCGCGCTGGTCGCCGGCTGCGCCCTCGCCGGCTGCTCGGGCAGCGACGACGCGGGGCCGGAGCCGAAGCCCGTGGAGATCTCCGCCTCGCCCTCGTCGAGCGGCTCGGCGGCAGCCGGCGACGCCCCGGCGGGGCTGGAGGAGTTCTACGACCAGGAGCTGACCTGGACCGACTGCCGCGACGGCGACCGGTGCACCCGGGTCGAGGTCCCGCTCGACTACGCCGAGCCGGACGGACCCACGATCGAGCTCTCGGTGCTCGAGGTCCCCGCGCGGGAGCAGGAGGGCAAGGTCGGTGCGCTCCTGGTCAACCCGGGCGGCCCCGGGGCGTCGGGCGTGGACTACGCCGCGATGGCCGAGGCCTACTTCAACCGGCCGATCCTCGACCACTTCGACATCGTCGGCTTCGACCCGCGCGGTGTCGGGCGCAGCAGCCCGATCGACTGCCTGAGCGACGAGCAGCTGGACCGGTTCGCCGCCGCGGACCCCGACCCCGACGACGTGCCCGAGCAGATGGAGTCCGACGCGCTGCTGCGGGAGTTCGGCGAGGGATGCCTGGCCCGCAGCGGCGCGCTGACGCGGCACATGTCGACCGTCGAGGCCGCGCGCGACATGGATGTCCTGCGCGGCGTGCTCGACCAGCCGAGGATGCTCTACTTCGGCGCGTCCTACGGCACGTTCCTCGGCGGGACCTACGCCGACCTCTTCCCCGACAAGGTCGGGCGGATGGTGCTCGACGGCGCGATCGACCCGACGGTGGGGCTCGTGCAGGGCGCGGTCGTGCAGGCCAAGGGGTTCGAGACCGCGCTGCGCGCCTACGTCGGCAGCTGCGTCGACCAGGGCGACTGCTTCCTCGGCGACAGCGTGGACGAGGGGATCGGGAGGATCCAGGACCTGCTCGACCAGACCGACGCCGAGCCGCTGCCGACCTCGCAGGGCCGTCCGTTGACCGAGGGCCTGGCGGTGCTCGGCATCTGGGCGCCGCTCTACAACAAGGACTCCTGGTTCGCCCTCGACCAGGGACTCGCGTCGGCCTTCGCCGGCGACGGCGACGTGCTGCTCAAGCTGGCCGACGCCTACCTCCACCGCGGGGCCGACGGCTACAACGACAACTCCAGCGAGGCGCTCTACGCCGTCAACTGCCTCGACCGGGACGAGTGGATCGACCCGGGCGAGGTCGAGCGCTACCAGGGTCGCATCCTGGAGGCGTCCCCGACGTTCGGCCGGCTGTTCGCGTGGGGCCTGACCGCGTGCGGCTCCTGGTCGGTGCACAGCGGCAAGGAGCCCACCGCCCTGCGGGCGACCGGTTCGGCGCCGATCATGGTCGTCGGCACCTCCCGCGACCCGGCGACGCCGCTGTCGTGGGCCGAGGGGCTGGTCGAGCAGCTCGACAACGCGGTGCTGGTCAAGCGAGACGGGGACGGTCACACCGGCTACAACGCCGGCAACGCCTGCGTCGACGACGCGGTCGAGGCCTACCTCGTCTCCGGTGAGGTGCCGGACGGCACGGTCAGCTGCTGACCTCGCGGCCGGCGCACGACGCGAATCCCAGCCACGTGTGGTGGTTGTTCCACCAGCACCAGCCCACCTTGGGCGCGTGCCGTCGCTCGCGACCGTCGCGGCCGGTGCCACGGCTGATCCACAGCGCGGGCGTGCGCGCGTCGTAGCCGGTCGGCTTGGGCCTCCGCGAGCCGATCGTCATGAAGCAGTGGTCGTCCTGCAGCGCCTGGGGGACCTGCAGCAGCCAGGAGATGCCCTCCTGGAGCGTCAGGGGGCTGCGGCCGCGGGCCGCGAGCTCCGGCAGGGCCTCGGCAGGGCGCCACCCGAGGAGGTCGTCACCGCGGTCGAGGCCGGTCACGAGGTAGACGGGCGCGCCCGGCAGGTCGACCACCGGCGCGAACTCCTCCACGTCGGTCATGTCCTCCACGACGAAGCCGTTCTTGCCGCCGTGGGTGATCAGGGCGGCAAGGGCCTCGACGGGCACGGTGCCCGGGGCGAGCGCCACGAGCGACCCGTCGCGGTCGGGGAGCCCGTCGAGGACCGCGTCGTCGAGCGACAGCCCGAGCGACCGGAGCCGGTCGAGCTGGGCCGCGACGGAAGGCAGGGCAGCGTACGCGGCGACCATGGGGCGCTCAACGCCGGTGGTCACGCGGTTGTTCCCGTCTCAGCCCAGGCCGTGCCCGACGGCGTAGGCCGCGGCAGCCGCCCGGGAGCCGACGTCCAGACTGGTGAAGATGTTGGCGACGTGACGGTGCACCGTGTGCTCGCTGAGGTGCAGCTGGGCGGCGATCTCGGCATTGCTCCGCCCTGACGCGATGAGGCGCAGCACCTCGCGCTGGCGTCCGGTCAGCGGCGACGGCTCGGCCGCGGTGGCGGCGCCCGACGTCCGGGCGAGGACCTCCTGCTCGTGCGCGGCCCCGTCGTCGCCCAGGGAGCGCAAGGCGTCCGCCAGCCCGAGCCGTGCCTCGGCCTCGTCGTGCACCAGGCCGGCGACGTGGAAGCCCTGCACGGCGTCGCGCCACGCCTCCACGGCCTCACGGCCGGAGGAGACGCGCGCGTCGGCGGCGTCGGCGTGGGCGACGAAGGCGGCCGTCGCGACACGGGACGAGATCTCCCGCAGCTCGGCGGCGCACCGGGTCGCCTCGGTGGCGTGGCCGGAGAGCTCGCCCGCGGCGACGGCCACGGAGAGGGCCTCGACCCGCTCGAGCAGCTGGGTGGCCGGGACGGTGCGGAGCAGCTGCTCCACGACCGACCATGCCCGGGTGGCGTCGCCGGAGTCGAGCCGCAGCCGGGCCAGGCTGGTGAGGGCGCCGGGGCGGTCTCCGGCCTGCCGCAGCAGGTCCTCGGCCTCGACGGCGCGCCCCTGGCGTCGGCGCAGCTCGCCGAGCTCGGCGACCGCGTCGAGCCGGCTGGCCCGACGGGATCCGCGCAGCCGCGCCAGTACGTCGACCAGCGCCATCTCCGCCTCGGCCGGACGACCGCCGGCGAGCAGGATCGAGGCGTACTGGGTGCGGCACACGGCGAACAGCGGGGCGAGCCCGAGCCGCTCGCACACCTCCTCCACCCGCGTGCACCAGTCAGCGGCCCGCTCCAGGTCGCGAGCGTCGTGGCAGGCGCTGATCAGCCAGCAGCAGATCTTGCCCATCCACATCAGGTCGGGCACGTCGCCACCGGTCGCCGCCGCGGCCGCGGCGTCGAGGAGCGGCATCCCGCCCGTCACGTCCCCGAGCCGCACCCGAGCCAGTCCCGAGAGCGCGCGCCCGACGAGCACCAGCTGGTCGTCGCCGCCGACGGCGCCGAGGCGCGCGGCCGCCGCGGCAGCGGTCAGCCCCAGCACCGCGTCGTGGTCGACGCCGAGGGCGACCTCCGCCCGGCGTACGGCGAGCCAGCCGGCCTCCGGCGCCTCGGGCGAGTCGGCGAGGAGCTCCTCGGCCCGGGCCAGCCAGCCCCGACCCACCGCGGTCCCCTTGCCGAAGAGGATCGAGTCGTAGCCGAGCGAGGTGGCGGCGCGCGCCGCACCCCGGTCGTCACCGAGGGCGCGGAAGCCGCGGTAGGCCGCCTCGCGCTCGCCCAGGGCGGTGGTGGCGTCGTCGAGCCACCACCCGACCTGGGCCAGCCCCTCGTGGGCGCGCGGGTCCGCACTCACCCGGAGCAGCGCGGAGTACGCCGCGGCCGCCTGCGCCCAGCGCCCGGATGCGAGCGCCGCCTCGGCCACGCTCCATCCGTCGGGTCCCATCGCACCAGCGTCGCCCCCGGCGGGGCGCCCGGCAAGGGGTCAGACGCCGACGCCGGCCGCGAGCGCCTGCACGTCGGCGGTGGTGAGCGGGTTGCCCGCGATGCCCCAGTCGCCGCTGGCGACCTCGCGGATGACGCACCAGGTGACCGGGCGCATGTTCTCGCCCTCGATCTCCACCAGGGCCGAGGTCAGCCGGGTGATGATCTCGCGCTTCTGGTCGGGGGTGAAGACGTCCTTGATGACGTTGACTTCGATGAGCGGCATGGTGCCCTCCTGGTCCGGGAGACCGACCCGATCTGGGTCGTGGACCCAGCATCGGCCGGCAGCGGGCGGCCCCGCATCGCCAGCGCGGGCCATCCTGCGCGCGGTGCTCAGGTGGCCCGTGCGGGCCAGGCCACCTCGGGCCGCGCCGGTTGTCGGCGGCTCCGGAGGGCCCCCTATACTCGGCTCCCGTGGCTCGCCGGTGGGTGGGCCGCAGGCCGCCTTAGCTCAGTCGGTAGAGCGAATCACTCGTAATGATTAGGTCGTCGGTTCGATTCCGACAGGCGGCTCCACGACAGGCGGCTCCGACAGGCGACTGCTCCATCTCGCGTCTCTGACCTGCAGGTCGCTCTCGGACCAAGTGGCCGTGCCCCGCACACTCAGGCCGTCCGGCTGGCGGTACCTCTCAATGGTCGGCGCGCTGACCACGCCCTGGGCCGTTCGGTGGATCCGAATAGTCCTAGGTAGGGTCCTTCGTCCCAGGCACCACCGGCGAGTGCGATGTTCGAATGGCTAGACCACAGCCTTGCAACGGGGGAACACGTGAACAGGAACATCGGGAACGCCCGGCGGCTTGCTTGCCTCGCCGCGGTCACGGTCGCGCTGGCAGGAGTTTCGACAGGCTGCACGGTGAAGGGCAGCGCGGCCGCCCAGACTGAGGCGGCGGCAGCGACGCCGTCCGCGACTGTCAAGGAGCCGGTCGACTCGGATGGCGACGGGCTGCGGGACGAGGAGGACCTGCGTCCGACCGACCGCAACGTCCGGACGGTGAACGACCTGGACGCCGACAGGGACGGGGTGAAGAACGGCGAGGACCTGCAGCCGAAGAACCCGAAGGTCCAGACCCGCGACGATATTGACACCGACAAGGACGGCGTCGCGGACTACAAGGACGACTTCCCGCGGGACCCGGCGTACAGCAAAGACAGTGACGGCGACCGTGTGGCGGACGCTGTGGACGCATTTCCGAAGGACGGCACCCGGAGCAGGGACACTGATGGGGACAAGGTTGCTGACGCAGACGACTCATTCCCGACGGACCCGAGCAGGTCGAAGATCACGCTGGCGATGGAGAACGCTCTCTCTGCCGCCGAGGACTACCTGGCGTATCAGGCGTTCAGCCGCCAGGGACTCATTGACCAGCTCTCGTCGAAGTACGGATCGGGCTTCGACGAGGGTGATGCCAATTGGGCCGTCAGCCAGCTCAGCGTCAACTGGAACGAGCAGGCTGTGAAGGCAGCCAAGGACTACCTGGAGTTCCAGGCGTTCAGTCGACAGGGCCTGATCGACCAGTTGTCGAGTGCGTACGGGTCGCAGTTCACTGTGTCCGAGGCCACCTACGCGGTGAACAAGATCGGCCTGTAGGGGAGTGGTTCTAGCTCTCGTGATCTCGACGGAGCCGCTGACGCCTCCGGAGGAAGGGTGGCGTGCTCTGCTCGCCACCCGAGCAACGAGTGGCCAGCCAAAGCCGCGTCGAGGAGAAGGGAGCCGATCGGCTCAGGACGTCTTCCGCGACAGTCACTTTCTGCTGGAAACGCTGGTGGTGAGTGCACTGCCTGGTAGTCGGTGACGACTCGTGCGAGGGCTCGGTCAGGCAGTCGTCCGAGAGCCAAGCAGCGAGGCACTGCCACAGGTCCGCGTGTGCGGTCGCGAGGCGCCGCCACTGCAATGCGGTGAGGGATCGACCGTCGTCGGCCAGCTTGCATTCTGCCTCCAGCAACCTTCCCAGCGGCTTCCTTGAAGCGACCTCGGAGTGCACGCATCTCAGCCGGGCGTCCGAACACGCCACCCACCTACGGACCTCGCTGAGGTCGAGGTCGCTGTCGCCATCTTGCCCGTTCCTACAGGCGAGCCACTGGTCGAGCAGATCCTTCGCATCGCCGTCGAAAAGTGGATAACGCCATTGCTGGGGCGACCGTCGCCGTCGCCGGGCCCACTCGTTCATCTGCTGGGCGAGCCGCAACCGCGTTCGCCAGTGCTTGTAGTGCTCGGCCACCGCGGTCACCGACTCCCAAGCCAGGCGCTCCTCACGCCACAGCGTCTCGAGCGCGCGCCCTCGGGGCGGCGGCGACTCCCCACGGCGGCGCCACTCCTCCGCCAGCTGACGGGCAGCGTGGCGGCCCCCACGGGTGGTGTATAGGGCCAACTCCATCAGGTGAGCGTCCGGTGGGCGCTCGACCTCGGCCATCCTCCCGGGGAACTGACGGGCCGCGAAACGGGCGAACGCCGGATGCTCTCGGAGCGGCTTCAAGTCGGGATCTTCAGAGCACACCCAGGGAGCGATGCCGAACAGCTCGCCGGGATCTAGTTTGCGAATGGCCGCGCGAAGCTCCTCGACAACGTACTCGGCGTCGGTGTCGTTCAACGTCTCCTGGCCCGGGGTCGGGGGTGTGTCAGGTGCCCGTACGGGGATGGTGGCGGGCGTGAGGTAGACGCAGGCCGCGTTGTAGTGGTCGAGCCAGGCGGGTCCGCCTGAGGGGTTGGGTGTCGCGCCGTCTCGACTCGGCCGCTGCGCGTTGACGAACCGCCTCGTGCGCTCCCGCAGGTACGCCGCCGCTGCCGCGCGCTCGGTCGACACGAACCCGTCCCAGTCGTCGCCCGGCAGCTCCTTTGATTGATGTGGTGCCTTTCGCCACTTGCGCGTGAGCGCCCCGGCGACGCCGCACAGCCGGCGCTCCGCGGACGTCACAGCGGGGAACGGCGGCTGGGCCCGGTGGCGCAGATAGGTAAGAGACCAGTAGGCCTCGTGCAACCGGTAGTGCGTCCACTCCCGGAACAGGGCCCATGTGGTCTCGGTGATCCACAACGTGTGGGGATCCAGCATGCGCCGCAGCCGCATCGCCTTCGCGTGTCGACGTGCGCTCTGAAGTGCAAGGGTCTGGAACAGCAGCCGGAGGCACCCCT
Organism: uncultured Actinomycetota bacterium; assembly: GCA_963811385.1. Classification (GTDB taxonomy): domain Bacteria; phylum Actinomycetota; class Actinomycetes; order Propionibacteriales; family Nocardioidaceae; genus Marmoricola_A. The sequence continues at coordinate 3,482 of CAWEQX010000002.1, read as the reverse complement.
CGGCCATGGTCGGTGACGACGCCCACGGCTCGCTGCAAGGCTGGCGGAGGAGATGGGCGAGCTGGTCTCGCCACTCGTCGCGATCCGCCGGCGTCAGGCCCGCAGCGTCGCCGGCGTCGTCGAACAGGTCGAGCAGCGGCTGCTCCAGCCGGGCGCGGGCTAGGTGCTTGTCGCGCGCCCGACAGTCCTTCTTGGTCTCGGGCTCGCCGCGCATCCATTGTCGGGCCAGCAGGTCTCCCCACCCCAGCGCGATGGTGCGTCGGTACTGTGCCGCGATTCGGAGCTCCTTCAGTGACGTCCGTAACGCCCGGGTCTTGCGCCGCTGATCGGCGAGATGCAGGTCGTCCAGCCGGCGCTCGGCCAGCTCGTCGACGTGCACGTACATCTCCAGCGCGTCCATCCACAGCGCTAGCTTCTGGAACAGGTGCCCGAGCTCCATCCGCACTTGCAGGTTGGCTGGGTCCAGGCGGAGAGCCTCGGTGAATTCGCCAAGCGCCTCGTCGTAGCGACGCTCCTGCACCAATGCTTACCACTCTCGTAATGGGCGAGCAGACCCACCGGCATCTCGTCGTCCATCCACATTGTCCACGGCTGGCGCTTGCCCTGCGTCGTCCAGGGAAGGATCGTCTCGGCGATGCTGTAGGCGCCAGCCCGCATCGCCTCGTCCCATGACGAGGCCCAGTGGATGGCCGGCGCTGACATCCATCTCGGCAGGAGCTGCACCTGCACCGAAACCCCGTACGGCGCCCACTCATCCTCGCGCTGCAGGGCCGCACAGTGCACCTGGTATGCGTGGCTGGGCAGCGGTGCCAGCAGGAAGCGCACCGCTCGTTCCACCGGATCGGCGGCGCTGGCCGCCGACTGCACTTGCTGCACGAAGTCGTGCGAGGTTGAGGCCCCCGGCACCAGCGATTGCGGATAGAGGTCGACGCTCGCCAAGTGCGCGCGCAGCAAGGTGGTCAGCTCGGCAAGCGGCGCGTCGCGCTCGCCGGTGGTTGCGTCAGTCATCTCAAGGATGGCGACCGGACCCGGCCCGCGAGCCAGCCGGACGAGCAGCAGTCGGTGTAAGGCGTAGAGGCTCGCCAAGGCCGTGGCAATGACCGCGAGCAGCCCCACCGGGTTGGTGAGGATGCCGTCGCTGAACTGCACCCATGCAACTACCAGGAGGGCGCCGGACACCGCAAGCTGAACGCTCCAACGAAGCCCACCTCCGTCGGGTAGGGGGCGGTGACCGCGCAGGTCGGGTCGTGAACGGACGGCCAGCGACGCCCCGGCCCAGGTCGTCAGTAGGCCGACGAGCACCAGCGCGAGTGACCACAGCCAGCCTGACCAAAGGAAACTCGGGAGGTCGACACCACCCAGCGACTCGAGCCGCCAACCGAGCGTGAGGTCGACCACCCCAACGACCCCCACGAGGGCCGAAACGACGCCAGCCAGCAGTACGAGCGCAGGCCGCCAACTGCGCTCGTTTCGCGCCCACAAGTCGCGGGCACCCCGCTTCCCTCCCACCAACCAACCCCCGGATGTGAGTCGTCATGAGCGTCTACTCCTCGACCGTAAGTCCGCTCGTCCGGTTAGTCACTGGCATCGTCATTGGTGTGGGCTGGCCGCGACCGACATGTCGCCTTTATCGTCGTCGTGGCCACTTGGGGGCGTTCTCCGTCCCGACATCGCCGGCGTATGGGCGCGAGGTTTAGTCTGCTCGGCCGGCGGTAGCCGTAGCGCCGGCTGCGCGGTGCCACCGATCTGGTCGACCTGACGGTTCGCTGGCTTGGCAGTGAAGGCGAGGGGCGGGCTGTCTAACTGGGCGGGGTGAGGCAGCCGCAAGAAGCCCGAATTCGAAGGCGCCAGCCGCTCGGGGCGTGGCTGCGCCCCGGCTTGAAGGGACTCCCGGGCAAGTCCCAGGAAGCGCCCGCTTCATGGCAGGTCACGATGGTTTGCGATGGGTTCTGGTGAGCAACGCGGTCGGAAAGTCGGTGCAGTCAGACGGCGGTTTCGCGGAGCGGCCCGTCTGACTTGGCCATACTTGCTCGTAATGATTAGGTCGTCGGTTCGATTCCGACAGGCGGCTCCCTCTGCTCCTGTGTGGACGCGCTCCCGCCATGATGGCGGGATGGACAGCTCCCGACGCCGCTGCTTCGGCACCATCCCGGACGGCACCGCCGTCGACGTCCTCGCCCTCGGCTCGGCGCCGGGCCCCGTCGTCGAGGTGCTGACCCTCGGGGCGTCGATCAACACCTTCACCGTCACCGCCGGCGACGGGGTCCGCCGCAACGTGGTCCTCGGGCACCCGGACGTCGAGACGCGGCTGGCCAGCGCGGCGTACGCCGGCTGCGTCGTCGGCCGCTACGGCAACCGCATCGCGGGGGGCCGCCTCACGCTCGACGGGCGGGAGGTCGTCCTGGGCACCAATGACCGGGGCAACACGCTGCACGGCGGGCCCGAGGGGTTCGACCGGCGGGTGTGGACGGTCGTCGAGCAGACCGAGGACCGCGCGGTGCTCGAGCTGGTGAGTCCGGACGGCGACCAGGGGTTCCCCGGCACGCTGACCGTCCGCGCGTCGTACGTCGTGGAGGACGACCGCGTTCGACTCGGGCTGACCGCGACGACGGACGCACCGACCGTGGTCAACCTGACCAGCCACACCTACCTCGCCCTGGACGGGGAGGGGGAGGGCACGGTCGACGACCACCTGCTCGAGGTGCCGGCCGACGACTACCTCTCGATCGACGAGACCGCGGTGCCACTCGGCGTCGAGCCGGTCGGCGGCACCCCGTTCGACCTGCGCGATCCCACGCGCGTGGGCGACGCGGCGAGGGCGGACCACGAGCAGGTCGTGCGCGCCCGCGGGCTCGACCACTGCCTGGTCGTGCGTGGGACCGGCCTGCGGCGGCACGCGACCGTGGAGTCCCCGCACACGCGGACAAGGGTCGAGCTCTGGTCGGACCAGCCGGGGGTCCAGGTCTACACGGCCAACGACCTCGACGGGACGCTGCGGTCCACCCGGGGCGGCGTGCTCCGCCAGGGCGACGGGCTGGCCCTCGAGGCGCAGCACCTCCCCGACTCCCCGCACCACGTGGACTGGCCGTCGACGGTGCTGCGTCCGGGGGAGACCTACCGCTCTCGGATCGAGTGGCGGCTGGGCTGAGCGGGTCGCGCGGAGTCGCTGCCGCGGCGGTCCGGCCAGATCTAGAGTGCTGCCGTGCTCTCGCTGACCTACGTGAGCTCGGCCTCCGGGATGGTCCTCTACCGCGACGGCAACATCCGGCAGTGCCTCGAGGGCGAGGAGACCCAGCTGCGGCAGGCCTACGACACGATGAGCCGTGACCCGCGGCACCGCGGGGTGCCGATGCTCGCCGAGGAGGAGATCGAGCGCCGCTCCTTCACCGACTGGTCGAGGGGGTTCACCGACCTCAGCGGGACGGACCCGGCCGAGTTGTCGGGCTGGACTGACTTCCTGCGCAGCGGCGAGCTGGACTACC
>CAWEQX010000001.1:0-362344 GCA_963811385.1 uncultured Actinomycetota bacterium | reverse complement strand
CGCTCGGTGACTCAGAACGGCTTTCGTCGCCACGACACCCATCGCCGCCCCTTCGTCCATCTCGCTGCCTGCCTTCCGCAACCGCGTCACCCCCACTCGAGTGGACAACCGCACCGACTCGCAAGCGCACTCACACCGTCAAGCAAATGAACTGCCACACACCCATTGCACTCGCGTGAACGGGTTTCGTCCGCACTAAAGGCGTAGCCTGCATCAGATGGAGCAGCAGACATGTCCTCGCTGTGGTGGCCTGATGCCTCCACCGCGGCCCACCGGTCGACCGGCCACCTGGTGCTCCGACCGCTGCAAGCGAGCCGCGTACGAGGAGCGTCGCGCGGCCGCGAACGGTGCCATCGCGGTGAGGTTCGTCGAGAAGACGATCGTTCAAGACGCCCACGACCTCCACGAGTGCGCCAACCGGGTCATGGAGTCACCTGCGGCTTGTCGTCGCGTGCTCGACCATCTGGCGAAGCGCGCGAACGAGGGTCAGCTCACCGATCCCAAGTGGGATGCCACCGTCCGATCGGTCCGCACCCTGGCCGCCGGCTTGGCTCCTCGCCGCTGAGCGGAAGCGACCACAGCCCGCTGCTGGCTGCGCTCATCCACAGGGCACCGCTGTTCCCGGATCGCATCCCCGCCGCACTCGCGAGGGTCTGAGGGTGGAGCCTTCTTGCGACCTCACCACCCTCACCGACTCGCTCACACCTGACTGCGATTGGCGGCCTTCGGCTCACAGTGCGGTCGCCTCGCGGTCCCCGACGCGGTTGCACAGACAGACGGGTCTGCACCAAGGCGGATCGCCACGGCCCGTCAGCGGAGGCCGCCGTCCGGCGACCAACCCAATCAGTCACGAGGAGTCGTCCATGAAGTCCATCGAACCCATCCCTCACCACACCCCCACCCTGCTGCTCCGCGTCGAGGAGGCTGCGCTTCGGCTCGGCATCGGCCGCACATCGATGTACCGGCTGGTGATGTCCGGCGAGGTCGAGTCCGTCCAGATCGGAGGACTGCGACGCATCCCCGCACCCTGCCTGCAGGAGTACGTCGAGCGGCTCCGCCAGTCCGCATCGGACCCTGACCCCGATACCGCGTCGGGGGTCTGAGGTGGGACGCACAGGCAACCGTCAGTCGAGCATCTACCTCGGGACAGACGGGCACTGGCACGGGCGGGTCACCGTGGGACGCAAGGACGACGGTCGGGAGGACCGCCGACACGTCATGAGCAAGTCCAAGGCGACGGTTGTCGCCAAGGTCCGCACCCTGGAGCGTCTGCGCGACGAGGCCCGAGTGCCCAAGCCGGGGCGCGCCTGGACTGTGGAGAGGTGGCTCGTGCACTGGCTGGAGGAGATCGCCCGCCCCAACGTGCGCGACTCCAGCTACCAGGCGTACCGCACGGCGATCACCAAGCACCTGCTGCCGGTCATCGGCAGCCTGCGGCTCGATCGCCTCGAGCCCGAGCACATCGAGGCTGCCTACCGGCGCATGACCGAGGCTGGCGCCAAGCCGGGCACCGTTCATCAGGTGCACCGCACATTGCGGACCGCACTCGGTGAGGCCGAACGACGCGCGCATCTGGCCCGCAACCCGGCCCAGCTCGTCCGACCCCCTCGCATCCAAGTTGAGCCCGTCGAGCCCTTCACCCTGGACGAGATACAGCAGGTCCTCGCGAGCGCGCGCGAGCGACGCAACGGTGCCCGGTGGGCGATCGCTCTCGCCCTCGGGCTCCGGCAGGGGGAGGCGCTGGCGTTGCGTTGGGAGGACGTCGACCTCGAGACCGGTTCGCTCCGGGTACGGGCCACGCGCTTGCGACCGGTCTACGAGCACGGGTGTGATGGCGAGTGCGGCAAGACACCGGGGTACTGCCCCCAACGACGCCAAACCAACGGCATCGTAGGCGCCACCAAGTCGGCCGCGGGGAACCGCGTCGTTGGACTCCCGGACGAGCTCGTTCCACTGCTCAAGAGCCATCGCCGGCAACAGCTCGAAGAGCGGGTTCGCGCGGGGTCGCTGTGGCAAGAAGGAGGCTGGGTGTTCATGACCCGCCTCGGAGGACCCATCGCGCCGAACAGCGACTACCGCGAATGGCGGGACCTCCTGGAGTCCGCCGGAGTGCGTCACGCACGGCTCCACGACGCCCGACACACCGCGGCAACCGTGCTGCTCGTGCTCGGTGTCCCTGAACGGACCGTCATGTCGATCATGGGTTGGTCCAGTACGTCCATGGCTGCCAGGTATCAACATGTCACCGACCCGATCCGGCGCGAGGTCGCCAAAAGAGTGGGTGGGCTGCTCTTCAGTGAGGCTTACTCGCCTAAGGGCTGATGACGTGTGCCCCTGCGGGCGCAGCTCGGATATGGGGAAGTCCGTGCAAGGACCGCAACGTGTCTCAAGTCCAGCGAGCTGAGTGCCCGCTATGCCGAGAGTCGGGCGCATCAGAAGTGTCATTGAGCTGCTTGACCAGACCGTGGAGACCGATTAGGCCCACTTGCGGAAGACGGCCTGCACCTCCGCGTGCCAGGGCGCAGCACCGTTCTGCCACCCCTGACCTGGCGCCCCACTTTGCTGGTTGACCACCAATGCGGCCAACGAGGGCTCACCTCGAGCGATGCAATCGTCGGATAGATCGTCGAGCACGTGTCTCATCTCGTTCCGGAGCGCGACGCCGTCGATCGCGAGGGCCTTCCCAAGTTCGCCGTAGGTCACGATAGATCGACGCATCGCCGCGATTATGAGCGCGGCGCGCGCTTGCCGAACGGTGTCGGTGCGGTCTTTCTTAGCCATGCGTGCACCCTCCCCCATGGGCGCACGAATCGATCATGGTCTCCTCAGATCTTGACGATCAATCGCCGACGTCGCACGCGGCGGTTGGGACTCGAGCTGATCTCGGCATGAGCGTGCGCGGAATCCTTGCGTAGTAACACGGGGTTTGCGGGGGAACCGCCACGTCAAGTTCCGCGAGAGTCGGGACTACCTCTCTCGGAAGAGCCACTAAATATTCCACCGACCTTTACCGCGAAACAGTCCCCTCTGTTTATACGGAACCGTAGGGTGCTGACAAGCGTCGAAGACTGCGACGCCAACGAGTATTCGTGGGAGGGTTGGGATGGCTGCGAATATCTTTAGCAAATGTGGATTGTTGGCCGTGACTGTCGCGACAAGCCTGCTGACCATCTCAGCTGTCGCTCTACCCGCCTCCGCGGAAGTCGACCAAGATGGCCGTCGAACCGCTTCCACGGCGGTCGACGGCACTTCGGCGGTGATCTACGGCAACGGCTTCAGTGCCACCGCATCGCAATGCGCGTTGTACGCGGTTCTCGTGTACGACTCCGAAGGCACGGACCACATGGTGGAGGCAGGCCTGGTTCGCTGCAACGGCGCCTCAATCGATGGAACATGCGACAGCGGCTACTCCTTCGTTGAGCGCTATAACGGAAGCGCCTATTACTGCTCGCCTGGCCTCACGTTCAGCAACAACACCGGATACAGCGCCAGCATCTCGCGAGCGTCGTCGACATCGACGACGATGAACGGCGCGATCCACGGGGCCAGCAACAGCCAGACCTCGTTCGGAACGGCGGATACCACCACCGCATACGCATGGGGTGAAGCCACAGGTGGCAGCACCTGCCCGTCCCCAAGCAAAGGAACGTTCGCTCTGTGGAAGAGGTTGAACAACGCTGCCGGCTGGTCGACCATCGACGGCGCCAGCCTCTATCGCCTCAACACAGGCATGAGCGGTGCACCGTGCTGGGACACTGTGTCCGGCGTATCGGGAACGGGAGGATTCTATGTCGACTAAGAAGCGCGCACGGCGAATGATGATGGCCATGGTGGCCGCAGGGGTCAGTGCCGCAGCAGTCGCTAGCGTCAGCATTGCTCGTGCCGCTGACGACACTGATCCCGCGACCGACGGCGATCCGATCACCTACACCGACCAGCAACGGCCGAGTAGCGCCGGCGGTGATGCCGAAGAGGTGGCACAGAGGGTGCGTAACGGTCTCGGCAACGGCTCGTTGGTCACCGACATCGCTGCCGATCAGGGCCCCAACGGACTAGCGGTCAAGGTCTCGTTGAAGCACAACGACGATGAGGTCGAAGAGGTCTGGAACGCCGACCTCGCCCTTGGCGCCGTGGCCGAGCTGGCCCGCAGCGAAGACGCAAGGATCCTGTTTGAGGCCGTCTCCGAGGCCTCGGCGACCGGACCAAGCAGCGACGGCAAATCGACCACAACGATGCTTGCCGTAGGCGCGGTTCAACTCGGTCAATCCTTCGCGTCACCGGACGATGAGGAGCTGACCCGGCGCATCACGGAAGCGGCCTCGCAGTACGGGCTGAAGGTGTCCGAGCTAACGATCCTCCATCCGCTCGACAGCGCGGTCCGAGTCGTCCTGACAATTCCTGACGAAACCAACCCCGACTGGACTATCGACGAGTTGCGAGCCGCTTTAGTTGGCAAGACCCCCGTCGTCGAGGGCATTCTCATTGAGCTCAACTCACCTGCCGGCGGTTCACTGCTGCGTTCCGGTGTCGCCTACCGCACCGGGAGCGGCGGGTTGTCGTTTGCCCGCGGACAGGACGACCGCTTCGGAGCAGCGCATGGGGGCCTCCCTGCTGAGTAACCTCAACACGGCTTGCTACTAGTGGTGTGTCTGTGAAATAGCAAGGCTTTTCGCGTAATGTTGGGTCATGCCTCGACCTGCTGCTCCTGCTTTGGAAATGACGGCTGCTCAACGCAAGGAGCTGGAGGCTCTGTCGCGATCGACAAGTCGCCCGCATCGGGTGGTGCGGCAGGCCAAGGGCCTGCTGCTGGCGGCCGATGGCGTCGCGAACTCAGAGATCGCGCGGCGGTGCGAGGTCGATCCCGACGCGGTACGTCGTTGGCGCACACGGTTCGAGGTCGAGGGCACTGCTGGGGTCGGGAGGATCGCGAAGGGACGCGGTCGTAAGCCGTCGCTGCCGCCGGGCACGGTCGAGGAGGTGCTGCGCCTGACCCATACCGAGAAGCCGGCCGATACCTCGACGCACTGGTCGACCCGTTCTATGGCCGCCCGGGTGGGGATCGGCAAGGACGCGGTGGCCAAGATCTGGGCCGACCACAACCTCAAGCCCTGGCGGGTCGAGACGTTCAAGGTCAGCAACGACCCCCGGTTTGAGGAGAAGCTCGTCGATGTCGTGGGCCTCTACCTGAACCCGCCTGCTCACCGTCGACTTGTGCTTACCGATGATCGCGGCGATCTGCTCCTGCGACAGCCCGATCCGGTACCCCCGCTCGATCGTCCGTCGCTGCTCCACCGTCAAACGCGCACCTGGCATGGGCAAACTCCACTACGTCACAGGGAGTTGCAACCACCGATTGAGCCCGCCCCCCTACTGACAAGCTGAGAGTCATCCGACACTGGCTCAGGGCGGTTGCTCGCGCTCAGCCTTGGTCGCCCGCCCCTGCTAAAGCACAACAGCGGGCACCTCGATCAGGACAACTGAGACTAGAACTGAGACTAAGGGCTTCTGAGAGCACGAACGCCGACCGTGCCCACCGCGGCACTGGCCGACGTCCTCGCAGGTCAGAGCCTGCGTCGATTAGCGGAGGATAGGGGATTCGAACCCCTGAGGGCTTGCACCCAACCCGCTTTCCAAGCGAGCGCCATAGGCCACTAGGCGAATCCTCCGTGGGAGAGGGTACCTGCGGCCTCCGGACGTCGGAAATCGGCCCGTGGCGCTCCCGGGACGGGCGGTGTCCTAGACTCTCGGCAACCCCCCGTGCGGCGGCACCTCGCTGAACTCCCCCAGGGCCGGAAGGCAGCAAGGGCAGGTGAGCTCTGCTGGGTGCGCGGGGGGCCTTGTCGTCCGTGGACGGCTGTGGGCGGCGCCCTGTCGACTGTCGCCGCCCCCGGTTAGGGTCGGGGACGTGGAAGCCCCCCTCGCGCTCTACCGGCGCTACCGGCCCGACACCTTCGCCCAGGTGATCGGCCAGGACCACGTGACCGGTCCGCTCCGCGCGGCGCTGCGCAACAACCGGGTCAACCACGCCTACCTCTTCTCCGGCCCCCGTGGCTGCGGCAAGACCACGAGCGCCCGCATCCTGGCGCGCGCGCTCAACTGCGCGCAGGGCCCGACCGAGGACCCGTGCGGGGAGTGCCCGTCGTGCCGCGAGCTGGCCACCGGCGGGCCCGGGTCGGTCGACGTGATCGAGATCGACGCGGCGTCGCACGGTGGTGTCGACGACGCCCGTGAGCTGCGCGAGCAGGCGACGTTCCGCCCGATGCGCGACCGATACAAGATCTACATCATCGACGAGGCCCACATGGTCACCCGGGCAGGGTTCAACGCCCTGCTCAAGATCGTCGAGGAGCCGCCCGAGCACGTGCGGTTCATCTTCGCCACCACCGAGCCGGAGAAGGTCATCGGCACGGTCCGGTCGCGGACGCACCACTACCCCTTCCGGCTGATCCCGCCCAAGGTGCTCAGCGCCTACCTCGGCGACCTGTGCGACAAGGAGGGCGTGCACCTCGAGCCCGCCGCCCTGCCGCTGGTCGTCCGGGCGGGTGGGGGGTCCGCGCGGGACACGCTGTCGATCCTCGACCAGCTGATCGGTGGCTCCGGTCCGGACGGCGTGACCTACGCGCTGACTGCGGGCCTGCTCGGCTTCACCCCCGACAGCCTGCTCGACGAGGTCGTCGACGGGCTGTCGGCCGACGACGGTGCGGCCGTCTTCGACGCCGTGGACAAGGTCGTCGAGACCGGCCAGGACCCGGCCCGCTTCGTCGAGGACCTGCTGCGGCGCCTGCGTGACCTGGTCATCGTCTCGGCGGTGCCGGACGCCTCGGCCTCCGGGCTGATCGACGTGCCCGAGGACGTCGCCGAGCGGCTGGTCCAGCAGGCCGCCCGCTTCGGTCGCGCCGAGCTCACGCGGGCCGCCGAGATCGTCGCCGACGGGCTGTCCGACATGAAGGGCACGACGCCCCCGCGCATGCTGCTCGAGCTGCTGTGCGCGCGGCTGCTCCTGCCCGGGGCCGAGCACACCGAGCGCGGTCTCGCCGCGCGGGTCGACCGGCTCGAGCGGCGCATGGAGATGGGCGGCGGGACCGCTGTCGCGCCGGCTCCGTCGCGTGCCCCGGTGCCCGAGCCGACGCGCCCCGCGGCGGCCCGAGCGCCCGAGCCGAGCCGACCCCCGGTGCGCGAGCAGGCCCCCGCGCGTGAGCCGGAGCCGACGCATCGCAGCGCCCCCGAGCCGACCCCGTCGGCGTCCGCCACGGCCCCGAGGCCTCCCGCCGCGGCGGCGCCGGCCGGCCCTCCTGCCCAGGCTCCGGCCCAGGCTCCGGCGCAGGTACCGGCTGCGGCGCCGGCCGCCGCCCCGACCGGCCCTGCCGCCGGTGGGGCGCCCACGCTCACGCTGGTCGACGTACGCCGTCTGTGGCCCGACCTGCTCGACCGGGTCAAGGGCACCCGCCGCTTCGCCTGGATGGTGCTGAGCCAGCACGCGCAGGCGGTCGGGCTCGACGGCCGGGTGCTGACCCTCGGCTTCAACAACCCCGGGGCGCGGCAGTCGTTCGTCGACGGCGGCAACCCCGAGCTCGTGCGCCAGGCGCTGATCGACCTGGTCGGCGCCGACCTCAAGGTCGAGGCGATCCTCGACCCGTCGGCCAGCCCCGGCGCCCAGCCGGTCACCGTGACCCGGGCGTCGACCGCACCGCCGCCGGGGCCTCCGCCCCAGCCCGCCGACCCACCGGAGAGCGCCGCCCGGCCCGCTCAGGCGCGGGAGCGGCCCGCGCCGCCGCCCGAGCCCGAGGACACGCGGCCCCCGCTCGCGCCCTCGTCCGGACCGCCGCGCGTCGCGACCGCGGCCGACGACGCCGACGCCAGCAGGTCCGACCAGGACCTCGACGACCACCTCGACACCGAGCAGATGCTCACCGCCAAGCTCGGCGCCCAGGTGATCGAGGAGATCCCCCGCGGCTGACCCGCCGAGCGACCACCACGGCCCACCACGGCCCACCACGGACCCAGCCAGGAAGGCACCCACGATGACCTCAGACCAGTTCGGCGGCTTCGACATGAACGCCCTGCTCCAGCAGGCGCAGGCCATGCAGGCCCAGATGGAGTCCGCCCAGGAGCAGCTCGCGGCGACCGAGGTCGACGGCACCGTCGCCGACGGCCTGGTCACGGTGACCGTCAACGGCACCGGCGAGATGACCAAGGTCAAGATCCGCTCGGGCTCGTTCGACCCCGACGACACCGAGGACCTCGAGGACCTCATCGTCGCGGCCTACCGTGACGCCCGCGCCAAGGCCGACGCGGTGGCCGCGGAGACCTTCGGTCCGCTGGCCTCGGGTCTGGGCCCCCTCGGTGGCGGTGACGGCGGCGGCGCACCGGGCCTGCCCCTGGGCTTCTGATGTACGAAGGCATCGTCCAGGACCTCATCGACGAGCTCGGACGCCTGCCGGGGGTGGGCCCCAAGAGCGCCCAGCGCATCGCCTTCCACCTGCTCGAGGCCGACCCGACCGACGTGCGCCGACTGGCCGAGACGCTGGTCAAGCTCAAGGACCTGGTGAGGTTCTGCACGATCTGCGGCAACGTCGCCGAGGAGGAGACCTGCCGGATCTGCCGCGACCCGCGCCGCGACGCGACCCTGATCTGCGTGGTCGAGGAGTCCAAGGACGTGGTCGCGATCGAGCGCACCAAGGAGTTCCGCGGGCGCTACCACGTGCTCGGCGGGGCGATCTCGCCGATGAACGGCGTCGGCCCCGAGCAGCTGCGCATCCGCGAGCTGATGACCCGGCTGGCCGACGGCTCGGTCGGCGAGGTGATCCTCGCCACCAACCCCAACCTCGAGGGCGAGGCCACCGCGACGTATCTCACGCGGTTCCTGGGCACCATGGGGTTGCGTGTGTCCCGTCTCGCGAGTGGACTGCCCGTAGGCGGGGACCTCGAGTACGCCGACGAAGTGACGCTCGGCCGAGCGTTCGAAGGGAGAAGGGTCGTCCATGGGTGACAACCTGCTGACGCAGCCGGGGCAGGCGCCCCTCGACGAGGAGCTGGTCGAGTTCGCCCAGACGATCGCCGACCAGGTCGAGTCGTTTCTGATCGCCGTCCAGGCGGTCTCGCGCGGCGACGAGGGCGGCCGCGCCGTGCCGCTGATGCTGCTCGAGACCAGCCAGCTGCTGCTGGCCGGCGCGCGACTGGGCATGCAGGTCGACTTCGAGCCGCTGGAGGAGTACGAGCCCGACGCCGGGCCCGACCCCGACCTCGACGCGATGCGCCACCGGCTGGGGGTGCTGTTCGAGGACTTCGACGCCTTCACCGTCGTCTTCGACCCCTACGACGCGACGCCCAACCTCGTGCCGTCCCTGCTCTCCGACGAGCTGACCTCGATCGCCTCGACGATCGCCCACGGCCTGCGGCACTACCGCAGCGGCCGGGTGGCCGAGGCGCTGTGGTGGTGGCAGTTCTCCTACCACTCGACCTGGGGCTCGGAGGCCATCGGCGTGCTGCACGCGCTGCAGGCCGTCATCGCCCACGACCGGCTCGACACCGAGCTCGACCAGGACGACTCCGCGGTCATCGAGGTGCTGGGCATCCTCGAGCAGGGCGACGACGACTGACCTCCGCGCCGCAAGATCTTACGGCCGGGACGGGTTTGCGGGGGGCTCCCGCCGCAAGATCTGCCAGATGCGCACCCGCGCGCGCGACCGCCGTACGGCGAGAACGCGGTCGGGCGGTCCCTCGCGCGCGGGTAGGATCGCCCGGGCGGACGCGAGAGGATCGAGGAGTGACGTGGGTGTAGTCGTGCAGAAGTACGGAGGTTCCTCCGTCGCGGACGCCGAAGGGGTCAAGCGGGTCGCGCAGCGCATCGTCGACGCCAAGCGCGCCGGTCACGACGTGGTCGTGGTGGTCTCGGCCATGGGCGACACCACCGACGAGCTGATCGACCTCGCCCAGCAGGTCTCGCCGATGCCACCGCCGCGCGAGCTCGACATGTTGCTGACCGCCGGCGAGCGGATCTCGATGGCGCTCCTGGCGATGGCGGTGGGCAACCTCGGCCACGAGGCCCGGTCCTTCACCGGGAGCCAGGCCGGCGTCATCACCGACAGCTCCCACGGCCGCGCCAAGATCATCGACGTCACCCCGGGCCGCATCCAGAAGGCCCTCGGCGAGGGGGCGATCGCGATCGTCGCGGGCTTCCAGGGCGTCAGCCAGGACACCAAGGACATCACCACCCTCGGGCGCGGCGGCTCGGACACCACCGCGGTGGCCCTCGCCGCGGCGCTGCAGGCCGACGTCTGCGAGATCTACACCGACGTCGACGGCGTGTTCACCGCCGACCCGCGCATCGTGACCAACGCCCAGCGGCTCGAGCACGTCTCCTACGAGGAGATGCTCGAGTTGGCCGCCTGCGGCGCCAAGATCCTGCACCTGCGGTGCGTGGAGTACGCCCGTCGCTACGACATCCCGATCCACGTGCGCTCGTCGTTCAGCAAGCTGACCGGCACCTGGATCAGCAACACGCCCCCGGAGGCCCCGACGGCCCCGGCGGCCCGGACTGGAGAGAGCACCACCATGGAACAGGCCATCATCGCCGGCGTCGCACACGACCGCTCCGAGGCCAAGGTGACCGTGGTCGGCGTGCCGGACAAGATCGGCGAGGCCGCACGGATCTTCGAGGCGCTGGCCTCCGCCGGGATCAACCTCGACATGATCGTGCAGAACGTCTCGGCGGCCGCGACCAACCTGACCGACATCTCCTTCAGCCTGCCGCGCACCGACGGCGGCACGGCGATGACCGCGCTGGACCGGATCAAGAGCGAGGTCGGCTACGACTCCCTGCTCTACGACGACCAGATCGGCAAGGTCTCCCTCATCGGCGCCGGCATGCGCTCGCACCCGGGCGTGACCGCCAAGTTCTTCTCCGCCCTCGCCGCGGCCGGAGTCAACATCCAGATGATCTCGACCTCCGAGATCCGCATCTCGGTGGTGGTCGACGAGCTCCAGGTCGACGACGCGGTCCGCGCGGCCCACGCCGCCTTCGACCTCGACTCCGACCAGGTCGAGGCCGTGGTCTACGGCGGGACGGGCCGATGACCGCGCGACCGGGTCAGGACCGCGCCCGCCCACTCAACGTCGGCATCGTCGGGGCCACCGGGCAGGTCGGGGTCGCGATGCGCGACATCCTGCTCGAGCGCGGTTTCGCGGTGGACCAGCTGCGGTTCTTCGCCTCGGCGCGCTCGGCCGGCCGCACGCTGACCTGGGGCGACCGGGAGGTCGTGGTCGAGGACACCGAGACCGCCGACCCCACCGGCCTGGACATCGCGCTGTTCTCCGCCGGTGCGACCGCCTCGCGGGCGCAGGCACCACGGTTCGCCGCCGCCGGGGTGACGGTCGTCGACAACTCCTCGGCCTGGCGCAAGGACCCCGAGGTCCCGCTGGTGGTCAGCGAGGTCAACCCCCACGCCATCCGGCAGGCCCACAAGGGCATCATCGCCAACCCCAACTGCACCACGATGGCCGCGATGCCGGTGCTCAAGCCGCTGCACGACGAGGCCGGCCTGGTGCGGCTGGTCGCCAGCACCTACCAGGCCGTCTCCGGGTCCGGCGTCGCCGGTGTCGAGGAGCTGGCCGGCCAGCTCGGCGCCGTCGACGATCCGCGCCCCCTGGCCTACGACGGCTCGGCGCGCGCCCTGCCGGCGCCGTCGAAGTACGTCGCGCCGATCGCCTTCAACGTCCTGCCGATGGCCGGCTCGGTCGTCGACGACGGGTCCAACGAGACCGATGAGGAGCAGAAGCTGCGCCACGAGTCGCGCAAGATCCTCGAGATCCCCGACCTGCGCGTCTCCGGCACCTGCGTGCGCGTCCCGGTCTTCACCGGCCACTCGCTGTCGATCAACGCCGAGTTCGCCTCCGCCCTCCCGGCCAAGCGCGCCCTCGAGCTGCTCGCGGACGCGCCGGGGGTCGAGCTCAGCGAGGTGCCGACGCCCCTGGCCGCCGCGGGCCGCGACCCGTCGTACGTCGGCCGCGTGCGGCAGGACCAGAGCGTCGAGGGCGAGCGGGGCCTGGTGCTGTTCGTCAGCAACGACAACCTGCGCAAGGGTGCGGCGCTCAACACCGTCCAGATCGCCGAGCTGGTGGCCGCCGCGCGCTAGTCAGCGCAGGTCGTGGGCCCCGGGGGCGGTCTGCCAGCCCGCTCGCCCGGCGTACCCGATCGGTTTCACTAGGGCCCCAGTGATGTTGTCACTCCCCGAGCGAAGTTTCACTCGGGGAGTGCCACTTTCACTAGGGCCCTAGTGAAACCGCACCCCGGCGCAGCCGGGGCAGGGCCTGGCGGGTCGCGGTGGTCGTCACCCACCCCGCGGGGTGGGCGGTACGCCGTCGGCGGGCCAGCGCTCGGGCGCCACGAGCGCCTCGTCGAGGGCGCCCTCGACCGTCGCGGATCCGGTCGGGTCGTCGGCGGGGACGCGGGTCACTCGGACTGGAAGGGCCGGACCTCGACCTTGCCCTCGCAGGCCGCCGACCCCGTGGCGGCGATGGCCAGGGCGGCGTCGAGGTCGGCGGCCTCGATGACCCAGAAGCCGCCGAGGTACTCCCTGGCCTCGGTGAGGGGCCCGTCGGTGATGATCGGCTCCGGACCGGTGGCATCGACGCAGGTGGCGTCGCCGACCGGCGTCAGCCCGCCGGCGAACACCCACGAGCCCGAGGACCGGAGCGCCTCGTTGAAGGCACCGACCTGGCTGAACATGCGCTGCATGTCCTCCTCGGGGACGGCGCTCATGTCGGAGTCGGCGGGGTGGCTGATGGACAGCAGGTACTGCGGCACGGTGGTCTCCTCTGGATCGCAGGCGGCCGGGTGGCGCGCCCCCACGTCTCTGGTCACCTGCCCACGATCGGGAACGGCCGCCCACGACAGGTCCGGCGAGAATCTTCGCAGGAGAGCTCAGCTCGGCAAGGTGAACCACACCGTGGTGCCGCCGCCCGGCGTCTCCGCGATGCCGATCGAGCCGCCGTGGGCCTCTACCGCGCGGCGCACGGTGGCCAGTCCGATGCCGGTGCCCTCGACCGACCCGTTGCCGCGTCGGTAGAGCTCGAACATCCGCTCCCGGTCCTGCTCCGCGATGCCGCGGCCGTGGTCGACCACCGCCACCTGCCACCCACTCTCGACGCGCTGGGCCTCGACCTCGACCTGTGGCCGCGCGGTCGGCGGGGTGAACTTGACGGCGTTGGAGAGCAGGTTGAGCAGGATGGCGTAGACCTGCGGCCGGTCGCCCCGCACCACCGGCAGGGCTGCGCGGGTCACCCGGGCGCGCCGCTCCTCCAGGACCGGCGCGAGGTCGGCCAGCACGTCGGTGAGCACCTCGTCGAGGTCGAGCCGGACCACCTCGAGCCGGGCGCCGACCTGGGTGAAGTCGAGGACCCCTTGGATCAGGCTGCCCATGCGGCGGCCGGCCGCGAGGGTGGCCTGGGCCAGCGCGGCGACGTCGCGGTCCTCCGCGACCGCCGGCTCGAGGGTGAGCAGCTCGGCGTTGGCCATGATCGCGGTGAGCGGTGAGCGCAGGTCGTGGCTGACCTGGCCGGCGAAGAGCGAGAGCCGCTCGTTGGAGCGGTGCAGCTCGTCGCGCGTGCGGGTCAGCTGGGCCAGGGACTGCTCGACCTGGCGGGTGCGCAGCCGCAGCTCGAGGACGTCGACCACGCGGGAGGCGAGCTCGGTGAGCACCTGCTTGCGCCGGTCGGTGGTCTCCTGCGGGACCTCGTCGAAGACGCACAGCCGCCCGATCGTCGTGCCGCCCGGCGTGACCAGGGGAGCGGAGGCGTAGAACCGCACCGAGGCCAGCGTCCCGGTGACGAAGGGGTTGGACGCGAAGCGCGGGTCCTCGCGTGCGTCGCTGGTGACCACGACGCTGTCCTCGTCGAGCACGGCGGCGCACATCGAGTCGGCGCGCGCGCAGACCGAGGGATCGATGCCGGCCGCGGCCACCTGGTGCTGGTGCTCGGAGGTGATCAGGTTGATCGCTGCGTGCGGGACGTCGCAGGCCAGCGCGGCGAGCTCGACGACGCCGGCCAGGGCCGGGTCCACCGGCTCGTCGAGCACCTGGTACGCCGCGAGCGCGGCGTCGGCCGGCTGCTGCTCGGTCGTGGACACCTGGCTCGCTCCTCCCGTTCGCGTGGTGCGGAAAGCATCCCTTCTGGGACCTTGGTCCTAGTGTGCCGGGTCATCCCCACCCGGGGGAACCCGGCGCGGCAGGCGCAGCACCATCGCGTCCTCGGTGCGGGTCAGGTGGCCGCCCGCGCCGGCGGCCAGGTCACGCGCCCGCGACCACCGCGTGGCCGCGTCGAGACCGCGCGGACGCGGCTGCGTGACCTGCTCGCAGGTCACGCTCACCTCGTCGTGCCCGTCGCGTGCGGTGACCCGCAGGACCGCGCGGCCCGCGCCGGCGTCCCTCGCCTCGTCGAGCAGCAGGCTCAGCACCTGGCGCACGGTGACCGGGTCGAGGCGGGTCGGCGTCGGCCGGGAGGCCTCGTGCACCACGGTCAGGGCCCCCGACGTGGCGGCTCGGGCGACCGTGGCGGCCAGCGCGTCGAGGTCGAGCCCGACCTCGGCGGTCGCGCGGTGCCGGGCCGAGAGGTCGAGCAGCCGGGTGATCGCCTCCGAGAGCCGGTCGAGCTCGCCGACGCAGCGCTGGAGCTCGGCCGCGAGGGGCGGAGGGGTCTGGGGCCACAGGGCCAGGTCCTCCAGCTCGAGGCGCAGGGCGGTGACCGGGGTGCGCAGCTCGTGCGAGGCGTGCACGGCGACCTGACGCTCCTGCTGGAGCAGGCCGTCGACGCGGGCGCCGGTGTCGACCAGCGCGCGCTCGATCGCCCGGGCCTCCGGGACGTCGTACTCGCGCGGCACGGGGTGCAGCTGTCCCTCGCCGAGTCCTCGGGCCACGTGGGCCAGCTCGGCGAACGGCCGCGAGAGCCGGCGGGCCAGCAGCAGCCCGGACAGGGCGGCCAGGCCGGCCAGGAGCAGCCCGAGGAGCACGAGCGGCAGGACCGCGCGGGTGATCTCGGACCGGATCGCGTCCTGTGTGCGCGACACGGTGACCAGCCCGCCGCCCTCGAGCGGCCGGCTGGCGCTCACGTCGACGGCGGCACCGGCCCCGGAGCCGGTCACGGTGCCTCCGGAGGGCAGCCCCGACACCGACAGCCGCTCGCCGGGCGCGGCGAGGGCGTCGAGCTCGGCCGGGATGGGGACGCGCCCGTCCGCCAGCCGCTCGTCCAGGAGCCGGGCCAGGACCTCGGCGGTGCGGTCGACCCGGGCCTGCTCGTCGGTGCGGACCAGGTCGGCCAGCAGGTAGGCGCGGGGGATGCCATAGGCGGCCACGACCAGCACGGTCAGACCGACGAACGCCCCGACCAGGCGCTTGCGCACCTCAGCCCACTTCGAGCCGGAAGCCGACGCCGCGCACGGTGACGATCCGGACGGGGGCCTCCTGGTCCTGCAGCTTCTGGCGCAGCCGGCCCATGGTGACGTCGAGGGTCTTGGTGGAGCCGAACCAGTTCTCGTCCCACACCTCGTCCATGAGGCGCTCGCGGGTGAGCACGACGCCCCGCTCGGAGTCGAGCAGGGCGAGCAGGTCGAACTCCTTGGAGGTGAGGCCGACCTCGTCGCCCGACACCCACACCCGCCGCGCCTGGGGGTCCACCCGCAGCGCCGACCCGACCGGCTCGTCGCCGTCGAGGCCGGTCGCGGCCGGCGCCGCGGGCGCCCGGTGGGCCCGGCGCAGCAGGGCGCGGGTGCGCGCCAGGAGCTCGGCGAGCGCGAAGGGCTTGCCGAGGTAGTCGTCGGCGCCGACGTCGAGCCCGACGACGCGGTCGAGCTCGCCGCCGCGCGCGGTGAGGATGAGGACGCCCCCCTCGTAGCCGTCGGCGCGGAGCTGGCGGCACACGTCGAGGCCGTCGAGGTCGGGCAGCCCGAGGTCGAGGACCACGAGGTCGACCCCGCCCCGGCCGACCCGCTCCAGGCCGGCGGAGCCGGTCGCCACGCGCTCGACGGCATAGCCCTCGCGGTCGAGGGTCCGGACGAGGGGCTGGGCGATGCCGTCGTCGTCCTCGACGACGAGGAGCTGGGGGATCACCTCATGGAGCATAGGGCCGGCCCCGGGGTCCGGCCGTGCGCTGTCGCCGATCACAGGTCCCGCCCCGGCGCGACGAGCCCGGCGACCGGCGCCGGGGCGACCGGGACGTGTCGGCGGGACATGGGGCTCCTCGAGACGGAGACAGGAACAGGACGACGGAGCTGTCGTCGGGACCACGCTAGGAAGGCCCACCCCACGGGTGGGCAACATCGACCAGCCCTCGTGCCCACAACCGGGTAACAGTCACCCGAGCGGTCAGACCACCGCCCCCGTGCGCGAGGGGCAGGCACGGGGGCGGGGACCCGGGGGCCCGGAGCCGGCCGGGGTCCGGCGCGACCAGCACGGTGGCGGTCGCGTGGCCGAGGGTGAGAGCGGAGGGGCGTCCCTCTCCCGAGGACGCCCCTCCCGCTCTCGCGGGCGGTGGGACCGCAGCGCTCTCCCGGACGCTGGTCCCACTCGGGACGGGAGGGGCGCCCTCCCAGGACGCCCTTCCCGCGGAAGGTTCAGGTGCAGCCGCGTGGCTGCGGTGCGACGGTGTCGCGCGGTGTGACGGGAAGAACGCTACGAAGGTCAGGACCACGGCTCGGCAACACCCACCACTCACCCGCACCACAGATGAGCACCTGTCAGGAACAGGTCGGGCGGTCCGGGAGAACGCGTCCGGCCCGGACCCGTGGGGGTCCAGGCCGGCGGTGATGTCGGGAACATCGATCGGTCGGGCTGACAGGATTTGAACCTGCGGCCTCCTCGTCCCGAACGAGGCGCGCTACCAAACTGCGCCACAGCCCGGTGGAGCGCCGCGAGTCTAGCCGAGCGTCGCGGCCGCCCCGAAATCGGCCCGAGATCGGCCCGAGATCGGCCCCCGGCGGTCAGGCCCGGGGGACCAGTCGCAGCAGCGAGGCGGAGGGACGACAGCAGAACCGCGCCACGGCGTACGGCGAGGTGCCGGCCCCCGCGGAGACGTGCAACCAGGCCCGCCCGTGGCGGCTGAGCCCGCTGGCCCGGGCCCGGTCGAGGTCGCAGTTGGTCACCAGCGCCCGGTTGAACGGCAGGCACACCTGGCCGCCGTGGGTGTGCCCGGCCAGGATCGCGTCGTAGCCGTCGGCGGCGTACTGGTCGAGCACCCGCAGGTACGGCGCGTGGGCGACCCCCAGCCGCAGGTCGGCCCCGGCGTCGGCCGGCCCGGCCACCGCGGCCAGGTCGTCGTAGCGCAGGTGCGGGTCGTCGACGCCGGCGAACCCGAGGCGCACGCCCTTGACCTCGAGGGTGCCGAACCGGTTGGTCAGGTCGAGCCATCCCCGGTCGGTGAACCGCCGCACCAGGTCGCGCCACGGCAGCTGCGGGGTGTTCGTGCGGCGCTTCCCGTCGTCGGGCAGGACGTACTTCAGCGGGTTGCGCAGGCTGGGCTCGAAGTAGTCGTTGGACCCCAGCACGAAGACGCCGGGCACGTCGAGCAGCCCACCGAGCTCCTCGACCAGCGGGCCGACCGCGTCGCGGTGCGCCAGGTTGTCGCCGGTGTCGACCACGAGGTCCGGCCGCAGGTCGGCCAGCGAGGCGAGCCAGGCCCGCTTGCGGCCCTGGTAGGGGGTCAGGTGGACGTCGCTGAGGTGCAGCACGCGCAGCTCGGGGGCGCCGGGCGGGAGCACCGGGACCTCGACGTGGCGCAGGGCGAACCACCGCGCCTCCCACCAGGCGTAGCCCAGGCCGGCCGCCCCGAGCGCGCCCAGCGTGCCGAGGCCGACCGCGCCGCGGCGGGCCGCCTCGAGCGCCTCGTCGCCGGGGGAAACCTCGTCGTGCCGCACGCGGCCAGGCTGTCACACTGGGCCGCATGAGCCAGCTCAAGGACCGACTGCGCCAGGACCTCACCACTGCGATGAAGGCCCGCGACGAGCTGCGGTCCTCGACCCTGCGCATGGTCCTCACCGCGATCACCAACGCCGAGGTCGCCGGCAAGAGCGCCAGGGAGCTCTCCGACGACGACGTGACCGGGGTGCTCACCGCGGAGGCCAAGAAGCGCCGCGAGGCCGCCACCGCCTTCGCCGACGCCGGCCGCGAGGAGTCCGCGGCCAAGGAGCGCGCCGAGGCCGAGGTGATCGCCGCCTACCTGCCCGAGCCGCTGACGCCTGCGGAGATCGGCGCGATCGTGCAGGCCGCGATCGAGCAGACCGGAGCGGCGAGCGAGGGCATGCGGGCGATGGGCACGGTGATGGGCGTGGTCCAGCCGCAGGTGCGCGGCCGGGCCGACGGCGGCGTGGTCGCGGCGGAGGTGCGTCGCCGCCTCGGCTGAGCGCCGGGCCGGGTCAGCCGTTGCCCCCGTTGCCCCCGTTGCCCTTCTTGGGGGTGCCGTCGGAGATGAACATCGTCACCAGCGTCCCGGTGCCCACGCGGGCGCCGGCGATCGGGCTGGTCGAGGCGACCTGGCCCTTGGGCAGCTTGGAGTCGACGTAGCGCCCGACGTTGGGCACGAAGCCCGCGCCCCGGAGCTGGTCCGCGGCGTCGGCCGCCGCGCGGCCGGTGACGTCGGGGACGTCGACGATCTGGCCGGTGATCGCGTTGGGGTCGGGCGCCACGAACTGCTCGTCGGGCAGCGACCCCTCGATCGCGTGCATGGCCTGGCCCCAGATCGGGCCGGCCTGCGTCGAGCCGAACGCGCGGGAGATGTACTGCCCGCCGACGTACTGCCCGTTGAGCGTGATCGGGTGCCCCAGGCTGTTGGCGCCGGCGATCATCGCGGCCGCGGCCATGTTGGGGGTGTAGCCGATGAACCACACCGCCTTGTTCTCGTTGATCGTGCCGGTCTTGCCGGCCGACTCCTGGCCCAGCGCGAGCCCGTTGTTGTAGCCGAAGCCGCCGGGCTCCTGCACGCCGCGGAGCACGTCGTTGATCGCGTCGGCCACGGCCGTGGGCAGCACCTGCGAGCAGCGCGGGGCGTAGTCGGCGATCACCTTGCCGTCGGAGTCGAGGATCTGGTTGACCGGACGGGGCTCGCAGAACTGGCCCCGGGCGGCGAAGGTCGCGTAGGCGCCGGCCATCGTCAGCGGGTTGGTGTTGGTCACGCCCAGCGTGAACGGCGGGACGACGTCGGCGTCCGGGACCTGCACGCCGACGTCCTTGGCGATGGTGACCGGGTCGCACAGGCCGGTGCGCTGCTCGAGCTGGGCGAAGAAGGTGTTCACCGAGTCGCGCGTGCCGGAGTAGAGGTCGTAGGTGCCGGCGCCGGTGGAGTTCTCCGGCGACCAGGTGTCGGTGCTCCGGAGCGGGCCGTCGCAGGTCTCGAAGGTGTTGTTGGGCAGGAACACCTCCTGAGGGGCGCTGATCCGCGTGCTCAGGGGGATCCCCTGCTTGATCGCCGCGGCCAGCACGAACGTCTTGAAGGTGGAGCCGGCCGCGAAGCCGCCGGAGTCGCCGTACTCCCGCGGGACGACGTAGTTGAGGTAGGTCTGGCCCTCGGCCTTGTCGGCGCCCATCGGCCGCGACTGCGCCAGCGCGCGCACCTCGCCGGTGCCGGGCTGCACCATCGCGAGCCCGCCGATCGCCTGGTCGGTGGGCTTGACGTGGTCGCGCACGGCCCGGTCGGCCGCCTTCTGCATGGCCGGGTCGATCGTGGTCTTGACGGTCAGTCCGCCGGCGAAGAGCAGCTGGCGGCGGTCCTTGACGGTGCGGCCCAGCTGGGGGTCGGCGAGGAGGTACTCGCGGAGGTAGTCGCAGAAGAACTCGCCGGTCACGTCGACGCAGCCGTTGCGCGACGGCCTGGTCTTGAGGCCCAGGCCGGTGCGGCTGACCTTGGCGGCCCGCTGGTCGCTGATCACGCCGAGCTCGCGCATCCGCTCGATCACCACGTTGCGCCGGGCGCGGCCGTTCTGCGGGTTGTCGGTGGGGTCGTACTTGGAGGGGTTCTTCACCAGGCCGGCCAGGAGGGCGGCCTGCCGCAGGTTGAGCTTGCTCGCGGGCACGGAGAAGTAGTGGCGGGCGGCCGCCTCGATGCCGTAGGTGCCGTCGCCGAAGTAGGCGACGTTGAGGTAGCGCTCGAGGATCCAGTCCTTGGAGTACTTGCGCTCGAAGGCGATCGCGTAGCGCAGCTCGTTCCACTTGCGCTCGTAGGTGTCGGCCTGGGCGGCGGCGATCTTCTCGCGGTCGTTGCCCGCCTGGTTGATCAGCGTCTGCTTGACCATCTGCTGGGTGATCGAGGAGCCGCCCTGGACCACCCCGGAGCTGGCCTGGTTGGTGATGAACGCGCGCAGCGTGCCCTTGAGGTCGAGCGCGCCGTGCTCGTAGAAGCGGTAGTCCTCGATGGAGACGATCGCCTGCCGCATGACCAGGGAGACGTCGTCGAGGGGCACGTTGACCCGGTTCTGGTCGTACCAGGTGGCCAGGCGCTTGCCGTTGACGTCGAGGATCGTGGTGCGTTGGGACAGGGGGGCCGTGGTGAGGTCGGCCGGGAGGTTCTTCAGCGAGTCCGCCCCGGCCCGGGCGCCCAGCCCGGCGAGCGCGGCGAAGGGGATGGCGATCCCGGCCACGAGCAGTCCCACGAGGGCGGAGACGGCGAGCATCACGCCCAGGTGGGAGACGATGCCCCCGGCGGTCAGGTCACGGTCGCGGTTGCCTCGGGCCATAGGGGGAAGGGTACGGGACACCCCGAGCCCGGCCGGGGCCGTCGAGGACCCCCTCGGACCGGCCGGCGACCTGGCGGACGACGGGCGCCGAACCGCGCCGCGCGGAGTGCGGGAATGACAGCGGTGTGATTTCGGCCGGGTGGGCCCCGACTAGTCACAACGGACTAGGGACGGTCCCGATTCGGTCGTCACACCCGTCACAGGAAGAACACAGATGTCATTCGCTGAGCGCACGCTAGGGTGAGTCGGGTCCGAGGTTGTCGGATCGGGACCTTCTTCATGGTCATTTGTGACTACCCGGATTTGGTCCCCGCGGGTCTGCCGATACGAGGGACATGTCCTTAACTTTGGTGGTGGAGAGTTTCTCCGCACCCTGTTTGGGAGAGCAGGGGTACACGCAAGGGGATACGCGTATGTGGAACGACGACTGGGCGTCGCAGGCACAGTGCCGGCAGACCAAGCCGGACGAGCTCTTCGTCCGCGGAGCAGCGCAGAACCGGGCCAAGCAGATGTGTGCCGGCTGCCCGGTGCGCACCGAGTGCCTCGCCGAGGCCCTCGACAACGAGATCGAGTGGGGTGTCTGGGGCGGCATGACCGAGCGTGAGCGCCGGGCCATCCTGCGCAAGCGGCCCAACGTCACCTCGTGGCGGCGGATCCTCGAGGCCGCGCAGCTCGAGCAGGCCGGCGCCACCGTCGGCGCCACGTCGCTCGGCGCGTAGCTCTCTGCTCGCCTGCGGCTCGCCGTCGTCGCGTCGGTGAGCCACGCCGACCAGCTGAGCTCGAGACCTGGGTGCCCGCGGGGGGCCCGGGTCTCGTGCCGTCAGCCGGCGAGGAGATCGCCCACGGTGCGCAGACCGTCGAGGTCGTGGACGTCGGTCGACAGGGCCGGCACCACCGCCGTCGGGACGTGCGGGTGCGCGGCGGAGAACCGCTGGCGCAGTCGCCGCTCGCGCGCCACCCGACGCATCCGGTCGGCATGCAGGCGCAGCATCCCTGCCGTCGCGGTCGGCGTCCCGGCGCTCTCGAGCCGCTCCGCGGCGGCCACGGCCTGCTCGACCGAGAGTCCCTCGAGGCCGGCGGTCGCCCGGTTGACCACGAGGCCGGCCAGCGGCATGTGCTCGGAGTCCAGCCGCTCGACGAAGTACGCCGCCTCGCGCAGCGCGTCCGGCTCGGGCGCGGCCACCACCAGGAACGCGGTCTCCTCGGTCTGCAGCATCTCGAAGGTCTGCTGCGCCCGGTTGCGGAAGCCGCCGAAGAGGGTGTCGAAGGCCGCGACGAACATCTGCAGGTCCTTGAGCACCTGCGCCCCGACGACCTTGGCCATCGTGCTGGTCACCGCACCCATGCCGGCGCTCATCAGCCGCGCCGGGCCCTTGGCAGGAGCCAGCAGCAGCCGGATGAACCGGCCGTCGAGGAAGCCGGAGAGCCGCTCGGGGGCGTCGAGGAAGTCCAGGGCGGACCGGGCCGGCGGGGTGTCGACCACGATGAGGTCCCAGCGGCCCGACCTGAGCGAGTCCTGGCGCAGCTGGCTCAGCTTCTCCATCGCCATGTACTCCTGCGTGCCCGCGAAGCTGCTCGACAAGGTGACGTAGAAGGGGTTGCCGAGGATCGACTGGGCCTTCTCGGGGCTGGCCTGGGCGAGCACGACGTCGTCGAACGTGCGCTTCATGTCCAGCATCATCGCGTCGAGCGAGCCGCCCGCCGCCGCGTCGAGGCCGGGCACGGGCCGCGGCACGTTGTCGAGCTGCTCGATGCCCATCGACTGCGCCAGCCGGCGCGCCGGGTCGATGGTCAGCACGACCACCCTGCGCCCCATCTCCGCCGCCCGCAGCGCGAGCGCCGCGGAGGTCGTGGTCTTGCCGACCCCGCCCGAGCCGCAGCACACGATCACCTGGGTGCCGGGGTCGCGCAGCAGGGCGTCGACGTCGAGGGCGGTGGTCTCCTTGGCGTGCCCGGCCAGCGGGCCCACGCGCGGGTTGGTCCTCGTCGCCACGGCTATGCCATCCCCTGGTCTCGGAGTTCCTGGGCCAGCTCGTAGAGGCCGCCCAGGTCGATCCCGTCGGGCAGCCGCTCGAGGGAGTACGACGGGACGTCGAGCCGGTCGATCCGCTCGCGCTGGCGGTCCTCGAGCGCCCGTCGCTCGGCGTAGCCCCGGGCCTCGTCGAGGAGCCCCGCGACCAGCTCGTCGCTGACGTCGACGCCGGCCTTGGCCAGGTCGCCGGCGACCTCCTCGCCCGAGAGCCGACCCTCGAGCGCGGCCCGCCGGGCGGTGTCGTCGAGGTCGGCGGGGCGGGTCAGGTTGACCACCACGCCGCCGACCGGGAGGCCGTGGCGGCGCAGCTCGGTGATGCCGTCGGCGGTCTCCTGGACCGGCATGTCCTCGAGCACGGTCACGAGGTGGATCGCGGTGCGTCGTGACCGCAGCAGGTTCATCACCCGCTCGGTCTGGCCCTTGACCATGCCGACCTTGGCCAGGTCGCCGAACTCGCCGTTGACGTTGAGGAACTGCACGATGCGCCCGGTGGGCGGCGCGTCGAGCACCACCGCGTCGTAGACCCGGGCCCCCTTGTTGCGGCTGTTGCGCTCGACGGCCTCGAAGAGCTTGCCGGTGAGCAGCACGTCGCGCAGGCCCGGGGCGATCGTGGTGGCGAAGTCGAGCACCCCGAAGCGGTCGAGGATCCTCGCCGTGCGGTTGCCCATGCGGTAGTAGAGCTGGAGGTACTCGAGCATCGCGGACTCGGCGTCGATCGCCAGGGCGTAGACGTCGCCTCCGTCGTCGAGGCCCTGGGCGATGCGGCGCTCCTCGTAGGGCAGCGGGGGCACGTCGAAGAGCTGGGCGATGCCCTGACGCCCCTCGACCTCGCAGAGCAGGACCTGCTTGCCCCGGGAGGCCAGCCCGAGCGCGAGGGCTGCCGCGACGGTCGTCTTGCCGGTGCCGCCCTTGCCGCTGACGACGTGCAGCTCCACGCGGGGCCAGTCGGTCTTCCTGCGCTGCTTCACGAAGGTCGAGCCTACGTGCGGGAGGGGACCGACCGGGCGTGACTGCGCTCACCCGCCGAGGGTGGTCTCCCTTACAGTGCGACGCATGGACAAGGTGGTGCAGGACCCGGTCGAGGCGGTGGCGGACATCCGTGACGGCTCTTCGCTGGCGGTCGGCGGCTTCGGGCTGTGCGGGATCCCCTCGGTGCTGATCGCGGCGCTGCTCGAGGCGGGCGTGAGCGACCTGGAGGCCGTCTCCAACAACTGCGGGGTCGACGACTGGGGTCTCGGCCTGCTCCTGCGGGAGAGGCGGATCCGCCGCATGGTGTCGTCGTACGTCGGGGAGAACCGGGAGTTCGCCCGGCAGTACCTCTCCGGCGAGCTGGAGGTCGAGCTGACCCCGCAGGGCACGCTGGCCGAGCGGATGCGGGCCGGGGGCTCCGGGATCGCGGCGTTCTACACCCGCACCGGCGTCGGCACGCAGGTCGCCGAGGGGGGCCTGCCGTGGAGGTACGCCGAGGACGGCAGCGTCGCGCTGGCCTCGCCGCCCAAGGAGGTCCGGCCGTTCGAGACGCCGGACGGGCCGCGGGAGTTCGTGCTCGAGCAGGCGATCTCGTGCGACTTCGGGCTGGTGCGGGCCTGGCGCGGGGACCGGCACGGCAACCTGGTCTTCCACGAGTCGGCCCGCAACTTCAACCCGCTGGCGGCGATGGCGGGGCGGGTGACGATCGCCGAGGTCGAGGAGCTGGTCGAGCCCGGTGAGCTCGACCCGGACGCGATCCACACGCCAGGGGTGTTCGTGCAGCGGGTGGTCCCGCTCACCCCCGAGCAGGCGACCGACAAGCGGATCGAGAAGAGGACGACGCGATGAGCTGGACGCGGGAGGAGATGGCGGCCCGCGCGGCCGCGGAGCTGGCCGACGGGTCCTACGTCAACCTCGGCATCGGCCTGCCGACGCTGGTGCCCAACTACGTCGGCGACGACGTCGAGCTGGTGCTGCAGTCCGAGAACGGCATCCTCGGGGTCGGCGCCTACCCGAGCGAGGACGCGGTCGACCCCGACCTGATCAACGCCGGCAAGGAGACGGTGACGCTGCGTCGTGGGGCGTCGTTCTTCGACTCCGCGACGAGCTTCGGCATGATCCGCGGCGGCAAGATCGACGCCGCGATCCTGGGGGCGATGCAGGTCAGCCGCCACGGCGACATCGCCAACTGGATGATCCCCGGCAAGATGGTCAAGGGGATGGGCGGCGCGATGGACCTGGTCCACGGCGCCAAGCGGGTGATCGTGCTGATGGAGCACACCGCGCGCGACGGGTCCCCCAAGATCGTCGACGAGTGCACCCTGCCCTACACCGGCAAGGGCGTGGTGCAGCGGATCATCACCGACCTGGCCGTGATCGACGTCGTCCCCGCCGCCGAGGGTGGCGGCCTGCGGCTGGTCGAGTGCGCTCCCGGCGTCACCCGGGAGCAGGTCGAGCAGGCCACCGAGCCACCGCTGGGGTAGCGGCCGCACCCCGGCGGCGCGAGCACTTCGTCCCGACCTGCGGGCGCATCGTCCCGAGTCGTCGTCCCGGCGGTTTGGGCGGGGACCTGGTGCCGCATCGTCTCCAGCGTGGGAGAGACGACGTGGGGCTCGTGGGCCCTGCGCGGTGCCGATGCCGACCTGGGCGCGGTGGTCGCCGAGGCGACGGCCGTCCTGCCCCCGCAGGTGCGCGAGCCGCTGGTCGAGCTGGCCGGCGACTACTACCAGTCGCTCGACGCGGCGCTGGCCTACGAGGCTCCCTCCCTGCTGGCCGACCACCTGGTCCGTGCCCGGCTGCTGCTGGCCGAGCTCGCCGCCGCGGTGGACCGCGCGACGCTGCTGCGGTCGCTGTGCGACGTGCTGGGCCGCCACGTCGACCCCGAGACCCGCGCGCTGGTCGACACGCTCGTCGGCCAGACCGTGCTCATGGCCGGGCAGCGCCCACCCCCGCGTTGCGAGCGGGTGAGCGACGGGCAGGCGCGTGACCTGGCCGCACGCCTGTTCACCCACGTCGTCGACGGCCGGCACGACGAGGCCCGGGTCGAGGTGGTGCGGGCGCTGGAGGACGGCGCCGCCCCCCACGTGCTGCTCGAGGAGGTCCTGGCGCCGCTCCTCGAGGCCCTCCTGGCCCATCAGGACGCCGTCGCGCCCACGCGGCAGGAGACCGATCGGCAGCAGGAGCTGGTCCGCACGCTGCTGTTCAGCCTGGTCCCGCCCGACCTGTCGTTCCCGACGGTGACCCGGCGGGTCCTCCTCGCGGAGCCGGTGCTGCCCGCCGGCTGGCGCGCGGGCCTGTCCCGCCTGTTGTTCGAGACCGCCGGGTGGCACGTCGACACCGTGCCGGCCGAGTCGTGCCCGGAGACCTGGACGTGGGCGGCGGCGGCCCACGCCAGCCAGGTCGTCGTCGTCCACGCCGGTCGGGCCGCTGACCTCGACGGGGCGCGGAGCGGCATCGCCGCCGTACGCTCCGCCGCTCCGGCCGCCTGCGTGCTGGCGCAGGGGCGACCCTTCCGGGCCGCTCCCGCGCTGGCCGCGCGGCTGGGCGCCGACGCCGGCTGTGGTGGGCCGGCCTCCGTCGTGGACGCCGCGACCGCCCTGGTCGTCGGTGGTCGCCGCGGCCCTCGACCGCTGCTCCAGCCGGAGGCACCCTCGCGCGGCTGAGCCGCCCCTCCTAGAGTCGGCCCATGACCCGATGGGAATACGTCACCGTCCCCGTGCTCGTGCACGCCACCAAGGACATCCTCGACACGTGGGGCGAGGACGGCTGGGAGCTCGTCCAGATCGTCCCGGGGATGAACCCCGAGAACCTCGTCGCCTACCTCAAGCGGCCGAAGCAGTGAGCACCCCGACCGATCGCCTCGCCGAGCTCGGGCTCGAGCTGCCCGAGGTCGTCGCCCCGCTGGCGGCCTACGTCCCGGCGGTGCGGTCCGGCTCCCACGTCTTCACCGCCGGCCAGCTCCCGCTGCGCTCCGGCTCCCTGCTCCACACCGGCAGGGTCGGCGGCGCCGTCTCGCCGGAGCAGGCCGCCGAGTGCGCCCGGCTGTGCGCCCTCAACGCACTCGCCGCGGTCGCCTCGCTGGTCCCGCTCGAGGAGGTGCGCCGCATCGTCAAGGTCGTGGTCTTCGTGGCCTCCGAGCCCACCTTCACCGCGCAGCCGGCGGTGGCCAACGGCGCCTCCGAGCTGCTCGGCGACGTCTTCGGCGACGCCGGGGTCCACGCCCGGTCCGCCGTGGGCGTCGCGGTGCTGCCGATGGACGCCCCCGTCGAGGTCGAGCTGGTCGTGGAGGTCTGATGGACCCCACCCGCCGCCTGCCCGAGGCGTTCGTCCAGCACGTCCGGACCTTCGTCGACAGCGGGCAGCCGGTGGCCGAGCCGCGCGACGCCTCGACGGTCGTGCTGCTGCGCGACGGGGACGGGTCGCCCGGCGGGCTGGAGGTCTACCTCCTGCGACGGGTGGACCAGATGGCCTTCGCCGGCGGGTTCTGCGTCTTCCCGGGCGGCGGGGTGGACCCGCGCGACTTCGACCACGAGATCGGCTGGGCGGGCCCGGCGCCCGCCGAGTGGGCCTCGCTGCTCGGCACCACCGAGCCCCACGCACGCGCGCTGGTGTGCGCCGCCGTACGCGAGACCTTCGAGGAGTCCGGCGTCCTCCTGGCCGGTCCGACCGCCGCCTCGGTCGTGGCCGACACCACCGGGGAGGACTGGGAGTCCGACCGCCGGGCGCTCGAGGCGCGCGAGCTGTCCTTCACCGCGTTCCTCGACCGGCGGGGGCTGGTCCTGCGCACCGACCTGCTGGCCTATTGGGGCTCCTGGGTCACACCGGTCTTCGAGCCACGGCGCTACGACACCCGCTTCTTCGTCGCCGCGCTCCCGGAGGGGCAGGTCACCCGCGACGTCTCGACCGAGTCCTCGCAGGTGCTCTGGAAGCCGGTCGGCGACGTGATCGCCGACGTCGACGCCGACCGCCTGGCGATGCTGCCGCCGACCTACGCCACCTGCCTGGAGCTCTACGCCGCCCGCTCGGTCGACGGCGCGATCGCCTCGGCGCCGTCCCGCGACCGCACGCCGGTCCTGCCCGAGATGCAGGTCGACGAGACCGGCGGCTACCTCCGGCTGCCCGAGCGGCTGGTCGCCCTCGGCGAGACCGTGGCGCGGTCGCTGGACGAGACCGGCCGTGGCTGAGCCCTGGGCCGGTGGCTCGTTCGGGTCCCGGGCGCAGTGCGTCCTGGCGCCCAACGCCGACGTGATGACCCTCGACGGCACCAACACCTGGGTGCTGCGCGAGTCGTCCTCGGCGCGTTCGGTGGTCATCGACCCGGGGCCCCTGGACGAGGGCCACCTGGACCGGGTGCGGTCGGTGGCCGGCGACGTGGCAGCGGTGCTGCTCACCCACGGTCACCTCGACCACTCCGAGGCCGCCCGCGCGTTCGCCGAGTCGGTCGGCTGCGGGGTACGGGCGCTCGACCCCGCCTGGCGACTCGGCTCCGAGGGCCTCCACGACGGGGACGTGGTCACGGTCGACGGACTCGAGCTGCACGTCGTCGGCACCCCGGGCCACACCTCGGACTCGCTGTCGTTCGTGCTCCCCGCCGAGAAGGCGGTGCTCACCGGCGACACGGTGCTCGGCCGCGGCACGACCGTGGTCGCCCACCCCGACGGCAGGCTCGGCGCGTACCTCGACTCGCTCGAGCGGCTGCACGCCCTGGCCCAGGCCCGCGCCGTCGAGTCGGTCTGGCCCGGCCACGGACCCGTGCTCGCAGACGCCCTCGCGGTCCTCGACTCCTACCTCGCCCACCGCGCCCAGCGCCTCGACCAGGTCCGCGACGCGCTCGCGGTGCTCGGGCCGTCGGCGTCGGCGCGCGAGGTGGTCGAGCACGTCTACACCGACGTCGACCCGGTCCTGTGGGGCGCGGCCGAGCTCTCGGTCCGGGCCCAGCTGGAGCACCTACGGGGCTGAGACGGGCGGGTGCCGCCGCCGCCGCCGCGCGTCGAAGTTCGTCCACAAGAGCGCTCTTTGCCACCAACCGGCGCGGCACGCGCACAACATCGTCCACAAGAGCGCCCTTTGCCGCCGCCTCCCGGACACGCGCACAACGTCGTCCACACGGGCGACGGTGAGCGCGTGTCGTGGAGACACCCGCACAACATCGTCCATATGGACGGTCCCGCGCGCGTGTCGGGTCGGCGGCGCGGCGGCCGGGTCTCAGCGGGCGAAGTGCGGGCGCCAGTCGTCGCGCAGCGGACCCACCCGGGTCCCGCGCGAGCGCAGCGCAGCGACGACCCGGGCGACGACGCCGCCGGGGTCGTGCCACAGCTCGTCCTTGCGGACGACGATGACGATCCAGCCGTCCCGCTCGAGCAGCGCCCGACGTCGTTCGTCGCGGTCCGACTGGTGCTCGTCGGCGTGCCACTCGCCGTCGTACTCGACCGCGACCTTCGCCGCGACGTACCCCAGGTCGATGCGGAAGGTCTCGCCGTCGACCACCACGGTCGGGTTGGGGTGGGCCGACGGGAGGCCGGCGAGCACGAGCAGCAGCCGCAGCCGCGTCTCGCGGGGCGACTCCGATCCGTGGCGGACGTACGCCGCGGCGCGCGCCGCGCGGTCGGCGTACTGCTCGAGGCTGCGACGGCAATAGCCCCGCAGCGCCGGCACGGTGGTGAGTCGGTGCTGCACCAACCAGTCGCCGACCACGACGAGCTCGACCAGCGTGAGGTAGCGCGCGAGCTCGACGAACAGGCGGCATGGCGAGCTGACGCGCATGCCGGCGAGCAGGCGCACGTCGGCCTCGTCGATGGCGAGGGCGTGGCAGCGCAGCCCGCGTCGTCGGCGTCGGTCCTCCGGCTCGCGCACGGTGACGTGCACCTCGGGATGGTCGGGCACCGGTGCGCCGTAGAGCCGTGCGGCGCTGAAGTGGGTGGCCACGGCGCCGGGCGGGTGACTCTTCAGGGCGGCGCGGACGGCGTGGACCGGCCTCGGCGTCACCTCCGCGGGCAGGTAGTAGCCGCACAGGACCCGGCGGAACTCCGGGCCGCGCAGACGACGGTCGCTGATCCCCGAGTCCAGGGCCTCGCCGCGCGAGAACGGGATGTGGTCGTCGTGCACGCCGGGAGGCTCGCACGAGCACGGGGGACTCCGCTGACGCTTTCCACAGGGGTACGCCGCCAGGGCGGTGGGCTGCGCCGGCTCGAGGCTTGCGACACGCGACGAGCAACGTCCTCGTGGACGATCGTGGACGCGTGTCCCGGCGACACCCGCTCAGGATCGTCCACAGGGACGATCCTCAGCACGTGTCGGGGACCAGATGGCGAAGAGCGCTCTTGTGGACGGAATTCGACGCGCGGGGGCGCGGGGGCGGAGCGGGGGGGCGTCGGGCTCAGCGGGCGCGGCGGGCGAGGCGCTCGGGGTCCATGATGACCACCGAGCGGGGCTCGAGACGCAGCCAGCCGCGGGAGGCGAAGTCGGCCAGCGCCTTGTTGACCGTCTCGCGGGAGGCGCCGACCAGCTGGGCGAGCTCCTCCTGGGTCAGGTCGTGGTGCACGTGGATGCCGTCCTCGGCGGTGCGGCCGAACCGGTCGGCGAGGTCGAGCAGCGCCTTGGCGACGCGCCCCGGCACGTCGGAGAAGACCAGGTCGGAGACCACGTCGTTGGCGCGGCGCAGCCGGGAGGCGAGCTGGGAGAGCAGGCCGTTGGCCACGTCGGGGCGGCCGTCGAGCCAGCGCTGCAGGTCGTGGTGCGAGAGGGAGTAGAACGCCACGTCGGTGACCGCGGTGACGGTCGCGGAACGGGGACCGGGGTCGAACAGCGACAGCTCGCCGAACATCTGCCCCGGACCGAGGATCGCCAGCAGGTTCTCGCGGCCGTCGCTGGAGGTGCGGCCGAGCTTCACCTTGCCCTCGGCGACGATGTAGAGCTTGTCGCCGGTGTCGCCCTCGTGGAAGAGCACCTCGCCGCGGCGCAGCCGGATGGTGCCGAGGGAGCTGCTGAGCGCAGCGGCCGCCTCGTCGTCCAGCGCGTTGAACAGGGGTGCCTGACGCAGCACGTCAGAGTCCACGGTGCCTCCTCCGAAACGGTGGTTCAGGTCACATCTTGACGTATGTCCAGGTCGGATGACGACTCGCCACCCGATCGTGGCCCGGCCGGGCGTCCGGGCCGCCCGTACGCTGGCCGCGTGCCTGCGCCCGACCAGCCTCCCTCGACGAGCCTCGTACGCCGCGCTCGCAAGATCGACCGGGCGCTCGCGGAGGCCTATCCCGAGGCCCGCTGCGAGCTGGACTTCCGCAGCCCCTTCGAGCTCCTGGTCGTCACCGTCCTCAGCGCGCAGACCACCGACCGCCGGGTCAACGCGGTCAGCCCCGAGCTCTTCGCCGCCTACCCCGACGCCACCGCCATGGCGGGTGCGGACCGCGAGGACGTCGAGCGCATCGTGCAGCCGACCGGCTTCTTCCGCGCCAAGACCGACGCCGTGCTCAAGCTCAGCGCCGCCCTCGTCGAGAGGTACGACGGGCAGGTGCCCGGGCGGCTCGAGGACCTGGTGACGCTGCCGGGCGTGGGTCGCAAGACCGCCAACGTCGTGCTGGGCAACGCCTTCGGCGTGCCCGGGATCACCGTGGACACGCACGTCGGTCGCCTGTCGCGTCGGTTCGGGTTCACCGAGGAGACCGACCCGGTCAAGGTCGAGCACGAGGTGGGGGCGCTGTTCCCCCAGCGCGACTGGACGATGCTGAGCCACCACCTGATCTGGCACGGCCGCCGGGTCTGCCACGCCCGCAACCCCGCCTGCGGTGCGTGCCCGGTCGCCCGCTGGTGCCCGGCGTACGGCGAGGGGCCGACCGACCCGGACAAGGCGGCGACGCTGGTGAAGACCGAGGGCCGGGCGTGAGGCGCGCGCCGGCCGCCGCTGCGGCGCTCGCCGTCCTGGCGCTGGCCGGCTGCGGCAACGCCTCCCTCACGCCGCCGCCGGTCGAGACGCGGGTCCGGGTCGACACCGCGGCGCTGCGCGCGCTCAAGGCCGACGCCCGGGTCGCGGCCTGCCCGACCCCGAGCGGCGCCAGCGAGCTCCCGCCGCAGACGTTGGCGTGCCTCGGTGGCGGGCGGCCCGTGGACCTGACCACGGTGCAAGGGCCGGCCGTGCTGCCCTTGTGGGCCTCGTGGTGCGTGCGCTGCCGGCACGAGCTGCCGATCTACCAGCGCCTCGCCGAGCAGGGCGGCGACGAGCTCACGGTGCTCGGCGTGGACTACCAGGACACCCAGCCCGACGCCGCGCTCGCCCTGCTGGGCAAGGCGGGCGCGCGCTTCCCCCAGGTCGCCGACCCGGGCGGCAGCCTCGCCGACACCTACAGGATCGTCGGCCTGCCCGGGGTGATCTGGGTGCGCGAGGACGGCACCGCGACCTTCGAGACGCCCAAGATCGACACCTACGACGACCTGGTGACGCTGGTCTCCGACCGTCTCGGGGTCGACGTGGGCGTCGGCGCCGCTGGGTAGGCTCCCAGCGTGCCCCACCCCCCGACCGTGACGATGGACGACGTCGTCCTCCCGGAGTGGCTGGCGCCGGTCCGCGAGGCGGTCCGCACGATGTCGGGCAAGGACCTCAGCTCGTTCGTGCCGCCCAGGCGGCCCCGGCCGCGCGAGGGCGCGGTGCTCGTCCTGTTCGGCGACGGGCCCCAGGGCCCCGACCTGCTGCTCACCGAGCGAGCGCACACGATGCGCTCCCAGCCGGGCCAGGTCTCGTTCCCCGGCGGCTCGACCGACGAGGGCGAGGACGCGGTCGCCACGGCGCTGCGCGAGGCCCAGGAGGAGACCGGGCTCGACCCCGACGGCGTCGACGTCTTCGCCGTGCTCCCGCGCATCTGGCTGCCGCCGCGCAACTTCGCGGTCGCGCCCGTGCTCGCCTACTGGGACCACCCGTGCGAGGTGGGCGTGGTCAACGAGACCGAGGTGCACGCCGTCTTCCGCACGCCGGTCGAGGACCTGCTCGACCCCGCCCACCGCTTCTCGGTGCGGCACCCGATGGGCTGGAGCGGCCCCGGCTGGATGATCGGCCCGGAGCGCGACGTCCTGCTGTGGGGGTTCACCGCGGGCATCCTCGACGCGGTGTTCGACCACGTCGGCTGGACCCGCGAATGGGACCGCTCGGTGGTGCGCACCCTGCCCCAGGAACACGTCGACTGGCGTCGCATCGCCACGTCGCTGGGGGTGGAGACCAAGCGCGAGGTCGAGCGGCTCCTGGCGCGGCGCGAGGCCGAGGCCGAGGGGGACGCGCAGTTCACCGACGAGCCCGAGGGCAGCCGCGTCGACCGGGAGCACCGCCGATGAGCCTCAACGTGCTGGACGTCGTGCTGCTGGTCCTGGTGCTCGCCTACGCGATCTCGGGCTACTGGCAGGGCTTCGTCACCGGCGCGTTCGCCACCGCCGGTCTGCTGCTGGGCGGGCTGTTCGGCATCTGGGCGGCCCCGCGCCTGCTGGGCGACGCGGCCCCGTCGGTCTGGGTCTCGCTCGGCGCGCTGTTCCTCATGCTGCTCAGCGCCTCGCTGGGGCAGGGCATCCTGCAGTTCGTCGGCGCGCGCATCCGTGACCGGATCACCTGGCAGCCGGTCCGGGCGGTCGACGCGGTCGGCGGCGCCGCGCTCAGCGTGGTCGCCGTCCTGGTGGTCGCGTGGGCCCTCGGCGTCGCCGCCTCGGGCGCCCGCCTGCCCTGGGTGAGCAAGGAGATCCGCCGCTCCGAGGTGCTCGGCCGGGTCAACGAGGTGATGCCGGACTCGGCGGTGCAGCTGCTGACCAGCTTCAACGACGTGGTCGGCTCCTCGTTCTTCCCCCGCTACCTCGAGCCGTTCGCCGCCGAGCGCATCGTCAACGTCGGCCCGCCACCCCGCGGCATCGCCCGCGACCCCGACGTCGTCGCGGCCGGGCGGAGCGTGCTCAAGGTCCGCGGCGTCAACCGCTGCGGTCGCGGCGTCGAGGGCTCCGGCTTCCTCTACGCCCCCGACCGCCTGATGACCAACGCCCACGTCGTCGCCGGCGTGACCTCGCCCAAGGTGCTGGTCGGCCAGGACGAGGTCGACGCCGAGGTCGTCTACTACAACCCCGACCTCGACGTCGCGGTCCTGCGCGTCTCCGGGATCGACCGGCCGACCCTGTCCTTCGACCGCGCCGGGGGGCCGCGCGACCCCGGCGCCGTCCTCGGCTACCCCCAGGACGGACCGTACGACGTCCAGGCGGCGCGCATCCGCGCCCAGCAGCGCCTGCGCAGCCCGGACATCTACGGTGGCGGCACGGTGATCCGCGAGGTCTTCTCGGTCCGCTCGCTGGTCCGACCGGGCAACTCGGGCGGTCCGTTGGTCTCCGCGGACGGCAAGGTCTACGGCGTCGTGTTCGCGGCGTCGGTCGAGGACCGCTCGACCGGCTACGCCCTGACCGCCGAGCAGGTCGCCGAGGCGGGCGTCCGCGGGCTCGACGCGGGCTCGCCGGTGGCCACGGGCAGCTGCGCCTGAGCCGGTGCCGTCCTACGCGCCCGCGGCGTGGCCCAGCGCGACCAGCGCGACGGCCGGCGGGAGCGTGACCAGCACCAGCAGGGCGCCCCGTCGCAGGCCGAGGTGGTGGGCCTGCACGGCGAAGGCGGAGTAGGTCGTCAGGGCGCCGCACAGGCCCAGCCCGACCAGGGCGTGGACGGAGTCGCCGGCGCCGATCACCAGCCCGAGCACGAAGGACCCGACCAGGTTGGCCACGACCGTGCCCCACGGCAGCCGTCCCGGTCGGTCGCCCAGGTGACCCAGGAGGTAGCGCAACGAGGCCCCGAGCGCAGCGCCGAGCGCCACCAGCAGCCAGCTCACAGGTCGCCCTCCTCGCGGTCGAAGTCGCGCCACTCGGCCGGGGTCGACCAGTGGTCGACCGCGCGGACCGCCAGCAGGCACGCGGCGACCGTGGCCACGGCGTACACGAGGGCGAGCCCCGGCCGCCCCTGGTCGCGGAGGGCGTAGGACTCCGCGGACGCGGTCGAGAGGGTGGTGTAGCCGCCGAGCACGCCGGTGCCGAGCAACGGCGCGAGCACCGGGCGGCGGTGCACCACCGCGAGCAGGGGCAGCGCGGCGAGCACCGTGGAGCCGGACACGTTGACCACCAGGGTCGACCACGGGAAGTCCTCGCCCGGCCAGACCTCGCCGACGGCGACCCGCAGCACGGCCCCGAGGGCGCCGCCCACCGCGACCGCGAGCACCGTCACCGGACGGAGCCGGGGACGGGGCAGGGGCGGGAGGCTCACGGGTGGGAGCGTACGGCGCGCGCTGTGTGAGGCAGCACGCACCGGTGCCGGTGGGTCGGACGGCCGCCACGGGGAATGGTGCGAGAAGCAGCGGGAACCGACATCATCGACGCACGGGGCTGTGAGCGGGCCCATGCCACCCGAGGGATGCCCCGCCGGAGCGAGCACGTTGCACCAGTGAAGGACCCGCCCAGGAAGGGGAGCCAGATGACGAACGAGACCACCGCACCGCAGGCCCTGCAGGCGCCTGCGCGCCCGAGCGGACGGCACCAGGTCGTGGTGGTCGGGTCCGGCTTCGGCGGTCTCTTCGGCACCAAGGCGCTGCGCCGCTCGGACGTCGACGTGACCATGGTCGCCAGGACGACGCACCACCTCTTCCAGCCGCTGCTCTACCAGGTGGCGACCGGCATCCTGTCGCAGGGCGAGATCGCCCCGCCGACCCGCGAGATCCTGGCCGACCAGAAGAACGCCCGGGTCATCCTGGGCGACGTCACCGCGGTCGACCTGAAGCGCAGGACCGTCACCTCCCAGGTGCTCGGTCGCGAGACGGTGACGCCCTACGACTCCCTCATCGTCGCCGCCGGCGCGGGCCAGTCCTACTTCGGCAACGACCAGTTCGCCGTGCACGCTCCCGGCATGAAGTCCATCGACGACGCGCTCGAGCTGCGCGGCCGCATCTTCGGGGCCTTCGAGCTCGCCGAGCTCGCCGAGACCGAGGAGGAGATCGACCGCCTGCTCACCTTCGTCGTGGTCGGCGCCGGGCCCACCGGGGTGGAGATGGCCGGCCAGATCGCCGAGCTCGCCCAGCGCACGCTCAGGCACGACTTCCGCCACATCAACGCCCGCGACGCCCGCGTGATCCTGCTGGACGCGGCCGGGCAGGTCCTGCCGCCGTTCGGCGCCAAGCTGGGCGAGAAGACCAAGCACTCCCTGGAGAAGCGCGGCGTCGAGGTGCGACTCGGCGAGATGGTCGTCGACGTCGACGAGCGCGGCCTCACCGTCCAGGGCAAGGACGGCGGCCGCGAGCGCATCGACGCGGTCACCAAGGTCTGGGCGGCCGGGGTGCAGGCGTCGCCGCTGGGCAAGCACCTGGCCGAGCAGACCGGCTCGCCGGTCGACCGCGCGGGGCGGATCAGCGTCAACCCGGACCTCACGCTGCTGGGCCACCCCGAGGTCTTCGTCGTCGGCGACATGATGTCGCTGGACCACCTGCCCGGTGTCGCCCAGGTGGCGATCCAGCAGGCGAAGTACGCCGCCAAGGAGATCGACCACCGGCTCAAGGGCAAGGCGCCGCAGGAGCCGTTCAAGTACTTCGACAAGGGCAGCATGGCCACGATCTCGCGCTTCAGCGCGGTGGCCCTGGTCGGCAAGATCCGCATCACCGGCTTCATCGCCTGGCTGATGTGGCTGGCGGTCCACCTGATCTACCTCACCGGCTTCAAGAACCGCATCTCCGCGCTGCTGCACTGGTTCATCACGTTCCTCGGCACCGGCCGGGCCGAGCGGGTCGCGACCGAGCAGCAGATCTTCGGCCGGCAGGCGCTGGAGCGGCTCGAGCACGGCGCGGCCGACCTCGTCTCGACCCCCGGGAAGTGGGACGACCTGCGCGAGCAGCTCGAGGCCCAGGCGGCCGAGGAGGCCAGGCTCACCGACTCCGGCGAGCGCGGGGTCAAGGTGGGCGCCGGCTCGGGCTCCGGGACCCACGACGGTCCGGGCGTCGGCGGCGCCTGACGGGGCGGTCGGGGGGAGCCCTGCGCGGCCGGCGACCGGTGCGGTAGAGAGGACGCATGACTGCTGACGACGACCGGGGCGACGACCGCGCGACCGACCGGACCACCGACCACGGCGTGCGCGACAACACCCGCGAGGTCGAGGCGTCGGTGGTCACCGACTTCACCGACCGGATGAGCTACGGCGGCTACCTCGACCTGCCGACCCTGCTGTCGGCGCAGCGCCCGCTGAGCGATCCCGAGCACCACGACGAGCTGCTGTTCATCGTGCAGCACCAGACCACCGAGCTGTGGCTCAAGCTGGTGCTGCACGAGCTGGCCAGCGCGTGCCTGCTGCTGCGAGAGGACCAGCTCGGCCAGGCGCTCAAGCGGGTCGCCCGGGTCAAGCACGTCCAGCGCACCCTGGCCGAGCAGTGGTCGGTGCTGGCGACCCTGACCCCCAGCGAGTACGCCGAGTTCCGTGGGGTGCTGGGCAACAGCTCGGGGTTCCAGTCCTGGCAGTACCGCGCGGTCGAGTTCACGCTGGGCAACAAGAACGCCCGCATGCTGCGGGTCTTCGACGCCGACCCGCAGGCGCAGGAGGAGGTGCGTCGCGCGCTGGAGGAGCCGTCGCTCTACGACGAGTTCCTGCGCTACCTCGCCCGTCACGGGTACGCCGTCCCGGCCGACGTCCTCGAGCGGGACGTGACCCGGGCGTGGACCTTCCGCGAGGACCTCGTGCCGGTGTTCGCCGGCATCTACGCCGAGGCCGAGCAGCACTGGTCGGCCTACGAGACCTGCGAGGAGCTGGTCGACCTGGAGGACAACTTCCAGCTCTGGCGCTTCCGGCACCTCAAGACCGTCGAACGCATCATCGGTCTCAAGACGGGCACCGGGGGGTCGAGTGGAGCGCCGTTCCTGCGACGGGCGCTGGACCTGACCTTCTTCCCGGAGCTGTACGCGGTCCGCACCGCGATCTGAGGGGCGCGCGACCCCCTCCTGT
Source organism: uncultured Actinomycetota bacterium (assembly GCA_963811385.1). GTDB lineage: Bacteria > Actinomycetota > Actinomycetes > Propionibacteriales > Nocardioidaceae > Marmoricola_A. Next base: position 324,658 of record CAWEQX010000001.1, on the reverse strand, counting down.
ACAACCTTGTGCAAAGTTCGTGTAACGTGGAGGCATGTACACCGTGAAGCAGGCTGCGCAGATGACGGGCGTCGCGCCGTCGACGGTCCGCGCCTGGGAGCAGCGCTACGCGGTGATCGCCCCCGAGCGCAGTGCCTCGGGCTACCGGCTCTACGACGAGGGTGCGATCAAGCGCCTGCGGATGATGTCCACGCTCATCAACGCCGGCTGGTCCGCGGCCCAGGCCGCCGAGCGGGTCAAGCAGGCGGCCGACGAGGACGTGCGGAGCCCGGCCGCGCCGTCGGAGGCGGCGTTCCCCGGCACCGACGTGCTCGTGGAGGCCGCCACCGGCATGGATGGAGCGCTGCTCACGCGGGCGCTCGACGAGGCCTTCGCCGTGGCCGGCTTCGAGCACACCGTGCGGGCCTGGTTCCTCCCCGCGGTCGTCGAGGTCGGCCGGGCCTGGGAGGAGGGCCGGATCACCATCGCCGGCGAGCACTTCGTCACCGCCGCCCTGCAGCGCCGCATCGCCACCGCCTACGAGGCCTCCGGCGTGAGCGACCTCCCGCCCCGCGTGCTGGTGGGCCTGCCGAGCCGCTGCCGTCACGAGCTCGGCGCGCTCACCTTCGCCACGCTGGTACGCCGCCAGCACGTCGCGGCGCGCTACCTCGGCGAGGACCTCCCGCCCGAGGAGTGGGCCCGAGCGGTGGACGCCCTGTCTCCGGTCGCGGTGGTCGTGGTCTGCCCGACCGCCTCCGACGTGCCCGCCACCCGCACGACCGTGGCGCTGCTCAAGCAGCGGCACCCCTCGTTGCTCGTCTTCACCGGCGGCCGCCACCAGGACGACGTGGCCGGGGCGACGCCGCTGGGTCACGACATCGTCGAGGCCGCCGCCGCGCTCGCCCGGCAGGTGCAGCCCACCATCCACGCCTGACCGCCCCCGTCGAGGGGTGGACGCCGATCGCACGCACCCGTCCAGGTCCCCGGACCGGAAAGCAGAGGCATCGATGAACCCCATGCTGATCATCGTCCTGATCGTCGCCGTCGCGATCCTCGCCGGCTTCGCCACCGTCTGGCTCAAGGACCGCAACCGCAGCCACGAGCAGGCGGCCGACGGCGACCGCCTCGACCCCTAGGTCACCGCTCGCCCTCGCTCGCTCGCGTATGGTCGAGGGGTGGGGGACGGAGCGCGGCACCTGGCAGAGGCCTGGCTGGACCAGATGTTCGAGCCTTGCGCGGTCTACCGCCTGGTGCGCGAGCACGGCGTCGTGGTCGACTTCGAGCGCACCTTCCTCAACGGCGCCGGGCGGGTCGCCGTGCTCCACGCCGGCGGCGACGAGCGTGTGACCAGCATGCTCGAGGAGGCGCCCGGCCTCATCGAGGTGGGGCTCTTCGAGCAGTACGTCCGCGTGGCCGAGACCGGGGTGCCGTGGACCGGGATGAGCCAGGTCTACGCCGACGACAAGCGTTCGATGGTGCTCGACCTGCAGGCCTGGCGGGTGCCCGAGGGCATCGCGATCACCTGGCGCGACGTGACCGAGCGCGAGCGGCTCGCCGAGGAGCTGCGCCTGAGCGAGCAGCGGTTCCGGGCCACCGTCGACCAGCTGCGCGACGCGGTCTCGGTGCTCGAGGCGGTCCACGTGGACGGCCAGGTGGTCGACCTGCGCTGGGTCTACGCCAACGCCGGCCAGGCCGGCATGCTCGGCCGCGCGGCCGACCAGCTGGTCGGCCGCACCGTGCTGGAGGTCTTCCCCGGGCCCCGGTCGGCGGCGCTGGTGGCGACCTGCGCCGCGGTGCTCGAGGACGGGGAGACCCGCCAGGGCCCGACGGTGTGGATCGACGACGTCCAGGTCGACGGGCAGCCGCGCCGCCGCGCCTTCGACATCCGGTTCTCGCCCGTGGACGTCGGCTGCGTGGTCGTCGGCCGTGACGTCACCGAGCTGCAGCGGCTGAGGTCAGGACCCGGTGAGGCCGAGCCGGCGGGCTGACTCCTCGCGCATCTCGACCTTGCGGATCTTGCCGGTCACCGTCATCGGGAAGTCGTCGACCAGCAGCACGTAGCGCGGGATCTTGTAGTGCGCGAGGCGGCCGGTGGCGAACTCGCGCACGGCCGCGGCGTCGAGCGGCTCGGCGCCGGGCCGCAGCCGGACCCACGCGCACAGCTCCTCGCCGTAGCGCTCGTCGGGGACGCCGACCACCTGCACGTCCTCGACGTCGGGGTGGGTGTAGAGGAACTCCTCGATCTCGCGCGGATAGATGTTCTCCCCGCCGCGAATGACCATGTCCTTGATCCGGCCGACGATCGTGCAGTAGCCGTCCTCGCGCATGACCGCGAGGTCACCGGTGTGCATCCACCCCTCGGCGTCCACGGCCTCGGCGGTCTTCTCCGGCTCCTGCCAGTAGCCGAGCATCACCGAGTAGCCGCGGGTGCAGAACTCCCCGGGCTCGCCGCGCTCGACCACCTCGCCGGTCGCCGGGTCGACGACCTTGATCTCGACGTGCGGGTGGACGCGTCCGATGGTCGCCGTGCGCCGCTCGAGGTCGTCGTCGGCGCGGGTCTGGCACGACACGGGGGAGGTCTCGGTCATGCCGTAGGCGATCGAGACCTCGCTCATGCCCATCTCGTCGATGCAGCGCTTCATCACCTCGACCGGGCACGGCGACCCGGCCATGATCCCGGTGCGCAGGTGGGACAGGTCGTAGTCGTCGAAGCCCGGCGCGTTCTGCATCGCGATGAACATGGTCGGTACGCCGTAGACACCGGTGCAGCGCTCGTCCTGGACCGCCTGGAGCGTGAGCGTGGGGTCGAAGCCCGGTGCCGGGATCACCATGCAGGCGCCGTGGGTGGTGCATCCGAGGTTGCCCATGACCATGCCGAAGCAGTGGTAGAAGGGGACTGGGATCGCCAACCGGTCCGCGTGGGTGAGGTTGATCGTCTCGGTCGTGACGTAGCCGTTGTTGAGGATGTTGCGGTGGCTCAGGGTCGCGCCCTTGGGGAAGCCGGTCGTGCCCGAGGTGTACTGGATGTTGATCGGGTCGTCGGGCTCGAGGGTCCAGGTGCGCAGCTCGCCCAGCGTGACGCCGGGGTCGTGCTGGTTGAGGTCGGTCCAGTCCGGGTCGCCGAGGAAGACCACCTGCTCCAGCGCGGTCACGTCCCCGGTCGAGCGCACCTCGGCGACCATCGCGCGGTAGTCGCTGGTCTTGAACTCCGGAGCCGAGACCAGCAGCTTCACGCCGGACTGGTTGAGCACGTAGGCCAGCTCGTGGGTGCGGTAGGCCGGGTTGATGTTGACCAGGATCGCCCCGAGCTTGGCCGTGGCGTACTGCGTGAGCGTCCACTCCGCGCAGTTGGGCGCCCAGATCCCGACCCGGTCGCCCTTGGTGATGCCGGCGCGCAGCAGCCCGATCGCCAGGGTGTCGACGTCGCGGTCCAGCTCGGCATAGGTCCAGCGCCGCCCCGTGGCCACCTCGACCAGCGCCTCGCGGTCACCGTGGGCGGCGACCGTGCGCTCGAGGTTGGCCCCGATCGTCTCCTCGAGGAGGGGCGGGGACTGCTCACCTGATGCGTAGGACTCCATGGCGGCACGCTAGTCCGAACCGGCGGCGCAGGACTAGGCGCTGCTGTCGTAGGAGAAGCTGAACAGTCCCACCACCGCGATGATCACCAGTGCCCACAGCAGGCAGCCGATGATGCCGGTGACGACCCCGCCGGTGGCCATGCCGCGGCCGGTCACCCGGCCGCCGGAGTCGTCGATGTCGCGGGTGGCCCGCCGCCCGACGATGATCGCGGGCACGCCGGTCAGGGGGCCGAGGCAGGCGATGATCGAGACGATGCCGAGCACCAGGGCGACCACCGCCCCACCGGAGGTCTCGGCGCCCGACGACGCGCCGGCGCCGTACTGCCCAGAGCCGTACTGGCCGTACTGGCCGTACTGGCCGGGCTGGCTGCCGTACTGGCTGGGCTGGGTGGCGGGGGCGCGGTGCTCGGTCCACGCGGCACCGTCCCAGTAGCGCTGCTGGGCGGAGTCGTCCGGGTCGGGGTACCACCCGGCGGGAGGCTGGTCGGTCACGCGGTCATCGTCCCACGAAACCCTGCCGGCCGAGGCTCAGCCGAACCGACCGGAGATGTAGTCCTCGGTGGCCTGCTCGTCGGGGGCGGAGAACACCTTGGAGGTGGGGTTCAGCTCGACCAGGCGACCCGGCTTGCCCTGTCCCGCGAGGTTGAAGAACGCGGTGTCGTCGCTGACCCGGGCGGCCTGCTGCATGTTGTGGGTCACGATGACGATCGTGTACTCGGTCTTGAGCTCGTGGATCAGGTCCTCGACGCGCGAGGTGGAGATCGGGTCGAGCGCCGAGCACGGCTCGTCCATCAGCAGCACCTGCGGGCGCACCGCGATCGCGCGGGCGATGCACAGCCGCTGCTGCTGGCCGCCGGAGAGCGAGGCGCCCGGCTTGCGCAGCCGGTCCTTGACCTCGTCCCACAGGTTGGCGGCGCGCAGCGACCGCTCGACGACCTCCTCGGCCTCCGCCCGGCCGAGCCGCCGGTTGTTGAGCCGGTTGCCGGCCAGGACGTTCTCCGCGATCGACATCTTGGGGAACGGGTTGGCGCGCTGGAACACCATGCCGATCTGGCGGCGCAGGGCGGCCGGGTCGACAGAGGGGTCGTAGAGGCTCTCCCCGTCGATCATCACCTTGCCCTCGACGCGCGCGCCGGGGGTGACCTCGTGCATGCGGTTGAGCGAGCGCAGGAAGGTCGACTTGCCGCAGCCCGAGGGACCGATCAGCGCGGTCACCGACGTGGCGGGGATCGTCATGGTGACGCCCTCCACGGCGAGGAAGTCCTGGTAGTACAGGTCGAGGTCATCGACCACGATGCTCTTGGCCATCGCGGGTCACCGTCCCATCGTCGGGGCGAACAGCTTGCCCGCGAGGCGGGCCAGCAGGTTGAGGGTCATCACGATCACGATCAGCACCAGCGCGGCGCCCCAGGCGCGAGCGATGCCGAACTCCGGCGGGACGCCGGGCTGCGTGAGGCTGTAGTAGATGAAGACCGGCAGCGTCATCATCCGCGAGTCGGAGAACAGGTTGAGGTTCGTGGAGTCCGTGGACCCGGCGATGATCAGCAGCGGTGCGGTCTCGCCGATCACCCGGGCCAGCGCGATGAAGACGCCGGTGATGATGCCGGCCATCGCGGTGGGCAGCACCACGCTGACGATGGTGCGCCACTTGGCCACGCCGAGGGCGTACGACGCCTCCCGCAGCTCGGTCGGCACGAGCTTGAGCATCTCCTCGGTCGAGCGGACCACGACCGGGATCATCAGCAGGGACAGGGCGATCGCGCCGCCGAAGCCCATGCGGATGCCGGGGCCGAAGACCAGCGCGAAGAGCGCGTAGGCGAACAGGCCCGCGACGATCGAGGGGATGCCGGTCATCACGTCGACGAGGAAGGTGATGGCGCGCGCCACGGGCGAGCGGCCGCCGTACTCCACGAGGTAGATCGCCGACAGGATGCCGATCGGGATCGAGACGACCGCGGTGGCCGCGGTGACCAGCAGCGTGCCCAGGACGGCGTGGTAGATGCCGCCGCCCTCGCCGACCACGCTGCGCATCGAGTAGGTGAAGAACTGGGTGCTGAGGACGCCGTAGCCGTTGGCCACCACGGTCCACACCAGCGACCCCAGGGGGACCAGGGCGATGAGCAGGGCGTACCAGACCAGCGTGGTCACCAGGCGGTCGGCGGCGACGCGGCGCGACTCGACGGCGCGGGACCAGGTCTGCAGCACCACGAGGTTGACCAGGGCGGCGACGACACCGGCGCCGACGAGGCCCCAGCCGAGGCCGAGGACGAGTGCGAGGCCGAGGACGAGGGAGCTCCCGGCCACGCCGAGGGCCGCCCGGTTGGGGAGGCGGTCCTCCCGGATCGAGAGCGAGGTCTCGGCCGGCGGGGCAGGCGGGGTCAGGGTGGTCATGTCAGCCCACCTTCCGGTCCGCGCGGGCGACGATGCCGCGCGCCACGAAGTTGACCAGGAACGTCAGGACGAAGAGGACGAGGCCGGAGAAGATCAGCGCGTTGACCGCGAGCCCCGTGGACTCGGGGAAGTTCAGCGCGATGTTGGCCGCGATGCTCGACGGGTTGTCCGACGAGATCAGGTTGAAGGTCACCGCGCCGCTGGCGGAGAGCACCAGGGCCACCGCCATGGTCTCGCCGAGCGCCCGGCCGAGACCGAGCATGGTGGCCGAGACGATGCCCGAGCGTGAGTAGGGCAGGACGGTCATGCGGATCATCTCCCAGCGCGTCGCACCGAGGGCCAGCGCCGCCTCCTGGTGCAGCTGCGGGGTCTGGGTGAACACCTCGCGGGTGATCGCGGTGATGATCGGCAGCACCATGATGGCCAGGACGATGCTGGCGGTGAGGATCGTGCGGCCGGTGCCGGAGGCGGGACCCTCGAAGAAGGGGAGGAAGCCCGCGTGGACGTCCAGCCACTCGTAGGCCGGGATCAGGCCCGGCCCCAGCACGGCGAGGCCCCAGGCGCCGTAGACCACCGACGGGATGGCGGCCAGCAGGTCCACGACGTAGCCCAGCGGGGTCGCCACCCTGCGCGGGGCGAAGTGCGAGATCACCAGGGCGACGCCGATCGCCAGCGGCGTGGCCATGAGCAGCGCCATCGTGGCGGCCAGCACGGTGCCGAACAGCAGCGGGCCGACGAAGGCCAGCACGTTGTCCGCACCACGCAGCGCGTCCGGGCCCGCGCCGATGGCGGGGAGTCCCTGCACCGAGAGGAAGATGGCGACGCCGGCGAGCGCCACCAGGATCACCAGGCCGGCGGATCGCGCGAGCCCGGCGAAGACCCGGTCGCCGACGCGCCGGCCGGTGGGCGTCAGCGGGCTGTCGAGACCCGGGTCGCTGGGGGAGAGGGTGTCGGTCATCCGACGGGGTCCTTCCTGACGTGGGTCCGTCCCGGACCGCGTCAGCGGTCCGGGACGGGGGGGATCAAGGGCGCCCGGGGGTGCGAGCCGCGCGCCCCGGGCCTCACTGGGTGCCGATGGTGTCGGCGATCTGCAGCGCCTTCTCCTCGATCGAGGAGGGCAGCGGGGCGGAGCCGGCGTTCTCGGCCGCGGCCTGCTGGCCGTCCGAGCTCACCACGTAGGTGACGTAGGCCTTGACCAGGTCGGCGGTCTCCTGGTCGTCGTAGGTCGGGCAGGCGAGCAGGTAGGAGGTCAGGACGACGGGGTAGACGCCGGCCTCCTGAGTCTTGCGGTCCAGGTCGAAGGCCAGGTCGCTGTCGTCGCGGCCCTCGGACTGGGGGGAGATCTCGAGGATCTTGGCGGCCGCCTCGGCCGACGGCGCGACGTACTCGCCGCCCACCTTGACCTTGGCCGTGCCGAGGTCGCCGGCCTGGCTCGCGTCGGCGTAGCCGATCGTGTTCTTGCCGCGGGTGACGGCCTGGATGACGCCGGAGGTGCCGGTCGCGGCCTCGCCGCCCTTGATCGGGAAGGCGTCCTCGGGCTCGTCGGTCCACACGTCGGGAGCGGCGGCCTGGAGGTAGGCGGTGAAGTTCTTGGTCGTGCCGGAGTCGTCGCCGCGGTGGACCGGGGTGATCGTGTCCGACGGGAGGTCGGCACCGGGGTTGTCGGCCTGGATCGCCGGGTCGTCCCAGGAGGTGATGTCGCCCCGGAAGATCTTCGCCAGGGTGTCGGGCGAGAGCTGCAGGTCCTCGACGCCGGCGACGTTGTAGACGATCGCGATCGGGCTGACGTAGTCGGGGATCTCGATGACCGACCCCCCGCAGCGCTCCTTGGCCTTGTCGAGCTCGCCCTCGTCGGTGGACAGGGCCGAGTCGGACCCGGCGAAGTCCACGCCACCGGCGATGAACTGCTCGCGGCCGCCGCCGGAGCCGATCGGGTCGTAGTTCACGGTCACGTCGGGGTTGGCGGTCTGGAAGCCGGCGGCCCAGGCACCCTGGGCGGCCTCCTGGGCGCTCGACCCGGCGCCCTTCAGGATGCCGGAGAGCTGGGAGTCCGCCGACGCGGCCGAGGTGTCGCCCGAGGGCTCCTCGTTGCTCGCGCCGCACGCGGAGAGGCCGAGCCCGAGGCTCAGCAGGGCGCCACCGACGGCGGCGCGGGAGAGGGAAGTACGCATGAGGATGTCGTGCTCCTGTGTCGAAGGCACTCGGTCGGTCTGACCGACTGTCGTGACTGGACGCTAGGGAGGGCAGATGACGTGACGGGTCGCGCAAGGTGAACGGAGGTTGAACACAGCGCAGTCATTCGGGTGGGGGACGAGGTCGCCGTCACACCCGCCGCGCCCGGTGGTCCGCACGCCGATCCGCCCTCCGCGACCCCGGGACACCAGGGTTCACCAGCCGGTCACCTGGTCGTGGCGGTTTGGGCGTCTGGCGTTGTGCGGGTCTCCCTAGCGTCCGGAGCGCGCCCGCCCGGGCGCACCCCATCCGTACGAGGAGAACGCATGCGCACCACCTCCCGCCGACGCGCCACCGCGGCCCTGGTCGCCGTGGCCACCGCCGGCTCGGCAGCTGTCGGCGTCACCGCAGTGAGCCAGACCTCGGCCTCCGCCCACGACCACCGCCACGATGGCGGCAGGATCAAGAACGTCATCTACCTGCTCGGTGACGGCATGGGCCGCACCCACGTCACCGCGGCCCGCGAGCGCTTCCACGGCGCGGCCGGCCACCTCGCGATGGAGACCCTGCCGGTCGTCGGCCAGGTCTCGACCTACTCGGTGGAGCGGGGCTCGGGCCAGCCCGGCGACGCGGACTTCGCGCCCAACCTGGTCACCGACTCCGCGTCGGCGGCGACCGCCTGGTCCTCGGGCGTGAAGACCTACAACGCCGCCCTCGGCGTCGACGCCAAGGGCGAGCTGGTGCCGACCGCGATGGAGCTGGCCAAGCGGGCCGGCTACCGCACCGGCAACGTGTCCACCGCCGAGATCACCGACGCCACGCCGGCCGGGCAGATGAGCCACGCCCTCGCCCGCGGGTGCCAGGGCCCGTCGTACTCCGCCGGCGCCTGCCAGGACCCGGCCGTCACCGGCACCCCGCTGCCGACCTCCGACGTGCGGGTCACCCCGATCGCCGACCAGGTCGCGCGCAACGGCACCGCCGACGTGATCCTCGGCGGCGGCCTGTCCCGCTTCGACGCCGCCGACGAGCAGTCGCTGGAGGCACAGGGCTACCAGGTCCTCGGCTCGCCGGCCTCCCAGACGGTCGCGACCGGGTCCGACCTCGCCGCCGCGGCAGGCACCAAGGTCTTCGGCCTGTTCAACCGGGGCAACCTGACCATCGAGAAGTTCAAGCGGGAGAACCCGTCGGCGCCCCAGGCGGCCGAGCCGACGCTGCCGGAGATGACCCGCAAGGCGATCTCGCTGCTGTCGGCCAGGAACAAGGGCGGCAAGGGCTTCTACCTCCAGGTCGAGGGCGCGCTGATCGACAAGCGCTCGCACGCCAACGACGCGGCCCAGACGCTCGAGGAGATCAAGGCCTTCGACGAGGCCGTCGCCGTGGCGCGCGACTTCGCGAGGCGGGACGGCCACACCCTGGTCGTCGTCACCGCCGACCACGAGTGCGCCGGGTTCAACATCATCGAGAAGGGCACCTTCACCAACGCCGAGGCGACTTCGCCCCCGGGCAACACCGACAGCGGCAACCCGGCCAACAACAGCACGCCGACGCGCGCCAGCGGCAGCAAGGACCCCTCACGCGCGGCCTTCGCCCCTGCCACCTTCCGGACGCCGGCCGACCCGGCCTCGGTGCAGGACGGCTCCCCGCAGGCGAGCCTGTGGCTGACCTACCTGTCGGGCAACCACACCGGGGCCGACGTGCCGCTGTTCGCCTCCGGACCCGGTGCCCGGGCGCTTGCCGGCAGCATCGACAACACCGACCTGTTCGACGTGGTCACCCACGCGTTGGGACTGCGTCGTTGATGCTTCGACCCACCAGGGTTGCCACGGTCGCCGCGGCGTGTGCCGCGGCGGCCGTCGTCGGCGGGGGAGTCACCTGGGCGCTCGATGCTTCGGCCTCCTCCGCCGCTCCGGCGCCCGGCTCGTCCCCCGACTCCGTGGTCAGGACCGCCCTGCCCGGTCTCACCCCCGCAGCCGGCGACCCGACCCTCCCTGGGGTGGCCACCGCGGCTCCCCCGGCAGGCCGGGTGGGCCGGCTGGCGGGACCCTTCGACGACCGCTTCACGATGACCGGCCTGCGCCTGGACGACGGCCGGGTCGCGGGCCGCCTGCGGGTGACCAGCGACGTGAGCGACCTGATCGAGCTGCAGGTGCTCGTGGCCTGGTACGACGCGCGGGGCGACCTGCTCGGCGTACGCCGCTGGACGCGGCACACCACCGAGGAGCACCAGCACACCGGACCGCCGTCCGAGGTGGAGCGCTTCGCGGTGGCCGCCGCAGCCGGGTGGCGCGACGAGGTGCAGTCCGCCGCGGTGGGCGTCCCGGTCCTCGTCAACGAGTAGCGCCCGGGCGACGGGCCAGGGACCGCGTCACTCGCGAGCGAAGGTCACGTCGAAGGCACCGGGCCGGGTGGTGACGCGGAGCGTCCTGGGGCCAGGTCTGCGGCATCAGGCTAGGCCGCCCGCGCGCGCAGGGCGCGGCGTTGGTGGCTGGGTGAGTGGCGGCTGGGCCATCGGTGCTCGAACGCGATGGACCGGTCGGGCAGGACGTGGTGGTGGTAGAGCGGGTCGTGGATGCGTCGGTGGTGGTGCCCGCACAGGGGCACGGCGTTGTCGAGGTCGGTGGTTCCCAGCTGGCTCCAGGGGACCAGGTGGTGCAGCTCGCACCAGGCGAATGGCCGATCGCAGCCCTGGGCCGCGCAGGAGTCGTGGGTGGCGGACAGTGCGAGGGCCTGATGTCGGGTGAAGAGCCGTCGCTCGCGGCCGAGGTCGAGGGGGACCGAGTCGCCGGAGAGCACCATCGGCAGGAGGTGGGCGTTGCAGGCCAGGCGCCGGGTCTGGGAGATCGAGATCTCCTCACCGCTTGCGAGGGTGGCGCTGCCGAGACCTTCTCGTAGGCGGGTCTGGTCGACGTGGACCACGATGGTGACGTCGTTGGTGCCGAAGCGGCCCTGGGCGTCGGTGGGCAGGTGCTCGAGCAGCTCGCAGAACGCCGCGCCGAGCCGTTCGGCGTGGGTCACGGGCTGCTCGGTGGCGTTGGTGGCGCCGGTGCGGTCGGTGGCGTTCACCTGCACGCTGTGGGGGTGCCACCGGTCGGGGTCGGTGGTGCGCAGGTGGGCGCGGCGTGGTGAGGTGCGGTGCTCCAGCTGCAGGCGCAGCGTCTGCCCGGCCAGCGGTGGGAGGCAGAACCGGCCCGACCACCAGCCGTGCTCGTCCTGCTCCAGGGTCAGGTAGGTGTGCAGCTCGGCCTGCCGCTCGGCCTCGCGGAGCTGGTCGTCGGCCACGACGTCGGCCAGGTCGACCTCGCTCAGCTGCCCGGTGTCGGGGTCGACGTCGGGCAGGCGGACCTGCACCCGGGTGCGGAGCGGGGCCAGGACGCGGCGTGCGGCCGCGGCCAGGCGCCGCGGCGGCATCCGCAGCGCCTTGTCGACCAGCACCTGCTCGCACCCGGCCAGCTCCTCGGGGCTGATGCTCGGCACGGCTGCGGCGACCTGCTCCTCGCTCAGGCCGCGGACCCGGGCGTCCATCCGCAGGCGCTCCAGGGTGTCGCGGACCTTCTCGCACGCCCGGACGATGATCCGGGCGTGGTCCTCGGTGATCTCACCGGCGGTCAACGCGGCCCGCACGTGAGGGTAGGTCGACTCCAGCCGCTGGGCCACCCCGAGCGCGCCCCACGTCCGCGGCCGGTTGGTCCCGCCGGCTCGCGCGGCCCACGACTCGGTGTCGCTCGCGCCGGTGGCGGCGCGGGCGTCCGAGGCCTCCGCGGCGCCGAGCACGTGCAGCCGCAGCCCGTCCTGACGGGCCTGCAACCTGGCCTGCAGCCGCACCATCTCGGCCAGCTCCTCGGGCGCCACGTCCGCCAGCCCGACCCAGCCGAGCACCCGTCCTTGCTCGTCGCGCACCGTCGCCGCGTCCAGCGCGGCATGCGCCTGGACGAGTGCGGTGTGCAACGAGTTCATGGACCCATGTTACCGCACACGGTGACGCTATACAAACACATGTTCGAGCCTGTGCAAGGTTCGACTCCCGTCTGCTTGTCATGCTTCGTCGTCTCGATCCGGCCGACGCCGCAGTCGCCTCCGCGCCGGCTCGGAGGTGGTTCGCGATGCCAGACGGGGCTCACGCGCCGGTCACTGACGGAGTGCCCAGGACCACACCGGGACCGCCGTCCAGAGCCGCCGAACGGGACTAGGGTCGAGGTATCCACCGAGGCGAAGGCCGTGCACCGGGGGGCGGGTCTCCGCCGATGACCTCGAGGGGCAGGGACCATGGACGTCCTGCTGATGACCGGCTTCCCCGGCTTCCTGGGCTCGGCGCTGCTGCCGCGGCTCCTGGCCAGACGCGACGGCATGCGCGCCCTGTGCCTGGTGCAGGACCGCCACCACGCCACCGCGCGCCGACGTCTCGACGAGCTCGAGCGGGAGCACCCGCACCTGCGTGGTCGCGTCGACCTGGCCACCGGGGACATCACCGTGCCGGGACTCGGTCTCGACGCCGAGCACGCGCCCGACCCGGCGCAGGTGCGCGAGGTGTGGCACCTCGCCGCCGTCTACGACCTGGCCGTCCCGGTCGAGGTGGCGCGCCGCGTCAACGTCGAGGGCACGGCCAACGTCGTCGCGTGGTGCCGGGCCCTGCCCCGGTTGTCGCGGCTCCACCACGTGAGCACCTGCTACGTGAGCGGCCGCTTCGCCGGCGAGTTCGGCGAGGACGACCTCGAGCTGGGGCAGGAGTTCCGCAACCACTACGAGTCCACCAAGTACGACGCCGAGCTGCTCGTCCGCAAGGCGATGGCCGACGGGCTGCCGGTCACGATCTACCGTCCCGGCATCGTCGTGGGCGACTCGCGCACCGGCGAGACCCAGAAGTACGACGGCCCGTACTTCCTGGCCACCTTCCTGCGCCGTCAGCCGCCGGTCGCGCTCGTGCCCGCCGTCGGCCGCGTCGACCAGGTGCGCGTCTGCCTCGTGCCGCGCGACTACGTCGTCGGCGCGATGGACGAGCTCTCGGTGCTGCCGTCGTCGGTGGGGCGCACCTACGCGCTGACCGACCCGGAGCCGCCGACCGCGCGTGAGGTCGTCGAGGCCTTCGCGCACCGGCTCCGCAAGCGGGTGGTGTGGGTGCCCCTGCCCCTCGGCCCGACCCGCACGCTGGTCGACCGGGTCCCCCTCGCGGAGCGCGCGCTCGGGCTGCCGGCGGAGTCGCTGGACTACTTCGCCTCGCCCACCACCTACGCGACCACCCACGCGGTGACGGACCTCGCCGGGACCGACCTGCGCTGTCCGCGCTTCGCCGACTACGCCGACCGGCTCCTCGACTTCATGCTCGAGCACCCCGAGGTCGACGCCCGCGCGATGACCTGACCCACGCCCCGACCCAGGAGGGACCCATGCCCAGCAAGCACGTCGACGCCGACGTCCTGACGATCCTCAACGTCAGCCTCGCCGATCCGCTGCGCGACTACGACGAGCGTGTCCGCTTCCTCGACCGCGACTTCCGCCTGCGGCGCATCGGCACGGCCGGCGACGTCGACGCGGCCGAGACGTTGGTGCGCCAGTGGTCGAGCTCGGCCTCCGCGATCGCGGTGACCGGTCTGCGTGAGGCGCGCGCGGCCGGGTTGTACGACGGCGAGCTGGACGCCGTGGAGCGGGTGAAGGCGGCCGCGGCGGACGGGCTGCCGGTCACCGACGGGCACGACCTGCGCGACGTGCTGCAGGAGTGGGCGATCCGGCACGTGCAGCACGAGATGCCGGGCTTCTTCACCAACGCCCGCACGGTCGTGCTCGGGGGGCTGAACCACGACCGGACGACGCGGATCCTGCGCGAGTTCACCGACAACCTCGAGTTCGCCGATCCCCTCCTGCGGCTCGGCGTCCCGGCCCTGCTCGACCAGAACCCGCTGCTGGGACTGGCGACCGACGTCGGGCTGTGGCCCCTGCGGCACCTGCCCCGCCAGGTCAAGCAGGAGATCAACGCCCCCGGTCAGCGGATCAGCCACGCCCTGGCCCGCAAGGCCGCACGCGACTGCGACGTCGTCGTGGCGACGTACGACGAGCTGGTCGGCTTCGGCCTCGAGGACCTCGCGGGCAAGACGCTCGTGACGTCCGCGATCTCCGAGGAGCGTCTCGCCGAGCTCGCGTCGCGTGGGGTGGACCTCGTCATCGACGCGACCCCGCAGCCCTTCGAGGAGGCGGGCGTGACGGTGAACGCCGCCGTCCTCCAGGCGATGATGCTGGCCCTCGCGTCGCGGGGCGGGCGGCTGACCAACGACGACCTGCTCGACATGATCGTGGAGGCGGGCCTCGAGCCGCGGGTCCTGCATCCCAACGGGCCGCGGCGCAAGAGCAGGTTCGCCTTCGTCATCCACCCGCTCTCGCAGAAGTTCTTCACCAACGTCGAGCCGCTCGGGCTGGTCGCGCGGCACTCGCCGTCGCCCGTGGTCGACGCGATGGAGAAGGCGCTGGCCTACGCCCCGCCGTTCGTCTACACCCACGTCACCGGCATCACCTCCCCGACCGGGGCCGAGGCGGAGGGGTGGCTGATCACGGTGGGTGGGACGCCGAAGGAGATGATGGCGCACAGCCCCGAGTTCACCTATGCGCGCCTGCTCCAGGCTGCCGAGATCGCACGCAAGCTCGGCGCCCAGGTGATGGGGCTCGGAGCCTTCACCAAGGTGGTGGGCGACGCCGGCGTGACCGTGGCCAAGAAGGCGCCGCTGCCCGTCACCACCGGCAACAGCTACAGCGCCTCGGGTGCGCTGTGGGCGGCGCACGAGGCGATCGACCGGCTGGGCATCGCGGAGGTCGACGAGAAGGGCCGGATCAAGGGCAGGGCGATGGTCGTCGGCGCCACCGGTGCGATCGGCTCGGTCTGCGCCCGGCTCCTGGCACTCGCCAGCGACGAGCTGTGGCTGGTCTCGCCGGAGTCGGCCAAGCTGCTCGCGCTCAAGCACGAGATCGAGCAGGACGGTCCCCGCGCGCGGATCCACGTGGCCGCGACGCCGGACGACCACCTGGCCGAGATGGACGTCATCGTCACCGCGACCTCCGGGGCCGGCAAGCGGGTGCTCGACATCATGAAGGTCAAGCCCGGCTGCGTGATCACCGACGTCGCCCGCCCCCTCGACCTCTCGGCGGAGGATGTCGCGAAGCGACCCGACGTGCTGGTGGTGGAGTCCGGCGAGATCGAGCTGCCCGGTGAGGTGCGCATGCGCGACATCGGGCTGCCCGACGGCGTGGTCTACGCCTGCATGGCCGAGACCGTCGTCCTCGCCCTCGAGGGTCGCTACGAGACGTTCACGGTGGGCCGCAACATCGAGTGGGAGAAGGTCAAGGAGATCTACCGCCTCGGCCTCAAGCACGGCATGCGGCTGGCCACGATCTCGGGCGTCAACGGCATCTTCACCGACGAGGACATCGCCCGGGTGCGTGAGCTGGCGCTGCAGCGGCGAGGCGAGCTCGCGATCGCATGAGGGAGCAGGCGGCGGAGGTGGCGGGGTTCAGGATCCGGAGAAGATCGCCAGCAGCTCGCCGATGCGGGCGGCGGACTCCGAGGGGTGGCGGAAGCGCAGGTCCGGGTGCACCTCGTAGTGGTTGCGCCGCCCGACCTTCACCTTGGTGAGGTAGCCCTCCGCCTCGAGGTCGCTGAGGATCGCCTGCGCCGCGCGCTCGGTGATGCCGACCTCGTCGGCCAGGTCCCGGATGCGCAGCTGCGGGTCTCGGCTCAGGGCCACGAGCACGTGACCGTGGTTGCTGAGGAACGTCCAGGACTTCACGGGGGCACGGTATCGCCGACGGGGTCGTGACCCAGCCGACACGAGCGAAACGCTTTACCGGAAGTGCAATACATGTATTCTACCGCGCATGAAGCCGCTGAGCCGGGCCCGCGCCCTCCCCCTGCTCCTGCTCGCCCTCGCCACGCTGGCGCTGCTCCGTGCGGCCGTGGGGGAGCCGCCGCCCATCCTCCACCTCGGCGGACTGCCGGTCATCGCGCTCGGCGGGACCTCGGCCCTGCTCCTGGCCTTCGTCGCGGTCCTGGGATGGCTGATCGGCACCTACGCGGTCACCAACCTCCGCGGGCAGCCGCGGCTCACCAGGTTCGCCGGGTGGTACGTCGTCGCGGTGCTCGCCCTCGCGCTCATGGTGACCGGGGCGAGCCTGGCCCTCGTCGCCGCCGGCTGGACGGTGAGCGGGCTGGCGGCCGCGGCGCTGGTGGGCCACGCCGGAACACCCGCGGCTCGCCGCGCCGCTCGCTACGTCCGACGTCACCTGCTGGTCGGCGACGCGTTCCTGTGGACCGGGGTCCTCGTGGGCGCGGTGGTGCTGCCCGGGCTGGTCCGCAGCGACCTCGGCGACGGACGCCTGGACCCGGTGGCTGCCACCGTGGTGGCGGTCCCGCTCGCGCTGGCCGGGGTGGTCCGCTCGGCGCTCGCTCCGGCGCACCGCTGGCTCCCGGAGACCGCGGAGGCGCCGTCGCCGGTCTCGGCGCTCCTGCACGCCGGCGTGGTCAACGGTGCCGGCGTCATCGTCATCCTGCACTGGCCGCTGTTCCACGCGGCGCCGGCGGCGCTGCTGCTGCTCCTGGTGGCCGGCCTCGCCTCGGTGGCGCTCGGCACCTGGGCCGCCCGGCTCCGGGCGGACGTCAAGGGCCGGCTGGCGTGCTCGACCACGGCGCAGATGGGCTACCTCTCCCTCCAGCTGGGGCTCGGGCTCCCGGGCGCCGCGCTGCTCCACCTGGTGGGCCACGGGAGCTACAAGGCCTGGCTCTTCCTTCGCGCCGGCGGCGCCGTCGGTCGGACCCGCTGGACCCCGGCGGACGGGTGTCAAGTACGCAGCGCGGCACAAGGCGATTCCGGTCAACCCGTGCATCGGCGCGATGTTGCCGGCTGACCACCGCACCGACAACAAGCAGCCGGTAGCCCTGACGCGTGAGCAGGTCGAGCAACTGGCCGCTCACTTTGACGACGGCGACGAGGCAGAACCTGTGTACGGACTGATGATCCGCTTCATGGCCTACACCGGGCTCCGTGCCGGTGAGGTCTCGGGCCTGCACATTGGCGACCTGGACCTGCTGCGCAAGCGGCTGTACGTGCGCCGTACCCGAACCAAGGTGAGGGGTGGGTGGGAGGTAAGCACGACCAAGACCGGCAAGGAGCGTGTGGTCAAGCTTTCGAGCCGCATGTGCGAGGGACTCGCCGCCTATCTGGCCATGCACCCGCACAAGGACGACCGCGACCACACGCTGTGGCCAGGACGCACCAACGGTGGGCAGGAGCGGTTCAAGCACGCGCCTGGCGCGCTCGACTGGACCAAGCCCTGGGACCGGGATGCGTTATACAAGCGGCAGTTCCGACCTGCGCTCGCCGCCACCGGCCTACCGATGATCCGGCTCCACGACCTACGGCACACCGCCGCAAGCCTCATGCTCATGAGCGGCATCGACCGCTACAAGGTCGCCAAGACCCTCGGCCACTCGGTCGCGGTGCTGGAGAACATCTACGCCCACTGGATCGATGAGGACGACAACCTGATGGATGCCCTGGACGCACCCCGCAGCGCCACCGTGCAACCGGCTGGCCTGAGCACGGCAGAACGCCTCGCCGGGGCGTGAGTTGTCCCGGCGAGGCGTCCTACTGTTTCAATGGGCGTTGAACCCGTCATCCGAGGTGCCACTAACACTTCGGAGGGCGGGTTCGCTCACTCCTCCGGGTTGTACGGCCCGGTGGTCAGCGCCTTCTGCGGCTCAGGCTCATCGTCGAATGCGAGCGTGCCGATGAACGCAGCGATTCGCTTGG
Organism: uncultured Actinomycetota bacterium; assembly: GCA_963811385.1. Lineage (GTDB taxonomy): Bacteria > Actinomycetota > Actinomycetes > Propionibacteriales > Nocardioidaceae > Marmoricola_A. The sequence continues at coordinate 306,753 of CAWEQX010000001.1, read as the reverse complement.
CCTCCCGGGTGGAGAGGTCCTCAGGCAGCGTGATCTTGCCCTGCATGCCCGGCCGGATCGGGAACGGGTAGGTGATCATCCCCGGCTGCGGCGGTAGGGCCACCTCCGGCTGCTGCTGCACAGCAGGTGACTTCGACGTGGGTGCCGCCGCAGAGCCGTTGCTGCTCCCAGCCGCAGGCCGGGCGGTGCGCTTGCGTGTAGCGGGCTGCCAGGGCTCGTCAGCCAGCCACTTCCCGTACATGTCCACCGTCTGACGGAACCGCTGCTCGTAGGTGTTGAGCGTCTGGTCCTTCATGTCTCCGCGGTGCTTGATGCGGAAGCGGTTGACGATGGAGTCAAGGTCCAGACTGCTGACCTCAACCGTGGCCCAGCCGTCCTCGACTGCCAGCACCTTCTGGCTGGCCGTGCGCAGCGCGCTCGCCGTCGCATCGACCATCATATTCTTCTGGATGGTCCAGCCCAGCCACGCGATCATGCCGGCGCCAGTCCCATCTCCTGGAGCGGCGCGGCCCTCTTCGGTCTCCGTGAGTGTCACGGTGACCTCCTCTCTGTCGTACGCCACCGGCGTCTGCGGCGGCGTGTGGCCAATAAGACCACACGCCGTATAAGAATGCAAGAGACGGGCAACAGGGCTGTAGTTCATCTAGACGACCGCCTAGACGCAATACACCAGGGGCGCCCCTCAGAGGAGTTGTGCGTATACCACACGCCACCGACAATCAGACGCGGTCAGTTGAGCGTCGCGCAGCACTCTGGGGATGGGGTGGGGGCAATCCCTCCCGGGGGCCTGTAAGGCCATTTGACGCGACGCGCAGTGCCGAGCCCCCATCCCGCCACCTTCAGACCGCTTACGGCCGCCCCGAGCGCGCTCCGAGGGTGATCGAGCCCCGGCGACCAGCCGCCCTGCACCGAAGGTGCGCTTCTAGGCCCACTCGGAGGGGTGCTCTGTGGGCTAGGAGCCCTTCTCCAGCAGGACCTGCTGTGCATTGGCCTTCCGCACACCTAACAGCCCCTCTGTGTGCGTAAAGCGTGACGGTTCGGCCGCTGCCGCTACAGGTTGCCTTTGGCTCGGTTGTGAGTGACGCAAAGCATCTCGCAGTTAGCGAGGTCCGTCGCTCCGCCCTTTGACCACGCGGTGACGTGGTCGGCGTCCATCTCGTTCTGCTTGTAGATACGGGTCTTGTTGGCGTTGTCGCCGACCGCGCACAGCGGGCAGTTCGAGACGCCGTTCTGCCTTCGCCTTCGTCGGTCTGCTGCTGGTACGCGGTCGCCTTGGTCTTGTCGTCGAACAGCCGGATCGCTAGCAGCTTGTGGTCGGTCTTGCCGCCCAGCAGGTACTCGTAGATGCCCTTGCGCGTTGTCGACTGCCGGGTCAGCGCGAAGCACGTCGACACGTCGGCGTCGATCTTAGCCGGGTTGTAGGACTTCGAGTGGTATGTCTCGTACAGCCGGCCCCACTCCAGGCCCCGCATCTCCTTGTCCGGCGGACGGGTGAAGACGCTGCCGACCCAGTCGATCACGGAGGTGAAGTAGGTCTTCAGTTCGGTGATGTCGTCGTCGTGGCGGTGCTGGGCGAGGTAGGCGTCGACGGTGATGCCCTTGGAGGACGCGACCCAGTCCAGCGCGACCGCCAGGACCTCCTGACGCTTCGGGTCGCCCTTGATGTACGACGGCCACTTCTGCATGTTCGCGTTGTTCGAGTTGCTGAACTCGGCCTTCGCCTTGGTGACGAACGGGCCGGAGTAGATCGCGTTCAGCAGTTCCTGCGTGTTCAGCGGGACACCGGCGATGTTGATGGTCTCGAACCACTCCTTGATCTCGGTCTCGGTGCCCTCGCACTCGTAGACGAGCAGTTCGCTGTGCGAGGATCTTCTGCTGCGACTCCTTGGGCAAGCGACGAGAACGTCTGCTCCTTGCCGTCGACCTTGATCGCGAACTTGCCGGTCACGAAGCGCCCGACGCTGGTGATGCGCTGCTGGCCGTCGAGGACCTCGAGCGTGTCGCCCATCGACGTTGAAGTAGATGAGGCCGAGCGGGTAGCCCTTGAGCAGCGAGTCGATGACAGCGACGTCCTTCTTGCCGTCGCTGTAGATGTAGTTGCGCTGGTACTCCGGCTGGATGACGAGCTCACCGCCGAGACCGAACAGACCCTTGGCCTCCAGCTCGTTGTAGACGAAGCCGTCGAGCACCTGCTCGACGGTGTAGTGCTTGAGCTCGGTCTTCATCGACGTCGCCCTTCCGCCGGATGAGGACCCGCTTGTACGGGACGCAGCGGTCGCGACCGTCCTGGTCGTAGTAGCCGAGCTCGCGGATGGCCCGGCGCTGATCTGGCGCCGGTCTGCCCGGCGGCGTAGTACGGCATCCACGAACGCCTTCGACAGTCCGCCTCGCGTCTTGCGCATGTCATCCTGCTGCTGGGCGACGATCTCGAACTGGTCAGGGTTGTACTTGTCCAGGAACGTGATCGGGACGCCCATGATGCCCGTCGAAGTCACTCGGGATCGCGTCCGATGAACGGGACCTCGATGGCGTCGAAGTTGTCGTACCGCTGGTAGCCGACGCCGCGAATGTCCTTGTGCTTGCTGAACCTGATGTTGTCCGCCTCGGTCATCAGCTGCAGCGGCTCGTGACGGCGACCGTGGTCGATGTTCGTGAACCAGCACGAGTTGCCGAGCCGGGTGTAGTCGTGCTCGTCGTCCGACGGGTAACCGAGCTTCTCCGCCTTCAGCGCGATCGGCGTCGGTCGATCGCGATGCCCTTAGGCACGCCGAACACCATGTCGGTCGCTGTTGGCCGTCGCGCCCTTCCACATCTGGTTCGCCTGGATCAGCGGGAACACCTCGTTGTAGGTGATCGCGTTGTTGTTGCCGATGATCGAGAACTTCTTTCCGCCATCGACGAGCCAGGCGAGGAACTCGCGGAACAGGCTGAACGGCGGATTGGTGATGACGATGTCCGCTTCGTCGCGCAGGGCGGTCACCTCGGCGCTCCGGAAGTCCCCGTCGCCCTCGAGGTACTCCCACTGGAGGTCGTCGATGTTGATGACGCCGTCACCGTTGATGTCCTCTGCCTCCAGGACGAACTTCTTGCCGTTGGCGCGGGTCTTGGTCGCATCGAACGCGGGGCTCTCGGTCTCGAACAGCGTCGGCTGGTAGAACGACCCGGCCGGGTTACTGTCCGGCGCGTATGACGTCGAGATGAGTTTCCTGAGGCCGAAGTCCATGAAGTGAAGCGCGAAGAACTTAGTGAAGTTGGACCACTCAGGGTCGTCGCACGGCAGCAGGATGCACCTTGTCGCGGAATACGTCCGGGTCGTACTCCAGGTAGGCGTTCATCTCGCGCTCGATGTCGCCCACTGGGTATAGAACTCGTCGTTCTTCGTGGCCTTCGCGGCGTCCAGGCTTCGCCGCCTTGGCTCATCAGGTGTCTGTGTCATCGCGCCGCCACCGTAGCCGAGGGGACGGACGGATGATGGCGCTCGTCGCCGCGTGCTGTCCAAGTTAGTTGGGTTCTCGGAGGCGAGCCTGACCGGCCCGTCCGCGCGGGGTTCTGCCTTAAGCCCGCACATGTGAGCCGACCCCGGCCATGACGGGGGATGCAGGACCGGGGTCGGTGTGCGGGAGCCTACTTGTCGCTGGTGACCTTGCTGGCGGTCTTCTTTGCCGACCTGAGCTTCCTGGCAGGCGCCACCTTGCTTGCGGTCTTGGTGACCTTGCCCGCCTTGGCCTTCGCGGTGGGGGTGGCGGGCAGCGGCAGCAGCCCGTCAGTGAGTCGCTCGACCTTGCCGGCTGCGATGCGCTTGCACGTCGCGCACCAGTTCTGCGGCCGAGTGCCCGTCGTCCAGGCCGCTGCGCGGTTCGGAGCAGTTGTGCTCGTGCCGTGATTGAGGCACTCGCACTTCCACTCGTCACCGTCCTTGTGTGTCCAGGTGGTTGCGCCGGTGGACCGGACAACCGCGTGTCGGAATGTAGCCATGGTGGCCTCCTGTGGTCGTGTAGATGACACGTCAACTACGGCAACCGACGCTAGGCCAGGTGTGTGGCGATGGAAAGCGCGACGAGGGGGATTGCCGTGTCGCGATGACGGCCGAATGATCGATCACATGGAACGACGACACACCGTCGAAGAGAGCACGCTGACCTATGAGGGCTTCACCGTGAGCACCAAGGTCCTGATCGCCGACGATGACCGACCACCCATGCTGCGTGTACGGATCTCTCCCGCCACGCAACTGGGGGTGGTGGGCCTCTGGGGAGGGCGCTCAGACGAGGGCACGACCATCGACATTGAGATGCGGGACTACCCAACCGGTTGACGCTCGCTGCCCTCCTCCACGAACGCGGAGGCGTAACGGAGGCGTACCGTTGCATGCCGTTCGCTGCGAATCACGCTCCGACCTGCGGAAATAAGCGGTGGGCCCCGTGGGTCTCGAACCCACAACCCGCGGATTAAAAGTCCGCTGCTCTGCCAGTTGAGCTAGAGGCCCCGGACCTGCGCACTCTAGTCGGGGGAACCCCCGGGACAACCAGCGCCCAGCCCCGCGGCCCATCCTCGCAGAGGGCCGACCCGGACACGCGGGTCGGTGCGCCAGGTCGACGGCCGCAGGGAGCCGCACCACGAACCGACGGATGGCCTGCGCGTCGACGGACGCCCAGGTCCCGGCCCGGAACCGGTGGGCCACGAGAGCGGGAGACGAGGACTTTCGTCTCTGCTTCCGGCCGTGACGGACGATCGATAGTGGGGCAACGGCTCCTGGGGAGGAACCGGGGGAAGGGGCGACCGATGAGGTCGACACAGATGTCCCGCCGCGGCTTCATCAAGCTGGCAGGCCTCGGCGCGGGAGCGGCGTACGTCGGATCCGGGGTTCTCCCCGGCGTCAGGGGCTTGCCCGCCTACGCGGTTCCGGCCGCGGCGGGACTCAGCGACCCGGCGCTCCAGAGGAAGTTCGTCGAGCTCGCGCCGAACGCCCTGGACCCGGGATTCCTCTTCAAGGACCTCCACCACGGTGGCCGCCCGGTCCAGGCGCCGAACTTCCGCGTCCGGGTGCGGCAGGTCACCCAGAAGACCGGGCTCGTCGATCGACGGAGCGGGCGTCGCCTCTCCACGCGCGTCTGGGGCTACGGCACCGACACGGTCTCGTGGCCAGGGCAGACGTTCCAGGTGATGAGCCGCTCGGCCGGGGGCGCGGACGAGACGGTGGTCCGGTGGGAGAACGACCTCCACGGCAGGTCCCACCTGCTGCCGGTCGACACCAACCTGCACTGGGCGTACTCGCTGCACGGGATGAGCTCGGCCAACGGCGTCGACTACCGCCAGTACAGCATCAAGCGGAACGGCGTGCCGATCATCACCCACCTCCACGGGGGCCACTCGAGGTACCAGTTCGACGGGAACCCGGAGTTCTTCTACTCCCCGGACGGCACGGTCCGCGGGCCCCAGTGGGACGCCGTCCCCGGTGGGTTCACCAACACCTTCCGCTACGACAACGACGTCCAGGCCGGCTGCCTCTGGTACCACGACCACACCCTCGGCCTGACCCGCCTCAACGTGTACGCCGGCCTGGCCGGCTTCTACTTCGTCCGCGACGACCAGGACACGGGCATGGCGGACAACCCGCTGGGGCTGCCTGCGTTCCCCTACGAGCTCGCCTACGCGATCCAGGACCGGATGTTCACCGACAGGGGAGCGCTGTTCTACCCGGCCTTCCCCGGAGACCCGTCCTACGACGACTTCATCGCCGGCGAGGGCGTCGTCCTGCCCTCGGACCTCTTCCCCGCCGGCGGACCGACCGCGCTGGCGGAGTTCTTCGGTGACCACATGGTCGTCAACGGCAAGATCTGGCCGAAGGAGAACGTGGAGCCCCGCAACTACCGCATGCGGCTGCTGAACGGCTGCGACTCCCGGTTCATGGTGCTCCAGCTCGTCGCGGTGAACGCCGGCGAGACCGACCCGTCGGCCGGCACGCCGATCCCGTTCCACGTGATCGGCAGTGACCAGGGCCTCGGGACGCCGAGCCAGGTCGACACGCTGGTCGTCGAGCCGGGCAGCCGCTACGACATCGTCGTCGACTTCTCACAGGTGCCTCGGGGCAGCAGGGTGATCATGAAGAACGTCGGCGGCGACGCACCGTTCGGCGGCGCCTTCGGGGACGACCTGGAACCCGACGACGTCTTCCCCGACCGCCAGACCGACCGGGTCATGGCCTTCGACGTGGTGAAGCCGCGCTCCGCGGTGCCCGATCTCTTCGACCCGGACGATCTCCCGCGCTACGGCGGCGTCGGCGGGGCGTCCACCACCCGCCGCGTGGCGCTCTTCGAGGGCACCGACGAGTTCGGGCGGCTCCAGCCGCTGCTCGGCACCGTCGGCTCCGACCTGAGCGGCACGGACGTGGCCAGGCCGCGCACCTGGTTCCAGGCGACCACCGAGACCCCGGCGCTGGACAGCACCGAGATCTGGGAGATCTACAACTTCACCGCCGACGCCCACCCGGTCCACCTGCACCTGGTGAACTTCGAGATCCTCGACCGCCAGCACTTCGAGTACGACGTGACCGGCACGCAGGCGACGAGTCAACACAACGGGACGGCGGGCGAGGCGCCGGAGATCTCGAACATCCGGAACCTCTCGCCCGCGTCGGTCGGCACCGAGTACTTCGAGGCTGCGCCGAAGGACCTGGTCACCTCGCTGCCCGGCAACCCGGACAGCGAGGAGGGCGAACCGGCGACCGGGCAGATGGTGCGCATCCGGGCCCACTTCGACCGCCCCGGACGCTACGTCTGGCACTGCCACATCCTCTCCCACGAGGACCACGAGATGATGCGGGTGCTCGAGGTCGACTGACGGCGCCGGCTCAGCCTCTCGCCAGCCAGTGCAGCACAAACCCTGCGGGGCGCGCCTCGTCGTGTGAGCATGGTGACCGTTCCTCTCCTGCCCGGCTCCGTCCGGGGCAGCCCTGCCACCCGCGGACCGCGTCCAGCCCGCCCGTCTGTCCGGCCGGCTCACCGCGCCGTACGAAGTCAGTGAAGGACCCGCTGTGCTCTGCCACCCCTGCTCGCCTGCCCACGTGAACCGCGCCGCCGGCCGGGCCCGCCGCCGCCCTGTCGGCCGCGCCGCCGGCCGTCTGCTGAGCCTGGTCTCCGCGGTGGTCGTAGTGACGCTCACCGCGTCGGCTGCCGCGGCGAGCGCCGACGTGCTCGGCATCGACGTCTCGCGATACCAGCACAACCCGTCCATCGACTGGGGCGCGGTCGACCGGGACGGCGTCGGCTTCGCGTTCATCAAGGCCACCGAGGGCGTGGGGTACACCAACGCCTACTACAGCGCCGACGCCAAGGCGTCGGCTGCGGCCGGGATCTACCGGGGTGCCTACCACTTCGCCCGCCCCGACACCCGCACCGGCGATGCGGCCGCCGAGGCCCGCTACTTCGCCGGCGTGGTCGGCAGCCAGCGGGTCGCCGGGACGCTGCCGCCGGTGCTGGACCTCGAGGCCTCCGGCGGACTGTCGGTCTCCGCCCTCACCGCGTGGACCACCACGTGGCTGACCACGGTCGAGCAGCTCACCGGTCGCACCCCGATCATCTATGTCTCTCCCTCGTTCTGGGAGCACTACCTGGGCAACAGCCGCGCGTTCGCCCGCTACCCGCTGTGGATCGCGCACTACGGCGTCTCCGCCCCCCGCGTGCCGGGCGGCTGGCCCACCTGGACGTTCTGGCAGGGCACCAGCACCGGACGCGTCAGCGGGATCGTCGGCAACGTCGACCTCAACGCCTTCCAGGGCACCAACACCCAGCTGCGGGCCCTCGCCCTCGTCGCCCCCACGCCGGCCCCCGCTCCGACGCCCACTCCCACGCCGACGCCGTCCCCCCCGCCGGTCACGCCGGTCGTGGACGACGCCCCGACGCCGACGACCGCCACCCTGACCGCCGGCCGGCGGACCGTGCTCCGCGGGCGCAGCGTGACCCTGACCGGCACCCTGCGCGATGCCACCGGCACTGCGGTCCCGCGGCGGCCGGTCACCATCGCGACCCGCGCGGCGTCCAGCACCAGGTGGACCTCCGCCCACCGGGTGCGGACCGACGCGGCCGGGAGGTGGACCGCGACGCTGCCGGTGCCGGTCTCGACCAGCTACCGCGCCCAGTTCGCCGGCGGCGCCCTGTACGCGCCCTCGACGTCTCCTGCCGCCACCGTCACCGTGCGGACCCGGGCAGCGACCGTCGCCGAGCTCGTCGCCGAGCACCCCTCGCTGCGTCGCGGCGGCGTCACCCGGCTGTACGGGCACCTGCGCACGCGGGCCGGCGCTGCGGTGGTCGGTCACACGCTGAGGGTCTACGGCAAGCGCCCTGGCGCGACCGGTCCCGGAGCGTGGCAGCCGGTCGGGACCGCGCGGAGCGTCGCGCCGACCGGGTGGTACCAGCTGAACGTCAGCCCCTCGCGCACCACCGTCTACAAGGCGACCTGGGCCGGCGGACCGGTGTACGCCGCGACCACGTCGAGCTGGGCGCGGGTGACCGTCGAGTAGCAGCGCAGCACCCCGGCCGAGCCGGCGTGGCTCGCGTCCTGCTCGGCGTCGGCGGCGCGCTACGACTGGCCGGAGTAGACGTCGGGATCGACGTGAGGAACGACCACGACGGGGACCTGCGAGTACTTGACGCAATGGGCGCTCGTCGAACCCAGCACGACACGTTTGAGGGCGCCTTTGTGCTCGGTGCCGACGACCAGCAGGCGGGCGTCAGCCGACAGCTCGACCAGCGCCTGACCGGGTCGTCCGCGAACGACCTTGCGCTCGATCGCGGGAGGGTCGTCGACGGACTGCAGGGCGCGGTCGATCGCCTTGCCCTGCACCGCCGTCGCAGACCTCACGTGCGCCGCGCGCTCCTCCTCCAGCAGCGGGAAGCCGCGAGCCGCATAGGCGGTGTCCGCCTCCCAGGCGGTGACGGCGCGGACCGTGCTGCGACGCAGCTTCGCCTCCTCGAGCGCGAACTCCAAGGCGGTGGTCGATGCCCTCGACCCGTCCACGCCGACGGTGATGACCTCGTCGTGCATCCGACACCTCCATGTCTCGACTGCCTCGATCCTTCCCCACTGCGACGGTCCCGAATAGCGTCCGGCCCCTGTGGGTATGCCTGGGGCGACACGGGCGCCTCGACGAGAGCAAGGAGAAGGCTCAGGCACAGAGCCCTCGCGCCGAGCCCTCCGTCCATCCGGAGCCCGGTCACCGGCGAAAGGCATCCTCATGACGACCGACACCTCGACCGCCGCGGTGGACGAACCCCAGCTCAAGCGTCACGTCGGCATCATCGGCCTCCTGTTCGCGAGCATCGGCTCGATCATCGGTTCGGGCTGGTTGTTCGGAGCTCTCAACGCCTCGAGGGAGGCCGGCCCCGCAGCCGTGATCTCCTGGGCCCTCGGTGCGGTGATGGTCATGGCCATCGCCCTCGTCTACGCCGAGCTCGGGGTGATGTTCCCGTTGTCGGGCGGAGTCATCCGCTACCCGCACCTCGCGTTCGGTTCCCTGGCGAGCTACACGACGGGCTGGATCACCTGGGTGGGGGCGAGCACCACGGCTCCGATCGAGGTGCTGGCCTCGCTGCAGTACGCCACCAAGTACGCCCCCTTCACGGTCGAGAAGCAGGTCGGTGGCCAGACCGTGCACACGCTGACGGCCCTGGGCTACGGCACTGCCGTGGTGCTGATGGCGCTGTTCGTCGTGGTCAACTACTTCGGCATCCGCTGGTTCGCGCGCATCAACAACGTGCTGGTCTGGTGGAAGCTCTTCATCATCGTCCTGGTCGTCGTGGCGTTCTTCCTCGCCGCGTTCCACGGCACCAACTTCACCGACCACGGCTTCAAGCCGCAGGGATGGCACGGGGTCTTCAGCGCGATCGCGACCTCGGGCATCGTCTTCTCCTACCTGGGGTTCCGCCAAGGCGTGGAGCTGGCCGGGGAGACCGACAACCCCAGCCGCAACGTGCCGATCGCGGTCATCGGCTCGGTGCTCATCACGGCGGTCATCTACATCGCCCTGCAGATCGCCTTCATCGGGGCCCTGGACCCCAGCCTCCTCACGGGCTCCGAGGCCTGGGCCGACCTGAACTTCGAGAACAGCTTCGGACCTCTGGCCGCCGTTGCCACGGCCCTCGGGCTCGGATGGCTGGCGGTGCTGCTCTACATCGACGCGATCGTCTCGCCCGGTGACACCGGCCTCATCTACACGACCTTGACCTCTCGTCTGTCGTACGCGATGGCCCGCAACGGCAACGCGCCTCAACGTCTGGCGAAGACCACCGATCGGGGGGTTCCCCTGTTCAGTCTCATCGTGACCTTCGTGGTGGGGCTCATCGTGTTCCTGCCCTTCCCGAGCTGGCAGCAGCTGGTCGGCTTCATCACCTCGGCCACGGTGCTCTCCTTCGCGTCCGGTCCGCTGGTGCTCTCTGCGCTCCGCAAGCGCATCCCGGACCAGCCGAGGCCGTTCCGGCTTCCCGGCGGCCACGTCATCCCACTCCTGGCGTTCTGGGCCTCCAACCTGATCGTGTACTGGTCCGGGTGGCTCACCGGGTGGAAGCTCTACGTCGCCGTGCTCCTCGGGTTCGTGCTGCTCGCCGCCTTCAAGCTCTTCGGCGGCGTCCGGCAGGGCGCCTTCCACTTCTGGCAAGGCGTCGCCTGGTTGTTCCCCTGGCTGGGCGGCCTGGCGCTGGTCTCCTACCTGGGCAACTTCCCGGAGAAGTCCGCAGGGGCCGGGAACCTGGGCGTGCTCAACTTCGAGTGGTCGGCACTGATCCTGGCCGGACTGTCGGTGCTCGTCTACGTCGTCGCCAACATGGTGTGCCTGAGCTCCGAGGTCGTCCAGGAGCACGTGGAGCAGTCCAAGAAGGAAGCGGCCGTCGAGGAGGAGGAGCTCGGGGAGGCGCCCTGATCCGAGGGCTGGTCCCCACCCACCGACCCGACGGCGGGCCAGACCACGGTTGACGCCACGGTCGTTGTGAGAGTTACTCTCAGATGAGAGTCACTGTCATAGGAGCGACGATGGGCACCACGGCACCTTCCCCAGCACCCGAGCGGCCGGACCGGACGCGGGCCGGCGTCCCGCCGGCGGCGGTGACGGCCTGGCTCGCGTTCGTCGCGCTCGCGCTGGGCCAGCTGCTCGTGGACATCGACGACGTCGTGCTCAACATCGCGCTGCCGAGCATCGTCGCCGACGTGCACATGCGTCCCGCCGACGTGCCGTGGGCGGTCAACGCCTACCTGCTCTGCTTCGGCGGCGTGCTGCTGCTCGGCGGTCGGCTGGCCGACCGGTTCGGCCATCGGGCCGCCCTGGTGAGCGGGGTCGCGGTCTTCGTCGTCTCGTCCCTGCTGGGGACGGTGGCGTCCTCCACGTCGACCGTCGTCGCGGCACGCGCCGGACAGGGCCTGGCAGCCGCGCTCCTGGCCCCGGCCGCGATGAGCCTGCTGGTGCACACCTTCCCCGACCCGGGCCAGCGCTCCCGCGCGCTCGGGCTCTGGGGCGCCGTGACCGGCCTGGGTGCCGTCGTCGGGCTGGTCATCGGCGGTCTGGTCACCGAGCACCTGGGCTGGCGGTGGATCTTCACCGGCAACGCCGTCGTGGCGTCGGTCGTCGGCGTCTCGGTCCTCCTCCTGCTGCCCGGCGGCACCGGCGACCGTCGGCTGAGGATCGACCCCGTCCCGTCGCTGTCCGCGGTGGTGGCGCTCGGGGCGACCATCTGCGCCCTCCACGGGACCGTCGAGCACGGGTGGCTCTCGCCCAGCACGGGTGCCTGGCTGCTGCTCGCTGCGCTCGCATCGGTGGTCGCGGTGCGCACCGGCCGCGTCTCGCGCGCCCCGCTCGTGCCGGTGGCCCTCCTGCGGGACCGCGCCGTGGTCGTCTCGGACCTGAGTGCCGGCTTCGTCGGTGCCGCTCTCATGGGCACCTTCTACTTCGTCTCGCTGCACCTGCAGCAGGTGCTCGGCTACACGCCGATGCAGGCCGGGTGGGCCTACCTGCCCCTCGTCGCCGGCCTCGTGGTCGCCGCCGGCGCCGGCTCGGCCGTCGTGCCGAGCCGGGGGGCGCGCCCCGTCCTGGTGGGCGGGCTGGTCGCGTGCGCCGTCGGGCTGGCCCTGCTCTCCTCGATCGGCATCGGCGCCGAGCGGACGACCTTCTGGAGCAGCCTGGCTCCGGGGCTCGTGGTCACCGGACTCGGTCTGGGTCTCGCGTTCGTGGCCCTCACCACGACGGCGGTCCCCGGCGGCGAGGGCGCCGGCTCCGGCGCTGCCAGCGGCCTCTACAACACCGCGCTCCAGGTCGGCGGCGCGCTCGGCATCGCGGTCCTCGCCACGATCGCCTCGGCGCGGGCCGAGAGCGTCGCCGCCGCCGGCGTGCGCGCCGCGGAGGCGGTCACGGCCGGACGCGACCTGGCGCTGCAGGTCGCCGCCGGCATGCTGCTGGTCGCCGCGGTGCTGGCGTGCTGGATGCCCGCCCGTGCGGGGAGCTCGGCCCAGGGATCGAGCGCACCGTGACGGCACCCTCCCGGCCCGACGGGGGGGTCGGCCTGCGGGAGATCAAGAAGCGACGCACCCGCGCTGCCATCCAGGAGGCGGCGCTCGACCTGATCGGTCGCCACGGCTACGACGCGACGACCTGCGAGCAGGTCGCGGCCGCCGCCGGGGTCTCGCCGGCCACGTTCTTCCGCTACTTCGCGACCAAGGAGGACGTGGTCCTGCAGGACGACTACGACCCCCTCATGGCCGGTGCCGTCGCCGGACGGCCCGCCGAGGAGCGCCCGCTGGTCGCCGTACGGCGGGCACTGCGCGAGACCGTGGGCAGCCTCCCGGACGAGGAGCTGACCCACGTCCTGGAGCGGACGCGTCTGCTGCTGTCGGTCCCCGCGCTGCGCGCCCGCCTGCACGAGCAGGGCGACGGCGCCCGAGCGACCCTCGCCGACGTCCTCGCCCCACGCATGGGACGTGACCCGGACGACCTGGGCGTCCAGGCCGTGGCCGCGGCGGCCGCGGCCGCGGTGAGCGTCGCCGTCGAGCGGTGGGCGCGCGAGGGCCGTGGCCTGGGCGAGCACATCGACCTCGCGCTCGCGGCTCTCGAGACCGAGGGCACCCCGGAGGCTCGCCCGACGCGCGGTCGGTGACGCGCGCCGCCGACCCCGCGGCCGGTGTCTGGTCGAATGGGGCCATGGCAGCCACGCGGACGACGGTCTACCTCCTCGACGACCACGAGATGGTGCGGGAAGGGCTCAAGGTCATGCTCGAGGCCTCGGGCCGCGTCGAGGTGGTGGGGGAGTCGGACTCGGCCGAGGAAGCCGCGCGCCGCATCCCGGCGATCCGGCCCGACGTGGCGATCCTCGACGCCCGGCTTCCCGACGGCTCGGGCATCGAGGTGTGCCGCACGATCCGGGCCGTGGACCCGAGCCTGAAGGCGCTCATCCTGACGTCGTACGACGACGACGAGGCGCTGTTCTCCGCGATCATGGCCGGGGCCAGCGGCTACGTCCTCAAGGACGTCAAGGGCCGCGACTTCCTCGACGCGATCGAGCGGGTGGCGGCGGGTCAGTCCCTCATCGACCCGACCCTGATGGCGCGGGTGCTGGACCGGGTCCGCAACGGCCCCCAGGTGGCGCCGGAGCTGGCCGGGCTCAGCGAGCAGGAGCTCCGGCTGCTCTCGCTGATCGCGGAGGGCCTGACCAACCGCCAGATCAGCGAGCGCATGTTCCTGGCGGAGAAGACGGTGAAGAACTACGTCTCCCACCTGCTGGTCAAGCTCGGGCTCGAGCGGCGCACACAGGCCGCGGTGCTCGCCACCCGGCTGCTCGGCGAGCGCCCGCCCGGCTGAGCGCCCGCCCGGCTGAGCGCCGGGCCGCTCAGGCCAGGGGCACGCTCCAGCGCAGTGAGGTCCCGCGCGGGCTGCGGGGTCCGACGGTGAAGGTGCCGCCGAGGCCACGCGCCCGCTCCCGGGCGTTGCGCAGGCCGCTCTCGTGGACCTCGGGCGGCACGCCGATCCCGTCGTCGTCGACCCGGAGCACCACCTCCTCGGTGCTGACCTCGACGGCCACGTCCGTGTGCGCGGCGCGCGCGTGCTTGGCGACGTTGGACAGGGCTTCGCGCAGGACGGCGAGCAGCTCGACCTGGACCGGGTCGGGCACGGCGTTGTCGACGGGGCCCGAGGTGCGCACGGTGGGCGCGAAGCCGAGGGTGTGGGCGTACTCCTTGACCAGGCTGCGCACGTCGCCCCGCAGCGAGGCGCCGTCACGGGTCTGCAGCTCGAAGATGGTGCCCCGGATGTCCTTGATCGTCAGCCCGATGTCGTCGACGGCCCGGTCGAGGCCCTGCACGAGCTGAGGCTGGTCGGAGAGCATCTGCAGCCCCTGCAGGCGCATGCCCGTCGCGAAGAGCCGCTGGATGACCAGGTCGTGCAGGTCGCGCGCGATGCGGTCCCGGTCGGACAGGATCGCCAGCTCCTCGCGGTCCTCGACCGCCTGGGCGCGGTCGAGGGCCAGGCCGACGTGGTCGGCGAACGAGTGCATGAGCTGCTGCTCCTGCAGGTCCTCGAGCGCCTCGTCGTCGTCGAACACCGCCAGCAGCACGTTGGCGTCGGCCAGGGCGGACCGGACCGGGAGCGCCACGGCATGGCGCGGTCGACCGTCGAGGGTCACCGCGACGACGTCGCGCACGTCGGGCCCCAGCAGCCGACGGCCCTCGCAGGCGACGAGCGCCTCCATCCCGGCGGCCTCCGGACCGTCGGTCACCTCGACGTCGGCGCGCCCGCCGTCGACCTGCACCAGGGCCACCGCGCGCGCACCGGAGGCGGCGCGCAGGATGCGGGTCACCTCGGCGAAGGCGCGGTCCAGCGTGATCGGGGGCTGCAGGGCCTCGCCGACGCGGTTGGTGGCCTCCAGCCACTGCCGACGGCGCTCGCTGAGCCCGTAGGCACGCGCGTTGCCGATCACGTGGCCCGCCGCCGCGGCAAGCGCGACCACGGTCTCCTCGTCCTGGTCGGTGAACGACCCGTGGCCCACCTTCTCGGTGAGGTAGAGGTTGCCGAACACCGTGCCCTGCACCTCGACCGGGACGCCGAGGAACGTCGTCATGGGCGGATGTCCTGGCGGGAACCCGTAGGACTGCGGGTGCTGCGTGAGGTCGTCCAGCCGCAGGGGACGCGGGTCGTCGATGACGACGCCGAGGATGCCGCGGCCGTGGGGGAGGTCCCCGATCCGCTCCCGCAGCCCCGGGTCGACGCCGTGGGTGAGGAAGCTCTGCAGCCCGTCGGCGCGGTCGAGCACGCCCAGCGCGCCGTACCGCGCGCCGGTCAGCTCGCAGGCCGACTCCACGATCCGCGCCAGCACGCGGTGCAGGTCGAGGTCGGTCGAGATGGCCACCACCGCGTCGAGCAGGGCGCGTGAGCCCGATGACGAATCCACGGGGGCAGTCTCCCAGTCCCGGTCGCGGGTCAGGAGGCGGTGGCGACGCGACGGACCGGGGTGGTCAGGTTGCCGCCGAGGCTGCGCCCGGAGATCTCGGTCCACGGGATGCGCAGGTGGAGGCTGCGGTTGCCGTCCGCCCAGGGCCGGGGAGCCCAGGTCTCCCGCAGCCGGCGCACCTCCTGGGGGTCGGCGATCGCGACGGCACGACCGCGGACGGTGACGCTCCATCCGGTGCGGGTGTCGTGGTCGACGTGGTCGATCTCGAAGGCGACCAGGTGGTGGACGCCGTAGGTCCCCAGGGCGCTGTACGGCGAGGTGGCGACGACGACCGACTCCTCGGCGACGGCGTAGTTCACCGGGACGATCTGCGGTCCCCCGGGCGTCATCAGGGCGACGCGTCCCACGTCGCCCGCCTGCAGCAGCTGGACGCACTCGTCGAAGGCGAGCTCTCTCGGCATGGTCATGGCTCTGTGTCCTCTCAGGTGACCTCCAGCCTCACGCGCATGCCGGGCGCGGTCGATGGTCAAAAGACCCTTACTGGCAAGGGAGATCCCGCGTGGTCGCAGGCGTGCCGCGGCCGACTACCTTCGACCATCGACCTAGAGGAAAAGGACCCTACGGGCCGGCGTCGTGAGTGCCCAGGATGGAGGTGCAACCAAGAGATCCAGCATCGACCAGAGGAATGATCATCATGCGAAGGAAGACCCTCGACGCGCTCCTCGCCTCCACCGGCGCCGTCATCGCGCTCGTCCTGCTCGCCGCAGGCGGCCTGCTCACGTGGGCGAACAGCTACATCGACACCCAGGTCCACGACCAGCTCGCGATGCAGGACATCACGATGCCCACCAAGGACTCGCTCGAGACCAAGGCGCAGCACGACGCGCTCGACCAGTACGCCGGCCAGCAGATGACCACCGGCGACCAGGCCATCGCCTTCGCCGACCACTACATCCTGGTCCACATGAACGCCGCCAGCGGCGGCCGGACCTACGAAGAGGTCTCCGGTGACTTCATCGCCAAGACCAGCGCCGACCCCGCCTTCGCGAGCAGCGAGGAGGGCCAGCAGCTCGGCCAGCTGCGCCAGACGCTGTTCATGGGCAACACGCTCCGCGGCCTGCTGCTCAACGCCTACGCCTTCGACACCATGGGCGAGATCGCCGGCTATGCGGCGTACGCCTCCTTCGGTGGCGCCGCCGTCCTGCTCCTGCTCACCGGCGCCGGGTTCGTGCACATGCGCCGCACCCCGGAGGGCGTCGAGGTCGGCCACACCCACCGCCCGGTCGCAGCCGGAGTCTGAGCACCGCACCCCCAGGAGGCGGGACCCGTCCGGGTCCCGCCTCCTGGCGTGCCCGGGCCCGGCGGGGTCGCTGGGTCCTCACGGCGCGAGGGCGTCGTCGAGGAAGCCGACGACCCGCTCGCGCCACTGCCGCGGAGCGGTGGACAGTCCGCCGGTGTGCCCGCTGCCGGGCACGGTCCAGACCTCGACCCGGTCCGGGGCCGCTGCGCGCAGCCGCAGCGCTGCCAGCCTCTCGTCGCGCAGGTCGCCTGCGGTGACCAGCAGCAGGGGCGCCACGGCGGTCCTCACCGCGGTGCGCAGCGGCGCCGGCTCGGGCGCGTCGGAGACCAGGTCCGCCACGGCGTAGGTGAGCCGGTCGAGCGCCTGCTGCAGGTGCCCCGGGACGCCGTAGGCATCGAGGTACGCCTTGTCCGCCGCAACCCGGTGGGTCGCTCCCTCCGCGACGACCGCGTGCAGGCGGGGATCGAGACCCGCCGCGCCGATCGCGACCTCGCCGCCCATGGACTCGCCGAGCAGCCCGATCCGGTCCACGGCGACCCGTCGCGCCAGGAAGTCGACGGCGGCGGCGGTGTCGCGCTCGCCCCACCACCCGAAGTCCATGCCACGCCCTCCGCTCGCGCCGTGGCCCCGCGCGTCGACGAGCAGCACGCCGTAGCCCGCCTCACCGAGCACCTCGGCCTGGTCGAGCACCGCCGTCCGGGTCGAGCCGGCCCCGTGCATCAGCGCCACGGCGGCGCCGTTGCGGGTGGGCACCCACCACGCCGCCAGGTCGACGCCGTCCGAGGTGCGCAGCGTGACCTCGTCGAACGGGAGGCCCACCGCCGCAGGCGTCCGGTCGCCGAGCCGGGGGTGCGCCGGCAGGCCGGCGGCCACCCCCTGACCGACCGACCAGACGCCGACGTACGCCGTGACCAGCAGGAGCGGCAGCCAGACCACCCACCACCGCCGTCGTACGCCGGACAGCAGCCGCGTCGCTGCCCAGGCCGCGCCGGCCGTCCCGCCGGCCAGGAGGACGAGCCCGAGCCAGGTGAGCGGCACCAGCCCCTCCTCGTAGAGGTGGGGGATGCCGAGACCGAGCCCGGTGGACGCGGTCAGGACCGCGAGGACGAAGCCGGCGAACCTGGCGGCGCGCATGGCTCCTCCTCCCGTGACCGGTCCTCCGGTCCCAGGACGCGCAGCCACGCCACGAGGAGCGCGGCCAGCGCCGCGGCGAAGCAGGCGAAGCCGGCGGCGAGCCCCACGGACGCGTCGGGGTCGCCGTTGACCAGCATCACCAGCGCCATCGAGAGCACCGAGGCGGCCAGGAGGGCGTAGCCGGTGAGGAAGGGATAGGTCACCCGCCGCGCCCAGGCAGCGCCGCGCAGCAGGCCGAGGCCGGTCACCACGGCGACCGGCACGACGATGCCGAGATCCATCAGCTTGACCAGCCAGAACGGCGTGGGCGCCGAGGCGTACTCGGTCATCGCGCCCGGGTCGGTCCAGGCCAGCACCATCGTGCGCAGGTGCAGCCCGAGCACGAGGAAGGCGGCGACCGCCACCAGCACCCACCCGGTGAGACGCTCGACGCGCCGCGGCGGGGCGGGCAGCTCGCCCGCGGCACGCGAGCCCAGCACGACCAGCGCCTCGCCGAGCACGAACACCGCGAGCAGCAAGGGGAAGAAGCGCTCGACGTTGCCCGGTCGACGCAGGTACTCCTGACCCACGATCACCTGGGCATAGGTGTAGACCGCGAAGACACCGACGCCGGTCGCGAGCAGCGGCCCGGCCGGGTGGTGGCGGACGACCAGCGTGGCAGCCAGCAGCGCCAGGGGTGCCGCGACGACGAGGGCGGCGAGGTCGCTGCCCCTCAGCTGGTTGAGCGTGGTGGGCGAGGTGCGGTAGACGAGCAGCTCGAGGCCCACCGGCCCGAGCAGCGAGGCCGTCGCGATCCCCAGCCCCAGCAGGGCCGAGAGCGTCGCCAGGGCCGGCCGTGTCGTGCGTGCGGTGGTCACGGGCTCACCTCCCCGGGCCGGACCGGTCCCGGGACGCCCGGTGTGAGGACTCGGCACGCTGCTTGATGCCCAGCAGCATCCTGCGCTCCATGATCGCGTGCGGCAGCTCGATGACCAGCACGTAGGCGAGACCGGCCGCACTGCGTGCGGCGTGCGAGCGCGCGACCAGACGGCAGCTCGTCGCGTCGATCGGCTCGACGACGTAGGCGCCCCAGTTGGCGATCACCAGCGCGTGCGGTGGGTCGACCTCCAGCAGCGGGGTCGCGTAGCCCTCGAAGATGGTCAGCTCGTCCCCGGCCTCGCGGTGCTGCCACTCGCTGCGGACCTCGTCGGCGCTGTGGATCCCGCAGCCGGCGAGGTTCTCCAGCCAGTCGTAGGAGTAGAAGCCCCCGCGGTCCTGGCCGATCTGCACCAGCCAGCGCCAGACCTCCTCGGCCGGCGCGTGCACGGTCACGCCACGGGTGGTGGTGAACAGCGGCGGGGTCTCGGGGTCGCCGGGGAGGCGGCGCGTGCGCTCGGACAGCGTCGCGCCCCACCGGCGCAGCCAGGGCCGGACCAGCCCGTGGTCGACCACGGGCGCGGCGACGCCGAGGGCGGTCAGGGTGAGCGCCGCTCTCCGCGAGGTCGGCGTGCGCATCCGGCGCGGCCAGCGGGCCGCCGCGGAGACCGGTCCGAGGACCTCGAGCGCGTCGAGCAGGAGCGGTCCTGCGGCGACGACGCCCATCGCTCTCGCGACGGCGGTGGCACGGGGCCGGGTGGGCGGCTCGGCCTGGGTGAGGTCCTGCTCGACCGACGTGGTCATGGCTCCTCCCGCCTGAGGCGGGGCGCCCGGGCCACGGGCGTGGCGGGAGACCCGCCTTCCCCTCCAGGCTAGGCCTTCCGCGGCCCCGTGTGGCCCGGTGTGGCCCGTCTGCCCCTGTCTCGTCGGTCACCCCGACCGCTACGGTGAGGCGTGGCGACGGAGATGCGGTTGCGCGACGGCACCCTGGCCATGAGCTGGACGCTGCTCCCCGAGGACCGCGCCGAGCTCGCACGCCGCTACGACCTGCTGGGGCCGGAGTCCAAGTTCCACCGCTTCCTCACCGGCGTCCCGCACCTGTCCGAGGCGATGCTCGACCACCTCGTGGGCGAGGTCGACGGCGTGGACCACCTGGCGCTCGTCCTGTTCGTGATCGACGGCGACGACGCCGGGGAGCCGGCCGGGGTGGGTCACCTGATCCGCTACCCCGGCGACCCGACCACGGCGGACGCGGCGGTCACCGTGGCGGAGGACATGCGGGGTCGCGGGGTGGCCTCGGCGCTGCTGGCCCGGCTGGTCGCGGAGCGGCCGCCCGGCATCGACCGCATCCTCACCACGATCGCCGCCGACAACCGGGCCGCGCTGGCGCTCCTGCAGCGGCTCGGGCCGACGACCGTGACCGACCACGACGACAGCCTCGAGGTCGAGGTCCGCCTGGAGCCGGTGGAGGGGTCCTAGAGGAGGAGGTCGGTGACCGCCGGCCCGGGACCGGCGCGCCACTCCTCGGCGGTGATCGCGTAGACCAGCTGGGTGGCCCACCCACCCTGGTGCCGCACCTGGTCGACCAGCCGGGCCCGGCGGGTGAAGCCGAGCCGCTGGGCCAGGCGCACCGAGGCGTCGTTCTGCTCGATGATCACCGCGCTGACCCGGTGCAGCCCGAGCACGTCGAAGCCGAACCGCAGCACCTCGGCCGCGGCCTCGGCGGCGTACCCCTGGCCCTGGTGCTCCCGGGCGAGCGCGTAGCCGAGCTCGCCCTCCCGGTCGGCCTCGCCGACCCACTTGAGCAGCACCTCGCCGATGACCGTGCGCGTGGCCCGCAGCTCGATCGCGAGCACCATCGGCTCGCCCGGCCGGGGAGTGCCCTGCGTGAGCTTGGTCCGCAGGGTCTGCGCGGTCGCGGCCCGGTCACGCACCGGCCACGGGGTCCACCGGACCACCTCCGGGTCGCCGTGGAAGGCGACCAGGTCCTCGAGGTCCTCGGGGCGGTGGGGGCGCAGGGCCAGGCGGTCGGTGCGCAGGGGCAGGTCGGGGTGCGGGGCCACGCGGGGCATGGTCGCAGACCCGGGCCGCGGCTCGCTGCGACTCCTCCGGTACGACGGGAGCGCGACATGCGGGGGCGCTGGCCGCGTGGTGCTCCTGTGACCGGTGGGACGACCCCGTATCCTCTCAGGAGCCGTGGTCATGGGGAGCGTCTGCCGACCGACCACCGGCCGTCACGCCGCCTCCCCGGGCCCGGGCCGCGTGACCGGCACCCGGGAGGAGGCGCCCACCATGCCTGCGCTGCGTCGTCAGCTCGGACTCATCCTGGCCACCGTCCTGGCGTCCGCCGCGGGGACGGCGTTCCCGCACGTGGCGTCGGCGAGCACCGCCGAGCAGATCCTGTCGCGACCCACCGACGAGGGCGACCCGCAGGCGGGGGGTCTCCACTACGCCGGTCCCTCGCAGGTCGGCTGCACCGCCCACCTGTGCGTGCACTGGACCGACCGCGGCCAGGACGCGGTCGACCCGGCCGACGCCGACGGCGACGGGGTCCCGGACTGGGTCGAGACCACGCAGCGGACGCTGGAGGCCGCCTGGCGGCACTTCGCGCGCGCCGGCTACCGCGCCCCTCTCGGCGACGAGGCGCAGCCCTCGCACGGGCCGGACGGCAAGGTCGACGTCTACCTCGCCGACGTGGCCTCGCTGGGGTTCTACGGCTACTGCCCGGCCGAGGGCCTCGAACCGGGGCAGAGCACGGCCGGCGGCTACTGCGTGCTGGACGACGACTACGCCGCCGACCAGGTCGGCACCGAGCCGCTCGTCGCGCTGCGGGCGGCGGCCGCGCACCAGCTCTTCACCCTCGTCGAGCTCGCCTACGACGCCCGCGAGGACCCGTGGCTGATGGACGGCACGGCGACGTGGATGGAGGACGAGGTCTTCGACAGCGCCAACGACAACTGGAACTACCTCGGCACCTCGACGCTGGCCCACCCGGGCGTGCCACTCGACTACGGCGAGGAGTACTACCCGTTCGGCGCGTGGACCTGGTGGCGCTTCGTCTCGGAGTACTTCGGCAGCCCCCGCCAGGCCGCTCCCCAGGTGGTCCGCGAGATCTGGGAGGCCGCCGCCGACCCCGCGCACCCGCGCGACTCCCTCAGCGCGACTCGCTGGGTCCTGGCCCGGCACGGCACGCCGTTCGGTCGCGTCTTCGCCGACTACTCCGCGCTGAGCCACGTCTCGCGGCGGTGGTACGTCGAGGGCGACGACGCGCCCTACCCGCAGGCGCCGATGGTGCGCCAGCTCAGCCTCAGCCGCCGGCACCCGGGCACCGGGTCCCTGCGCTCGGTGAGCCTGGACCACCTGAGTAGCGCCAACGTCGCCTTCCACCGCTCGAGCACGCTGCACGGTCGCCGGCTGCGGATCTGGGTCGACGGGCCCTCCCGGCTCAGCAGCCCGGCGGCCCAGGTCACCGTCCACCGCCGCGACGGCACGCTGTCCCGGCGCACGGTGCGGCTCGACGGGCGCGGCGACGGCGTGCTGTCCGTCCCGTTCTCGCGCCGCAAGGTCGCCCGGATCGTGCTGACGATGGTCAACGCCGGCACCCGGACGGACTGCCATCGCGACACCACGTTGGCGTGCGGCGGACTGCCTCGCGACGACGCCCTCACCTTCTCCTACCGGGCTCGCGCCCTGCGCTGAGCGCACGTGCCCGACGTACGACGACGCCGGTCCCCGCGAGGGGACCGGCGTCGTGTGCGTTGCGGGTGCGTCGGGGTCAGTCGACGCGACGCTCCTCGACGGTGTGGGTGCTGCGCCCGGCGTTGCGGGAGGCGATCAGCCCCAGCACGATGCCGACGATGCCGGCGATCAGCAGGATCAGGCCAAGGGTGTTGTCCTCGATGCCCGGGATGTTGACGTCGATGGCGAACATGAGGATGAGGCCGACCACCGCGAGGAAGATGCCTACTCCGATACCCATGGGGTCTCCAATCTGTGTGCGCCCGCCCGAAAGCACTGGCGGTCACCAGGAATAGGGTGACAGCGGACAATTACCCCTCCGACCACCGTCAAAACCCCTGACGGGGCACAGCCCACGGGCAGGGTGGTCGCAGGCGGCTAGCCGATGAGCGTGTCGGTGCCGCAGCCGTCGAGCCGGTGGGCTCCGGACGGCAGGCCGGCGACGGTGACCCGGTGGCCGTCCCGGCCGAGCAGCTGGGTCTCGACGCGCAGCACGCTGGTGGCCGCGACGTCGGCGGTCCAGCTCTGCAGATGCAGGAAGCGGCCGTGCCGGGCGGCGGTGAACCACGGGCCCGGCTCGCCGTCCACCGAGTAGCGGACCCGGGCCGACCGGACCGGGTCCTGCACCATGAGCCAGCTCGTCATGCGGAAGGACGCCAGTCTCGTCCCGTCGCACGACCAGCGGCGCTGCCCGGCGGCCACGAGGACGGCGGGCCGCGAGGGCGAGGTCCGCGGCAGCGGCAGGACCGAGGGCCGGTCGCGACCGGTCAGGTCGCACAGCAGCACCTGGCCGGTGCGGTTGCGCAGCACGAAGGTGCGTGAGGTGGCGGTGGGGCTGCTGCGTTGGCGATGACCGTAGAGCACGCGGACGGAGTCCGGGTCGGCGGCGAACGACCGGGTGGCGCAGTGCCTCAGGGCGGCGGACCTGCCGAGCGCGGCGACGTCGAGGGCGACGTCCGCCGGCGTCGTGGCGTCGGCGGGCTGCGGCGTGGCCAGCCCGGTCGTCGCGGTGGCGGCGACGACCGCGGCCGCGACCAGGCGGCGCAGGCCCTCGACGATGCTGCGACCCACGAGACTCTCCCCGCTGTGCTGTTGCCCGCGCCCCTCCGGCCGAGCTCGTCCCAACCTAGGGACGGGGTACGGCGGCATCAGGCGGTTTGCTGTGAATCCGGACATTCGGCAGAACCCCGGCCCCACCGTCCCGCAGACTTGGGACGTTGGTCCGTCGCGAGCAGGTGGGCCGGCCCGGTCGAGACGTGGGAGGGTGCTCGTGGCTGCCCCCATGCTGGGTGTGCGCGTCCTGACCGGCGCGACCGCCCGGGCGACGTACACCCCGGTGTCCTACGGCAGGACGCCCCTCCCGACCGCCCGCGAGCTGCACATGCTCAACCGGATGGGCTGCGGGTTCACCCCGTCCCTGCTGCGCGACCTGCGCGCCGCCGGGTCGCCCTCCGCATGGTTCGAGCAGCAGCTGCACCCCGCGTCGGTCGGCGAGACCCCGCGCGGCCGCACCGTGGCCTCGTGGTTCCCCGAGCTGCTCACCACCTCGGCGGCGCAGAAGTGGCAGACCAACGAGCACGGCGGCCGGCAGGGCTGGGAGTACGCCCGGGACCTGTCCAACTACTCGCTGCTGCGACGGATGTACTCGCGGCGCACCGTGCTCGAGGCCATGGTGCTGTTCTGGACCGACCACCTCCACGTCAACGCCGGTCACTTCCCCGCCTTCACCCAGCGGGCGGCCTACGACGCCGTGGTCCGCAAACACGCGCTCGGCCGGTTCGAGGACCTCCTCGTGGCGTGCACGCTCCACCCGGCGATGCTGCTGTTCCTCGACAACGACAAGTCGGTCAAGGGCAGCCCCAACGAGAACCACGGGCGCGAGCTGCTCGAGCTGCACACGGTCGGCCGCGAGGCCGGCTACACCGAGCAGATGGTCAAGGACTCGGCCAGGATCCTCTCCGGCTGGACCGTCGAGCGGGACACCTGGGCCGGCTACTACTCCTCCGGCCGCCACACCACCGGGCCGGTGTCGGTGCTGGGCTTCACCTCCGCCAACGCCTCGGACGACGGGCAGGCGATGACGGTGGCCTACCTGCGCCACCTTGCCCGCCATCCCGCCACCGCGCAGCGGATCTGCCGCAAGCTGGCCACCCGGTTCGTCAGCGACACCCCGTCGCGGGCCCTGGTGGACCGACTCGCCGCGACCTACCGCAGCAGCGGCACCGACATCTCGGCCGTGCTCCGCGCGCTGGTGCGCAGCGACGAGTTCTGGGCCGGCGCGGGCAAGAAGGTCCGGACCCCGATCGACGACCTCGTGCACACCTACCGCGTGCTCGGCGCCCGCATGGACCGGCCGGTCGACCTCGACTCCGGTGCGCACACGGTCTCCTGGCAGCTCGCCAGCACGCTGGTCGCGCAGTGGCCGACTCCGGCCGGTCCGCCCGAGCGGGCGCAGGACTGGGCCTCGCCGAGCCGCATGCTCAACTCCTTCGACATGCACTGGAGCGTGGCCGGCGGCTGGTGGCCGACGCGCCAGGTCACCCACCGCTCGCCCCTGTCGTGGCTCCCGCAGGACCGGATCCGCTTCGACTACCTCGTCGACCACCTGAGCCGCTCGATCCTCGGCCGCCGCTCCGGCAGCCGGCTGCTGCAGGCCTGCTGCCAGGGCACCGGCGTGCGCCCGGGCGAGCAGGTGACCCGCGACCACGCCCTCGTCCGGTGGCTCATGCCGCGCCTGCTCGGCGTCCTGCTCGACTCGCCCGCCCACATGACCCGGTGATCCCCGTGACTGCTCCGAGCCCTTCCGGCTGCTGCGCCGACCACCTCCGCGTCGCTGCGATCTCGCGCCGACGCTTCCTCGGCGGCTTGGCCGCCGCGGGCGCGACCGGCGTCGTCACCAGCGTGTTCGGCGAGGCGGTCCGGCAGGCGTCGTACGGGGCGACGACCGGCGGCAACGTGCTCGTCGTGCTCAGCCTCCGTGGTGGCGTCGACGGGCTGGGCGTCGTGGTGCCGCACGGCGACCCGGCGTACGCCGGCCTGCGCCGCGGCCTCGCCGTCCCCACGGCCTCGCTGCTCGCCAAGGACGCGACCTTCGGCCTGCACCCCGAGCTCGCACCGCTGCAGTGGCTCTGGGACGCCGGCCAGCTGGCGGCCGTGCAGGCCGTCGGCATGCCGGTGCCCAACCGCTCGCACTTCGCGGCGATGGAGATCGTCGAGGACGCCGACCCGACGTCGTCGGTGCGCCGCGGGTGGGTCAACCGGATGATCGGCCTGGACGCCGAGGTGTCCGCGGTCGAGGCCGTGCACATGGGCGACTCGATCCCCCCGACGATGATCGAGGGCCCGGCGCCGTCGCTGGCGACCAACGGCCTGTCCGACGTCGGTCTCGTCGGCGCCGACGGCGACTACGCCTCACGTCGCCGCGCGCAGCTCACCACCATGTGGGCCAGCCAGACCGGCCACCTGGGCAGGGCGACACGCTCGGCGATGGAGGCGGTCTCCACCCTCGGCGCGATCGGGAGGTACACCCCGTCCGTCGCCTACCCGACGAGCTGGCCGGCCACCGACCTGTCCGCCGCCCTCGAGGACACCGCCGCCCTGATCAAGGCCGACGTCGGCACCGAGGTGGTCTCGGTCGACTTCGGCTCGTGGGACATGCACGACGGCTACGGCACCCTGCAGTGGGGCCGGATGCAGGACATGCTGGGCGCCTTCGCCTCCTCGGTCAGCGCCTTCCTCAGGGACCTGGGCCCGCTGCGCTCCAAGGTCACCGTGGTCACGATCAGCGAGTTCGGCCGACGGGTGTCGCCCAACGGCAACGGCGGTCTCGACCACGGGTGGGGCAACATGATGCTGCTCATGGGCGGGGGCGTCCGCGGCGGCTACCACGGGCGGTGGCCCGGCCTGTCCCAGCTGACCGACGGTGACCTCGCGGTCACCACGGACCACCGCCAGGTCCTCGGCGAGGTGGTCGCGAAGCGGTTCCCCGCCAAGGCCGTGTCGTCGGTGTTCCCGGGCTTGGTGCAGCAGCCGCTCGGCGTCCTGGCCTGAGGCCGCGTCGCTCCGGCCGCCACGGGTCCCCTCGGGCGGGGACCCCTGGTCCTTCCGGACCCGCGGCGCG
Organism: uncultured Actinomycetota bacterium; assembly: GCA_963811385.1. Classification (GTDB taxonomy): domain Bacteria; phylum Actinomycetota; class Actinomycetes; order Propionibacteriales; family Nocardioidaceae; genus Marmoricola_A. The sequence continues at coordinate 280,187 of CAWEQX010000001.1, read as the reverse complement.
GAGCGTACGGTCGAGCACGGCTCTGGTCAGCGTGACCTTCCGTCGAGGCCTCGGTCCTCGACGGCTCGGGGAGACCCGCTCGGGCGTTCCGCACGTCGTCTGCCCCGGAGAGGCCAACCATGTCCAAGTACCTGATCAAAGCGTCGTACTCCCCCGAGGGGGTCAAGGGCGTCATGGCCAAGGGCGGCACCGCCCGCGCGGAGGCCATCGACAAGCTGGCCGCCGGGGTCGGCGGCACCGTGGACGGCGTCTACTTCTCGTTCGGTGCCGACGACCTGTTCGCCATCGTCGATGCGCCGAGCCACGAGGCGATGGCCGCCATCGCCGGCACCGTGGGCCAGACCGGTGCGGTGAGCAGCTACGAGACGGTCGTCCTGCTGACGCCGGCGCAGATCGACGAGGCCTCGAACCTCGCCGTCGACTACTCACCGCCCGGGAGCTGACCCGCGGCCGAACACGCGCTTGGCGACCGAGCTGGTGCCGATGGCGGCGAAGAGGGCGACCAGGACCCCCGCGGGGACCGTGGTGACGCTCGAGTCGACGCTGTGGAAGGTCGCCTCGCCCCCGTAGACGCCGACGAAGAGGACGGCCAACCACATGGCGGCGATCGCCACGGTGGCCCACAACTCTCGTGCGAGCAGCGGGGTCGTGCTGCTTGTGGACTGTGCCGGATCGTGCCTCGTCTCGGTCATGGTGCCTCCTCGGTCCACCTCCAGCGTCGTCCCGCAGCGTGGGTGCAGGTAGGGCCGGACGACGGTCGCCCGGGACCAGGTGGCTCGTGCGGGGGCCGGACGGGGCGGGTGATCCCGCTCTGTTGACGGGGATTCCGTCGCGGCAGTCAGTGCTGGTCGACCGGCGGGAGCACCTGCGTGGCCTCGATCGGGGGTTGCTCCTGCGGGGCCGCCGGGGCGGACGTCGCCTGCAGGAGGGTGTCGAGCATCGACAGGCCGATCCAGCAGACGAGCATCGCGACGCCGAACCTGATGACCCCCGTCTCCAGCGGCAGTGTGCCGTCGACGAACGCGGCGAAGAGGGCCGGCGAGGACAGCAGGGCACCGAGACCGAGGACCATGGGGGAGAAGGGGCTCGTCATGCCAGGAGGCCTGCCGCGTTGACGGCCGAGAGGCGACCGGTGACGACACCGACGGAGCGGACCTGCGCGCTGCCGGTCAGCTCACGGTAGGAGAGCACGGGCATGCGGCCGAGCGACGGCTGCACCATCCGGCGTACGGCGCCGCGCAGCTGTGGCGCGCAGGCGACGACCGGGTGCACCGACTGGTTCTCGGCCTCGACCATGTGGCGGGCGAGCTCGGTGAGCACGACCTGGCCGGTCTCCATGTCGAAGGCCACGACGGTTCCCTCCTCGGTGGGTCGGAGTGCCTCGAGCATGCGCTGCTCGAGCTGGGGCTCGAAGGAGATGACGTGCACGGCGCCCTCGCCGATGTAGGGCTGCACGATGGCGGCGCCCAGGGCGGCGCGGGCGGACTCGGTGAGGGCCTCGACGTCCTTGGTCTCGCGGGCGCGGAGCGAGAGGCCCTCGAAGATGCGGACCAGGTCGCGGATCGGGACCGCCTCGTCGAGCAGGTTCTGCAGGACGCGCTGCACCTCGCCGAGGGAGAGCTGGGCGAGCAGCTCGTCGACGACGACGGGGTGGGACTGCTTGACCACGTCGGTGAGCAGCTTGACGTCCTCGCGGCCGAGCAGCCGGCCGGCGTGGGTGCGCACGACGTCGGCGAGGTGGGTGGTGAGCACCGAGGCGCGGTCCACCACGGTGATGCCCTGGATCTCGGCCTGGGCGCGCAGCTCGGCCGGGATCCACTTGGCGTCCAGGCCGAACACCGGCTCCTTGACGGGCGTGCCGGGAAGGACGGAGAGGTACTCGCCGATCGCGAGCACGGTGCCCGGGGGCGCCTCGCCGCGGGCGACCTCGACGCCGAACAGCTTCACGGCGTAGGTCTTCATCGGCAGCTCGAGGTTGTCGCGGGTGCGCACCGGCGGCATGACGATGCCGATGTCGGAGGCCACCTTCTTGCGCAGCGCCTTGACCCGGTCGAGCAGGTCGCCGCCGGACGCGGGGTCGACCAGGTCGATCAGGTCGGCGGAGAGCTCGAGCCCGATCGGGTCGACCTGGATGTCGGCGACCAGCTGCTCGGGGGTGTCCGTCGGCACGGCCGCCGCTGCGGCCTCCGCGGCGGGAGCGGTGCCCTCCCCGGGCTCCTCGACGCGCGAGCTGGCCAGCAGCATCAGCCCGCCGATCGCGAGGAACGGCAGCTTGGGCAGGCCCGGGATGAGGCACAGGAAGATCGCGCCGCCGCCGGCGACCCGCAGCGGCATCTTGTGCCGGGTCAGCTGGCGGACGATGTCGGAGCCCATGTCCTCGTCGGCGGTCGAGCGCGTCACGATGAGGCCGGTGGCGACCGAGAGCAGCAGCGCCGGGATCTGCGAGACCAGGCCGTCACCGATGCTCAGCAGGCTGTAGGTGTGGATCGCCTCCGCGAAGTCCAGGCCCTTCGACCCGACGCCGATCGCGAAGCCGCCGATCAGGTTGACCAGCGTGATCACGATCGCGGCGATCGCGTCGCCCTTGACGAACTTGGAGCCACCGTCCATCGCGCCGTAGAAGTCGGCCTCGGCGGCGACCTCCTTGCGGCGGCGACGCGCCTCGTCGTCGTCGATGAGCCCCGCGTTGAGGTCGGCGTCGATCGCCATCTGCTTGCCGGGCATCGCGTCGAGGGTGAAGCGGGCGCCGACCTCGGCGACCCGGCCTGCGCCGTTGGTGATCACGACGAACTGGATGATCACCAGGATCGCGAACACGATGAGGCCGATGACCAGCGAGCCGCCCACCACGAAGTGGCCGAAGGTGTCGATCACCTTGCCGGCGTAGCCGTCGGAGAGCACCAGCCGCGTCGCACTGACGTTGAGCGCCAGCCGGAAGAGGGTCAGCACGAGCAGGATCGAGGGGAACGAGGCGAAGTCGAGCGGGCGCCGCACGAACATGCCGGTCAGCAGCACGACCAGGGCGCCGGTGATGTTCACTGCGATGAGGAAGTCGAGGACCATCGCGGGGAGGGGCACCACGAGCATGACGATGATCAGCACGATGCCGACCGGCACGCCCAGCTGGGTCAGCCTCTTCAACAAGGGACGGCCTCTCGGAGCCCGGGTCCGTGCGGACCTGACGTGACGCACCGTCCCTGGCGCGAGGAGTGGGCCCCGTCCTGGGACCCGATGCCAGTCTGATCGTCCGACGGTCCCTCGACCTGAGGAATCGGACATTCTTTGCCTGCGCTGGTTCCCCGCAGCCGGGCGTACGCCAGGTGGTGGGTCGACCCGGCCGGGTGGTGGCTGAGCGGGGCGGGTCGGCCCGGCCGTGGCGGGGCGGGGCGGGGCTGAGCGGGGCGGGCGGTTTCCCTGGGTATGCAGGCAACCCGCCCGGGCGCCCCGTACCTCCCCAGGCGACACGCCCCTTCCCCAGGTGGATTCACCTGGGGAAGGGGCAGGTCTCCGGCATACCCAGGGAACCCGACCGGCGGACCCACCAGGGGAGCGGCTCAGGGCCTCGTCGGCGCGGTACGGCGGCGACGCCGCCCCCGGCGTACGGCGGGCACCTCCGGCCCGGGCCGCGGGGACTCGTAGGAGCCGCCGTGGGTGCCGGTGGCCCGGCGACTGATCACGAAGGCGAGCACCTGGGCGACGGCGGCGAAGAGCTCGGCCGGGATCTGCTGGCCGACCTGGCACCCGCCGTACAGGGCCCGCGCGAGGGGCACGTCGCGCACCAGGGGCACCCGGGCCTCCTCGGCGCGCTCGCGGATCTTGGCCGCGACCGCCCCCGCACCGCGGGCGACGACCATCGGGGCGCCGCGGTCGGGGTCGTAGCGCAGGGCGACCGCGACGTGGGTGGGGTTGACCATCACGACGTCGGCGGTGGCGACGTCGTTCATCATCCGGCTGCGCGCGGCGGCGAGCTGGCGGGAGCGGATGGCGCCCTTGAGCATCGGGTCGCCCTCGGTCTGCTTGGCCTCCTGCTTGACCTCGTCCTTGCTCATCCGGGTCTGCTTGCCGGTGCGCCGCCGCTGGAAGGCGTAGTCGGCCGCGGCCATGCCGAGCCCGGCCAGCGCGACCGTGCGCAGCAGGCCGATGCCCTTGTCGGCCACGAGGGTGAGGCTCGCGCTGGCCGGCACGAGACCGCCGAGCAGGGGCATCACGTCCCTGATCGCCTGCCACACGATGAGGGCGATCACCGCGCTCTTGAGCAGGACCTTGGCCAGCTCCCAGATCGAGTGCGGGCCGAAGACCTTCTTGAGGCCCTTGATCGGGTCGAGCTTGGACCACGTCGGCGTGACCAGCTTGGTGGCGACGAAGAAGCCGCCCTGGGCCAGTGCGCTGGCGACGCCGATCACCATGACCACGCCGCCGAGGACGCACAGGACGACCATGGTGTGGCGCAGCGCGTCGCCGAGCAGGCCGATCGCCCGGTCCTCGTCGGGGTCGGCGACCAGCCGCATCGCGCGCTGCAGCATCAGCATCAGCGACTCGGCCTCGTGCTTGACCGCGACGCCGACCACCATGCTGAACGCCAGCAGCGTCGCGTAGCCACCCAGGTCGGGGGTGCGGGCGACCTGCCCCTCCTTGCGCGCCTCCTTGCGGCGCTTGACGGTGGGCTTCTCGGTCTTCTCCCCGCTCACGCGCCACCTGCGATCCGTGCGGCGGCGTCGTTGACCAGCTCCACCAGCCGGTTGGTCGCCTCGGGCAGGGCGGGGAACGACAGCCCGAGCAGCAGGAGGACGAGCCCGATCTTGGCCGGGAACATCACGCTGAGCGCGTTCATCTGCGGTGCGGCCTTGGTCAGCAGGGCCAGCCCGAGGTCGGCGATGAAGAGCACCACGATCATCGGCAGCGCGATCTGCACCGCGGTGAGGAAGAACATCGAGAACGCCTTGACCACCACGGCCGGCCCGCCGGTCAGGTCCGGCGCCTCGCCCAGCGGCAGCAGGTCGAAGGTGCGCAGGAGCCCGCCGATCACCAGGAGGTGCCCTCCGGTGGCGAACAGCAGCATGATCGCGAGCATCTGGTGGAACTTGCCGAACACGGTGTTCATGTTCATCGAGAGCGGGTCGAAGCCCTGCGCCAGCGCGAAGCCACCGAAGACGTCGATCAGCGACCCGGCCGCCGCGATGGTGCCGAGGATCAGCTGGGTGACGAAGCCCAGCGCGAGCCCGACCGCGACCTGCGTGAGCGCGATGACCATCAGGGACAGGCCGCCGGTCGGCACGCCGTTGGCCACGACCGCCGGCGCCAGCCCGAAGGACAGCCCGACCGCGAGCACCACCTTGGCCGTCGCCGGGACGCCGCGGGTGGCGAACGGCGGCACCAGGAACAGCCACGCCACGATGCGCAGCGAGGCGAGCAGGTAGGTCAGCGCCGGCTCGGCGGCGACGGAGATGGTCATGGCGTGGTCATCGGCGGGTCACGGCCACCGGCTCAGGAGAGCAACGACGGGAGGCGGTCGAACAGGTCGACGGTGAAGTCCATCAGCGTGTGCAGCATCCAGTTGCCGCTCACGATCAGGGCGACGCCGACGCCGACGACCTTGGGGACGAACGCGAGCGTGAACTCCTGGATCTGGGTCATCGCCTGGAACAGCGAGATCGCGAAGCCGATCACGAGCGAGGTCACCAGGATCGGCGCGGAGAGCTTGAAGGCCACCATCATCGTCGCGAAGGCGATGTCGAGGATGCTGCTGTCGGTCATCGCGGCGCCTACCCGTAGCTCGAGACGAGGGACTTGATGATCAGCGCCCAGCCGTCGACCATCACGAACAGCAGGAGCTTGAACGGCAGCGACACCATCACCGGCGGCATCATCATCATGCCCAGCGCCATCAGCGCCCCGCTCACGACCATGTCGATGACGAGGAACGGGATGAAGATGATGAAGCCGATGATGAAGGCCTGCTTGAGCTCGGTGAGGATGAACGCCGGCACCAGCGTCGGCAGCCCGACCTCCTCCCGGTTGCGGGGCAGCTCCCGCTTGGCGACCGTGGTGAGCAGCTTGAGCTCGTCGTCGTCGGTGTTGTCGAGCATGAACGCCTTGAGCGGCTCGACACCGTCGTCGTAGGCCTTCGCGGCGTTCTTGTCGCCGTTGAGGTAGGGCTGGACGCCCTCGTCGTTGACCTGCGACAGCACCGGCGCCATCACGAACAGCGACAGGAACAGTGCCAGCCCGGCGAGCACCTGGTTGGGCGGGGTCTGGTTGAGGCCGAGCGCGTTGCGGGTCAGGCCGAGCACGACCAGGATCTTGGTGAAGCTCGTCGTCGCCAGCAGCGCTGCGGGCGCAACGGAGAGCAGCGTCAGCGCGAGGATCGTCACGACCGGCGTGCTGGGCTTGTCGGTCAGGCCCTTGAGCTTGATGTTGACGGTGGTGTCGCCGCCCTGCGGTCCGCTCGGGCCCTGCGGGCCGTCAGGTGAGGGCGTCGGCGCCGCCACCGGCCTCGCCACCGCCACGGGGGCCGCGCCGGTCGAGCGGCTCACGGTGCTCGAGCCTGCCGCGACCACGTCCGCCGAGGCCGGCCCGACCGAGAGCCACAGCGCGCCGAGCAACGCCAGCAGCAGCCCGGCGAGCAGGCGGGGCACGGTGCGCGTCACGAGGCCTCGCGGTCTGCGGTGCCGGAGCTCGCGTCCGAGGCGGCCTGGCGGCGGGTGGCCACGGTGAGGGCCTGCTTCCAGGTCTGCGCGGACAGCAGCGACCCGGTCAGCGGGCCCTGGGCGGCGTACGTCGAAGGGGTGGCGAGCGCCGAGCCGGTGACGGCCCGCTGCTCGCTCGGTCCGGCGACCGGCAGCTCGGTGACGTCGGCGTCGGCGATCTCCTCCGGGTCGAGCTCGGTGAGGAGCTGCACCTGCTGCTCGGTCGTGCCGAGCACCAGCACGCGGGAGCCGACGGTGACGACCGCGATCGAGGAGGAGCGCGAGAGGGCCTGGCGGTGCACGACGCGGACGAGGACGTCGCCGCGGCCCTGGAAACGCCGCATCGACAGCTTGGCGAGCAGCAGCATCAGCCCCACCACGATGGTGAGGCTGACGACCAGCCGGACGACGAGCTCGACCACCGGTCAGCCCGCGGCGGAGTCGTCGACGATCTCGGTGACGCGCAGCCCGAAGTCCTCGTCGACCACCACGACCTCGCCGCGCGCGATGAGGCGCCCGTTGACCAGCAGGTCGGCGGGGCTGCCGGCGGCCCGGTCGAGCTCGAGGACGGTGCCGGGGGTCAGGGCGAGCAGGTCCCGCACGCTCATCCGCGTGCGGCCGAGCTCGACGGTGACGTCCATGATCACGCCGTGCAGGAGCTCCAGGCCACGCGGCATCGCCACCGCACCGGCGACCGGGCTCGAGGTGAGGGGCGCGCTCGGGGCGGGGGTGGCCGTGGCGGCCGCAGCGGCGGCGGCGTTGGCAGCCTGGGCCGCACTCGCCAGCGCCGCGTCCTGCAGCAGGAACGCCGCGGACGCACCGGGCGCCTGCAGCGGCACGACGGTGAACGGGTGACCCAGGTCGTTGACGACCAGGTCGACCGGCACGGTGCGAGCGGCACCGATGCGGGCGCCGAGCGCCTGCGCGGCCGCGTCGAGGGCCGGCTGCACCGCGGCGGCGAGGTCCAGGGAGCCGAGGGGGCTGTTGGCCAGGGCGTCGACGAGCTCCTGGCCGACCACGATCGCCAGCTTGCCGCTCACCGCGCCCTCGAACGAGGCCAACGCCGCGCCGGCGTAGGTCATCGCCGAGCCGAGCGAGCCCGGCGTCGGGGCGCCGACCTGCAGCGGGGAGGTCGAGGGCAGGACGGAGGCCACCGCGGACGCGGCCGCTGCGAGCGCGGCGCCGTTCTGCTGCGCCGCCTCGGAGATCGGCAGGGCGCCGGGCATGATCGTCATCGGGTCTCCATCAGTTGTTCGGTGCGCGTCAGTGGGCGGGTGTGGCGACGATCTGGGCAGCCAGCCTGCGGCCGTGGGTGCCGGGGGTCGCGTGGGCGAAGAGGACGTCGTCGACCATCACGTCGAGCGGCGCCGCGGCCGGGTGGGCGAGACGGATCACGTCGCCGACGGCGAGGTTGCCGACCTCCTCGGGCCGGACGGTGGTCGGCCGGAAGCTGACCTTGACGTCGAGCGGGACGTCCCTGAACTGCTCCTGCAGCAGTGCGGCGACCATGGCCTGCTGGGCGCGCTCGCGCTCCGAGGCGGCCACCGGCGCGCTGGCCGTGCGCAGGTGCGGGTGCAGGCCGGAGAACGGCAGGGTGAAGGTCATCCGGAGGTCGCGCTCGCCGATCTTGAGGTCGAACGTCGCGACCACCATGATGTCGCCGGCCGCGGCGGCCTGGGCGAACTGCGGGGAGTACTCGACCCCGGTGACCTGCGGCTCCATCGGCACCACGCCCTCGAGGGAGTAGCGCAGCTCGCCGAGCAGCCGCTCGACGAACCCGCCGACCACGGCGCTCTCGATCTCGGTGAGCGGGCGGTCGGGCTGGTTCGGGGAGCCGGGTCCGCCGAGCAGGTGGTCGACGCAGACCATGGTGGCCTCGACGGGCATCTCGAAGATGCCGGAGCCGTTGATCGGCTCGGGCCGGAAGATCGTCATGTACGTCGAGGCGCCCAGTGACTGCACGTAGTCGCTGTAGGTCTGCTGCTGGATCGAGGACAGCGTCACCGAGCAGACCGTGCGCAGGGCCGAGGTGAAGACGGTGGTGGCCTGGCGGGCGAACCCGTCCAGCCCGATCTGCAGGATGCGGGCGTGCTCGCGGGACAGCTGGATGGGTCGCCGGAAGTCGTAGGCGAGCGCCTCGCCGCCCGCACGCCGCCGGCGTACGGTCCCCGTGCCCGCGGCTCCCGGGCGCACCACATCCGTCACGGTCGGACTATCGGCACGCGGGGACCCGACGTGAGGGAAACCTTTGCTTTGGTCCGCACGGGTCGTGCGGGACCTCCGGCGCGTGCGTCCTGCGGTGCGCCGGCGTGCTTGGAGAGGCCGTCCGTGGCGTCCGGTGAGGCCCTACTGGGTGACGAAGTCGGTGAAGTACACCCCCATCACATCGCCGTGGTAGAGGTGCTCGAGCTCCTTCTCCAGGTGGCCCTTGAGCTTCTCGCGGTTGTCGGGGCGGGTCAGCGAGTCCATGTTCTTGCCGCTGAAGGCGCCGATCACGGCGTCCAGCGCCTTGGCGCCGTCGGCCTCGTGGGCGCTGGCGGTCAGCTGCAGGGCGACGCCGATCTTGAGGTAGTGGCCGCCGGACAGGTTGACCTGGATCGGGTCGAGGCGGACCACCTCGCCGGGCTCGGGCTCGGCGGCCCCGGCCGGCGTGGGCTTGAGGAAGAACCAGTAGCCCGCGCCGGCGACGACCAGCACGAGGACCAGGATCATCACGAGCTTCTTCTTGCCGCCGCCGGCGGCCTCGTCGGCAGGGGCGGCCGCCTGCGCGGCGGGCGCGATCGTGGCGCTCATCAGTGCTTCTCCTCGGGGTGACCGGCCTGGGTGGAGGCGGTGGTGGAGTGGTCGGGACCGGCGTTGTCGGTGTGGCCGGCGGTGCGGGCGGTGTCCTGGTCCGCGTGCGCGCGGAGGGTGTCGTTCGGGGCGAGGCCGTGGTCGCGGTCGTAGACGACGCGGGTCAGCAGCTCCTTGCCGTCCTCGGCCATGGCGGACAGCACGACGATGTCGACGCGCTTGTTCAGCTCCTGCGACCGGGGCAGCGCCGGGTCGACCAGCGGCTTGACGTGCCCGAAGCCGACCGCGGAGAGCCGGGCGGCCGGGATGCGCTGCTGCTCGTTGAGGTAGCGCAGCACGGTGATCGCCCGGGCCGAGGAGAGGTCCCAGTCGCTGGCGAAGTACTTGGGCCTCGCCGCGACCTGGTTGGTGTGGCCCTCGATGGCGAGCTTGTCGGGCAGCTCGCGCAGGATCGGTGCGAGCGTGCGGACGATCAGCCGCCCGCGCGGGGTGAACGTGGCGAGGTTGTTGGCGAAGACGACGTGGCGCGAGACCAGGCTGACGGTCAGGCCGCGGCCGTCGACCGCGGTGCGCACGTCGCTCTCCAGGCCTCTCTTGCGCAGCGCCGCCCGGAGCCGGGCTTCGATGCCTTGCAGGCGGGACGCCTCCCGCGAGGCCTCGACGTAGCGCGCCTGCTGCTGCTCGGCCAGCGCCGTGGTGACCGCCTGTGCCTTGATCTCGGTGATCTCGGGCTGCTCGTCGACCGCGTTGGGGCTGATCGGCTCGGCCACCGCCAGGCCCGGCTCCTCGAGGATCGAGCTGGAGCCGTCGAGCACGGAGGTGGACTGGCCGAAGCCGGCGGCCAGGCCCTCCTTGAGCGCGTTGAACTTCTTCTGGTCCACGGTGCTCATCGCGAACAGCACGATGAACAGCACCATGAGCAGCGTGATCATGTCGGCGTAGGTGACCAGCCAGCGCTCGTGGTTCTCGTGCTCCTCCTCGTGCGCGGCGTGCTTGCGTCGTGAGGACATCAGGCGGCCTCCGCGTGCTCCTGCTCGTGGGCGGGCAGGAGGGAGGTCAGCTTCTGCGCGATGATCCGTGGGTTGGCGCCGGCCTGGATCGCCAGGACGCCCTCGATGGTGACCTCCATGCGGGTCGCCTCGAGCTCGCCGAGGCGCTTGAGGCGGTTGCCGATGGGCAGCCAGACCACGTTGGCCGACAGGACGCCCCACAGGGTGGCGATGAACGCGGCGGCGATGAGGTGGCCGAGCTTGTCGGGCTCGGCGAGGTTCTCCAGCACGTGCACCAGGCCCATGACCGTGCCGATGATGCCGATCGTGGGCGCGTAGGCGCCGGCGTCGGAGAAGAACTTGGCGCCGTGCTTGACCTCGGCGCGCTTGGCCATCACCTCGCCCTCGAGGATCTCGCGCATCTCCTCCGGGTCGGTGCCGTCGACGGCCATGGTGACGCCCTTGACCAGGAAGGGGTCGTCGATCTCCTTGAGCGAGTCCTCGAGCGCGAGCAGGCCCTCCTTGCGGGCCTTGTCGGCGAGGCCGACCACGACCGGCACGACGTCGGCCGAGGACTGCGCCTCGCCCAGGAACGCCTTCTTCAGGGACCCCACGATGCCCTTCGCGTCGGCCATCGTGCCGCCGGCCATGCTGACCAGGATCGTGCCGCCCCAGACCAGGATGATCGCGGGGATCTGCATGAGGCTGGCGGGGTTGCCGCCCTCCATGACGTTGGCCAGGACGATGACGCCCATCGCGCCGAGGACGCCGATCAGCGTGGTGACGTCCTTCATCTCAGCGCTCCTCGACCCGGGTCAGGTCGGTGACCGCCTGCAGCCGTCGGGTCCGCCCGGCGGACTGGGGGGCGGCAGGGGCGTGCAGGTCGACGTCGGCCAGGCGGGCGCTCTCGGCGATCACGGCGCCGCGGTAGGCACGGATCTCGGCCACGACGGTCTCGAGGTCCTCCAGGACGACGTACTTCGTGCCGTCCACCAGCGTGATGACCGAGTCAGGGGTCGAGTCGATGCGCTCGATCAGGTCGGAGTTCAACGCGAACGCCGAGCCGCTGAGACGGGTCAGGGTGATCACCGGGGCACCATCCTTGGTCGGTGTGGTGAAGCGCCCTCCCTGGCGCTTCGTCCCTCCCATCGGCCTAGGTGGACTGAACCTGAGGCCAAATCGTCCCGAGTGGGACCAATGCCCCGATTCGGACACCGGCCTCACCCCAGGGCGAGCCGTCCGGCGACCACGAGCATCGCGGCCGCGACGAGCACGTCGAGGACCCGCCAGGACGTCGGCCGGGCCAGCAGTGGGCTGAGGAGTCGCGCCCCGTAGCCCAATCCCGCGAACCACACGACGCTCCCGAGCCCGGCGCCGGCGGCGAACCACCACCGGACGTCCCCGGCGTGCGCGGCGTCGTAGGCGATCGCGACGGAGCCGAGCAGGACCACCGTGTCGAGGTACACGTGGGGGTTGAGCCAGGTCAGGGCGAGGGCGCGGCCCAGCACCCGCGTGGCCCGTTCGTCCGCACGGCCGGCGACGTCGAGCCCGCCCGGCGCCAGCGCGCGGCGCAGGGAGGCGAGGGCGTAGCCGACGAGGAACGCGACGCCGAGCCAGCGCATCACCTCGAGCACCACCTCGCCCCGGTCCCCGAGCCGCCCGACGCCACCCACGCCCGCCGCGATCAGCACCAGGTCCGACAGGGCGCACACCGCCACGACCAGGAGGACGTGGGAGCGCACGACGCCCTGGCGCAGGACGTAGGCGTTCTGCGCACCGATGGCGACGATCAGCGACAGGCCGGTGGCGAGGCCCGCTGCGACGGAGGTGAGCACGCCTCGACGGTAGGGGCCGGTGGCCGACGAAGCCCAGCGACACCTCGTGACGCACGTGACCCGGTGCTCCACTCGGCCGTGCTGGTCGACCGCCCCCAGCTCGAGACGGTCGTGACGGGATCCCAGGGTATGGAGGCGATCGTGCGCTCCCCCTGGTGAATTCACCTGGGGAAGCGCCACACCGCCTGCATACCCTGGGATCCCGACCGGGTCAGCGCTTGATGTTGACCAGGTCCTGCAGCACCTCGTCCGAGGTGGTGATCACGCGGGAGCTGGCCTGGAAGCCGCGCTGGGCGAGGATCAGGTTGGTGAACTCGGCCGCGAGGTCGACGTTGGACATCTCGACCGCGCCGCCCACGAGGCTGCCGCGGCGGCCCTGGCTGGCGATGCCCACCTGGGGGAGACCGGAGTTGGCGGACTCGCGGAACGAGGTCTCGCCGACCTTCTCCAGGCCCATCGGGTTGTTGAAGTCCGCGATCGCCAGCTGGGCCATCTCGCGCTGCACGCCGTCGTCGAAGACGCCGCGGATCTTGCCGTCCGAGCCGATGTTGTAGGACACCAGCTCGACGCCGCCGGGCACGGGCGGCTGCGCGTTGGCGGTGTCGAGGGTGACGTCGATCAGGCCGCCGGTCGGGTTGCCGCCGCCGTCGAGCAGGTAGCCCTGCACCCGGTTGCCGGTCGGGGTGACCAGGGCGCCGGTCTCGTCGAAGGTGAACGACCCGGCGCGGGTGTAGAGGTTCTCGTTGCCCTTGCGCGTCACGAAGAACCCGTCGCCCTGGATCATCAGGTCGGTCGCGCGACCCGTGGTCTGGGTCGAGCCCTGGGTGAAGTTGGTCTGGGTCGCGGCGAGCTGCACGCCGAGGCCGACCTGGGTCGGGTTGGTGCCGCCCCGCGAGGGGTTGGCACCCGAGGCGCCGGTGAGCATCTGGCTCAGGGTGTCCTGGAAGACGGTGCTGCTGGACTTGTAGCCGATGGTGTTGGCGTTGGCGATGTTGTTGCCGGTGACGTCGAGCATCGTCTGGTTGACGCGCAGGCCGCTGATGCCGGAGAAGAGCGAGCGGAGCATGGGTTCCCTCCCAAGGAACTAGGGTGCCGGCCGGCTGTGCCGGTCGGCGGTTCTGACGTGTGGTTGGAGCGCTGGCCTCGGCGGCCTCATCCGTTCGTGGCCGGGTCCGAGGCCGGGGGCGTCACCGTGTCAGCGCTTCCCTGCGCAACGGTCTGGACGTTGGCGAGGGCGACGTCCTCGCCGGCGACGAGCAGCACCGGGCCGGTGCTCTCGAAGCGGACTGTGTCGACGGTGCCCGTCCCGACGGTGCCGTCCTCACGGCCGAAGGTCACGGTGCGACCGACCATGGAGCCGGCGCCGAAGGCGACCTGCAGGTTGACCAGCTGCTGGGTCTGGTCGGCGACGGCCGACATCTTCTCCAGCGCGTTGAACTGCGCGGACTGCGAGAGGAACTCGCTGGAGTCGGTCGGGTTCATCGGGTCCTGGTAGCGCATCTGCGCGACGAGGAGCTGCAGGAACATCTCCTTGTCGTCCGAGCCGGCGGCGGTCTGGGTCAGCAGGCCGAGGGTCGGGGCGGCGGTGGGGACGGTGCCCTCCACGGGGGTGAGGCTCATCGGGTCTCCTGGTCTCTCAGACGGTCACGTCGAGGGCGGACCGGTCGGTCCTCGCGCGGTTCGGGGCCGGGGCGGTCGTCGGGTCCTCGCCGCGGGCGTACGCCGGGGCGCCGGGCCGGGCGTGTCCGCCGGCCTGCTGCCCCCAGCCGGTGCCGGCCTGTCCGGGCTGGCCGGCCGGGCCGCCGCTCGGGTCGCCGACCAGCACCTGGGCGGCGCCGGCCCCGACGGACTCGAGCAGCCGCTGCAGGTCACCGGCGCCCTGCAGCAGCGCGCGCTGGGCGGCGTCACTGCCGGAGAGGCGCACCGAGACCTCGCCGTCGCGGACGGTGAGGACCACGCGGACGTCGCCGAGGGCCTCCGGCTGCAGCTTGATGGTGAGGCGGTGCATGCCGTCGCCACGGCGCACCAGACGCCCGAGCCCGGCGAACACCTGGTCGGGCACGGCGACCGGGGAAGCCGCCGGGGTCGAGCCGGTGGCGCCGGCGCCGGTGGTGCTCACCGGACCCGTCGCCGCGACCGCCGGGGTCGCGGCCAGGCCGGTCACCGTCGTGGGAGCGGGCGCCTCGGCGCGCGCACCGGCGGTGGGGCCGGGGTGCTGGCCACCGGTGGTGCCGGGCTCGCGCCCGACCACGAGCGGCTCCCCGGCGTCGGCGCGGGCGGCCTGGCCGAGGTGGTTGCCCTGGCCGGCGTGCTGGTCGTGCTGGTCGTGCCGGCCGTGCCGGCCCCCGGCGTGCTCGCCCGCCTGCGGGGTCGTCGACTGGGTCGTCGGCGGGGTCGTCGGCGGGGTCGTCGGCGGGGTCGTCGGCTGGTCGGTCCCCTGCGTCCGGTCGTGGGTCAGGCCCTCGGCGGACGGGGCGTCGGCGGCCGTGGCCGTGGTGCTCGCCATGGTCGCGGTCGCGGTCGCCGGTGCGTCGCTCGCCCCGGTGTCGGCCGCGGCGTCGGTGGTCGCGGTCCTCGCGACGGTCCGGTCGGCCCCGGTGACCGGCCCGACGGCGGTCGCGGTGGCGGCCGGAGCCTGCTCGGCGACCGCGGCCACGTCCGCGCCGGCCTGCGAGGACGCGGGCGCCACCTCGGGGCTCGCGCCCTGGTCGCTGGTGCCGGCCTCGCCCGCGGTGACGGTCGGGGCGACGGCCGCGACCGTCTCCGCCGCGACGGGGACCGGGGACACCACGGGAGCCACGGTCGGGTCGACCGTCTCGTCGGTCGCGGTGTCGTCGGAGAGCTCGTCGGCCGCCCTCGCCGCCTCGTCGGTCCGGCCGGACCCCGCCAGCTTGGCGGCCCCGTCCACGGGACGCCCCGCACGGTCGGCCTTGACCGGCGCATCGGCCCGGTCCGGGCGCCGGCCGGCGGGGCGCGCGCGCTCGTCGTGCCGCGGGGCGCGGTCGGACTGCGCGCGGGCCAAGGCGTCGGCGAAGGCGTCGGCGTGGTCGCGGGAGCGGTCGGAGGTGGGCCCGAGGTCGCGGAGCAGGTCGCGCACGCCGCCCGGTGCGGCGGGGGTGAGGGGAGTGGGCATCAGACGATGCCTCCGTTCAGGTCGGCCATGATGCGGCGCACGTAGTCGCGCGTCTCGGCGTACGGCGGGATGCCGCCGTAGCGGTGGACCGCGCCGGGTCCGGCGTTGTAGGCCGCGAGCGCGAGGTCGGTCCGGCCGAACTCGCCGAGCAGCCCCTTGAGCAGGCGGGCGGCACCGTCGACGGCCTGGGTCGGGTCGAAGGAGTTGGTCACGCCGAGGCCCTTGGCCGTGCCGGGCATCAGCTGCATCAGCCCCTGCGCGCCCGCGGGGCTCACCGCGGCGGCGTTGAAGCCGGACTCCTGCTTGGCGACCGCAGCCAGCAGCGCCGGGTCGACCCCGGTGCGCGCACCGGCCGCGCGGAACAGGTCGGCGTACGGCGTGGTGGGGCTCATCCGGGCAGCGGTCGCGCCGCCCACGCCGGCCGGTCCGCCCTCGGGAAGGACCCGCCGGATCGCCGTGGGGGTGGCATAGACCTCGGTGACGTGCACGTCCCGGCCCGGTCGCGGCGCCTCGATCATCTTGCCGTCGCCGATGTAGATCGCGATGTGGCTGACCGGGGAGTTGAACGCCAGCAGGTCGCCCGGCCTGGCGTTGGCGAGCCCGCCGGTGACGGCGGTGCCGGCCTTGGCCTGCTCGTAGGAGACCCGCGGGAGCTCGATGCCGAGGTTCTTGTAGACCAGCTGGGTCAGGCCGGAGCAGTCCAGCCCCTTGCGGGGGTCGGTGCCGCCCCAGACGTAGGGGATGCCGAGGTACTTGCGGGCCTCGGCGACGACCCGGTCGCCGGTGACGGCGGTGCCGGTGAGGCCACCGGTGGTCGGCGGCTGCGCGAGCGTCGTGGCGCCGGCGCCGGTCGCGGCCGAGCTCGCGGTGAGCTGGGTGGCGAACGCCTGCGCGGCGGCCGGGTCCAGCGTCCTCTGCAGCGAGGACAGCTGGGACTGGATCTGGGCGACCTTGGCGGTCACCTCCGGCAGCGTCACGCGACCCCCCGGTGGTGGGTGCGCTCGCCTCGGCGGCGGATGCTCTGGCGCCGGTGGAGGCGGCTGACGATGTCGTCGATCTCGCGGTTCTCGGCGCGGGCGGCCGCCTCGGCGCGCAGACGGGCGCGCTCGTCGAGGAGGTGCTCGATCGCGCGCACGGCCGCCTTGTCGGACTGCCAGCGGTGGTGGGCCTCGATCGCGACGACGCGGCAGGACTCCAGCTCGTGCTGGGCGCCGGTGAGCGCCTCGGCCATCGCGCGCAGCATCGTGCGGGAGACGGTGAAGTCGCTCAGCGTCTCGACCGAGCGCGACGCGGCCTGGTCGAGTGCGGTGCCGAGCCCGTCGACCCGGGCCTCGTGGTCGCGGACGCGGCCCAGGGCGTGCAGCAGGCCGAGTCGGCTGTCGCGCTCGCGCACCTCGCGCACGCGCGCCACCGCGCGGAGCCCGCGGTCGGCGTGGTCGGTCATGACAAGAGCTCCTCGAGTGCGGCCCAGGTCGGGGCGAGGGGAGAGGTGGCGTCGAGGTCCTGGCGGAGGAACTCGTTGATCCGCGGCATGAGGGCCAGGGCGGCGTCGGCGTCGGCGTCGCTCCCCGAGGCGTACGCGCCGATCTCGACCAGCTCGCGGACGTCGCGGTACGCCGCCAGCAGGCGCCGCAGGCGCGTGGCGACGGCGCGCTGCTCGGGGGTGGTGACCGCCGAGGTGACGCGGGAGATCGACTCGAGCACGTCGATGCTGGGGAAGTGGCCGGCCGTGGCCAGGCGGCGGGTGAGCACGACGTGGCCGTCCAGGATGGACCGGACGGTGTCGCCGATCGGGTCGTGCAGGTCGTCGCCCTCGACGAGCACGGTGTAGATGCCGGTGATGCTGCCGACGTCGGAGTTGCCGGCGCGCTCGAGCAGGCGGGGCAGGAGCGCGAACACCGACGGCGGGTAGCCCCGCGTCGCCGGCGGCTCGCCCGCGGAGAGGCCGACCTCGCGCTGCGCCATCGCGACGCGGGTCAGGCTGTCCATCATCAGCACGACGTCCTGGCCCTGGTCGCGGAAGTGCTCGGCGACCCGGGTGGCGACGAAGGCCGCGCGCAGGCGCTCGACCGGGGGTGCGTCGGAGGTCGAGACGACCACGACCGAGCGGGCCAGCCCTTCGGGACCGAGGTCGTTCTCGATGAACTCGCGGACCTCGCGGCCGCGCTCCCCGACCAGCGCGATGACCGACATGGAGGCGTCGGTGCCGCGGGCGATCATCGACAGCAGTGAGGACTTGCCGACGCCGGACCCAGCCATGATCGCGATGCGCTGGCCGCGGCCGGCGGGCACGAGGGTGTCGAGGGCGCGGACGCCGAGGCCGACCTGCTGTGAGATGCGGGCGCGGCTCAGGGCCGGCGGGACCGCGTTGTCGATGGAGACGTGGGCGAGGTGGGCCAGCGACGGACCGCCGTCCAGCGGGCGGCCGAGGCCGTCGATGACGCGGCCCAGCAGCTCGGGGCCGACGGGGATGGTCAGCGGGCCGCCGGTGGGGCGCACCAGTGCGCCGATGCGCAGGCCGGTCGTGTCGGCCATCGGCAGGCACACCAGGCCGTCGGGGCCGCTCGCGGCGACCTCGGCGAGGACGGTCGGGGCGCCCGGCGCGCGGGCGAGCACCTCCACCACGTCGCCGACCGCGGCGTCGATGCCGCGGACGACCAGGTGCAGACCGAGCAGCTGGGTGACCGTGCCGAGGCGGCGGGGACGAGCCGCCTCGCGGGCACGCTCGAGCAGGTCCGTGGCGACGAGGCTCATGCGAGCACCTCGCGCACCCGGGCCATCGCGCCGGCGACCCGGCCGTCGACGACGACGTCGGCGGCGTGCACCAGCACCTCGCCGCGGCCCAGCGACGGGTCGACGACCACGGCGGCGGTGCCGGCCAGGTCGCGCAGCTCGTCGCTGATCTGGTCGAGCGGGGAGACGGCCACACGCATGACCGGCTCGCCGGGCAGGAGCGCCAGCGCCCGTCGTACGGCGTCGCGCGCGGGGTCGGCGGCGACGCTCAGCTCGTGGCCGAGCAGCTCTTCGGTGAGGTCGAGCGCGACCGCGGTCGCCCGCGACTCGACGTCGGCGCACACCTCGGCCAGCCGTGCGGAGAGCTGTCCGGCGAGCGACTGTACCGCCTCGACGGCGGCGCGGTGCTCGGCCTCGCGACGGGCCTGGACCTCGGCGTCGGCCGCGGCGGTCCGGCGGGCCGCGTCGACGGCCTCGGTCTCGGCGGCGCGGCGCCCCTCGGCCCAGCCGGTGCTGAAGCCCTGGGCCTGCGCAGCCGCGCGGGCCTGCTCGACGAGGCCGGCGAGCGTGCGCTCGGTGACCACGTCGCCGCGGACGGCGTCGGACCCGAGGCGGGTCCAGTCCCCGCGACGCAGCTCGTGACGGGTGATGCCGCCCTCGTGGACGACGCCGGCGTGGGTGCCCTGCGGGAGCACCCGCGCACCACCCTGGCTAGGCGACGAACTCGTCATCGTTGCCTCGTCTCACCATGATCTGGCCCTGCTCCTCGAGCCGGCGGATGATCCGGATGATGTTCTGCTGGGCCTCCTCGACCTGGCGCAGGCGCACGGTGCCGAGCAGCTCGACCTCCTCGATGAGGTTGGTGGCCGCGCGCTCGGACAGGTTCTTGGTGATCTTGTCGCGCACGGTGTCCGCGACGCCCTTGAGCGCCAGTGCCAGCTCGGCGGAGTCGACCTCGCGCAGGACCAGCTGGATGGAGCGGTCCTCGAGGGTGACGACGTCCTCGAACATGAACATCTTGGCCTTGATCTCGTCGGCCAGGACCGGGTCGAGCGACTCCAGTCCCTCGACGATCTGGCGCTCGGTCGAGCGGTCCGACCGGTTGATGATGTTGACCAGCGGCTCGAGGCCGCCGACCCGCGAGCTCTCCGAGGGCTGCAGCATCGAGGAGAGCCGGCGCTCGAGCGTCGACTCGACGGCCTTGACGATCGCCGGCGAGGTGCGGTCCATCACCGCGATGCGGTGGGCGACCTCGGCCTGCATGTCGGGGGTGAGGCCGGAGAGCAGCAGCGACGCCTTGTCGGGCGTCATGTGGGCCAGCACGAGCGCGATCACCTGCGGGTGCTCGTCGATGATGAACGAGCGCAGCTGGGCCGGGTCGGCACGGTGCAGGAACTGGAACGGCATCTGGACCGCCGCCGCGTTGAGGCGCGCGATCACCTCCGCTGCCCGCTCGGGGCCGAGGCTCTGCTCGAGCAGCTGCTGGGCGAAGGAGAGACCGCCCTGGCTGATGTGGGCGCGCGCGACCATCAGGTCGCGGAACTCCGCGAGCACGCCCTCGGTCTCGGAGCCGTTGATCGCGTCGAGCCGGGCGATCTCGGCGGAGATCTGCTCCACCTCGGCGTCGGTGAGGTGGGCGAACACCTGTGCGGCGCGCTCGCGGCCCATCTGGATGAGCAGGATGGCGGCCTTGCGGACGCCGCCCTTCGACATGGTCAGGCTCATGCGCCACGCTCCACGAGCCAGCCGCGCAGCAGCTGCGCGACGTCCTCGGGCTGCCGCTCGACCAGCTGGGCGATCTCGTCGCGCATCGCCGAGGAGCGGCCCTGGTCGGCGGACTCCAGCGCGAGCAGGGCCGGGTTGGGCTCGAC
The DNA here is from genome assembly GCA_963811385.1 of uncultured Actinomycetota bacterium. GTDB lineage: Bacteria > Actinomycetota > Actinomycetes > Propionibacteriales > Nocardioidaceae > Marmoricola_A. The sequence goes on along the minus strand of CAWEQX010000001.1, from coordinate 260,147 downwards.
GGCCGCGACCTGACCGGCGGCGATCGCCTGCCGGTCCTGGGCGTCGCGGCGCAGCTGCTCCACGACGTACTCCGTGGCCTGGGCGCGCGCCTTGGCCCGCTTGCGGGACTGGATCCAGGCGGCGAGCACCATGAGGGCGACCAGGCCGACCAGCCCGCCGTTGCGGATCAGGTCCATCCGCGCGGCCTTGGCGTCGGCCTTCTGGCTGGCCTCGAGCTCCTTGGCCGCGGCATCCTGCGTGGTCCGGTCGAACGGCAGGCTGCTCACCGTGATCGTGTCGCCCCGCTTGGTGTCGAGCGCCAGCGAGGCGTTGACCAGCGCCTCGATCTCGGCGGGGTCGCGACCGGCGAGGGCGCGGGTGTCCAGGACGACGCCGACGCCGAGGCGCTCGAGCTTGCCGGGCGCGGCCTCGCGCTTCTCGATCACCTTGTCGGGTGCGTAGTCGGTGGTGCGCTGCTTGTCGGAGTACGTCGAGCCCTCGCCCCCGGTCGCACCGAGCTCGGTCTGGCCCGCAGGGCCGACGACGCCGTTGGCGCCGGCGGTCGCACCGGCCGCACCGTTCTCGAGCTTCTCGGTCTTCTCCGACTCCGAGAGGCGCAGGCCGTTGTTGTCGGTGTAGTCCGTGGTCTCGCTGACCGTCTTGTCGAACGACAGCTGCGCGGTGACCTGGTTGGCGGAGTTGCCGGGGCCGAGCACCTTGTCGAGCACGCCCTGCAGCTGGCTGCTGAGGCGGTTCTGGTAGTCGACGACCATCTGGTTCTGGTCCTGGGTGTAGCCGCCGGAGCCGACCTGGCCCGGAGCGTTGAGCACCTTGCCGGAGGAGTCCGCGACCGTCACCTTGTCGGCCTGCAGACCGTCGACGCTGGAGGAGACCAGGTTGACGACCGCCTGCACCTGCTCGGGACCGAGCGTCAGGCCGGCGCGGGTCTGGACCAGCACCGAGGCGGTGGTGGGGTCCTGGTTGTCGGAGAAGACGTCCTTCTCCGGCATCGCCAGGTGCACCACGGCGGCGTCGACGCCGTCGATCGCCTCGATGGTCTTGGACAGCTCGCCCTCCATCGCGCGCTTGAAGTCGGTGCGCTCCTGGAACTGCGAGGTCGACAGGCCCTGCTTGTCGAGGATGGAGTAGCCGCCCTCGCTGGAGGTCGGCAGGCCCTGGCCGCTCATGCCGATCCGGGTCGAGTAGACCTGGTCGGCCGGCACCATGATCGTGTTGCCGCCGTTGCTCAGCTTGTAGGCGACGCCCTGGGCGTCGAGCTCCTGGATCACCGCGGAGGCGTCGCTCGCGGCCAGGTTGCTGTAGAGCGGCGCGTACGACGGCGTCGCCGCCCAGCGGAAGACCATGAAGCCGGCGAGCAGCAGGGCACCGGTGCCGATGATCGCCACGACCTTCTGGCCGGCCGTGAACCCACCGAAGGTGGACTGGAACCCCTGGAGGCCCCGGGTCATGTTGTCTCTCATCACACCTGCATCCGCATGATCTCGTTGAAGGCCTCGACCGCCTTGTTGCGCACCGCGACGGTCAGCTGGGTGGCCACGCTCATCTCGGTGGCCGCGAGGGTGTACTGGTGGATCGCGCCGAGGTCACCGGTGGCGGCCTGGACGGCCAGCCGGTCCGTGGTGTCGTGCATCGCCTCGAGGCCGTCGATGCTGTTGGTCAGCGCGGCCTTGAAGTCGACGCCGTGGGTGCCCGCGGGGCCGGTGGGCGCGTCCGGCGCCGTGACCGCGCTGCCACCGCCGATCGAGCCCGCCGAGATCCCCGGCAGGCCCGCGCTGAACCCGAGGCCCGTCGGGGCCTCGATCCCGGAGACCGACATCAGGCACGGCCGATCTGCAGGGCACTGGCGTAGCAGTCCTGCGCGTTCTTGGTCACCGAGACGCTGGCCTGGAAGCCGCGCTGCGCCATGACCAGCGAGCTCATCTGCTCGCCCATGTCCATGTCGGGCATGCGGACCATGCCCTGCGCGTCGGCGAGCGGGTTGTCGGGGGCGTAGACCAGCCGGCCCTGCGCGTCGCCGAGCTCGATGCCGGAGACGTCGACGCCCCCGTCCTGACGGGCCCGCGCGACGACCAGCTGCTGCTGGAAGGCGGTGCCGCTGGTCGGGCTCGCGGTGTTGACGTTGGCGATGTTGTCGGCCAGCGCGTCGAGCCAGGTCTGGTGCATGCCCAGCGAGGTGTTGGCGATGCGCAGCATCTCGAAGGCGCCCATCAGAAGGGCTCCGCCGCGGTGCGCAGGTCGGCCAGGCGGTCGGTGACCGAGCGGGTGACCAGCTGGTACTGGAAGGTCGACTGCATCGCGGCCATGGTCTCCTTGCGGAGGTCCACGTTGTTGCCGTTGACGCCGACCGGGGTCTGCGTCGGGAGCGTCTGGACGCTCAGCGGGGCGGCGCCGTCACCGCGGGCGATCGCGTCGCGCAGCGAGGTCTCGAAGTCGACCGTCGAGGCTCGGAAGCCCGGGGTGTCGACGTTGGCGATGTTGTCGGCGATGACGTCCTGGCGCGCGTTGATGCCGTCGAGGGCACTCGCGAGCACGCCGGACACGCCGTCGGCGGAAAAGATGGACACTCGAGCCTCCCAGGCACGGGTTCGTTTCTCCCTTGCGAACCACGGGGGTGCCGGTCCATCGGCGTTGTGAGCTCTCCCTGCTCACCCTCCACTTCGGCCAACGTAGAGAGGGTCTGAGCACTTCGAGGGGAATCGGCCTGCTTTGACCCAATGGGACCTAGGGCCTGTCCCGGTGACCGGGTGGACGTAGTCCGAACGGGCCATGCGCGGTCCTCGCGCGGGCCGCGGGGTGAGCCTCGCGGCAGCGGCAGCGGCAGCGGCAGCGGCTCCGCTCAGGCGCGGAGGTCGAGGTAGACCGGGATGTCGACGTGCGCGTCGTTGCGCAGCCGGTCGGTCAGTGCGCGGTGCTTGCTGGTGCGGGTCAGACGCTCGGTGAGCAGGTAGGCGACGGCCAGCTGGCGCTCCAGCACGAGGCGGGCGCGGGGCTCGAGGTCGGAGGGCAGCGGGCCGCGCATCGCCGGCGGCTGCCAGGTCGGCAGGACGAGCTCGACGGCGGTGTCCGGCGTGAACGACTCGACCGCCAGCAGGGACTCGGCCACCTCGACGTCGCACTCGAGGCGCTCGAGCGCAGCGAGCCACTCCGCCCGGAAGTCCGGGGGAGCGGGGAGGGTGGACGCGGGCGGCACGGCGGGCTCAGGCGGTCGCGGCGGCCTGCAGCGCGGCGGCGCGCCAGGTGTCGGAGAGGTCGGTGACCAGCGAGAGGCAGCCCTCGGTGATCGCGGGGTCCTTCCTGAGGTTGGCCTGCACCAGCTGCGCGTGCAGCCAGTCGTAGATCGAGGCGAGCCCCGGTCCGCCGTCCCAGGCCTCGACGTCGAGCGTCCCGCGCAGGTGCACCAGGATCTCCTGGGCGTGCACGAGCTGGTTGTGCGCCTCCTGGACCTGGCCGGCCCGCTGGGCGTCCATGCCGCGCTGCACGTCGAGCACGAGGCGGTCGCAGAGCATGACCAGGAGTCGCGCGGGGCTGGCGGTCGCCACGGCGTTGTCGACGTAGGCGTTGCGGGCCGCTTGGGCGTGGTGTGCCTGGTACATCGTCGTCCTCGGGTCTGGTCGGCGGGCGGTGTCGGGGAGGGGTCGTCAGGCCGGGCTCAGCCGGCCGGCAGCTGCGCGATCTGGCCGGAGAGCCAGTTGGACTGGCTGTTCATCTGGTTGAGCGCGGTCTCCAGCGCGGTGAACTGTCGCTTCAGCGCGGCCTCGCGGAGGCCGAGCCGCTGGTCCCACGCGTCGATGCGCGAGGTCAGGTCCTTGATCACGCTGTCCCGGCCCCGGAGGGCCTGGGTCAGCGATCCGTCGACCGAGTTGCTGGCACCTGCGGCGACGGTCGCCACGCGCGCCACGAACCCGGGGGCCGTGCCGTCGACGAACGCCGCGGAGACCGTGGCGGGGTCCTTGGCGTAGGCGGTCCGGAACGCCGTCGCGTCGAAGGTGAGCTTGCCCGACCGGTCGATCTGGACCCCCACGTCGGCGAGCGTGCCGCCACCCGACGCGTACAGCGTGCCGGTGAGCAGGTCGCGCACCTGTCGGACCACGGTGTCGCCCGACAGCGGGCCGCCCGAGAGGGTGCCGGATCCGGTGCTCGTCGCGGCGTCGACGTCGGTGAGGACCGCGTTGACCGAGTCGACGAACGCCTTGAGCCTGTCGGCCATGGCGCCGGCGTCGGTCGCCGCGTCGAGGTCGACGGCGGTGCCGGCGACGGCCCCGGCGCCGAGGGTCACCGAGATGCCCGGCAGGAGGTCGGTGAAGGTGTTGGTGCTCGAGTGGATGGTGTCGGTGCCGACGACCACGGAGGCGTCGGTCCCGGTGCGCACGGATGCGCCGCCGAGGAGGTCGGTGCCGTCGCCACTGGTCAGCGAGAAGTCGCCGGCCGCGCCGGTCGTGGTGGACTCGACCATGAGCCGGAGCGTGCCGTCGTCGAGCTTGACGGTCGTGGCGCGGATGCCGAGGTTGGCGGCGTTGACCGCCTTCACCAGGCCCCCCAGGGTGCCGTCGGCGGTCTCGATGCTCACCGGGCCCGACCCGTCGAGCGGGTCGAAGGAGACGCTGGTCCCGCCGCTGACCACGACGGCGCCGGCCGTGGCGCTCGTGGCGAACGTGAGGCGGTGGCTGGTCGCGGTGGATCCCACGGTGAGGCTCAGCTGCGTGGGCTGGGCGCCGGCCGACGCAGCGACCGTGACCTTGTCGTAGGAGCTGGTCACCGACAGCGGCGACCAGGCGCCGACCTTGGCGAGGTCCTTGGCCGCGGTGGCCAGGCCGGCCAGCTTGGTGTTGAGGGCCTGCAGCGAGCTCTTGGCGGTCTGCTGGGTCGTGACCCGGATCTTGAGCTGGTTCTGCTGGGCAGCCTCGAGCTGCATCAGCTGGCTGACGATGCTGGCGGTGTCCAGTCCGCTGGACAGTCCGCTGATGCTCGCGCTCACCTCGCTCCTCCCTGATCCTCGACGGGCTCGTCCCGGGATGCGCCTCGGGCGAGGATCGAGTTGCTCGACCCTCGCCCGATGCTCATGTCACTGTGTCGATCAGCTGGGTCCGGGTCAGCGGAGCAGCTGCAGGACGCCCTGCGGGGCCTGGTTGGCCTGCGCGAGCATCGCGGTGCCGGCCTGGGACAGGATCTGCGAGCGGGTGAAGCTCATCATCTCCTGCGCCATGTCGGTGTCGCGGATCCGGCTCTCGGAGGCCGAGAGGTTCTCGATCGCGACGTTGACGTTGTTGATGGTGTGCTCGAACCGGTTCTGGGTGGCACCCAGGTTGGCGCGAGCCGTCGAGACGTCCTTGACCGCGGTCTGGACCGAGTTGCTGTCGGTGATGACGGCCGTGCCGATCGAGGCCGGCATGGCAGCCGTGGTGACGTCGATCTTGTCCGCCTTGTCGTAGCCGACCTGGAAGCTCAGGGTGCCGGCCGCGAAGAGGGAGACCCCGTTGAACTTGGTGTTGGTCTCGATGCGGGTGATCTCGGTCTTGAGCTGGGTGAACTCCGCCGACAGGGCTGCCTGCGAGTCCGCGTTCTGCGTGCCGTTGGCGTACTGCACGGCGAGGTCGTTCATGCGCTGCAGCATGGAGTGGACCTCGGTGAGCGCGCCCTCCGCGGTCTGCACGAGGCTGACGCCGTCCTGGGCGTTGCGGACGGCGACCTTGAGGCCACCGACCTGCGAGCGCAGGCCCTCGGACAGCGCCAGGCCGGCGGCGTCGTCGGCGGCGCGGTTGATGCGGAAGCCGCTGGAGAGCTTCTCCAGCGACTTGGACATCGCGCCCTGGGTGACCGACAGGTTGCGGTAGGCGTTGAAGGCCTCGGTGTTCTGGTTGATGCGAAGACCCATGATGGTTCCCTCCTGGAATGTGGATCTGATGAGCGAGTCCCTCCCTGGACTCGGGGATCTCATCGGCCCCGGTGGTCGGGGGTTGAGGAAAGTTCGGAAGTTTTTCAGGCGATTCGGTCGAAAGCGGACATCGCCGTGGCGGGGACGCCGGCCGGCATGCCCAGCCGCGCGGTCGCCGTGCGACGGGACGCGACGGCGGCGAAGTAGGCCTCGCGGCGACGGGCCGCGCAGCCCTCGGGCTTGGCGTGCGGGGCGACCAGCTCGGGCGCCAGGGCGCTGTTCATCGCGTCCTTGAGCAGCACCAGGGCCTCGGCGCGCATCTGCGAGACGCGGGACTCGGTGACCCCGAGCTCGTCGGCGATCTGGGCCATCGGGCGCTCGGCGAAGAAGTAGCCCTCGACGACGGCGCGCAGCCGCTCGGGCAGCAGGGCGACCGCGTCGACCAGGTAGCCGATGCGCTCCTGCTGCTCCACCCGCTCCTCCGGGCTGGGCGCGCGGTGCGGCACGACCTCGTCGATCGGGGTGTCGCCGAAGCCCTGCAGGCTCATCACGCTGGCGCGGGCGACGTCCTCGTCGTTGGCGGCGACCTCGTCGACCGACAGGCCGGCGGCCGTGGCCACCTCGGCGTCGGTCGGCACGCGGCCGAGCTCGGTGCTGAGCTGGGCGCGCACCTTGTCCAGGTCGCGGGCGCGGCGGCGGACGCCGCGGCTGGCCCAGTCGATGCCGCGCAGCTCGTCGACGATGGCGCCGCGGATGCGCGTCGAGGCGTAGCGGACGAAGGGCACGCCGCGCTCGGGGTCCCAGCTGCGGGCGGCCTGCACCAGCGCCGTCATGCCGGCGGAGGTCAGGTCGTCACGGTGCACGTGACCGGGCAGGCGGCTCAGCGACTCGCGGACCAGGTGCCCCACCAAGGCGATGTTGGTGGTGACCAGCTGGTCGGTGTCGGTGACCGGCGCATCGGGGGCTGCGTCGTCGGGTGTCCTCACGTCGACGAGGGTGGCCTTTGGTCCTGGGACCCCGTGGCGGTTCTGCCCCGAATAGGGACGTTGCGACAGGCAAATGGCGCGAGTGGAGATCCCGGTCTAGTCACAAATGACTACCGGGGTCCCGTCGACGCCGAACTGCGCGAGGACTCCTCAAGTGGTGCGCCCCCGCGCCGATGGGAGGACATCGACCGCACCGCTCGGTGCCGGTCGCCAGGACGACGGGGGTCGCCCGGCGGCCACCACCCGCACCGGGCCCGTCAAGGAAGGACGACGTCGATGGAGGACCTCTCGCTCATCCTGTGGCGCGAGCGCGAGCTCCTGGAGACCATGCTCTACAAGCTCGAGGTCGAGCAGCTGGTGCTCTCCAGCGGCCGCACCCGGTGGCTGGCGACCTGCGCCCGCGAGGTGGAGGCCGTCGTCGAGGCGCTGCGCGAGACCGAGCTGCTGCGCGCCGTGGCTGCCGACGAGGCCGCCGCCGCGGTCGGCCTGACGGCCGGCCCGAGCCTGCGCGCGCTGGCCGAGGCCGTCGACGAGCCGTGGCGCTCGATCCTCCTGGACCACCGCCAGGCGTTCGTCACCTACACCCAGGAGATCCTCGAGATCGCCTCGGCCAACCGCGAGCTGCTCTCGGTCGGCCAGCAGACCGCGCGAGAGACGTTCCTGGGCCTCAGCGACCAGCCCGACAGCTATGCCGAGGACGGCCGTGCCGTCGTCGACGCCGGCCGCCCGCGCCTGCTGGACCAGAGCATCTGAGGTAGGTCGATGTCCGGCACCTTCGCCTCCTTCAACACCGCGCTGAGCGCGCTGCGCTACAACCGCGTCGCGATGGACACCGCGAGCCAGAACATCGCCAACGTCGGGGTCGACGGCTACACCCGGCGCCGCGTGGACGCGGTGAGCGCGGGCACGCCGACCAAGCCGGCGATGTGGTCGCGCGACCAGGGCACCGGCGGCGGCGTCCGGATCACCGGCGTCAGCCGGATGTCGGACTACCTGCTCGACCTGCGCCGTCGCACCGAGCACGGCAAGCAGTCCTACCTCGACACCCGCCAGACCGTGCTCGACCGGCTGGAGACCGGCATCGGCGAGCCCGGCGACGACGGGGTCGCGGCCGTGCTCGCGCAGTTCCGCTCCGCCTGGGCCCACCTGGCCAACACCCCCGACAGCGACGCGGCCCGCGCGCAGGTGCTCTCCCGTGGCCGTGAGGTCGCCGACGCCCTGCACCTGCAGGCCGGCAACTTCCGGTCCGAGGCCGCCGACCAGCGCGTCCGGGCCAACGCCCTGGTCGCCGAGGTCAACACCATCGCCTCGGACCTCGCCGCGACCAACAAGGCGATCACCGTCGCCAACCTGACCAACGACGACGCCGGCAACCTGATGGACCAGCGCGACCAGCTCGCCCTGCGCCTGACCGAGCTCACCGGTGGCAAGGCCACGGCCAACGGCGCCGGCGGCCTCGACGTCTCCGTGGGCGGGGTCGCCCTGGTGACCGGTGCCCTCGCGGGGGCGCTCCAGGTGTCCTCCGGCATCACGCCGACCGGGGACGCCGACGGCAGCCCGGTGAAGTTCCAGGTCACCCACCCGGTCGGCGGCACCGCGCCGGCCACCGGCCTGACCGGGGAGCTGGGGGCCGTCACCGACCTGCTCGACACGACCATCCCGGCGTACCTCACCGGTCTGGGCAGCGTCGCGGCGACCCTGGCCGACGGCGTCAACGCGCTGCACCAGGGCGGCTACGACGCGACCGGCGCGGCCGGGCAGGCGTTCTTCACCTACGACCCCACCGACCCGGCGGGGACGATCGCGCTCGCCCTGACCCAGAACAGCGAGGTCGCCGCGGCCGGCGTGCCCGGCGGCGTGGTCCAGGGCGGCAACGCCGACGCGCTCGCGGGCTTCTCCGGTGCGGACCCGGCCTACCAGCAGCTGGTCAACGGCTTCGGCACCTCGGTCGCCTCCGGCCGCCGGGTCGCCGCGAGCCAGCAGATGCTCACCGAGCAGGTCGACGGCGCGCGCGACCAGCAGGCCGGGGTCAACCTCGACGAGGAGATGCTCTCGATGGTGCAGTACCAGCGGGCCTACGAGGCGGCGGCACGGGTGATGAACGTCGTCGACTCGATGCTCGACACCCTGATCAACAGGACGGCGATCTGATGGCGATCACGCGGATCACCCAGAACATGATGTCGGCACGCTCGAACCTGTCGCTGCAGACGGCGCTCGGCCGGCTGTCGCGGACCCAGGAGCAGCTGACCACCGGACGCGTGCTCAACAAGCCGTCGGACTCGCCGGCCGACACCACCTCCGCGATGCGGCTGCGCTCGAAGCTGGCCGACCAGGACCAGTACTCGCGCAACATCAGCAACGGCCTGGGCTGGCTGAGCAGCATCGACACCGCGCTGCAGACCGCGCTGGGCACGGTCAACCGCGCCACCGACCTGACCGTCCAGGCGGTCAACGGCGCCAACCAGAGCCCCCAGGCGCGCAACGCGATCGCCACCGAGGTCGACCAGCTCCGCGAGAGCCTGATCGCGACGGCCAACACGACCTACCTCGGCCGCCCCGTCTTCGGCGGCATCACCGCCGGCGCCGTCGCCTACGACCCGTCCGGGGCGTACGTCGGCACGGCGGGCGCGCTGGACCGCACGATCGCGCCCGGCGTCAAGGTCCCGGTCAACGTCGACGGCACGACCGCCTTCGGGCCACCGGGTGCCGACCTCTTCCAGGACCTGGCCGACCTGTCCGACGCGCTGCGGCTCGGGGACATGACGACCGTGCAGGCCAAGCAGAGCAGCCTGCAGGCCGCACACCAGCGGATGACCACGACGCTGGCCGACGTGGGCGTGCGCTACAGCCGCCTGGAGAAGGGCGACCAGGTGATCACCGACAGCAGGCTGCAGATGACCACGGCCCTGTCGGACCTGGAGAACGTCGACATCGCCGAGGCCACGATGAACCTCAAGATGCAGGAGCTGGCCTACCAGACCGCCCTCGCCTCCACGGCTAGGCTGGTCCAGCCCTCGCTGTCGGACTTCCTGCGCTAGGCCGGTGAACGCGCACTCATCGGCGGTCGAGCGGCCCTCGGCGGCCGAGCCTGCCGAGACCAGTCACCACGAGAAGGGACCGACGTTGAGCGTCGTCGAGGACATCCCCGTCATCGAGCTCGTCGAGCCGATGCCCGGCTTCCCGGGCATGACCCACTTCGCGCTGGTCCGGCTCGACGAGGACGGCGTGCTGTGCGCGCTGCGGTCGGTCGACGACCCCGACCTGCGCTTCCTCGTGGTGCCGCCGCAGCCGTTCTTCCCCGACTACGCCCCCGAGATCGACGACGCCACGGTGTCGGCCCTCGGTGTCTCGCGGGTCGAGGAGGTGCTGGTGCTGCTCGTGGTCAACCCCGGCGACGAGGCCGGAGACGCGACCGCCAACCTGCTCGCACCGGTGCTGGTCAACACCCGCACCCACCAGGGTGGTCAGGTCGTGCTCAACGACGACCTGCCGATCCGGGCGCCCCTGCTCGGCGCCTGACCTCCCGCACGTCGCCCGGCATATCGACGTGTGTCAACATCGACACGTGTCGAACTCCCGTCCCGCCGTCCTGGACTGCTGCACGCCGCTGGCCCGGGAGCCGCTGACACCCGAGGCGGCCACGCAGGTGGCCGCCCTGCTCAGGGCGCTCGCCGACCCGGCCCGCCTGCGGCTGCTGTCGCTGGTGCTCTCCCACGAGGGCGCGGAGGCGTGCGTGTGCGACCTCCTCCCACACTTCGACCTCGCCCAGCCGACGATCAGCCACCACCTCAAGGTGCTGCACGAGGCCGGCTTCGTCGACCGGGAGAAGCGCGGGACCTGGGTGTTCTACCAGGCCCGTCCGGCCGCCTTGGACGCGCTGGCAGGCCTGTTCGCTCCGGCCGCGGTCGCACCATGAGCGAGAGGGGTGGCGTGGCGGCTCCGGCGGCCGGGTCCGACGTCCTGCACCGGCTCTCCACCCTCGACCGGTTCCTGCCGGTCTGGATCGGCGTGGCCATGGTCGCCGGGCTGGTGCTCGGGCGCCTGGTCCCCGGCCTCGACGACGCGCTCGCGGCCCTCGAGGTGGGCTCGGTCTCGCTGCCCATCGCGATCGGGCTGCTGGTGATGATGTACCCGGTGCTGGCGAAGGTCCGCTACGACGAGCTCGGACGCGTGACCGGCGACCGGCGCCTGCTCGCCACCTCGCTCCTGCTCAACTGGGTGCTCGGCCCCGCGGTGATGTTCGCCCTGGCGTGGCTGCTGCTGCCCGACCTGCCGGCGTACCGCACGGGACTGGTCATCGTGGGTCTCGCCCGCTGCATCGCGATGGTGCTGATCTGGAACGACCTGGCCTGTGGCGACCGGGAGGCCGCGGCCGTCCTCGTCGCGCTCAACGCCGTCTTCCAGATCCTGGCGTTCGCGGTCCTCGGCTGGTTCTACCTCCAGGTGCTGCCGGGCTGGCTCGGCCTCGACCAGAGCGCGCTCGAGGTGTCGGTGTGGGAGATCGCCAGGTCCGTCCTGGTCTTCCTCGGCATCCCGCTCCTCGGGGGCTTCCTGACCCGCACGCTCGGCGAGCGCCGCCGCGGACGGGAGTGGTACGAGCAGCGGTTCCTGCCCCGGATCGGTCCGGCGGCGCTCTACGGCCTGCTGTTCACCATCGTCGTCCTCTTCGCCCTCCAGGGCGGCACCATCACCAGCCGGCCCCTCGACGTGGCCCGCATCGCGCTCCCCCTGCTCGCCTACTTCGCGCTCATGTGGAGCGGGTCGATGCTGGTGACCCGGGCCCTGGGCCTGGACTACCAGGCCTCGACCGCGGTCTCCTTCACCGCGGCGGGCAACAACTTCGAGCTCGCGATCGCGGTGGCCATCGGCGTCTTCGGGGTCACCTCGGGCCAGGCGCTCGCCGGGGTCGTCGGTCCCCTCATCGAGGTCCCCGCGCTGGTGGGCCTCGTCCACGTCAGCCTCTGGGCCCGGCGGTTCTACCGCGACCGCGAGACCGCGCCGGCACCCGCGACCGCCGCAGCCCTCGACGAGGGCTGAGCGATCGGGGCAGCGGCGGCCCGTCCGCCGGACCACGAGGTCGCCGTCGCGGTCGTCGGCGGCGGCCAGTCGGCGCTGGCCACCGCGTTCCACCTGCGCCGGGCGGGCCTGGTGCCCGGCCGCGACGTCCTCGTGCTCGACGCGGCGCCGGCGCCCGGCGGCGCCTGGCCGCGGATGTGGCCGGGCCTGCGGCTGTTCTCGCCGGCGTCCATCTCCTCGTTGCCCGGCTGGATGATGCCGCCGTGGGACGACGCGGCACGGGGCTACCCTCCGCGCGACCACGTGGTCGACTACCCTGACCTCCTACGAGCAGCGCTACGACCTGCAGGTGCTGCGGCCGCACCGGGTGGAGGCGGTCAGACGCACCGACGCCGACCCCGGCAGCCCGCTGCTGCTCACCGCTGGCGACCTCGCCGTCGCGGCCCGGACGGTCGTGTCGGCGACCGGGACGTGGGACCGGCCGTTCTGGCCGCACTACCCGGGCATGCGCGAGTTCGCCGGGAGGCAGCTGCACGCGTCGGACTACCGCACCCCCGACCAGCTCGCGGGGCAGCGCGTGGTCGTGGTCGGAGGCGGCAACTCGGCGGCCCAGGTCCTCGCCGAGGTCTCCGTCGTGGCCGACACCACGTGGGTCACCGCGCGACCGCCGCGCTTCCTCCCCGACGACGTCGACGGGAGGGTGTTGTTCGCCCGGGCCCGAGCCCGCCTCGCGGCCCTGGCGGAGGGCCGCGACCCCGGCGACCCCGGCGCCCCCGGCGACCCCGGCGACCCCGGCGACCTCGGCGACATCGTGATGGTCGCCTCGGTCAAGCAGGCCCGGGACCGCGGCGCACTGCGGGCCCGGCCGATGTTCAGCCGGCTGACCGCCACCGGCGTCGCCTGGACCGACGGCACCGAGCAGGAGTGCGACGTGGTGGTCTGGTGCACCGGCTTCCGTCCCGCGCTGGGCCACCTGCGCGACCTCGGGCTGCGCACGGTCGGCGGCCACGTCCGCGTGGGCGGGCGGTCGGGCACCCAGGCGCTCGACGAGCCGCGCCTGTTCCTCGTCGGGTACGGCGACTGGACCGGTCCGGCGTCCGCGACGCTGGCCGGGGTGGCTCCGTCCGCGCGGGCCACGGCCGAGGCGATCGTCTCGCCCGGGCCCGGCTGAGATCAGCTCCGGCGCCGCTCGGGCGGCGTGGTCCCCAGCCGCTGGGTGAGCGAGGCGATCGCCGCCTGGCTCGGGGACGCCGCGGCGCGGTTGGTCTCCTCCACCTCGGCGAGCAGCTCGGCGCGGTGGACTGCGATGCTGCGCGGGGCGCGGATGCCGATCCGCGCGACGTCGCCGCGGACCTCGAGCACCGTGATGGTGACCTCGTCGCCGATCACGATGCTCTCCCCGACACGACGACTGAGCACGAGCATGGGCACAACCTACCCCGCGCCGGCACCGGTCCCGGGGACCTCCGGGAGCCGGGTGGGGAGCCGCCCTGGGGCTGGTGGTGCTGCTGGTTCTGGTTGCTAGGCTCGCGATCGAGGTCATTTCCGGATCAGATGGAGTTGCAGAGCATGGCTCAGGGCACGGTCAAGTGGTTCAGCGCCGAGAAGGGTTTCGGGTTCATCGCGCAGGAGGACGGGGGCGACGACGTCTTCGTCCACTTCTCGGCCATCCAGACGCAGGGCTACAAGTCCCTCGACGAGAACCAGCGCGTGGAGTTCGAGGTGACGCAGGGTCCCAAGGGCCCGCAGGCGGAGAACGTCCGCCCCCTCTGACGTCCCGACGTCGCACGGCTCCGACGCCCTGAGCGCCGGCTGCCACGACCCCGGCACCACGGTGCCGGGGTCGTCCCGTTTCAGGACCGGGAACTGGGGCAGGTCCGTGCGGTCGCGCGAGGGTGCGGGACCTCCGCCTTGGTGTGACGACCGGTCGGTGGGGTAGTACTTCGCACAGGCCCGCCACGACGAGGGCACGACGAGAGCACGACGAGGGAAGGATGCGGCCACCATGGGAGACGGACTCGACGTCCCCCTCGAGGACCCCGTCCTGCGGGCCGAGGTCGAGCTGCTGTCGTCGCTGATGATCGTCGCCGGACGAGCCGACGGGCCCCTCGAGCAGGAGGAGATCGACGACCTCCTGGGCGTCTCGGACCAGGACGGCCCCACCCCGCAGGCGTGAGCCCGGCGACACCGCGCCCGGGTGATTGCGTGCCGGCGCCTGCGTGCCCCTAGCATGTTCGCCGGCCCACCATCATTTCCCCAGGAGTTCACCGTGGCACTGCGGTTCCGTCCGGCCGACACGTCCTTCTACGACATGTTCAGCACCCTGGCCAACCGCCTCGTCGACGGCGCAGGACTGCTCAACGAGGTCTTCACCGAGGGCACCGACCGCACGGCGCTGGCCGGGCGGATGCGGGAGGCCGAGCACCTCGCGGACGAGGCGACCCACGAGATCATCCGGCGGGTCAACACGACGTTCGTGACGCCGTTCGACCGCGAGGACATCTACTCCCTCGCCTCGGCCCTCGACGACGTCATGGACTTCATGGAGGAGGCCGTCGACATGGTCCTGCTCTACGAGATCGACGACCTGCCGCCGGAGCTGGCCGAGCAGGTCAGCGTGATCCAGCGCTGCGCCGAGGTGACCGCCGACTCCATGCCGCGCCTGCAGAGCATGAAGAACCTCGACGAGTTCTGGATCGAGATCAACCGCCTGGAGAACGCCGGCGACAAGCACTACCGCCGGATCCTGGCCAAGCTCTTCAACGGCGAGCTCGAGGCGCTCGAGGTGATGAAGCTCAAGGACGTCGTCGACTCGCTCGAGGACGCCATCGACGCGTTCGAGTCGGTGGCCAACGTGATCGAGCAGATCGCCGTCAAGGAGTCCTGAGCGTGGACCTCGCGATCATCATCGCGGTCGTCGCGGTGGCGCTGGTGTTCGACTACACCAACGGCTTCCACGACGCCGCCAACGCGATCGCCACCTCCGTCTCCACCCGCGCGCTCACGCCGCGAGCGGCGCTGGCGATGGCGGCGGTGATGAACTTCATCGGCGCCTTCCTCGGCCAGGAGGTCGCCAACACCGTCGGCAAGGTGATCACCCTCCCGCAGAACACCCATGGGCTGACCGTGGTGATGGCGGGCCTCCTGGGGGCGATCGCCTGGAACCTGCTGACCTGGTACTTCGGCCTGCCGTCGTCCTCCTCGCACGCGCTGATCGGCGGTCTCATGGGCGCCGGCATGGCCTTCGCCTTCAGCACGCCGGGGGAGTTCTTCACCGGCATCGACGGGTCGAGGATGACCGACGAGGGCTGCACGGTGGCCGGCGACGTGGTCACGGGCTCGCAGTGCGGGGTCGTCCGGTGGCAGGTCATCCTCGACAAGATCGTCATCCCGATGATCGCCTCGCCGATCTTCGGCTTCCTGGCCGCGGCGCTGGTGATGTACGCGATCATGTGGATCTGGCGCAACGCCAACCCGAGCCGCACCAACCGCGGCTTCCGCCTCGCGCAGACCGTCAGCGCCGGCGCCATGGCCCTGGGCCACGGCCTGCAGGACGCGCAGAAGACGATGGGCGTCATCTTCCTCGCGCTGCTCACCGGCGGCTACGTCGCGGCCGACGACAGCCTCCCGATCTGGGTGATCGTGTCCGCGGCGAGCGCGATCTCGCTGGGGACGTACTCCGGCGGCTGGCGCATCATGCGCACCCTCGGCCGCCGCATCATCCACCTCGACCCGCCGCGCGGCTTCGCCGCCGAGTCGGTCGCGGCGGGGGTGCTCTACACCACCGCGTTCGTCTTCGAGGCCCCGATCTCGACCACCCACACGATCACCTCGGCGGTCATGGGCGTCGGCGCGACCAAGCGGGTCTCCGCGGTCCGGTGGGGCGTGGCGAAGAACATCGTGGGCGCCTGGGTCCTCACCTTCCCGGCGGCCGGCCTGATGGCTGCCCTCTGCTACTGGCTCCTGCGCCTGCTCCAGCTGCCCTGACCCTCACGCGGCGCCGGTCAGCGTGGGCCGAGTCCGGTGCTGGTGGCGTGGGTGGTCAGCGGCTCGAGGGTGAGGCGGTAGCCCAGGCCCCGGACCGTGCGCAGCTGCAGCGGGGCGGGCAGGCGGGAGCGCAGGCGGCGCACGTGAACCGCGATCGCGTTGTTCGACGGCACCCGGGCGGCTCCCTGCGCGAGGGCGTCGCGCAGCTCCACGTGGGACACCACCCGGTCCGAGCGCATCAGCAGCAGCTCCAGCAGCCGGAACTCCTTGAGCCCGAGCCCGGCGAGCTCCGCGTCGCCGAGGTGCACCGTGTGCGCGAGCGGGTCCAGGCGCAGGGGACCGAGCAGCAGCGGCACCCGGACCGGCGTGCGCGGCAGGGTCGAGCACACGCGCGCGGCGACCTCAGGGGCGGAGTAGGGCCGGTCGACGGTGCCGGTGGCGCCCTGCAGCAGCGCGGCGCCCACCGGCCCGAGGTCGGGCTCGCCGCCGACCCCGAGGAGGATCGGCTGGTCGCCGCCCCGGCGCACGGCGGCGACGAAGTCGGCCAGGACGAGGTCCGGCAGCAGCGGCGCGACCAGGAGCGCGTCCGGCGCGAACCCGCCGTACTCGACCAGGGCGTCGGTCCCGCGGGCGGCGAGGTGGACGGTGAACCCCTCGGCGGTGAGGGTCTCCAGCGTGGCGGCGTCGGCCTGCGGGTCCACGACCAGCAGGCGCAGTCCGATGATCACGGGCGGCCTCGGGTGGGGTGAGGTCGACCTCAGCCGAAGCGGCCCGAGATGTAGTCCTCGGTGCGCTTGTCGCGAGGCGATCGGAAGATGTTGGCGGTCAGGTCGTGCTCGACCAGGAGGCCGGTGCGGTCGCCGCTGCCCTCCTCGGCGAGGGCGGTGAAGAACGCGGTCCGGTCGGCCACGCGCGCCGCCTGCTGCATGTTGTGGGTGACGATGATGATCGTGTAGTCCTCGCGCAGCTCGAGCATGCAGTCCTCGATCCGGGAGGTGGCGATCGGGTCGAGGGCCGAGCACGGCTCGTCCATCAGGATCACCTCGGGACGGACCGCGAGCGTGCGCGCGATGCACAGGCGCTGCTGCTGGCCACCGGAGAGGCCGTAGGCCGACTGCTTGAGCTTGTCCTTGACCTCGTCCCAGAGCGCCGCCTTGGTCAGGCACTCCTCGACCACGTCGTCCATGCCGGACCGGCCGCCCGGCACGTCCATCCCGATGAAGCGGGGGCCGTAGGCGATGTTGTCGTAGATCGACTTGGGGAACGGGTTGGGCCGCTGGAAGACCATCCCGATGCTGCGGCGCACGTCGATCGGGTCGACGTCGGGGTCGTAGACGTCCTTGCCGCGGAAGGTGATCGAGCCCTCGACGCGGGCGCCCGGCACGGTGTCGTTCATCCGGTTGAGCGAGCGCAGCAGCGTCGACTTGCCGCAGCCCGAGGGACCGATGAGCGCGGTGATCTCGTGCTGGCCGAAGTCGAGGCTGACCTTGGTCAGGGCGCGGAAGTCGCCGTAGTACACGTCGACGTCCTGGGCCGACATCACCGGGTCGGGCTGGGCCGGCAGCTCGCGGGCGCGGCCGTGCTGCTCACGGACGCGGGCCTGGTCGGCGGAGGTCGTGACGCCCGCACCGCCCCCGAAGGAGCGCAGCGTCGGCATGGTGTGCCGCGGCGCCGGGTGCGTGCGGGTGGTGCGGCTTGCGGTCGTGTACGTCGCCACGGGGGGTCACCAACGCTCTCGATCGGCCTGCAGGTCCATCAACCCTGCCGACGGTAGGGACCCCGCATGAATAGGCGACCGGATCGAGGTGAACGCCGGGTGAACGACACCGGTCGGTCGGCCGGGGTCAGCGGCCGCTGGGGGCGGGGACGCGCTCGAGGGCGACGATCCGGCCGTGCCGGTGGTGCACGACGACGGCGGCGGCGGGGTCGAGCGGCAGCGGCTCGAGCCCCAGGGTCTCCATCACCTGCGGCAGCACCGGCCGGTGGGTGCACAGCACGGCCGGCGTGCGCTCCTCGAGCAGTCGGGCGACCTCGCCGACCACGCTGTCGGGTCCGGCGTCCTCCTCGGTCAGCCCGTCGGTGACCTCGACGTCGAGGTCGCGCGCGGCGGCGTACGGCGCGACGGTGCGCCAGCAGCGGTCGCTGCTGGAGGAGACCACCAGCCGGAGGTCGTAGGCCTCGAGCAGGGGCACGAGCCGCTGGGCCTGGCGCCCGCCGGCGGCGGTGAGGTCCCGGCGCCGGTCGTCACCACGGTGACGGCTGCGGGAGCGCGCCTCGGCGTGCCGCAGGACGACCAGCGGGACGCTGCGCTTCTGGTAGGGCAGCGCCTCGGCGAGCGTCTCGCGGTCGTAGTCGTAGGTGAGCAGGTCGGCGGCCTTGCCGGCGGGCACCCACTGCACGTCGTCGATCTCGTCGTTGGGGACGTAGGCCGACACGTCCTGCCCGCCGACGGCGCGCCCGACCCAGTAGTGCACCTGCTTGAGCCGTCCACCGCCGTTCTCGACCAGGTAGGCCTGCGACCCGAGCACCGGCCCGAGCCGGACCCGGACGCCGGTCTCCTCGAGCACCTCGCGCACGGCCGCGGTGCGGGCGGTCTCGCCGGGGTCGAGCTTGCCCTTGGGGAACGACCAGTCGTCGTACTTCGGCCGGTGCACCAGGAGCACCTCGGTGCTGCCGCGCTGTCGGCGGAGGGTGACCGCACCGGCCGCGAGGACGGGACCACGTGGTGCCATGCGGCTAGTCTCACACCCCCGGCCCGCACGCACCCAGGCAGACCGGTCGCCATCCCGTGAGCCGGCGGTTCGCGGGGGACTGGCGGGCTCGGCCGACCTGGTGGTGCGGCTCGACCGGACCAGGCGGGTCAGCCCTTGCGGCGGCGGGTCTGCTGGATCAGCCAGTCCTGCAGGTCGAGCAGCGGCTGGCCCTCCGCGTCGGTGGCGCGACGGTCCCAGGTGCCGTCCAGGCACAGGTGCCAGGCCGCAGTGCCGTCGTCGAAGGCGACGTCGAGCATCCGCCCCACCTCCTCGACCGAGGCCTGGGAGGGCAGCGGCGTGAGCACCTCGACGCGGCGGTCGAGGTTGCGGTGCATCAGGTCCGCCGAGCCGATCAGCACGTCGGGCTCGCCGCCGTTGTCGAACCAGAACACCCGGCTGTGCTCGAGGAACCGCCCGAGGATCGAGCGCACCTCGATCGTCTCGCTCAGCCCCGGCACACCCGGACGCAGCGCGCAGATGCCCCGCGTCAGCAGCTGCACGGGCACGCCGTCCCGGGACGCGTCGTACAACGCGTCGATGACCATCTCGTCGACCACCGAGTTGGCCTTGATCCGGATGCGGGCGGGGCGTCCCTCACGGTGGTGCTCCACCTCGCGCTCGATGCGCCGCAGCAACCCGTCGCGGACCGTGTGGGGGGCGACCAGGAGGTGCTCGTAGGACGGGTGGCGGGCATAGCCGGACAGGTTGTTGAACAGGTGCGCCACGTCGTCGGTGAGGCCGGTGTCGACGGTGAGCAGCCCGAGGTCCTCGTACAGGCGCGCGGTCTTGGGGTTGTAGTTGCCGGTGCCGAGGTGGGCGTAGCGCCGGATGCCGTCGGGCTCGTCGCGCACCACCATCGCGAGCTTGCAGTGGGTCTTGAGCCCGATCAGGCCGTAGACGACGTGGCAGCCGGACTGCTCGAGCTTGCGGGCCCACTTGATGTTGGCGCCCTCGTCGAACCTCGCCTTGATCTCGACGATGACGAGGACCTCCTTGCCGGCCTCGGCGGCGTCGATGAGCGCCTCGACGATCGGGGAGTCACCGGAGGTGCGGTAGAGGGTCTGCTTGATCGCCAGGACGTGCGGGTCGGCCGCGGCCTGCTCGATGAACCGCTGCACCGAGGTGCTGAACGAGTCGTAGGGGTGGTGCAGCAGCACGTCGCGCTCGCGCACCGCGCCGAAGATGTCGACTGGCGAGGCGGTCTCGACCTCCGCCAGGAGGTGATGGGTGGAGGGCAGGAAGGCGGGGTACTTCAGCTCCGCCCGGTCGAGGTCGGCGATGTCGTGGAGCCCGGTGAGGTCGAGCGGCCCTGGCACGGAGACGACCTCCGAGGGGCTCATGCCGAGCTCGGTGACCAGCAGGTCGAGGACGTGGTGATCGATGCTCTCCTCGACCTCGAGCCGCACCGGCGGCCCGAACCGCCTGCGCTGCAAGCCCTTCTCGAGCGCGTGAAGGAGGTTCTCGGCGTCGTCCTCCTCGACCTCGAGGTCCTCGTTGCGGGTGACGCGGAAGGTGTGGACGGTGACCACCTGCATGCCGGGGAACAGCGGCTTCAGGTGCTCGGCGATGACGTCCTCGACCGGCACGAAGCGCAGCTCGTCGAGCGCGATGAACCGGTCGAACTTGGGCGGCACCTTGACCCGCGCGAAGTGCTCCTTGCCGGTCTTGGGGTTGCGGACCAGGACGGCCAGGTTGAGCGAGAGCCCGGAGATGTAGGGGAACGGGTGGGCGGGGTCCACCGCGAGCGGGGTGAGGACCGGGAAGATCCGCTCCTTGAAGAGCTTCTTGAGCCGGCGCTGCTCGTCGCGGTCGAGGTCGCTCCAGCGCAGCAGCTGGATCCGCTCGTCGGCGAGCGCGGGGATGATCTTGTCGCGGAAGCACGAAGCGTGCCGCTGCATCAGGTCGGTCGAGGTCTGCCGGATCATGTCGAGCACCTCGCGGGGCTGATGTCCCGAGGCGCTGGGCACGGCGAGGCCCGCGGCGATGCGCCGCTTGAGACCAGCCACGCGGACCATGAAGAACTCGTCGAGGTTGCTGGCGAAGATCGCGGCGAACCGCGCGCGCTCGAGCAGCGGCACCGACTCGTCCTCGGCCAGCTCGAGCACGCGCTGGTTGAACCGCAGCCAGGACAGCTCGCGGTCGAGGAACCGGTCGGGGGGCAGCTCGCCCGCGCTGACGTCGTACGCCGGGTCGACGTCGAAGACGTCCACGCCCAGGGAGGTGGCCGCGACGTCGTCCTCGGTCATCGGGTCCGTGAGGGACTCGCGCAGCAGGGACGTGTCCGGGGTCATGGGGTCATCGTCCCACCTGGTGGTGAACCCGGGGTGAACTCGGGCTCGCTACGGTGCTGCCCGTGCCCGACTCCACCACCGCCCTCGGCCGCCGCGGTCCCGCCGGCGTGCTGGCCCGCGTCCGCGACCGGACGGCTCCCCTCCAGGCCGCGGCCGCCGCCCGCGTGCTCTCCCAGCCGCCCTCGCGCCTGCGCCGCCTCGCCGGGCGCCCCGTCCGGATCGAGGGCCACGAGCTCTCGGTGCAGGCGCAGATGATGCTGCGCCTGATGCGTCTCACGGGTGAGAGGGGTGCCGAGGAGTACGACGACGTCGTCGAGGGCCGCGCCGCCATGCGGCGCCAGGCCGCCACGGTCGCCGGCCACTGGCAGGTCGGCCAGGTCCACGAGCGCACCGTGCGGGGCGCCGACGGACCGCTGCCCGCGCGGCTCTACGTCCCGCGTGGCGTCGTGGAGCCGGGTGCGCTCCTGGTGTTCTTCCACGGTGGCGGCATGGTCTACGGCGACCTGGACTCCCACGACGGGCTGTGCCGCTTCCTCACCTCGCAGGCGGGGGTGCGTGTGCTGTCGGTCGACTACCGCCTGGCCCCCGAGCACGTCTTCCCGGCCGGCGTCGACGACGCGTGGGCGGCCTTCGAGTGGGTGGCGAGCAACGCCGCCGACTACGACGCCGACCCGGCCCGGCTCGCGGTCGGCGGCGACTCGGCGGGCGGCTACCTCGCCGCGGCGACCGCCCTGCGCGCGGCCCACGAGCAGGTGCCGCTGGCCTTCCAGCTGCTGATCTACCCGATGACCGAGATGGCCGGCCAGCGGCTGAGCCGCCGCCGCTTCGGGTCCGGGTTCTACCTCACCTGCGAGTTCATGGACCGCGTCGAGGCGGCGTACCTCGCCGGCGCCGACCCGGCCGACCCGCGCGCCTCGGTGCTGCACGCCGAGCTGGGCACGGACGTCGTCGCCCGCCTCGCGCCGGCGTACCTCGTCACCGCGGGCTTCGACCCGCTGCGCGACGAGGGCGAGGCCTACGCCCAGCGGCTCGCCGGTGCGGGGGCGAGCATCGAGCACCGGCGCGAGCCGGGCGAGGTGCACGGGTTCGCCAACATGCTGTCCTTCGAGGGGCCCGCGCTGGAGGCGGTCCGCCGGGCTGCGGCCGCCCTCCGAGCAGCGCTGGGGGGCTGACGGTTTCACTAGGGCCCTAGTGAAACCGGTACTTCCCGAGCGAAACTTTGCGTGGGAAGTACCAAAGTCACTAGGGCCCTAGTGAAACCGAGCGGCGGTACTGCACGTGGGTGTCGCGGGCGGCGTGGGTGAAGCCGAACCGCTCGTACATCGCCACCGCGGGCGCGTTGTCGGACTCGACGTAGAGGACCACCTCGGCATCCGGTCCGAGCCGCTCGCGCAGGTGCTCGAGCCCCGCCCGCAGCAGCCGCCGGCCGAGGCCGCCGCCCTGGGCACCGGGGTCGACCCCGACGACGTAGACCTCGCCGTGGGCGGGGCCGTCGTCGGTCGCGGGATGCACCTTGGTCCAGTGGAAGCCGGCCAGCCGGCCCCTGCCGGCGTCGGCGACGACGAGCCCGTCGGCGTCGAACCATGGCTGGGCCATGCGCTCCTCGAGCCCCGCCTGGTCGAGCCCGGCCTGCTCGGGGTGGTGGGCGAAGGCGGCGGCGTTGACCCGGAGCAGCTCGGCGTCGTCCTCGCCGGGACGGAACGAGCGCAGCGTCGGCCCGTCGGCGGGCCCGTCGGGCAGCGGTGCCCCACCGGGCAGCCGCATCACCCACAGCGCCCGCTCGCCGCTGAAGCCGTGCCGCTGCGCCAGCCGCGCGGCGCCGGGGTGGTCGCCGTGGGACCACGCCACCCACTCGCCCTCGTCGAGCGCCTGACGGACGAGCGCGTCGCCGAGGCCGGCGCGACGCGCCTCGGGGTGGACGACGAGGTCGAGCTGCGACGGCTCGCCAGGACGCACCAGCGCGAACCCGTGCTCGTCGAGCCACAGGGTGGCGCCGGCCCCCAGCCCCCGGGCGAGGAGGAGCTCGACGGCCTCGTCGACCGGTCGCACGTGGTCGGCCCGCTCGGCGGCGCCGACGACCGCGCGCACGGCGGCGAGCCCGGCCTCGTCGAGGTTCGTGAGGCGCTCGCTCACGCGTCCACGCGCTCAACGGCGGGCGCCTCCGAAGGCGGGACCACGAAGCGGTAGCCGACGTTGCGCACCGTGCCGATCAGCGCCTCGTGGTCGGCGCCGAGCTTGGCGCGCAGCCGCCGCACGTGGACGTCGACGGTGCGGGTGCCGCCGAAGTAGTCGTAGCCCCACACCTCCTGCAGCAGCTGCTCGCGGGTGAAGACCCGGCCCGGGTGCTGGGCGAGGTACTTCAGCAGCTCGAACTCCTTGAAGGTCAGGTCGAGCGCGCGGTTGCCGAGGCGAGCGGTGTAGCTCGCCTCGTCGATGGTGACCTGCCCCGACCGGATCAGGTGCGACTCGGGGTCGTCGGGCTGACCCGCCGCCAGGCGCCCGATGGCCAGGCGCACGCGGGCGTCGAGCTCGGCGGGGCCGATCGAGGTGAGCAGCAGGTCGTCGTAGCCCCAGTCGACCGCGACCACCGGCAGCGCGCCCTCGGTGACCACCAGGAGCGTGGGCGTGGACGTGCCCAGGGTGCGGATCAGACGGCCGAGGTCGCGCGCCTTGGCGAGGTCGGCGCGGCCGTCGACCAGGACCGCGTCGACGGGCGGGGAGTCCAGCAGTGCCGTGCCCTCGGCGGGCAGCACGCGGACGTTGAACGGCAGGAGACCCAGCGAGGGCAGCACCTCAGCCGAGGGCTGCAGGCTGCCCGTGAGCAGCAGGATCGCGCGCATCCCGGGTCTCCTTCCAGTCCTGGCAGGATATCGGACATGGCACCCGCGACCTCCCGCTCCGTCCACGTCCGGCTGTGGGCCTCGGCCCGCGCTGCGGCGGGTCGTGCGGAGGTGACAGTGGAGGTCGAGCCCGCGGCGGGGCCCGCCGCGGACCCGTCGGTGGCCGACGTACGCCGGGCCGTGCTGGCCCTGCTGCCCGACCGTCCCGAGCTGCCCCGGGTGCTGGAGGTGTGCTCCGCCCTGGTCGGCGACCGGCCCGTGGGCTCGCGCGATGCCGGCGCGGTCGGCGTGCCCGAGGGCGTCGACGTGGAGTTCCTCCCGCCCTTCGCCGGGGGGTGACCCTGCCGGACCTGTGCCGGCCCCGGAATGCTCCGGGAGGGCCGTCACCCCTCGCCGGCCCGTTTCGTTGCGCCCCTGTCGACCGCCCCGTCGGGGGACCGGGGCGCTCGGCGCCGTCCCTTGCCGACGCTGGGAGAATCGCCCCATGAGTCCTGGCGCCTGGGTCGTCCTCGCCGTCCTTCTCGTGGCGAGCGCGTTCGGGGTGTGGCGGGCCCGCACCGACGGCCGCTTCCGCGGCGGCGCCGACCCCGAGCCGGCCGACGACCGCGACTGGTCGGCCGAGTCGACGCCGCTCGCGGAGGATCCCGCACCGCCGGAGGCGCCCGCCATCCCGGGGCTCTCCGTCCGCGCGATGCTCGGCGGAGCCGTCCGCGAGGACGCGTTCGGCGACCGCGCGACCCTCCTGCAGTTCTCCTCCGCGTTCTGCGCCCCCTGCCGTGCCGCGCGCCGGGTCCTGGCCGACGTGGCCGAGGTCGTCCCCGGCGTGACCCACGTCGAGGTCGACGCCGAGGCCCACCTCGACGCCGTACGCCTGCTCGACGTGCACCGCACGCCCACCACGGTCGTGCTCGACGCCCGGGGCCGCGAGGTCTCCCGCGCGGTCGGTGCACCGCGCAAGGAGCAGGTCCTCGCCGCGCTCGCCGCGGTCGTCTAGCTAGCGGGTCGGGGCGTCCAGTCCGCGACGTGGCGGCGGGCGAAGTCGTCGAAGGACCGGGGGCCCGCCCGAGCACGGCGGCCACGTCGCTGGTCAGGCCGCCTGCGCGACCGAGACGGGCGGCGGTGTAGATCGTGGTGGTCACCGTGACCATCGCCCATGGCATGTCGAGGGTGCGGTGCGCGTGCCGGGCGTAGGCCATGGCCGCCGGGACGTAGCGCACGGACCGGCCGAGGGCCTCGCTCAGCGCCACCGCGACCTGGTCGTAGGTCAGCGCCTCCGGGCCGGTCGGCGTCCATGCCCGGCCGGCGTGGCGGCCAGGGTCGAGCAGCGCTGCGGCCGCCACCTCCCCGACGTCCGTGGCGTCGACGAAGGCGGTGGCGCCGTGGCCCGCGGGGACCACGACCTCGCTCGATGAGGACCACCGTCGCAGCCGGCTGACGCGCGCTCAGGGCCTGAGGTACGCCGGGTCGTGCTCCACCCCGGTGCGCAGCCGCGCCAGGTCGACGCGCACCAGGTGCGCGACCATGTCGGCGAACGACGTCCGTGCCCGCCAGCCCAGCGCGGCCGCGGCCGGCTCGGGGTCGGCGACCTGCTCGGCGGCGTCGCCGGGACGCAGCAGCGCGTCGTCGGTGCGCAGGTACGGCGCCGCGTCGCCCAGGCCCGCGGCGTCGAACGCGCAGGCGACCAGGTCGAGCAGCCCGTGCGCGACCCCCGTTCCGACCTCGAGGTCGGTCGGCGTCTCCTGCTCGAGCATGCGGCGCATCGCCTCGACGTAGTCGCGCGCGTGCCCCCAGTCACGCCGCACCCCGGTGTTGCCGAGCGTCAGCGACTCGGCCCGCCCGAGCGCGATGGCGGCCGCGGCACGGGTGATCTTGCGTGTGACGAACTGCGGCTCGCGCAGGGGGCTCTCGTGGTTGTGCAGCCGGGCGGACACCGCCCACAGCCCGGCCTCGCGGGCGTCGCGGACGTGCTGCTCGGCAGCCAGCTTGGAACGGCCGTAGGGCGAGGGGTCCGGCTCGCGGCCGACCACCGCGGAGGAGGCGACGAAGACCCGCACCTCGTCCCCCGTGCGGTCCCGGTGTGCCCGCACGTCCTCCAGCAGCCGCGCGACCGCGTGGTCGTTGACCGCCGTCGTCGTGGTGGGATCCTGCCAGCTCTGCGCGACCGAGGTCGAGCCCGCCAGGTGGAAGACCCGCGCGGGCCGCACCTCCGCGAGCAGCGGCCCGAGCCCGACCGGGTCGCGCAGGTCGAGCACCCGCAGGTCCACGTCCGGCAGGTACGCCGCGGCGCGCGCCCGCGCGGACCGGTCCTCCTGGCGCGTCCCCACCACCGGCACGCCCCGGTCGCGCAGCAGCCGCGCGAGGTGGACGCCGTCCTGACCGGTGACGCCGGTGACGAGGGTGGGACCGGTCACCGCGGTGGGGTCGCGGCGAGGTCGGCCTCGACCATCAGCTGGGCCAGGCCCTCGACCTTGGTCTCGGCGCGCCAGCCCAGCACGCGCTCGGCCTTGCGGGCGTCGCCGATCAGCGCGTCCACCTCGGTGGGCCGCTCGTAGCGCTCGTCGTGGTCGACGTACTCCTGCCAGTCCAGGCCGACGCACTCGAACGACATCCGCACGAAGTCGCGCACGGTCGTGCCCACCCCGGTGGCGAGGACGTAGTCGTCGGGGGTGTCGGGCTGCAGCATCCGCCACATGCCCTCGACGTACTCCTTGGCGTAGCCCCAGTCGCGCACCGCGTCGAGGTTGCCGAGCACGAGCCGGTCGGTGAGCCCCCGCTCGATGTGGGCGACGCCGCGGGTGACCTTGCGGGTCAGGAACGTCTCACCACGTCGCGGCGACTCGTGGTTGAACAGGATCCCGGAGACCGCGTAGAGGCCGTAGGCCTCGCGGTAGTTGACCGTCGTCCAGTGTGCGAACAGCTTGGCCGCGCCGTACGGCGAGCGCGGGTGGAAGGCGGTGCGCTCGTCCTGCGGCGGCGGGGTCGCGCCGAACATCTCCGAGGTCGAGGCCTGGTAGAAGCGGCAGTCGTGCAGGCCGGCGGTGCGGATCGCCTCGAGCAGGCGGATCGTGCCGACAGCGTCGGCGGAGGCGGTGTACTCCGGCATCTCGAAGGACACCTTGACGTGGCTCTGCGCGGCCAGGTTGTAGACCTCGTCGGGACGCACGGCATGGACGAGGTTGACCAGGCTCACGCCGTCGGTCATGTCGCCGTAGTGCAGGTGCAGCCGCTCGCCGCCGGGGGCGAACCACAGCGGGTCGATGCGACCGCGGTTGAAGGAGGAGGAGCGGCGCACCAGGCCGTGCACCTCGTAGCCCTTCTCGAGCAGCAGCTCGGCGAGGTAGGAGCCGTCCTGGCCGGTGATGCCGGTGATGAGGGCTCGTCGCACCGGCAGAGGATATCCGCAGCCACGATGCGGACCCAGCATCCGGATGCTGGACGACCGAGGGACGCCGGTTGCCGGTACGACCTACCGTTGTCGTGTGCTGACGACCCTGCTGACCCGCCGCCGCGCAGTGGACCACTGCCGCGTGCGCTCGTCGCTGTGTCGTGGGGCCTGACCTCCGCGTCCCCCCACCCCGTCCTGCAGGAGCCCCAGCATGTCCACGTCCCGCACCGCCGTCGCGCCTGTCGCCGCGACGGCCCCCGCCTCACCTCAGGTCGACCCCCGCGGCCAGCGCTTCGCCGCCTGGCTGACCACGGTCGTCCTCGTCGTGGTCCTGGTCTCGGCCCCGTCGGCCCTCACCACCGTGCTGCTCGCCGCCCAGGCGCTGGCGTTCCTCGCCGGCGTCGCGCTCGGTCCCGCGCGCACGCCGTACTCCTGGCTGTTCCGCACCGTCGTCCGTCCCCGCATCGGCGCGCCCGCCGAGACCGAGCCGGCGCTGCCGCCGCGGTTCGCGCAGGGCGTGGGCCTCGCCTTCGCGGTGGTCGCGCTCGGCGGGGCGCTGTCCGGCTCGACCCCGGTCGTGCTGGTCGCCGCGGGCATGGCGCTCGCGGCGGCGTTCCTCAACGCGGCGTTCGCGTTCTGCCTGGGCTGCGAGATGTACCTCCTCGGCGTGCGCGTCCTGCCGCGCGACCGGCTCTCCCACGCTGCTGCCGTGCTCCGCGACTCCGCGGTCCACTGACCCGTCCTCCGAGAGGCACCCATGGCCCGCGCTGACGTCCTCGTCGACCCCGACTGGGTCGAGCAGCACCTCGACGACCCCTGCGTCGTGCTCGTGGAGGTGGACGAGGACGTCGGCGCCTACGACCACGGCCATCTCCGGGGCGCGCTGCGCTTCGACTGGACCCGCGACCTGCAGGACCAGGTGGTGCGCGACTTCGTCGACCGCGCGCAGTTCGCCAGACTGCTCTCCGAGCACGGCATCGGCAACGACGACACGGTCGTGCTCTACGGCGGCAACAACAACTGGTTCGCCACCTACGCCTACTGGTACTTCAAGCTCTACGGCCACCGCGACGTCCGCATCCTCGACGGCGGCCGCAAGCGGTGGGAGCTCGACGCCCGCCCGCTGACCACCGAGGTGCCGGTGCGCGAGGCCACGTCGTACGACGCCGGGGTGCAGGACACCACCCTCCGCGCGTTCCGCGACGAGGTGCTGGCCGCGATCGGTCGCGCCAACCTGGTCGACGTCCGCTCGCCCGACGAGTACTCCGGCCGCCTCCTCGCCCCCGCCCACCTCCCGCAGGAGCAGGCGCAGCGGGCCGGGCACATCCCCACCGCGATCAACGTGCCGTGGAGCCGCGCGGCGAACGAGGACGGCACCTTCCGCACCGACGAGCAGATCCGCGAGATCTACACCGGGGCGGGGCTCGACCCGGCGCGGGAGACGATCGCCTACTGCCGCATCGGGGAGCGGTCGGCGCACACGTGGTTCGTGCTGAGCGAGCTGCTCGGGCTGCCCGGGGTGAAGAACTACGACGGCTCGTGGACGGAGTACGGCTCCCTGGTCGGCGCCCCGATCGTGCGCGGCGACCAGCCGGGGGAGGCGCGGTGACGCTGGGTCTCCCGGCCGGCTGCGCGGCCCCGCCGGGCGGGCTCGACCTGACGACGCTCCCGCCCGGGATCGCCGAGCGCGCGACCGTGGTGCAGGGCACCGTGACCGCCTCCGGCCTGCCCGTCCCCCGCGCCTACGTCCGCCTGGTCGACGCCGGGGGCGACTTCGTCGCCGAGATGCCGACCGACCCCGAGGGCGGGTTCCGGTTCTTCGCGGCGCCCGGGCAGTGGGTCCTGCGGGTGCTCAGTCCCGGGCGGCCCGTGCACGAGCACCGGGTCGGGCTCGAGCAGGGCGCCCGCGCGACCGTGTCGCTCGCCCTCTGACCCGCCCGTCCCCGCCTCCCGTCCCCGCCTCCCGTCCCCGCCTCGTCCGGTTGGGGACGCGCCATGGCGCGTGCCCAACCGGACGAGGCGAGCTCCCGGGTCCCCCGGGGACCGGTCACGGGGTGTCGAGGACCAGGGTGACCGGGCCGTCGTTGACCAGCGCCACCTGCATGTCGGCGCCGAAGACCCCGCGCTCGACGTGGGCGCCGAGCTGGCCCAGCTCGTCGCACACCGCCTCGTAGAGCGGTTGGCTGACCGGCCCCGGTGCGGCCGCAGCCCAGGTGGGGCGCCGCCCCTTGCGCGCGTCGCCGTACACCGTGAACTGGCTGACCACGAGCACCGGCGCCCCGATCTCGGAGGCCGAGCGCTCGTCGGCGAACAGCCGCGTCTGCCACACCTTGCGGGCGAGCCACGCCACCTCGGTCGGACCGTCGTCGTGGGTCACGCCGAGCAGCACGAGCAGCGCCGGTCCCTCGACCGACCCGACCACGGACCCGTCGACGGTCACCGACGCCGAGCTGACCCGTTGGACGACTGCACGCACGCGCCTCACTCTCCCAGGCCGAGCGGTCTCCCGGCCGGAGGCACCGTGCTCATCCGAGCCACATGTCGTCCCCGATGAGCACGACGTCTCGGCTGTCCACAGCAGCGGAGTGCCCGATCGGCATCGCCGCGCGCTGCCTCCAGGGTCGGCTGCATGGATCTCGACTGTCTGCGTGACCTCCTCGATCACCAGTCCGGGATCGTGTCGCGTCGCCAGGTGCTCGAGCGTGCCTCGGCCAGTGACCTGAGGCGGTGGCTGCGGCGGCGTGAGCTCGTGCCGGTCCACGGCGGTGTCTACGTCAACCACACCGGCCCCCTGGGCTGGTCGAGCCGGGCGTGGGCCGGCGTGCGGCGCTACTGGCCCGCTGCGCTCGCCCTGGACTCCGCCGTACGCCTCGCCGGCGACCCGATCCACGTGGCGGTCGCCGAGGACCGGACCTTCCGGGCGACGGTCCCGGGCGTGCAGGTGCACCGGCTGACCCACCTCGACCAGCGGGTGCAGTGGAACCGGACGCCTCCTCGTCAGCGCTTCGAGGACGCGCTCCTGTCGATGTGCAGCAGGGTGGGCTCGCGAGAGGTTGCCCTGGACCTCATCACCGAGGCGTGCCGCAGCCGTCGTACGACGCCGGCACGGCTGCGCGACGAGCTCGCCGGCCGGACCAACCTCGGCCACCGCAGCTGGCTGCTCACGGTGCTGGACGACGCGGCCCACGGGGTCCAGTCCGTGCTCGAGGCGACCTACCTGCGGCGCGTCGAGCGAGCCCACCGGCTCCCGCGTGCCGAGCGCCAGGTGCGCGGCGATGCGTCGGGCCGGGTGGTCTGGCGGGACTCGCTCTACCGCCCCTTCGGGCTGCTCGTCGAGCTCGACGGACGTGTGGGCCACCAGGACGGCATCGAGCGCTGGAACGACATGGACCGCGACCTGGACGCGGCCCTCGACGAGCTGCTGACGATCCGCCTGGGGTGGCGCCATGCCGACGTCGAGCCGTGCCGTACGGCGGTGCGGGTGGGCCGCCTGCTGACCATGCGTGGCTGGAGTGGCCGGGTGCATCCCTGTGGAGCCGGCTGCGCCGTGTCCTGACCGAAGCACCGTGCCCATCGGAGCCACGTGGTGGTCGCGATGGGCACGACGCCTCGGTGGACGAGCGCCTGGGCGGCCTCGGCCAGCGACGTGGTCACCCCGGAGGCGGCGGCGGCCGCCGCGACCGTGCAGGCATGGTTGACCCGTTCCGGCGACGGGAAGCCGTCGGTGAGCTCGAGCACGAGGGTCCGGGAGGTCATGCGGCGAAGGCTGGCCCCGCTACGATCGACGGGATGGAGCCCGTCCTCGTCGCCCTCATGGTCATCCTGCTCCTGCTGGGTGGCGTCGTGGCGCTCTACCTCCTGCGCAAGGCCGTCGACAGCCAGCAGGACCGCTGACCGTCCCCGACCGGAACGAGCACCGCGTGCCATTCGAGATCCCCGAGAACATCCACCCCGACTGCGCCCCGCTGGCCTGGCTGCTCGGCGGCTGGCGCGGCAACGGCGAGGGCGACTACCCGACGATCGAGAAGTTCACCTGGGGCCAGGAGCTGATCTGGCAGCAGGACGGCCGGCCGTTCTTCCACTACATGGCGCGGTCGTGGATCACCGACGCCGACGGCAGGAAGGTGCGTGACTCCGCCCAGGAGACCGGCTTCCTGCGCTGCCACGAGGGTGGCGAGGTCGAGCTGCTGCTGACCCACCAGAGCGGGATCTCCGAGCTGTGGCACGGCAAGGTCGACGGCGCACGTCTCCACCTGACCACCGACGCGGTGATGCGGGCCAGCACGGCCAAGGAGGTCACCGCCGGTCAGCGGATGTACGGGCTGGTCGAGGGCGACCTGTGGTTCGCGATGGACATGGCCGCGGTCGGCCAGGAGCTCCAGCCCCACCTCTGGGGCAAGCTGGTCCGCCTCTGAGGGAGCCGACGGGCCGGGCCGACCCAGCGGGCGGGCCGGTCGGCGTCCGGGGTCGGGATGCCCCTGCCTGCCCCTGCACTTCGCGAAACCGTCCGGGAGGGAAACGCGAATTGCGTTCTGCCGCTGATCTCGATCACTGCCACGGCTCGCCCGGGCCACGATCCTCAAGCCCATTCACTTCGGCGTGCCGTACGGCGAGCGGCTCCGCCGGATGCCCAGTGGCGAACTAGCCAGCGTGCTCGACCACGCCAGGTCGCTCGAAGTGGGTGCATCCGGTTCGGCTTCTCCTGAACCCGTATCCCGCCCCCGACGGCCCGCTGGGGGGCACCGACTGGGTGGTCGGCCCGCGCCCGCGACCTGCACTTCCTGCCGTCCTGCCGATCCTCACCTACACCGCTCCTCGGCGAGCGACCGCGGCGATAGGTCGCGGTGACCACCCGCCAGCTCGAAGCCCCGACGTGCAGTGGCTGCTCGGACTTGGAACCGGTGCCGACGCACGGCGCGTGGACCGGCCGGTGGTGAGGGCGATCCGCGTCGGCGGCCGGCCGCGCCGGTTGGTGCGGACCATCGAGCGGCTCGCCGGGGTGAAGGCCCGGTGGGGATGCAAGTCGTGGTGCGACGGGGTTGGTCTGCCGTCTCGCCTGCACAGGGGGTTGCCGCCTTGGCTTGTCGCGTGTCCGGGGGACTGGACGCGGTCTCAGACACCTGGCTAGAGAAGGCCGTCCACCTGTTCACCGGGCACTAGCCTCTGGCCATGCGCGTCGTCGTCACCGGGGGAGCCGGCTTCATCGGGGCCAACCTCTGCAAGCAGCTGCTCTCCGACGCGGACGAAGTTGTCGTCCTCGACGACCTGTCGACCGGCAACCGCCGCAACCTCGACGGTCTGGATGTCGAGCTCCACGAGGGGTCGATCCTCGACCGCGAGGCCCTGGACAAGGTGATGGCGGGCGCCGAAGCCGTTGTCCACCTCGCCGCGCTCGTCTCGGTCCCGTGGTCCGTGGAGGACCCGGCCGAGACCCATGCACGCAATGCGACCGGCACGCTCGAGGTGCTGATGGCCGCGCGGCGGGCGGGAGTCGAGTACGTGGCGGTGGCCTCCTCCGCCGCCGTCTACGGAGCCAATCCCGAGCTCCCGAAGCACGAGCGCATGGCTGTGGCGCCGATGACGCCCTACGCGGTGAGCAAGGTCGCCACGGAGGAGTACGCGATCGCGTTCGCCTACTGCTACGGGATGCGGACCATGGCGTTCCGCTTCTTCAACGTCTTCGGTCCGCTCCAGCCGGCCGATCACGCGTACGCCGCGGTGGTGCCGGTCTTCGTTGACGCCGCCGTGGCTGGCCGCCCGCTCCCGCTCGAGGGCGACGGGACCCAGACGCGGGACTTCATCTACGTCGGCACGGTCGCCCGGGTCCTCGCCGAGGCGGTCCACCGCGGCGTGAGCCACCCGGAGCCGGTCAACCTGGCCCTGGGCGGTCGCACGTCGCTCAAGGACCTGATCGCCGAGATTGAGCGGGGGATCGGCCGTCCGGCCGAGATCGAACGGCGTCCCGGCCGCGTCGGCGACGTACCTCACTCGCAGGCGGACGCTTCGTCTCTGCGAGCGCTGTTCCCTGACGTGGAGCCCGTCCCGATCGAGCAGGGCCTGCGCGAGACTGTCCAATGGTTCATCGACGAGGCCGTCCGCTGACACCCGCACCTACACTCGAAGCGTGACCCAGACCGACTGGCAGGAGCGGCTGCGCGCCCAGGGCTACCGCCTGACGCCGCAGCGCGAGCTGGTCCTCGCCGCGGTGGACCGGCTCGGTCACGGCACCCCCGACGAGATCCTGACCGCGGTCCGGGAGCAGTCGGAGGCGGTGAACATCTCGACGATCTACCGCACGCT
The DNA here is from genome assembly GCA_963811385.1 of uncultured Actinomycetota bacterium. Lineage (GTDB taxonomy): Bacteria > Actinomycetota > Actinomycetes > Propionibacteriales > Nocardioidaceae > Marmoricola_A. Next base: position 226,713 of record CAWEQX010000001.1, on the reverse strand, counting down.
CGAGCTGCTGGAGAGCCTCGCGCTGGTGCGCCACACGCACCTGTCCGACCGCGCGCCGACCTACCACTCGACGACCGGCCCGGAGCACGTCCACCTCAAGTGCCGCGGCTGCGGCGAGGTCACCGAGGCGGATCCCGAGCTGTTCGGACCGATGCTGGAATCCCTGGGCGCCGAGCACGGTTTCACCGTCGACCTCGGTCACCTGACCGTCTTCGGCCACTGCAGGAAGTGCACCCGCGATGGCTGACGAAACCATGTCTGGAGCTGCGATGAAGAGCCCCCTGCTCGACCTCCCCGGAGCCGTCGCCGGCAACGGCATCGATGCCCCCGTGGCGGCGCACTACGGCTCGTTCAACGGCGAGCAACGCGCGCTCGTGGGCGGCGACGGCTTCGTCGACCTCTCCCACCGCGAGGTCCTGCGGATCTCCGGTCCCGACCGGCTGGCCTACCTGCACAACATCACCAGCCAGCACGTCCTCGACCTCGCCCCCGGCGCCGCCACCCAGGCGCTGATCCTGTCCCCGCAGGGTCACGTCGAGCACCACGTCCACGCCGTCGACGACGGCGAGACCCTCCTCGCGCACGTCGAGCCCGGCCGCGCCGCCGCGCTCGCGGAGTTCCTCGAGCGGATGAAGTTCATGATGCGGGTCGAGGTCACCGACGTGACCGACGAGCTGGCCGTCTGCTGGCGCCCGAACGGCAAGTTCGACCTCGTCCCGCGCGCGCGTCTGGCGGAGTACGCCGAGGCCGCCGGCCCGGCCTGCGGCATGTGGGCGTACGACGCCCTGCGCATCGAACGCGGTGAGCCGCGGTTCGGCATCGACACCGACCACCGCACCATCCCCAACGAGGTCGGCTGGATCGGCCCCGCGGTCCACCTCGACAAGGGCTGCTACCGCGGCCAGGAGACCGTCGCCCGCGTCCACACCCTGGGCCGTCCCCCGCGGCGGCTCACCCTGCTCCACCTCGACGGCACCGAGAACCGCCTGCCCGAGCTCCACGCCGAGGTGACCCACGACGGCCGCGCGGTCGGCTTCGTCGGCAGCAGCGCACGCCACCACGAGCTCGGCCCGATCGCCCTCGCGGTGATCAAGCGCAACGTCCCGGTCGACGCGGACCTCACCGTCGACGGGATGCCCGCCGGCCAGGAGGTCGTGGTCGACCCCGAGGTCGGCCTGCACGTGCGTCCCAGACTCAGGTGAGGCCGGCCCGGGGGCGACGCCACGTCCGGGTCCTCCTCCTCTCGGCGCTGGTCGTGGAGGCCGCGGTCACCGCCTGGCTCGTGCTCAACCCGAGCCCGGCCGAGCCGACCGCCGCGGTGACCGACCTCAGCGGTTGGCTGCGCCACCATGGGATCCCCGGCCGGCTCGCCGACGAGGACGCGGTCGAGTTCCTCGCTCAACATCGTGCTCTTCGTCCCGACCGGCGCCACGCTGCGCCTCCTGGTCCCCCGCGTCCCGTGGTGGGCGTGGGCGGGGGTCGGCTTCGCGGTGTCCGGAGCGATCGAGCTGCTGCAGTGGGGCTTCCTCCACGACCGGACGCCGACGTGGCGCGACGTCGCCGCCAACACACTGGGTCTCGGGCTGGGCGCGGGGTTCGTGGCGGCGGTGCAGGTGGCCGCCCGGGGCTCCCATCCGCGGCGTCCCGCGCACGACGCGGCCGCGTGACCCACGGAGTCCGATCCGGTCGGGTCTCCACTCGCGGATGGCGGCGCCCCGAACGCACGAGGTCTGTCTCCCCGCTCGGGGAGCCTCACCCCTCGGTGCGCAGGACGTGAAGCGACGCCGGCACGTCATCGACCGGGCGGTGGAGTTGTAGGGCGCCCAGTGGGAGCTGGTGGCTCGAGACGCTCGAGTGCACCGCCTCGTCGGTGTCCGGTGCGGCTCAGCTGCCGTTGAGGATCATCCCGGCGCCGACGGTCACTCCCGTGGCCTCGTCGACCAGGATGAACGAGCCGGTGGTCCGGTTCTTGGAGTAGGCGTCGCACAGCAGCGGCACGGTCGTGCGCAGCTGCACGCGGCCGATCTCGTTGAGGCCGAGCTCGGTCGCCTCCTGGTCGCGGTGCAGCGTGTTGACGTCCAGGCGGTACTGCAGGTCCTTGACCAGCGCGCGACCTGTGCGGGTGGTGTGCTTGATCTGCAGCTTCTGGCGGATCCGCATCGGGTCGCTGGTCATCCAGCAGATCATCGCGTCGATGTCCTGGCTGGGCCTGGGCGAGTTCTTGACCCGGCAGATCATGTCTCCGCGGGAGACGTCGACGTCGTCCTCGAGCCGCACGGTGACCGACATCGGCGGGAACGCCTCGTCGATCTCCTGGTCGAACATGTCGATGCCGGCGATCGTGCTCGTCATCCCGGAGGGAAGGACGAGCACCTCGTCACCCGGCTTGAGGATGCCGCCGGCGACGCGTCCGGCGTACCCGCGGTAGTCGTGGTGGGCGTCGGACTTGGGCCGGATGACGTACTGCACCGGGAAGCGCGCGTCCACGAGATCGCGGTCGGAGGCGACGTGGACGTGCTCGAGGTGGTGCATCAGGGTGGGCCCGGAGTACCACGGCATGTGGTCGCTGCGCTCGACCACGTTGTCGCCCTTGAGCGCCGAGATCGGGATGACCTCGAGGTCGGGGATCGACAGCTTGGTGGCGAACTGGGTGAACTCGTCGTGGATCTTCTCGTAGACCTTCTCGTCGTAGCCGACGAGGTCCATCTTGTTGATCGCGAGCACCAGGTGGGGGACCCGCAGGAGCGACAGGATCACCGCGTGGCGGCGGGACTGCTCGGTCATGCCGTTGCGGGCGTCGACCAGCACCAGGCCGAGGTCGGCCGTCGAGGCGCCGGTCACCATGTTGCGGGTGTACTGCACGTGGCCGGGGGTGTCGGCGATGATGAACTTGCGCGCCGGCGTCGCGAAGTAGCGGTAGGCGACGTCGATGGTGATGCCCTGCTCGCGCTCGGAGCGCAGGCCGTCGGTGAACAGCGACAGGTCGTCGTAGTCGTAGCCGCGGGACTGGCTCGTGGCGTGGACCGCCTCGAGCTGGTCCTCGAAGATCGACTTGGAGTCGAGCAGCAGCCGCCCGATCAGGGTCGACTTGCCGTCGTCGACGGAGCCCGCGGTCGCCAGGCGGAGCAGGTCCATCTGCTTCATCGTCTCGGTGGCCTCCGACATCAGAAGTACCCCTCCTTCTTGCGGTCCTCCATGGCGGACTCCGAGAACCGGTCGTCGCCGCGGGTGGCGCCGCGCTCCGTCACGCGGGCGATGGCGACCTCCTCGATGATCTTCTCGATCGTGTCCGCCTCGGACTCGATGCAGCCGGTCAGGGTCAGGTCGCCGACGGTGCGGAACCGGACGGTGCGCTCACCGGCCTCCTCGTTCTTGCGCAGCGGGTTGAACTCCGACTCGGTCAGGAGCATGCCGTCGCGCTCGAAGACGCGGCGCTGGTGGCTGAAGTAGATCGAGGGGATCTCGATCTCCTCGCGGCCGAGGTAGGTCCAGATGTCGAGCTCGGTCCAGTTGGACAGCGGGAAGACCCGCATGTGCTCGCCCTCGTGCAGCCGGCCGTTGTAGAGCGACCACAGCTCGGGGCGCTGGTTCTTGGGGTCCCACTGGCCGAACTCGTCGCGGTGGGAGTAGACGCGCTCCTTGGCCCGGGCCTTCTCCTCGTCACGGCGGCCGCCACCGAAGGCGGCGGTGAAGCTGCCCTCCTCGAGGGCGTTGAGCAGCGTGCCGATCTGGAGCCGGTTGCGCGAGGTCTTGCCGTCGTCGACGACGATCCCGTCCTTGATGGCCTGCTCGACGCTCGCCACGATCAGCTTCACGCCCAGCCGGTCGCACCACCGGTCGCGCGTCTGCAGGACCTCGGGGAAGTCGTAGCCGGTGTCCACCTGCAGGACCGGGAACGGGATCTTGGCCGGGTAGAACGCCTTCTCCGCCAGCCGCATCATCACGATGGAGTCCTTGCCGCCGGAGAACATCAGCACCGGCTTCTCGAACTCGGCCGCAACCTCGCGGAAGATGTGGATCGACTCGGCCTCGAGCTCGTCGAGCTGGCTCAGCCGGTAGTCGGCGTGGGTGGTGGTCATAGAGCAGTGGATCCTTCGTCGGGGACGGCGTCATGCTATCGGCAGGACCGGGTCGGTCCGGGACGCGGCCATGACCACCCGGCGCGTCGACACCCCGGGCCGGTGGGCGCCCGGGCGGATACCGTCGGTCCGTGGCCGGACCGTTTCGAGTGCTCTTCGTGTGCGTGGGCAACGTGTGTCGGTCCCCTGTGGCCGAGCGGCTGATGCAGCGACGGCTGGAGCAGTTCGGTGCGGGTGACCGGTTCTCCGTGGTCTCGGCCGGCACCCGGGGCATGACGGGCCACGCGATGACGCGGGAGTCGATGGTCGAGCTCGGGCGGCGGGACGTGTCGGCGGGAGGGTTCGTGTCCCGCCGGCTCGATGCGCCGCTGGTGCAGGCCGCGGACCTCGTGCTGGCCGCCACGGTCGACGTACGCCGGGCGGTGCTCGAGGAGGCGCCGGGCGCGCTGCGCCGCACGTTCACGTGGCGAGAGCTCGCGGCGCTGGTCGACCGGCAGGTGGCTCCCTCGCCGGCCGAGCTGGTGGCGGAAGCGGGTGCTCGCCGTGCCGAGGTGGCCGGGCTGCGGCTCGACACCGAGGACCCGATCGGCCAACCGGCGTCGGTGTACGTCCGGGTGGCCGCCGACATCGACGAGGCCGTGACTCCGATCGCGTTGGCCCTGGCCCAGAGCGCGGGATGAGGGGTGGCGGCCGTTCGGTCGCCGTCGGTCTGCGGCGGGGACGTGGGCCGACGATCGGGGTTCGGTGACGTCGGCTCCCGTCCGACGGCACAATGGAGGATCACGCCAGAGGGGACTGAGAGATGACGGAGAGCACCACCACCAGCACGCGCGAGATGGAGTCGTGCGAGCGACCCTGGGGATCCTGGCACGTGCTCGACGTCGGGGCCGGCTACAAGGTCAAGCGGATCCACGTCGCGCCCGGACAGCGGCTGAGCTACCAGATCCATGCGCACCGCTCGGAGCACTGGGTCGTGCTCTACGGCGTGGCGAGCTGCGTGATCGACGACGCCACCCACGTGATCGGCCCCGGGCACACCATCGACGTGGCGCTCGGCGCCAAGCACCGGTTGATCAACAACGGCAGCGAGGACCTGGTGATCATCGAGGTCCAGCGCGGCGGCTACACCGGCGAGGACGACATCGTGCGGCTCGACGACGACTACGGCCGCCACGAGGGCGACAGCTGCTGATGCGTGGCATCATCCTCGCCGGAGGCACCGGCAGCCGGCTCCACCCGATCACGCTCGGCATCAGCAAGCAGCTGACACCTGTCTACGACAAGCCGATGATCTACTACCCCCTGAGCACGCTCATGCTCGCGGGCATCCAGGACGTCCTGGTCATCACCACCCCCCACGAGGCCGGGGGCTTCCAGCGCCTCCTCGGTGACGGGGACCAGTTCGGCATCTCGATCTCCTACGCCGAGCAGCCCTCGCCCGACGGGCTCGCCCAGGCGTTCACCATCGGGGCGGACTTCATCGACGGTGAGTCCTCCGCGCTGGTGCTCGGCGACAACCTCTTCTACGGGCCCGGCTTCGGCCGCCAGCTGTCCCGGTTCCACGACGTCGACGGGGCAGCGGTCTTCGGCTACTGGGTCGAGGACCCCACGGCGTACGGCGTCGTCGAGTTCGACGCCACCGGCACCGCGGTCTCGCTGGAGGAGAAGCCGGCCGAGCCCAGGAGCAACTACGCCGTGCCCGGCCTCTACTTCTACGGCCCCGACGTCGTCGAGCACGCCCGGTCGCTCGAGCCGTCGGCCCGAGGCGAGCTGGAGATCACCGACCTCAACCGGATCTACCTCGAGCAGGGACGGCTCCAGGTGCAGGTCCTCGAGCGGGGGATGGCCTGGCTCGACACCGGGACCTTCGACGACCTGCTCGACGCCGCGAACTTCATCCGCACCGTGGAGCACCGCCAAGGCCTCAAGATCGGGTCGCCCGAGGAGGTCGCCTGGCGCCTGGACTTCATCGACGACGACGGCCTGCGCGTGCGAGCCGAGAAGTTCGCCAAGTCGGGCTACGGCGAGTACCTGCTCAACCTCCTCCGCCTGCCTCCGTCAATGCGCTGAGAGCACCTCGGTGCTGGCCGCGCGCCAGCGGTCCTCCCACGGACCGATCGGCTCGAGGCCGACCCGGCGCAGGGCGTCGTGGGCGAGCACGGAGTACGCCGGCCGCGTGGCCGGGCGCGGGAACGACGCGGTGTCGGTGGGGGAGATGACCTCGGGGTCCAGCCCCGCGAGCTCGACCGCGGAGCGGGCGAAGTCGAACCACGAGCACTCGCCGCCGCTCGTGCCGTGGTAGGTCCCGGCCGGGACCTCGGCGTCGACCAGCCGCAGGACCAGGTCGGCGAGGTCGCGGGTCCAGGTGGGCTGGCCGCGCTGGTCCTCGACCACCGAGAGCGAGCCGCGCTCGTTGGCGAGGCGCACGATCGTGCGGGGGAAGCAGGGCCCGTGCGCGCCGTACAACCACGCCGTGCGCAGCACGAGGTGGTGCTCGGGCAGCACCGACCGGACCGCGACCTCGCCTGCCGCCTTGGTGCGGCCGTAGGCACTCTCGGGCGACTGCGGGGCGTCCTCGCTGATCGGGGCGTGGTGCTCGCCGCCGAAGACGTAGTCGGTGCTGAGCTGCACCAGTCGCGCTCCGGTGCCGACCAGGCCGCGCGCGATCGTGCGGGGGACGGTCGCGTTGAGCTCGTGCGCCAGGTCCTCCGACGACTCGGCCCCGTCGACGTCGGTCCAGGCGGCGCAGTTGACCACGACGTCCGGGGCCTGCTCGGCCAGCATCGCCTGTGTGGCCTGGGCGTCGAGCAGGTCGCACTCCTCCCGGTCGAACCCGGTGACCTCACGCCCGTCGGCGCGCAGCGTGTCGACCAGGTCGACGCCGAGCATCCCCTTGGCCCCCAGCACCAGCCAGCGCATGGTTCCCCCAGTCGTCTCGTCGGTGTGCCCCTAACCTAGCCGCATGGAGATCAGGGAGCTGACGGTCGCCGGAGCCCTGGAGGTGACCCCCCGGGTGTTCGGTGACGACCGGGGGAGCTTCCACGAGTGGTTCAAGGCCGACGAGCTCGAGCGGGCCACCGGGCACGCGTTCGGGCTGCGGCAGGCCAACTGCTCGGTCTCGGCCCGCGGCGTCCTGCGCGGCCTCCACTTCGCCAGCGTCCCGCCCGGCCAGGCGAAGTACGTCACCTGCCTCTCCGGGGCGATCCTCGACGTGGTCGTCGACGTGCGGGTCGGGTCGCCGACCTTCGGCCAGTGGGACGCGGTGCGGCTCGACCCCGGCTCGCGCCGGGCGGTCTACCTCGCCGAGGGGCTCGGGCACGGGTTCTGCTCGCTCGAGGACCGCTCGACGGTGGTCTACCTGTGCAGCGAGGGCTACGCGCCGCAGCGTGAGCACGAGGTGCACCCGCTCGACCCGGCCATCGGGATCGAGTGGCCCGACCTCGGCGTCGCGCCGGTCCTGTCCGACAAGGACCGGGCCGCCCCCACCCTGGCGCAGGCGCGCGAGGCGGGGCTGCTGCCGTCGTACGACGAGTGCGTGCGGTTCGTGGAGTCGTTGCGCTAGCGCCTGGCGCGGGGGCGGCGCTCCTCGCGCTCGATCTCCGCGACCGTCGGCGCGCCCATGAACGGCAGCCCCTCGGCCCTGCGCAGGAAGCCCCAGACGATCGGCACGAGCACGAGCATGGCGACGCCGATGCCGGCGATGAGCACGGGGTGGGTCTCGTCGTCCCCGGCGCCCAGCGGCGCCCAGCCGGACTTGTCGAGCAGCGCGACGCCCGACATGGTCAGCACGACCACGATGCCGCGACGGAGCACCGACTGCGGCACGCGCGGAGCGAGGCGGGAGCCGAGGATCGTGCCGGGGACCGACCCGATGATCAGCGGGATCGTGAGGCCGAGGTCCAGGCCGCCCTGGGCGATGATGTTGGCGATCGCGGCCGAGAGCACCAGCGGGACGGCCTGCACGAGGTCGGTGCCGACCAGGCGGACCGCCGACAGCATGGGATAGAGCATGAGCAGCGCGACCATGATGATCGAGCCCGAGCCGACGCTGGTGACGCCCACGAGCAGGCCGCCGAGCGCTCCCACCAGCAGCGTCGGCACCGGCCGGATCACCGGCTCGCCCCAGTCGCCGGCGAGGCCCCGGCGGATCTGCCGCATGCCGATGTAGAGCCGCAGGGCGTAGGTCGCGGCGGCGATCAGCAGGGCGAACCCGAGTGCGGTCTTGAGCGCCTTCTCCAGGTCGCCCTGGTCGCCGCCGTAGACCGCGTGCACGAGGAAGGGCCCGATGAACGCCATCGGGATGGACCCGAGCATCAGCCACTTCGCCAGCTGCAGGTTGGGGTCGCCGTGCTTGCGGTGCACCAGCGCGCCGCCGGTCTTGTAGACCGCGGCCGCGGTGAGGTCGGCCGCGATCACCGAGGACGTCGAGCCCACGCCGAGGAAGATCAGCGCCGGCGTCATCAGCGCCCCGCCGCCCATGCCGGTCAGCCCGACCACGATGCCGACCAGGAAGCCGGCGGTGATGATCGACCAGAAGTCGGCGGTGAAGATCTCGCCCATGGCGGGGTCCCTTCGGGCTGGGGCACTGACGGCTCAAACCCTACCGTGTTTATCGGCTTAGCCGAGCATTGTGCCGGGCGAGTCAGACGCGGTCCGCGAGCGCCGCGAGGATCGCGGCCAGGCACTCCTCGATCGAGCGTCCGGTGGTGTCGACCACGACGTCGGCGTCGGTCGGGGCCTCGTAGGGGCTGGAGATGCCGGTGAACTCCGGGATCTCCCCGCGCCGCGCCTTGGCGTAGAGACCCTTGCGGTCGCGCCGCTCGCACTCCTCGACCGGCGTCGCGACGTGCACGAGGAAGAAGTCGCCACCGGCGTCGCCGACGTACTCCCGCACCTGCTGCCGCGTGGCGTCGAACGGCGCGATCGGGCTGCAGATCGCCACCCCGCCGTGGCGGCTGATCTCGGCGGCCACCCAGCCGATGCGGCGGATGTTGGTCTCCCGGTCGGCCTTGGAGAAGGTCAGCCCGGCGCTCAGGTTGCGGCGCACCACGTCGCCGTCGAGGGAGGTGACCGTGCGCTCGCCGCGCTCGAGCACCACGTCGTGCAGCGCGCGGGCCAGCGTCGACTTGCCGCTGCCGGACAGGCCGGTGAAGAACACCACCAGCCCCTGCGCGCCGGGGGGCGGCAGCTCGAACGCGACGACCTCGGCGACCGGCTCGGGCAGGTCGCCCTCGCCGGTGAGGGCGACCACGTCACCGGGGGAGTACGCCGCCACGACGCGCTCGCCGAAGGCGTGGTCGGCATCGGCGTCGCCGCGGCTGGCCAGCGGGACGGTCACGACGCGCGCATCCGGCACCAGCTCCGCCGCGGCGAGCGTCGCGCGGACCAGTCCGACTCCGCTCAGCGGCCGGCCGCCGTACGACGGGGTGCCGGTGCCGGTCAGTGCCAGGAGGACGACCGGCCGCCCGATCCCGTGCAGGCGCTCGAGGTCGGGCTCGGTGACCGGGCCGGCGACGGGGACCGTGACCACGTCGCCCAGCTCGTGCACCTGGGACGGCGAGAGACCCAGCCGGCGGAACGCGCCGTACTCGTGGTGCTGCAGCGTCACGACCGGCCCGACGACGCCGCGCAGACCGGCGCCCGCGTCGTACGTGCTCTCGACCGTGACCCGCGCCAGCGGGAGGCCCTCCGGGTCGACCAGCTCGACGACGGCGCCAGGTGTGGCGAGCTCCTCGGGCAGCTGCAGCGTGACGCCCTGCGGGTCGTCGGTGGCGGCGGCGGGGACCGCGCCGTGGGAGACCAGCTCGAGGTCGTCGAGCTCGCGGGGCGTGGGGCAGTGCTGGGGGGTGGCGCTCACCCGCCCGATCCTAGGGGGCCGTGGGCAGCGCCGGTGCTAACTGACGCTGCAAGCACGTTCCAGGCCTGTCGACAAGGGGAAACGTGCCGGGGATCACCTTCGTGGAGTTGCTTCTGCTTGCAATTGCAAGCACACTGGAGACATGGCGAAGGGATTCATGGGCGCAAGCGCTCTCGGTGACTATCTGCGGGAGCAGCGCACCGAGGCCAAGCTGTCCCTGCGCCAGCTCGCGCAAGCCACGGGCATCTCGAACCCCTACCTCAGCCAGATCGAGCGCGGTCTGCGCCGACCGTCGGCGGAGGTGCTGCAGTCGATCGCCAAGGCGCTGCAGATCTCGGCCGAGACGCTCTACGTGCAGGCGGGGATCCTCAGCCCCGACGACCACGACATCCGCTCGGTGGAGGCCGCGATCCTCGCGGACCCCGGACTCACCGAGCGCCAGAAGCAGTCGCTCGTCGACGTCTACCGGTCGTTCCGGGCGGCCAACCCCACCCAGCCCAACCCCACCCAGCCCACTCAGGAAGAAGGAACCACCCATGGCTAAGGCCACCGCTCTCGAGACCGCCACCAAGCCGCTCTACGCCTACGTCGGCGCCGGCGACTACGCCGTCGAGCTGGTCCGCAAGGCCGCCTCCGACGTGCAGTCGCAGCTCGACGACGCCCGCAGGCAGGGCGTCGTGAAGTACAGCCGCAGCGAGGTCACCGACCGCATCGACGCGCTCGCCAAGGAGGCCAAGGCGCGCCAGCTCAAGACCGAGGCGCTGCTCAAGGACCTCCAGTCCGACGCCCGCGACCTGACGAAGAAGGCCGAGGCCCGCTACACCGGCCTCCAGTCCGACGCCCGCCAGCTGCCCAAGCAGGCCGAGGCCCGCCTCACCGAGCTCCAGGGCCAGCTCAACGCGCTGCCCAAGCGCGTCGAGGGCCTGGTCAAGGAGCTGCAGACCGACAGCCGCGAGCTGCCCAAGCAGGCCGAGGCCCGCCTCGCCGAGCTGCAGACCGAGGTCCGCGAGCTGGTCGCCAAGCTCGAGACCCGCACCGCCGAGCTCCGCGCCGAGCTGACCAAGCGCGCCGGCACCGCCGAGTCGTCCTACGACCGGCTCGCCGCCCGTGGCGAGAAGGTGGTCGCCGCGGTCCGCAAGGGCGAGTTCACCCTGATCGGGCAGGGTCCGGTCGTGGAGAAGGCACCGGCTGCCACCCCGGCGCCGGCTGCGACGAAGCCGGCCGCTGCGACGAAGACGCCGGCCGCGACGAAGCCCGCCGCTGCCAAGAAGGCGCCGGCCGCCACGAAGCCGGCCGCTGCCAAGAAGGCGCCGGCGACCACGGCGACCGCGAAGAAGGCCCCGGCTCGCAAGGCCCCCGCCAAGAAGGCCCCCGCCAAGCAGGCCTCGGCCACGAAGGCCTGACGGCTTCCCTGGGCCAGCCGGGACCGAGCCGCGAAGGTTCGGTCCCGGCTGTTCGTCTGCGTGCCATGGGCGACGAGACCGAACCGGCCTGCGCACTGCAGGTCGCATCCGGGCTCGAGGATTTCCTGGCGAATGGTGGGGAGGAGGCGTCAGCTTTCCTAGACTCCAGGCATGCGGGGGATCGAGCCGGCCCGGGAGGCTGACCTGCCGGCCTCGTCGGCGGCTGGTCCGCTGCTGCTTGCCGCCGCCGTGGTCGGAGCGACGGTCACCGCACTGGTGGCGCTGCCCAGTGTGGTCCCCGTCGGCGTCCGAAACGCCTCCGTCCACCTCGTTCTCAACACCGTCGACGCGTGCATCGGGTCGCTGGTGGCGTACTTGCTCTACGGCCGATTCACGCGCTCGCGTCGGCTGCAGGACGCGCTGCTCGGCAACGGCCTGCTCCTGCTGGTGCTCGCTGGCTTGGGGCCAGCGTGGGTGGCGCGACAGATGGGCTCCGAGCACGACGGCGCGGCGGCGGTGGCGGTGTGGTGGCCCTTCACCATCCGGTTGGTGGGAGCCCTGTTCGTCATGGGCGCTGCGCTGACCGCCGACCGCAGCGTGGCCCGAACCGCATCGCCGTGGCGCTGGCCCCTGGTGGTGCTCGCCGTGGTGCTGCTGCCCCTGGGGCTCCTGGTGCAGCTACGGGATCGTCTGCCGGAGGCGCTCGATCTCGCCGACGCGCACCTGGACCCGGCCGTACCGCTCCTGACCGGGCATCCGCTGCTGCTGGGTGGCCAGGCCGTCGCTGCGATCTGCTTCTTCGTCGCGGCGATCGTCCTGGCGGCCCAGGCGTCCGCCTCCGGCGACGTGCTGCTGCGCTGGGCGGCGCCCGCGTGCGCGCTGTCCGGTTTTGCCCGCGTCAACTACATGCTCTTCCCCTCCCTGTACACCGACTGGCTCTACACGGGCGACCTGTTGCGTACCGGCTGCTACCTGCTGTTCCTGCTCGGTGCCGGGCGTGAGATCCAGGAGTACTGGCGAGACCGGTCTCGACACGCGGTGCTGGAGGACCGGCAGCGACTGGCTCGGGAGCTCCACGACGGGGTCGTCCAGGAACTGTCCTGGATCCGCGCGCAGACCCATGTCGCGCTGGAGGAGAGCCCGGTCCGCAACGGCATCCTCGGAGCCTGCGACCGGGCTCTCGACGAGGCGCGGTCGGCCGTCCATGCACTGGGGTCCGATGCTGATGAGCCCTTGCAGGAGACGTTGCTGCGGGCGGTCCGCCAGCTCACGGACCGGTACGACATCGCGCTGCAGTGCGAGCTGGGAGTCGACGACGTGCGGGTTGGGGCCGAGCAGCGACACGCGCTGGTGCGGATCGCGCGCGAGGCCGTGCACAACGCGGTACGCCATGGGCGGGCGCGGACGCTCACCCTCGGTCTGCGCACCGCCGGGGTCGAGCGGGTGCTCGAGATCCGCGACGACGGCACCGGTTTCGAGCCCACGCTCGAGACCGCGGCCCGATCCACCGGCTACGGTCTCCGGAGCATGCGAGACCGAGTGCGAGCCCTGCCGGGGACCTTCGAGGTCCACTCGGCCCCCGGTGAAGGGAGCGTGGTGAGGGTGCGGTGGTGACCGGGACTCCGAACGGCCTCCGCGTCGTCGTGGCTGACGACCACGCGCCGACCCGCGACCTGGTCCGCGCCGCGCTCGAGGGCGGCGGTTGCGAGGTCTGCGCCGAGGCGACGTCGGCCGAGGAGGCCGTGGAGCGGGCACTGGAGTGCGAGCCCGACGTGGCGCTCCTCGACATCCACATGCCGGGGAACGGCGTGACCGCGGCACGCGCGATCACCGCGCAGCTGCCGCAGACCGCGGTGGTCATGCTGACCTCCTCCCAGGAGGACGAGGACCTCTTCGACGCGCTGCGCGCCGGTGCCTCCGGCTACCTGCTCAAGGGCACGAACCCGAGCGAGCTCCCGTCGTTGCTGCACCGGGTCCTGGCCGGAGAAGCCGCCATGCCGCCGACCCTCGTCGCCCGCGTGCTCGAGGAGTTCCGCGCCCCGCGAAAGCATGCGCTGCCGCGGCGGAGCGCAGCCGGGGACAAGCTCAGCCCTCGGGAGCGCGAGGTGATGGAGCTGCTCTCCGAGGGCCTCAGCACCGACGAGGTCGCTCAGCAGCTGTTCGTCTCGGCCACCACCGTGCGGGTCCATGTCTCGACGGTGTTGCGGAAGCTGCGGGTCAAGGACCGGGCGAGTGCCTTCAGGCTTCTGCGCGGGGATTGATCGCACCGGCCATCTCTGCCAGTGCGAGCAGCGCGCGGCCGAGCGCGGCGGCCTGTGCGGGGGTGTACTCGGTCGGGCCGACCAGCACGTAGGGACCGTCGCTCGTCCCGGTCACGGGGTCCACGGTCATGCACAGCTGGGTGCGCTCGCCGGGGCCGATCGTGGCGGGCTCACCGAGATGGACCCAGTCCTCCTCGCCCGCGTGGACGCCGTGCGCGGTGGTGCACCAGGCCGGACAGTGCCGTCGCTGTTGCGGGACACGAACCGTCTCCTTGTCGGTGGTGATGCCCACGGCCATCTCCGATCTCGTCGACCTGCGCTGTGCGCCCGCATGTCGTGGTCCGCTACGGCGACGAGGGCCCCGGTCGGCGGATGCTCCCCGGGACCCTCGTGCCTGTCGCTTCCTGCTACCTGAGCGAGATGGCGACGGTGCGTGCCACACCGTCACCCAGCTCGATGCGCAGCTGGTAGGTGCCGGTGCTCAACGTCTTCGTGTTCAGGTTGAAGAGGTACTGCCCGGCGGTGGCGTCGTACCGGAAGAGGTTCCCGGCGGTGGCGCCCGAGGTGGACACCGCCTCCAGCTCCTTGCCGTCGACACCCGGTCCGACCCGCTTGAAGTAGAGGCGGGCCTGCAGGTCCTTGATCCCCGCGCTCGCTCCGGTCAGCTGGAACTTGACCGGCACGGTGCTGCCGAGCTTGAAGATCGAGCTGCCCTCGGTGTTCACCGGCTGCAGCACGTGGGACCAGGCCGCCGTCACACTCACCTTGAAGGACCTGGTGTCGGTGTTCCCGGCCTTGTCGGTCGCGGAGCAGGTGACCGTGGTGGTGCCGAGTGCGAAGGTGCTTCCCGACGCCCTGTCACAGGTCGCTGCCACGGTCCCGTCGACGATGTCGGTCGCCGTCGGCGCGACGAAGGTCACCGCTGCGCCGTTCGCCGAGGTGGCGGTGGCGGTGCGGTCACCGGACGGCGTCACGGTGGGAGCAGTGGTGTCCTCGACCGTCACGTCGAAGGCGTTGTCGCCGGTGTTGCCGGCAGCGTCCTTCGCCGAGCAGGTGACCGTCGTGGTGCCGATCGGGAAGACCGTCCCCGACGCCTTGCTGCAGGTGGGGCTCAGCGGCCCGTCCACGTCGTCGCTGGCGGTGACGCCCAGGTAGGGGACCGTGGCTCCGTTGGGACCCGTCGCCTCGGCTGTGATGTCCGCAGGGACGGTGACGATCGGCTTGGTCTGGTCCTGGACCTCGATGGTGAAGGTCGCCGAGCCGGTGTTCCCGGCGGTGTCCGTCGCCGTGCAGGTCACCGTGGTGGTCCCGAGCGCGAAGTCGCTGCCTGACGCGGGGGTGCACCTGACCGGCAGCGTGCCGCTGACCAGGTCCTCCGCCGAGGCGCCGGTGTAGACGACGTTGCTGGCACCGGTACTGGAGGTGTTGCCGACCACCATGTTCGCGGGCGCGGTCACCTCCGGCTCGGTGGTGTCGACCACCGTGACGGTGAACGAACTGCTCCCCTTGTTGCTCGCCGCGTCGGTCGCCGTGCAGGTCACCGTGGTGGTGCCGAGCGGGAAGACGGTGTCGGTGGCCTGGCTGCAGGTGGGGCTCAGCGGCCCGTCGACGGTGTCGGAGGCGCCGGCGTCGCCGTACTGCACCTTGGCGCCCTTGGGTCCGGTCGCCTCTGCGACGACGTCGGTAGGGACGGTGACCGCCGGGGCAGTGGTGTCCTGGATGGTGATCTTGAAGATCCCGGTGCCGGAGTTGCCGGCTGCGTCCGTCGCGCTGCAGATCACCGTGGTGGTGCCCTGCGCGAACGTGGAACCGGAGGCCGGGTCACACCTGGTGGTCACTGAGCCGTCGACCGCGTCGCTGGCGGAGGCGCCGAAGGTCGCCGTGGCGCCCTGGGCCGAGGTGGCCTCCTCGGTCACGTCATCCGGGACGTGGACCGTCGGACCCGTGGTGTCCTCGACCTTGACCGTGAAGGAGTTGCTGCCGACGTTGCCGGCCTCGTCCCTGGCCGTGCAGGTCACCTCGGTCGTGCCGAGGGGGAAGACGCCCCCGGAGCCCGGGGTGCAGGTCGGGGCCAGGGCGCCGTCGACGTCGTCCTGCGCGGTGGCTGCGGAGTAGGACACGGTGGCGCCGTCGGCGCCGGTCGCCTCGACGGTCTTGTCGGTCGGGACGCTGACGACGGGCTTGGTGGCGTCCTGCACGGTGACGGTGAAGCTGTGCGTGCCCTTGTTGCCGGCGGCGTCGGTCGCCGCACAGGTGACGGTGGTCGTCCCGAGCGGGAACCTCGTGCCGGACGCCGGTGCGCAGGTCGCGCTGAGCGGGCCGTCGACCAGGTCGCTCGCCGTGGCATCGGCATAGGTCACCGTCGCGGCGTCGTTGCCCACGACGATGTTGGCGGGGGTGGTCACGACCGGCGCGGTCCTGTCGGTGAGGACCACGTCGAACGGGTCGCTGGTGCCGGTGTTGCCGGCCTTGTCCGTGGCCGTGCAGGTCAGCGTGGTGGTGCCGACGGGGAAGGAGTCGCCGGAGGAGTAGGTGGCGCCTCCCGAGGTCTTGCAGGTGACGGGGCGTGCGCCGTCGACCGCGTCGTAGGCGCTCGCTGCGAACGTGACCGGGGTGAGCCTGGCGGTGGCTTCCTTCGGCGCCGGGGCGTCGACGGTGACCAGCGGCTTGCTGGTGTCCACGATGGTGTAGGTGACCGACGCCTTCGCGTTGAGCCCGCCCGCGTCGTCGTAGCTGCAGCCGGCGGTCTGGCTGCCCAGCCCGTCGGCCGCGCGGGTGCCGGTGACGGCGCTCAGGCTCGCGTCGAAGCTGGTGTTCCCGTCCTCCTTGTCGACGACGTTGCACCGGGCCGCCGGGACGTTGCCGAGCTCGTACGAAGCGCCGTTGGCCGCACCGCTCACCGTGACGCTCGGGGCGGTGTTGGTCACCACCGGCTTGGTGACGGTGAGCGTGAACGTCGCGCCACTCGTGGTGTAGAGACCGCCGCCTGCGTCAGTCGCCGCCACGGTGATCGCGTAGGACCCCGGGGTGGTGGACGAGAAGTTCGAGCTGAGCGTCGTGCCGCAGCCGCTGAACGTGAGCGAGGCCGGAGAGACGGTGACCGCGGCCGGCGCCGAGATCGTCAGCGTCGCAGAAGTGCCGTCCGCAGGGTTGCAGCTGTTCTGGGGGTCCCCGTCCCTGGTGTTCTGGTTCTGGATCGAGTAGCCGATCGACGCCGTCTTGCCCGCCTCGACCGTCGGGCTGCCCCCCGCGACGATGTTGTTCGAGACGATGTCGGCATGCGCCAGCCCCGGCACGGCGAGGACGCCGAGCGTCACCGCGGTGGTGACACCCAACCCTCGACGTGCGAAGCCGTGCCGTCGTCGCCCACGAGCGACGGTGCGCGACGCGGATGTCGTGCGCCTGAAAGATGACATGGTCGAGTCCTCCGAGATCCCCTCAGTGCTGCGCCCACCCCACGTGGGTCGCCGCACTCGACGGTAGGGAGCATCGAGCGACCTGACAGGGTCCCGTCGCGTTCATTCGCCTAAACGGGACGTTGGCCCTGGACCCTCGACATGGGGAGCGGAAGTGCGGGCACCGTGCCGTTCGTGCTCACGCCCCGGCTGGCTCGTCCACCCGCTGGCCTTGGGACCCAGCGTCCGCAGACGGGCCGCCTGCAGGCCACCGGACCCGGCGACACCACCTCTCTGCGGTGAGCCAGGCGCGGGGCCGCGAACCGCTTCTGCGCTCCGGTGGTGGCCGCACAGTGCCACCTCCGCCGATCCCACGACCGCTGGTTCCGTGGTGGAGGCGACCGGCAGGCCAGGACCAGGGTGCCGCGAGGTCGGCCTGAGGCAACGGATCGGGACCGGGTGGGCGCAGGTCCTCACGACCGAAGGGCCCGACGACGTCCTCTCCCACGTGCACCCGCGGGTCGGCACCGCCCTCGACCTCGGGCCGACGGGCGCGCGCGAGGACCTCACCGGTGACCTCGGGCTCCAGTGGCGCGTGGCAGACCCTGCCTCCGGCACGGTCGCGAGCCTCCGGCACGGTCGCGAGCAGGTCCGGCCGTCGACTCGAGGGGGCTGCAGCACCAGCCCGCGCAGGGGCACCGTCGAGCTGCGAGCGGTGGGCCCGGCCGGCCCGACCCGCCCCGCTCAGGGATGGAAGACCACCGTCCGGGCCCCGCAGAGGAACACCCGGTCCTCGGCGTGGGCGGTGACCGCCCGGGCGAGGACCAGCCGCTCGACGTCGCGACCCATCGCCACCATCTGCTCGGGCGTGCGGGTGTGGTTCACGCGCACCACCTCCTGCTCGATGATCGGTCCCTCGTCGAGCTCGGCGGTGACGTAGTGGGCGGTCGCGCCGATCAGCTTGACCCCCCGCTCGTGGGCCTGGTGGTAGGGCTTGGCGCCCTTGAACCCCGGCAGGAACGAGTGGTGGATGTTGATCGCCCGCCCGCTCAGCCGACGGCACAGGTCGTCGGAGAGCACCTGCATGTAGCGGGCGAGCACGACGACGTCGATCCGGTGCTCCTCGACCATCGCGAGCAGCCGGGCCTCGGCCTCGGGCTTGGAGTCGGGGGTCACCGGCACGTGCACGAACTCGATGCCGTGGCGCTCGACCAGCGCCCGGAGATCGAGGTGGTTGGACACCACGACCGGGATGTCGACCGGCAGCTCGTCGCGCTCCCAGCGGTAGAGCAGGTCGACCAGGCAGTGGTCGAGCTTCGAGACCAGCACGAGCATCCGCCGCCGCTGGTCACGCGGGCGGATCCGCAGATGCATGCCGAGCTCGTGGACCGCCGTACGCACGGCGTCGCGGACCGCGTCGACGTCCTGCCAGGCGGACTCGAGCTCGACGCGCATGCTGAACAGCCCCGTCACCGGGTCGGAGAACTGGGCGCTCTCGGTGATGTTGCCGTCCGCCGCACCCGCGCCTTGCGCGATCGCCCGGACGATCCCCGGGCGGTCGGGGCAGGAGAGGGTCAGCACGTAGTGCACCGGGCGAGCCTAGTCAGTGGGCAGGTCGACCGCGTCGGCGAAGGACTCCTCGCCGCGGGGCGTGATCACGCGCAGGTCGCCGAGGAGGTGGTGGTGGTAGAGGCTCAGCCCGAACGCCGCCCCGAACGGGTCCACCAGCACACACCAGTCGTTGTAGACCTCGCGCGACGGCGGGATGGCCACCTCGGTGCGGACCCCGCCGGCGCGCTGCACCGCGAGCGAGATGTCCGGGACGGCGAAGTAGACCACCCACGCCGGCCGGGGCAGGGGCACGAGAGGCTCGGCGACGTAGGTCACCGTGCCGAACGCCGGGCGCCGGTCGGCCACGACGAAGCACTGCTGGTCGACGTCGCCCACCAGCTCGACCGACTCCATCAGCAGCAGGTCCGCCCACGTGCGCGCGCACTCGCCGGCGTGCGCGCAGGAGAAGTCGGTGTTGGTCTGGCCGATCGCGTCGGGGTCGACGTCGGGAGGGAGGTCGCCGTCCTGGACGGCGCGGGTCCACACGCCGTCGGCGGAGACGAGGTAGGTACGACCCTCGTACGTCGCGACGCGGCCCCCGGCGGCGGCGACCCGGCGGCCGGTCTCCTCGACGTCGTCCAGGGCGAGCACCGGCACCCAGCCCCGAGGCGGGCCGGAGACGTCGGTGCGCCGGATGCCGCAGACGCCGTGGGAGAACAGCAGGCTGACCGGGTTCCAGTCCTGCGTGGAGTGGCCGCTGCCCGGCCCGAGCAGCCAGGCGTAGAAGGCGGCACTGTCCCCCGGTCGGTCGGAGAACAGCTCCAAGCCGACCAGGCGCCGCGGAGCTGCGCTCATGCCACGCCCCTCCCTTCGAGCCTCGACTGCCACGTCCCTCGATCGCACCACACCTAGACTGCGGGTGTGAGCCTCTTCGTCGTGCCGGACCTGATCATGGCCGCCCTGAGCCTGGTCATGTTCGCCGTCCAAGCGTTCGCCTTCGTGGACGCGACCCGTCACCGGCCGGACGCGTTCCCTGCGGTCGATCGTGGCACCAAGGTGGGCTGGCTCATCGGACTTGGGCTCGGTGTGGCGGCACACATGTTCTTCTGGAGCCCGCTGTCGCTGCTCAACCTGATCGGGATCGTGGCGGCGCTCGTCTACGTCGTCGACGTGCGTCCCTCCCTGCTGACGATCACCGGCCGTCGCTGACCGAGCCGGAAGTCGGGGCGCGTCCTGTCGGTGCGGTCTGGTCTCATGGGGCCATGACCTCCCCCTCCGTCCCGTCCGCGGGACCCGCGGTCGAAGCCCTCGACCTGGTCAAGCGCTTCGGTGGGACCGTCGCGGTCGACGGGGTGAGCTTCTCCGTCCAGGCCGGGTCGGTGCTCGGCCTGCTCGGCCCCAACGGCGCCGGCAAGACCACCACGGTCCGCATGCTCACCACCATGTCGCGGCCCACCAGCGGCACGGGCCGCGTCGCGGGCCACGACATCCTCGCCGAGCCCGACGCGGTGCGCCGCAGCATGGGGCTGACCGGACAGTCCGCGACGGTCGACGAGTTCCTCACCGGCCGGGAGAACATCCGCCTCATCGGCAGCTTCGCCGGCCTGGGTCGCAGCGAGGTCCGCCGCATCGGCGACGAGCTGCTCGAGCGCTTCTCGCTCGGCGACGCCGCGGACCGGCCGGCCAAGACCTACTCCGGCGGCATGCGTCGGCGCCTCGACCTGGCGGTCAGCCTGGTCGCCACGCCTCCGGTGCTGTTCCTCGACGAGCCCACCACCGGGCTCGACCCCCGCAGCCGCACCGAGCTGTGGGAGGTGCTGCGGGCGTTGGTCGCCGACGGCACGACGCTGCTGCTGACCACGCAGTACCTCGAGGAGGCCGACCAGCTCGCCGACGACATCATCGTGATCGACAAGGGCCGCATCATCGCCCAGGGCACCGCCACCCAGCTCAAGGACCAGGCCGGCCGTGCCAGCGTCGTGGTCCACGTGACCCACGCCGCCGACCTCGCCGTCGTCGAGCAGGTGGTGCGCCGCGGCAGCGACGAGGTGCACGTCGACCCGATCTCCCGCCGCGTGACCGCCAAGGCCGGCGGGCTGCGCGACATGCTCGAGATCGGCCAGGCGCTCGAGGCCACCGGGATCTCCGTCGACGACCTCGGGCTGTCCCGCCCGACGCTGGACGACGTCTTCCTCCACCTGACCGGCCACCGAGCCGAGGAGCCGGACGAGGAGCCTGCGCTCGCCGAGGCTGGTCCCGACGAGCTCGACCACCCGGACGGCGACGACCTCCGGGACCGCGACCACGACCGCCAGGAGGTCGTCCAGTGAGCGACACCCGCACCCTGCGCACCTCGGCCCACCGCGAGGACCTGCGCCCGCCGAGCTATGCCCGGGCGTGCCTCCTGGTGGTGCAGCGCAACCTGATCCACATCCGCCGCAACCCCGAGCTGCTGATGGACGTCACCGTGCAGCCGGTGATGTTCGTGCTGCTGTTCGCCTTCGTCTTCGGGGCCTCGATCGACGTGCGGGGCTCCAACTACCGCGAGTTCCTGGTCCCGGGGATCATGGCGCAGACGATCGTGTTCTCCTCGTTCATCGTCGCGGTCGGGCTCGTCGCGGACCTGCAGAAGGGGTTCGTCGACCGGCTCAAGGCGCTGCCGATCCCGCGGTCCTCGATCCTCGTCGGGCGCAGCATCTCCAGCCTGCTCCACTCCAGCATCGGCATCACGGTCATGGCGCTGACCGGCCTGACCATCGGCTGGCGCATCCGTCTCGGCGTGCTCGACGCGGCACTGGCGTTCCTGCTGCTCCTCGCGGTCGGCTTCGCCATGATCTGGGTCGGCATCGTGGTCGGGTCGACCTTCGGCTCGGTCGAGGCCGTGCAGGGGTTCATGTTCACTGTGATGTTCCCGTTCACCTTCCTGGCCAACACCTTCGCGCCGACCGAGCGCATGCCCGACTGGCTGCGCCTGCTGGCCGAGTGGAACCCGATCTCCTCGCTGACCCAGGCGACCCGCGAGCTGTGGGGCAACGGACCGGCGGCGCCGGACTCCGCGGCCCTCCCGCTGCACCACCCCGTCGTCTCGACGCTGCTGTGGTCGGCGGCGATCACGGCGGTCATGGCGCCGCTGGCCGTGCGCACGTTCCGTGAGAAGTCCAAGGACTGAGGAGGCACCGGTGGACTTCGAGGTCGTCACCGCCGACATCACCACGCTCGAGGTCGACGCGATCGTCAACGCCGCCAGCACCCGGATGCGTGGCGGGGGCGGCGTCGACGGCGCGATCCACCGGGCGGCCGGGCGCGGGCTGCTGCGCGAGTGCGTGGAGCGCTTCCCCGGCGGGCTCGCGACCGGCGACGCGGGCTGGACGACCGGCCATCGGCTCCCGGCACGGTGGGTGATCCACGTGGTCGGCCCGGTGTACGACGGCAGCGGAGGCAACCGCGACCGGCTCGTCGCCTGCTATCGCAACGCCCTCGCCGTGGGCGAGTCGCTGATGGACGAGCACGGGCTGGAGGCGATGTCGGTCGCCTACCCGCTGGTCTCGGCCGGCGTCTACGGCTGGCCCAAGGACGACGCGGTGCGGGCCCAGGTGCGCACCCTCGCCGAGACCCCCACGCGGGTCACCCGCAGCGTGCTGTGCGCCTTCGATGCGCGGACCGCGGCGCTGCTGGAGGAGGCGGTGGCGCGGCTGTAGGGCTCAGGTGCGGCGGATGCGCTCGCCGATCGGGAAGACCTGGCCGGCGCCGTCGCGGACCATCCGGTGGGAGTCGCCGAGGTCGTCGTAGGTCGCCAGCGCGAACGGCACGCCGAACGGGTCGCGCAGGACCGCCCAGACGGCGTACCCCTCGTCGGTCGGCGGCACGACGACCTCGATGCCGGCGTCCTGGGTGCGGGCCAGGGTGAGCTCGAGGTCGGGGACGTCGAAGTAGACCATCCAGCACTCCTCCAGGTCCGGTGCGAGCGGCCGGAAGTCGACCACGCCGAGGTTGAGGGTGCCGTCGTCGATGAGCAGGAGGTAGTCGCCCGGGTCGTCGAGGACCTCGAGCGCCTCGAGTCCCAGGGTCGTGCCGAGTCGCTGCGCCGCGGCCGGGGCGTCGTGGGAGGACCACTCGACCGTCGTGCTGCCCAGCGCGGCGGGGTCGATCTCGGGGGGCAGACGGTCCAGCGGGACGACGCCCATCCAGTCGCGGCCGCGGGCGAGGTAGGTGCGGTGGTCGCGCTTGACCTGCCCGTAGCCCTGGGCCGTGCCGAGCTGGAGCGTGGCCTCGGCGTCCTCGGTCGCCAGCACCGGCACCCAGGACGGTCGCGGGCCGTCCTCGCCGGCGACGCGCACGCCGCAGACGCCGTGCTCGAAGAGCAGGCTGACGGGGTTCCAGTCGGTGGCCGACGAGCCGCTCCCCGGACCGAGCAGCCAGGAGTAGAACGTGGCGCTGTCGCCGGCGCGGTCGGAGAACAGCTCCACCCCGACCAGCCGAGTCCCCGACGTCATGGACTCATCTAACCCCGAACGACCTCACCACGGGGCCATTCGCAGCGCGCCGTCGCGCCGGATGACCTCGCCGTCGAGGTAGTCGTGCGCCACCAGCATGAGGAGACGGTGCGCATGCGGTGCCGATGCCGGCACCGTCGACCACGGTGCGCAGCGGCTTGCCCGACGGCCCGGTCGATGCCGGCGGCGGGGTCGAGCGCGAACACCGTGGCACCCGCCTGCGCCAGCGCGGCGGAGCGGCCTCAGCGCAGGGGGTGGGCGGCGGGCCCGGCCGGTGGTCCGGCGTACCCCTGCGGGGAGGATAGGTCTAGTCCTCCAGTGGACCATCGTGGTCGCGTTGGCGGCTCTTTGACCGCGTTTGACCGCGGATGGATTCAGTGTCCGACGCAGTGTCAGATAGGGCGTACTCGGTCGATTGACCAACACTTCTCAGGCAACCATCATGTTCGCGGGCTGCTCCACCGTCGTGGGAGGGGTGGAGCGCTCGGCATTTCCCCGGTGCGCCGCATGTCCCCCGAAGGCGCGCCCGGTGGAGGACGGTCACCCCCCGAGACCGGTCCGACCCGACGCGCCCGGCGAGCTCCTCGCCGGGCGCGTCTGTCGTCCTCAGCCCTTGCGGGCGCGAGAGGCGGTCTTGGCGCGCGCGTGGGCGTCGAGCACGACCTTGCGGATGCGCACCGCCTGCGGCGTGACCTCGACGCACTCGTCCTCGCGGCAGAACTCCAGGCTCTGCTCGAGGCTGAGCTTGCGCGGCGGGATCAGCTTCTCGAAGTTGTCGGAGGTCGCCGACCGGATGTTGGTCTGCTGCTTCTCCTTGGTGATGTTGACGTCCATGTCGTCGGCGCGGGAGTTCTCGCCGATGATCATGCCCTCGTAGACCTCGGTCGTGGGCTCGACGAACATCGTGCCGCGCTCCTGCAGGTTGGTCATCGCGTACGCCGTCGCGGCGCCGGCCCGGTCGGCGACCAGCGAGCCGGTGGAGCGGGCGCGGATCTCGCCGGTCCACGCCTCGTAGCCCTCGAAGACGTGGTGGGCGATGCCGGTGCCCCGGGTCGTGGTGAGGAACTCGGTGCGGAAGCCGATCAGGCCGCGGGCCGGCACGAGGAACTCCATGCGGACCCAGCCGGTGCCGTGGTTGGTCATCTGCTCCATGCGCCCGCGGCGGACCGCGAGGAGCTGGGTGATGGCGCCGAGGTACTCCTCCGGGGAGTCGATGGTCAGCCGCTCCATCGGCTCCTGGACCTTGCCGTTGACCTCGCGGGCGACCACCTGCGGCTTGCCGACGGTGATCTCGTAGCCCTCGCGGCGCATCTGCTCGACCAGGATCGCCAGCGCCAGCTCGCCGCGGCCCTGCACCTCCCAGGTGTCGGGCCGCTCGGTCGGCACGACCTTGATCGACACGTTGCCGATCAGCTCGCGGTCGAGCCGGTCCTTGACCAGCCGGGCGGTCACCTTGGCGCCCTTGACCTTGCCCGCCAGCGGGCTGTCGTTGATGCCGATCGTCATCGAGATCGCGGGCTCGTCGACGGTGATGAGCGGCAGCGCCTGCGGGTCCTCGGGGTCGGCCAGCGTCTCGCCGATCATGATCTCGGGGATGCCCGCGATGGCCACGATGTCGCCCGGGCCGGCCTTGTCGGCGGGCACGCGCTCGAGCGCCTGGGTCATCAGCAGCTCGGTCACCTTGACGTTGGTCACCGACCCGTCGCGGCGCATCCAGGCGGCCTGCTGGCCCTTGCGCAGCTCGCCCTGGTGGACCCGCAGCAGCGCGAGCCGGCCGAGGAACGGGCTGGCGTCGAGGTTGGTGACGTGGGCCTGCAGGGGCGCCCCCTCGGCGTACACCGGCGCGGGGATCGTCTCGATGATCGTGCGGAACAGCGGCTCGAGGTCCGGGCTGTCGGGCAGGCCGCCGTCGGCCGGCTGCTCGAGCGAGGCGCGGCCGGCCTTGGCGCTGGCGTAGACGACGGGGAAGTCCAGGGCATCGGGGTTGTGGGAGTCGTCGAGCAGGTCGAGGAAGAGCTCGTAGGTCTCGTCCACGACCTCGCTGATGCGGGCGTCGGAGCGGTCGACCTTGTTGACCACGAGCACGACCGGCATGTCGGCGTTGAGCGCCTTGCGCAGCACGAAGCGGGTCTGCGGCAGCGGCCCCTCGCTGGCGTCGACGAGCAGGACGATGCCGTCGACCATCGACAGGCCGCGCTCCACCTCGCCGCCGAAGTCGGCGTGGCCGGGGGTGTCGATGATGTTGATCGTCATCGGCTCGCCGCCCGCGGCGGGACCGGCGTACCTCACCGCGGTGTTCTTGGCGAGGATCGTGATGCCCTTTTCCCGCTCGAGCTCGCCGGAGTCCATCGCGCGCTCGGCGACGTGCTCGTGGGCGCCGAACGAGCCGGCCTGGTGGAGCATCGCGTCGACGAGGGTGGTCTTGCCGTGGTCGACGTGCGCCACGATGGCGACGTTGCGGAGGTCGGAGCGGCGGGAGAGCGGGGCAGTCACCGCGCGAGTCTACGGGCCGCCGAGCGGTGCTCCGGACCACGACGGAGGAGGCGTGTGACCCAGGTCTCCTCGGCTGTGGGCAGGTCCGCGGAGTCGCTGCGGATCCGGCCGGCACCGGCTCCTCTCGCCGGTCGCCCGCCTCGACCGGCGCGTGGCTGGGGCACGCTCGTCCGGCCGCGGTCGAGCCGGTCCAGGGAGTCCTAGGGTGGGCGGATGGACGCCCACCAGCGGCTCGCGGACCTGCTCGCCGGCTCCTCCCGCGTCGTCGGCTTCACCGGCGCCGGGGTGAGCACGGAGTCGGGGATCCCCGACTTCCGGTCGCCGGGCGGGGTGTGGACGCGCTACGACCCGCGGGACTTCGACTTCGAGCGCTACGTCGCCGACCCCGACGTACGCCGGCTCAGCTGGGAGATGCGGCGCGAGCTCGTCGCCGCCGGGGCCCGGCCCAACCCGGCCCACCGCGCGCTCGCCGCGCTCGAGCGGGCCGGGCGCTCGCCCGGCGTGGTCACGCAGAACATCGACGGGCTGCACCAGGACGCCGGCTCCCGGCACGTGGTCGAGCTGCACGGCACGGCCCGCGAGGTGCGGTGCATCGGCCGGCCCAGCGGCCCCGCACCCGAGGGCTGTGGCTGGCGGGCCCCGCACACCTGGGCCTTCGAGCGGCTCGACGCCGGCGAGGACGACCCGGCGTGCCCACGGTGTGGCCTGCTGGTGAAGTCCGCGACGATCTCGTTCGGGCAGCTGCTCGACCCGGGCGTCGTCGACGAGGCGGTCGACCTGGTGCGCTCGGCCGACCTGCTGCTCACCGTCGGGTCCTCGCTGCAGGTCCACCCCGCAGCCGCCCTGCCGGCCGAGGCGCGCGGCAACGGCGTACGCCTGGTGGTCCTCAACGACGAGCCCACGCCCTACGACGACCTGGCGGACCTGGTCGTGCGGGGACGGGCCGGCGAGGTGCTCGGCCCCGCGGTGGAGACGCTGCTGGGCTCGGGTCTCAGCTGAGGGCGGCGTCGAGGGCTGCGCGGACGTGCAGCGTCGTGCACGGGAAGACCGGCAGGTCGACGTCGGCCTGGTGGATGAGCTCCTCGAGCTCGGTGCACCCCAGGACCACCCCCTCGGCGCCGGCGTCCCAGAGGCCGTCGATGATCGAGACCACGGTCTTGCGGGAGGCGTCGTTGACCCGGCCGTGGACCAGCTCGTCGTAGATGATCCGGTCGATCGTCGCGTGGTGATCGGCCTCGGGCACCAGCACCTCGAGGCCGTGAGAGGCGATCCGGTCGCGGAAGAACTCGCGCCGCATCGCGAACGAGGTGCCGAGGAAGCCGACCTTGGCGAGCTTGCGGTCCAGGCACGCCCGGGCGACCACGTCGCCGAGGTGGACCAGCGGGACGTCGACCGAGGCCTCGACCTGCTCGGCCACGCGGTGGAAGGCGGTGGTGCACATCAGGAGGAAGTCCGCGCCGGCCGCCTCCGTGGCCCGCGCCGCGCCCGAGAGGATCTCTCCGACCCGGTCCCACTCCTCGTTGCGCTGCAGCGCGGTGAGCCGGTCGAAGTCGACCGAGGTCATCACGGTCGTGGCGGAGTGCAGGCCGCCGAGGCGGCGCTGCACGCCCTCGTTGAGCAGGCGGTAGTAGACCGCCGAGCTCTGCCAGCTCATGCCACCGATGAGTCCGATCGTGCGCACCCCCCGAAGTCTAGGGGGCGCTCGGTTTCACTAGGGCCCTAGTGAAACTGGCACTCCCCGAGCGTTGCATCGCTCGGGAAGTGACAACATCGCCGCGACAACCGGTCCGGCCACGTGGCCGGACCGGCACCCGGCACCCGGCATGCCGCTCCAGACCGGCACCACCCCCCGGTGCACACCGACGAGGAGCCCCGGGGGATGGGATGCCGGGAATGGGGGAAGATCTCCGGCGGTTGAGAACCCGGAGGTGCCATGACCCAGCTTCGACCCGTGCCGATCACCTCGGCCCGCGACAACCGCCTCACCCGGCGACGTGACGACCTCCGCCGCGTCGCCATGGTGAGCCTCCACACCTCCCCCCTCGACCAGCCGGGCACCGGCGACGCGGGCGGGATGAACGTCTACGTCCTCGAGCTGTCCAAGCGGCTCGCCCAGCGCGGGCTCGAGGTCGAGATCTACACCCGCGCCACCTCCTCCACCCTCGCGCCGACCGTCGAGGCGGCCCCCGGGGTGCGGGTCCACCACGTGCTCGCCGGCCCCTTCGAGGGGCTGCCCAAGGAGGACCTGCCCGGCCAGCTGTGCGTCTTCGCCCGTCACCTGTTGCGGGCCGAGGCCGGCCACGAGCAGGGCTGGTTCGACCTGATCCACAGCCACTACTGGCTCTCCGGCCAGGTCGGGGCGCTGCTGCGCGACCGCTGGTCGGTGCCGCTGGTGCACACGATGCACACCATGGGCAAGGTCAAGAACGCCCAGCTCGCCGAGGGCGACACCCCCGAGCCGGTCGCGCGCCTGCTCGGCGAGGACCAGGTGGCCGAGGCCGCCGACATGCTCGTGGCCAACACCGACCTCGAGGCCCGCCAGCTGGTCAACCTGTACGCCGCCCAGCCGGAGCGCGTGGCGGTCGTCCCTCCCGGCGTGGACCTGGGCACTTTCCGGCCGGTCGACCAGGATGCCGCCCGTCGCCGGCTCGGGGTGCCGCTCGACGCCGTCGTGCCGGCGTTCGTCGGACGGCTCCAGCCGCTCAAGGCCCCCGACGTGCTGCTGCGTGCGGTGGCCCACCTGGTCGCCGCCGACCCGGACCTGCGGCCGCGACTGGTCGTCCCCGTCGTCGGCGGGCCCTCCGGCAGCGGGCTCGAGCACCCCGATGCCCTCGCCTCGCTCGCCCGGTCGCTGGGCATCGCCGACCTGGTGCGGTTCGTCCCGCCGGTCGACCGGGAGACCCTCGCCGACTGGTACGCCGCCGCGACGCTGGTCTGCGTGCCCTCCTACAACGAGTCCTTCGGCCTCGTCGGCATCGAGGCCCAGGCCGTGGGCACCCCGGTCGTCGCCGCCGCCGTCGGCGGGCTGACCACCGTCGTGCGCGACGGGGTCACCGGGCTGCTGGTGCGGGGTCACGACCCGGCCGACTACGCCCGAGCCATCCGGCGGTTCGTCGACGAGCCCGGGCTGCGCGAGCGGCTGGGCGCCGCCGCGCTCGACCATGCGCGTGAGTTCGCCTGGGAGCGGACCGCGGACCGCACCCTCGCGGCGTACGAGCGTGCCGCGACCCTGCTGCGCGCCGACCAGGACGTCGTGGGCGAGCTCGCCCCTGACCTGACCCGACAGGAGGCCGTGGGTGGCTGAGCACGCCCCGACCGACCAGCCCGGCGACGCCCGCGCCGCCGCGATCGCGACCGTGCGCGCGGCGCTCGAGGCCGCGGAGATCGAGTGGGAGGAGATCGGCGACGGCGTCTTCACCGTCACGCTGCCCGGCGAGCGCAAGCTGCAGACCCCGTGCCGCCTCGACGTCGGCAAGCACTCGTTCGCCGTGCACGCCTTCGTGGCCCGGCGCCCCGACGAGAACCACGAGAAGGTGTACCGCTGGCTGCTCGAGCGCAACCTGCGGCTCTTCGGGGTCGCCTTCGGGGTCGACCACCACGGCGACATCTACCTCGACGGGCGGCTGCCGCTGTCGTCGGTGACCGAGGCCGAGGTCGACCGGCTGCTCGGCTCGGTGCTGGCCTATGCCGACGACTCGTTCAACCCGATCCTCGAGATGGGCTTCGGCTCCTCGATCCGCAAGGAGTGGGCCTGGCGGGTCGCCCGCGGCGAGTCGACGAAGAACCTCGAGGCGTTCCGGGGATGGCTGGAGGCCGGTGTCGGGTCGGACGAGGCGCCGGAGGAGCCGCCTCAGGCCTCGAACTTGTAGCCCAGCCCCCGCACCGTCACCAGGTGCACCGGGTTGCCGGGGTCGGGCTCGAGCTTGGCGCGCAGCCGCTTGACGTGGACGTCGAGGGTCTTGGTGTCGCCGACGTAGTCCGAGCCCCACACCCGGTCGATCAGCTGGCCGCGGGTGAGCACCCGGCCGGCGTTGCGCAGCAGCATCTCGAGCAGCTCGAACTCCTTGAGCGGCAGCGCCACGTCCATGCCGTCGACCTGGACCACGTGGCGCTCGACGTCCATGCGGACCGGGCCGGCCTCGAGAGCGGCCGGGGTCAGCTCGACCTCGGCGCCGCGGCGCAGCACCGCGCGGATGCGCGCGACCAGCTCGCGGGGGGCGTAGGGCTTGGTGACGTAGTCGTCGGCGCCGAGCTCGAGACCGACCACCTTGTCGACCTCGTCGTCCTTGGCGCTGACCATGATCACCGGCACGTTGGAGGTCTGGCGGATGCGGCGGCACACCTCGGTGCCGGGCAGGCCGGGGAGCATCAGGTCGAGCAGGACGATGTCGGCGCCGTTGCGCTCGAACTCCTCCAGCCCGCCGTCGCCGGTCGCGGCCACGGCCACCTCGAAGCCCTCCTTGCGGAGCATGTAGCTCAGGGCGTCGCTGTAGCTCTCCTCGTCCTCGACGACGAGCACTCGGGTCACGGGGTCTCCTTCGGGTGGGACGCGCCGGCGGCGCGGGGCAGACGCAGGGTGAACGTCGAGCCGTGGCCGGGTCGCGACCAGACCTTCACCTCGCCGCCGTGCGCGGCGGCGACGTGCTTGACGATCGAAAGGCCGAGGCCGGTGCCGCCGGTGGAGCGGTGGCGGGCGGGGTCGACCCGGTAGAACCGCTCGAAGATCCGCTCGAGCTCGTCGGCGGGGATGCCGATGCCCTCGTCGGAGACCGCGAGGTCGACCATCGTCCCGGAGCGGTGCGCCGACAAGGTGACCTGGCTGTGCGCCTCGGAGTAGGCCACCGCGTTGGCCACCAGGTTGCCGAGGGCCAGGTTGATCTGCTCGCTGTTGCCCAGCACGCGCAGCTCGTGCTGGCCGTCGTACACGACCTCGATGTCCTTGGCCTTCGCCTCCACCTCGACCGCGTCGATGCACGAGGCGACGAGGGTGTCGACGTCGACGATGTGGGGGGAGTCGAGCGCCTGGTCGTCCTGGAGGCGCGAGAGCTCGATGATCTGCTGGACCAGCCGGCCGAGGCGGCCGGCCTCGAGCTTCATCCGGTTGCTGAAGTGCTGGACCGCGTCGGGATCGTCGGCCGCCTCCTGGACCGCCTCGGCAAGCAGGGTGAGCGCGCCGATGGGGGTCTTCAGCTCGTGGGAGACGTTGGCGACGAAGTCGCGTCGGATCGCCTCGACCTGGCGCTCACGGGTGCGGTCGTCGGCCAGCACCAGCACCAGCCGGCTGCTCAGCGCGGCGACGCGGGCATGCACCTGGCGTGCGGCCCGGGTGCTCTCGATGTCCAGGTCGATCACCCGGGTCTCGCCGTCGCGACGCACCTGCCGGACCAGGTCGCCCAGCGCGGGCACGCGCAGCTCGGAGCCGTGGACCAGGCCCATCGCGTACGCCGGGGCGGAGGCCTGCAGGACGCGGTCCTGCTCGTCGACCACCAGGGCGCTGGAGCGCAGGACGCTCAGGACCGTGGAGACCCCGGCGGGCACGACCGCGGCCTCGGCGTAGGACGGCGGCTCGGGGGGCTCGCGCAGCTGCTGCTCGCTGACCCGCCACGCCAGCACGGGGACGGCGCCGATCACGATCCCCACGAGGGCGAAGATCAGGTTCAGCGCGGTCGGGTCCACGTCGTCGATCGTAGGGCCCGCGCTGTGGGTCACCCGACCACGAACGGGGCGCTGACCAGCCCTTTCGGGCTCCGTTCACGTGCCGTTCACCTGAACGACTGCATCTGTCCGCTCTCCGCCGGGACAGTGGTCCCATGCGCGATGCCTACGTGGACCAGCTCGACTCCGTGATCGAGGACCTCGTCACCCTGTCGCAGATGGTGCAGCAAGCCGTCAGCCGGGCGACGCACGCCCTCATGACCGCCGACGCGCACATCGCCGAGCAGGTGGTCGAGGACGACGCCCGCATCGACGCGCTCCGCACCGCGGTCGAGGAGCGGGCCTTCGACATCCTGGCCCGCCAGCAGCCGGTCGCCACCGACCTGCGCACCTTGGTCGCCGCGGTCCGGATGGTCTCCGACCTCGAGCGGATGGGCGACCTGTCGGTGCACGTGGCCAAGGTGGCGCAGCTGCGCATGCCGGCCAACGCCGTCCCCGCCGAGCTCGAGCCCACCGTGCGCCGCATGGCCGAGGTCGCGATCCACATGGTCGGACAGGCCACGCAGGTGATCGCCGAGCGCGATCTGGACGCCGCCCGCCGCCTCGAGCAGGACGACGAGGAGATGGACGAGCTGCGCCGCCGCTCGTTCCGGCTGCTGCTCGGCGACTCGTGGTCGCACGGGGTCGAGCCGGCGATCGACGTGGCGCTGCTGGGCCGCTACTACGAGCGGATCGGCGACCACGCCGTGTCCCTGGGTCGCCGGGTGGTCTACCTGGTCACCGGCGAGGTGCCGCAGCGCCTCTGAGGGGCTGGCCCGCCGCCCCCGCGCGCGTCGACTTCCACGCACAAGAGCGTCCATTCGCGCCGGGCGCGCGACGCGCCGTACGCCATCGTCCCTCTGGACGATGGTGCTCGGGTGTCGAGGGGGCGAGGGGCGACCCGCGCCGAGGATCGTCCATAGGGACGATGGCGCTCGGGTGTCGAGGGGGCGAGGGGCGACCGCGCCGAGGATGGTCCACAGGGACGATGGTGCTCGGGTGTCGAGGGGTTGGAGGGGTGACACGCGTCGAGGATCGTCCACGGGGACGATGTTGCTCGTATGTCGTCGAAGGACGCTCTTGTGCGTGGAAATCGACGCGCGGCGGGGTCGCCGGTCACCCGGGCCGGCGGGGTCGCCCGGCCGAGCGGCGGGACCGGCGCCCAGGGCCTGCGCCTCAGCGACCCTGGTTCGCGACGGCCTTGATCGCGTCGGCGGCGGCGTCGGGGTCGAGGTACTCCCCGCCGCGCTGGGTCGGGCGCAGGTGCTCGTCGAGGCGGTAGACCAGCGGGATCCCGGTGGGGATGTTGAGCCCCACGACGGCCTCCTCGGACATCCCGTCGAGGTGCTTGACCATCGCGCGCAGGCTGTTGCCGTGGGCGGCGACGCAGACCCTGAGCCCCGCCCGCAGGTCGGGCACGATGGCGTCGTACCAGTAGGGCAGCAACCGGTCGACCACGTCGGCCAGACACTCGGTGCGCGGCACGATCTCGTCGGGCAGGGCGGCGTAGCGGGGGTCGCCGACCTGGGAGAACTCCGAGTCGTCGTCCAGCGGGGGCGGCGGGGTGTCGTAGGAGCGGCGCCAGCGCATGAACTGCTCCTCGCCGAACTCCTCGAGCGTGGCCTTCTTGTCCTTGCCCTGCAGGGCGCCGTAGTGGCGCTCGTTGAGCCGCCAGGAGCGCTTGACCGGCACCCAGTGGCGCTCGCACTCGTCGAGGGCGAGCTGGGCGGTGGTGATCGCCCGGCGCAGCAGCGAGGTGTGCAGCACGTCCGGCAGGACGCCGGCGTCCGCCATGAGCGAGCCGCCCCGCGCGGCCTCGGTGCGTCCCTTGTCGGTGAGCGGGACGTCGACCCAGCCGGTGAAGAGGTTCTTGGCGTTCCAGTCGCTCTCGCCGTGGCGGAGCAGGACCAGGGTGTACGGCGCGTCGACGGCCGCGCTCATTCGCCCTCACCTGCCGGGGTGGCCTCCTGCGCGCCGGTGACCGACGGGGTGACCTGGCCGGGGACCTCGACGTCGGCGAAGTCCTCGCCGGCCGGCACGACCGGGACGTTGAGGGTGGCGGGCTCGGCGTTGGCGAAGGAGAAGGTGAAGCGGGCGTAGCGGCCGGGGCTGACGCCGCTGACCAGGATCTCGGCGGCGTCGTCGTCGGCGAGCTGGAGCAGGCCGCTGGGCGGGATCTGCTTCTCGCCCTGCCCGACCGAGACCCTGGCGTCGCCCTCGGCGACGGTCACGCCGGTGAGGGTGTCGGCGTCGACCTGGTCGTTGTTGACCAGGCCTGCGATGAGGCGTCCGCCGTCCTTGCCGTCGCTGACGATGACCGCGTTGAGCACGTCGACCTTGCCGTCGCGGTCGTTCACCCCCTGGGCAGGGGTGTAGATCTGCTCGGTCGCGGCCGTGGTGCAGGCGGCGAGGGCGGGCACGGACAGCAGGAGCGCGGCGGCCAGCGCGACGGTGCGTGCGCGGGCGGGCAGGTCACGGACGGTCACGCGCAGGAGTCTAGGGGAGTCGCCCGGCGCGGGGGGCGGGGTGGGCGGTCGGCGCGAGCGCCGGAGGTGGCCGGGGTTGCGGCGCAGCGGCGTGCGGGCAGGGTGGGGACGGACGACCCCGGACAGGGAGCCCGGGCGTGGTCCGCGATGCCGCGGACGCACAGCGACGGACCCTTTGTCAAGCCCCCGACAGGCCTCTGACCTGCGCAAACGGAAACGATGTCCGATTCGCGACGTGTTAGACTGGTCACCTGGAAAGGGGTAACTGACACATGACCTTCACCGTCGGCGAAACGGTTGTCTACCCGAACCACGGCGCTGCCGTGATCGAGAACATCGAAACCCGGACGATCAAGGGCGAGGACAAGCTGTACCTCGTGCTGCGCATCGTCGCCCAGCAGGATCTCGTCGTACGAGTCCCCGCTTGCAACCTGGATCTGGTCGGCGTCCGTGACGTCGTCGACAAGGCCGGGCTCGAGCGGGTCTTCGACGTCCTGCGGGCCCCGCACACCGAGGAGCCGACCAACTGGTCGCGGCGCTACAAGGCCAACCTCGAGAAGCTGCACTCGGGCGACGTCATGAAGGTGGCGGAGGTCGTGCGCGACCTCTGGCGCCGTGAGCGGGACCGCGGCCTGTCCGCGGGTGAGAAGCGGATGCTGGCCAAGGCGCGCCAGATCCTCGTCTCCGAGCTCGCCCTGGCCGAGTCCACCAACGAGGACAAGGCCGAGACGATCCTCGACGAGGTGCTCGCCTCCTGAGGTGGCCCACCACTCCGCAGGACCCCCGGACCCCCTGGTCCGGGGGTCCTCGGTTTTTCGCCCACCCGGTGTTGGCAGGCTGCACCCCGTGAGCTCGTGGACCGGGGTGGTCGTCGCGTGGGACGGCGTGGCCGGCACGCCCTGGGCGGGCGGCGCGGCGCGGGTGCTCGCCGAGGTGGGCGCCCCGGCGGTGCCGGTCCCGCCCGTGGCCGGCGGCCTGGTGCTGCTCGACGAGCGCTGCCCGGGCGTCACCGCCGACGTCGTACGCCGGGTGGTCGCGTCCGCGGAGGGTGCGGTCGCCGTCGGGGTCCGGCCGGTGACCGACACCGTGAAGGCGCTCCGCGACGGGTACGTCGGCCCGACGGTCGACCGCGACGGGCTCGTCGCGGTCTGCTCGCCGGTCGTGGTGCCCGCGAGCCTGAGGGCGCCGGTCGGACTGCTCGGCGCCCCCCACGACCTGCCCGGGCTGGTCGGTCGGCTGGTCGACGGCGGCGTGCCGCTGCGCCTGGTCGAGGTCCCGGTCGGAGGGCGCCGGGTCGCCGACGCCGCCGAGCTCGCCCTGCTCGAGCCGTGAGCCCGCCGGGCGCCCCCTCAGCCGCGGGCCAGTAGCCGCTCGGCCAGCGGCAGGTCGTCGGCCCACGTCACCTTGAGGTTGGTCGCCTCGCCCTCGACCGCGCGCAGCCGCAGGTCGGAGTACGCCGCCACGCACGCCGCGGTGTCGGTGCCGGTGAAGCCGTCGCGCTCGGCGGCGGCGTACGCCTCGAGCAGCGGGTGCGCGCGGAAGGCCTGCGGCGTCTGCACGGTCACCAGGTCGCCGGCGGGTCGGCCGCTCGTCCGGTCGAGCAGGCCCACCGCAGGGCGCGCGGGCAGGGCGCCACCCTCCGCGCGCGCGGTGGCCACGACCGCGTCCCACAACGCGAGCGAGGCGAGCGGGCGCGCGCCGTCGTGGATCGCGACCACGTCGACCTCGCCGGAGTCCACGCGGGGCCGCAGGTGCTGCAGGGCCGACCACTCGGAGTCGTGGCGGCTCGCGCCGCCCGGAGCGGTCTCGACCGGAACCGGCCAGTCGCCGCCGAGGTCCGGCTCCTCGCCGGGGCGGACGACGACCACGACCACCCGCACGCCCGTCACCGTCGTGGCGGTCCGGACGGCGTGGCGCAGGACCGGCTCGCCGCCCAGCGAGAGCAGCACCTTGTTGCGGTCCGCGCCCATCCGGCTGCCGGAGCCGCCGGCGAGCACGACCGCGGCGACACCGCTCACGCCGGCACCGCCTCCGCGAAGCCGGAGCCCGTCGTCGGTGCGCAGGAGCGGGTCGGTCACGGGCCCTCCCCGCCACCACCGTCCGGACGGGGTACGACGAGCGCGGTCGCGACCGCGGCCACGCCCTCGCCGCGACCGGTGAGCCCGAGACCGTCGGTCGTGGTGGCCGAGACGGTGACCGGGCCCCCCGCGGCCCCGCTCAGCGCGGCCTGGGCCTCGTCGCGGCGCGGCCCGAGGCGGGGCCGGTTGCCGATCACCTGGACCGCGACGTTGCCGACGGCGAAACCGGCCTCGCGGACCCGGCGAGCGGTCTCGGCGAGCAGCGTGGTGCCGGACGCCCCGGCCCACTGCGGATCGGCGGTGCCGAAGTTGCTGCCCAGGTCACCCAGGCCGGCCGCGGACAGCAGCGCGTCGCAAGCGGCGTGGGCGGCCACGTCGGCGTCGGAGTGGCCCTCCAGGCCGGGCTCCTCGCCCGGGAACGACAGGCCCGCCAGGCGCATCGGCCGCGAGGGCTCGTCGGAGAACGCGTGCACGTCGGTGCCGATGCCCACCCGGGGCAGCGGCGAGGAGGAGGAGGCGGCCACGCTCGCATCATGGCGCATGGGGTTGGCGCATGGTCCACGATGGAGGGCATGAGCGAGCAGGACCCGGGGCACGACGGCGCGCCAGACGACGCGCGCTGGTGGGCGCTGCTCGCCGGGCTGCTCACCGGCGGGGCGGGCCTGGGCGTGGCCCTGGCCGCCACGTCGCTGCTGGGCCAGCGCCTCTCGCCGCTGACCGCGGTGTCGGAGACCGTGATCGAGTACACCCCCGGCAAGGTCGCCCACCTGCTGGTCGACATCGTCGGCCAGAACGACAAGCCGCTGCTGCGGGCCGGCACCCTGCTCGGCCTGCTGGTGCTCTCGATGCTCGCCGGCCGGCTCGCCCTGCGCAGCACCTTGCGCGGCCAGGCCGTGTTCCTCGCGATGGGGGTCGTCGCGGTGCTGTGCGTCCTCGATCGCCCCGGCACCGACCCCGGCACCTTCATCCCGGTCGTGGCGGGCCTGGTCACCTGGCTGGTGGCGCTGCCCCCGCTGGTCGAGGCGCTGCGCCCGTCCCGGACCCAGGACGACGGGGCCGCTGGGCGGCGTACGTTCGCGCGGCGGGCGGTCGTGGTCGGTGGCCTGGGCGTCCTCGCCGCCGCCGCGGGCGGGCTCCTGGGTCGCAAGCGGCGCGACATCGAGGCCACGATCGCCGCGCTCGACCTGCCGGTGAGCGCCGGGACCGTGCCGGCGGGCGCCGACCTGGACCTCGAGGACCTGGCGCCGTGGCGCACGCCCAACCAGGACTTCTACCTCATCGACACCGCCATCAGCGTGCCCACGATCCGCAAGGAGGACTGGGGCCTGCGCATCCACGGCATGGTCGAGCGGGAGATCCGGCTGACCTACGACGACCTGCTCGCGCGGCAGCTGACCGAGGCCTGGGTGACGCTGTGCTGCGTGTCCAACGGCGTGGGCGACGACCTGATCGGCAACGCCTTCTGGAGCGGTGTCCGCATCGCCGACCTGCTGCGCGAGGCGGGGGTGAGGCCGGGGGCCGACGCGGTCCTGCAGACCTCCGACGACGGGTGGACCTGCGGCACCCCGGTCGAGGCGCTGAGCGACGACCGAAACGCGCTGCTGGCGATCGCGATGAACGGCGAGCCGCTGCCGGTCGAGCACGGCTTCCCGGTGCGCATGGTGGTGCCCGGGCTCTACGGCTACGTGTCCGCGACCAAGTGGGTGGTCGACCTCGAGGTCACCCGCTTCGACCGGATCCGCGCGTTCTGGACCGAGCGGGGCTGGGCCGAGAAGGGCCCGATCAAGACCCAGTCGCGCATCGACGTCCCGCGCGCCAACCACCGCGTCTCCGCGGGCTCCGTCCGGGTCGCCGGCGTGGCCTGGGCCCAGCACCTCGGCATCGAGAAGGTCGAGGTGCAGCTCGACGGCAAGAGCTGGCAGGAGGTCGAGCTCGCCCGGGTGCCGTCGGTCGACACCTGGGTGCAGTGGCACGGCGACGTCGAGATGAGCCCCGGCGTGCACCGGCTGACCGTGCGCGCCACCGACCGCAGCGGCGAGACCCAGACCTCGGTGCGCACCGACGTCATCCCCGACGGGGCGTCGGGCTGGCACTCGATCGAGCTGACGGCGGAGTAGCGCCCGGTGCCCGACCTCGTCGTCCCCGACCCCGCGTGGCACGGCGCGTTCATCGACGCGCTGAGGGACTACGTCGCCCACGGCGACTATCCGCACGGCTCCGGCATCACCCCGGAGCACCTGCCCGAGGACGAGGTGCTGGGCGAGCCGTGGCGCCCGACGGACCTGGTCGACCCGGAGCGGTTCGCTGCCTTCGCGGTCGCGATGGACCGGCTCGCCGACGGCGAGGTGGCCCGCGGGCTCGCGATGGTGCCCGACACCAAGCGCTGGCTGGTCGAGGGCGACACCTTCCTCGGGTTCCTGTCGGTGCGACACGAGCTCAACGCCTTCCTGCTGGAGGAGGGCGGCCACATCGGCTACTCGGTGCGGCCCTCCGCGCGCCGGCGCGGACTCGCGACGTACGCGTGCGCCTGGGGGCTGGACCACCTGCGCGACCTCGGCGTCGAGCGGGCGCTGATCACCTGCGACGACGACAACCTCGCCTCGGCGGCCACGATCGAGCGCAACGGCGGCGTGCTCGAGGACGTGCGCGGCCTCAAGCGGCGCTACTGGGTGGACCTGCGCGCCTGAGCCGCGCTCAGCACCAGCATCGCCCCGGTCAGCCCCGTGACCGACCAGCGGAGCACGCGCAGCTGGTCCTGGGCGTGGGCGAAGTCGCCCGGCGAGCCGTTGTCGGGCCGGTCGAGTCCCTCGGCCGGCTCCTCGACCTGACCCTCGACCAGGTCGGCACGGCGCTCGGCCAGCACCGTCAGTGCGAGCGCGGCAGCGGTCAGGCCCGCCTTGAGCGCGGCGGTGGAGCGGTCGCGGGGACGCCTGCGCAGCGTCCCGCGGTCGGCCAGGACCAGCCCCAGGGCACCGACCAGGTGGACGCCGATGGCGGCGCTGCTCACCGGGGCCCAGCGCGCCCATCCAGCGGACGCGAGCCGGTGCCGGTCGGAGAGGTTCTCGGCCCGCCGCGCGGTGCTGTTGACGCTGACCGCACCCATCAGCCCGCCGCCGAACCAGGCGGCGAGACCGACGTCGTGCAGGCTGCGCAGGACGGTCGTGGTGCGGGTCATCAGGGGCTCCCGGGGTGTCGAGGACGCGTTGTCGGCGTACCCGATCGAGCCGCCGTCATGCTTGTGCGACGGCCCGGCAGCGGCCCGTGACCGCCCGGCGGGTCAGCGCGTGATCACGTAGGCGACGCCGCCCGAGCCCTTCATCGACCCGCCCGAGGGGTAGCGCTTGAGCCAGGCGTCCTCGAACTGGCCGCGGTCGTAGGTGCGCCGCACGCCCGTCCTCGTCGACGCGGCCGGGTCGTTGACCACGACGTCGCCGGACCGGGTGAAGCCGACCACCACCAGCAGGTGCCCGGCCGTGGACGAGATCGGCGCGCCGCTGAGCTGGCCGCGCCCGAAGCTCACCGAGACGACCACGGGGACGCCCTGCTCGATGAAGGCCTCGACGCCACGCAGGTTGCGCAGCCGGGTGACGTGGGCGCGGCCGACGCGGCGGGCGGCGAAGGCGGTGTTGAACGCCCAGTTGCCCGTGCCCTGCAGGGTCCGGTCGTAGACGGCTCGGGCGGCGTGGTCGACCTGCGGGTCGGGGTGGCCCGTCGGGACCCAGGAGTACGCCGTGGGGCCGGGGAGGGCGCCGTAGTAGCCCAGCACCATCGCCGTCGAGGTCGGCGAGCACCACGCCTCGCCGCCGCCGTCGTACTGCGGGTAGTCGCCCTCGTGGGTCATCTGGCTGAACCGCGGCACCGCCAGCACCGTGCCGAGCGCCTGGTTCGGGGTCGGTCGCGGGCGCGAGGTCGGCACGTCGCTGACCTGCGGCAACCGGCTCGCGACCGCGCCGACGGTGTCGAGGCTCGGCACGGCGGTGCTGCCCGAGCGGCGCGCGAGCGTGACCCGCAGCTGCCAGCCGGTCACGCCGGCCGAGGCGTTGGTCAGCCAGGTGTCGTAGGACATCCGACCGCCGTCGTCGCGCTGGGAGGTGCCGCTGAGCCGCCGGACGTGCCGGTCGCCGTACGCCCAGATCGCCGCGGTGTCCCAGCTGGTCGTCGCGGTCGCGGTGCGGCCCCGCACCTGGACGCGCAGCCACGAGGCGCCCGGGGTCGCGGCGTCCCAGGACGGGATCAGCTCGGTGAGGGCGAACGGCGGGGTGACCCAGGGGCTGGTCCACGTGCCGCGGTCGCCGCCGGAGAGCCGGACCGCGCCGCCCGCGACGCGGACGCCGGAGCCCGTGCCGGTCCGCAGCTCGGCATCGGTGTCCCAGGCGCGGTAGGCGAGGTGGCGCTGCACGACGGCGCGCTGGGTGGTCGGGCCGGCTTCGGCGGTCGGGCGGGCCTCGGTGGTCGGGCTGGCCGAGACCACGGCGACCAGGGCAGTGACGAGAGTGACGAGCGTGCGCACCGGTCGACGGTACGTGCGACTCCCGCCCCGCTGGTGCGGTTTCGCCACAACTGTCCCACGAGCCGTGGGTGTCTTCCGCCGGCCGGGTGCCCGATGAGCGCCATGGCGGCGGTCCTCGCGCTGCACCGCGGGCGAGGTGGTCGGCTTCCTCGGCCCCAACGGTGCGGGCACGACCGCGACCATCGAGCTGGCGCTCGGGCTCCCCCACCCCTCGTCGACGACCCGAGCGACGCTGCCCAGGCGCTGGAGGAGGTCGTCCTCGACCCCACCGGCGACGACCCGAGCGGCGCTGGCCAGGGGACGCGTGAGCACCCTGGCGACCGACACCCACCGCGTCCCGCCCCTGGGCGGGTTCAACGGCCGCCTCCTCGGCCTGGCGCTGCGGCGCAGGTCCCGCAACCGCCGCACCATCGACTTCGCCCGGGTCTTCTGGACCGCGAGCAGTACGCCCCGGTCGTGCGCGACATCGCCTCCTGGACGCCGATGTACGGCGTCTCCGAGGTCGCGCGCGCGCCGCTGACCCACGAGCTGCCGTGGTACGCCGCGCTCAACGCGCTCGCCCGGCTGGGGCTGTTCCTCGCCGGTGCCGTGTGGCGGATGTCGCGGGACACCGCGCGAGTCTGAGCCGGGTCCTCCTCGCCCGTAGAATCGCCCGGGTGACCAGGCTCTACGACTCCGTCTCCCGCGAGGTCCGCGACTTCGTGCCGCTGCGCGACGGCCACGTCGGGATCTACGTCTGCGGGCTGACCGTGCAGAGCGAGCCGCACGTCGGTCACGTCCGCTCCGCGGTCAACTTCGACGTGCTGCGCCGCTGGTTCGAGCACCGCGGCCTCGAGGTCACCTTCATTCGCAACATCACCGACATCGACGACAAGATCCTGGTGAAGTCGGCCGAGCAGGGGCGGCCCTGGTACAACCTCGCCTACGCGATGCAGCGCGAGCTCACCGCGGCCTACGACGCGCTCAACCTGCTCCCGCCGACCTACGAGCCGCTGGCCACCGGCCACGTGCCCGAGATGCTCGAGCTGATCGAGCGGCTGGTCGAGCGCGGTCACGCCTACCCCGCCGGGGACGGCTCGGGCGACGTCTACTTCGACGTCCGCTCCTGGCCGGCGTACGGCGAGGTGTCGGGGCAGCGCCTCGACGACATGAGCCCGGCCGAGGACGCCGACCAGCGCGGCAAGCGCGACCCGCGCGACTTCGCGCTCTGGAAGGGGCGCAAGGACGGGGAGCCGGAGACCGCCTCGTGGCCCTCGCCCTGGGGCCGCGGCCGTCCGGGCTGGCACATCGAGTGCTCGGCGATGGCCTCGAAGTACCTCGGCGAGTCCTTCGACATCCACGGCGGCGGGCTCGACCTGCGCTTCCCGCACCACGAGAACGAGCAGGCCCAGTCGCGGGCGGCGGGCTTCGGCTTCGCCTCCACGTGGATGCACAACGCCTGGATCACGACCGCCGGCGAGAAGATGAGCAAGTCCCTCGGCAACAGCCTGGTCGTGCCGGCGGTGCTGCAGCGGGTGCGGCCGATCGAGCTGCGCTACTACATCGTGGCCGCGCACTACCGCTCCCACGTGGAGTTCTCCTTCGAGGCGCTCGAGGAGGCCGCGGCCGGGTTCCAGCGCATCGAGCACTTCTTGTCACGTGCGCAGGAAGTGCTCGGAGAGGTGGCGCGGGGCGTCGTGTGCGCCGACTTCGAGGTGGCGATGGACGACGACCTCGGCACGCCGGCGGCGCTCGCCGCGGTCTTCGACGTCGTGCGTGAGGGCAACAAGGCGCTG
The DNA here is from genome assembly GCA_963811385.1 of uncultured Actinomycetota bacterium. Classification (GTDB taxonomy): domain Bacteria; phylum Actinomycetota; class Actinomycetes; order Propionibacteriales; family Nocardioidaceae; genus Marmoricola_A. The sequence goes on along the minus strand of CAWEQX010000001.1, from coordinate 184,638 downwards.
ACGTCCGGCAACCACGCAGCCCTGCGAGGCGCGGCCGGCTCGGTCCGCGGGATGCTCGCCGTCCTGGGCCTCGACCCGTTCGACGCCGCCTGGAGCCGCGGCTCCGGGGACGACGCCGAGGAGCAGCTGCGCGGCGCGGTCGACACCCTGCTCGGCCATCTGTTGTCCCAGCGACAAGAAGCCCGCGCGGTGAAGGACTTCGCGACCGCGGACGCCATCCGCGACCAGATCAAGGCAGCGGGCATCGAGATCGAGGACGGGCCGCAGGGCTCGACCTGGTCGCTGCGCTGACCCCGACCCCAGCAGACAGGAACCCACCATGCCCGGCAACTCCTCCCGACGCGGCGCCGTCCGCAAGCGGGCCGGCGGCAACCCCACGGCCGGCTCCGGCGGCCGCGTCCGGCGCGGCCTCGAGGGCAAGGGCCCCACGCCCAAGGCCGCCGAGCGCGAGAACCACAAGGCCTACAAGGCCAAGAAGCGGGCCGAGGCGGAGACCTCCAAGGGCCGGCCCCGCCGCTCGAAGCAGACCGACACCGAGTGGGTGGCGGGCCGCAACTCGGTCGTGGAGGCGCTGCGCGCCGGGGTGCCGGTCACCACGGTCTACGTCGCCGAGGGCGCCGAGCGCGACGGCCGGCTCCGCGAGACCTTCAGCATCGTGGCGGACCGAGGCATCGCGCTGCTGGAGGTGACCAAGAACGAGCTCGACCGGCTCACCGACCGGGCCGTGCACCAGGGACTGGCCGCCAAGATCCCGCCCTACACCTACGCCCACCACACCGACCTGCTCGACCGGGCCCGCGAGGCCGGCGAGCCGCCGCTGATCGTCGCGCTGGACTCGGTGACGGACCCGCGCAACCTCGGCGCCGTCGTACGCTCCGCCGCCGGGTTCGGCGCCCACGGCGTGGTCGTCCCCGAACGCCGGGCCGCGGGCATGACCGCCTCGGCCTGGAAGACCTCCGCCGGAGCCGCCGCCCGGGTCCCGGTGGCGCAGGCGGTCAACCTGGTGCGGGCACTCAAGGACCTGCAGGACGAGGGCTGCATGGTCGTCGGCCTGGCCGCCGACGGCGAGGTCTCCCTGCACGACCTCGACCTCGCCGACGGGCCCCTGGTGCTCGTCGTCGGCTCGGAGGGCGACGGTCTCGGCCGTCTGGTGGCGCAGACCTGCGACCAGCTCGTCTCGATCCCGATGGTCAACCAGCTGGAGTCGCTCAACGCCGGGGTCGCGGCCGGGGTCGCGCTCTACGAGATCGCCCGCCGCCGCGCCTGACCCCGAGCCGGATGCCCGGGCCCGGTGGCCGAGGTCGGGGTCGGGTTCCCTGGGTATGCAGGAGGTCTGCCACCTCCCCAGGTGAATCCACCGGTGGAAGCGTCAGGTTGCCGGGGGGAGGTCGACGAGCCCGGGCGGGTCGCCTGCATACCCAGGGAAACCGACCGGGCCGACGTGGCGCAGTCCACGGACCGCCGGCTGGGCCGAGAACCCCTGAGATGGGAGGATGGGCCGGTTCCTACCGGTCAGTAGCCAGCCCGAGGTGTCCCATGAAGCGCGAGATCTACGAGTCCGACCACGAGGACTTCCGCGGCTCCGTCCGCGAGTTCCTGCAGCGCGAGGTCGTGCCGCACCTCGAGGAGCACATCGAGCACAAGCAGTTCGGGCGTGAGTTCTGGCTCAAGGCCGGCGAGGCGGGCCTGCTCGGGCTCGAGGTGCCCGAGGAGTTCGGCGGCTTCCAGGCCAACGACTACCGATTCAACGCGGTGCTGATGGAGGAGCTCTCCCACGTCAACGCGGCCCTCTCGTCGTGCGTGGGCATCCACGCCGACATCGTCGCGCCGTACCTCGTCGAGCTGACCACCGACGAGCAGAAGAAGCGCTGGCTGCCCGGCGTCGCGAGCGGTGAGAACCTCTGCGCGATCGGCATGACCGAGCCCTCCGGCGGCTCCGACCTCGCCGCGCTCAAGACCACCGCGGTGCGCGACGGCGACGACTGGGTGATCAACGGGTCGAAGACCTTCATCACCAACGGCTACTCCGCCGACCTGGTCGTCGTGGCCGCCCGCACCTCGCCGGAGAAGAAGGCCCGCGGCATCACGCTGTTCGGCGTCGAGACCACCAAGGAGGGCTACAGCCGCGGTCGCAAGCTCGACAAGGTCGGGCAGCCTGAGTCCGACACCGCCGAGCTGTTCTTCGAGAACGTGCGCTGCACCGACGACGACATCATCGGCGAGCTCGACCACGGCTTCATCCACATGATGCAGAACCTTCCGCAGGAGCGGCTGGGCTGCGCGATCTCCAACCTCGCCCACGCCAAGCAGATCCTGGTCGAGACCCTGGAGTACTCCAAGGAGCGCAAGGCGTTCGGTCAGGGCATCGGCTCGTTCCAGCACCTCAAGTTCCTGATCGCCGAGATGTTCACCCAGGTCGACGTCACGCAGGCCTACGTCGACCAGTGCGTGGTCTCGCACTCCAAGCGGGAGCTCACCCCGACCGACGCCGCCAAGGCCAAGTGGTGGACCTCGCAGATCCAGAACGAGGTCCTCGACCACTGCGTCCAGATCCACGGCGGCTACGGCTTCATGAACGAGTACCGCGTCGCCCGCGCCTGGAAGGACGCCCGCGTCTCGAAGATCTGGGCCGGCTCCAACGAGATCATGAAGGAGCTCATCGGCCGCGACCTCGGCCTCTGAGGTGCTGGCGCGGCCACCCCGCCGTACTCCCCGAGCGAAACTGGCACTTCCCGAGCGTTGCAACGCTCGGGAAGTGCCAACTTCACTAGGGCCCTAGTGAAACCGAACCCCCAGCGACGCCCCGCCGGTGGGGGGGATACTCGCGCGTACGCCGCCCGCTTGGCAGGGTGGGGGGCATGGCGGAGCGCGACTACGAGCAGGACACGACCATCGGGGCGGGCACGCTGCGGATCCGGTCGCGGGGGCGGGCGGTGCTGTCCAACCCGATGACCAACAAGGGCACGGCGTTCACCTACGCCGAACGCGAGGCCCTGGAGCTCGACGGGTTGATCCCCACCGGCATCACCACGCTGGAGAACCAGACCCGCCGGGTCTACGAGCAGTTCCGCGGCACCGGCACGATGCTCGGCAAGTACCTCACGCTCAACGCGCTGCGCGACCGCAACGAGGTGCTCTTCTACCACCTGCTGACCGGCCACCTCGAGGAGATGCTGCCGGTCATCTACACCCCCACCATCGGTGAGGCGATCGAGCGGTTCAGCCACACCTACAACCGCCCGCGGGGGGTGTTCCTGTCCGTCGACCATCCCGAGCTGGTGGAGCGGTCGCTGACCAACTACGGCCTCGGCCCCGACGACGTCGACCTGGTCTGCGTCACCGACTCCGAGGGCATCCTCGGCATCGGCGACCAGGGCATCGGCGGCATCCAGATCGCGATCGGCAAGCTCAGCGTCTACACCGCCGCCGCCGGGATCCACCCGCGCCGGGTGATCCCGGTCGTGCTCGACGTGGGCACCGACAACCTCGGCCTGCTGAGCAACGAGATGTACCTCGGCGAGCGCCACTCGCGGGTCCGCGGGGAGAGGTACGACGAGTTCGTCGAGCAGTTCGTGCGCAGCGTCGAGGCGCTGTTCCCCCGGGCGATGATCCACTGGGAGGACGTCGGCACCGGCAACGCGCACCGGATCCTGTCGCGCTACCGCGACGAGGTGTGCACCTTCAACGACGACATCCAGGGCACCGCGGCGGTGGTGCTGGCCGCGATCCTGGCCGCGGTCGACGTGACCGGGGTGGACCTCGACGAGCACCGCATCGTGGTCTTCGGCGCGGGCAGCGCCGGCATCGGCGTCGCCAACCTGATCCGCGACACCATGCTGCGCACGGGGGTCACCGAGACCGAGGCGCAGGCCTACGCCCGCTTCTGGGCGATCGGCCTGCAGGGTCTCTACGTCGACGACGACGCGACCCTGCTCGACTTCCAGCGGCCCTACGCCCGCAGCCGCGAGGAGGTCGACGGCTGGGAGCTGGCGCGGCCGGGCCACGTCGGGCTGATGGACGTGGTGCGGCACGTCAAGCCGACGATCCTGATCGGCACCTCGACCAAGGGCGGCGCCTTCACCCGCGAGGTGGTCGAGGAGATGCACCGCCACTGCCCGCGGCCGATCATCTTCCCGCTGTCCAACCCGACCAGCCGGGCCGAGGCGACGCCCGCGGACCTGCTGGAGTGGACCGACGGCACGGCGCTGGTCGCGACCGGCAGCCCGTTCGGGCCGGTCGACCACGGCGGAGTGCGGCACACCATCGCGCAGTCCAACAACGCGCTGATCTTCCCCGGGCTGGGCCTCGGGGTGGCGGCCTGCCGGGCGCGGATCGTCACCGAGGGCATGATCGCGGCCGCCAGCCAGGCCCTCGCCGGGCTGGTCAACGCCTGGCGGCCCGGCGCCCCGCTCCTGCCCGGCATCGGCGAGCTGCGGCTGGTCTCGGCGACGGTCGCGATCGCGGTCGCCGAGCAGGCCGCCCGGGAGGGCGTGGCCCGCGAGCCGCTGACCGACCCGATCCAGCAGGTCTACGAGCGGATGTGGCAGCCGCGCTACCCCGAGATCGAGGCGATCTGATGACCTTCTCCATCGTCGTGCGCGACGGCGACTTCTTCGGCGTCGCGGTGGCCAGCAGGTTCCTCGCGGTCGGCAGCGTGGTGCCGGGCGTACGCCGCGGCGTGGGCGCGGTCGCCACCCAGTCGTTCGCGCGGGTCGGCTACCTCGAGGAGCTGCTCGAGTCCCTGGCGTCCGGCCAGGACCCGCAGGCCGCCCTCGACGAGGCGACCGCGGGCGACGAGGGCCGGGCCCAGCGCCAGGTCGGCGTGGTCGGCCGGGCCGGCGCGGCGACCTACACCGGCGACGACTGCTACGACTGGGCCGGCGGCCGCACCGGCGGCGACGACGACTCCGGCTACGCCGTGCAGGGCAACATCCTCACCGGCGAGGCCGTGGTCGAGGCGATGGAGCGTGCCTGGTTGGAGTCCGCGGGGCAGCCGGTGCAGCGGCGGCTCGTCGCCGCGCTCCTCGCCGGCGACGCCGAGGGCGGGGACAGCCGTGGGCGGCAGAGCGCGGCGCTCATCGTGGTCGGGCCGTACGGCGGCTACGACCCCGAGGCCGGCACGGTCGCGGACCTGCGCGTCGACGACCACCCCGACGCCCCGCGCGAGCTGGCCCGGATCAGCGACCTGCACGAGCTCTACTTCGGCCGCCCCGAGGACGTGCAGCCGCTCACCGGCGACCTGCGCGACGAGGTGGACCGGATGCTCGCCGCGCTCGGCCACACCGGGCCCGACGCGCTGGAGACCTGGATGGGCGGCGCCAACCTCGAGACCCGCGCGACCCCCGAGGGCATCGACGCCCGCGTGCTGGAGGAGCTGCGGCGCGAGGCGGCCTCAGGCTAGACGGCGGTCGAGCGGGTCGCGCACCGCCAGCACCAGCACCGCGAGCAGGACCAGCCCCAGCCCGAGCCAGCGCCACAGCGCGGCCTCGTAGGGCGGCCCCCACGGCTGGGGGTCGACCATCGTCCAGCCGCGGGGCGACAGGCGGACGAGAAGCCCGACCAGGAGGACCCCCGCCACCGCCGGGTACGCCGGCAGGTGGAGTCCGCGCCACGCCCGCAGCGCGGCGACCACGGCGACGGCCGCGAGCAGCGTGGCGACCGACTCGGCCAGCAGCCCGGCGAGCGGAAGCCAGGGGAACCGCACCCGGCCCACGACGAGCGCGAGCACCAGCACGGGCAGTGCGAGCCCGAGCGCGGCGACGAGGCGGGCTGCGGTCCAGGTGCGGCGGGAGACCGGCGCCGCCACCGCGACGTCACCGGTCGGGTCGTCGAAGGACAGGGCGAGCGCGAGCGCGACCAGCAGCACGACACCGTGGACCACGGACGTGGCGTGTCCGTCGTCCTGCCACGGGACCGTGCCTGCCACGAGCGCCACCGCGGCCAGGAGCACCGGCCCGGTGTGGCTGTGCCGGACGGCGAGCCGCGCGCTGGGGAGCAGGGACCTCATGGCAGCTGCAGCAGCGCGGCGAGGACCGTGACGGCGAGGGCGGCCAGGCCGGCCGCCACGACCGTGCGGGTCCGGGCGGAGTGCACGACGGCGCCTGCCGCGGCGAGGCCGCACAGTCCGGCGACGTAGGTCAGGTGCCACCAGTGGGAACCGCCGATGAAGCCGTGCCACAGCTGGCCCTCGGTGATGCCCCACTTGGCCCAGAAGACCGCCGGCCCGAGGAGGGACGCGACCGAGCCGCTGCCCAGTCCCACGTGCAGGGCGATCATCGCCACCACGGTGAGCGCCGGGGCGAAGGCGACCGGGGCCCACGCCGCCACCAGCACCCCCAGCAGCGTGGCCCCGACCACGGTCAGGGGTGCCTGCAGCAGCTGGGGGACCGTCGGGGTCTGGGCGAACATGTCCTGCGCGAGCAGCAGGCCGGTCAGTGCCAGGTCGAGCAGCAGGGCGACGGCCCCCGGGGCGAGCGACGCCAGGCACAGCGCCCGCAGCCGCTCCGGCTCCTGCGAGGGCATCGACCCCAGCACGTCGAGGGTCCCGGCGCGCTGCTCGCGGGTGGCGACGAGGTAGCCGACCAGGATCATCAGGACCCCCGGCGTCCAGCTCAATGACGACCCGACCGCCTCGAACACGTCGAGCGGCCGCGGCGCCGCGCCCCACCACAGGGTGCTGGTCATGAACAGCCAGAGGCCGGTCCCGACCAGAGTCACCGGGTGCAGCAGGAGGCGCAGGGCCTCCACCCGTGCGAGGACGGGCACGACCTGGCGCACCGGTGGGGCGGGCGGGGCGGTCAGGGTGCTCACGCCGCACCCTCCTGGACCGCGTCGGGGCCGAGCAGCAGCAGGTAGGCGTCCTCGATGGCGGGTGCCACGAGGGTCGCGCCCTCCGGCGGCTCGCCGACGTGGTGGTACACCCCGCCCGACAGCCGCCAGGCCGCTTGTGCGCGGGGGTCGCGGTGGTCGTCGAGCCACACCCGTCCGTCGGCGAGCGCGGTGAGCTCCTCGACGCTGCCGTCGAACAGCGCGCGGCCGCGGTGCACGACGACCACGTGCGAGCACACGGCGGCCACGTCCTCGGTCTGGTGGGTCGAGAGGACGACGGTCCGCCCGTGACCGGCCTCGGCGACGAGGTCGCGGAACCGGATGCGCTGCTCGGGGTCGAGCCCGACCGTCGGCTCGTCGAGCACGAGCAGGTCGGGGATGCCGAGCAGGCTCTGCGCGAGGCCGAGCCTGCGCCGCATGCCGCCGGAGAGGGTCTTGACCTTGCTGGTCGTCACGTCGGCCAGCCCGACCAGGTCGAGCACCCGGCGCACCTCGTCGTGACGGGCGCGGCTGCGGGTGTGCTCCTTGAGGATCGCGACGTAGTCGACGGCCTCGAAGACGGTGAACCCCGGGTGGAACCCCGCGTCCTGCGGGAGGTACCCGAGGCGGCGCCGCACCTCCAGCCGACCGGCGTCGGTCGACGGGTCGTGCCCGAGCACGCGCAGGTGGCCCTCGTCGTGGGGGGTCACGGTCGCGAGCACCCGCAGCAGCGTGGTCTTGCCGGCGCCGTTGGGTCCGAGGAGCCCGGTCACGCCGGGTCGCGTGACGAGGTCGAGCCCGTCGAGGGCGCGGAAGCGCCCGAACCGGCGGACGAGGCCCTGGGCCTCGATGGTCGTGGTCATCGGTTCCTCCGGGGAGACGCCACCGGCGCGTGCCGGTGGAGGACGAGGGGTACGGCGGCGGCCACGAGCGCGGCCAGGGCGGCGAGCTGCACCGCCGCGGGGTGCTGGGCGACCAGGGACGTGCCCGGCGAGGCGGCCCACAGCGTGACGGCCAGCCAGCCGACGGCCAGGCCGGTCGCGACGAGGACCGGCTGCACGTGGCGGGCGGCGGCGAGCACGATCGCGCACATCGCGAGCGCCGGCACCATCCAGGCGGCCACGAAGAACCGGTCGCCCGGCAGCAGCGGCGTGACCAGCACGGCCGGGGCCATCGAGGTCGCGACGACGAAGCTGGTCCGGGCGGCCAGCAGGCGCATCAGGGAGTACGGCGAGGCGGTGACCACCTCGAGCATCGGGTCGGTCCGGTCGCCGAAGCAGAGCGCCACCCCGAGCACGGGCAGGACCGGCGCGAGCGCGACGAACGCCCGGGTGCCGGTCCCGTCCGCGACCGAGGCGACCACGGACAGGACGAGGACGACGAGGGCGGCGACCAGCCACGCACCGCGCAGCGCGGGGGTGGCGGCGACGAGCCGGGCCGTGCCGTGGCGCACGCCGAGGCGACGCAGCGCGCCCTCGACCGCGCCGACCCGCGGGGCCTCGACGACCTCGAGGATCGCCGCCCACGTGCGGTCCGTCCGGGCCGCGTCCGGGGCGGGGACGAGGGCGCGGCACGCGGCGCACGAGGCGAGGTGCTGCTCGGCGGACGCGGCGAACGCGGCGCCGACCGCGCCGGCGGCGTACTGCTCCGCCTGCTCGGCGTCGAGGTGCCAGGTGGTGCTCTGGTCCGAGGTGTTCATGCCAGCTCCTTCCGCATGACCTGCCGTGCGCGCATCATCCGCGTCTTGACGGTGCCGTGGCGCAGGCCGAGGAGCTGCGCCGCCTCCTTGGTGGTCAGTCCGTCCAGCACGGTGGCCTGCACGACCGAGCGGAGCTCGGGGGAGAGCCGGCCGAGCGCGCCGGCGAGGTCGCCGTGCTCCACCCCGACCAGCACCCGGTCCTCCGCCGACTCGACGACGCCGAGGTCGGCGTCCTCGATCTCGTACGCCGCCGGCGGGCGCTTGCGCAGCACGTCGACGAGCCGCCGCACGGCGATGCCCCAGATCCACGCGCCCGGGTCGCCGTCGCCGGCGTACTTGCCGGCGCTGCGCCAGACCGCGACGAAGGTGTCCTGCAGCGCCTCGTCGACGGTGCCGGGGTCCGCGCAGCGGCGTGACAGCCGGGCCGTGAGCCACGGCGCGTGCCGGCGGTAGAGCTCCTCGAGCGCGGTCGTGCTGCCGGTGGCCACGGCGGCCACCAGGTCACGGTCCGTGCGATCGGCCTCGACAGCGCTCACGGGGTCAGCCTGGCTCAGAAGTCGACGCCGAGACAGCCGAGACGCGCGCCGGCGGTCCCCGCCGTGCCCGGCATGGTCGAGGTGCGCTGCGCGTGCAGCACGACCGAGCGAGGCGCCTGCCCCGGGGCGAACTGCCAGTCCTGCCTGCTCCGCGCGACGCCGTTGCCGTCCTCGTCGGTGGTCAGGTCGAGCCAGATCTCGTTGTGGGGGTTGGCGTAGACGGGGTTGACCGACGGGGTGACCGGGTCCGGCACGTGCTGCCAGTGCGCACCGGCGGCTGCGCCGGTCACCCCGCATGGGTCGACGTGCGCGTGGGCGCCGTACTCGCTGCGCGGCGCGAGCCCCTTCACGTGCAGGGTGATGAGCGTGTCGCCGCCGGCGTGGTAGACCGCGGTGACGCGCGCCGTCGCGCCGGTCGGCACGTCGGCGGAGTACGTCGTCCAGGGGCCGCCCGCGCGGGCGTGGTCGGCCCCGGCCAGGGCCGGGGAGGCGGCGAAGACCGCCGCGCCGGTGAGCCCGACGGCGAGGGCGAGGTGACGGCTGAGGCGGATCATGGGTCCTCCTGGTGTCCGGGTGGTTCACCGGGCCTGTCGTGCCGTGAGGTCGGATCGGTTCACGCCCTCGACACGCAAGTGTCTGCTTGCCTATCCTGCGGGGGTGGGCGACGTCTTCAGGGCACTGGCGGACCCGACCCGTCGTGCCGTGCTCGACGAGCTCATCGAGCGCGACGGCCAGACCCTGTTCGAGCTGTGCAGCCGCCTCGCGATGAAGCACGGCCTCGCGTCGTCGCGCCAGGCGATCTCGCAGCACCTCGACGTGCTCGAGGCCGCCGGTCTCGTCACCACCCGGCGCGAGGGCCGGTGCAAGCACCACCACATCGACACCGAGCCCCTGCGCCCGATCGTGGCGCGCTGGCTCCAGCCTCCAGGAGGAGCGACATGAGAGTGACCCTGACCAGCGTGCCGGTCGACGACCAGGCGCGGGCGGAGCGGTTCTACACCGAGGTGCTCGGCTTCCAGGTCAAGCACGACATCCCTCTCGGCGAGCACCGCTGGCTGACCGTGGTGTCGTCGGAGGACCCCGAGGGCACGGAGGTGCTGCTCGAGCCGTCCGAGCACCCGGCCGTGGCGGCCTACCGCAGCGCGCTGGTCGACGACGGGATCCCGCTGGCCCAGTTCACCGTCGACGACGTCCACGCCGAGCACGAGCGCCTGACCGGGCTGGGGGTGCGCTTCACCCAGGACCCGCTCGACCTCGGCGCGGTCACCTCGGCGGTCTTCGACGACACCTGCGGCAACCTGCTGCAGATCGTGACGCCCACGTCCTGACCGGCGGCCTCAGCGGGGGACGGCCCGCGGCGTGCGCCGGTGCAGCAGCCACCCGCCGGCCACCAGCAGGGCGCCGAGCGCGAGGAACCCCAGGTCCCACGACAGCGGCCCGCCCAGGTCGTCGCGCACGTGGTGCACCCCGAGCAGCTGGTGGTCGACCAGCCCCTCGACCAGGTCGAACACGCCCCATCCGACCAGCACCAGGCCGAGGTGGAACGTCCAGCTCGGGGCCAGCCGTCCCCGCTGCCACGCGGCCACGCCGAGCGTCGAGCCGGCGACGGTGAGCAACCAGGCGAGCACGTGGAAGAAGCCGTCGGCGAGCGTGTTGACCTCGAGCCCGGCCACGGTGTCGACCGGGTAGTCGGGCACGTCGCTGACCATGTGGTGCCACTGCAGCACCTGGTGCAGCAGGATCCCGTCGACGAACGCGCCCAGCCCCAGGCCGAGCAGCAGCGCCGGTGCCCGCGCCGGCCGGGCGGGGGCGTGGGACGGGGCGGTCATGCGCAGCCCGTGCCCAGGTCCACCCGCTCCATGCGGCTCAGAGCTGCCTCATCACCTCGCTCGCCACGAGCTCGAGGTGGTCGAGGTCGGCCAGGTCGAGGACCTGGAGGTAGGCGCGGGTCGCGCCCGCCTCGGCGTACTCCCCGAGCTGGTCGACCACCTGCGCGGGCGTCCCGCAGACACCGGGACCCCGCATGGCCTCGCGGGTCTGCTCGATGGCCCCCAGCCGGCGGTCCACCTCGGCGTCGTCGCGCCCGCAGCACAGGACGACGGCGTTGGAGAGCCGGACCGGCTCGCGGCCGGCCTCCTCGCAGGCGGAGCGCACGCGCGCGAACTGCTCGCGGGAGAGCTCGGCGGACTCGAAGGGGACGTTGAACTCGTCGGCGTACTGCGCGGTGAGCGCAGGCGTGCGCCTCCTGCCCTTGCCGCCGATGATCACCGGCGGCCGCGGGGACTGCAGCGGCGTGGGCAGCCCGGGGGAGTCCTCGACGGTGTAGTGCGCGCCGCGGTGGGTGAACCCGCCCTCGGTGGTCCACAGCCCGGTGATGATCGCGAGCTGCTCCTCGAACCGGTCGAACCGCTCACCGGTGCCGGGGAAGGGGATGCCGTACGCCGTGTGCTCGGCCTCGAACCATCCGGCGCCGAGGCCGAGCTCGACCCGGCCACCGGACATGTGGTCGACGTTGGCGACGCTGATCGCCAGCGGGCCGGGCAGCCGGAAGGTGGACGAGGTCATCAGCGTGCCGAGCCGGATGCGGCTGGTCTCCCGGGCGAGCCCGGCGAGGGTGATCCACGCATCCGACGGGCCGGGCAGGCCGTCGGTGCCCATGGCGAGGTAGTGGTCGGAGCGGAAGAACGCGTCGAAGCCCAGGTCCTCGGTCGCCCGGGCCACCCGCAGCAGGTCGTCGTAGGTCGCGCCCTGCTGGGGCTCGGTGAAGATGCGCAGCGTCAGGTCCATGCCGCAACCCTGCCCCGCGCGTGGTCCCGGCAAGCCCGGCCACCGGGATCACACCACCGCCAGCGCGACGACCACCACGAGCACGTTGAAGCCGAGCTCGGCGAGGCCGACCTGCAGGGGGGACAGGGGCCGCGCGTGGGCGAGGGCGCTGCGGGCGGTGAGGAGCAGCCCCACCGCGACCAGGGGCCACCCGACCAGGGCGGCCGCGACGGTGAGCGCGGCGTGCATCCCGATGCTCGCCCGTGCGTACGCCGGGTTGCGGCGCTCGCGGATCAGCGACTTGACGTGGACCAGGACCCCGAGGTGGTAGCCGGCGACGACCGCGGTGAGCAGCCAGGCGCGGGCCCAGTCCTCGCCCGGTCCGGCGTCGTAGGCGACGAGGGTCATCAGGGAGGCGGCCAGCGTCGTGGCGACACCGCTGAGCAGCGACCGATCGCGCCGCCGGGCGGCCTCGACCAGCCCGACCAGCAGGAACGGCGCGAAGGCGGGAGCCCAGCGCACCAGCGCCGGCTGCAGCGCGAGGACGGCCACGGCCAGCGGGACGCACGCGGCGGCGTAGACCAGCACCGGCGGGCGGAACCGGTCCCTGCGACCGGACTTGAGCCACAGGCCGGTGGCGAAGAACGCGAAGTAGCCGGTGAACCACAGCAGCGCCAGCGGCAGGTGGACCCACGCCGCACCGCCGGCGAGGACGCCGACCAGCAACGGGCCGGCGAGCATCGCCCACGCGCCGTGCTGGTGGGGCACCCAGGTGGCGGGCCGGCGTGGGCGCGTGCTGGTCGTGGTCACGACAGCAGGTCCAGGTCCGCGGCCTCCAGCAGCGACGGGCCGTACCAGGTGATCAGCCGTCCGCTCACCAGCCGCGTCGCGACGTCGGGGAAGGCCTCGGGGCCGTCGTCGGCGGTGAAGGCGTAGGGCTCGTCGGGCAGCAGCACGACGTCGGGATCGGCGGCCAGGACCTCCTCGACCGTGACCGAGGGATAGCGCCCCTCCCAGTCGTCGAACACGTTGGCCACGCCGAGCCGGCGCAGCAGGTCGCTGGTGAAGGTCTCGCGGCCGACGACCATCCAGGGGTCGCGCCAGATCGGGACGGCGGCACGGCTGCGCAGCCCCGGCTCGGGCCGGTCCCAGGCCCGGCGCACCTCGACCAGCCAGTCCGGCACCCGCCAGCCGAGGGCGTCGGCGACGAGACGGTCCATCGAGTCGAGCGCCTGCGGGACGGTCTCGATCACCGTGACCCACACCGGCACGCCGGACTCGCGCAGCCGGCGCACGTCGAGCTCGCGGTTCTCCTCGCGGTTGGCGACCACGAGGTCGGGGCGCAGGTCCCGGATCGCGGCGAGGTCGGGGTTCTTGGTGCCGCGGACCCGGGTGACGTCGAGGTCGGCCGGGTGGGTGCACCAGTCCGTCGCGCCGACCAGCGCCTCGGGCCGGGTCGCGGCGAGCGCCTCGGTGAGGCTGGGGACGAGGCTGACCACCCGCCGCGCGGGACCGTCGAGCTCCAGGGTCGTGCCGAGGTCGTCCTTCACAGACCCCAGGCTAGGAGTCCCTGGGCGACGACCGCACGGGGGCGGACAGTGGAGGCATGACCGAACGCGTCTCGCCAGGGTGGTACGTCGAGGAGGTCGCGCCGCCGCGCCCCCGGATCGAGGCGGTCGACCCGAGCGTGGCCGCGATCGTGGGACCCGCGACGGCCGGGCCCCGCGACGCGGTGGTGCACGTGTCGTCGGCAGCGGAGGCGGCGGACGTCTTCGGGGTCGGGTCCTGGCTGGCGGTCGCGGTCGCCGACCACCTGGCCGCCGGCGGGCGCACCGTCCTCGCCGTGCGCCGGTCGACCACCGCGGCGGGGCTGGCTGCGCTCGAGGGGCACGGCGTGCGGCTGCTGGTGGTCGAGTCCGACGCCGCGACGGCGTCGTCGTGGTGCGCGGAGCGTCGGGCGTTCCTCGTCGCCGACGCCGACCCCGGCGCGGTCCTGCCGGCGGGGCTGGGACGCGACGCCGCGGCGTACCACCCGCCGCTGCTGGGTCCCGACGGGTCCGTGCGGCCGTGCGCACCTGCCGTCTCGGGGGCCGTCGTGCACAGCGACCACGAGCGCGGCGTCTGGCGGCCACCCGCGGGGACCGCCGCCGTCCTCCCGTTCCCGCTCGCCCAGACCGGGGTCGACCCCGACCACCTGGCCCAGCACGGGGTGAACGCGCTGCGCGTGATCGGCGGCCGGACCGTGGTGTGGGGAGCCCGGACGGCGGCCTGGCAGGACCCGGAGTGGAGGTACCTCCACGTGCGCCGGACGGTCCTGACCCTCGAGGAGAGCCTGGAGCAGGGACTCGCCTGGGTGGCCCTCGAGCCCGTCGCGGAAGCCCTGTGGGGGCAGGTCCGTTCGTGCGTCGAGGACTTCCTCTGGCCGTGGTGGCACCATGGCGCGCTGGCCGGGAGCAAGGTCGGCGAGGCCTTCTTCGTGCGGTGCGACCGGTCCACCACGACCGCGTCCGACCTGGCCGAGGGACGGCTGGTCCTCCTGGTGGGGCTGGCCCTGCTGCGCCCCGCCGAGTTCGTCGTGCTGCGCCTGGCGATCCCATCGGCGACGGAGTCGTGACCAGAAGTTCACCCGGAGCGGGAACAAAACCGTCGGTGGGCCCTGCTGGACTCCTCAGAGGCCCCATCACGTAGGAGACGCATGTCCGAGTCCACCCTGTCCCAGCCGGCGGGCGATGCCGGCCCGCCCGACCTGCCCGACGCGATCGACGCCCAGGTGCTCAAGATCGCCGGCGTCGTCGTCCTCGGCGCGATCATGTCGATCCTCGACATCACGGTCGTCAACGTCGCGCTCCCGACCTTCCAGAAGGTCTTCGCCGACGGGGCCACCCCGATCGCCTACTCGCACGTGGCGTGGACCGTCACCGGCTACACCCTCGCGCTGGCCACGGTCATCCCGATGTCGGGCTGGGCGGCGGACCGCTTCGGCACCAAGCGCCTCTACATCTCCGCGATCGCGCTGTTCGCCCTCGGCTCGGCGCTGTGCTCGGTCGCGTGGGACATCAACAGCCTGATCGGCTTCCGGGTCCTGCAGGGCCTCGGCGGCGGCATGCTGATGCCGGTCGGCATGACGATCATGACCCGCGCGGCGGGCCCGCACCGGATGGGCCGCCTGATGGCGATCCTGGGCGTCCCGATGCTGCTCGGCCCGATCCTCGGCCCCATCCTCGGCGGCTGGCTGATCGACGCCGCCTCCTGGCACTGGATCTTCCTGATCAACGTCCCGCTCGGCGTGGCGGCGATCTCCTACGCGGTGTGGGCGCTGCCCTCCGACGCCCCCGAGCCCTCGGAGTCCTTCGACTTCCTGGGCATGCTGCTGATGTCGCCGGGCCTGGCGCTGTTCCTCTTCGGCGTCTCCTCGATCCCCGAGAAGGGCACCGTGTCCGCGCCCCGCGTGTGGGTCTCGATGCTCATCGGCGTGGCCCTGATCCTGGCGTTCGTGTGGCACTCGTTCCGCCCCGCGCACCCGCTGCTCGACCTGCGCCTGTTCGTCGACCGCAACCTCACGGTCTCGGTGATCACGATGTTCATCTTCGCCGGGGCGTTCTTCGGCGGCCTCCTGCTCGTGCCGACGTACTTCCAGCAGGTGCGGGGGGAGGACGCCCTCCACGCCGGTCTGCTCGTGGCACCGCAGGGCATCGGGGCGATGCTCACCATGCCCATCGCGGGCGCGCTGTCCGACCGGGTGCCGATCGGGCGCATCACCCCGGTGGCGCTCCTGGTGATCCTGCTGGGCATGTTCGGGCTGACCCAGGTCACCGCCGACACCTCCTACGTCTTCCTCATGGGCACGCTGTTCGTGATGGGCCTCGGCATGGGCGGCACGATGATGCCGCTGTTCACCGCCGCGCTCCGCACGCTGCGCCAGCACCAGGTGGCCCGCGGGTCGACGCTGCTCAACATCAGCCAGCAGATCGCCAGCTCGGTCGGCGTCGCGGTCCTGTCCGTGGTCCTGACCAACCAGCTCAAGGGCGTGCGGACCCCGGCCGGGAGCGCCGAGGCGTTCTCGGTCTCGTTCTGGGTGGCGTTCGTGCTGGTCGCGCTGGCCCTGGTGCCGGCGTACTTCCTGCCCCGCCGCAGGTCCGACCCGGGCGCGACCCCGGAGACCGCGACCGCCGACACGGCGGTGCCGATGCACTGACGGTCCCCGTCCCCGGCCTCGTCCGGTTGGGAACGCGCCATGGCGCGTTCCCAACCGGACGAGGCGGCTTTCGGGGGCTCAGGAGGCGGAGAGCGGGAGCGTGAGGATGCGTACGCCGTCCTGGGCCACCTCGACCGGCACGCCCCAGTCCTGCTGGTGCACGTAGCACGCGGCGCCCTCGCCGCCCGCCTGGTCGCACGAGGCCGCCCGGGCGGCCACGTGCAGCACTCCGTCGCCGACCGCCGCGTCGAGCACGACCCTGCGCCGCAGCTCGGTGCCACGCCCCCCGCCCTCGGCCAGCAGCGCCGACGGGGTGGCGGAGACCAGCAGCTGCGAGGGCGGGCCGAACCGGTCGTCGACCTTCTGCCCGGGCGGCGGCGTGAAGTCCACGACGACCTCGACGGAGCCGGCGGCGACCCTGGTCACCGGCCGCTGCGTGCGGCTGGCGAAGCCGTCCACCTCGACCACGCCGGCCAGCGGCACCCGGGTCAGGCGGTGGGCGGTGGACTCCACGACGACCAGGGTGTCCCCGTCGACGAAGGCGCCGCTCGGCTCGGCCAGCCCGGCCGCCACGGTCGAGACCTGCCCGTCGGCGAGGCGGCGCACCGCCCCGTTGTAGGTGTCGCAGACCGCGACCGAGCCGTCCGGCAGGACGGTGAGGCCCAGGGGGTGCTGGAGCAGCGCCTGCTCCGCCGGCCCGTCACGGTGCCCGAAGTCGAAGAGCCCGGTGCCCACCGCGGTGCGCACCTCACCGCCGGCGGTGGCCGAGACCCATCGCACGCTCGAGGTCTCCGAGTCCACCAGCCACAGCCGGTCACCGCCCACGGCGAGCCCCGACGTCTGCGCGAACCACGCCTCGGCCAGCGGACCGTCCAGGATCCCCTCGTTGGTCGTGCCGCCCGCCACTGCGGCGGTCCCGCTGCGCGGGTCGAAGGTCCAGAGCTGGTGGATGCCGGCCATCGCCACCCACACCCGGTCCTGCCACCACGCCACGTCCCACGGGCTGCTCAGCCGGCCCTCCTGGCCCGGCGCTGTGGGGAACAGCTGCTCGCCGGTGCCGCAGAGCGTGCGCACCGACCCGTCAAACAGCCGCAGCCCGCGCAGCGCGTGGTTGACCGTGTCGGCGACCACGACGTCGTACCCGACCTGCTCGGCGACCTCGGACGGCAGCAGGCACAGGCCGTTGGGCTCGGACCACGCGGCCTCGCCGGGTCCGCCGTCGGCCAGCCCGCGCTCGCCGGACCCGATCCGGCGCACGACGGTGGTGAGGTCCGGGTCGAGCTCGACCAGCTGGTGGTGGCCGGCGTCGGCGACGAGCACCGTCCCGCCCGGGAGGGCGACGGCCTTGGCGGGGAACCGCAGGTCGCCCGGCTCGACGACCGGGGCGACGTACGGGGAGCCGCCCGGCTGCAGGGTGCCTCGCTCACGGTGGCGCGAGACGAGCTCGGCGAGCAGGGCGTCGAGGGCGTGCGCGTGCCCCTCGCCTGCGTGCTGAGCCACGACGTAGCCCTCCGGGTCGACCAGCACCAGCGTCGGCCAGGCCCGCGCGGTGTAGGCCTGCCAGGTGACCAGGTCGGGGTCGTCGAGGACGGGGTGGCGCACCTCGTAGCGCTCGACCGCCGCGACCAGCGCGTCCGCGTCGGCCTCGTGCACGAACTTGGGGGAGTGCACCCCGACGACGACCAGCTCCTCGGCGTACCTCTCCTCCAGCGGACGCAGCTCGTCGAGGACGTGCAGGCAGTTCACGCAGCAGAACGCCCAGAAGTCCAGCAGCACGAACCGTCCGCGGAGGTCGGCGAGGGTGAGCGTGCGGCCTCCGGTGTTGAGCCAGCCGCGGCCGCGCAGCTCGGGGGCACGGACACGGGCGCGGGTGCTCACCGGTCCAGTCTCCCAGCGAGGCAGCCGGCCGGGCAGCCGGTCGGGGGCGACCACGCCGGCACCTCGCTGCCGCGCCACCGTGAAGTCGTTGGCGACGAGGCGCGGAGTCCCTGGCCGGCCGCGTCAGCCGGGCAGCGTCCAGCCCCGCCCGGCCACGTGGTCAGCCGCCCAGGCACCCGGCTCGGCCAGGCCGATCTGGAGCGCCGCGGTCACGTCCACAGCTCGACCACCTGCTGCAGCGCCTCGACGTAGCCTCGGATGCCACGGCCGACGACGTGCGCGTCGGCGACCATCCCGACGTACGACGTGTGCCGGAACTCCTCGCGCGCGTAGATGTCGCTGAGGTGCACCTCGACGACCGGCGCCTTGATCACCGCGAGGGCGTCCATGATCGCGATCGACGTATGGGTGTAGGCGCCGAAGTTGCCGACCACCGCCGCCTCCTGCTCGAAGGCCTCGTGGACCCAGTCGATCAGGGTGCCCTCGTGGTTGGACTGGCGGCAGGTCACCCGCAGGCCGAGCCGGTCGCCCTCGTCGTGGCACAGCCGCTCGACGTCGGCGAGGGTGGCGGTGCCGTAGACGTCGGGATCGCGGTGCCCGAGCAGGTTGAGGTTGGGGCCGTTGAGGACGTGGACGGTGCGCACGGGTCCAGCATGCCCCGTGCTGCCGGGAGGGGTCAGGCGGCGGCCGGGATCGGCTCCGCGTGTCCGTCGGGCGCCAGGAACCAGTGGTCGTCGACGACGACGACACCGTGGCAGCGGCGGACCCAGCCGTCCTCGGAGCGGTCGGCCCCGCCGTGGGCGGTCCAGCAGCGGGCGTCGGTGGCACAGGGGCAGGAGTGCGAGGCGGTCGTGGTGGTGCTCGAGAGAGACATCGTCGGCTCCTCAGGTCGGAGTCGCCGGTGACCGGACGGTGCCCCCGACCGCTTGGCGCTCACTCCACGCCGACGTGGGTCCGCGTCGCCGTCCAGGCCGGGTGGGTGAGGAACTCGGTCGTGCCGCCGTCGACCTTGTACGTCGCGTGGCCGTCCCCGCGCGTGACGCCGCGGTTGACCACGACGACCGGGAGGTCGAGCGAGGCGGCGTAGCGCACGAACCGGAACCCCGACATCACGGTCAGCGACGAGCCGAGCACGACCAGCGCCTCGGCGCGGTCGACCAGGTCGTGACAACGCCGCACACGCCCGGCCGGGACGTTCTCGCCGAAGAACACCACGTCCGGCTTGAGGGCGCCTCCGCACCGGTCGCACACGGGCACGACGAACCGGTGGGTCTGCTCCACCTCGGCGTCGCCGTCCGGGCGTGCGTGCACCTCGCTGAGGCTCTCGCGGTGCGACTCCAGCCAGCCGGGGTTGGCCGCGGCCATCTCCCGCTGGAGCACCGCGCGCGAGGTGCGGTCCCCGCAGCCGAGGCAGACCACGTCGCTGATCCGGCCGTGCAGCGCGACCACGTCGGCGGTGCCCGCCTGCTCGTGCAGCCCGTCGACGTTCTGCGTGATCACGCCGGTGCAGCGTCCACCGGCCTCGAGCCGGGCCAGCGCGTGGTGACCGGCGTTGGGCAGCGCGTCGCGCATCAGTGCCCACCCGACGTACGCCCGCGCCCAGTAGCGCTGCTGGGCCTGCGGGCCCGAGGTGAGCTCCTGGAAGGTCATCGGGGCACGGCCGGCGCGGGCCGCGCTGCCCGGTCCGCGGTAGTCGGGGATGCCGGAGTCGGTCGACATCCCCGCGCCGGTGAGCGCGACGAAGCGCCGCTCGCCCAGCAGGGTGACGGCGTCCTGAGGGTCGTGGGACGCGCCGGTGACGGGCTCGTGGGGAGCCAGGTAGCGGGCGAGTCCGGTCACCGCTCGATCATCCCTCGCCGGGGCAAGACGCCCAGTCACCCGGATGGTGCCGCCTGGTCCAGTCCGGCATCGGGAACGCGTGCGTCCCAGCAGGTCGCGGGCATAGCGTCCCCTGCACGGGGCGGACGGATCCCTGGGGGGAGACGCCGTCGATGTTCGGGACGAACCTCCCACACGGCTCGGTGGTCGCGACGTCGTTCGACCGCCCGCCCCGCACGAGCCCCCGGTCACGAGGTGTGCACCGGGGGCTCGTCGCGTGGTCGGCACCTGGCCGCTACGCCGGTGCCACCTCCCGGCGCATCACCGTGTTCTTCAGCCCCTTGGGCCGGTCGAAGACGAAGCCCGCCTGCTCGTACATCCCGCGCGTGCCGTTGTAGAGGAAGGACGAGGAGACCTTCGTCGTCGGGTTCTCGTGGGGATAGCCCTCGACCACGCCGCCTCCCTCGCGTGCGATCAGGTCGAGCGCCCCCTGCAGGGCCAGCTTCGCGACGCCGCTGCGGCGGTAGCGCCGGTCGACGAAGATGCAGGTGATCCGGAAGTCCGGGTCGCGCGCGCTGGTCGCGTCGTACTGCTTGCGGTGGTGGAGGTTGGGCAGCTCGCACGGTGGGCCGTACTCCGCCCACGCGACGGCCTCGTCGCCGTCCATCACGAGCGCGGCGTGGTTGCGGCCCTCGTGGACCAGGGTCCGCTTCAGCTCGCGGTTGGACGCATAGGTGCGGTCGGGGTCCCGCTCGAGCGAGGTGAACCAGGTGCACCAACAGCCGCCGAAGACGCCGTTGTGCCGCTCGACGAGCGCCTCGAAGGAGTCCCACGTCTCCGGTGAGAGCGGGGCGATGGTCAGGCTCGAGACGTCCATGGAGGCACGCTAGGCCGGGTGCGTCGCCGCGTCGACGATCTGCTGCAGCCGATCCTGGTGGGCGCCGGGCCAGTAGACCTTGCCGCAGGACGTGCAGCGGCGGAACCGCTCGTAGGTCCGTCGGGTGCCGGCCTCGAGCCGTTCGGCGACCTCGGCCTTGGTGACGTCCGCGAGGGGGCCGTTGCACGCCAGGCAGCGGGTCCACGGCTGCAGGGCGGGTGCGAAGCGGGCGAGCACCTCGCGGACCTGCTCCTCCGGCCGCAGCGGCCCGACGTGGGCGCCCCACCGCAGCGCCCGACGGTGCAGCAGTCCGCGGTCCCGGGTGAGGAGGAGGCGCTCCTGCGCCAGCGACGCCCGCACCAGCTCCTCGTCCGCGGCGTCGCAGGAGTACGCCGTGTCGAGGCCGAGCAGCCGCATCCGCCGGGCCAGCGTGCCGAGGTGGACGTCGAGCAGGAAGCGCGGCGGGTCGGTCGGGGCCGGCTGGGGCCACGCCAGCGGAAGGACCGTGAGGCGGTCGCCCGGGCCGGGCCGGTGGGCGAGGTCGACCCCCCGTCCGCCGAGGAGCAGACCACCGACCTCGGTTCGCGGCACCCCCAGTGAGGCGAGCAGGTGGCCCGCGGTCGACGTGCCGTCCGTCCACAGCTCCTGCTCCTCGCGGCGCCGCGTCGGGCGCAGGAACGGCTGCAGCGACGGCGGCACCAGGAGGATCACCGAGACGCGCTCCACGCCTTCATGGTGCCCGCACGGGCGCCACGACGTCGCGCGGGCCGCACCACCGGGCCAGGACCTCGGTCAGGTCGGGCCGGTCCCCGGCGACCCAGGCGACGTGGCCGTCCGGCCGCACGAGGACGGGAGCGTCGAGGTCGGGGCACGGCTCGGTGAGGTGCGCGACGCGGGGGTCGTCGTCCAACGCGCCGGACGGGTCGAGCAGCAGCCAGCGGGCGTCGTGCATCCGCGGGTAGAGCGTGCCCTCGCCGAGGTCGAGGTCCGGCAGCCGCCGCCCGACCAGCGGGTCGTCGGAGCCGAGGTCGTAGCGCGTCCCGGTGCGGGTGACCCGCTCGACCAGGTGCCGGTGCACCCCGGCGTACGCCGTGAGGGCGGTCAGCAGGCCGCGCACCGCGAGGCCGTCGGCACCGCCCCACGTCAGCACCCGCAGCACGCGCGTGGTGTCGAGCACCTCGGCGGCGACAGGCCGCCGCTCGGCCTCGTAGGTGTCGAGCAGGTCGTGCCCACGCAGCGTCGCGGCGAGCTTCCACCCGAGGTTGGCCGCGTCCTGGATTCCGAGGTTCTGCCCCTGGCCGCCGACCGGCGGGTGCACGTGCGCGGCGTCGCCGGCGAGCAGCACCCGGCCGACGCGGTAGCGCTCGGCCAGCCGTGTCGCGTCGCCGAACCGCGTGACGAAGCGCGGCGAGTGCAGCCCGAGGTCGGTGCCCACGTGGTCGCGCAGCAGGTCCTTGACGTCGTCGAGGGTCGGGGCGGGTGCGTCGCGCGGAGCGACCTCGTCGGTGAGCAGCACGACCCGGTAGGTGCCCGGCGCGTGGGGTGCGGGGCCGACGCCGCCGCGTCCGGGAACGGCGGTCGCCATCGCCGCGGTCACCTCCTCCGGGGACACCCCGGCCTCGGCCTCGGTCAGCAGCCACTCCGACCGCGCCGCCTCGCCGGGGAACCCGACGCCGAGCATCCGGCGCAGCCTGCTGTGACCGCCGTCGCACGCCACGACGTACGCCGACCGGAGGCGCGACCCGTCGGCGAGCGTGACCTCGACCCCGTCCTCGTCCTGGGTGAGACCGACCACCTCGCACCCGCGCCGCAGGTCCGCGCCGAGCTCGACCGCCCACTCGGTGAGCAGCCGGTCCGTCGTGGTCTGCGGGATGCCCAGGACGTGCGCCTGCCGGCTGTCCAGCTCGAGCGGCAGGCCGGTGCCGACGCCGGCGAAGACCCCGGCGACCGGGTAGGTCGTCCCCACGTCGAGGAAGCGGTCGAGGATCCCTCGCATCGCCAGCAGCTCGAGGCTGCGGGCGTGCAACCCCAGCGACCGGACCTGCGTGGTGGGCTCGAGGTCGCGTTCCAGGACGACGACCCCGACCCCCTGCAGCCTCAGCTCGGCCGCCAGTGCCATCCCGGTCGGGCCGCCTCCCACCACGAGCACCGGTGCGTCGTACGTCGTCATGGCGGAGCAGTCTGGGCCGTCACCGGGGCCTTGCCGCAAGCCCCCTGGTGCTCTGTACGTTGGAAGGGGAGGGGAGCCCGGCCGCCGCCGCGTGCGTCCGACCCTGGTGACGTACTCCCGCTCCCGCGTCGTCCTCGTCGCGACGGTCCTGTCGCGGACCCGCGTCAGGCTGACGGCACCATAGCCGTGGGCGATCCGGTGTCGAAGGGCCCGCATGTCGGGCCAGACGCCCGGGAACAGCCGGTCCGATCCTGAAGCCGAGTCAACGTTTCCAAGCCGGCGACGAGTCTCATCGACATGGCATCCAGAATCATCTGCGGGTCCCGGTCGGTCGCCTGGGCGTACTCGGTGGCCGCGTCGACGTGGACGAGCGCCTCGGTGAGCAACTCATCGATCGTCCTGCTCACAGCGCCACAGCCCGAGAACTCGATCCTTGAAGTCGGGGCGAAGGTCGTCCGTCGGCACGATGTCGACAGGTCTACCGACGACCTCTGACATCCGTCGCTCGAGCCGGGCGACCTTGAGGAACCCCATCGTTGGCGGGAGGTCGATGAGTAGGTCAATGTCGGACCCGTCGTGGTCTTGGCCAGTGGCCACTGAACCGAAGGCGCGCACGTTGGAACCGCCGGCCTCCTTGACCAGGCCGATGACCTCGGCGCGGTGCTTACGTAGCGCCAAGGCCCGCGGGCCGGTGCCGTGGAAGCGAAGCAGCCGCGGGACCTCCGGTTGGCTGCGGCCGATCTCGTGGGCGATCTCGGCCTGAGTCCTGCCGGCAGCGTGTGCTGCGCGCACCGCGGCAACCAACTCGCGGCGTGCCTGTCCGATCGCCGCGTCGGAGCGGCGAGCTATCTGGCCGAGCGTGGACATGTTGCCAATATTGCAAATGTTATTTGCCTGTCCGGGGACGGCTTCGATCTCACCTGCGCAGAGAACCGCAGCCGAAGCGACTGGATCGTGAGTGGCAGGTCGCCGGTGGCGTTGTCGTGGACGACCTGCGGGGACCGTCGCTGCTTGTACTCAGCACTCCGCTCGGCTCGGTCCGGTATGCGTGCGTCTGCGAGCGCACGTACGCGGCCGACTCGGCAAGCACGTGCGCTACCGCGCCGAGGACGTGGTCGCCTGGGCCGAGGCGCACACCGGCGAGTAGCCACGGCCAGCACCACCAAGTGGGCGAGCGGCAAGTGGCGGGCGCGCCACCGCGAACCAGCTGGACACGAGCATGCCCGCCACTTCGCCCGGAAGGTCGACGCTCAGCGCTGGCTCGACGAGGTCAGCTCACTCGTCCTCACCGGTGCGTACGTCGATCCCGACGCCGG
Source organism: uncultured Actinomycetota bacterium (assembly GCA_963811385.1). Classification (GTDB taxonomy): domain Bacteria; phylum Actinomycetota; class Actinomycetes; order Propionibacteriales; family Nocardioidaceae; genus Marmoricola_A. The sequence goes on along the minus strand of CAWEQX010000001.1, from coordinate 160,576 downwards.
GAAGGTCGCCTTCGCCGCATGGTGGACGGTCTGGTCAGCCCGCCGGACCTGGACTCCCCGGACCCAGGACACGGCCGACCTGTCAGCGAGGTCGGTGACCTTCGGTGACGTCCCCCTGAGATCGCTGAGGCGGGCGCACGTCGAGCACTGGGTCAAGGCCATGACGATGCCCACCGAGAGCCGCAGGCACGGGCTCGCCGCCTCGACGATCCGGACGAGGTTCAACTACGTCGACATGGCGCTCCGCGCTGCGGTGAGAGATCGGCTCATCGTGGCGAACCCGGCCGAACGGGTGAAGATCCCCAGGCAGCGCCGCCACCACGTCGCGATGACCATCCCGACGCCCGAGCAGGTCGCCAAGGCGCTCAGGGCCGCACCTCGCGAGTTCAAGGCCATCGTCGTGCTCTGCGCCTTCGCTGGCCTGCGGCTCGGCGAGGCAGCCGCCATCCAGGCCAGCGACATCGAGACGACCAGCCACGTCCTCGCCGTGCGCCGCCAGGTGCAGGGGCAGGTGCGCGGCAAGCAGCAGATCGTCCCGCCGAAGGCGGGCTCGGAACGCGACGTACCGATCCCGACACGCTCACCGACCACCTCACATCGGTGGGCACCTACGGCGAGGAGGGCTGGCTCTTCCAGTCAGGCGACGCGCTGACCGCACTCGAGCGGCCGCGACCGAGTTGATGCGGCAGCTCGGCGTACTCCCTGCGGACTCCGTGCGGACTGACGAGCAGTGAGAGCGCGCGGACCAGCGCAAACAGCGCAGATCAGCGGTAGTTGGTGAACTGCACCGCGAAGTCGTAGTCCTGCGCCTTGACCAGCGCGATGACCTCCTGCAGCGCGTCGCGGCTGCCGGCGGAGACACGCAGCTCGTCGCCCTGCACCTGGACCTTGACCTTCTTGGGGCCCTCGTCGCGGATCAGCTTGCCGATCTTCTTGGCCTGCTCCTGGGAGATGCCCTCCTTCAGCGCGACGCTGATCTTGGACTCGCGGCCGGACTGGCGCGGCTCCGAGGCCTCGAGGACCTTCAGCGACTGCTGCCGCTTGACCAGCTTCTCCTTGAACACCTCGAGCACGGCACTGGCCCGGTCGTCGGCGTTGGCCGCGATCTCGATGCTCTCTCCGGACCACTTGATCTCGGCGCCGGTGCCCTTGAAGTCGTAGCGCTGGCTGATCTCGCGAGCGGTCTGGGAGAGGGCGTTGTCGACCTCCTGGCGGTCGATCTTGCTGACGATGTCGAACGACGAGTCGGCCATGACGGCGGGTCCCTCCCGGATTCGGACGGCGGTGCGTGCTGCGCTATCCTTCCTTGTCGTTGCGCCCGGGCTCAAGCCGGGTCCGACTGCCGGCAGGTTGCCCGAGCGGCCAATGGGAGCGGACTGTAAATCCGTCGCGAAAGCTTCGCAGGTTCGAATCCTGCACCTGCCACCAACCCACCGAGCCCCTGACCTCCTTGAGGTCGGGGGCTCTCTGGTCCCTGCCTCTGCCTGTCGGGCTCAGGATGCGCACGCGAGGATGGTGCGCCACGCCGCACCTGCGGGGGCGTCGGACACCAGTGCGTCGATGGCCTCGCCGATGCGCGCGACTGCGGACTCACCGACCAGGGCCGTGAGCTTGCCCTGGACCTGGGCCGGGGTGAGGGGGAAGTGGTCGGCGTCGCCGACCGGGTTCGGCGCACCCGCCCCGACGGCCGTTCCGTCGCGCAGCTCGAGGACGACCTCGGTGCACCGCCGGTCCGGAAGCTCGCGGTCGAGCTCCTCGGCCACCTCGACCTCCACCTGGTCGCTGAATTCCTCCGCGGCGACGAACTCGGGCGTGCCGGGCTCCATCGTCCGGGGGTCCACCCGCCCGTTGACGACCGCGTTGCTCACCACGAACGGGAGCGAGAACATCGCGGACAGCCGGTTGTGCGGGTGGCGGCCGAGCAGGGGCCGGGCCAGCGAGTGCGTCCGCACGCGCACGCGCTCGACCTCCTCGAGCGGGCGTGGGTCGGCGGCACGCAGACTCTGCACCAGGTCGACCGCGGCGTGGGTGTAGGAGCAGGAGGCGTGCTGCTTGAGGTAGCCCTCGGCGGTCAGCCACCGGGTGCCGAGCCCGTCCACCAGCACGTCCGGGTCGAAGGTCCCCACGATCGTGCCGAGCGAGTCGTGCGCCCGTCCGGTGTTGTGCACCAGTCCGGCGAGGGCGAGCCGCGCAGCGGCGAGGCCGGCGGTGCTCGCCTCCGCCATCCAGAGGTTGCGGGTGAAGCTGCCTGCCAGCACCGTCCGCCACGGCGTCACCTGCATCAGGCCAGTGGCGGCGTCGATCGCCGCGGCGACCTCGGCCGGGCCGCCGCCCCGGAGCAGGGCCGCGGCGGCAGCGGCCCCGGTCGCGCCCCAGTGCCCGTGGGTGTGCCACTCCGGTCGGCGAGCGGTGGCGCGGCCGAAGCGCGCGGCCACCTCGTAGCCGGCGGCGACGGCGGTGAGAAAGCGCCGGCCACCGACCGGGCTCGGGCTGTCGAGCGCCGCCGCGACGGCGGCGAAGACCACGTGCCCGGCCGGGTGTCCCGCCGCGTGCTTGTTGCCCTCGTCGAGCTCGAGCGCGCACGCCGCGACTGCCGCGAGGTACGCCGAGGTCTCGGCCGTGGTGTGCACCTCGCTGCCGAGCACGGGGACAGGACCAGGCGGTGCGCCCCAGGCGGCGACCAGGTCGCGCAGCTCGGGGGTGGACATGCCGGCCAGCGCGACCCCGACCAGGTCGGTGAGCACCACCGGGAGGCGCTGCGTGACCGAGGCGGGCAGATCCTCGTAGGTCAGCTCGCAGGCGAAGCGCCCCACCTGGTCGACGGCGTCGGCACATCGTTTCTCTTGGCGGAACAACGCGTCACCGGTCACATCGTGACGCTAGGAGTGGCAGCGGGGCCAGTCAAGGTCACGACTCGCCTGGGACGCTGAGGAACAGCCGTTGCTCTTCACAACGCGCCGACCAGGTGGTTATGGTGGGTCGCGTCCCGAGTGTTTCTGCAAGCGAAACGGACTTCCCTTGACCGATGAAGCGATGCCTCTCGAGGGGCTGCGGGTGCTGGACGTCTCGACGATCCTGGCGGGGCCGCTGTGCTGCCAGATCCTGGGTGACTTCGGCGCCGACGTGATCAAGATCGAGCACCCCTCGCGCGGTGACAACATGCGCGGGCACGGTCACAGCAAGGACGGTGTCCCGCTGTGGTGGAAGGAGATCTCGCGCAACAAGCGGGCCGTGGCCCTCGACCTCAAGGCCGAGGACGGGGTGGAGGTCTTCCGCCGTCTCGCCGCCACCGCCGACGTGGTCGTGGAGAACTTCCGGCCTGGCACGCTCGAGCGGTGGGGCGCCGGCCCGGAGGTACTGCAGGAGCTCAACCCCGGCCTGGTGCTCGTGCGGCTGACCGGGTTCGGCCAGACCGGTCCCTACTCCAGCCGTCCCGGGTTCGGGACGCTCGCCGAGGCGATGAGCGGCTTCGCCGACGCCACCGGGGAGCCGGACGGTCCGCCGACGCTGCCGGCCTTCGGTCTCGCCGACAGCATCTGCGGCATCGCCGCGTCGTCGGCGGTCCTCATGGCGCTGCGGCACCGCGACAGCACCGGCCGGGGCCAGGTCGTGGACATGAACATCCTGCAGCCGATCATGACCGCGGTGGGTCCGGCTCCGACGGTCTACCAGCAGCTCGGCATCGTCGAGACGCGGCACGGCAACCGGTCGACCAACAATGCGCCGCGCAACACCTACGAGACCGCGGACGGCAAGTGGGTGGCGGTCTCGACCAGCGCCCAGCGCATCGCCGAGCGGGTGCTGCAGCTGGTCGGGCACCGGGAGGTCATCGAAGAGGACTGGTTCCAGACCGGGCACGGGCGCGTCCAGCACGTCGACATGCTCGACGCCTATGTCGGCGACTGGATCAAGCAGCGCAGCCGTGAGGAGGTCCTCGCGGCCTTCACCGAGGCGGGTGCGGCGATCGCGCCGGTCTACGACGCCAGCGACCTCGTCGAGGACCCGCACGTCCGGGACACCGAGATGCTGCTCGAGGTGGACGACGAGGACCTCGGTCCGCTGCTCCAGCACAACGTGATGTGGCGCCTGAGCGAGAGCCCCGGCCGGATCCGGTTCACCGGCCGCGCGCTCGGCCAGGACACCGAGACCGTGCTCGACGAGCTCGGCTACACCCCCGACGAGATCTCCGACCTGCGGAAGAGCGAGGCCATCCGGTGACGGTGCAGACCCATGACGCCCTGCTGGACGTGGTGCGATCCGGGCTCGACGTGGTCGACCTGGGGCGCCAGCTGCGGGTCGGCATGCCGCAGTCGCCCAACCATCCGCAGTTCTGGCACACCCTCCCGCGCCGTCACGGAGACATGAGCCGATCGGACGGCGGCAGCGCGGCCAACGACATGATCACGACTGGCACCCACGTCGGCACGCACATCGACGCTCTCTCGCACGTCTCGCACGACGGCAAGATGTACGGCGGCGTGGACGCAGTGGAGGCCGGCCGTGGAGGGAAGTACGACGAGCTCGGCGTGCACACGATCGCGCCGATGTTCCGGCGGGGCGTCCTGCTCGACGTCCCGGCCCACCTCGGCGTGGACCGGTGCGACCCGGCCTACGAGATCACGGTCGCGGACCTCGAGGGCACCACGGAGCGCCAGGGCGTGCAGCTCGAGGACGGCGACGTGGTGCTTGTCCGCAGCGGCTGGGGCCAGCTGTTCGAGGACGGCCCGCCCTATCTCGGCAAGGAGACCGGCGTCCCGGGGGTCGGCGAGGCCGGCGCCCGGTGGCTCGCCGAGCACCGGCCCCACGCCGTCGGTGCGGACACCATCGCCTTCGAACGACTCGCACCCCGCGGCGGGCACGGCCTCCTGCCGGCGCACCGCGTGCTGCTCGTGGAGAGCGGCGTCTACATCATCGAGGCACTCGACCTCGAGGCGCTCGCCACCCGCGGACGGCACGTGTTCACCTTCGTGCTCGTGCCGCTCAACATCTACGGCGCCACGGGCTCTCCCGTCCGGCCCCTGGCGGTGGTCCCAGCGTGAGCGCCACCCTCGCCGAGCAGCTCGCGGCGTTCGCGGCCGGGTCGTCCTACGACGACCTTCCCGAGGAGGTCGTGCAGAGCGTGAAGATGCGGGTGCTCGACACCCTCGGCATCGCCGTCGCCGCCGCGCCCCTGGAGACCAGCCGCGCCGCGCGTCGCTGGGCGGCATCCCAGGGTGGGGTCGAGGGCGCATCGGCCATCGGCGTGGACCGACGGCTGCCGGCCAACCTGGCGGCGTTCGTCAACGGCGTGCTGGCGCACTCCCTCGACTACGACGACACCCATCTGCCGTCGGTGCTGCACCCGAGTGCAAGCGTCGTGCCGACCGCGCTGGCCGCGGCGGAGAAGCACGGGGCTGACGGCCGCCGGCTCGTCCACGCGATCGCCGTGGGCCTGGAGGCCTGCGTCCGGATCGGGATGGCCGGCTACGACGAGGCGGCCAAGAACTCGACGTTCTTCGAGCACGGCCAGCACGCGACGTCCATCTGCGGCGCGATGGGCGGCGCCGTGGCGGCCGGTGTCGTCGCCGGTGACGAGCAGCAGGTGGTGCACGCGCTCGGGGTCGCAGCGTCGATGGCGTCCGGGATCATCGAGGCCAATCGCACCGGCGGCACGGTCAAGCGCATGCACTGCGGCTGGGCGGCGCACGCGGCGATCTCGGCCGCGGAGCTCGTCGAGCACGGGATCACCGGGCCGCCCACCGTCCTGGAGGGCCGCTTTGGGTTCTTCGAGGCGTGGCTGCACGGCCGGGTCGACACCGGCGCGGTGAGCAAGGACCTCGGCGAGCGCTGGCTGGTGCCCGGCATCTTCTTCAAGCCCTACCCGGCCAACCACTTCACCCACGCCGCGGTCGACGCGGCAGCGGCCCTGCGGGCTGCCGGCATCACCCCGGACCGCATCGAGCGCCTGACCCTGGGCGTGCCCGCGCCCAACCTGCGCACGATCGGCGAGCCGATCGAGGTCAAGCGCGCACCCGAGACGGGCTACATGGCGCAGTTCAGCGGACCGTACGCCGTCGCTGTGGGCCTGTTCGGCGGCCACGGCCTCGGAGCCGGCCTGGAGGACTACACCGACGAGCTCGCCCAGGACCCGGAACGGCGGGCCCTGATGGCGAAGGTCGACGTGGTGGCCGACGACCGATGCACCGAGATCTTCCCCCGGCAGTTCCCGGTGGTCCTGCGGGCTCGCCTGACCGACGGGTCGGAGGTCGTCGAGGAGGTCCTGACCAACCGGGGCGGGCCAGACCGGCCGCTGTCCTTCGACGAGCTGGCCGCGAAGTTCCGCGACAACGTCGGGACCGCCCTGTCCGACAGCGAGTCCGCGGAGCTGGCCGCCGCGATCGGCGACCTCGACCGGTGCACCGACCTGGCGTCGCTGCTGCGCCCCCTGACCGCGGTGGACGCCGTGCACCGGACCTGAGAAAACCCTGAGTGAGGAGAGGCATGTCCAACTACGACCTGGTCATCCAGAACGCGCGCGTGGTGCGCCCCGGTGCGGAGGCACCCGAGCGGCTCGACGTGGCGGTGTCCGGCGGCGCCTTCGCCGCCTTCGACGAGTCGATCGACCCGGCGCAGGCCGACACGGTCGTCGACGCCGGCGGCAAGCTGCTGTTCCCCGGAGTCGTCGACGTGCACCAGCACTGGGGCATCTACAACGAGCTCGGTGAGGACGCCGACTCTGAGAGCCGGGCCTCGGCGCAGGGCGGGGTGACCTCCGGGATCACCTACATCCGCACCGGCGCCTACTACCTGAACCGCACGGGCCCCTACCGCGAGGTCTTCCCCGACGTACTCGCCGCGGCGGAGGGACGCGCGTTCATCGACTACGCGTTCCACGTGGCGCCGATCCTGCGCGAGCACATCGACGAGATCCCGATGATGATCGAGAAGTTCGGTGTCCCGTCGTTCAAGATCTTCATGTTCTACGGCAGCCACGGCCTGCACGGCCGCTCCGCCGACCAGGGCTCGTTCCTGATGATCCCCGAGGACGAGTCCTACGACTACGCCCACTTCGAGTTCATCATGCGCGGCATCCAGCAGGCCCGCCAGGACCCGCGGTTCGCCGCCGACCGCGACCGGATCTCGCTCTCGCTGCACTGCGAGACCGCCGAGATCATGCGCGCCTACACCAAGCTCGTGGAGCAGGAGGGCAAGCTCACCGGGCTGGAGGCCTACAGCGCCTCGCGTCCGCCGCACTCCGAGGGCCTGGCCATCACGATCGCCTCCTACCTGGCCCACGAGACCGAGCTGCCCAACATCAACCTGCTGCACCTGAGCTCGCGCAAGGCCATCGAGGCCGCGATGATGATGCAGCAGACCTTCCCGCACATCGACTTCCGCCGCGAGGTCACCGTCGGGCACCTGCTCGCGGACTTCACCACCGCCAACCTCGGCGGCAAGGTCAACCCCCCGCTGCGCTCCCGTGAGGACGTCGAGGCGCTGTGGGAGCACCTGCTGGCCGGTGACTTCTCCTGGGTGACCTCCGACCACGCCTGCTGCAAGGACGAGACCAAGTTCGGCGAGCCGCGCGAGGACGTGTTCGTGGCGAAGTCCGGCTTCGGCGGCACGGAGTACCTCCTGCCCGGCATGGTGAGCGAGGGCCGCAAGCGCGGGCTGTCCTACAACCGCATCGCCGAGCTGGTCTCGAAGAACCCCGCCGAGCGCTTCGGCCTAGAGCGCAAGGGGGACCTGGCGGTCGGCCTCGACGCTGACTTCTGCCTCCTCGACGACGACGTCGAGTACGTCGTCCGCGCCGACGAGTCGCTCTCGACCCAGGAGTACACCCCGTTCGAGGGGTTCGAGCTCACCGCCAAGGTGACCGACACCTTCCTGCGTGGGGAGCAGGTCTTCGGCGACGGGGAGATCGTCGGGTCCCCCCGCGGCAGGTTCGTGCGTCGCTCCGGGGACCTCAGCCAGGGCGACGCCGGCTGAGGGTCTCCCGAGCGCTGCGCACGACGGCAGCGTCGATCAGCCGCCCGGAGGCGTCGGTCGTGACGCCTCCGGCGGCGGCCTCGAACCGGGCCATGACGTCCTGCGCCGCAGCCACCGCGTCCGTGTCGGGGGAGAAGACCTCGTTGATCACCGGGACCTGACCGGGATGGATCGCGGTGCGGGAGCGGAAGCCCAGGTCGAACAGCTCACGGCTGGTCTGCGCGAACCGCTCGAGGTCGCGGAAGTCGGTGGACGTGGGCGCCACCGGCGCCTCGAGCCCGGCTGCGGCGCCGTGCAGCACCACCTGCGTGCGCACCGTGTCGATGGCGGTCGCGCTGCGCGCGGAGCGCGTGATCCTCAGGTCGGCGAAGAGGTCGGCCTCCCCGAGGGCGAAGGCGCGCAGCCGCGGCCGGAGCGCCATCGTGGCGAGCTCCAGCAGCGACGCCGCGCTCTCGACCAGCGCCACGACCCCGACCGAGCCGGCCTTCAAGCCGCGGCCGGCCTCCAGGTCGTCGAGCACCCGGCAGGCCTCGGCCAGGCCGGCCGCGCTCGACTTCGCCAGGAAGACGCCGGCGAGGGCCGGGGCCACCGCGGCGTCGAGGTCATGCTCGACGGCCTCGACGTCGACTCGCACCCACTGCTCGGCGCCGTCCGCGGGGGAGCGGTCGGCGAGCCAGCTCCGGACGTGCTCCCGGGCGGCGTGCTTGTCCGGCACCGGCACGGCGTCCTCGAGGTCGAGCACGACCGCGTCGGCCGGTCCGGCCGTCGCCTTGGCGAAGAGATCCGGCTTCACCGCGGGGACGTAGAGGAAGGAGCGGGGGAGCGTGACGCCCTCGCGACCGGCCGCGGTCACGACCCGGCCTTCCCAGCCAGGGCTGCGGTGATCGCGCGGGCGGCGTCGAGGACCAGCCGGACGTGGTCCTCGTGACCCTCCTCGCCGTAGCGGTGCATGGGACCCGAGGAGCTGATCGAGCCCATCACGTTGCCACCGGCGTCGAAGAACGGGGCCGCGATGGCGGCCGCCCCGGTGTTGCGCTCGTTGCGGGACACCGCGTAGCCCCGGGTGCGCACGTCCTCGAGGCCGTACAGGTAGTGCGCCACGTCGAGGCCGGGGTCGCGTTGCTGCAGCTCACGCACCGCCTCGTCGGCGAACACCGGCGGCAGGAAGGCCAGGATCGACCGGCTGGACGCCCCGGAGTGGAGCGGGTAGCGCGGTCCGAGCTCGACGACCATCTTCACCTCCTGCGGGCTCTCGTACTGGTCGAGGTAGATGCGGTGGTGCCCGACCAGCACCGACAGGGTCGTGGTCTCGCGGGTCCGTTCGCGCAGCCGCCGCAGGATGGGGGAGGCGATGCTGCGCAGGTCCATCTGGCTCCAGGCCTTGCTGGCCAGCGTGGTCGCCGCCGGACCGAGCATGTAGGTCGAGTCGTCGGGCACGACCTGGAGCAGGGAGCGCGACGCGAGAGAGCGCAGGATCCGGTGCACGACCGCCTTGCTCAGCGAGAGCGAGCGCGCGATCTGCGAGACGCCGAGCGGACGGTCCGAGCGGGCGAACAGCAGCAGCACGTCCGCGACCCGGTCCGCGGACTCGGTGCCCCCGGCGGTCCCTCCGGCGGCCGATGCCAGCCCTGCGGCACTGGCCGACAGCTTCGGAGATGTTCCGCTCGTCATGGTGGTCTCCTTGATTGGGCGTTTCGCTAAGCGGAACTGTATCCGGTCGAATTACTGGTGGCTATCCCCTAGCCACCCCCTGCGAGCCATGCCATAGTGGGAGTTCTCCGCCGTGGGACGCCGTGATGTGAGGCGCCAAGCGGAACGCAGGATCTCGACCACCGTTCCTCTTACGGGAACACCAGCCGAGTGCCACAGGCACGGAAGAAGGGCCAGTGACGATGAACAAGAGGCCGATGTCGATCACGAAGCTGTCGGGTGTGGCAGCGATGCTGCTCGCGACCACAGGACTCGCGGCGTGCGGGTCCGGCTCCGACGGCGGCTCGGGCGGTGGCGGCGGCGACACCGTCACCATCGGGTCCGTGCACCCCCTCACCGGTGCGCTCGCCGGAGCCGGCAACCTGATGAACGACGGCGCCAAGCTCGCCGTCGCCGACATCAACGCCGACGGCGGGATCGAGGCGCTCGACGGCGCCAAGCTCAAGCTCGCGTCCGGTGACAGCAAGGGAACGGCCGAGGACGGCCAGAGCGAGGCCCAGCGGCTCATCCAGGACGGCGCCGTCGCGCTCGTCGGCACCTACCAGAGCGACGTGACGCAGAACGTCGCCGCGGTCGCCGAGCGCGCGAAAGTGCCGCTGGTCATCGACGTCGCCGTCGACGACGCCATCCTCGACCAGGGCTACAACTACACCTTCCGCGTCCAGCCGGACGCGACGAGCATGGGCACCGCGGGTGCGGACGCCCTCGCCTCGATCGGCGAGCAGACCGGCGCCCCGGTCAGGTCCGTGTCCTACATCCACATCGAGGGTGCCTTCGGGCAGAGCGTCTTCGACGCCTTCGAGAAGGAGGCCTCGGCCAAGGGCATCAAGGTGCTCAAGGAGATCACCTACTCCGGCTCCAACTTCACCGACGCGACGACCCAGGTGCGCGAGGCCGCCGCGGCGAAGCCGGACGTCATCGTCGATACCGGCTACTACCCCGACAGCCTCCTGGTCGCGCAGTCGGTCCAGGCGCTCAAGCCCGACATCAAGGGCCTCTATGGCATCGCCAACGGCGCGTTCGACGACAGCTCGTTCCCCGGTGACGCCGGTGCCGCGGGCCAGGGCGTCCTCAGCGCCAACTACCACTACGCCGCGACCAGCGACCGCGTGTCCGACATCCGCAAGCGCTTCGAGGAGAAGTACGGCAAGCCGATGGAGACCTCCGCGATGCTGTCCTACCAGGCGGTCGAGGTCATCGCGCAGGGACTGGAGGAGGCCAAGAGCGACGACGCGGAGAAGCTCCGTGAGGCGATCGCCGGCCTCTCCCTCAGCGACCCGCTGCTGGCCTTCGACGGTCCGATCGAGTTCAACGACAAGGGCCAGAACGTCAACGCCACGGTGATCGTGATGCAGGTGCAGAAGGGCAAGATCGAGCAGGTCTTCCCGGAGCAGTTCGCCACCAGCGACCTGGTCTTCCCCACCTCGAAGTGACCCGGGACCGATCCTGATGACCTCCTCCACGTCGCCGGCGCCGGCCGGCACCCCTGACGCGGACTCCCGAGGTCCCGCCCTGGTCGCGGCGCGGCTGCCGGCCGGGGTGGGCCTCGTGGTCGGGGTCGCGATCGCCCTTGTCTACGCCGTCGGGGGCCGGGACTCCGGCCTGGTGACCCAGTCCATCGTCACCGGGCTGCTGCTCGGGGGCGTCTACGCGCTCGTCTCGATCGGGCTGACGCTGATCTTCGGCGTGCTCGGCATCGTGAACTTCGCCCAGGGCTCGATGCTCGCGGTGGCGATGTTCCTGGTCTACGCGATGGCCCACTCCTGGGGTCTGCCCGTCTACGTCGCCACGATCCTCGCGATCCCGGTGATGTTCGCCTTCGGCTGGCTGGTGCAGTCGTTGCTGATCAACCGGTTGACCATGGCCGGCAACGAGGAGGGGCCGCTGCTGATCACCCTCGGGCTCTCCCTGTTGATCGTCAACATCCTGCTGATGATCTTCGGCGGCCGGCCGCTGTCGGTCCCCGGTGGAGTCCGGGGCTCGTGGCACGTGTTCGGTGCCCTGGCGTCGTACGAGCGGCTCATCGCCTTCGGCGGCGCGCTGCTCGTGGCCGTGGTGATCACGCTGGTGCTGAAGAAGACCTCCTTCGGCATGGCGATCCGGGCAGTGTCCTCCAACAGCCAGGGTGCGGCGCTGGTGGGGGTCGACGTGGCCCGCGTCTACGCCATGACGTTCGGCATCGGCTCGGCGTGCGTCGCGGTGGCCGGCGGCCTGGTGGCACCTTTCCTGAGCCTGACGCCCACGGTCGGCGAGCAGTTCACCATCCTCGCCTTCGTGATCGTCGTCCTCGGCGGGCTCGGCAGCGTCGTCGGCGCCACGATCGGCGGACTCGTCATCGGTCTCGTCCAGACCGTCGGTGCGCTCTACCTGCCGGGCACCGGCTCGCTGATCCTCGTCTTCGCGGTGTTCGTGCTCGTCCTCTTCTTCCGCCCCCAGGGCATGTTCGGAGCCCCACAGTGACCGAGATGGTCGAGCGTCAGGTCCAGGAGCCGGTCGCGGCCGACGACCCTCGCCTGAAGGACCCCAGCCGCAAGCGCGCCTACCTGGCGCTGGCGGTCGTGACGGTCGTCCTGGCTGTGCTCCCCTTCGGCCTGTCCGAGCGTGCGGAGTCCGTCGCGGTCCGGACGCTGATCTTCGCGATCATGGCCGTGGGCTGGAACCTGATGAGCGGCTACGGCGGCATGTTCAGCTTCGGTCACGCCGCGTTCTTCGGGATCGGTGCCTACACCGACGCCTACCTCCTGGTCGAGCACGGCGTCTCCCCCTGGCTCGCCATGCTCGTGGGGGCGGTCCTGTCGGCCGTCGTCGGCGTGCTCATCGCCTACCTGTGCCTGCGCTACCGGCTCGCGGGTGCGTACTTCGCCCTCGCCACCTTCGCGTTCGCGCAGATGTTCCTGCTGGTCGTGCAGAACCTGGACTTCCTGCGCAAGACCGAGGGGTTCAACGTCCCCCTGCTCCCGGAGGAGTCCTGGGCGATGCTGCAGTTCGACCAGGGCAGCCTCTACTACTACTGGATCCCGCTGGCGATCCTCGTGCTGGCGCTCGCCGGGACGATCGCCTTCGTCGGCTCCCGGGCAGGCCAGTACGCCCAGGCCATCCGCGACGACGAGACGGCCGCCGCGTCCCTGGGCATCGGTGTCCTGCGCTACCGCCTGGTGACCGTGGCCCTGAGCTGCGCGCTGACCGCGGTCGCGGGTGCCTACTACACGCAGTACTACTTCTTCGTCGGGCCGGAGCAGGCGTTCGGGTCCTCGGTCTCGATCCAGGCGATCATCCCGACCGTCATCGGCGGCATCGGCACCGTCTGGGGCCCCGTCGTCGGTGCGCTCGTCGTGGGTCCGCTGTCCGAGGCCATCGCCAGCATCCTGCGCGACCCGCCGGGGTTCCTCGGGTTCCTGCAGGGCGTCACCGGTCTCGACGTCGCGGTCTACGCCGTGCTGCTCATCGTGATCGTGCTCTTCATGCCCAAGGGCATCTACGGCAGCCTCAGGGAGCGTGGCCGCCGATGACCCTGCTGACCGTCGACGGGCTGACCAAGTCCTTCTCCGGCCTCACCGCGGTGGACGACGTGAGCCTCGAGGTCCACGACCACGAGTTCCTCGGTGTCGTGGGGCCCAACGGCGCGGGCAAGACCACGCTGTTCTCCCTGCTGGCGGGGCAGATCTCGCCGACCGCGGGGCGGGTCCACTTCGAGGGTGAGGACATCACCGGATGGAGTGCCGACCGGGTCGCCGCGGCCGGCCTGGTGCGGACGTTCCAGCTGATGCGGCCCTTCGAGAGCATGAGCGTGCTCGACAACGTGGCGATCGCCTCGCACGCCCGCCACCGCTCGCGGCGAGAGGCCCGCCGGCACGCCTTGGGCGTGATCGAGCGCGTGCAGCTCGAGCGCTACGTCAACGACCCCTCCGGCAACCTGCCCACCGCCGGCCTCAAGCGCCTGGAGCTCGCGCGCGCGCTCGCGCTCGAGCCACGCCTGATCCTGCTCGACGAGGTGCTCGCCGGTCTGGTGCCCGCCGAGCGGGCGCCCATGATCGACCTGCTGCGCGAGCTTCACCAGGACGGGCTCACGGTGATGATGGTGGAGCACATCATGGCCGCCGTCCTGGCGCTGTCCGAGCGGCTTCTCGTCATGCACGAGGGCGTCGAGCTCGCGCTGGGCGACCCGCGAGCCGTGGTCGAGGACCCCCGCGTCATCGAGGCCTACCTCGGGGAGGACTACGCCTGATGCTCGACCTCCAGCAGCTGTGTGCCGGCTATCGCAAGCTCGAGATCCTCCACGACGTGGACCTGCACGTCGACGAGGGCGAGATCGTCTCGCTCATCGGGGCCAACGGTGCCGGCAAGACCACCACCCTGCGCGCGATCGCCGGGATCATCGGCGCCTCGAGTGGCCGGATCCTGTTCGAGGGCGAGGAGGTGCAGAACAGCCGCCCCGACCGCCTGGTCAAGGCAGGCCTGGTGCACGTGGCGCAGGACCGGGCGCTGTTCGCCGACCTCGAGGTCTGGGAGAACCTCGAGATGGGTGCCTACACGCAGCCGCGCTCGACGATCAGGGGCTCTCTGGACGAGGTCTTCGACCTCTTCCCCGTCCTCGCCGAACGACGGCGCCAGCGTGCCGGCACCATGTCCGGCGGACAGCAGCAGATGCTTGCGATCGGCCGGGCGCTGATGGCGCGACCGCGGTGCCTCACCTTCGACGAGCCGTCGGTCGGGCTCGCCCCCAACCTGGTGGGACAGGTGCTCGAGGCGATCACCGCCATCCGCGACACCGGCGTCACGGTGCTCATGGTCGAGCAGAACGCCAAGCAGGCGCTCGCCATCTCCGACCGCGCCTACGTGATCGAGAGCGGCGACATCGTGCTCGAGGGACGAGGCACCGACCTGATCGACGACCAGCGGGTCCGGGAGGCCTACCTCGGGACCTGACCAGCGACTCGCGCTCGAGGTCGTTTGCCGCGCGGGACCACCACCTCACCACAGCAGAGGAGAACGTCGTGCACCTCCTGGCCATCACGCCCATCCACGTCAGCGCGGAGGAGCTGGCCCGCCGTCAGGCGCGCTACGACCGGCTGGCGCCGGCCGGCGTCACCGTCCACCTCGAGGACCTCGGTGACGGGACGGACGTGCCCCGCGCGCTGGAGACCGCCGAGGACATCGAGGCCTCCGAGGCCGTCCTCCTGGAGCGGTTCCGCACCGCGGACGTGCGCGGGGTCGACGCCTTCCTGCCCGACTGCGTGCTCGACCCGGTCGTGGACCACGCCGCCGACCTGCCGCGCCCGGTCCACGGCATCGCACGGCTCAGCGCCCACTTCCTGGCCGGCCTCGGCGGACGGCTCGGCGCCGTCGCCCGCAACAAGGCCATCGCCACCGAGCTCGACCGCCGGCTGAGGGTGTACGGCGTCGAGGCGGAGGCGACCGCGGTCCTGGAGCTGTCGGTCGAGGACATCGCCGACGACGCCGCGTGGACGGCGGCCGTGGACGACACCCTGCGAGGGTCGACGGTCGACCACGTGATCAACGCCTGCTCGGCCGTGGACGTCGGGGCTCCCGGCGCGGGGCCGCGGCTGTTCGACCCGACCTGGACCGCGCTCCAGCTCATCGGGGTGCGGACGGCGGGAAGTCGCTCATGACCGAGGACGGACCGGACCTGGTCGTCGCCGGCGCCGGCGGCGGTCTGGTCGGCGCGCTCCGCGCCGCCTCGCTCGGGCTGTCGGTCCTGGTGGTGGAGCGCAACGAGCACTTCACCGCCGGCAACAACACCGCCATGTCGACCGCGATGATCCCCGGCGCCGGCAGCCGGTGGCAGCGCGAGGCGGGCGTGACCGACTCGCCCGAGACGTTCGTCGCGGACATCATGGCCAAGACCCACGACGAGGCCGACCCCGTGCTCGCGACGGCTCTGGCCGAGGTGAGCGCCCGGCTCGTCGAGTGGATGGCCGACGACGTGGGGTTGCCGCTGTCGCTGGTGACCGACTTCCCCTACCCCGGGCACTCGAGCCTGCGGTGCCACACGGTCCCCGGCCGGGCAGGCCGTGCGCTGCTCACCGACCTGGTGCGTGCGGTGCGACGCAGCGACCTCGTCGACCTGCTCGTGCCCGCCACCCTGACCGACGTGGTCGTCGAGGACGGTCGGGTCGCGGGGGTGGTGGTGGACACGCCCAACGGTGAGGAGCGCATCCCCGCGCCCGCGGTGCTGCTGGCCACCAACGGGTTCGGGGCCGACAGCGAGCTGGTGGCCGAGCACGTCCCGGAGATCGCCGGTGCGGTCTACCACGGCAGCGAGGGGTCCCAGGGCGACGCCCTGCGGATCGGTGGTCGGCTCGGCGCCGCCACCGCGTTCCTCGACGCCTACCAGGGACACGCCGCGCTCGCCATGCCGGCGGCGACGCTGGCCGGCTGGGCGACCGTGATGCACGGCGGCTTCTTGGTCGACCGGGCCGGTCGCCGCTTCGGTGACGAGACGACGGGCTACTCGGAGTACGCCTCCCAGGTGCTCCAGCGCGCGGACGGCGAGGCGTGGCTCGTCCTCGACGAGCGCGTCCACGAGGCGTGCCTGGCCTTCCAGGACTACCAGGACACGGTGGACTCCGGCGCGGTGCGGTGGGCGGACACCCTGACCGATCTGGCGGAGAAGATCGGCGTGGACGCCGACACCCTCACCGCCACGGCGGACGCGGCGCGCGCGAGCGCCGAGGGCGCCGACGACGAGCACGGTCGCACCTACTGGGAGGCGCCGCTGTCCCCGCCCTACGCCGCGATCTCGGTCCGGCCGGCGCTGTTCCACACCCAGGGCGGCCTGCGCGTCGACGGCCACGGCCGGGTGCTCACCGAGCAGGAGGAGCCGATCCCGGGGCTCTACGCCGCGGGCGGGGCCGCCGCGGGCATCTCCGGCCACGGCGCCGGCGGCTACCTGGCCGGCAACGGCCTGCTGCCGGCCTTCGGCTTGGCGTTCCTCGCCGCCGAGGACCTTGCCGGGCACCTGGCGGACGCTCATGGATGAGCAGCGGGCCGCCGCCACCGCCGAGGCGGGACGGGTCGCGATGGCCTTCGTCCGAGACGTCGCGGGCTTCGCCCAGGTCACCACGCTGGACCGCCGTGGCTTCCCGGTCGGTCGCACGATGACCGCCTTCCTCGAGGACGACTGGTCGGTCTCACTCGTCCAGCGACGCTCGCACGCCCGGCTCGCCCAGATGCGCCGCGAGCCGCGCGCCCTGGTGACGTGGGTGGGCGGTCCTGCGCCGGACGCACGCAACGACCACCCGCACGTCTTCGACGTCGGGCTGCTGCCGCCGCGCGCCGTCTTCGTGCGTGGCCGGGTGGAGTTCATGGACGAGGCGTGGACCGAGGCGTGCTACCGGCGCAACGTCGAGCAGCAGCGCGGTCGGGGTCTGACCGCCGCGCCCCTGCGCACGCCCGACGAGGTGGCCCGTGACCTCGTCGGGGTGCGCATCGACCCGGTGCGGGTCCGGCTGGAGGGCTTCGGCGAGCAGGCCGAGGCCTTCGAGTGGGACCTCGCGACCGGGAACGCGACCAGCGCCACGACCGAGAGCACGACCGAAGGAGAGGCATGACCGTCAAGACCATCCTCGGCTACGACATCGTTCCCGGGGTCTCCCCGGAGGAGTACGAGACGTGGCTCTTCGAGGTGCACGCCCCCGACCTGCTGGCGAACCCCTACCTGGACCGCATCGTGTTCAACAAGGTGCTGCGACCGGTCTCCCAGGCGTCCGGCGGGACCGCGACCGTGCCGGAGGGACAGACGTTCTACCGAATCGCGGAGATGCACTACGCCGACGAGGAGGCCTACCAGCACTACCTCGACTGGTTCAACGAGCACCCGCTGCCCGCCGAGCGAGGTCCGGCAGGCCGCACGGACTTCAAGTTCTACCTCGTGACCGAGAGCACGGAGGTCACCCGATGAGCACCATCGGAGGCACCCGCATGGCCAGGTCCGTCCGGACGAGGTGACCAGCAGCTCCCGGGTCACGCCGGAGGGCGGCGCGGCGTCGTGCGACGTCCGCGGCACGATCACGGTGACGAAGAAGCGCTCCACCTCGGTCATCCGCTTCCAGGTGGAGGTGCCAGAGGAGTGGAACGGGCGCTACGTACAGGTCGGCGGAGGTGGCTTCTGCGGAAGCATCCCGACCGCGTCAGGATCGGGCTCTGGCTACGTCGCCGACGGCTACGCCGTGGCTTCCGACGACTCCGGCCACCAGGGGTCCGCGCTCGACGGCTCCTTCGCCTCCGACAACCCGGCGGCCGAGCTCACGTGGGGCCGCTTGTCGGAGCACCTGACCTCGGTCGCCGCGAAGCGCGTCGCCGCTCACCTGCAGGGCTCCTCGCCGGTGTACTCCTACTTCGTGGGGTGCTCGACCGGGGGACGGCAGGCGCTGGTCCTGGCCCAGCACTTCCCCGACGACTTCGACGGCATCGTCGGCGACCCCCGTCAGTGCCGGGTCGACCTGACCAGCCTGCGGTGCGCCGCGGTCCGCGACACCGGTTGCCTGACCGATGAGCAGGTCGCCGTGCTCGACGAGTGGTGCCACAGTCCTCGCGCCTCACGGGGGGCGAGAGCTCTACCCCGGCGGTTTGCCTCGGGGCTCGGAAGGCGGCTGGCCAGGCCTGAACATCGGGTCCGACACGAGCCTCTCCGGATCGGGGCAGTACGCCGAGCAGGTGCTGCGCTACCTCGCGTTCCCGCGTGACCCCGGGCCGTCGTACAGCCTCTACGACTTCGACCCGCGCCGCGACGCGGGCCGGCTGCACGCGACGGACCACCTGTACAACGCCGACTCGACGAACCTGAAGGCCTTCGAACGTCGCGGCGGCAAGCTGATCAGCTGGCAGGGCTTCGCCGATCCGCTGATCACGCCGTTCGGCCTCATCCAGTACTACGAGGACGTGGTCCGCGCCGACGGCGGGTCGCTGCCCCGCACCCAGCAGTGGTTCCGGACGTTCCTCCTGCCGGGCGTCTACCACTGCGCGGGCGCCCCGGCCCGAGCCAGGTCGACTGGCTCGACGCCATCCGCCAGTGGGTGGAGGACGGGCGTGCGCCGCAGCGCGTGGTCGCCACGAAGGACGGCGCCTCGAGCCTGACGCGGCCGGTCTACCCCTACCCGTCTACCCCTACCCGCTGCAGGCCGCCTACGACGGCACCGGGGACCCTGACGAGCCCGACAGCTTCTCCCCGGTGGTCGGGCCGCGGGGGCGAGAGGTGCACGTCTCGCCGTGACCTGGCCATGGGTCCTGGTTCCGGTTCGAGCGGGGGCAGGAGGTCTTGAGTTCCGCCCTGATACCCCCTAGGGTATCTGTCGAGACGGCAGGACCTCCACGGCTGGCTCGGTCGCCGCTCGGGTCGCCGCCGGGTCTCGAAGGCGGGAGGAGCGAGGATGAGCATCCAGGCCGCGCCGGCCGACGCAGGCGTCCCCACGTTGCCGCGGTGGACGGTGGTCCTCGCGGTCGTCGCCCACCCGGACGACGAGTCGTTCGGGCTGGGGGCGGTGCTCGACGCGTGGGCTCGGTCCGGCGCCTCGGTCTCCGTGCTGTGCCTGACCCATGGGGAGGCCTCCACCCTCGGCGGCGCCCACGGCGACCTGCGGGCGCTCCGAGCCGTCGAGCTGAGCAGTGCCGCGGCTGCTCTCGGGCTCGGCTCCGCCGTCCTCAGCGACCACCCGGACGGGGGGTTGGCCGACCAGCCGCGCGCGCGGCTGGCCGACGAGATCGCCGGGAGGGCACGGGAGGTCCGGGCGGAGGGGCTGGTCGTCTTCGACCCCTCCGGGGTCACCGGGCACCCGGACCACGCCGCCGCGAGCCTGGCCGCCCTCGAGGCCGCGGACTCGCTGGGCCTGCCGGTGCTGGGGTGGACCCTGCCACGCGCGGTGGCCGACCAGCTCCATGCCGAGCTCGGGGTCGGCTTCACCGGTCACGAGCCGTCGGAGATCGACCTGTCCGTCCCGGTGGAGCGGGACCGGCAGCGGGTGGCCAGCCTCGCCCACGCCAGCCAGGCGGTCCCGACCAGCGTGCTCTGGCGACGCCTCGAGCTGCTCGGGGACATCGAGCACCTGCGCTGGCTCCGCCGCGGCGCGAGCGGGCCGACGCTGCGCGTGGACCACCTCTCCGGGGACAGGTTCGACATCCGGATCCGCGACCACGTGCTGCGCATCGACCAGCCCGCCGAGGTGGGCGGCGAGGACGGAGGACCCACCCCGACGGAGCTCTTCGTGGCCTCCCTGGCCTCGTGCGTGGCGTTCTACGCACGCCGCTACCTGCGCCGCCACCACCTCGACGAGCACGGTCTCGGCGTGGAGGCCACCTACGGTCTCGCGACGAGCCCGGCACGGGTCGACCATGTCGACATCCAGCTCCGGATCCCTGAGGGCGTGCCCCCGGAACGACGTGCCGGACTGGTCGCGGTGGCCAGCCGCTGCACGGTCCACAACTCGATCACCACCGCGCCCGCCATCACCGTCAGCCTGAGGCCCGAGGTCCGGGAGACCTGACCAGGCACACCTGGGGGAGCTCGAACCACCGCAGGTGCTCGAAGTCGTCGGAGACGGCGGCATCGGGTCCGCCGTCCTGCGGGGGAACGGCCTCGGCCAGCACGCGGGCACCCTCGTCGAGGTAGCGGGCCAGCGCGGACTCCGGCGCGCGGTCAGCATGGTGCTCGTAGACCATGGAGCCGTCGGCGCCGTAGCTGACCTGGTGCAGCCGCAGCGGCGGCTCGACGGGGCCGTCGCGATGGGTCCACAGGCCCCGGTCGACGTCGAAGTAGTAGCTGCCCATGAGCCGCCAGCCGTCGCGGGCGACCAGGGCCACGGCCTCGAGGAGGTAGTCGAAGACGGCCTCGGAGGTGAAGTAGTTGAAGCTCACCCGCACCCACCCGGGCTTGATGCCCTCGCAGCCACGGGTGATCTCACGCTCGAACTCGTGCGAGCGGTCGAGGTCGATGCCCAGCAGCCGGTGGCCGTAGGGTCCCGCGCACGAGCACCCGCCGCGGGACTGGATGCCGAAGAGGTCGTTGAGCAACGCGACGACGTAGTTGTGGTGCAGGTAGCGCCCACGGGGGCCGCGGACGACGAAGGAGACGATCGAGAGCCGTTCGGCCACCGGGCTGCCGAGGACCTCCATGGCGGGCTCTCGCGACCAGCGCTCCAGCGCCCGCTCGACGAAGCTCTCCTCGTGGGCGCGGATCACCTCGATGCCGACGGCCTCCTTGAGCTGGAACACCAGGCCGGCACGGATGGACTCCACGATCGCCGGGGTGCCGCCCTCCTCGCGGTGGACCGGGTCGTCGAGGTAGCGGTGGTCCTCGGGGTTGACGTAGGCCACGGTCCCTCCGCCGGGGACGTCGGGGACCCGGTTGGACAGCAGCGCGCGCCGCACGACCAGGACGCCGGGTGTGCTGGGACCGCCGATGAACTTGTGCGGGGAGAGGAACACCGCGTCCTTGGAGCACAGCGGGTCGTCGGTGTCGGGCCCGTCCATCTCGATCTGCACGTAGGGCCCGGCCGCGGCGAAGTCCCAGAACGACAGCGCTCCGTGCCGGTGCAGCAGCGAGGAGATGCCGGCCGTGTCGCTGAGGATCCCGGTGACGTTGCTGGCCGCGGAGAAGCTGCCGATCCGCAGCGGGCGGTCGGCGTGCTCGACGAGCCGGTCCTCGAGCACCTCCAGGTCGATGTGGCCGTCGGCGTCGGCCGGGATGGACACCACCTCCGCGATGGACTCGCGCCAGGGCAGCTCGTTGGAGTGGTGCTCGAACGGGCCGAGGAACACCACCGGTCGCGCGGCGGCCGGGATCGCCTCGCTCAGGTGGTAGGCGTCCTCCAGCACGGAGGGGATGCGCAGTCCGAGGATGCCGATCACCTTGTCGATCGCCCCGGTGCAGCCGGAGCCGGCGAAGATCACCAGGGTGTCGTCGTCGCCACCGACGGCGTCGCGGATGATGCGCCGGGCGTCCTCGCGCAGCCGGGTGGTCTGCAGGCCCGTGCCGCTGGACTCGGTGTGCGTGTTGGCGTAGCGCGGCAGCACCTCGTCGCGGACGAAGTCCTCGAGGAAGCTCAGCGCCCGTCCCGAGGCGGTGTAGTCGGCGTAGGTCACCCGGCGTGGCCCGAACGGTCCGGGCATCACCTGGTCGTCCCCGATCACCGCCTCCCTGATCCGGCGCAGCAGCGGGGTCTCCGGGGGTGGGGCGGGGGATCGCCTCCGAGGGGTGGCACCGTCCATGAGGCCAGTATCAGTGCTGAGGTGGGGCGGCCATCAGTGCGAGCCCTTGGCGACCATGCGCACGATGCGGGCGTTGAAGAGCGCGAAGCGGGTGAGCTGGCGCGGCAGGCTGCGTCGCCGACGCAGGGTGTCGTCGGTCGGCAGCGGCGCCCAGCCCAGGTCGGCCAGGGGCTGGTCGTCCACGGAGGTTCCGGGGGTGGAGGTGCGGGGATCTGTCGAGGTCATGTCGTTCACTCCGGGATCAGCTGCCAGCCAGGTCGGCCCTTGGCCTTGTAGAGGAAGAGGTGGTGCAGCATGAGCTTCGCCCAGTGCCCGCTGAGCCCGATCTCGCCGCGCGTGTCCTTCAGCGACCGCCCGCTCGGGTGCTGCGTGTAGTCGGGGACCACCGGCATCATCGTCATGGCCGCCGCAGACCCCCGGCGCAGGCCGTGCCCGGCGGACGCGACACAGGCCGCGCCCATCTCCGCCATGGAGGCCTCGTGGGCCGGAGCCGAGGCGCCGTGCCTGATCCGGTCGGCGATGGTCAGCGCGGCCGTCTTGCCCATCACTCCCGACGGCATCCCGGTGCGCGGCGGTGAGGGGGTGATGACCGTGCCGCGGGGGCTCCTGCGAGGTCGCGAGATCTGGTGCGGCGGAGCGAACGCGATGCCGACGGCGAGGACGTTGTCGAAGCCGGGCGCCAGGTAGGTGCGCGGCCAGTCGGTGCCGCGCCACTGCTCGTAGGGCTTCGCCGTGTAGTCGGCGTCGACCTTCATGAAGCCGCTGGGCGCGAACAGCTCGGCGGTGATGTCCGCGCCGTCCCGGTCGTAGGCCTGGAGCGGGACCCCGCCGAACGGGGGCAGCAGCATCGCGAAGTCGAAGGCCAGCTCGTGGCTGGCACCGTCCAGCGTCTCGTAGCGCACCAGCCCCTCGTCGACCTGCTCGACGTGGGCCCCGAGGATCGCCTCGACGCCGCGCTCGCGGAACAGCGACGCGGTCCACTGCTCGCTGGAGGTCTGGAAGCCCTGGTCCTCGAAGGTCATCCCGTCCACGCCGAAGTCGCCGAGGTGGGCCTCGTTGGTCAGGTAGACCAGCCGGGCCCGGTCGCGGACCCCGGCCTCGCGGAGCTCGTGGTCGACGTTGAAGACGTACTCGAACGCCGCGCCCTCGCACGTGCAGGTGCCGTGACCCATCCCGACCACCAGGGTCTGCTCCTCGCCCGAGGCGAGCCGCTCGACCACGGCCCGGAGGCGCTGTGCGGCCTCGACGGCGTGGTCGGCGGTGCACACCGACACGGTGTGCCCGTCGGGGCCCAGACCTGGGGTCGCCTCGAACTTCAGCCGCGGTCCCGTGGCGTTGACGAGGTAGTCGTAGCGCAGCCGCTCGGTCGTGCCTTCCCGGCCCTGACCGGTGTACTCGACGTCGACCGCGCCGCGGGGGTCCGCGGCGTCACCCTCCGGGCGGATCGCGACGGCCTTGGCCTGGCGGAAGTCGATCCCCTTGCGGCGGTAGACCGGCTCGAGCGGGAAGACGACGTCCCGCTCGGCGAGCTTGCCGACGCCGACCCAGATGTTGGACGGGATCCAGTTCCATCGTGAGTTCGGCGAGACGACGGTGACGGTGTGCTCGACACCGAGGTGGCGACGCCCGAGCAGGCGGGCGAGGTGGAGGGCTGCGGTGTGTCCGGAGATCCCGGCACCGAGGATGACGACGTCGGCCACGGCCGGCTCCCTTCGTTGGGGACCACCATCCTCTCATACCCCAGGGGGTATCGCTGAGGCCCTTGGTCCTGTTCCTTGCGCAGGTGACCTTCCGTCCCGGCCTGTCGAGCCGCCCTCCTCGGCGCCCGTAGCCTGACGGGATGGAGCTGTGGCTGGTGCGACACGGGCAGACCGAGTGGAGCAGGGACGGCCGGCACACGTCGACCACGGACCTGCCCCTGCTGGAGTCCGGGGAGGCCGACGCCGTCCGGATCCGCGACCGGCTCGCGGGCGAGTCGTTCGACCTGGTCCTGACCAGTCCGCGGCAGCGGGCGCGTCGTACGGCGGAGCTGGCCGGGTTCCCGGACGCCGAGGCCGACGCCGACCTGGTCGAGTGGGCCTACGGCGACTACGAGGGGCTCACCACCGAAGAGATCCGCGAGAGCGTGCCGGGGTGGACCGTGTGGACCCACCCGGTCGTCGGCGGCGAGAGCGACGCCGACGTCGCCGCACGCTGCGACCGGGTGGTCGCCCGCGTGCGGGAGGCCGGCGGACGGGTCCTGGTCTTCGGGCACGGGCACTCGCTGCGGGCGCTGACCGCGCGCTGGCTCGACCAGCCGGTCGACTTCGGCCGACACGTGCGCCTGGACACCGCGACCCTCAGCACGCTCGGGTTCGAGCGCGAGGCACCGGTCGTCCTGCGCTGGAACGGCTGAGCCGTTCGCGGGCGGTCGACGACGTCTCGCCGGCGTGGTCGTCAGGCGAGCGACAGGAAGAGTCGCTCCATCCGGCGTACGTCGAGCTCGCCGGCTTCCGCGTCCGGTGCGGTCAGGCACTCGCGCAGGCCGCTGGCCACGATCGCGAAGCCGGCCCGGTCCAGGGCCTTGGACACCGCGGCGAGCTGGGTCACCACGTCCTCGCACTCGCGGCCCTCCTCGAGCATGCGCACGACGCCGGCGAGCTGGCCCTGGGCACGCTTGATCCGGTTGAGGGCAGGCGTGGTGGTGGCCGGGTCGAGGCGCACGGGTCTCACCGCCTGCCGAAGAAGCGTGCGAAGCCGGTGGGGCCGGCCGCGGCGCGCTCCTCCTTGCTGTGCTGCCCCCCGCACCACTCGGAGGTGGGAACGATCGCGCGGACCTGGGCGACGTGCTGGCCGCACCCGGCCCAGGTGGTCTTGCCGCAGGTCCGGCAGGTGGTGGGACGGCACACAGGCTTCTCCTTCGGTTGGCCCGGGAATACCCCGGGGGGTGTCGTGTTGTAGACTGATGATACCCCACTGGGTATAGATCGACCCACCTGGTCCGAGGAGGAACCGATGACAGACCGCACCGTGCAGATCGTCACCATCGAGACGCCGAGCCTGGGCGACCGCAGCTATCTCGTCCACGACGGCGACGTGGCGTTCGTCGTCGACCCGCAGCGCGACGCCGACCGGGTCCTCGACCTCCTGGACCAGCACGGGGTGCGACTCACCCACGTCTTCGAGACCCACCTGCACAACGACTACGTGACCGGCGGCTACGCGCTCGCCGAGGCGACCGGCGCGGCGTACGTCGTCAACGCGGCCGACCCGGTCTCCTTCGAGCGCACGCCGATCGCCGACGGGGACGTCGTCCGGACCGGTTCGATGCGCGTCACCGCGCTGGCCACCCCGGGCCACACCTTCACCCACCTGTCCTACGCGCTCGAGGACGGGCGCGGCGTGCAGGTCGCAGTGTTCTCCGGGGGCTCGCTGCTCTACGGCGCCACGGGACGCCCCGACCTGCTGGGCCCGGACCACACCGACGCGCTGGTCCGCCACCAGCACGCCTCCGCCCACCGGCTCGCCGAGGTGCTGCCCGACTCCGCCGAGGTGTTCCCGACCCACGGCTTCGGCTCGTTCTGCTCCGCGACGCAGTCCGAGGCCTCGGCCTCCACGATCGGCCAGGAGAAGGCGAGCAACCCGGCCCTCACCCAGGACGAGGAGACCTACGTCCGCGAGCTGCTCGCGGGCCTGAGCGACTACCCGGCGTACTACGCCCACATGGCGCCGGCCAACGCCGCCGGTCCCTCCGCCCCGGACCTCAGCGCCCCGCGGCGCGCGGAGCCTGACGAGCTGCGTCGCCGCATCGACGCGGGGGAGTGGGTCGTCGACCTGCGGGACCGCACCGTCTTCGCGGCCGGGCACGTGCCGGGCTCGCTGAACTTCGGGATCGACGGCGCGTTCAGCACCTACCTCGGCTGGCTCGTGGAGTGGGGTGCGCCCCTGACCCTGCTCGGCGAGAGCGCGGAGCAGGTGGCCGAGGCCCAGCGCGAGCTGGTGCGCATCGGCATCGACCGGCTCGAGGGGTCCGCGGTCGGCAAGCCGGAGGACTGGGTGGCCGGCACGGGCCTCGGGGTGGCGTCCTTCCCGAGCGCGACGTTCGCCGACCTCGCCCAGGTGCGCCACCACCGCGAGGTGGTCGTGCTCGACGTCCGGCGTGCCGACGAGCACGCCGAGGCCGCCATCGCCGGCGCCCAGCACGTGCCGATCCACGAGCTGCCGCGGCGACTCGCGGAGCTCCCGCACGAGTCTGAGATCTGGGTGCACTGCGCCGCCGGCTACCGCGCGTCGATCGCGGCCTCGTTCGTCGCCGCCTCGGGTCGCCGGGTCGTGGCCGTGGACGACGACGTCGACAACGCGGGAGCGGTCGGGCTCGACCTGGTCCGCCCCGGTGCCTGACCGGTGGCCCTGCACCTCCTCGCCGTCGTCGCCGGGCTGGCGCTGGGGCTGAGCCTCGGCGCCCTCGGCGGCGGGGGATCGGTGCTCGCGGTGCCGGTGCTGGTCTACCTGCTCGACCAGACGCCGGCCCAGGCGACGACCGGGTCCCTGGTCGTCGTCGGGGTCACCTCCCTCATCGGAGCGGTCGCCGCCCGCCGTCACGGCAACGTCCTGGTGGGGCGGGGCCTGGCCTTCGGCGCCACGGCGCTCGGCGGTGCCGTGCTGGGCGCGCGGGCCGCCTCGCACGTGTCCGGCGACGTGCTGATGGCGGCGTTCTCCGGCCTGCTCCTGGTGGTCGCGGTCGTGATGGTCGTCCGCCGGCGGCGCTCACCCTCGACGGGTCCGAGCCGCCTCGACGACCCGATCATCACCTTCCGCCCGACCTTCGCCTGCGCGTGCCCCAGGGCGCTCAAGGTCCTGGTCACCGCCACCCTCGTCGGCGCCCTGACCGGCTTCCTCGGGGTGGGCGGTGGCTTCCTCGTCGTGCCCGCGCTCGTGCTCGCGCTGGGTCTCCCGCTCGACCTGGCCGCCGGCACCTCCCTGGTCGTCATCACCGTCACCTCGGCCACCGCCCTGGCGGTGCGCGCCGGCAGCGGGCCGGTCCCCGCGTGGGGGCCGGTCGTCCTCCTGACCGTGGCAGCTGTCGCCGGCGCGTCGTTCGGTGCTCGCGTCGCGGCCCGGGTCAGCACCGCGCGGCTGCAGTCGGCCTTCCTCGGCCTGCTCCTCGCCGTCGCCGCCTTCACCGCCGTCCAGGCCCTGCCTGCCCTCGCCGGCTGAGTCGCGCCGGGGTCGCCGCTCGCGCGCCAGGTGCGCATCTCCTGAGCCCAGCGCGCCCCGCCCACGACGGTCGGCTCCTGCTCGAGATGGAGGCGCAACCCGACCGCGGGGGGCCGGGACCTCGACCCACGCGGGGGAGCCGGTCGGCACTGCCCCGGGCTGCGGTCCCGCGGTGTGATCGAGGTGGCGGGGACCGGCGGTCCGACCACGACCCGCGCGCCCCGCAGGAGGTGCCAGATGACCACCACGCTCACCGCCCCGTCGGACGCGACGTCGCCCCGCCGCTTCGCGCGCTTCGCCGACCTGCGCGAGACCCACTCCGCCGTCGTGCTGCTGCTGGGCGACCGTGCCTTCAAGCTGAAGAAGCCGGTCGACCTGGGGTTCCTGGACTTCCGGACCCGGGAGCAGCGCCTGGAGGCCTGCCGTCGTGAGGTGGCGCTCAACCGACGGATCTGCCCCGACGTCTACCTCGGCGTCTCGGACCTGCACGGGCCGGACGGCGAGGTCGTCGACCACCTGGTGACGATGCGCCGCCTGCCGGACGACCGCACGCTCACCGCCCTCGTCGAGGCCGCCGACCCCGAGCTGCCGCAGCACCTGCGGGAGGTGGCGCGCCGGGTCGCGGCGTTCCATGCCCTCGCCGACCGCTCGCCCGAGGTCCGCGTGGCCGGCGGCCGCGAGGCGCTGGCCGTCCGGTGGGAGACCAACCTCGCTCGGCTCGCGCCCTTCGAGGGCCGGCACGTCGAGCCCGCCACCGTGGCCGCGGTGCGCGAGCTGGTGCACCGGTTCCTGGCCGGCCGCGGTCCGCTGTTCACGGCTCGTCAGGGCGGCGGCCACGTCGTCGACGGCCACGGCGACCTGATGGCCGACGACATCTTCTGCCTCGCCGACGGGCCCCGCATCATCGACTGCCTGGACTTCGACCCCGCGTTGCGCCACGTCGACGTGCTCGACGACGTCGCGTTCCTCGCCATGGACCTCGAGCGGCTCGGCGCGCCGGACGCGGCCGACCTGCTGGTCGAGGCCTACCTGGATCACTCCGAGGAGCCCGCTCATCCGCCGCTGCTGCACCACTACGTCGCCTACCGGGCGACCGTACGGGCGCTGGTCACCGCGATCCGCGACGAGCAGTCCGGACACCGCGGACCCGAGCCGCAGCAGCTGCTCGAGCTCGCCGAGCGCCACCTGCGTGCGGGCCAGGTCCGGCTCGTGCTGGTCGGCGGCCCGCCGGGGACCGGCAAGTCGACCCTCGCCGGCGGGCTGGCGCAGCGGACCGGTGCCCGGCTGCTGTCCTCCGACCGCGTGCGCAAGGAGCTGGCCGGGGTGAGCGCCGAGACCTCGCTCGCGGCGCCGTTCTCCCAGGGGCCCTACACGCCCAGCCGCACCCAGGCGACCTACGAGGAGCTGCTGCACCGCGCCGAGTCGCTGCTGCGCGGCGGCGAGTCGGTCGTGCTCGATGCCACGTGGGCGCGGCCGTTGTCCCGCGGCGCCGCGACCGCATTGGCGCGTCGTACCTCCGCCGAGCTGACCCGCCTGCAGTGCCGCCTCGACGAGGACGAGGTGCACCGCCGCGTCGCGGCCCGCACCGACCGGGTCAGCGACGCCGACGCCGACGTCGCCGTGCGTCTGGGACGGCACTACGCCGCCTGGCCGAGGGCGCACGTCATCGACACCAGCCGGCCGATCGCGACGTGCGTGGACCAGGCGGTGGCGACGGTGACGGACGCACCGGGGACCCACCGCGCCGCCCTGCTCCGGCCGCGCCTCGCGCCAGGCTGAGGTCTCGACGAGCGGCCCGCACGAAAGGTCCGCTCGGCCCCCCGAGGGGGCCGGGGCGGCACGTGTGTCGGCCACCGTCTTGTGACTGACTGGAGGTGGACGGGAGCAGCCCGAGAGGAGCGTGCCATGGTCCCCATCGAATCGACCCTCACCGCCTTCCCCACGGCGGACACCGCCGTGCCCGCGCCACCGGTGTTCTCGGCCCAGGCGCTGGCAGGCTCCCTCACGGGGCGCGACGCCGCGCGCACCCCGGTGCCCGCGTCGGTGCACGACGCCTGCGGCTATGTGCGCCGCGCCCGGCTCGACGGCTCTGCGGTGGCCCTGCGGCAGGCCGCGGACGTGGTCCGTCGACAGGGGTGCCCCGACCACGCTGCCGCCTTCGCGGGGCGGTCCACCCTGCTCGTCCAGGAGCTCGTGTGGCAGGTGCTCGAGCGGCGCCGCCGGCGTCCGCTCTGGCTCGCGCTCTCCTGCCGTGGCGCCAGCCTCACCGTCAGCGTCGAGGTCTCCGGCGTCCGGGCCGGCCTGTTCGGGACCGAACCGCCCGACGTCACGTGGGCCGCGGTCGTGCGTCGCATCGCCGACGAGTGGGGAGCCGAGCCCGTGGCCAGTGGCGTCCGGGTGTGGGGCCGCCTCGACCTCTCCGAACGAGCAGCCGAGCCACGATGATGCGCGCGCCCCCACCGCCCGTCAGCGGCGACGGCGCACGACTCGGCACGGACACGCGCCACGGCCTGACCGAGACCGAGGCCGCGGACCGGCTCGCGGTGTGGGGACCCAACGCGCTGCCCACCGACTCGGGCCCCGGCGCGGTGCGACGGTGGCTGCGTCAGCTGCGCGACCCGCTGATCTACGTCCTGGCCGCGTCGGCCGTCGTCACCGCGGTCCTGCGTGAGTACGTCGACTTCGCCGTCATCTCCGCGGTCGTGCTCGTCAACGCCACGATCGGGTTCCTCCAGGAGTCGCGTGCGGAGGCGGCGCTCGCCGCGCTCCGGTCGGTCGTGCGCACCAGCGCAAGCGTGGTGCGCGACGCGACCGAACGGCGGGTGGACGCCACTGAGCTGGTCCCGGGCGACCTGGTCCTCCTGCGCGCCGGGGACGAGGTGCCGGCGGACCTCGCGCTCGTGCGGGTCGACGAGCTCCGCGTGGACGAGTCCAGCCTGACCGGGGAGTCGGACCCGGTGGTCAAGGACCCTCGCGCGCTGCCCTCGACCACGCCGGTGGCCGACCGGCGCGACCTCGCCTTCGCGGGCACCCTCGTGGTCCACGGCAGCGGTGCGGGGACCGTGGCGGCGACCGGACCGCGGACCGAGCTGGGCTCGATCCACCGGCTCGTCGCGTCGAGCGGGTCCCTGGCCACGCCGCTGACCCGCAAGCTCGAGGTCTTCAGCAAGCAGCTCACGGCCGGCATCCTGGCGCTGGCCGCGCTGACCTTCGCCGTGGGGGTGGCTCGGGGACAGGACGCCGCCGGCACCTTCACCGCCGTCGTCGCACTCGCGGTGGGGGCCATCCCCGAAGGCCTGCCGGCGGCCGTCACGATCACGCTGGCCATCGGGGTCGCCCGCATGACGCGGCGCGGCGCGGTCGTGCGCCGGCTCCCGGTCGTCGAGACGCTGGGCAGCACGACGGTGATCTGCACGGACAAGACCGGCACCCTGACCCAGAACCGCATGACCGTACGCCGGGTGTGGACGCCCAGCGCGTCGTACCGCCTCACCGAGGAGGGCGTGAGGCGCGACGGCAGCGCCGTCGTGGACGAGCCGTCCCGGGGAGCCACCGCCGCGGCCGTCGAGGCCGACGCCGCGCTGCGCTGGTCGCTCCTGGCCGGTGCCCTGTGCAACGACGCCGGCACCGGTCACACCGGCGGTGACCAGCCGGTCCTCACCGATCCCACCGAAGCCGGGATGGCGCACGCCGCCACCGTGGCGGGTCTGGTCCGCAGCGACCTGAGCGCGTCGCTGCCGCGCGTGGCCACGATCCCGTTCGGGTCGCGGCGCCGTTGGATGGCGACCTGGCACCATGACCGCACGGAGCCGGGTGCAGAGCACGTCGTGCTCGTCAAGGGCGCGGCCGAGCAGGTCCTGGCCAGGTCGAACGGCCGGCTCCGCGCCGACGGCACGGTCGCACCGCTCGACGGTGAGGCGGTCGAGGCGCTCGAGGGCGTCGCCCACGAGCTGGCCGCCGAGGGGCTCCGGGTCCTGGCCACGGCCGTGGGTCGCGGTCCGGCCGGCGGGGACCTGCCTGCCTCGTCCGAGGGCGACGGCCTGCCGGACACGCTGGTGCTCACCGGCCTGCAGGCCATGCACGACCCACCACGGCCCGCGGCGGCCGCCGCTGTGCAGGCGTGCCACCGGGCCGGAGTCCAGGTGAAGATGATCACCGGCGACCACGCCTCCACGGCCGCCGCGATCGCCGCTCAGGTGGGCGTGCTGCGCGAGCCACCGGGCGCCGGGGTGGTCCTCACCGGCTCGGACCTGCAGGCGATCGCGCCGGAGGACCTGCCCGACGCGGTGGAGCGGGCCGACGTGCTCGCCCGCGTCTCGCCCGAGCAGAAGCTGCGCCTCGTGGCGGCCCTGCAGGACCGCGGCCACGTGGTCGCGATGACCGGCGACGGCGTCAACGACGCACCGGCCCTCCGGCAGGCCGACATCGGGGTCGCGATGGGCGACAGCGGGACGGCCGTGGCTCGCGCGACCGCGGACATGGTGCTCACCGACGACGACTTCGCCACGATCGAGGCGGCCGTCGAGGAAGGACGCGGCGTCTTCGACAACCTCACCAAGTTCATCGCCTGGACGCTGCCCACCAACCTCGGGGAGGGGCTGGTCATCCTCGTGGCGATCCTCGCCGGGACCTCGCTGCCGATCCTGCCGACCCAGGTGCTCTGGATCAACATGACCACGGCGGTCGTCCTCGGGCTGACGCTCGCCGTCGAGCCCGGGGAGCCGGGGACCATGACCCGGCCCCCGCGCGACCCCGCCACGCCCCTGCTCACCAGGGAGCTGACGCTGCGGGTGCTGCTGGTCTCCGCCCTGCTCGTCGCCGGCGCCTGGTGGCTCTTCGCCTGGGAGCAGTCCCGCGGGGCCTCCGTGGCCCAGGCGCGCACCGCGGCGCTGAACCTCTTCGTCGCGGTGCAGGCCGTCTACCTGGTCAGCTGTCGTTCCCTGACCCGCTCGGTGCGCAGCATCGGGCTCTGGTCGAACCCGTGGGTCGTCCGCGGGATCGCGTTCCAGGCGGTCGGTCAGCTGCTGCTGACCTACGAGCCGCACCTGCAGTCGCTGTTCCGCACGGCCCCGCTGGGAGCCGGGACCTGGGCGCGCATCGGAGGGGTCGCCCTCCTGGCGGGACTGGTCCTGGCGGCCGAGAAGCATCGACGCCGTCCGCCGGAGCCGCGGACCGAGGCACGAGGAGGACACGATGGGCACCGAGCAGACCGAGCAGACCGAGCAGACCGAGCAGACCGAGCAGACCGAGCAGACCGTGCAGACCGAGCAGACCGGGCTGCTCAGCGGCGCCGTCGTGGTCGGGGTGGACGGCTCCGACCACGCTCGTCGCGCGCTCGACTGGGCCGCGGAGCAGGCGGCGCTGGAGCGCCGGCGACTGACCCTCCTGGCGGCCGGTGAGGACGGTCCGCGCCGGGCCGAAGCGGCTGTCGCGAGCCTCCGGGAGGCACACCCCACCCTGGACGTGCAGGCCCTGACTGCGACCGGGGACGCGCGCACGCTGCTCCTCGGCGCCTCGCAGCACGCGCACCTGGTGGTCGTGGGGTCGCGCGGGCTCGGAGCGGTCCGGACGCTGCTGCTCGGGTCGGTCAGTGCGGCCGTCGCCGGCAACGCGGCCTGTCCGGCGGTGGTGTGCCGCCCCCGCGTCGACAGCTCCTCGGCCGGGATCGTCGTGGGCGCCGACGGGACGCCCGAGTCCCTGCCGGTCATCGAGTTCGCCTATCGCCAGGCCTCGCTGCGGCAGCAACGGCTCTCGGTGCTGCACGGCTTCTGGGATGCCGACGCCGCGGTCGCGCAGTACCGCCAGGCGCGGGGGTGGGAGGTCTCCGCGCCGGACCTGACGGACCTGCGGGCGATGCTGTCGGAGTCCGTCGCCGGCATGTCCGAGGCCTGGCCGGACGTGGACGTCGAGCTGGTGCTGCGACACGGCTTCGTCGAGGAGGCGCTGGCCCCCCGCCAGGGAGCGTGGGACCTGGTGGTCGTCGGCCGGCACCCGGGCGGCTCGTCCCTCCGGCTGTTGCAGAGCTCCGTGTCGCGCCTGGTGCTCGAACGCGCCCGGAGCACCGTGGCCGTGGTGCCCGAGGAGCCCCTGCCCACCTGAGGGTGCCGGCCGCAGGGCGAGCGTGCCCGCCCGGTCGCGGGGACCAGGCGGGCCGAGCGCCGGTCAGCCGTGCGAGAAGGTGAGGTCGGGCAGGACGCGTCGCAGGAGGGCGGGCGTGTGCCAGGCCGCGCGACCGGTCAGGCGGAGGATCACCGGCAGCAGCACGAGCCGCACCAGGAAGGCGTCGAGGAGGACCGCGACGCCCAGCACGATGCCCATCTCCTTGGGCGGCAACGGTCCGGAGACCGCGAAGGTGAAGAAGACCGCCACCATCACCGCGCCGGCAGCGAAGATCACCCGGCCCGAGTGCGCGAGGGCCCCGACCATCGCCTCGTGCGGGTCCCCGGAGCGCTCGTAGTGCTCCTTGGCCGAGGCCAGCAGGAACACCGTGTAGTCCATCGCGATCGCGAAGATCATCGCGAAGAAGAAGACCGGCGCCCACGCGTCGAGGAACCCCTGCGGCTCGAACCCGAGCAGGCCCGCCCCGAGGCCCTCCTGGAAGACCAGCCGGGCGACCCCGAAGGCGGCCGCGGTGGACAGCAGGCTCGCCAGGGTCCCGAGGAGGGAGATGAGCGGTGCCTGCAGGGCGACGAGCAGGAGCAGGAACCCCAGCCCCAGCACCACGCCGATCACCCGGGGCGTGGACTCGTCCAGCTGCGCCTCGAGATCGAGGTTCTCCACCGCGGCGCCACCGACGAGCGCCGAGGCGGGAAGGGCGGCGCGCAACCGGTCCACGGTCGCGGCCAGGGCCGGATCGGACGGGTCGGTCCGCGGCACCGCCTGGACCAGCACCCAGTCCGAGCCGTCGCGTGCCGGCAGCGCCGGCATCGTGGCCGCGAGGCCACGGTCCTGGGCGAGCACCTGCTCGGTGGTGGCGGCATCCGCACGGCGGGCGAGGACCTGCAGCGCCCCTGGGGCACCCTCACCGAAGGCCTGTTGGACCTGGTCGTAGCCCACGCGCGCGGAGGCGTCCTCGGGCAGGACCTCGATCGACGGCATCGCGGTCCGCAGGCCCAGCACGGGCGCCGCGAGGGCGAGCAGCACGACCAGCGAGGCGAGCCCCCAGCGGACGGGGCGGCGCCACAGGCGCTCGCCCCAGGCCGCGAAGCGGGGGGAGCGGTGTTCCCCGGTGTGCACCCACGGCAGGGCGAGCTTGTTGATCCGCAGGTCGAGGGAGGACAGCACCAGCGGGAGCAGGGTCAGGGTCGCGGCCAGCACGAAGACGACCGACAGCATGATCCCGCCGGCCATGGACCGGAAGGAGGGCGAGGGCACGAGCATCACCGCGGTCAGGGAGACCAGCACCGTGAGTCCGGACAGGAGCACCGCCTTGCCGGCGGTGTCCATGGTCTCCGCGACCGCCTGACGTCGTGACTCGTGCGCGCCCAGGCGAGCCGCGCGATAGCGCACCACCAGGAACAGCGCGTAGTCGATGCCCAGCGCGAGGGCGAACATCATCGCGAAGTTCATCGCCCAGATGGAGACCGGGACGAGGTGGTTGATCAGGACCAGCGACCCGGCCGAGGCGACCAGCCCGGCGACGGTGAGCAGGAGGGGCAGGCCGGCGGCGACGAGGGCACCGAAGGCCAGCACGAGGATGGCCATGGTGACCGGCCACGACATCATCTCCGACTTCATCATGGCCTGGAGGTTCGCCTCGTTGAAGTCCGACCACAGCAGCGAGGCCCCGGTCGGGTTCACCTCGACGCCGTCGCCCGACAGCGCCTGCAGCGGCCCCTTGAGGTCGGTAGCGACCTCGACCATCTCGTCGGTGTCGGCGCCCGCGCCGGCCAGGACGACGGCGGTACGGCCGTCCCGGCTCAGGGTGGCGCCCGGAGCCGGGGCGACCACGTCGGCGATGCGGGGGTCCTCGCGCAGGAGGCGGGTGACCGAGGCCAGCACCTTCCGTCCCGCGCCCTCGGTGACCGGCCCGTCGGACGAGCGCACCACGACCTGGAGGGCCGAGCTGGCGTTGCCCCCGAAGTGCTCGCGCGCGAGCTCGCGCGCGGCGACCGACTCCGAGCCGTCGGCCTGCCAGCCCGCACCCGACAGCGCGTGCTCGACCTGAGGGGCGAACGCGCCGAGGCCGACGACCAGGAGGACCCAGACGCCGGCCGTGACGCGGGCGTGGTCCATCACCCAGACGCCGAGGCGGCCGAGGAGGCCGGGGGTGAAGCCCGGCGCGAACCCGGGGTCCGGCAGGGAGGCAGCGGCGGGGCGGCGCGTCGCCGTCGAGGACATGGTGCGATCCGTTCTGTGCAGGGGATACCCACGGGGGTATGACGAGTGGTCACCTTACACACCCCCGGGGGCATCGGGTCCATTCGGGGCGGAATACGGGTGGGGGTATCGTGGTTGACCAGGGCGACAGCACGTTCCGCGCCGAACCAGAGGAGAGACCATGGCCACCACCGACCTGACCGCCGAGAGCTTCGAGCGGACCGTCCAGGAGCACGAGATCGTGCTCGTCGACTTCTGGGCGTCGTGGTGCGGTCCGTGCCGCAGCTTCGCGCCCGTCTACGACAAGGCCTCCGAGGCGCACCCGGACGTCGTGTTCGGCAAGGTGGACACCGAGGCGGAGCGGGCCCTGGCCTCGGCCGCCCAGATCACCTCCATCCCCACGCTGATGGCGTTCAAGGACGGAGTCCTGGTCTTCTCGCAGCCCGGCGCCCTTCCCGCCCCGGCCCTCGAGCAGGTCATCACCGCCGTGCGCGACCTCGACGTCCGGGCCGCCCTCGCCGAGCAGCAGGCGTCCGCCTGATGGCCGGCTTCACGCTGTCCGCGACGCTCGCGCGCCCCTACGCCGAGACGCTGGAGGCCACCCGCGCGGCGTTGGGCGAGCAGGGCTTCGGGATCCTGACCGAGATCGACCTGGCGGCGACCCTCCACGCCAAGCTCGGTGTCGAGGTGCCGCACCAGGTGATCCTCGGCGCCTGCCGCCCTGAGCTGGCCCACGAGGCACTGCGCAGCGACCCTTCGCTCGCGGCCGTGCTGCCGTGCAACGTCGTCGTCCGCTCGGTCGACGAGACCACCACGGTGGTGGAGGCCTTCGATCCGGACGTGATGCTCGGTCTCTCCGACGCCGAGGACCTGCGCGTCGTGGCCGAGGACGCCAAGCAGCGGCTCGCGGCGACCCTGTCCGCACTCGCGGCCGGCTGAGCCGCGCGACCCTGACAGCGCGACGGGGCGCGGCCGAGATCCCGCGCGCATGCTCAGTCGAGGCAGAACTCGTTGCCCTCGACGTCCTGCATGACCAGGCACGACTCGCTGGTCCCGTCGGCCTCGAGCAGCCGCACCCGCGTCGCCCCCCACCCCTCGAGCCGGGCACATTCCGCCTCCAGCGCGGCCAGGCGCTCCTCGCCGACGAGACCGAGGCCGACGCGGACGTCGAGGTGCACGCGGTTCTTCACCGTCTTGGCCTCGGGCACGCGCTGGAAGAACAGCCGCGGCCCCACGCCCTCGGGATCCACGCAGGCGAAGCGGGAGTCCTGGAGCTCCGGCGGCAGCGACGAGCTGAACGCCTCCCAGTCCTCGAAGCCGGGTGGCGGGGGCGGCACGACGTAGCCGAGCACCTCGCACCAGAACCGGGCGACCCGCTCCGGCGACGCACAGTCGAACGTGACCTGGACCTGTCTCACCGACGTCATCGGGCCACCGTAGGACCAGGGTCCGACAGTCACGCCGGCGGCGGCGTACGTCGAGGGTCGAGGGCTCAGGCGCGGTCCGCCACCCGGCGCAGGACCACGGCAGCCACCAGCGAGCCGGTCGTGCCGAGCGCCTCGTCGCCCAGGGTGTCGGTGTAGGCGGTGTCCAGCTCGGTGCCGAAGCGGATGAAGGTGGCGTACTCCGCCAGCTCCCACCCGATCGCGAGGATCGCGCCGATCCCCGTCACGGTGAGCACCAGCACCCAGTCCGGGGACACCCGGGGCGAGCGGAGCAGGAGCAGGCCGATGCCCCCGCACAGGAACGCCCAGTTGACCAGGTGGTTGGCGTCGTCCCACCACGACACCGAGTCGTAGAGGTCGAGCGTGTTGCCGCTGACGTCGACGAGGAAGGGGATGCCGATCAGCGTGATGCCCAGCCAGGGCAGGGGCGAGGGGGCGGACCGGTGTCGTGCGACCAGCCACCAGACCAGGACGGGCGCGGTCATCAGCACCGGGTAGGCGAGCAGCCGCGACCCGAACGCCTTGCCGTCGAACTGCGGAAGGGCGGGGAACAGGGTGGCCACCAGCAGCTGCGCCGTGGTGAGCGCCACGACCACCCACGTTGCGACCGGACCGGCCCACCAGCGTCGTGCCATGGCGGCATGGTGTCGCACCGCCACGACCTCCGGCGTCATCGACACCGGTCGCGTGCGGGACCTGGCGCGCCGGGGCCGCGCCGGCACCGGACGCGGGGTTCCTGGGGCACGATGGGGCGATGCAGCAGGTGGGGGACGACGCGTTCGCAGGCACGGGGACCGACGTGCGGTGGCTCGTGGTCCGCGAGGGCCGCGACCTGACCCTGGTCGACACGGGCTACCCCGGTGACGTGGCCGGGCTCGAGCAGGGCCTGGCCGTGATCGGCCACAGTCCGGGCGACGTCCGCGCGGTGCTGCTCACCCACGCCCATGTCGACCACGTGGGGGCGGTGAACCACCTGCACGACGCCTACGGCGTCCCGGTGCTCATGCACCCCGCCGAGGTGCCGCTGGCGCGGGGCGAGCGGACCGAGCAGGCCGGTCCGCGCGACGTGCTGGTGCGCGCCTGGCGGCCGAGGGTCGCGCTCTGGTCGGCACGGATCATGCGGGCGGGGGCGCTGCGGCACCCGCACGCCGAGCACGCCGAGGCGTGGGTCGCCGACCCGACCGGGCTCGACCTGCCCGGCGCCCCCGTGCCGGTGCCCTGCCCGGGGCACACGTCCGGCCACACGGCCTACCTCTTCCGCGACGCGGGGGTGGTGGCGACCGGCGACGCCCTGGTGACCGGCCACCCGGCCGCACGGCGCAAGGGACCCCAGCGGCTGCCGGACTTCTTCAGCCACGTCCCCGACGAGGCGCGCGCCTCGCTCGACGTGCTCGCCGACCTCGACGCCGACACCGTCGTCCCGGGCCACGGCCACGTCTGGCGCGGACGGCTGGCCGACGCGGTCGCCCAGGCCCAGCAGTGAGCGACCCGTCCCGCAGCAAGGCGGCGGGTCGATGACCTCCGAGGTCGTGGGGTCCGCCCCGCGGGCCGTCCCCCCGGCCCTTCCGGTGGCGGCCTAGCGTGGGGCGCGTGAGCACTCCCGACCTCGACCGGGCCCGCGCGTTCGTCCTCACGCACGGACGGCTCCTCGACCGGGTGCGCCTGCTGCACCTGTCGGGCGAGGCGAGCGTCGAGCAGGTGATGGCCGCGCTCGATGCCTACCGCAACGCCGACGGCGGCTACGGCCACGCCCTCGAGCCCGACATCCGGTCCCCGCACAGCGAGACCACCTCGACGCTCGCCGCGCTGCAGCTGCTCGACGACCTGGGCGTGCACGGCTGCCCCCAGGCCGAGGAGGCGCTGGAGTGGGTCGGCTCGGTGGTCACCGCCGACGGCGGCGTGCCGTTCATGCGCGGCGACAGCGAGGGCTGGCCCCGGGCGCCGTGGATGAGCGCGGGGGACGAGGGCTGCCACCTGACCTTCGGCTACGTCGCCCAGGCCGCCCGGCACGGCGTGACACCGCCCTGGCTCGGCCGCGCGCAGGCCTGGTGCGACGCCCGGCTCGACGAGCCGGAAGGGCTGAGCGGCTACGAGCTCAAGTACGCCCTCCAGCTGCTCGACGCCTGCGCCGACGACCCGTTGTGCCAGCAGTGCCTGGCCGGGCTGCGCCGCCGCGTCGGTCCCGACGGCAGCGTGGTGGTCCCCGGCGGCACCGACGGCGAGGCCCTGCGGCCGCTGGTGCTCTCGCCGACGCCGGGCGCCGCCAGCCGTGCGCTCTTCGCGCCCGAGCACGTCGAGGCCGACCTGCGCGCCCTGGCCGGCGGGCAGGCCGACGACGGCGGCTGGACGTTCGACTGGCTGGCCTGGTGCCCGGCGCAGGAGCACGAGTGGCGCGGGGCGCTCACGGTCGACGCCATCCACGCGCTGCGCCGCCACGGCACCTGAGCCGGGCCCCGACGCAGCGACTCAGTCCTCCTTCATCACCAGGGCGACGCCGTGATGCGCTCCCAGGGCGCCGTCGTCGGTGAACGCCACCCAGCCGCCCTTGTCGATGACGACCTCGATGAGGTCGTCGACGAGGTCCGTGTGCAGCCCGGTGAGCACCGACTCCGGCGACCGCATCCAGTCCAGGCGCCGCACCCCCCGCTCGTCCACCACGGCGGGGAAGGAGCACTGCTCCTCGACCAGCAGCACGAGTGGCCTGCCGGGTGCCGCAGCGGCCCGCCAGGCCTGCTCGACCCCGGAGCGGATGGTGCCCGGCCGGCGCCGCTGGGCGTCCTCCAGCAGCAGCAGGGCCTCCTCCTGCCGCGTGCGCAGGTACTCCTCCAGCGAGGCCTTGGCGGCCAGGTAGAGCTCGTCGGGACGGTTGACCTCGGGCCCGGTGAGCACGCCGGCCAGGCGCTGGAGGTGCCGTCCGCGACGCAGCAGGCGCTGCACGAGGTCGGGCTCGCCGGCCACGATGATCGGTGAGGGATGCCTCCGCCGTGCTGCTCCGAGGCGCCGGTCGAGCTGGGTCAGACGGTCCTCGCTCCGGTCCTCACCGGCCTCGAGGCCGCCCCGGGTCGGCGCCGTCAGCTGCAGCGGGAAGCCCTCGTCCGAGAGCGGGGCCATCGTGTCGGCGTAGACGCGGTAGAGCTGGAAGCAGAACGGCTGGACCAGCAGCAGCAGGTGCGGCGGGGTGCGGTGCAGCGTCTGCAGCAGCTCGCGGGTGCGGAACGTGCGCTCCACGACTGCCATCGCCGGCACGGGCCCGGGCAACCGGTAGCTGCGCTGCAGGCCGCGGTTGACCAGGATCACCAGACCCGGACCGGTCGGTGACTCCGCGGCGGTCCGGACCCGTGCCCGGAGCGCGGCGACGAGGCTCGAGGCGCCGATCGCACCGCGTGCGGTCAGCTGTCGCTCGGCGTCGTCTGCGAGCTGCTGCAGGCGGGCGCGGTCCTGCGCCGTCATCCGGTCGGCCGGCTGCGTGTCCAGCAGGAGCGTCACCGAGGGCCAGGCGGCGTTGCGCACCAGCTCGGCGACGTGACGGGCGTGCAGGTGGTCGAGGTTGTGCAGGGTGGGGACGGGCACGACGGGTCTCCTCGCTCGGCGCCGTGGTGACGGCGGTCTGCTTTGCGGATCGAATGAAGAACTACGATTCCGGTATTCCGAGTCACAGGTCAGGGGCGGAGGTCCTGAGCCGACGAAGAGGGTCGTGAGAGCTCGCTGAGAGTCGCCGGCGGCCCGCTGCGGGACCGGCGCGGCGGCCGGCTCGACGCGCCCGTCAGCCCCCGGTGCGCCGGGCTGCACCGAGGGCGACCGCGAGCGCCGGAGCGGGGGGAAGCCGAGCCAGCAGGGTGGCCTGCACCGCGTGGTAGACGTCGGGCTTGCCGTCCCAGGTCGTCGATGCGGGTCGCAGCGACGGGTCCAGCTCGTGCCACCACGAGCCGCCCTCGAGGTCGACCACGGCCTCGCGGACGTGCGACCACCAGCGCGCGTGCTGCTCGGCGTACGACGAGGAGCCGGTCGCGCGCCACAGTGCGGCCGCGGCGGCGACGGCCTCGGCGGCGACCCAGTGCATGCGCTCGCCGACGACGGGGCGGCCCTCCCAGTCGACGGTGTAGACGAACCCCTCCACGCCGTCGGGCGCCCAGCCGTCGCGGACCGCCGCCGCGAACAGCGAGGCGGCCGGGCCGGTCAGGTCCTCCCCGGTCGTCGCGCCGAGCTGCAGCGCGAGCCGCGCCCACTCGAACC
Organism: uncultured Actinomycetota bacterium; assembly: GCA_963811385.1. Taxonomy (GTDB): domain Bacteria; phylum Actinomycetota; class Actinomycetes; order Propionibacteriales; family Nocardioidaceae; genus Marmoricola_A. The sequence goes on along the minus strand of CAWEQX010000001.1, from coordinate 119,483 downwards.
AGTGGCCGACCGTGCCGCCATAAGGACGGAAGGGGTCGGCGGGGGCGTCCAGGTGGTAGTCCAGCAAGGGCTCCCAGCCCTCGGAGTAGTGCTCGGGCAGCCGCCACCCGTGGTCCGCGGCGACACCGAGGACCCGCCTCGTCACCGCGGCGGCACGCTCGAGGAGCTCGGCCGACCCGGTCACGTCGTGGGCGGCGAGGAGCGCCTCGACGGCGTGCATGTTGGCGTTGACGCCGCGATAGGGGTCGAGGACCGCGAAGGCCTCGTCCCACTCGTCGACGAGCATGCGGGCCGACGGGTCCCAGAAGCGGTCGAGCACCGCCAGCGCCTCGTCGAGCAGCGCCCGGGCGCCGGGTCGCCCGGCGACGACCGCCGACGACGCGGCGAGCACGACGAACGCGTGGCCGTAGGCCTCCTTGGCTCGGGAGCCCGAGCCGCCGGAGGTCGGCCACCAGCCGCCGTGGACGTCGTCGCGCAGCGGCCCCTGCAGCGCCTCGAGGCCGTGGTCGACCAGCGGCGCCACGTCGGGCAGGTCGAGCAGGTCGGCCAGCGCGAACACGTGGGTCATCCGGCAGCACACCCACAGCGGCAGGGGCCGGGAGGGGTCCGGCCGTCCCGCCGCGTCCAGCCAGCCGAAGCCGCCGGGCACCCGAGCCGCGCGGGCGAAGTCCACCAGCCGCACGCACTCCTGCTCGAGCCAGGCCGCGTCCGGTCCTCCCGGCGGTGGGGGCAGCAGGGCGCTCAGCCCCTGAGCCGCAGTGCGCAGACCGGGCACGTCTCGGCGTCGTCGTCGGCCGTGGCCCCGCACATGCCGATGCCCTCGCACACGCGGTGGTCCAGCTGGGTCGTCACGTCTCGCCTCCTCCGGGGTCGTGGGTGCTGGGGGTCCGACTCTGGCAGACGGACCCGTCCCGTGGGGGTCGGGTGAGCAGCGCCCCGAGCTCAGGCGGAGGGCCGCGGCTCCAGGCCGGCGGCGGTGTAGATCGCGTCGATCGCCTGCATCTGGGCGACCGCGTCGTGCACGTCGGTCGGGAACGGCGTGCCGTCGCGCACCGCGGAGACGAACGCCGCCAGCTGGCCGTCGTACGTCGTCGGGCTGGCCGGGAAGCTGGTCGCGCGACGGCCGCGCGGGGACCTCACGGTGAGGCGGTTGTGGATCGTGGGCTGGACGTAGCCGTCGACGTGGATGGTGCCCCGGGTGCCGACGAGCCTCGCGCCCGAGCCGCGGCCGCGGCGGGCCAGCATCGCCGAGGACAGCCGGCCCTCGACCGTGCCGCGGTGGAACGGCCCGTCGCTGAAGCGCAGGTGGGCGCGGATGGTGCGGTCGACACCGGGAGAGCGCTCGATCGCCTCGGCGGAGACGACCTCGGGCTCACCGGCGACGGTCCGCAGCAGGTGGAGGGGGTAGCAGCCCAGGTCCATCAGCGAGCCGCCGGCGAGCGCGAGCTGCCAGCGCAGGTCGTCGGGGCGGTTGATCCGGGCCCGGAAGAACGCCTCCACCGACCGCAGCTCGCCGATCTCCCGACGCCGCAGCAGGTCGAGGAGCCGGTCCATGAGGGCGTAGTAGCGGTAGTGCATCGCCTCCATCACCACCAGCCCGGTGCGCTCCGCGACCGCGGCGACCTCGGCGGCCTCGGCGGCGTTGGCGGTGAAGGGCTTCTCGCACAGCACGTGCTTGCCGGCCTCGAGGGCGGCGATCGTCCAGCGCCCGTGCAGGCTCATCGGCAGCGGGTTGTAGACGACGTCGACGTCGGGGTCCGCGACGACCGCCTCGTAGTCCGGCAGCACGCGGGGGATCCCCTGGGCCTCGGCGTAGGCGCGGGCGGCAGCCTCGTCGCGGGCCGCCACCGCGGTCACCTCGACGTCGGGGTGGAGCCGGGCGGGGACGAGCAGGGCCTTGGGGGCGATCTTGGCGGCGCCGAGGACGCCGACGCGGAGGGGCTGGGTCACGGGCTCGACGCTATCGCGCGCCGCCGGCCGCCCGGGCGTACAAGCGCCCCGCCACTGCGTGAGGGACGGGGCGCCTGGTGCGTTCGAGACCACAGTGCCCGAAAGGGACCGCGGCACCCCCACCCCAAGGGAGTCAATCGGACGCACCTAGTCTCGGCGCGTGCCCGAGCAGCCGAGCCCGTCCCGTCCCTTCGCCGAGGTCTCGGCCGTCGAGCGCACCGAGGAGCACCGCTTCTCCGCCGCGGTCGACCCCGACTGGTCGATCGCCGGCAAGCCCAACGGCGGCTACCTGGTCGCGCTGATGGCACGGGCCGCGGCCGAGGTCTCGACCCACGACCACGTGATCGCCGCCAGCAGCCACTTCCTCGCCTCGCCCGACCCGGGCCCGGTCGAGGTCGACGTCGAGCCGCTGCGCGAGGGCAGGTCCACCGGCCAGAGCCGGGTGCGCCTGCGCCGCGACGACCGGGTCTTCGTCGAGTCGCTGATGACGATCGGGCCGATCGACCCCGCCGCCGAGGACCGCTGGGCCCGCGGCGTGCCCGAGCCGGGCTCGACGGCCTACGACGCGTGCGCGCGGCTGCGGCCCGCGGGCTTCCAGGTGGCCCTGATGGACCAGGTCGACCTGCGCATCGACCCGAGCACCGACGGCTTCACCCGGGGAGAGCCCGCCGGACGCGGCGAGCTGCGGGGCTGGCTGGGGCTGCCGGGCGGCGAGGCGTTCGACCCCGCGGGCGTGCACTTCGCGCTCGACGCCTTCCCGCCGGCCACCTTCGACGTGGAGATGTCCGGCTGGGTGCCGACGCTCGAGCTGACCACCTACGTGCGCGGCGTGCCGGCCCCGGGCCCCCTGCAGGTGCTGCAGGTCGCGCGGCTGGTGCGCGACGGACGGCTCGACGAGGCGTGCTTCGTCTGGGACAGCGAAGGCCGTCTGGTGGGCAGCTCGACCCAGCTGGCGATGATCCGCCTGCGGCCGTCCTGAGCGTGGACGTCGGCCGTGCTCGGCGCGCGCGGGCAGTCCGGCACGGCGTCGAGGCAGCCGCTCGCTGAGGCGCTGGCGGGGCCCGGCCCTGACTAGGATCTGGCGCCATGCGGGTCCGGGTGCTGGGGGAGCTGGAGGTCGAGGTCGACGGCGAGGTCGTCGACCTGGGTGGGCTCAAGCCACGGGTGCTGGTCGGGCTGCTCGCCGCGGCCGGGGGCCGCCCGGTGCCGGTCGCGCACCTGGTCGACCAGATCTGGGGCGAGTCGCCGCCGGCGCGGGTGGAGGCGTCGCTGCAGTCCTACGTCGCGCGGCTGCGCCGCGTGCTCGAGCCTCGTCGTGACGCCCGCTCGCCGGCGCAGGTGCTGCGCACGCACACCGGGGGCTACTCCCTGGCCGCGGGCGACGTCGACGCCCACGAGTTCGCGGCCCTGCTGGCCGAGTCCCGCAACGGCACCGGCGATCCCGCCGCCCTGCTGGCCCGAGCACTGGACCTGTGGCGAGGCCGCCCCTACGCCGGGCTGGGCAGTCCCTCGCTGGAGGCCGAGGCGACCCGGCTGGACGAGCTGCGGCTGGACGCGGTCGAGCGGCTCTGGCAGGTGCGCCTGGACCGCGGCGAGCAGGCCGAGGCCGTCGCCGCGCTCGAGCAGCTCGTGCGCGAGCACCCGCTGCGCGAGCAGCTCTGGGCGCTGCTGGCACGGGCGCTCTACCGCTCGGCCCGCCAGGGCGACGCGCTTGCCGCCCTGCGCCGTGCGCGCGACCACCTGGCCGAGGAGCTCGGCGTCGACCCCGGCCCGGAGCTGCGGGCGCTGGAGGTGCGGGTGCTGCAGCAGGACCCGGCGCTGGACTCCACGGTGGCCGCCCCCCGACCGGCTCCGGAGCTGCTGGTCGAGGCCACGCCTCCGACGGTCCCGGCCCCACCGGCGCCCGCGCTCTTCGGCCGGCGCACGGCGCTGGCCTCGGTCGACCCCCTGATCGCCGACGTCGCGGGGGGCCGGGGCCGGGTGGTCCTGGTCAGCGGCGAGCCGGGCATCGGCAAGTCGCGCTTCGCCGAGGCCGTGGTGGCCCAGGCCGCGGCGCAGGGGTTCCGGGTGGGGCGCGGGGGGTGGGAGGCCGAGGGCAGCCCGCCGCTGTGGGCCTGGACCCGAGCGCTCCGACAGCTCACCGGTGACGCGGGCGTGCTCGACGTGGGCCGCACCGACGCGACGTCCGCGAGCTTCGCCCAGGCCGACGCGCTCCTGGCGGTGCTGGCCGACGGACCGCCGTCGGTGGTGGTCCTCGACGACCTGCACTGGGCCGACGCCGACAGTCTGCGGCTGCTGCGCCGGGTCGCGGCCGGGGTCCCCGGCACCCGGCTGCTCCTCGTGCTCGCCACGCGCGACGCGCCGTCCGAGGTCGGCCCGGCGCTGGCCGAGACGCTGGCGCTGCTGGCCCGGCTCGGCACCCACCGCGTCGACCTGGGCGGACTGGACGCCCGTGACGTGCGTGACTGGGTCGCCTTCCACCACGGGGTCGCGGTCGGTGAGGAGTCGTCCGCCCGCATCATCGCGCGCACCGACGGCAACCCTTTCTACGTCACCGAGCTGGTCCGGCTGCTGGTCACCGAGGGCGTGCTCGCCCAGCCCGAGGCCACGTCGTGGGGCTCGGTGCCCACCGGGGTCCGCGACGTCGTGCGCCAGCGGCTGAGGCAGGTCGACGCGGAGTCGGCCCGCGTGGCCGGCACGGCGGCGGTGGCGGGACGGGAGTTCGACGTCGCCCTGGTGGCCGCGGCGGCGGGCACCGGCGCCGACGAAGCCCTGGAGCTGCTCGAGCCGCTGGTGATGATGGGCCTGCTCGACGAGACCGGTCCGGGACGCGCGCGCTTCAGCCACGCGCTGGTGCGCGACGCGGTGCACGAGTCGCTGCGGCCCGCTGCTCGGGCCCGCGCGCACGCAGCGGTGGCGGCGGCGATCGAGGCCCATCACCAGGGCCGGGTGGCGGACCACGCGGCCGAGCTGGCCGAGCACTACCGGCTGGCCGGGCCGGCCCACGCCCGCTCCGCCTGGCTCTTCGCCGTCGCCGGCGCCGACGCGGCCGCCGCCCGCTCGGCGCACGACGAGGCGCTGCGGCTGTGCGACACGGCACTGGCCGTGCAGCCGGGTGACGCCGAGGCCGGGCCGCGGGAGCGCGAGCGCGTGCTGGTGGCGCGGGCTCGCGCCCTGGTGTGGCTGGCGCGCCCGCTGGAGGCCTGGGCCCCCGCGGCCGCGGCGGCGCGCTCCGCCCTCGAGCGGCAGGACGCCTCGGCGGCCGCGGACGCCCTGCTGGTCGTGACCGAGAACCTGGTGTGGGGGTGGCGCAGCACCTTCGCGTGGGACGCCGAGGCGATCGCGCTGTGGCGGCGCGTGCGCGAGGCGACCGCGGACCCGGTCACCCACGCACACCTCACCGCGGCGCTGGCCTTCGAGCTCTTCCTCGTGCCGGGCCGGCACGAGGAGGCCACCGCCCTCGCCGAGGAGGCGGTCGCGCAGGTGCGGCGGGCCACGGCCGAGGCCGCGCCCCGCCTGCGGGTCCTGCAGCTGGCGACCACCGCCCTGCTCGGCCCGCGCGAGCTCGTGCGGCGACAGGCCCTGCACGACGAGGTGCTCGAGCTCGCCACCACCCTGGGTGACCGGTCGGCCACGGCCACCGCGCTGACCAGCCGGGCCGCGGACCGCGCCACGCTCGGACGCCTGGACGAGGCCAGGTCCGACGTGCTGCGCGCCGAGAGGATCGCACGCACCCACCACCTGCCGCAGGAGCTGCTGGTCTGCGGCTGGAGCCGCACCATGCTGCTCCAGATGGACGGCCGGCTCGACGAGGCGGAGCGGTCGCTGGAGGAGCTGGTCGCCTTCCAGAGCACGCTGGCGATGGCGGGCCAGGGCATCGAGGTGGCCCAGCTCGCCACGCTGCGCGACGTCCAGGGCCGTCTCCCCGAGCTCGAGCCCACCCTGGCCGGGCTCGGCGACCTCAACCCGGGGCTGCGCGACCTGCACGCGCTCTCGCTGGTGCAGGCGGGCCGGCTGGAGGAGGCCCGGCTGCGCCTCGGGGCCTACGCCGAGCAGCCCGCGCTGCACGAGGACTACATGTGGCTCGGCCTCACCGCGCTGCGGGCCCGGGTCTGGGCCGCGCTGGGGGACCCGCGGGCGGTCGCCGACCTGCGGGCCCGGCTCGCGCCGTACGCCGAGTGGCTGGGCGGCACGATCGCGGTCACCTTCCAGGGCTGCCTGCACCAGACCCTCGGCGAGCTGGCGCTGGCCGTCGGCGACCGCGACGCGGCGTCCGCCCACCTGCGGCGGGCGCGCGAGGTGCACGAGCAGCTCGGTCTCGACCTCTGGGTGGGACGCACCGACGCGATCCTCGCGCGGCTCTGAGGCCTCAGGGCGTCGCGGTGCCGTGCACCCGCGCCGCGTGCCTGCGGTAGGCCCGCGCCCCGAGCCGCGGGACCAGCCACCGCACCGGCGGCGGGGCGTCGGCGAGCATGAGGGCGAGGCCGTCCGGGTCGCCCTCGTAGGCGTACATCCCGAACACCACGCCCCTCTCCTTGCGGGGGGTCCCGGCCCTGCCCTCCTCGCCCATGCGGTCCCACTCCTCCTGGGTCACCGCCCGCGCCGCGATCGGCAGCAGGCGCTGCTCCTCGGCGTCGAGGTGCTCGGCGAGCGCGGCGTAGAGCTCGTCGTGCAGCCCGGCCAGGCGGTCGCGGTCGCCGACCTCGGCGGTGGCGCGCCAGGACTCCTGCAGCGGCCCGATCTCCGCCAGGAGTGCCTCGACCCGCGCGTGCTGGGACTCCATCAGGTGGACGATCGGCGCCAGGTCCACCGGCACCCGCTCGAGCAGCAGTGGCCACAGCATCCGGTCCTCGATGGTGTGGTGGTGGTGGAGGAGCCGGCCGACGAGGTCGAGGTGGTCGACGACCACCGCGGCGCGCCGGGTGTCGCCGCCGGCCACGCCCCGCACCAGCCCAGCGGCCAGGCGCAGCTCGCGGCGGAAGGCGGAGTGCAGGACGGGCATGACCCGGGTGTCGGTCGGGACGGTCGGGGTCTTGGGGGTCTTCGGGGTCTTCGGGGTGGCGGTCATCGGGTGCTCCTCGGGGCGCCGGTCGTGTGGTGGAGCCACTCTGGGTGGCGGCACTTGCACGGCCCTTGCCGCCGGCTTGCACACGGCGGTGGTCGCGCCGCTCGGCACCCAGCGGACAATGGGACGCATGGAGTGCGGCTACTGGGACGCCGGCCTGTGCCGGTCGTGCACGTGGCTGGAGACGTCGTACGCCGACCAGGTGGCGGCCAAGCAGCGCGCGGCCGCCACGGCCCTCGCCGCCTGGCCCGGGATCACGTGGGACCCGCCGGTCACCGGCGGCGAGACCGGCTTCCGCACCAAGGCCAAGATGGTCGCCGGTGGCACGACCGACCAGCCCACGCTGGGGATCCTGGACGCGACCGGCCGCGGCACCGACCTGCGCGCGTGCGGCCTGCACGACCCCCGGCTGGTGTCGGCGCTGCCGGTGCTCGCGAGCTTCGTCACCCGCGCCGCGCTGCCGCCGTACTCCGTGCCCGAGCGGAGCGGCGAGCTCAAGCACGTCATCGTGACCGTCGCCCCGTCCGGCGAGCTGATGGTGCGGCTCGTGCTGCGCTCGACCGAGTCCCTGCCGCGGATCCGCAAGCACCTGCCCTGGCTGGTCGCGGCCCTGCCCGGGCTCGAGGTGCTCTCGGTCAACCTCCAGCCCCAGCACGCCGCCGTGCTCGAGGGCGAGCGGGAGGACGTGCTCCTCGGCGCGACCCTGCCGATCGGGCTCGGTGACCTGACGCTGCACCTGGGGCCGCGCAGTTTCTTCCAGACCAACACCGAGGTGGCCACCGCGCTCTACGCCGAGGCGGTCGCCTGGACCGAGGGGCTGCCGGTGCGGACGGTGTGGGACCTGTACTGCGGCGTGGGCGGCTTCGCGCTGCACCTCGCCCGGGGTGGCCGGCAGGTGCACGGCGTGGAGGTCTCGCCGCAGGCGGTCGAGGCCGCCCGGACCAGCGCCGCCGAGGCCCGGCTCGACGCGACCTTCGAGGCCGGCGACGCGACCGAGTGGGCCCGCGCCCGCACCGCCGGCGGTGGCGCCGTCCGGTTGGGGACGCGCCAGGGCGCGTCCCCAACCGGACGAGGTGGCGGGGTGGCCGACCTCGTCGTGGTCAACCCGCCCCGGCGTGGCCTGGGCACCGACCTGACGGCGGTGCTGGAGACCGCCCGGCCGGCGTACCTGCTCTACAGCTCCTGCAGCCCGGTCACGCTGGGCCGCGACCTGGCGGCGATGCCGTCGCTGCGACCCGTGCGGGCGCGGGTGTTCGACATGTTCCCCCACACCGCGCACCAGGAGGTGCTGGTGCTGTGCCGACGGGTCGGCGACCACTAGCGTCGGAGGATGAGTCGCCCGATGCCGGTCCGCAGCACGATCGCCCGCACGCTGCTCCGCGCCGCGAGGTGGCGGCTGACCGGCGAGGTGCCGCGCACCGGGATCCTCATCGGCGCCCCGCACACCTCCGCGTGGGACTGGCTGGTGATGCTGCTCATCGCCTGGGCCGGCGGAGCCCGGCCCAAGGTCCTGATCAGCCACACCTACTTCTCCGGTGCCCGAGGATGGGTGCTGCGTCGGACGGGCGGCGTGCCCCTGGACCGCGCCGATCCGGGGGCGACGATCCGTGCGCTGCTCGCCGAGGCGGCGAGCGGCGAGCCGTTCCTGCTCGCCATCGCCCCGGAGGGGACGCGTGGCAAGCAGGAGTACTGGAAGCCGGGCTTCTACCGGATCGCCGGTCAGACCGGCTTGCCGATCGGACTCGGGTTCGTCGACGGCCCCAGCCGCACCCTGGGCATCGGGCCGACCCTCGTCCCCTCCGGTGACGTGCGCCGTGACATGGACCTCGTCCGCGAGTTCTACGCCGACAAGCGGGGCATCCGTCCCGAGAACCGTACGGAGCCCCGGTTGCGCGCGGAGACCGAGACCTCGTGAGGGTCGATGTCGAAGACCGGTCCGGCCGTTCGACGTAGGTGCGACAACGCAGTCCCGACAAGCAGGAGGAGTGGTCACGATGCCGCGGTTCATGGGGTTCGTGAGGATGGAGGAGGGCGTCGGCACGCCGCCCCAGTCGCTGTTCGAGGCGATGGACGCCCACATCGGCGAGCGTGCCGCGAGCGGGGTGTTCCTCGACGGCGGCGGTCTCTACGGCACCGAGGACGCGGTGAACTTCGTGGTCCGCAAGGGCGAGGTCACCCGCGTCGACGGTCCCTACGCCGAGGCCAAGGAGGTCGTCGGCGGCTGGGCGCTGATGCAGTACGACACCGTCGAGGAGGCGGTGGCCGACCAGCAGAAGTTCGCCGAGCTGCACGCCGAGCACTGGCCGGAGGTGACCGTCGTGGCGACCCTGCGCCAGGTCTCCGAGGGTCCCGAGGAGCCGACCGCCTGAGGATCCTCCCTACGCTGGCAGGGTGCCGGCGCAGACCCAGGACGACGACCCGAGGCGGGCCGTCATCGCCGCGTGGCGGGCCGAGTCGGCCCGCCTCGTGGGCGCCCTGACCCGGATGACCGGCGACCTCGACCTCGCCGAGGACCTGGCGCAGGATGCGCTGGTCGCCGCGCTCGAGCAGTGGCCGGCGTCGGGCGTCCCTCACAACCCGGCCGCCTGGCTGATGACCACCGCGAAGCGCCGCGGTGTCGACCAGTTCCGGCGTGCCGACACCCTGCGCCGCAAGGTCGCCGAGCTGGAGCACGGCCTCGCCGGAGAGGAGGTGGTGGTGCCGGACCTCGAGGGACAGGTCGACCACATCGAGGACGACGTCCTCCGTCTGGTCTTCCTCACGTGCCACCCCGTGCTCAGCGCCGAGTCCCGGGCGGCGCTGACGCTGCGCCTGGTCGGGGGACTGACCACGGCCGAGGTCGCGCGCGGGTTCCTGGCCTCGGAGCCCGCGATGGGTCAGCGGATCTCGCGGGCGAAGCGCACGCTGGTGCAGGCGCGGGCGCAGCTGGAGCTGCCGACGGGCGCGGAGCGGGCCCGGCGGCTCGACGACGTCATGGCCGTGATCTACCTGATCTTCAACGAGGGCTACACCGCGACCGCCGGCGAGGACTGGATGCGCCCCGACCTCGCGACCGAGGCGACGAGGCTCGCCCGCACGCTCGCGGCGCTCGCCCCGGACGAGCCGGACGTGCTCGGACTCCAGGCCCTGCTGGAGATCCAGGGCTCGAGGATGGCCGCCCGCGTCGACGACCAAGGGGCGCCGGTGCTGCTGGAGGCGCAGGACCGGAGTCGCTGGGACCAGCTGCTCGTCCGCCGCGGGCTGGCGGCGCTGAGGCGTGCCGAGTCGCTCGCCGCGAGCGGGCGGGAGGTCGGGACCTACTTCCTGCAGGCCTGCATCGCGGCCGAGCACGCCCGCGCCCAACGGGCCGAGGACACCGACTGGCGACGCATCGCGGCGCTGTACGACGTGCTGGCCGACGCAGCCCCGGGGCCGGTGGTCGAGGTGAACCGCGCCGTCGCGCACGGTCGCGCGTCCGGTCCGGCGGCCGGGATCGCCGTGCTGGAGGCGGTGGACGCCGCCGCGCTCGGCGACTCCCCGCTCGTGCCCAGCGTGAGGGGGGACCTGCTCGAGCGCGCGGGCCGGCACGCCGAGGCCGCGGCCTGCTTCGCCGACGCGGCGTCGCGCACGCGCAACCAGGGCGAGGGGGCCGTCCTGCGCGCCCGAGCGGAGGCCAACCGGCTGCGCAGCCGCGCCGGCCCGGGGCCGGGCTGAGCCCACGCCCGGGTCACGCCCGGGTCACGCCCGGGTCACCGGTGACCGGGCCGGCGCCGCGCACGTTGCTCGCCGCCGTCGCGCCGATCGCCGTGCCCAGGAAGGCGTAGACGGCGAGGGTCACCTTGAGCCAGTCCGGGGCGGCGGCGTCGAGCGCGCCGAACCCCGCCTGGACCGCGCCGATCAGCAGGCCGAGGGTGGAGTACGCCGCGTAGGTCCTCCGGCGTGTCGTGGGGGTCGCGATGTCGGTGAGGAAGCTCATCGGACCGTCCGATCAGGACGTGCGCTGCGGGTCGCCATGGTGCCCCCTGGCCTCCGAGCCACACCCGGCGGTGGCTGGTGGGTCTCACCGTCGGCGGGTCACCAGGTGCTGTCAACCGGGTGACTGGACCAGGGCGCGGTCGTCGGCGGAGAGCACCGCGACCAGGTGGACCGCGACCACCTCGCGCACCTGCTCGACCGTGACGCCCGGGACCCAGCGGCCGACGCTGCCGACGGTGCACGGGTCGAACGGCAGGTCGAGCGCGTCGTAGGCGTCGGTGAGCATCGCGGTCAGCGGCTCGGGCCGGAGCACGGTGACCACCGCGCTGAACAGCCAGCCGCGGCGGAACAGCCGCTGCCCCGTGCCGGCCAGCTTGGCGCTGCCGCCGGTGTTGACGCTCCACTCGCCGTCGCAGTACTCGCCCGGCACGGCGCCCACCCGCGGGTCCGGGACGCCGACCTCGCTCAGCGCGCGGGCGAGCGCGTCGCCGACCAGCCGGAACCGGTCCTTGAGCCCGCGCGGCGGGTCGGGGTGCGAACCCCACAGGTGCACGACGAGCGACCCCTCGTCGTACGCCGCGAGGTGGCCGCCGACCGGGCGCACGACGGTCTCGAAGCCGTGTTCCTGCGCGGCCTCCGCCGCCTCGGCGTACCCGGGCAGCAGCACGTCGCGCCGGCTGAACGCGGCGGTCGCCGTCGTGCACGAGAGCAGCAGGACCGGAGCGGGGTCGGGCACGTCGCCCCGCCGCAGGGTCGCGGACGCGAGCACGCCGTCGAGGTCGGCGGACCCGGAGACCGGGGCGGCTCGGCGCAGCACGCAGACGCGGGCGGTCGACTCGCCGAAGACGGTGCTCACGACCCCATCCTGCCCCGCCGGACCGGAGGCGGCCCTCAGGTGTTGACCTGCGCGTAACACGCGGTCAACCTCCGCGCGACCTGGACGATCCACCCTTCTCCTGCAGGGCGGTCCCGCGGGCCGCCCCGACAGCACCGGGCCACGCACTTCGGGAGGACGCCATGGCCGACGGCCAGACCATTGAGGGAGAGCTCGAGCCGATCGCGCGCAGGCGCGACCGGACGCGGGCCCGCCATGCGGCGGCCCTCGGCACACTCATGGCCGAGCGCGAGGACCTGCGCGGTGTGCACGCCTTCGCGGACTACCTCGACGACGCGGTGCGCTGGTCGGCCTGAGCCCGGCTCACGCCAGGACCTGCGCCAGCTGGCGCGTGAGGTGCGCCGATCGGAGCAGCGCCTCGGCGGGGTCGGCGTCGTCACCGACGACGGGGTAGACGCCCAGCCCCATCGCCCGGCACTCCCGGTGGTGGGCGTCGAGGGTTGCCCGCAGCAGACCCGCCGAGGTCGCGCCCGTCCCCCGCTCGGCCTGACGCAGCAGCCAGGCGTCCAGCGTCCGGGCCGGCTGGGGGAGGCGGGACCGAAGCCGGTCGCGCGCCTCGGTCTCGGACTCCGGGGCGGCCTCCTCGGCGTGCTCGAGCTTCGGCCCGCCGCCTCGCACCCGGCGGGGCGGCGGCGCGTCCGGGCTCGGCGCGTCGTCGAAGTGCAGGCAGTCGACCCGCCCCTCCTCGGGGTGGACGACGGACAGCGGCTCGGCCACCTGCCCGGCCGCGGTGCGGGCGACCCGGCAGACCAGCCACGCCCCGCCGGGCAGCAGCTCGAGCCCCTCGACCCGAGCCACCGCGTGGGCGGTCTGGGGGGTCCATCGCAACGCCAGCGGCAGCACCTCGCCCGCCACGTCGACGAGGTCACGGGTCACGGTCTGGCGGACCGGGTCCCAACGGGCGGGGCCGAGGCGGGCAGGCTGCAGCACGGTCCAGTCGTGCAGCGGGTTGCCGGGATCGAGCAGGCTGCGGTGCTCGCGGCGGCCGAGCTCGGCCCAGTCCGAGACGACCGGCAGGCTGCGGAGCCGTCCGCGGCCGGGGCCGAACCGGGCCTGGGTGGCCTCGACCCCGGACAGCCGGCCCTGCTCGCTCAGTCGCGCGTCCTCGAGGTAGATCCCGCGGCCCGTGGCCCGGCGCGGACTGCCGAGACCGGTCCACGGGCCGTAGGCGTCGTACCGCTTGCGGGCGTCGAAGCCCCCCATCGTGTCGGGACGCGCGTCGGTCCAGGAGAGGAACCGCGCCTCGTCGGGCTGCCAGAACAGGCAGGTCAGACCGGTGTAGCCGGTGCGCGCCCAGGCCATCCCGCCCAGCCCGACCAGGTCGAGGGCGGAGACCGGCTCGTAGCGCTGGCGGGCGGACCCGACCAGGCGCGGGTCGTCGGGCGCCGCCCCGAGCGCCGTGACCAGGGCGTGGGTGAGGGCGAGCCGGTCGAGCAGCACCTGCTCGTCGCCGCGGGAGGACCGGGCGAGCAGCAGCTCGACCTGCTCGCCGACCCGGCGCAGGGTGTCGGCCAGCCGCCAGTAGTCGGCCGACTGGGCCCACAGCGCGGTCGTCCCGACTCGCTCGCGCACGTCGGTCGACAGGTGGGCCAGCCCGACCCGGACCAGGTCGCGCACCAGCACGTCCGTGGCGCCCAGCACCCGCACCCGGGCCTCGGCCCGCTCGGCCTCCCGGGCCGCCGAGACCGCCGGACTCACGAGGTCCCCTCGGCGGCAGGTTTCCCTGGGTATGCAGGAGACCCGGAACCTCCCCAGGTGAATTCACCTGGGTCAGTGGCAGGTTGTCGGCATACCCAGGGAAACCGACCTGGCCGGCTCACGAGGTGACCTCGGTCAGCCACGCCGCGAGCCGGTCCGGCGTCAGGGCGGCGACCTCCATCCCGCAGGCCGCCAGGCGGGCGGCCATCTCCCGGTCGTACGACGGCGTGGCGCCCTGGTCGAGCGCGGCGAGGCCGAGCAGCCGCACCCGTGACTCGGCCAGTCGCGTGACCGTGCGCACCAGGTCGCGACGCGACCCGCCCTCCTGGAAGTCGGTGACCAGCACGACCACCGTGCGGGCGGGGTTCTCCACCAGGCCGGCGCAGTAGCCCATCGCCCGCGCGATGTCGGTGCCGCCGCCGAGGGTGACCGACATCAGGGTCTCGACCGGGTCGTCGACGACCGAGGTCAGGTCGAGCACCTCGGTGTTGAAGACCACCAGTCGCACCCGGAACGCCGGCAGACCGGCGAGGATCGAGGCCATCACCGCGCTGTGCACGACCGAGGGGTACATCGAGCCGCTCTGGTCGACGCACAGCACCACGTCCCACGGCAGGTGACGCGCGTTGCGCTCGAAGAAGCGCACCTCGGCCAGCACCATCTGGCGGGTGCGGGGGTCGACGTGGCGCAGGTTGCGGCGCACCGTGCCGCGCGGGTCGAAGTTGGCGGCGACCTTCATCGGGGAGTGGCGGTGCTGGCTGCGCCGGCCGGTCATCGCGCGACGCACGTCGAGCTCGAGCCGGTCGGTGAGCTCGTCGACGACCTTGCGCACCAGCTCGCGCACGACGTCGAGCACCTCGGGGGCAAGGTGCTCGCGCAGCGCCAGCACCGTGGCCAGCAGCGCGGGACTCGGTTCGAGCCGCGCCAGCACCTCGGGGTCGCCGACCAGCTCGACCAGGCCGTAGCGCTCCAGCGCGTGCCGCTCGACCACCTCCGCGGTCGAGGCGGGGAAGAGCTCGCGCACCCCGTCGAGCCAGCCGACCAGCTCGGGCAGCCCCGGTCCGTCACCACCCGCGGGGTCCGGGTCGTCGTCGCGGACGTCGCGGTCGGCGTACTCCCGCTGGTAGAGGAAGTCGAGCGCCGCCTCGCGCCGCTGCTCCTGGTCGCCCTCGGGCTCGCCGAGCTGCTCGTGGGCATAGCGGCCGAGGACCAGCCGCCAGCGGTCGAGGTCATCCACGGCCGGCCTCCGGCGGCAGCCAGGCCGCGAGCCCGTCGGCGCGCAACAGGTCCGCAACCAGCGCGGAGGCCCCGGTGAGCCGGCGTACGTCGTCGTCGGCGGCGGTCGGCAGCGTGGCCGTCAGCTCCAGCCCGGCCCCGGGGGTCAGCCCGTGCAGCACCGCGACGTGTCCCGCGAGCCGGTCGGTCTCGCGCGGGGTCATCGAGGCGAAGGCGAGCCGCAGGTGGGGCAGGTGCTCGACGAAGGTGTCGTCGTCCCACGCGCGCACCGTGTCGTCGAGGGCGGTGACCAGGGCGGGGCTCTGCCACGCGGCCTCGCGAGCGGTGGTGACCAGCCCCGAGACGAAGCCCACCGCCTCGGTGGGGGGCACCGCCCCGCCGAGGTGCCCGCCCGCGGCGACCGCCAGGGCGTGGTCGTCCAGGCGTCCGGAGGACCACAGCAGGCCGGTGGCAGCGCCTCGCAGCAGCGCCGAGGTCGGGTGGATGACGTGGTCGGAGACGACCTGCCAGAACAGCCCGGCGTCGAGCCCGGCGCCGGCCTCCGCGGCCAGCAGGTCGCGCAGCCCCACCAGGGCCTCGACGGTCTGGGCCGGGTCGCTGGCCGACCCCTCCGGGTCGCGGCCGAGGTAGAGCGCCCGCGCGAAGGCGTCCTGGAGCACCGCCGCCAGGTCGCCCAGCCGGTGGGCCTCCAGCGGCTCGCGCGCCTCCCAGACCAGCCCGAGCTGGGCGGTGGCGCCGGCCACGCGGGGGAACGACTCGTCGGCGGCGAGGCCGGCCTGCACCGCCCGCGTCGCTCGGTCGGCCTGGTCATGCAGCCCGAGCACGCACGCCAGCGCCAGCAGGCCCGCCGCGGCCTCCGCGTCGTGGGGAGCGTCGGGCCCGACCAGCCGCGCCACGTCTCGGGCGAACCGCTCGCGCACGGCGTCGTCGACCGTGCCGCCGAGCAGCGAGGCCTCGACCAGGCCGGCCTCGGTGTCGGGCGTCCAGCGGCAGGTCCACTGCTCCTGCATCAGCTCGACGTGCCGTCCCCGGACGAAGTCGGGGCCGCGGTCGAGCCGGCCGAACGGGACGTCGAGGTAGCGCAGGCCGTGCAGCAGCCGGCTGGTCGCGCGGTGGGCCGGCCGACGGTAGAGGTCGAGCCGGGTCACCTGTGGGTCGGTCGCGTCGGGCTTGAGCCGCGCGCGCTTGAGCCGGGCGCGGGTGTCGGCGATCAGCGGCGGCAGGCCGGCCCCGGGCGGCAGCACCCCCACCGTGTCGCCGGTCAGCACCCGCCGGGTCGCGTGCTGAACGCGGACGCCGTCGGCGTCGGCCTCACCCTTGACCAGGCAGCTGGTCAGCGCGTCGAGCAGGTCGCTGCGCAGCGGCGCGGGACGCTCGCGCAGCTCCGCCAGGCGGATCGCCTGCCCGACGGCCGCGACGACGTCCGGCGTCGGCACGTGCACCCGGTGACGCCGCCGCAGCTCGCGCGCGACGGCCTGGACGGCCTCGCGGGTGGCGTCGACCCTCGGCCGGTCCGACCCCGCCTGCAGGTGGGTCCACCACCGCTGGTGCCAGCCCGGCGAGGTCATGCCCGCGGCATAGCCGTTGAGCCGCTCGAGCTGGTCGAAGGTCGAGCGCACCAGCGCCGACTCGGTGGTCGTGCGGGGCGTTCTCACCCGGGGGCGGGCCGGCGCCTTGCGGGCCCGCACCAGGTCGGGCAGGGCCACGGCGTGCAGCCCGCCGACCACGACCAGGACCGGCCCGTCGTCGGGATCGCGGTTGCGCAGCGCCCCGCGCACGTGCCAGGCCATCTCGGCCTCGCGGGCCAGCGTGCCCTCGGCGGCCAGGGAGGCCTCGGACTCGTCGCGCCGCGCCAGCAGGCAGTACGCCGTCATCGCGGCCAGGTGGTCCTCGAACGACGACGGCCCGGCCTCGAAGAGCCGCTCCCAGAGGTCCTCGTCGTCGCGGCACCCCAGCCGCTGGGCCAGGGCGCGCAGGGTGCGGCTGCGCCAGAAGACGCGCTCGTCGAGCAGGCTCTGCACCCCGTCGGTCGAGCCTGGCGCCTCCCGGGCCCGGGTGGAGTCCGGGGGACGGGCGGTCACCACTCCCAGCTCGGCCAGCTCCAGGTCGACGAACCGCGCGTCGACGCCCAGCTCGGCCGCGGTGCGCAACGCGACCAGCTCGGGGGAGTAGTCGCAGAACGGGTAGAACGCCCCGCCCCGCTCGACCGGGTCCGCCGCCCGCGCGCCCGGCGGCTTGCGGACGTACCAGGTGTAGACCGCCAGCGGCATCTGCGCCTCGGGGTGGACCAGCAGCGGCACGAGCGCGTCGAAGGACCTCGGCCCCTCGACCAGCACGACCGAGGGCCGGCGCAGCCGGACCTGCTCGCCGACGTGCCAGGCGCAGGCGGGGCTGTGGTGGCGCACCGGCAGCACGACGAGGTCGTCCGAGACCATCCGCCCGGCGAGGTCCCGGACCCCGTCGGTGGTGAGCAGCTCGTCGAGCGGGTGGGCGGCGGTCAGCGGTCCAGCTCCCGCCGCGCCTGGAGCAGCTGGTGCCACTGGTTGCCGCGCTTGGCACGCTTCTTGACCACGACGTCGAAGTAGTGGCGCAGCTTGGCGCCGTCCTCCGGGTTGTCCTTGAGGACCGTGCCGATCAGCTGCCGCGCGACGTGGGCCCCGGTGGCCGGGCCGCCGTCGAAGAAGTGGGCGTCGAGCGCGGCCGCGTGCCCGACCGCGACCGCCTCGGCGGTCGACAGCACGGCGCTGGGCCGCTCGATCGCGGTGCCCTCCTCGCTGACGCCGGTGCGCAGGTCGGCGAAGGTGCCGACCAGCAGCTCGACCACGTCGTCCGGCAGCGCGCCGCCCGACCCCGGAGGTGGCCAGCAGCTCGGCGGTCTGCTCCTTGATCAGGGTGGCCTCGAGGCGGCGGTCGGAGACCGGGCGGACGGTCTCGAAGTTGAACCGCCGCTTGAGCGCGCTGGACATCTCGTGCACCCCGCGGTCGCGCAGGTTGGCCGTGGCCAGCACGTTGAACCCCGGTGTCGCAAGCACGAGCGCGTCGTGGTCCGAGCCGCCACGGAGCTCGGGGACGTGGAGCATCTTGTCGCTCATCACCCCGATCAGCGCGTCCTGGATCTCGGGCTGGACCCGGGTCACCTCCTCGAACCGGCAGACCAGCCCGTCGCCGAGCGCCCGGTGGATCGGCCCGCGCACGAGCGCCCGGGGAGTCGGCCCCTCGGCCAGCAGCAGGGCGTAGTTCCAGGAGTAGGTGATCTGGTCGTCGGTGGTGCCGGACGTGCCCTGGATCGTGCAGGTGGAGTCGCCGCTCACCGCCGCGGCCAGCAGCTCGGAGAGCATCGACTTGGCCGTGCCGGGCTCGCCGACCAGCAGCAGGCCGCGGTTGCTCATCAGGGTGACGATGCAGCGCTCGACCAGCGCGTCGTCGCCGTAGAACTTGCGTGAGACCTCGAGCGCGGGGTCGCCGACCACGAAGGACCGCACCGCCCGTGGCGAGAGACGCCACCCGTCGGGCCGGCCGCCGGTGTCGGCCGCCGCCAGCCGGGCCAGCTCGTCGGCGTGCACCAGCTCGGCGGGCAGGCGCAGGGCAGCGCGGGCGGCGGGCCCGGGGCTGGGTTCGGGGCTGGGTGTCGCGGGCACGGACCGAACCTAGTCCGCACCTCCGACAGCGGGGGTCGACCTGGGATGATCGGCCCGATGACCTCGTCCACACGGCTCCGCCGCGCGCTCGGCCCCGCGCTGGTGCTGCTCGCCCTGCTCCCCGTCGCCGGGTGCGCGGGGGTCGGGGACGTCGTCGACGACGCCGGGCGCGACACGCGCACGAGCCCCTCGCCCGCCCCGCAGGTCCAGCCGCTGCCCGCGCCGACCGCCCTCGGTGCTCCCACGATCGGACCGACTGCCGACCCCGACACGCCCTCCGGCTGGGGTCCGACCGTGGGCGAGCTGACGCAGGCGGCGCAGCTGGTCGCGGCCTACGACGACCAGGCGCTGTGCGCGGCCGTCCTCATGCCGGGCTTCTGGGGGTACGACGGCCGCGCGCCCTCGGCGGCGGAGGCCGAGGCCAACCAGCAGATGCACGGCGTCGGCTCGGCCGCGGAGGCACTCGACCAGCGGGCGTTCGGTGGGGTCTTCCTGCGGCCCGAGGTGATCTCGGACGCCGCCCAGGTGCGGTCGCTCGCGCGGGTGCTGCACGAGGCGGGCGACCGTCCCCAGGGTCTGCCGCTGCTGGTCGGCATCGACCAGGAGGGCGGCACGGTCCAGCGGCTGCAGTCCGGCGTCGGCGCGGTCCCCTCCGCCCAGCAGGTCGGCGCGACCGGCGACCCCGGCTACGCCCGCACCGTCGCCCGGGACAACGGCGAGGCGCTGCGCGAGCTCGGCGTCACGCTGGTCTTCGCGCCCGTCGCCGACTACGACCCGACCGGCTCCTCGGCGCTGGGCAGCCGCACCTACAGCCGCGACCTGCGGCTCAACGCGCGCATGGTCGTCGCGTCGGTCGAGGGCTACCTCGAGGCGGGCGTGATCCCCGTGGTCAAGCACTTCCCGGGCATCGGCACCGTCTCCGGCGACAGCCACGGTGCGTTGCTGCACCAGACCGCACCGCTCGAGGAGCTCGAGTCGCGCGACCTGGTCGCGTTCCGACGGGCGATCCGGGCAGGTGCCCCGGTCGTGATGACCTCGCACATCGCGGTCGACGCGCTCGACGCGAGCATCGCCTCGTCGGTCGACCCCCAGGTGGTGCAGGGCCTGCTGCGCGACCGGCTCGGGTTCGAGGGCGTGGCGGTGACCGACTCCCAGGGCATGGCGCCGATCTACGAGCCGTTCGGGCCGGGTGAGGGCGCGGTCCGCTCGCTGCTGGCGGGCGACGACCTGGTGCTCAACTCGCCGGTGCCCACCCAGGCGTTCCGCGCCGTACGCAAGGCGCTCGGGTCCGGACGTCTCCCGCGCGAGCGCCTGGTCGAGGCCGCGACGCGGGTGGTCGCGCTGCGGCTCTACCTCGCTCGCCTCCGCGCGGACTAGGGACCCCGGTAGCGGTTGCCGAGGCCCCGGCCGTCCAGCAGGGCTTGTCGTCATGGCGCCTGGGCCACTTCTCGTCACCGAGATGGCATTCCAGGACGCACGTGAGGTGGCTCGCATCGCTCGGCACGTCGCGTCGGGCACACTGCGGGCGTGACCGATCGATCCCCTCTCGTCCTCCTGCACGGCGTGACCATGTCGGGTCGGGTCTGGCGCCCGGTGGTCCCGCTCCTGGCCGACCACCACGACGTCCACACCCCCACCGCGCTGGGCCACCGCGGCGGTGAGCCGGTGCGTGACCGGCCGGTCACCGTCCGCGCGCTGGTCGACGACCTGGAGCGGCGCCTGGACCGCGACGGTCTGGAGCAGGTCCACGTCGCCGGCAACTCGCTGGGCGGGTGGATGGCGGTCGAGCTCGCGCGTCGCGGCCGCGCGCTCAGCGTCACCGCGCTGTCTCCGGGCGGGTTCTGGGGCGAGGGCGGCCGCGGGCGCACGGCCTCGGTCCGCGCACTGCGGCGCATCGCCCTGCTCGAGCGGGTCAGCCGGCCGCTCGGCCCGCTGCCGCACCACCTGGGCGTCGTACGCCGGCTCGGGCTGCGCGGGGTCTCCACGCGCGGCCACCTGGTCGGTGCCGCGGCGTCGGTGCAGTCGGCCCGCGACCTCGCCGGCTGCGTGGTGCTGGAGGACGTCCTGACCACCGACGAGTCGGTCGGGCGGCTCGACCCGACGCCCTGCCCGGTCACCATCGCCTGGGCCGAGCACGACCGGATCCTGCCGATGCGCCAGGGCCTGGCCACCGCCCGCCGCGCGGTGCCCCGGGCGCGGTTCGTCATCCTCCCGGGCCTGGGCCACGTGCCGATGCTCGACGACCCCGCGATGGTCGCCGACGTGGTGCTGCGCACCACGGGAGCACGCCCCTAGGAACCCTGTGGCCGGTCGGGATCAGCTGAAGCGCCGCCGCGTCCGCTGCACCGACTCCGGCACCTCGACCCCGTCGGGCACGTCGGGGCCCGCCAGCGGCGCGCCGGCCACGAGCGTGAGCGGGACGATGCCCGACCACACCGTGCGGGGCTCGACGTCGTCGGGGAGGACCTCGGGCGGTCCGGCCGCGACCTTGACCGATGCGGAGTCGAGCGGGAGCCGCAGCACCAGGGTCGCGGCGAGCTCGCGGCGGTCGGGCCGGCGCACCTCCGTCGTACGTCCGCAGAAGAGGTGGTCGGAGAGGACCTCGAGCGCGCGTTCCTTGTCGTGGTCCGGCACCACCTCGGCCACCCCGTGGACGACCGCGGAGCGGTAGCGCATCGAGGACTCGAACGTCGTGCGGGCGAACACCAGGCCGTCGACGTGCGCGACGCTGACCGCGACCGGGCCGCCGGCCCCGAGCCGCAGCCCGCCCGCGCCGGTGGACCCGTGCAGCAGCAGGTGGTCCCCGTCGCGCGCCACGGCGAACGGCAGCACCAGCGGGAGCCCGTCGCGCACCACGCCGACGTGCGCCAGCACCGCGTCGTCGAGGATCTCCTCGAGCGCAGCGCGGTCGGTCACCTGGCGGTGCGCCTCGCGCCGCACCCTGGTGGCGTCATCGACCCGCAGGCTCCGGGGGGTGGTGTCGTCGGGCTCGTCGGTGGGCATGCGGTGAGTATCGGGCACCGCTGCGGCGACTCGCCGACCGGACCGGGCAGGATGGCGACGTGGCCGAGCTGACGACCGATCCCGCGGACCCCGAGGCGATGACCGACCCCGAGGGCCGACCGTTCGCCGGGCGTGGGCGGTGGACCGAGCCGACCACCGAGCAGGTCGCCCCCGGCGTCCACCGGGTCCCGCTGCCCCTCCCGATGGACGGGCTGCGGGCGGTCAACGTCTATGTCCTGGAGACCCCCGACGGCCTCACGTGCATCGACGCGGGCTGGGCGGTCGAGGGCTCCCGGGAGCTGCTCGGCGAGGGGCTGCGGCGCATCGGCCACGATGTCCGCGACGTGACCCGCTTCCTGGTCACCCACGCCCACCGCGACCACTACACGCAGGCCGTGACGGTGCGGCGCGAGTTCGGCAACGCCACCATCGACCTCGGCATCGGCGAGAAGCCGACCCTCGACCTGGCCAACAGCGACCGGCTCGACCACGACCCGATCGTGGCCCGCCTGCGGCTGGGCGGCGCCGACGAGGTGGCCGACGGCTGGGCCGAGCAGTTCGGGGGAGCCGAACCCGACGTGTCGATGTGGGAGCTGCCCGACCGATGGATCGAGCACGAGCAGCAGATCGACCTCGGGGACCGGACGCTCCACGCCGTGCCCACCCCGGGCCACACCGCGGGTCACGTCGTGTTCGCCGACCACGACCGCCAGGTGCTCTTCGCCGGGGACCACGTCCTCCCGACGATCACCCCCTCGATCGGGTTCGAGCTGGTCTTCGCCGACAACCCGCTCGCGGCGTTCCTGGGCTCGCTGCGCAAGGTCCGCGAGCTGCCCGACCTGGTCCTGCTGCCGGCGCACGGCCCCGTCGCCCCGAGCTCGCACGCCCGGGTCGAGGAGCTGCTCGCCCACCACGACGAACGGCTCGACCAGTGCGCGGCGCGCGTCCCGGCCGGCGGCAGCTCGGCGTACGACGTGGCGACCGCGCTCACCTGGACCCGCCACGAGCGCGCGTTCTCCGAGCTCGACGGGTTCAACCGGGCGATGGCCACGATGGAGACGATGGTCCACCTCGACCTGCTCGCCTCCGACGGGCGACTGGCCCGCGAGGAGGTCGACGGCACCGCCGTCTACTCGCCTCGTCCGGTTGGGGACGCGCCATAGCGCGTCCCCAACCGGACGCGGCGGGCCCGCCGCGCAGCGGCGCGCTAGCCTGGGGGCACACGCGACAGGGGAGCGCCGACCGGGCGCTGAGAGTGCGGGAACGACCGCAGACCCTCGAACCTGCTCCGGCTAGCACCGGCGAAGGGAGTCGAGCTCTTCCCGCCCGACGGGACCCTCCTCACCGAGGAGCAGACAGACAGATGCCCACCACCGGAGCGTTCCGGACCACCGCCCTCCTCGTCACGGCCGCGACCCTGGCCGCCTGCTCGGTCTCCTCCGGGCGCGATCCCGGCACGGACTCGGACACCGGTGACGGGGCCGCCGGGGACGCCCCCACCCGGGTCGTCCTGGCCACCCACGACTCCTGGGCGATGCCCCAGCGCCTGGTCCGTCGGTTCGAGGCCGACACGGGGTTCGACCTCGAGGTCGTCCCCAACGGCGACGCGGGCCAGCTGACCAACAAGCTCGTCCTGACCAAGGACGCCCCGATCGCGGATGCGGTCTACGGCATCGACAACACCTTCGGCTCCCGCGCCCTGGACGAGGGGGTCCTCGTCGACGGTGCCGTCACCGACCAGCCGGCGAGCGTGGACCGGTTCGACCTCCCCGGCGACGACGGCGGCGCGCTGGTCCCGGTCGACTGGAGCGACGTGTGCCTCAACGTGGACGACACCTGGTTCCGCCGGCACGGCAAGCCGGCGCCCACCAGCCTCGACGACCTGACCGACCCGGCCTACCGCGGCCTCTTCTCGACGCCCAGCGCCGCGACCTCGTCCCCTGGTTTCGCCTTCCTCCTCGCCACCGTCGCCGCGTACGGCGAGGACGGCTGGCAGGACTACTGGAAGGCGCTGCTGGACAACGGCACCCGCATCGCCGGCAGCTGGACCGACGCCTACGAGGGCGACTTCACCGCCTCGGGCCAGGGCGACCGGCCCATCGTGGTGTCCTACAGCTCCTCGCCGCCCTTCACCATCCCCGAGGGCCGCACCAAGCCGACCACCCACGCGCTGCTCGACACCTGTTTCCGTCAGGTGGAGTACGCCGGCGTGCTGGACGGCGCGGCCAACCCCGAGGGGGCGCGGGCGGTCGTGCGGTGGCTGCAGAGCATCCGCGTGCAGGAGGCGCTGCCGGCCAACATGTACGTCTTCCCGGCCGTCGCCGACGCCGATCTCCCGGCCCTGTGGGCCCGGTGGGCCGAGCCGGCGACCGACCCGCTCGAGGTCGACCCGGCCGAGGTGACCGCGCAGCGCAGCACGTGGATCCGCGAGTGGACCGACCTCGTCTCGGGCTGAGCCGGGTCCGTCCGCTCCCGGTCCTGCTCGCGCTGCTTCCCCTCGGGGTGCTGGCGCTCTTCTTCGCCTGGCCGGTGGGGGAGATGCTGCGGCTCGGGCTCGCGCCGGACGGACGGCTCGACCTCGGCGGCGTGCTGGAGACCCTGGCCCGCCCGCGGATCGTCCGCGTCCTGTGGTTCACGGTGTGGGCCGCCGCGGCGGCCACGGTGGTGACCGTCCTGGCCGGCGTCCCGACGGCGTACGCGCTCTACCGCCTGCGGCTGCCCGGCGCGACGCTGCTGCGCGGCGTCGTGACGGCGCCCTTCGTGCTGCCGACGGTGGTCGTCGGCGTCGCGTTCCGCGGCCTGCTGGCCCCGAACGGGCCACTCGGCGGACTGGGGCTGGACGGCACGCCGGTCGCGATCTGCGCGGCGCTGGTCTTCTTCAACCTCTCCGTCGTGGTCCGCACGGTGGGACCGGCATGGGCCGGCCTCGACCCGCGCCGCGCCGAGGCGGCGGCGTCCCTCGGGGCGTCGCCCGGGCAGGTGCTGCGCACGGTCACCCTGCCCGCCCTGCGCGCCTCGGTGCTGTCGGCCGCGACCGTGGTGTTCCTCTTCTGCGCGACGGCGTTCGGCGTGGTCCTGACGATGGGTGGGGGTCGCTACTCCACGGTCGAGACGGAGATCTACCTCCTGACCACCCAGCTGCTCGACCTGCCGGCCGCCGCCGCCCTGTCGCTGCTGCAGCTCGGCGTGGTGGTCGGGCTGCTCGCGCTGACCGGGCACACGCGCCGGGGCGGGGGCACCCCCTCCGACCGGGTCGCGCCGGTGCCACGCCGCCCACGGCGCTCCGACGTCCCGGTGCTGGCGACGACGGCGCTGGTGCTCGGGTTCGTGGTGGCCCCGCTCGCCTCCGTGGTCGTGCGCAGCCTGCGGGTCGACGGCGCCTGGTCCGTCGCGCGCTTCACCTCGCTGCAGCACCCGGTCGACGACGGGACCTACCAGGTCCCGCTGGGCCAGGCCCTGGAGACCTCGCTGCGGGTCGCCGTCGACGCGACCCTGGTCGCGCTGGTGCTGGGGCTGGTGGTCGCGGGGCTGACCTCACGCGGCGGGCCGCGCGGCACCCGGCGGCTCCGGTCGGTGCTCGACGGTGTCTTCATGCTGCCGCTCGGGGTCTCCGCGGTGACGGTCGGCTTCGGCCTGCTCGTCGCGCTGGACCAGCCGCCGCTCGACCTGCGCGGCAGCCCCTGGCTGGTGCCGATCGCCCAGGCGCTCGTGGCCCTGCCGCTGGTGGTGCGGCTCGTCGCCCCGGCCCTGCGTGCGGTGGACCCGCACCTGCGCGAGGCGGCGGCGTCGCTCGGCGCGTCCCCGGCACGCGTGCTCGGCACCGTCGACCTGCCGCTGGTGTGGCGACCGGTGCTCTCGGCGGCGGGCTTCGCCTTCGCGGTGTCCCTGGGGGAGTTCGGCGCGACCAGCTTCCTCGCGCGTCCCGACGACCCGACGCTGCCCGTGCTCGTCTACCAGCTGGTCTCGCGCCCCGACAGCTTCGGCGCCGGGCTGGCGGCGGCCGTCGTCCTGGGACTGGTCACCAGTGCGGCCGTGGTGGCGGTCGAGCGGTTCCGTCCCCCCGGCGTGGGAGCGTTCTGAGGTGAGCGGGCTCGAGGTCGACCACGTCACCGTCCGCTACGGCGCGGTGGCGGCCGTCGACGACGTCTCCCTCGGGGTCGCCGCCGGCGAGGTGTGCGCGGTCCTCGGCCCGTCCGGGTCGGGCAAGTCCACGCTGCTGCGCGCGGTCGCCGGCCTGGAGACGCCCGCCTCCGGCCGGATCTCGTACGCCGGCCGCGACCTGCACGGCGTCCCACCGCACCGCCGCGGCTTCGCGCTGATGTTCCAGGACGGCCAGCTGTTCCCCCACCTGAGCGTCGCCGACAACGTCGCCTATGCGCTGCGCGTGCGCCGGCGCCCGCGGGCCGAGCGCACCGACCGGGTCGCCGAGCTGCTGGAGCTCGTCGGTCTCGGGGGGTACGCCGACCGGCTGCCGGCCGAGCTCTCCGGCGGGGAGCGACAACGGGTCGCGCTGGCCCGGTCGCTGGCCGCGAACCCGAGGCTGCTCCTGCTCGACGAGCCGCTGGCCGCGCTCGACCGGCACCTGCGCGAGCGGCTGGCCGACGACCTGAGGGCGATCCTGCGCGCGGCCGGGACGACCGCGCTGCTGGTGACCCACGACGCCGAGGAGGCGTTCGCGGTCGCCGACCGGATGGCCGTGCTCCGCGAGGGGCGCCTGGTGCAGTCGGGCGGGCTGGACGAGGTGTGGCGCGCCCCGGTGGACGCGGTCACGGCGAGGTTCCTGGGCTATGCCACCGTGCTCGAGCCCGCTGCCGCCCGGTCGCTGCTGGCGCACGCGGCCGAGGCGCCGGCGGGTGACGGCCTCGCCCTCGCCCTGCGTCGCTCCGCGCTGCGCGTCGACCCCGGCGGGCGCGTCTCGGCGACCGTCACCGGGCTGCGCTCGGCCTCGGAGCAGGTGCGGCTGCGGGTGGCGGTCGACGGGGCCGGCGAGCTCGACGCGGTGGCCGCCTGGTCGGTGCCCGTGCGGCCCGGCGACCGGGTCCGGCTGAGCCTCGACCGCTCGCGCACCGCGGCCGTCCCCGCCGCGACGTCGCCGGGGTGAGCACTCTCACGTCCGAGGATGCTCGCAGGGCCCTCCGGGTCACCCGCCGGTGTGGGGTTGTTCCCTAGGATCGCGGGGATGAAGCGACCCGCGTACGGACTCCTCGTGGGCGTCGCGGTCCTCATGGGCGTCGTGGCGCTCGTGGTGTCGCAGGCGCTCGACGAGCGCCTGCGCGACCCCGACGGCTTCCTCGGCCCGGCCTGGGTGCGGCTGCCCGCGATGGTGCTCGGCGCGTTCCTCCTCGACGTCGTCCCGCGCACGCTGTGGCGCTCGCGGCGCCAGTGGCGCAACCTGCGCCGCGAGGCCACCGGCCTGGTGCGCGAGCACTGGACCCGGGAGCGGATCATGCTCGTGGTCATCGGGCTGACCAGCTTCTACGTGACCTACGTCAGCTACCGCAACCTGAAGAACTACCTGCCGCGCCTGTTCGGCGAGATGCAGGACCCGATGCTGCACCGGCTCGACCGCTGGCTGCTCTTCGGGCACGAGCCGGCGACCTTGCTGCACGCGGTCTTCGGCGAGACCTGGGCCGCGCACGTCTTCGCCTTCATCTACCTGCTCTACCTCCCGCTGGCGCCGATCAGCCTGGTGGTGTGGCTGGTGTGGTCGCGCAACGTGTCCTACGGCTACTGGTACGCCACCGCCAACTGCCTGACGTGGACCTTCGGCACGATCAGCTACTACGCGATCCCCACGATGGGGCCGGCGTTCTGGTACCCCTGGCTCTACCGCGACCTCGACGTCACCGGCGTGACCTCGCTGCAGGACGGGCTGTGGAACTCCCGCCAGGACGTCCGCTTCCCGCTCAACCCGTTCTCCGACTCGATCCAGTCGGTGGCGGGCTTCGCCTCGCTGCACGTGGGCCTCACGCTCACCATCGCGCTGGTCGCGCACTACACCGTGCGGCACACGGCGCTGCGTGTCACGGCCTGGATCTACTGCTTCCTCACCCTGATCTCGACGATGTACTTCGGGTGGCACTACATCGCCGACGACATCGCCGGTGCGGTGATCGCCCTGCTCTCGGTCCACCTCGGCGGGATCGCCAGCGGACAGCGGTTCGACCGCTACGGCCGAGCCTCGCACCCGACGACCTCGACGTCGGGCGTCCCCGTCGACGAGGAGGAACCCCCCGGCGGCCCACGCGACGGACCCCGGGAATGACCCGGGGAGAGGCGAGGGTCGGCCGTTCGGCGGCCGGTGATTCCTCGTGGGCCAGACCACCTGACGGTTGTTCTGGTCCGTTCGAGCCACGCGGCAGGGTGGGTCCATCACCCGGGTGGATCACCGCAGTGACCCCCCACTCGGGCACGGTGCCCGCTCTGTCCTGATATCGCCCCTGCGATTTCCTTTACGTCTCGGTCAGTTCCTGTATGATCGAGACATGCGAGTCCGGGGGGACCCGCACGACGCTGAGCGGCACGACAACCCACTCGAGCAGTGGGAGACCGCAGGTCCGGGGGGAATCCGTATCCCGTTCTCTCCCGCCTGGAGCCGCCGGCTCAACCGGCTGTCCTAGCCTCCCAATGGGACAGCCCGGCCCCGCCCGAACCTCCCAATCGGGCGGGGCCCACCGGTTTTTGCCCCACCTCGCCTGACGTCGCGGCCGAGCCTGCTGCCACGATGAGGCCGTGGCCTCCGACGCCGTCGCAGGAGCTCGTCCTGAGGACCCGGGACGACAGTGCCCGCAAGGACTCCCTCGGCAACGCCGCCCGCCACGGCACGCGCTCTCGCTGATCGAGGGCGACCGGGCCTGGTTCATGGAGCACGCCCGGCTCTCGGGAGACCGCTCCAAGGCAGTCCAGGGCGCGGTCGAGGAGCTGTGCCGCCAGCTGCGCCCCCACGCCGAGGACCTGGTCGACGCGTTCGGGGCCCCCACCGAGCTGCTCCGCACCGAGCTGTCCTGAGGCAGGCCGGCCCCTGGGACGGCCCGGCGGTCGAGGCCCCACGTATCTGACGGCGACCAGCTCGCTCCTCCCTGGCATGAACTGCACCAGCCGACGGGGACTATGGGGGGATCGGGGGTCGCTCCCGGCGTGATCCTGCTCGTCGCGGGCCCCGGCTACGGCAAGACCACCTGGGCCACCTCCCACCTCCCTGACGGGGCGGTGGTGATCTCGGCCGCCGACGCGGACGCGGCCGCCCTCGCCCGCCTCGCGCAGGACCCGCCGTCCGCGGTCGTCGTGGAGGACCTCCACGACCTCCACGAGACCGCGCGCGGCGACCTCCTCGAGGCACTCGACGCCCTCCCCGACTCGACCGAGCTGGTCGTGACCTCCAGGACACCACTGGGCCGCACGGAGCGCGGGCGCCTCAGCCGCCCGGCGCGGGAGCGCGGGCCGGACGACCTGGCGCTCACCCCCGCGCAGGTCGCGGCCCTGCTGGCCGAGGAGTACGACCTCGCCGACCCGCACGCGCCGAGCGTGGTGCACGACCTCACCGCCGGCTGGCCGGTGCTGGTCCACCTCGTGGCCGACACCCTGGCGCGCGACGGCGGCCGCGAGGGTGGCCCGCGTGGGCCCGGTGAGCTCCAGGCCCGGCTCCGCGGGCTGTGCGGTCCCGGCTCGACCGTGGGTGACTGGCTCGAGCACTCGGTCCTCACCACCCTCGGGGACGGTGAGGCCGCGCTGCTCGCGGACGCTTCTTGCCTCGAGCTCGTCACTCCCGAGCTCGTGGAGGCGCGCCGGCCGACGGACGGAACGCCCGCGGCCGTCGACCACCTGCGCTCGGCGGCCCGCACCGGGCTGATCCGCCCCCACCCCCGTTGGGAGCTGCTGGGCAGCCCGGCCCAGCGGGTCGTCCCGCTGCTGGCCGAGCTGCTCCGTGCCGACCGGCACCTCGACGCGTCCTTCGTGGTCAGCTGCGCCGGATGGTTCGACGGGCACGGCTTCCCCGGCGCCGCGGTGGAGGCGCTCCGTGCCGTGGGCCGGCGCGGCGAGGCGGAGAGCCTGCTGCGGCGCCGGGGCACCGAGCTGATCGGCCACGGGGACGGGCCGGTGGTCTGTGAGGTCCTCGACAGCACGGACCCGGACGGCGAGGCGCGTCTGCTGCTCGCCGAGGCGCACCGTCTCGCCGGCCGCGCCGACCTCGCCCACGGACTGCTCCGACCGCTCGCCGAGCGGGCCGGCGACCGGGGCTGGGACGTCGCGCTCGCGTGCGGGCTGGCCGCCGTCCACGACATGCGCTGCGAGTACGACGAGGGTCTCGCGGTCATCGACCGCGCGGCCCCGGAGGAGCTCGCCGTACGCCCGGACCAGGCCGTGCGGTGGCGGGCGCTGCGGGCCACGCTGCTCGCCTGCGTCGGACGCTCGGAGGAGGCCCACGAGACCGCGTCGCAGGCGCTCGTCGAGGCGCAGCGCTCGGGCCGGCCCGCCGACCTCGCCCGGGCCCACCAGGCGGTGGCGCGCGTGAGCACCGGCCACCGCAAGGCGGTGCACGTGGAGGCCGCGCGCGGCTACGCCCGGCAGGCCGGCGACGGCACGACGCTGGCGCTGCTCCTGCTGAGCCACGGCTACCGACTGCTCGCCGATGCCCGTTATCCCGAGGCCGCGGACCTCGGACGTACGGCGGTGCGCACCTGCGAGCTGGTGCGCCCGGTGGGGGCCCTGGTGGTGGCGCTGCACAACCTCGCCGAGGCGCTGTGCCGCACCGGGGAGTACGCCGAGGCGCGCTGGCACCTGCGTCGCGCCGTCGAGGTCGGCCGCGCGCTCGGGGGCGGAAGGGCCGCGTCCAGCCTCAGCGGCCTGGGCGACCTGCACCGCGCGCTCGGGCAGCGGGAGCAGGGGCGACGGGCCTACGAGGAGGCGATCGCGCTCGCCCGCGAGTCCGGGGAGCGTCAGGTCCTGGTCCCTGCCCTGGCCGGTCTGGCGAGGCTGGCCTGCGACGAGGCGCCCGAGGAGGCGACCGCCCTGGCCGAGGAGGCGGTGGCCCTGGCCCCACGACCGTTGGCCTCCGCCGCGCTCGTCGCCCTGACGTGGGCCCGGATCGCGGCCGGCGACCCCGCCGCCGGGGACTGCGCGACCAGGGCGGTCGAGGCGGCGCGGGAGGACCTCGCCCTCGACCTGCTCGCCGAGGCCCTCGAGGCCATGGCCCTCGCCCAGGACGAGCCGGCGCAGGCTCGCGACGCGCTGCTGGAGGCCCACGGCATCTGGTCCGACGCGGGGGCCGGCCCGGACCAGGCGAGGGTCGAGGTGCTGCTGGCGCGGGTCGACGGCGCCGGCCGCGACGCCCGCGACCGCGGACGCCTCGCCGCGGAGCGTCTTGCGACGTGGGGCGTGACCCGGGTCGCGGGGAGCCCGGCCGGCCAGGACCCGGTCGCCGCCGACGTGGCCATCGCCGTGCTGGGCGGCTTCGAGGTGACCGTGCGGCACCGCCGGGTCGCGATGCAGGCCTGGCGTTCCCGCCAGGCCCGCACCCTGGTCAAGCTCCTCGCCGCCCGGCGGGGCCGGCCGACGAGCCGGGACGCGCTGTGCGAGCTGTTGTGGCCCGACGACGACCCGGCCAGGACCCCCCACCGGCTGTCGGTCCTCCTCGCCACGGTGCGGTCGGTGCTCGATCCCGACAAGACGATGCCCGCGGACCACTTCGTCGCCTCCGACACGCGTGGCGTCTGGCTGGACCTGCGCCGGGTCAGCATCGACGCCGACGAGGTGATCACGGAGGCCGAACTCGGTGCGGGTCTCGTGGCCGCCGGGCACCGGGGGCAGGCCGCGGAGGTGCTGACGCGGGTGGACCAGCGCTACCGCGGGGACGCCTTCGAGGACGAGCCCTTCGAGGCCTGGGCGACCGACCTGCGGGAGGAGGCCCGCACCGCCTGGGTGCGGTCGGTCCGCCACCTGGCCACGCTCGCCGGCCAGGACGCCCGCCACCACGACTCCGCGGCGCTGCTGGCCCGGCTCCTCCGGGTCGACCCGTACGACGAGCGGGTGCACGCCGCGCTGGTGCGCACGCTCGTCCGGGCCGGGCGCCACGGCGAGGCGAGGCGGGCGTTCGGGGCCTGGGTCGAGGCGATGCGCGAGGTCGACGCCCCGCCGCCGGACCCCCAGGCGCTCGTGCCACCTCCGCGCCGTGCCTCCCGCCCCGTCGGCTGACCCGCGTTGTGATCGTCGCTCTGACCGCCCCACGCCATCGTCACCCCACCCAACCCACCACCCACGGTCCCCATCGGACCGGGAAGGACATCTGATGAATCTCCGACACACACTCCCCGCCGCGCTCCTGGTCGGCGGGCTCGCCGCCGCGGGTCTCGCCGGGACCGCTGCGGCGACCCCGGCGTGCCCGGCGGGCC
Source organism: uncultured Actinomycetota bacterium (assembly GCA_963811385.1). Taxonomy (GTDB): domain Bacteria; phylum Actinomycetota; class Actinomycetes; order Propionibacteriales; family Nocardioidaceae; genus Marmoricola_A. Next base: position 87,656 of record CAWEQX010000001.1, on the reverse strand, counting down.
GCATCGTCATCCACGGCGGCTCCGGGGCCGACACCATCCACGGCACCCCGTGCGACGACGAGATCTACGGGCACGGCGGCAACGACACGATCTACGGTCACGGCGGCGACGATGTCGTCCACGGGGGCACCGGTCACGACCGGCTCTTCGGCGGCAACGGTGACGACGCCCTGCTCGGCGGCCGCGGACCGGACCGGCTCTTCGGTGGGCGGGGCAACGACTACCTGCTCGGCGAGCAGGGGCGCGACCGCTTCGACGGCGGCCGCGACAGCGACATCGCCGGTGACCGCGGCTCGGCCGAGCTCGCGTTCCGCGTCGAGAAGTGAGCAGGACCGCGCGTACGTGACGCGACGACGGAGGTGCCGGCTGGGCCCGGCACCTCCGTCGTCTCGTCACGTGGTGCGCTCAGCAGCTCCGGGCCACCGCCACGCTCACGCAGGCGTCCGGCTGGGCGCCGCCGTCGGCCCGGTCCGGACCGGCGTTGCCGTGCAGGAAGTCCCGCCCGCCGTTGCCGTAGAGCGTGTCGTCACCGTCGCCGCCGTAGAGCTTGTCGCGTCCGCTGCCGCCGGTGAGCGTGTCGTCGCCGGTGGAGCCGCGCAGGACGTCGGGGCCGGCGTCGCCGAAGAGCCGGTCGGCGTCGTCACCCCCGGTCATCCGGTCGGCGCCGGCACCGCCGTGCGCCTCGTCCCGGCCCACGTTGCCGCGCAGGTCGTCGTCGCCGGAAGCGCCGAAGAGGCGGTCGTTGCCGTCGTTGCCCGACAGCTCGTCGTCGCCAGTGCCGCCGCGGATCACGTCGTCGCAGGCGCCGCCGAGGACCTTGTCGTCCCCGGAGCCGCCGATGATCACGTCGGCGCCGCCGCGTCCGTAGATCGTGTCGTTCCCGCCCAAGCCGTAGATGACGTCGGCGTCGGGTGTCCCGACGATCGTCTCCGACGCGCTGGACCCGACGATCGTGGCCCCGGGGCGGGTGCACGACGACGGCTGCGCGGTGACGGCTCCGGCCGAGGCCGCGAGAAAACCGGCGCCCAGGATGGCCGCCAGGGTGATGGGGAGCTTCATGTGCTGTCTCCTTCGAGATGGTCCCGGGTCTTCGCCCGGCACCGTGGTGGTTGGTGCCGGAAGGAGACCGCGGGGCCCTCAGCGCCGGATCAGCGCCCAATCACAACGCCGACCCGGACCGCGTCGATCCGCACGGCGCGCCGCATGCGGCCACACCGCCGGTGCTGACTCGCGCGGCGTGCTCCCGACCCGGTCGGCGCGGGACCTCCCCGTCGGTGGGGATCAGTGGGAGGAGCCGTCCTCGAACCGCGTGAACGAGGCCCGGACCTCCGCCTCGGCCTCGGCGCGTCCGACCCAGTTGGCGCCCTCGACGGACTTGCCGGGCTCGAGGTCCTTGTAGACCTCGAAGAAGTGCTGGATCTCCAGCCGGTCGAACTTGGAGACGTGGTCGATGTCGCGCAGGTGCTCCAGCCGCGGGTCGGTGGACGGGACGCACAGGACCTTGTCGTCGCCGCCCGCCTCGTCGGTCATGCGGAACATGCCGATCGCGCGGCACTTGATCAGGCACCCGGGGAAGGTCGGCTCCTGGAGGAGGACCAGCGCGTCGAGCGGGTCGCCGTCGAGGCCGAGGGTGTCCTCGATGAAGCCGTAGTCGGCGGGGTACTGCGTGGAGGTGAACAGCGTGCGGTCCAGCCGCATCCGACCGCTCTCGTGGTCGACCTCGTACTTGTTGCGCTGTCCCTTGGGGATCTCCACCAGAACGTCGAACTCCACGGACTTCCTCCAGTCGTCGGGTCACTCGTCGGCACGCCTCGGCCCTCGTCGTGTCGTCGGTTAGTCTCCCGCAGAACCCGCCGCCCACGCACCTCGAGGGGACCTCCCATGTCCGAAGGTGACCGACCCCACGTCGGGGCCGTGGGCGAGGGCACCGCCAAGGCGGCCGACGCGACCACCGAGCCGCCCGAGCAGCCCGAGCAGGCCGAGCAGGCCGAGCAGCCGGAGCAGCCGGAGCAGGCCGAGCCGCCGGAGCAGGCCGAGCAGCCCGAGCCGCCCGGGCGCGGCCCGCACCTGCGTCGCGCGGCGGAGGCGAGCGTGCTGCTGCTCCTGGTGCTCAGCGTCGTGACCCACCGCTTCGACCTCGGCGACCGGACCGGGCTCGCCGCCCCCGACCCCGCCTCGGCGCCGCAGGCGGTCGCCCCGCCGCCGGGGCTCGACCTGCCCGAGCTCCCCGCCGCCCGCCCGGTCGCCGTGCCGCTGGGAGGCAGCTCGCTCGACGAGGCCGCGATCCGGCGGTCGGTGTCGCGTCTCGCAGCCGACCAGCGGCTCGGTCGACGGGTGGCGGTGGTGGTCGGTGGCACCGACGGCCGACCGGTCTACCGCTCCGGGCCGCCGGTGATGATGCCGGCCTCGACGATGAAGACGCTGACCTCCCTCGCGGTGCTCGAGGCGGTCGGGCCCCAGCACCGGTTCACCACCGCGGTGGTGCGCAGCGGCCGGACCCTCACGCTGGTCGGCGGGGGCGACCCGTTGCTCGAGCGGGCGCCGCAGACCGGCGTCTACCCCGAGCGCGCGGACGTGCGGACCCTCGCCCGGGCCACGGCCGGCGCGGTCCGCCGGGCCGGTGCCACTGGTCGGCTGCGGCTGACCTACGACACCTCGCTGTTCTCCGGGCCGGCGGTCAACCCGCACTGGGAGGACGACTACGTCCCGACCGACGTGGTGAGCCCGATCAGCCCGCTGTGGGTCGACGAGGGCCGGGACGAGATCGGCTACGGCATCCGCGTCCCCGACCCGGCCGCCGAGGCCGGCCGGGTCTTCCGGCAGGAGCTGCGCCGCGCGGGGATCGCCGTCGGCCCGGCGCGCCCCGGCATCGCCCCACCGGGCGCCCGGCAGGTCGCCGCGGTCCGCAGCGCCCCCCTGGTCGAGGTCGTCCAGCACGTCCTCGAGGCGAGCGACAACGAGGGCGCCGAGGTGCTGCTGCGCCACGTCGCCCTGGCGCAGGGCCGGCCCGGGTCCTTCGCAGGCGGGGTCCGGTCCCTGCGCGAGGTGCTGGGCGGTCTCGGCGTCCGCCTCGCCGGGCTCACGACGTACGACGGCAGCGGGCTCTCCCGCGACGACCGGATCGACCCGGCCACCCTGCTCGACGTGCTCGCCCACTCGCTCGACCCGGCGCACCCGGAGCTGTCCGGCGTGGTGGCCGGGCTGCCGGTCGCCGGGTTCACCGGCTCGCTGACCAGCCGGTTCGACGTGCGGGCCGACGCGGGGCTGGGCCGCGTGCGGGCCAAGACCGGGACGCTCACCGGGGTGCACGGGCTGGCCGGCGTGGCGGTCGGACGCGACGGCTCGGTGATGCTCTTCGCGGTGCTCACCGACCGCGTCCAGGAGCCGCAGGTGCTGTTCGCCCGCGCCCGGCTCGACCGGATCGCCGCGGCGCTCGCCGGCTGCCGCTGCGGCGCCTGACGCGCCCGGGACCGCCGTACCTCCCTCGGGAACCGGCCGCCTCCCCAGGTGAATTCGCCTGGGGGAGCGGCAGGTCGCCTGCATACCCTGGGAAACCGCCCCCCCGTAGGCTCGCCACATGAGCGGGCAGATGGTCGACTGGAAGCTCGCGGTCAACACCGCGACCAAGCTGGCGGGCCCCGGTCCCCAGGTCTCGCCGACGCAGGCCGACGCGGTGGTCGCGGAGCTGCGCGCCGACGCGCACCGCTCGACCCCGCTGGTCCGCGAGTTCACCGGGCTGGTGGCCGAGGAGGCCTCGGCCCCGGTGCTGGTCGTCGACCGGCGCGGCTGGGTGCAGGCCAACGCCGACGGCTTCGAGCGCCTGCTCACCCCGGTGATCGACCGGATGCTGGAGAAGCGCGGCAAGGTCCCCGGCGAGGGCCTGGCCGACTCGGTCGGCAGCCGCGTCACCGGCCTGGAGGTCGGCGCGCTGCTCGGCTTCCTCGCCGGCAAGGTGCTCGGCCAGTTCGACCCCTTCCACGGTGAGCCCGGGTCGGCCGAGGTCGGCCGCCTGCTGCTGGTCGCCCCCAACATCGTCAGCGTCGAGCGCGAGCTCGAGGTCGACGCCCAGGACTTCCGCCTCTGGGTGTGCCTGCACGAGGAGACCCACCGGGTGCAGTTCACCGCGGTGCCCTGGATGCGGGACCACCTCGAGTCGCAGGTCGAGCAGCTGGTCGGCGGTCTCGACATGGACCCCGGGGCCGTCGCCTCGATGCTGGGCGACGCCGTCCGGCGCCTCGGTGACGTCGTGTCCGGCAGGGGCGACGGCAGCCTGCTCGACCTGTTCGCCACCCCGGCCCAGCGCGAGGTGATCGACCGGGTGACCGGGGTGATGTCGCTGCTCGAGGGGCACGCCGACGTGGTGATGGACGGCGTCGGGCCCGAGGTGATCCCGTCGGTCGACCGCATCCGAGCCCGCTTCGACCAGCGCCGCAAGGGCGCCGGCTCCCTGGACCGCCTGGTGCGCCGCCTGCTCGGCCTCGACGCCAAGATGGCGCAGTACCGCGACGGCGCCGCCTTCGTCCGCGCCGTCGTCGACCGGGTCGGGATGGAGGGCTTCAACAAGGTCTGGGTCGAGGCCGACAACCTCCCCTCCAAGACCGAGATCGGCGACCCCGCCGCCTGGGTGCGCCGCGTCCACGGGTGACCCCGTCATGACCGGCCCCGACCCGGCGGTCGCGGCCGTCCGCCTCGCCGTACGCCGGCTGCTGCCGCCATCGGGCGCGGTCCTGGTCGCCTGCTCGGGTGGCGCCGACTCGCTCGCCCTGCTCGCCGCCACGGTCTTCGAGCGGCGTCGCGCCGAGGGGGCCAGCGGCGTCGGGCCGGACGTCGGTCCGGACGTCGGGCCGGTCGTCGGGCCCGTCGTCGGTCCCGTCGTCGGGGCGGTCGTCGACCACGGCCTCCAGGACGGCTCGGCCGAGCACACCGCCCGGGTGGTGCAGCAGATGGCCCGCCTCGGCGCCGACGAGACCGCCTCGATCCGGGTGCGCGTCGACCCCGGCCCCCGCGGTGTGGAGGCCGGGGCGCGCGAGGCGAGGTACGCCGCCCTCGACCAGCTCGCGCGTCACTTCGGGGCCGGCGTGGTGCTGCTCGGCCACACGGTCGACGACCAGGCCGAGAGCGTGCTGCTCGGACTCACCCAGGGGTCGGGTCCGCGGAGCCTGGCCGGGATGCGCGAGGGGTTCCGCCGCGACGAGCGCGACGCGGACGGCCCGGTCCTGCTGCGCCCGTTCCTGCGCGAGGTGACCCGGGCCCGGACCGAGGCCGCCTGCCTGGCCGAGGGCATCGAGTTCTGGGAGGACCCCCACAACCTCGACCAGCGCTTCCTTCGCGCCCGGGTGCGGCACGTGGTGATGCCGCTGCTCGAGGCCGAGCTCGGTCCCGGTGTCGCTGGGGCCCTGGCCCGCACCGGTCACCTGCTGCGCGACGACCTCGACGCGCTCGACGACCAGGCGGAGGCCCTGGTGCCGCAGCACCTCGACGGCGTGGACCTCGGGTCCGTGGACGGGCTGCCGACGGCCCTGCGGACCCGCCTGCTCCGCCTCCTCGCGCTGCGCGCCGGCGTCCCTCCCCGCGAGCTGACCCACGGCCACCTCTCGGCGCTCGAGGTCATGGTCTGGCAGCGGCGCGGCGAGGCCCGCGCCCTCGACCTCCCGGGCCACGTGCGGGCCGAGCGCCGCGACGGGGTGATCCGGTTCCGCTCCACGCGCCCGGACGCCTCGTCCGACGCCGGTGGTCCTGTGGCAGGCTGACGCCCGTGGATGCCGCTGACATCGCCGACGACCTGATCGACGTGCTCTTCACCGAGGAGGACATCCACCGTCGGCTGGGTGAGCTCGCGGTCGAGATCGAGCGCGACTACGAGGGCCAGGACCTCCTCCTCGTCGGCGTGCTGCGGGGTGCGGTCATGGTGATGGCCGACCTGGCCCGGTCCTTCGGCCGGCACGTGGAGATGGACTGGATGGCGGTCTCGTCCTACGGCTCGGGCACCAAGTCCTCCGGCGTCGTGCGGATCCTCAAGGACCTCGACACCGACATCACCGGACGCCACGTGCTCATCGTCGAGGACATCATCGACACCGGCCTGACCCTGTCGTGGCTGGTGCGCAACCTCAGCTCGCGCGGTCCCGCGTCGGTCGAGATCTGCACCCTGCTGCGCAAGCCCGACGCCCTCCAGATGAGCGTCGAGGTGAAGTACGTCGGCCACGACATCCCCAACGCCTTCGTCGTCGGCTACGGCCTCGACTACGCCGAGCGCTACCGCAACCTGCGCTGCATCGGCACCCTCGCGCCCGAGGTCTACTCCTGACGCCCACGCCGCGGCACCGGCGTGGCGCCGCCGTGTACCGTCTAGTCGACCCCTTCGGCTCGAAGCGGGTCGCCTCATCGACACCGTCGACAGCTCAGGAGGTCGGGGTCCGCCCCGGTGCATGGACGTGAAGCGCATCTTCCGCGGTCCTTGGTTCTGGATCGTCCTCGCGGTCGTCGGCGTCCTGGTGGCGCTGCAGTACCTCGTGCCCAACGGCGGCTACGACGAGGTCCCGACCTCCACCATGTCCTCCTACATCACCGACGGCAAGGTCAAGGACATCACGTTCATCGACCAGGACCAGGAGATCCGGGCGACGCTGGACGACGACAAGAAGGTGATGAGCCACTGGGTCGACGGTCAGCAGAACGACCTGATCCAGGCGGCCGCCCGCCAGGTCGACCAGGGGCAGATCGAGAAGTACAACTCCGAGAACCCCCAGCCCAGCCTGATCGGCCAGATCCTCGCGACGTTCCTGCCGTTCGTGCTGATCATCCTGCTGTTCATCTTCATGATGAACCAGGTGCAGGGCGGCGGCGGCCGCGTCATGCAGTTCGCCAAGTCCAAGGCCAAGCTGATCAGCAAGGACATGCCCAAGACGACGTTCTCCGACGTCGCGGGCTGCCAGGAGGCGATCGAGGAGCTCGGCGAGATCAAGGAGTTCCTCCAGGAGCCCGCCAAGTTCCAAGCCGTCGGCGCCAAGATCCCCAAGGGGGTGCTGCTCTACGGCCAGCCCGGCACCGGCAAGACCCTGCTCGCCCGCGCGGTCGCCGGTGAGGCCGGGGTGCCGTTCTACTCCATCTCCGGCTCCGACTTCGTCGAGATGTTCGTCGGCGTCGGCGCCTCCCGCGTGCGCGACCTGTTCGAGCAGGCCAAGGAGAACGCCCCCGCGATCGTCTTCATCGACGAGATCGACGCGGTCGGTCGTCACCGCGGCGCCGGCATGGGCGGTGGCCACGACGAGCGCGAGCAGACGCTCAACCAGCTGCTGGTCGAGATGGACGGCTTCGACGTGCGCGGCGGCGTCATCCTCATCGCCGCGACCAACCGTCCCGACATCCTCGACCCCGCGCTCCTGCGCCCCGGCCGGTTCGACCGCCAGATCGCGGTCGACCCGCCCGACCTGGTGGGCCGTCACCAGATCCTGCTGGTCCACGCCCGGGGCAAGCCGATGGCGCCCGGCATCGACCTGATGTCGGTGGCCCGCCGCACCCCCGGCTTCACCGGCGCCGACCTGGCCAACGTGCTCAACGAGGCCGCACTGCTGACCGCGCGCCAGGACGCCAAGCTGATCGACGCCGAGGCCCTCGACGAGGCGATCGACCGGGTCATCGCCGGCCCGCAGAAGCGCACGCGCCTGATGAGCGAGAAGGAGAAGCTCATCACCGCCTACCACGAGGGCGGCCACGCCCTCGTCGCCGCGGCGCTGCCCGGCACCGACCCGGTGCACAAGGTCACGATCCTGCCGCGCGGACGGGCGCTGGGCTACACCATGGTGCTGCCCGACGAGGACAAGTACTCCCAGACCCGCTCGGAGATGCTCGACAAGCTCGCCTACATGCTCGGCGGGCGGGCCGCGGAGGAGATGGTCTTCCACGACCCGACCACCGGTGCGGGCAACGACATCGAGAAGGCGACCTCGCTCGCCCGGGCCATGGTCACGCAGTACGGCATGACCGAGCGCCTCGGCGCGATCAAGCTCGGCGAGTCCAACGGCGAGCCGTTCCTGGGTCGTGACTTCGGGCACACCCGCAACTACTCCGAGGACGTCGCCGCGGTCGTCGACGAGGAGGTCAAGAAGCTCCTCGCCACCGCGCACCAGGAGGCCTTCGACATCCTCCAGGAGAACCGCGACGTCCTGGACTCCCTCGTGCTCGCGCTGCTCGAGAAGGAGACCCTCGACAAGGAGCAGGTGGCCCAGGTCTTCGAGCCGCTGCGCCGTCGACCGGTGCGTCCGGCCTGGACCGGGTCCCCGACCCGCGAGCCCTCGGACAAGCCGCCGGTCGAGGTCCCGCGCGCCGCGCTGGGCGACGTCGTGCCCGAGGAGCCGCAGGGCGCCGCGGTGATCACCCCGCCGGGATCGGGCGGCGACCTGCACGGCACGCCCCCTCCACCGGGCACCAACGCCTCCACCGAGGCCTGAGCCGGTGAGCGCCGACCCCGGTCGCGGCGGCCTGCCCGGCGAGGCCCGGCCCGAGGGAGCCTCCACCACGGTCGCGGAGAGCCTCGCCGAGTCGCGGGTGGCCCCGATCACCCCGCCGTCCTACGCCGACCTGCCGCCCTACGACCACGCGCGGGCCGAGGCCGCGGTCCGGGAGCTGCTGCTCGCGGTGGGGGAGGACCCCGACCGCGAGGGCCTGGCGGACACCCCGGCCCGGGTGGCGCGGGCCTACGCCGAGCTGCTCGTCGGCATGCGGCAGAGCCCGGAGCAGGTGCTCACCACCACCTTCGACGCCGGCCACGAGGAGATGGTCCTGGTCAAGGACATCGAGCTGTGGTCGATGTGCGAGCACCACCTGGTGCCGTTCACCGGCGTCGCCCACATCGGCTACATCCCCGGCGAGGACGGCCGGATCACCGGCCTCTCCAAGCTCGCCCGCCTGGTCGACGTGTTCTCCCGGCGCCCGCAGGTGCAGGAGCGCCTGACCACCCAGATCGCCGACTCGCTCTCGCGCCTCCTGGGCGCCCAGGGCGTCATCGTGGTGATCGAGGCCGAGCACCTGTGCATGACGATGCGCGGGGTCCGCAAGCCCGGCTCCAAGACGATCACCTCGGCGATCCGCGGGTCGATGCACAAGCCGGCCACCCGTGCCGAGGCGATGAGCCTGATCATGCACGGGACCCGCTGACCGTGCCCGAGCGGCCGTCGCGGCCCTCCGGCCGTCCGGCGCGAGGGCTGGACGGCCTCCCGCCCGACCTGGCCGACCCGGGTCGCTGCCTGGTCATGGGGGTGCTCAACACCACCCCCGACTCGTTCTCCGACGGCGGCCGCTTCCTGGACCCCGGCCGCGCCGTGGAGCACGGGCTCCGCCTGGCGGCCGAGGGCGCCGACCTGGTCGACGTGGGCGGGGAGTCCACCCGGCCGGGCGCGCCGCGCGTGGAGCCCGAGGAGGAGCGCGCCCGCGTGCTGCCGGTGGTGGCGGCCCTGGTCGCGGCCGGCGTGCGGGTCTCGGTCGACACCATGCGGGCGGGGCTGGCCGCCGAGGCGGTCGACGCCGGCGCGGTGCTGGTCAACGACGTCTCCGGCGGCCTGGCCGACCCCGAGATGTTCGCCACGGTCGCGCGGCTGGAGGTGCCCTACGTCCTCATGCACTGGCGCGGGCACTCCGCGACCATGCAGGCGCGCGCCGACTACGCCGACGTGGTCGCCGACGTACGCCGGGAGCTGGCCGAGCGGGTCGAGGTCGCGGCGTCGGCCGGGGTCGACCCCGACCGGGTCTGCCTGGACCCCGGCATCGGGTTCGCCAAGGACGCCGGTCACAACTGGGCCCTGCTGCGCGGGCTCGACACGCTCCTCGACCTCGGCCTCCCGCTGCTGGTGGCGACCAGCCGCAAGCGGTTCCTGGGCCAGCTCCTCGCCGACGGCGAGCAGCTGCGCACCCCGGTCGCGCGCGACGACGCCACGACCGCCACCGCGACCCTCGCGGCGGCGGCCGGCGCGTGGTGCGTGCGGGTCCACGCCGTCCGGGCGACCGCCGACGCGGTGCGCGTGGCCGCACGCTGGGGCGAGGGCTGAGCCGGGACGGGGTCGTGGCCGGGGCTGCGACCGGGACCGCGTGGGTGAGGCCACCCCACCGGAGGTAGTGTCGAGGACTCATGGACGTCCCCTTCGCCCTCGCCTCGCCCGACCACCAGCCCAGCGACCGGCTGAGCGTGCTCGGGCTGGAGGGATGGGGACACCACGGGGTCCTCGAGCACGAGCGCCGCGACGGCCAGCGCTTCCGGGTCGATCTCACCCTCGAGGTCGACACCCGCCCTGCGGCACGCAGCGACCGGTTGCGCGACACCGTGGACTACGGGACGCTCAGCACACGAGTGAAGGAGGCGATCGAGCACGACCCCGTCGACCTCATCGAGACCCTGGCCCAGCGCATCGCCGACCTCTGCCTGGAGGACGAGCGGGTCGCCTGGGCGCACGTCACCGTGCACAAGCCCGACGCCCCCATCGAGGCGACGTTCTCCGACGTCGTCCTGACCATCACTCGGAGCCGTGGATGACTGAGACCCCCAACCCGCACATCGTCGACGCCGACACCATCACCGGTGAGATGCGCCCGATCCGGCGGTGCGTGGTCGCCCTGGGCAGCAACATCGGCGAGCGACTGCAGAAGCTGCAGGGCGCTGTCGCCGCGCTGGCCGACACCCCCGGCGTCTTCGTGACCGCCGTGTCCTCGGTCTACGAGACCGAGCCGGTCGACAGCCCCGCCGACGCGGAGACGTTCTTCAACGCCGTCGTCCTGCTGGACTCGACGCTGCCGGCGCACCTGCTGCTCGACCGCGCGCTGGCCATCGAGTCGGCCTTCGGGCGCAGCCGATCGGGGGAGCACAACGCCCCGCGCCCGCTCGACGTCGACCTGATCGTCGTCGGCAAGCGCAAGGCGACCGAGGAGGAGCTCATGCTCCCGCACCCGCGCGCCCACGAGCGTGCCTTCGTCCTCGAGCCGTGGCACGAGATCGAGCCCGACGCCGAGATCCCGGGCTACGGCGCCGTGGCCGACCTGCTCGACAAGGTCGACCGGAGCGGCGTGAGCCGCCGCGAGGACCTCGAGCTCCACCTCTGAGCAGCCCCGCACCGTGAGCTCCGGTCCCGAGGACCGCGACGACCCCGCGCTCGACCCCGGCCGTCTGCGCCCGACCTCGCCCGGCGTCCTGGTGGCGCTGGCCCTCCTCGGGCTCGTCGTCGGGTGGGCGGTGCGTCCGCTCGCGGTGGCCCTGGGCAGCCCCGCGCCGCGGGTGAGCTGGCTCCCGCCGCTGACCCTGCTGCTGGTGGCCGCCATCCTCGGCTGGTCCGCCTGGGTCACCCACCGCCTGCTGCAGCGGCCGCCGCGCCCAGGACTGCCCGCCGGCCGGTTGCTGCCCCACCAGGCGGTCAACCGCCTGGTCCTGGCCAAGTCGTGCGCGCTGGTCGGGGCGCTGGTGGGCGGAGGCTACGTCGGGTATGCCCTGACCTGGGTGGGTCTGTCCGCCGAGCTCGGCGGCGAACGCATCGTCCACAGCCTCGTCGGCGGTGTCGCCGGCGGCCTGATCGTGCTCACCTCGCTGCTCCTCGAACGCGCGTGTCGGGTCCGGCCGGACGACGACCAGGCCTAGCCTCGGGCCATGACGCGTGTCCCTTCCCTCCGTCGTCGTGAGCGTCCGCGCCGGCTCGTGGCCGCCGCCGCCCTGCTCCTGGTCTCCACCGTCACCGCCGTCGTCGCCCTCCTGGTCGGCACCCTCGGCGTCCTCACCGTCGGCGTCGTCGTCGCCCTCCTCGCCTCCTGGTGCGCTGCCCGGCTCGGTCACGACGTGCTGGTCGACGAGCGTCACCGGCACGCCGAGGAGCGGGTCGTCCAGGCCCGGGCCTTCCGCTCGCTCTACCTCGACCGCAGCAGCGAGCACGCCCTGTTCGCCGGGCACATGCGCGACCGCCTGCTCAGGTCCGAGCGCCACGTCGCCGAGCTGCGCGGGATGCTGCGCCTGGCCGAGGGACGCCTCGCCGAGCTCGAGACCCGGCTCGCGCGCCCCCACCTCGAGCTGATCGACGAGCTCGCCGAGTGGGACGCGGTCCCCGCCGTCGATTCCGGCACCGTCGTCGACCTGCTGGCCTGGGAGGAGCGCGCCACGACGGCGCGTGTGGTCGAGCAGCGACGGCGCGCTCTCTGAGCTGCGCCTCGGCTCGCGCTCGGCGCGTGCCGAGGCTCCCGTAGGCTCCCGACGTGAGCGGATTCGGTCGTGCTGCCCGCGCTGCGCGCGCCCGGCTCAAGCGGGTCCAGGAGCGCGTCTCGGGCGAGCCGCGGCTGGTCGGGCTGGTGCGGCCCGAGCCCTGGACCACGGGGGACCACCTGGCCACGCTCACCACCGCCCTCGAGCAGGTCTCACCCTCCGCGGTCCTGCGCGTGGTGGGCGGCGGCGAGGACGGTGACCCCGCCGCCGGGTGCGAGCCCGGCGACCTGCTCCTGCGGCTCGAGGCCGACGCCGTCCTCGACCGCGCCGCCCTGGGCGCGGCGCTCGAGGTCGCCCGCACCTCCGGACACCCCGTGGTGGGGGCGGACGGGGCCCCGCTGGGTGGTCTCGACCCGCGCGAGGTGATCGCGCCGGCGGCGGCGTGGGCCGAGCGCGGCAGGTCGCCCCTGGCCGCCCGCCCGGTCGATGTGCTGGGCCTCCTCGCCGGCGACCACGTCTCGGTCGGGGCGTGGTGGACGCGCGGCCCCGGGGACGGGGCGCTGCCGCTCGAGGCCCAGCGGCGCTTCCGGGTCGACCTGGCCGAGGAGCGCTGCCAGGGCCTGCTGGAGGCGCTCGCCCGACTGCGCGAGGAGCGGTCCGGCGACGTCGACGACTGGCGGACCTGGATGCTCCGCCGCCCCCTGCCCGGCTGGTACGCCGACGCCGTCGGCGGCGGGCCGGCCCACCTCGAGGCGCTGCGGCCCCTCGTGCGCGCCCTGGTCGACGGACTGCCCTGGCGCGACGTCGCCCGGGTGCCGGTCTCCGCGCGACGGGCGGCGTACGCCGCGGCGCACGGCACGCTGGAGGACCTCGCCCTGCTGCTCGACCACGACGCCGACCACGCCACCGGGCTGCCGCTCGACGGCGACCTGGTGCGGCAGCCCGGGGGCCTGTCCGCGCCGGTGTCCGCGACACCCGACCCGTGGCGCCGCGTCGAGGACGTCGACCGGGTCTCGCACGTGCGGCTGGTGCACGCCTGGACCGACGGCGACCAGGTCCGGCTGCACGGCGTCGCCTGGATGGACCACACCCCGCACCCGCCGCTGCAGGTCGACCTCGGACTGGCGGGGGAGTGGCTGGCGACCGACGCGACGCCGTGGGTCGACGACCAGGTCGCGCTCGCGGTCGGCCGGGCCCACGAGGACCACCCGACGGCGGGCTTCCGGGTCGTCGCGGGGGCCGGCACCGCCCTGTCCTTCGTGCGTGTGCGCGTGGGCGACCGCGAGCACGTCCTGGAGCCTCGCTGGTCACCGGACCCCCCGCGCGGCGCGCCGCGGGTGGTCGGCGCGGAGGTCGCGGGCGGCCGGCTGGTGCTGCGCACCGACGCCCGGGTCCACGCCGACGTCGCGCTGGCGGGTCCTCGCGCACGGGCGCACGAGGGCTGGGCCGAGGGCCACGAGCTGCACCTGCCGCTGACCTGCACGTCGTTCGGGCAGGACGGCCCGCTGCCCGCGGGCCGCTACCACCTCGAGGGGCTCGACGTCGGGGTCCATCCCGCGCTGCTGGTCGACCCGCCCGAGCTGCGCGACGGGGTCCTCGGCCTGGCCCTGGGCGTCGGGCCGGCCGGCCGGCTGCTGGTGCACGCCGCCACGGCGCTGACCACCCGCGAGCGCAGCGCGCGGGGACAGCAGCTGCTGCGCGAGCACTCGGCGGCGCTGCCGCGACGTCGCGGCACGGTGCTGCTGGAGTCCTTCCACGGCCGCTCCGGCGGCGACAACCCCGGGCCCGTGGCGACCGCCCTGCACGAGGTGGCCCCCGACCTCGATCTGGTCATGGTGGTCGACGACCCCCGGGTGGGGCTGCCCGCCGGCGTGCGCCCCGTCGTGCGCCGGTCGGCGGAGTGGCACGAGCTGCTGCAGACCGCGGCGGCCTACGTCGGCAACGCGGCCGCCCCGTCGTGGTGGACCAGGCCGGCGCACCAGGTGCACGTGCAGACCTGGCACGGCACGCCGCTCAAGCGGATCGGCGAGGACCGCGGCCCCGGCGACCTGACCGTGTGGCGGCACCGCCGCGACGTCGCTGCCCAGGCGGCGGGCTGGGACGCGCTGGTCTCGGCCAACCCGCTCTCGTCGACGGCGTTCCGGACCGCGTTCGGCTACGCCGGGCCGATGCTGGAGTCGGGCTACCCGCGCAACGACGTGCTCGTCCACCCGGACCGCCGCGACGCGGCCCGGGGCGAGGTGCGCCGGGCGCTGGGGATCGAGGACGGCCGGCGGGTGGTGCTCTACGCGCCGACCTGGCGCGAGCTGGCCGGTGTCCGCGATGCCAAGCCGCTGTTCCTCGACGCGCCCGCGGTGGTGGCTGCTGTGCCCGACGCCGTGGTCCTCGTCCGCGGGCACTACAACGCCGCCGGCGCCGCCGACGCGTTCGCCGGCCGCGACCGCGTGCTCGACGTGACCCGCTATCCCGACATCGCCCCGCTGCTGTGCGCCACCGACGTGCTGGTCACCGACTACTCCTCGGTGATGTTCGACTTCGCCCTGCTCGACCGTCCGATGGTGCTGCTCACCCCCGACCTGGAGCACTACCGCGACGTCGAGCGCGGGTTCTACCTCGACCTCGAGGCGCGTCCCCCCGGCGACCTGGTGCGCACCACCGACGACGTGGTCGAGCGGCTGCGGGGCGAGGACACCGGGGCAGCGGCGCGTGCGGCGTTCCGCGAGGAGTTCTGCCCCTGGGACGACGGGCACGCCGCCGAGCGGGTGGCGCGCCGGGTGCTCGACCTGGTGGCCGAGCGGGAGGCCGGGGGCGCCGGCTAGACCTGCCGCCCGTGGACGGCGGCCTCGAACTGCTCGACGGCGTGGCGGTTGTAGTCCTCGAAGTCGAGGGTGACGCCCGCCAGGTCACCGGCCAGGAAGTGCTCCATGCCGTCGACCAGGCCGTCGACGGACCGCGGGACGACCATCCCGGCCCCGGGCGGGATCGAGTCGCCGACCGAGGCGAACGCGGTGCTGACCACCGGCAGTCCGAGGACCCGCGCCTCGAGGATGACGACCGGCTGGCCCTCGTAGTCGCTGGACAGCACGAAGCAGTCCGCCTTGCACATGAACTTGTAGGGGTTCACCACCTGCCCGGTCATGTGGACCGCGTCCTGGAGACCCAGCCGCCGGACCTGCGCGACCAGCTCGTCCTCGAGCGCGCCGCCGCCGATGAGCCAGAGCCGGGTCTCCGGGTGGCGGGCATGGACGACGGCGAAGCTGTCGAGCAGCCGGGCGTGGTTCTTGGCCGGGGAGAGTCGGCCGACGCAGACGAAGACCACGGCGCCGGGCAGCTTGACCGGACGGAGGCGGTGGGGCCGCCCGTCGACGTAGCCACCACCGCGCGTGCCGGGGGCCGGCGCGGCCTCCTCGCGCAGGCGCTCGCCCTCGCTGGCGGGGCGGCGCTCGGCCTCGGGGCCGGCCTCCTCGCGGCTCTCGGACTCCTCGAGGTCCGCCTGGGAGCGGCTCGGGTCCTCGCCGGTCTCGGGGTCCTCACGGTCGTCGGGGCCCTCGGCGGCGTCCGGGGCGGGCGCGACGGCGGGCGTCGTCCGGGCCGCGTCGCCGCTGCGCCGGTGCTCCTCCCACTCCTCGGGCGTGCCCCAGGTCGGGTCGCCCCAGAACGGCTCCAGGGACTGCTCGAGGATGTGCTCGCCGTCGATGGTGTTGAGCGCGTGGAAGAACTTCTCCGGCGGGGCGTACTCCGCCAGGCCGGCCCGGTTGATGTCGCGCAGCTCGGGCGAGACCGAGACCAGGTGGTCGAAGAAGCGGTAGGTCGAGAACACCGCGGTCAGGCGGGCCTGCAGGTGGCGCACGCCCAGGGTCTCGCGGTCGCGGTCGGCGATCATCTCGTTGTGCAGCCAGATGCTGCGCGTGCGGGCGGTGGCGGCGGAGTAGAGGAACGGTGTGTAGCAGCCGTAGCCGCTGAAGTCGACCAGGTGGTCGAAGCGGGCGTCGCCGAAGACGCGGTGGTACTCCGTGCGCCAGAAGTCGAGGTGGTCCTCGGTGAGCTCCTCGCCGAGCCCGACCTGCATCAGCACCTCGGTCTCCCGGGTCACCTCGCGCTGGGTGCCGATGTAGGTCAGCGCGCGGGGCAACGGGCGAGCGCGGTCGTCGACGAGCGCGATGTTCTTCGACCGGTCACGGCCGCGGATCTGCGGCCAGAACACCGTGACGTCGTACTTGTCGTAGTCGAGGTGGCGCAGCAGGTTGATCGCCGAGGTGGTGATGCCCTGGCTCAGCATGCTGCCGAGGTAGACCAGCATCCGCTCCTTGCCGGGATCGAGGAAGTCGCGCACCAGGCGACGGCCCTCGCCCGTCGCGGCGTCCTCGCGGCCGCGGAACACCACGTCGACGATGCGTGCGGTGACCTCGCCGTCGGCCGGACCGGTGTAGGTGCCGGCCGCCTGCGCGGCGCGGGGCGAGTGCGGCCCCGCCGCGACCGCGGCGAGCACCTCGCGCACCAGCGCCTCGCGGTCGGTGACCACGGGGCCGGGCAGCTCGTCGTGGGCGAGGTAGAGCCCGCGCTCGGCGGTGTAGGTCTCCAGGTCGGGCACGTAGTGCACGACCGGCCGCGCGGTCGCGAGGTAGTCGAAGAAGATGCTGGAGTAGTCGGTGACCAGCAGGTCGGTCACGCCGAGGAGCAGGTTGGCCGACACCTGGTGCGGCACCAGCAGGTCGGAGCGGCCGGCGAGGACCTCGCTGACCTGGGCGTGGGCGGACTGGTGCACCTTGAGCAGCACGAGCCACTCCTCGCCGAGCGCGTCCTGGAGCACCTGGCAGGTCCGGGCGAGGTCGACCGCGTCGTCCTCCGGCGCGCCGAAGCTGGCCCCTCGCCACGTCGGCGCGAAGAGCAGGATGCGTCGCTCGCCGGCCTCGATGCCGTCCGCCCGGAGCCGGCGCCGGGTCCCCTCCGGGTCCGCGACCGCCTCGGTGAGCAGGTCCATGCGCGGCTGGCCCATCTCGAGGACCGTGCCGGGGAACAGCCCCTGGAGGCGGTAGGCCCGGCGGTACATCGTGTCGGTCATGAAGGGCGTGGCCGAGACCAGGTAGTCGGCGCTGAGGAAGTTGCGGATGATGTTGCGCGGGTGGGCCTTGTGGATGCCGACCATGTCGAGGCCCATGTGCTTGAGCGGCACGCCGTGCCAGGTGTTGAGGTAGACCTGGCCCGGCCGCTTGGCGAACATCTGCGGGAACGTCTGGTTGTTGACCAGGTACTTCGCGGTGGCCAGGGCCCGCCAGTAGTCCGGGGAGTCGCCGCGCACGAACCGCACCCGCGGGTGGCCGGACAGCTCCTGCACCACCTGCTGGTGCTTGGCCGGGTCGTCGAGCACCCACACGTGGCGCAGCTCCTGCAGGTCCGGCTGGCGCAGCAGGTGCCGGAAGACCGCCTCGGGGTTGTCCAGGACGCCGTTGCCGAAGAACGCCTCGTAGACGACGGTGCGCTCGTCGAGCGGCAGGCGCCGGGCCTGTGCGTAGGCCGTGGTGCGGCGCCGGCGGGCCAGGTCTCGTGCGAGCCGGCGGGCACGGGTTCGTGGCCGCAGCTTGCGGCGGACCTGGCTCAGCACCCGGGAATGATAGCGGTCGTCACCGCCACCTCCGGCAGCGGCAGACACCCCGTGGTGTGCGAAACTCGGCCCTGTCGTGGAGAGGCCGTCGAGAGGTCGTCGACCAGTCGTGGAAAGGGTCCCGGGATGCCGCACGAGGAGTCGGACCGGCTCGCCGTCTGGGGCGAGCGCAAGCGCGCCTACGTCGTCGCCGACAAGAGGCTGGTCTTCATCTCGCTGGCCAAGAACGCCTGCACCACGTTGAAGTGGACCATCGCCGAGCTGGCCGGTGAGGACCTGAGCACCTTCGGCAACCGGCTCAGCTCCGGGGTCTCGCCGGACGACGCGATCCACCCCCGCGGGCAGTGGAGGAAGGCCGTCATGCTGGGCCAGGTCCCGGCCGAGGTGCGCCGGACCATCCACCCGGACAACGGCTGGTTCGTCTTCGCGGTGGTCCGCGACCCGCGCAGCCGGCTGTTCTCCGCCTGGGAGAACAAGTTCCTGATGCGCAACCCCAAGTTCCTCCACCTGCGCGACGAGCCGTGGTACCCCGACCTCCCGGAGGGACCCGAGGACGTGGTGGAGTCCTTCGCCCGCTTCGTGGAGGCGATGCGCGCCGACCCCGGCCACGAGCTGCACGCCGACTCGCACTTCAGCACCCAGGTCGCCCTGCTCAGCGAGCACGAGATCGACTACTCCCGCATCTACGACCTCACCGAGATGTCGCAGCTGCGCCGCGACCTCGAGGCGCACCTGGCGACCGTCGGGGACCCCACCGCGATCACCCTGCGCAGGTCCAACGACACCCCGCTGGCCGCCAACGCGGCGGTCTTCGCCGGGTCGGTGCGCGAGCAGGTCGAGGAGCTCTACGCCGCCGACTTCGCCCGCTTCCCCGACCTGTGGGACTTCAGCCGCATCGAGTCCAAGCCGGCCTGGACCGAGGGCGAGCTGGCCCAGGTCCACCTCGCCGCCGGCATGGGCGAGCGCATCGGTGAGCTGCGCGAGCTCGCGCTCGGGCAGCGCGACACGATCAAGAGGCTCCGGGCCGAGCTGCGCACCGAGCGTCGCGGGGGTGGTGGCCGCGACGGCGCGGCAGGCAGCAGCCCCGAGCGTGGGTGGCGCGCACGCCTCTCACGTCGGGGCTGACCGCCCGGCCGACCGGGCTCAGGGCAGGGTGACCGTCGCCCGCAGCATGTTGTGGTCCGACGGGAGCGTCCCGTTGACCCGGAGGTCGCTGCCGAAGTCGAGCACCAGCTCGTACTGCTGCACGTGGAGCCCGTTGGAGGCGAAGATCCAGTCGATCGTGTTGCCGCTGCGGGACCGGTCGCTCCAGTAGGAGTAGGTGCGCACGTTGCGCTCGAGGTGGTTGTAGGAGTTCACCCAGCCGTTGACGTAGCTGCGGGCGCGCGGGTGGTCGAGTCGGTTGGTGTAGGGCACCTGTCCGGTGACGTCGCCGTAGCCGTTGTTCCGCATCCGGGGCAGGTAGGTCTGGGCGACGCTGCTGAACTTGTGGGTGTTGAAGTCGCCGACGACGAACAGCGGGGCGGAGAACGTCGAGCGCAGCTTGTTCATCTTGGCGATCAGCTCGCTCCACTGCGCGCGCCGCACCTGCTCCGCGCCGGTGGTCAGGTGGGTGCTGGCGAAGACGAACCGGTCGCCGGTGGCCTTGGTCTCGAACAGTGCCCACGGCAGGTAGGAGACGAAGTTGCTGCCCTGGTGGCGGTAGCGCAGGCCGCCGCGCTTGAGCTGGGTGAGGCGGTCGGCGTTGTAGATGATCCGGTTGTCGCCGGTGGCCGCCCGGTAGCGGTACCTGCACTTGTACTGGGTGCTGGCGTTGAGGCAGTTGAACGCGGCGTAGTTGGTCAGCCGGTAGTTCCTGCCCGACGCGCGCAGGCCGTTGAGCAGGTCGGTCATCTGCGACGTCCCGTTGACCAGGCGGTCGGCGAAGTACTTGCTCGCGCTCGCCTCCTGCAGGCCGACCACGTCGATGCCCTCGCGGAGGATCTGGGACACGACGGTGTCGCGGCGCTCACGCCACGGGCGCTGCTCGCCCGAGGTCCGGTCGACCGCGACGCTCTGGACGTTGAACGAGGCGACGTTGAGGTTCATCGACCCGCCGGCCTGGGCCGGCTCGACGGGATTGGCCAGTGCGGTTCCGGTCAGCAGCACGACGGCGGCGAACAGCGTCTTCTTCATGGCGGATGCCCTCCCAAGCATCAAGAGGCACGTCGAGGGTCACGTGCCCGTCGTCCCTCCTGGTCCGCTCCCACGGGCCGCGTCCGAGACGTCGGCGGGACGAGGTGGGTCCACGGTAGAGGACTTTGCCGGCCGGTGGATCGAAACGTCCCGAACAAGCGGGCCAAGAGTCATGGCAAATCAGGACTTCCGTCCTGGTTCGGACACTATGGCCGCCGGGTGCGCCGGTCGCCACCGGGGCGTCCGACCTAGGCCGGCAAACCCGGGCAAAGCGAACCCGACTGCGCTAGACCAGGTGGGTCGATCCGGTCAGCCGATCCCGTCCAGGACACCGCTGGACTCCAGACGATGCCAGAAGTCGGCCCTCAGGCGCACCAGCACCTTGGTGGTGACGTGGTGCTTCTCGCGCCAGACCACGGCCCCCCGGACGATGGGGTCGCACAGCGGCGCCTTGCGGCAGACCAGGGCGGTCGGGTCGACGGCGACGATGCCGGGATCCTGTGACGCCAGGCTCTCCAGCACCGCGTCGCTGAGCGGGCGGTTGAGCTTGAGCGGGACCGCGCACTCGGCCTGGGTCCGCGCCGCGGACAGGCAGTCGAGCGGGTCGAGGTCGCCGGTGTCCAGCAGCGCGGTGGTGACCACCACCCGGGCACCGGCGTCGCGGAACAGCTGCAGGGTCTCCTCGCTGGCGTGGCGGTTGAGCTCGGCGAGGCTCTCGCCGCGGTCCCCGCTGCTCCGGCGCACCTTCCCCTCCCACACCGAGCTGTCCCGCTCCCGGGAGCTGACCACGACCAGGTCGGGCCGCAGCTGCCGCATCGCCTCGGCGTACCAGTCGCCCCGGTTGGCGGTGCACAGTGCCCGCCGGTCGGCCGGCTCGAAGAGGTTCTCCTCGTCGGCCTGCCAGGCGCAGGCCGGGATGACGTTGGCGGCCAGCGTGAAGTCGTGCTCCTGGGCCAGGCGCCTCAGCATCGGCACCATGCTGCGCGCCTGGCTGTCGCCGACGATGAGCACCGTCATCGACCCGCTCCCGCCGCGGTGCACGACGCACTCGTCGATGCTGGTGCCGCCGCAGTAGACGTTGGGGCCGATGTCGGCGTTGACCGCGTCCCAGTCGATGTCGTCCGGGACTCGCTCGCCGGACAGGGCACCGGCCGTCGTGGCGCGCGCGGACGCCAGCGCGGGGCGCGTGCTGCTGGTGAGCAGGGCGGGCACCGCGGTGACCGCCAGGACCGCGCTCGCGGCCACCCCGACCACGGCGACCGTCCAGGGCCGCCGGCCCAGGCGCGGGGCGCGGCGCAGCGGGGTCTCGATCACCTCGAAGGACAGCGCGGCGAGGCCGGTCGCGACGCCGGCCGCCACGAGGCCGAGCCACAGCGGCCGGGGGGAGACGAACTCGCGCAGCACCACGATCACCGGCCAGTGCCACAGGTAGGTGCCGTAGGAGATCTTGCCGAGGTAGGTCACCGTCGGCAGCGACAGGGCGCGGCTCGGCCACGAGCCGGGGCGCACCATCAGGCCGTGGACCGCCGCGACCCCGGCGACGGTGGCGAGCAGGCCACGCGTGCTGGGGCTCAGGCCGAGGAGCCCCGAGGCCAGCAGCACCAGGCCGGCGATGCCCGCGACCCCGGTCACCGCCCCCCACCGGGCGGAGTCGAGCCGCCGGGGGAGCTCGGCGAGCAGCACGGCGAGCAGGGCGCCCGCGAGCAGCTGGTAGACCCGGGTGTCGGTGGCGTAGTAGGCGTGGGTGATGTTGCGCGGGGCCCAGTAGAGCTGGCTGGCGACCGAGGCGACCAGCAGGGCCGTCAGGACGCCCGGCAGGACCCAGCGGCGACGGCGCGAGAGCGCCCACAGGCCGACGAGCAGCACCGGGAACACGACGTAGAACTGCTCCTCGATCGACAGCGACCAGAAGTGCAGGAACGGGCTGCGGTCGATGTCGGCGCCGAAGTAGTCGGTGTCCTCGGCCAGGAAGTGCCAGTTGGAGTAGTAGAGCAGCGCGCTGCGGGCGTCGCCGACCAACGGCGAGCGGCGGGCCTCCGAGGCGACCAGCAGGAAGAACGCGCTGGTGGTGGTGACCAGGACCAGCGCCGCGGGCAGGAGACGGCGCACCCGGCGCGCGTAGAAGCGGCCCAGGTGCAACCTGCCGGTGCGGCGGATGTCGTCGACCAGCACGTTGGTGACCAGGAAGCCGGAGAGGACGAAGAAGAGGTCGACGCCCACGTAGCCGCCGTCCAGCCAGGCCATCCCGGCGTGGAAGAAGAGCACGAGGTAGACCGCGACCGTCCGGAGACCGTCCAGCTGCGGGCGGTAGGTCCAGGACACGGGGACCCATGCTACGTCCGCCGGGGCCTCCGATCGCGCAGGCCCGGCGAGGGGTGTGAGGAGGGCCACGCGGCCGGACCACTGACGGCGCGTGCGTGCCGGACCTACGGTGGTGGGGTCAGGCAAGTAGTCCGGTACCCCTCGCGGGACTGGAACGAAAGGTGATGACACATGGCCCACCAGGTCACCGCTCGGCCCGTCCCGTCCGCCCCGTTGCGCGTGGGGGTCGTCGGCGCCGGCCGCGTCGGCGCCGTCCTCGGTGCCGCCCTGCGCGCCGCCGGCCACGAGGTCACCGCGGTCACCGCGGAGTCGGACGCCTCGCGCGCCCGGGCCCAGGTCCTGCTGCCCGGCGTGCACACCGACAAGCCGACCGCCGTCGCCCGGTCGTGCGACCTGCTGCTGCTCACCGTGCCCGACGACATGCTCGAGAACGTCGTGGTGCAGCTCGCCGCGTCCGGTGCCCTGCGGGCCGGCCAGCACGTCGCCCACACCTCCGGCCGACATGGGCTCGCCGTCCTGCGGGCCGCGCGCGAGGTCGGCGCGCGGCCGCTGGCCCTGCACCCCGCGATGACCTTCACCGGCACCCCGCTCGACCTCGACCGACTCCCCGGCTGTGCCTTCGGCGTCACCACCGACGCCCCCGACACGGCCGCGGTGGCACAGCGCCTCGTGGACGCGTTCGGCGGCCGCCTGGTCGCGGTGCCCGAGGACAAGCGCTCGCTCTACCACGCGGGCCTGGCCCACGGGGCGAACCACCTGGTGACCCTGGTCAGCCAGGCGATGGACCTGCTGCGCGAGTCCGGTGCCGAGGACCCGGCCGCCACGCTGCGCCCCCTGCTGACCGCCGCGCTCGACAATGCGCTCACCATGGGCGACGCGGCGCTGACCGGCCCGATCGTGCGCGGCGACGTCGAGACCGTGCGCGCCCACCTCGCGGTGATGGCGCGCACCCAGCCCTCCATCGTCCCGTCGTACGTCGCCCTGGC
Source organism: uncultured Actinomycetota bacterium (assembly GCA_963811385.1). GTDB lineage: Bacteria > Actinomycetota > Actinomycetes > Propionibacteriales > Nocardioidaceae > Marmoricola_A. The sequence goes on along the minus strand of CAWEQX010000001.1, from coordinate 64,402 downwards.
GCGCGCGACCGCCAACACCGCCGTCCTGGACGGCCGGCTCCTGCCGATCCGCGCGGCCAAGCTCGTCGGCGTCCTCAACGACGCCCTGGAGAAGGTCACCGCGTGACCCGTCCGCTGGTCGTGCGGACCCGGGACGAGCTGCACGACCACCTCGGCGGTGTGCGCCGGGCGGGTGGCCGGGTCGCGCTGGTCCCCACCATGGGTGCGCTGCACGAGGGTCACGCCGCGCTGGCGCGCCACGCGCGGAGGCTGGTCGGGCCCACCGACGCGGTGGTCGCCTCGATCTTCCTCAACCCCCTGCAGTTCGGCGCCGGAGAGGACCTCGAGCGCTACCCCCGCACCCTCGAGGCCGACCTCGAGATGTGCGCCGCCGAGGGGGTCGACGTCGTGCTGGCCCCCACGGTCGACGAGGTCTACCCCGGCGGCGAGCCGGAGGTGACCCTCGACCCCGGCCCGCTGGGGGCGGTGCTGGAGGGCGCAGTCCGCCCCACCCACTTCCGCGGGGTGCTCACCGTCGTCGCCAAGCTGCTCGGGCTGGCGCGGCCCGACGTGGCGCTGTTCGGCGAGAAGGACTACCAGCAGCTCGTGCTGATCCGCCGGATGGTCGCCGACCTCTGCCTCGGCGTCGAGGTGGTCGGGGTCCCGACCGTCCGCGAGCCCGACGGCCTGGCCCTGTCGAGCCGCAACCGCTACCTCTCGCCGCAGGAGCGGCAGGTGGCCCTGGCCCTGTCCACCGCGCTCCGCGCCGGCGTCGGCGCCGCCGCGCAGGGCGGCGACGCCGTGCTGAGGGCGGCCGGCGCCGAGCTGGCGGGCCGCGACGGACTGGAGCCGGACTACCTCGCCCTGACCTCGCCCGACCTGCACGAGGCTCCCGTCGAGGGGCCCGCGCGCCTGCTCGTGGCCGCGCGGGTGGGCACCACCCGCCTGATCGACAACCTGCCGCTCGACCTGTCCACCGCCGGAGGAGGAGCCCGCTGATGCTGCGCCCCACGATGAGGAGCAAGGTCCACCGGGCCACGGTCACCCGGGCCGACGGCCGTCCGGTCGCCGAGCTCCGCCCCGCCCTTGTGGAGGTGCCCGCATGACCATGACCCACCCCGGCCGCACGCTGCCCCGCGCGCTGGTCGCCGAGCTCACCGAGGAGGGTCCCGACCCGCGGGAGGTGCTCGAGCAGGTGACCCGCGCGCTGGCCGAGGACTGTCCGGGCGAGGACGTCACCAGCGTCGCCACCGTCCCCGCCGACGCCGTGGCGACCGCCGACCTCGTCGCGCGCGCCGACGGGACCGTCGCCGGGCTGGCCGTCGCCGAGCTGGTCCTGCTCACCGCCACCGGCCCGACCCGGCTGCTGCCCACTGCCGAGCGCACCGCGCTCAACCACCTGTGCCACCTGTCCGGCGTCGCCACCACGACCGCGCGCTGGGTCGGCGCGGTCCGCGGCACCGGCGCCCGGGTGCGCGACACCCGCACGACCACCCCCGGGCTGCGCCTGCTGGAGAAGTACGCCGTCCGGTGCGGCGGCGCCACCAACCACCGGACCTCGTTGTCGGAGGCGTCCGGGGGACTGAGCCTGGAGCGGGCCCGCGAGGTCGCGGCCACCGGCGTCGACTACCTCGCGGTCGGCCCGCTGACCCACTCCTCCCCGGTGCTCGACATCGCGATGGACCTGCGGCCGTGAGGCATCCGCTGCTGTGCGCCGACATCGGCAACAGCCACACCACCGTCGGGCTGGTGCGCGCAGGCCAGGTCACCGACCACTGGCGGGTCGCCACCGACGAGCGCCGGACCTCCGACGAGTGGGGCGTCCTGCTGCGCGCGCTCCTGCCGGACGGTGGCCTCACCGGCGTCGCGGTCTGCTCCTCGGTGCCCGCCGTGCTCCACGAGTGGCGGCAGATGCTCGAGGGCCACTTCCCCGACGTCCCGCGCGTGGTGGTCGAGACCGGGGTGCGCACCGGCCTCCCGGTCCGGATGGACAACCCGCGCGAGGTCGGCTCGGACCGCATCGTCAACGCGATCGCCGCCGCCGAGCTCTACCCCGGTCCGGCGATCGTGGTGGACTTCGGCACGGCCACCACCTTCGACGTGGTCTCGGCCCGGGGGGAGTACGTCGGCGGGGCGATCTCGCCGGGCATCGCGATCTCCCTCGACGCGCTCGGACGCCGCGGCGCCCAGCTGCGGAAGGTGGAGCTGCAGCGGCCGCGGTCGGTGATCGCGAAGAACACCGTGGAGGCGCTGCAGAGCGGCGCGCTCTACGGCTTCGCCTCGCAGGTCGACGGGATGGTCGCCCGGATGACCGCCGAGCTCGGTCTCCAGCCCGGCGAGGTCACCGTCATCGCGACCGGTGGCCTCGCCCCCGGCGTGGTCGACGAGTGCGCGAGCGTGACCGTCCACGAGCCCTGGCTCACGCTGCTGGGCCTGGAGATCGCCTTCTCGCGCAACTCCTAGGATTGCCCGCATGACCACCCCTCCCTCCGGTGAGCCCGGCGCGCCCGCGCACCATGACGACCCCGAGCAGGTCGCGGTCCGCAAGGCCAAGCGCGCGCGACTCCTGGAGGCCGGCCAGGCGGCATACCCCAACACCGTCGAGCGCAGCCACACCCTCGCCGAGCTCCGCGAGACCTACGACGACCAGGGGCTCGAGCCCGACACGCGCACCGGCCAGGTGGTCTCGGTGGTCGGCCGGGTGATCCACACCCGCAACACCGGCAAGCTGTGCTTCGTCCGCCTCCGTGAGGGGGCGGGCGCGGAGCTGCAGGCGATGCTCTCGCTCGCGGAGGTCGGCGAGGAGGCGCTGGAGTCCTACAAGCACCTGGTCGACCTCGGCGACTTCATCGGCGTCACCGGCGAGGTGGTGACCAGCCGCCGCGGCGAGCTGTCGGTGCAGGCCACCTCGTGGACCATGGTCGCCAAGTCGCTGCGGCCGTTGCCCAACGAGCACAGGCCGCTCTCCGACGAGGCCCGGGTGCGGCTGCGCTACGTCGACATGATCCTCAACCCCGAGAGCCGGCAGATGGTGCGCACCAAGGCCACCGTCCTGCGCTCGATCCGCCGCACCCTCGACGAGCGCGGCTTCGTCGAGGTGGAGACGCCGATCCTCCAGCTGACCAACGGCGGTGCCGCGGCCCGGCCGTTCCGCACCCACCTCAACGCCTTCGACCAGCCGATGCTGCTGCGCATCGCGATCGAGCTCGAGCTCAAGAAGGCGATGATCGGCGGCGTCGAGCGGGTCTACGAGATCGGGCGCACCTTCCGCAACGAGGGCCTGGACTCCACCCACGCCGCGGAGTTCTCCATGCTCGAGGCCTACGAGGCCTACGGCGACCTCGAGTCGATGAAGGACCTCACGCGCGCCATCGTCCTCGACGCCGCGCGGGCGGTGGGGCGCACGGTCGTCACCGGCCGCGGCGGCGAGGAGATCGACCTGGAGAGGCCCTGGCGCTCCGCGGGGCTGCTCGACCTGGTCTCCGAGGCGATCGGGTCCGAGGTCGGCGTCGAGACCCCGGTCGAGCGGCTGCGCGAGATCGCCGAGGAGCGGGAGGTCGAGCTCAAGCCGCACTGGAACGCCGGCGAGGTCCTGCTCGAGCTCTACGAGCAGCTGGTCGAGCACACCCTGGTCCAACCCACGTTCGTGGAGGACTACCCCGAGTCGGTGCGCCCGCTGGCCAAGCGGCACCGGTCCGAGCCGGGTCTGGTCGAGGCCTTCGACCTGATCATCGACGGAGTCGAGCTGGCGCCGGCCTACACCGAGCTCAACGACCCGGTCGTCCAGCGTGAGCGCCTCACCGAGCAGTCGCTGCTGGCCGCGCAGGGCGACCCGGAGGCGATGGAGCTCGACGAGGTGTTCCTCAAGGCGATGGAGTTCGGGATGCCCCCGGCCGGCGGCCTCGGCCTGGGGGTGGACCGGCTGATCATGCTGCTGACCGGCGCCGGTATTCGCGAGACGATCCTTTTCCCGCTGCTGCGCCCGGAATAGCGTCGGTCATTTCATTTCCCACGTCACGGCGGAATGCCGCGTGTAATCTCGCCCGAAGGGGTGGCTACTATTGTCGCGGCCCCTTTCATGGCGATCGGGGCCATTCCCCCCTTGACGAAGAAATGGCACGGTGATTTCCCATGGCGCAGCGCGTCAACGTCGAGCTGATCGACGACCTCGACGAGTCCCCGGCGGCGGAGACCGTCACCTTCGCCCTCGACGGCGCGACCTACGAGATCGACCTGTCCGAGGCCAACGCCGCCCAGCTGCGCGACGCGCTGGCGCCCTACCTCGGCCACGCCCGCCGGGTCGGCGGCCGCCGCACCGGTGTCACCCGCACGTCCGGGTCGTCGGCCGCGAGGCCCTCGGCGTCGGGCGGCAACGCCGCCGAGATCCGGGCCTGGGCCCGCGAGAACGGCTATGACGTCTCCGAGCGGGGCCGGGTCTCGGCCGAGGTGCGTGAGGCCTACGCCGCCGCGCACTGAGGCCGGGAGCAGGCCGTTCGCTCCCCGCGAACGCCTCACGCGGAACACCGCTGGTCACCGCCCACGTTGGACCCATGTCGGAGCCGGCGCACCCGCACGGCTCCACCGAAGGCCCCCAGGTGCCACCGGGGGGCTACTAGAGTGCAAGGACGGCCTGCGCCTGCGAGGCGCACGGCCTTCCGAGGCAGGGGAGTGAGACATGTTCGAGCGGTTCACCGACAGGGCTCGCCGAGTGGTCGTGCTGGCGCAGGAGGAAGCCCGCATGCTGAGCCACAACTACATCGGCACCGAGCACATCCTTCTGGGCCTCATCCACGAGGGTGAGGGCGTCGCGGCCAAGGCCCTGGAGAGCCTCGGCATCTCGCTGGAGGCGGTGCGCGCCCAGGTCGAGGAGATCATCGGCCAGGGCCAGCAGGCCCCCAGCGGCCACATCCCCTTCACCCCGCGCGCCAAGAAGGTGCTCGAGCTGTCGCTGCGCGAGGCGCTGCAGCTGGGCCACAACTACATCGGCACCGAGCACATCCTGCTCGGGCTGATCCGCGAGGGTGAGGGCGTCGCCGCCCAGGTGCTGGTCAAGCTCGGCGCCGACCTCAACCGGGTCCGTCAGCAGGTCATCCAGCTGCTGTCGGGGTTCCAGGGCAAGGAGACCCAGACCGCCGGCACCGCGCCCGAGGGCACGCCCTCGAGCTCGCTGGTGCTCGACCAGTTCGGTCGCAACTACACCCAGGCGGCCCGCGAGGCCAAGCTCGACCCGGTGATCGGGCGCGAGAAGGAGATCGAGCGGGTCATGCAGGTGCTGTCCCGACGCACCAAGAACAACCCGGTGCTCATCGGGGAGCCCGGCGTGGGCAAGACCGCCTGCGTGGAGGGGCTTGCCCAGGCCATCGTGCGCGGCGACGTGCCCGAGACCCTCAAGGACAAGCAGATCTACAGCCTCGACCTCGGCGCCCTCGTCGCCGGGTCGCGCTACCGCGGTGACTTCGAGGAGCGCCTCAAGAAGGTGCTCAAGGAGATCAAGACCCGCGGCGACATCATCTTGTTCATCGACGAGCTGCACACGCTGGTCGGCGCCGGCGCCGCCGAGGGCGCGATCGACGCCGCCAGCATCCTCAAGCCGATGCTGGCCCGCGGCGAGCTGCAGACCATCGGCGCGACCACCCTCGACGAGTACCGCAAGTACCTCGAGAAGGACGCCGCCCTGGAGCGCCGCTTCCAGCCGATCCAGGTCCAGGAGCCCTCGATCGCGCACACGATCGAGATCCTCAAGGGTCTGCGCGACCGCTACGAGGCCCACCACCGGGTCACGATCACCGACGAGGCGCTGGTCTCGGCGGCGACGCTGGCCGACCGCTACGTCTCCGACCGGTTCCTGCCCGACAAGGCGATCGACCTGATCGACGAGGCCGGCTCGCGGCTGCGCATCCGCCGGATGACCGCGCCGCCGGACCTGCGCGAGTTCGACGAGAAGATCGCCGACGTGCGCCGCCGCAAGGAGTCGGCGATCGACAGCCAGGACTTCGAGCTGGCCGCCTCCCTGCGCGACGAGGAGAAGAAGCTCATCGCCGCCAAGGGCGAGCGGGAGAAGCAGTGGAAGGCCGGCGACATGGACGTCGTCGCCGAGGTCGACGAGGAGCTCATCGCCGAGGTCCTCGCGATCGCGACCGGCATCCCGATCGTCAAGCTCTCCGAGGAGGAGTCCACGCGGCTGCTCAACATGGAGGACGAGCTGCACAAGCGCGTCATCGGCCAGGAGGAGGCCGTCAAGGCGCTCAGCCGGGCCATCCGGCGCACGCGCGCGGGCCTCAAGGACCCCAAGCGTCCCGGCGGGTCGTTCATCTTCGCCGGCCCCTCCGGGGTCGGCAAGACCTGGCTGTCCAAGACGCTGGCGGAGTTCCTGTTCGGTGACGAGGACGCGCTGATCCAGCTCGACATGAGCGAGTTCAGCGAGAAGCACACCGTCTCGCGGCTGTTCGGCTCGCCTCCCGGCTACGTCGGCTACGAGGAGGGCGGCCAGCTCACCGAGAAGGTCCGGCGCAAGCCGTTCTCCGTCGTGCTCTTCGACGAGGTGGAGAAGGCCCACCCGGACATCTTCAACTCGTTGCTGCAGATCCTGGAGGAGGGTCGTCTGACCGACTCCCAGGGTCGGGTGGTCGACTTCAAGAACACCGTCATCATCATGACCACCAACCTGGGCACCCGGGACATCAACAAGAGCGTCAACCTCGGGTTCCAGCAGGCCGGCGACGCGGCGGGCTCCTACGAGCGGATGAAGGGCAAGGTCGCCGACGAGCTCAAGCAGCACTTCCGGCCGGAGTTCCTCAACCGCGTCGACGAGATCATCGTCTTCCCGCCGCTGAGCCAGGAGCAGATCGTCCACATGGTCGACATGATGCTCGACGGCGTCGACAAGCGCCTGGCCGACCGCGACATGAAGCTCGAGCTGACCGAGGGGGCCAAGCGGCTCCTCGCGGTCCGCGGCTTCGACCCGGTGCTCGGCGCCCGGCCGCTGCGCCGCACGGTGCAGCGCGAGATCGAGGACTCCCTGGCCGAGAAGATGCTCTACGGCGAGGTCGGCCCCGGTCAGATCGTGGTGGTCGACGTCGAGGGCGAGGGGGCGACCGCGACCTTCACCTTCCACGGCAAGCCGCGCACCGACCTCACCCAGATCGAGGACATGCCGCCGATGGAGGTCATCGAGGGCGTGGAGGACGTCGAGCCGGTGGAGACCACCGACTGACCGACCCGCTCAGTCCCGAGACGAGGGGCCCGCGCCGACCGGCGCGGGCCCCTCGCGCGTCCCCGCCCGGCAGTGCTCCCGCACGCGAGCGGGCCGGGGATCAGGCGCGGGCGAGGTGGTCGCGCCCGTAGCTGCGGTCCGCGTCGAGGGCGACCGCCGCCTGCTCGATGAAGCGCCGGCGGGTCGCGCCGCCGACCAGGCCGGCCACACGGGTCGCGCCGGGCACGACGCGCCGGCCCAGCTCCGCTGCGGACACGCCCCGGGTCAGCGCGCGCACGGCCAGCGAGCCGCCGCGGCTGCGCCGCAGGCCGAGCACGTCGCAGGCCCAGTCGCCCAGCAGGTAGCGGCTCATCCCGGCGTTGAACGCCAGCCCCGCCTGCACCACGACGCCGGGAGCGTCGGCCGCGGCGAGGCCGGAGGACCGGGTGAGCGCGTCGGCCAGGGCACGGGAGTCCTCGTCGGGGTCGAGCTCGGTGGCTGCCATCAGCCACAGCAGCCGCCACCCGTCGAGCTCGGTGGCCGGGAGCAGCGCGTCCTCGATGCCGGAGAGCCAGCCGACGTAGCGCCACAGGTGCATCACCGCGGCCCGCTCGCGCTCGTCGTACCGCATGCCGAGGCGCTGCAGCCCGCCGAGGCAGGCGATGGAGAACAACAGGTGGGTGCCGGCCATCTGGATCTGGTTGACCGGGGTGTCCCAGGCCTCGTAGTCCCAGTCCCCGCGACGGTGCATCCAGCGGCGGACCTGGGCGTGGGTCAGCCGCACCCGCAGCACCGCCTCGATCCCCCGACCGCCGGGTCGCAGCGCGCCCGGCGTGGTCACCTCGAGCCACCAGGCGGCGGTCTCGGTGAGCCGCCGGGGCGCCATCGTGTCGAGCTCGCCGGTGCGCACCAGCGGCTTGATGCTGCGCCGCGAGAGGTAGCCGCCCATGAGCGCCAGCGACCCCAGGCTCATCAGGCCCAGGACGCCGGCGCGGGACAGCGCCCGCTGGCCGGCCTCGACCTGGCGCGGGTCCACCCAGTACGGCGTCGCAGCGGTGCGCGCGAAGTAGTCGCGGACCGGCTCGGGGTCCTCGTCGGTGGCCCGGCCGCCGCGGGCGAAGGCCGCCTCGACCGCGGCGCGCACCGCCCTCCCGTCCGGGCCCGCCATCGCCTCGACGACGGCGTCGGCCACGGGGTCGGCACAGTGCGCGTGCCGGCGGAACCCCTCGACCTGGGCGGGGTCGGGGCGCAGCAGGGACTCGTCGACCAGGTCGCTGAAGTGGCGGCCCAGCACCTGCGCGGGATCGCTGACGAGCGAGGGGTGGGGGACCGGCTCCATGACGCCTCCGTCGGGTGGGGCGGCAGGCTGACCTGCCGCGTGGTCAGTTCTACCCCCGGCCCCCTCACGGCAGGGCCACGGTCCCGTCGCCCGGGTCGACCAGCAGACCGTCCTCGAGCAGCGAGGCCACGCAGCGCTCGCGCTGGTCGGCGAGGTCCCACACCGCCTCCAGCGCGGCGCGCGGGACCGGTCCGTCGGCGTCGCGGAGCACCTCGAGCAGCCGGCCGCGGCACTGCCGGTCCGTCCCGGCCCAGGTCTGCACCCGGCGCTCCGGTCCGTCGTACGCCGGGTAGCCGGCCGCCCGCCACGCGCAGGTCCCCGCCAGGGGACACCGACCGCACGAGGGACGGCTCGCGGTGCACACCAGCGCCCCCAGCTCCATCACGCCGACCGCCCACGCCGCGGCGGTCCGGTCCTCGTCGGGCAGCAGGTCGGTGGCGAGGTCGCGCTCGGCCCGGGTCACCGACGGCCCCGGCAGCTCGGCCCCGCGCAGCACCCGGGTGAGCACCCGGCGGACGTTGGTGTCGAGGACCACGTGGCGCTGCCCGTGGGCGAAGGACGCCACCGCGGCGGCGGTGTAGTCCCCGATGCCCGGCAGGGCGAGCAGCTCGGCGTAGGTGGCCGGCACCTCGCCGCGGTGCCGGTCCACGATCGCGCAGGCGGCGGCGTGCAGCCGCAGCGCGCGGCGGGGGTAGCCGAGCCGGCCCCAGGCCCGCACCGCCTCCCCGGCAGGCACGCCCGCCAGCGCGGCGGGGGTCGGCCAGGTGCGCAGCCACTCCTCCCAGACCGGCAGGACCCGGGCGACCGGCGTCTGCTGCAGCATGATCTCGGAGACCAGCACGCCCCAGGGCGTGGCCTCGGCCCGGCGCCAGGGCAGGTCGCGCGCGTGGTCGGCGTACCACCCGAGCACGCGCAGGTGCAGGTCGGTCGGGTCGGGCCGGTCGTGCGGGTCGGTCGTGGTGGCGGCGTCCATGGGTGGGCCCAGCCTAGGTCTCCGGTGCGCCTTCGCCGGAGGCCCGGTGTGCCCGGTTAGCCTCGACCACCATGAGCGAGCGGAACCGGAGCCCCCGGCCTGGCCGCAGCACCAGCACCCCCACCCGGTCGCGCGGCCGCCTGCCGCGGCGCGTCTACTGGGTCCGGCGGCTGCTCGTGCTCGGGGTCGCTGCGCTGCTCGTGCTCGGGATCACCCGCCTGCTCACCCTCGGCGGCGGCGGCGGGTCGGGGGGATCGGCCACGGTCGTGGGCAGTGGCACCTTCCAGGGCACCTCCCAGGACACCTCCCAGGACACCTCCCAGGGCACCGGGCCGAGCGGTGCCCCCGCGACGGGCCCGGCGACGCCGGCGACCCCGCTCACCCCCCGGGAGCCGGCGGGCACGGGCAAGGGCACGAGCCGCCTGCCCCAGCCGGAGGGCCCCTGCGACCCCTCCGACGTGCTGGTCACGCCCACCGTCACCCGCGCCCACGTGGCCCAGCCGGTGCGGATCGTGCTCGAGGTGACCAGCCTGCAGAGTCCGGCCTGCAGCTTCGAGGTCTCTCCCGCGTCGGTCATCGTGCGGCTGCTCTCGCCCGAGCGCAGCGAGCCGCTGTGGACCACCCAGGACTGCACGCGCGTCGTGCCGACGCGCACCGTCGTGGCGCGCCAGACCCGCCCCGGCCGCGTGCCGGTGCTGTGGAACGGCCGGGCCTCCGACGACTCCTGCTCCGACCTGACCGACTGGGTCCTCCCGGGGCCCTACACCGCCGAGGCGATCGCGGTCGGCAGCACGCGGGCGACGGCCTCGCAGTTCGTCCTGGGCCCGGCGGTCCGGCCGACGGTCACGCGCACCCCCACGCCGACGGCGACGGCGACGCCGACGCAGAAGCCCGCGCGCAAGCCGGGCTACTGAGTCCACGGGGCTGGGGATACCACCGATACTGCTGATGCGGGAGTGTCAAGCCGACACTTGCCAAAGTATGAGCTTGATCGCAAAGTTCAGCATTTTTGCCCGGTTATGGCCCGATCGCAGGGCACAGTTTTTTTCACCCTGTCTGGACCAAAGCGGTCCTTCGTCCCAAGGAACGAGCCGACCCGGGCTAGGGTGCCGGCGACCGATCGGCGGCACAAAGTGCCGTCCGCACCCAGACCGTCGTCGACAACTAGGCGGCGATCACTCTCGCCCGGAGTTCTTTCTTGTCTCGACGCATCACCATTGTCGCTGTCCTTATCGGAACAGCGATCGCTTCCATGTTGACCAACAACGTCGCAGTCGACGCGGCGACCATGCCTGTTGCGACTGACGCCTTCGCCCGGACGACGTCTGGTGGATGGGGCGCCGCGGATCTCGGCGGGTCCTGGAATCCCACCGGTCGAGCATCGAGGTGGGCGGTCGCCAATGGCAAGGGCCGATTCACCATGGAGGCGCCAGGCACTGGCGCATCGAACCGACTGGACCTCTCGACTGCGGAGGTTGACGGCCATATCGATGTTGCGATCGACAAGCGGGCCACCGGTGGAGGTGTGCATATCGTCCTGGAGGCTCGGTCGGCGGGCTCCAGCTACTACGAGTTCCCCGTAAAGCTGCGCGCCGACGGCAGCGTCCACGTCAAGCTTGCCCGAGTGGTCAACGGGGTGGCTTCTACCCTCGCCGAGGACAAGGTTATACCGGGGCTCTCCTATGCCGCGGGCGACGTCCTGAGGCTGAGGTTCCAGGCGACCGGCACCGGCACCACGACGCTGAGGGCGAAGGTATGGAAGGCCGGCTCGAGCGAACCGACCGGTTTTCAATCGACCGCGACTGACTCAAGCGCCGACCTGCAGAGACCAGGCGGGGTCGCCATCCGTAGTTATCTCTCCAGCTCGGCCACCAACGCCCCGGTCAGCCTTTCGGTGGATCACCTCGACATCGACGGCGTGAACGCGCCCGTCAGCAGTCCGACAACCCAGACGACGAGGACGCTGGTTAGTGCGACCTTCGACGCACTCCCGCTCGGCCGCGTGACTGCAGCCGGATTCCGTTCGCAACTCCGTGGCGGCAACACCAACCAGGAGCCCTATGAGGACTCGTCGGTGGTGACCGACTCGCGCGGAACCGGGCACTCCTATCGCTTGAAGCTAGATGCCGGCTCGTACAAGAACTACCCATCCGGTAACAATGGAATCGTCACCTTCGTGGAACTGCCCGAGCAGGTGGATCAGGCTTGCCTGCGGTACGACCTCCGGTTCGACAGCAACTTTGACTGGTCGTTGGGCGGCAAGCTTCCTGGTCTGCAGGGCACCGCACCTGGTGTCTCGCCTGGCACGCCGACCGGCGGGGGCAAGGTCGGCGACAAGGGTTGGTCAGACCGGATGATGTGGCTCGGCCCCAAGGCGTACTCCTGGGCGGGACCGACCGACATGGCTGTTTCATACCTGTACAGCCCCCACCAGGAGAGTTACTACGGCGACAACCTCCCATGGCGGCAAGCGTTCGTCGCCGGCCGCTGGCACACCGTGAAACAGTGCATGACAATGAACACTGTCGGTGCGGCGAACGGTCAGCTCTCGGCGTGGTTCGACGGGACGCAGGTGCTGAACTTGACGAACTACGTGTTCCGACTGCGGAACGATGTGCACGTCAAGCACCTCAACTGGTCAATCTTCCGCGGCGGCAACGACACCGATTGGGCTGGCGCTCGAACGGGCTACGTGGACGTAGACAATGTCAAGGTGACGACCACCGACTGACGCCCGGGCCTCAGACGTAGCGCTCGAGGATGCTGGACTCCGCGAGTCGCGACAGGCCCTCGCGGACGCTGCGGGCGCGCAGCTCGCCGACGCCCTCGACGGTCTGCAGGTCGTCGATGCTCGCGGCCAGCAGCTTCTGCAGGCTGCCGAAGTGCTCGACCAGGCGCTCGACGACGGTCTGGGGCAGGCGGGGGACCCGCGCCAGCAGGCGGTAGCCGCGCGGCGAGACGGGGTTGTCCAGCAGCTCGTTGGTGCCGAGCCCCAGGGAGCGGGCGACCGCGTTGATGTCGACCAGGTCGGTGGGACCCAGGGCGCCCAGGGCGGCCAACGCCTCGTCGGTCGAGGGGGCGCGCTTGCCGCTGGGCAGGTAGTCGCGGGTGACCAGCTGGCGGTCGGCGTCGACGCCGGTGACCAGCTCGTCGAGCTGCAGGGAGAGCAGCCGGCCGTCGGTGCCGAGCTCGAGGACGTAGTCCTCGATCTCGCTGGCGATGCGGGTCACCATCTCCAGGCGCTGGGCGACGGCGGCCACGTCGCGCACGGTGACCAGGTCCTCGATCTCGAGCGCGGACAGGGTGGTGGAGACCTCGTCGAGCCGCATCTTGTAGCGCTCGAGGGTCGCCAGGGCCTGGTTGGCGCGGGACAGGATCGAGCCGGTGTCCTCCAGGACGTAGCGGATCTCGCCGACGTAGAGCGCGATGATGTGCATCGACTGCGAGACCGAGACCACCGGGAACCCGGTCATCCGCGCGACCCGGTCGGCGGTCTGGTGCCGCGTGCCGGTCTCGACGGAGTGGATCGACTGGTCGGGCATGAGGTGCACCGCCGCCCGCAGGATGCGGCTGATGTCGCGGTCGAGGATGATCGCGCCGTCCATCTTGGCCAGCTCGCGCAGCCCGGTGGAGGAGAACGGCACGTCGAGGGTGAAGCCGCCGGAGGAGATCGAGTCGACGGTGCGGTCGGTGCCGAGCACGATGAGGGCGCCGGTGCGTCCGCGCAGGATGCGCTCGAGCCCGTCACGCAGGGACGTGCCGGGCGCGACGCTCGCCAGGGTGGCGCGCAGCCGCTCGGTGTCGTCGGGGCGGTCGGCAGCCACGCGGGTCTCCTGGGCTCGGGGGCGGACAGGGTCCCGTGGGGCCCCTGGTGCTGGCGAGTCTAGGGCGTCGTGCGCCGGTCGGTGGCCCCCTCGACCACGCGCAGGGCGCCGGCCAGGTCGGGCACGGCGTGGACGTGCAGGCCCGGCACCTCCGGCAGGCCGGGCTGGCCGGCCGAGTCGGGCTGCTGCGGGACGACGGCGACGGTGAACCCCAGGCGCGCGGCCTCCATCAGGCGCGGTCGCAGGTCGGGGACGCGGCGCAGCTCACCGGCCAGGCCGATCTCGCCGAGGGCGACCACCTGGGGCGGCACGACGGTGCCGCGGCGGGCCGAGGCGATCGCCAGCGCCGTCGCCAGGTCGCCGGCCGGCTCGTGCAGCCGGGCGCCGCCCACGGTCGCCACGAACACGTCGGCGTCGCTGGTGCGCACGCGCAGCCGGGCCTCGAGCACGGCGAGCACCATCGCGACGCGGCCGGCGTCGACCCCGGTCTGGGCGCGGCGGGGTCGGTCGGCGGCGGAGGTGACCAGCGCCTGGATCTCGACCGGGAGCGGACGGCGGCCCTCCAGCGCGACCGTGACGCACGAGCCGGGGACCGGGTGGTGGTGGCGGGAGACGAAGAGCCCCGAGGGGTCGCTGACCGCGGCGATGCCGTCGGCGGTCAGCGCGAAGCACCCGACCTCGTCGACCGGACCGAAGCGGTTCTTGGCCGCCCGCACCATGCGCAGGCTGCTGGAGCGCTCGCCCTCGAACTGCAGGACGACGTCGACCAGGTGCTCGAGCACCCGGGGACCGGCGATCGAGCCGTCCTTGGTGACATGGCCGACCAGCATCGTGGAGATGCCGCGGGCCTTGGCCTGGCGCACCAGCGCGGCGGTGACCTCCTTGACCTGGGTGACCCCGCCGGGCACCCCGTCGACGTCGTCGGCGGAGACGGTCTGGACCGAGTCGACCACCAGCAGGTCGGGACGCACCTGCTCGACGTGGCCGAGGAGCGCGCCGAGCTGGGTCTCGGCCGCGAGGTAGAGCCGCTCGTGCACCCCGCCGCAGCGGTCGGCGCGCAGGCGCACCTGCGCCGCGGACTCCTCCCCGCTGATGTAGAGGGTGGTCGCCCCGACCCGGGCCACCTGCGCGGCGACCTCGAGCAGCAGGGTGGACTTGCCGACGCCCGGCTCGCCGGCCAGCAGCACCACGACGCCCGGGACCAGCCCCCCGCCGAGCACGCGGTCGAGCTCGGGCACCCCGGTGGTGCGCGCCCGCGCCTCCTCGCGCGGCACCTGGCCGATCGGCACCGCGGGGGAGGTGACCGGGCCCGGGGCGGTGCGGCCGCTCGGCCCCCGCTCGGTCAGGCTGCCCCACGCCTGGCACTCGCCACAGCGCCCCACCCACTTGGCCGCCTCCCAGCCGCACTCCGCGCAGACGAACACCGCACGCTCGCCCGACCTGCTCGCCTTCGCCATGCTGCGCACGATAGGGCGGGCCGCCGACAATGCGCGGCCGGGCGCGCGGCGGTGGTCGGCTCGCGGCGCTCCCACCCCTCGAAGCGGTTGACGACGACCCGCGCACCCAGGACGATGGGGAGCGATTGGAACGATCAACCCACCCGTCAGGTCGGCGGGTCGGGCGGAGAGACGAGGTGGGTGCCCGTGGCGGGAGCGCGGCCCGTGGCGACGCTGGCCACCGTCGCGGAGGCCGCCGGCGTCTCGCGCCAGACCGTCTCCAACGCGCTCAACAGTCCCGAGCTGCTCCGCCCCGACACCCTCGCGCGGGTGCAGGAGGCGATCGAGGCGCTCGGCTACCGCCCCAACCGAGCGGCGCGCAACCTGCGCACCCGCGCCTCCCACCTGGTCGGGTTCCGGGTCGAGCCCCTGCCCGAGGGCACCGCGAGCGGCCTGATGGACCGGTTCCTGCACTCCCTGGTCGAGACCTGCCGTGAGTCCGAGCTGCACGTGCTGCTGTTCACCGCCGAGGACGTCAGCGACCCCCTCGACGGCTACGACGCCCTCCTGCAGTCCGCCGCCGTCGACGCGTTCGTGGTCAGCGACACCTACCGCGGCAACCCGGCCGTCTCGTGGCTGGAGGAGCAGCAGGTCCCGTTCGTCGCCTTCGGCCGCCCGTGGGGCGAACCCGAGGCGGCCCATCCCTGGGTCGACGTCGACGGCCACGCCGGGGTCGCCTCGGCCGTCGACCACCTCGTCGAGCGCGGTCACCGCCGGATCGCCTGGATCGGCTGGCAGGAGACCTCCTTCATCGGCGAGGACCGGCGCGGGGGCTGGCTGACCCGCATGTGCCACCACGGCCTCCCGACCGACGGCTGGGCGCTGCGCGGCGAGGACTCCGTCGACTGGGGCCGCCGGGCCAGCCACGAGCTGCTCGACCGCGGTGAGCCCCCGACCGCCCTGGTCTGCGTGAGCGACACCGTCGCGATGGGCGCGCTCCACGCCCTGGTCGAGCGCGGCGTGCACCCCGGTCCCGACGGCATCGGCGTGGTCGGCTTCGACGACTCGCTGGCCGCCCAGCTGGTGCCCCCGGGCCTGACCTCGCTGCGCCAGCCGCTGGAGCAGATCGGCGTCGAGGTGGTGCGCCTGCTGCAGGATCGCCTCGAGCTGCGACCCAGCGACCAGCCGCACGTCATCCTCGCGCCGCAGCTGCGGGTCCGCGGCACCACCTGAGGCCCCCGGCCTCAGGCGCGGCGCCACCACACGTCGACGGCGTAGTCCACCTCGCACCCGGTGTGTCCCGCCAGCACGGCGTCGGCCGTCGCCCGGTCGAGCTCGATGCGCACCACCGCCTCGAGGTCGGCGCGGGTCTCGAAGGCCCACCGGGTCGACACCGGGATCCGCGACCACCCGTGCGAGGACCAGAACCGCTCCACCGCGGCCGGGTCCACGCCGGGATGGCCGCGGCGGAACCAGGCCCCCCAGGTCGACCGGGCCCCGTCGTTGTCGACCACGAAGCAGGTGCCTCCGCGCCGCACCACTCGGTCGAGCTCGCGCAGGCCCGGCTCGCAGCCGGGGCCGAAGAAGTAGGCCCACCGCGCGTGCACCACGTCGACCGAGGTGTCCGGGAGGGGCAGTGCCTGCGCCGTGCCCACGCGGACGTCGACCGGCGCGAGCCCGCGCTCGCGCCGTGCGGCCGCGGCGACCCGGCGCCGGGCGAGCGCGGCCAGGTCGGGGTGCGGCTCGACGCCGTGCACGTGCGCGGCCGTGCGGGCGAACGCCGGGAGGTGGAAGCCGGTGCCGCAGCCGACGTCGAGGACCACGCGGCCGGACCAGTCGGTCACCGAGCGCATCGCCTGCTCGACCAGGCCGTCGGGGTCGAAGGCGCGGTTCTCCAGCTCGTAGGTGGCGGTGTGGTCCCAGATGTTCGGGGACGGGACCGTGCCCGGCAGGTGGCCGGGGCGCGGGGGAGTGCGGCCGCTCAGATGCGGACGTCGCCCGTGGGCGTGTTGAACTGGGCCGCGACCAGGCCCGGGTTGCCGTTGGGGCCGACCCACTCGACCTTGACGTCCTCGAGCGGGCCCTCGACCGGCCGGCCGAGCCACTCGCTGACCCGGTTGGGGTCCCCGGCGATCTCGAGGGCGGTGAGGTGCACCGCGCAGCTCGCACCCTGGCTCGGGTGGTCGCTGCCGTCGCCGATCCAGCAGACGAAGAACGGCAGCTGCGGGTCGGCCTGGAGGCCCCTGACCCCGATCTGGCGCCACTTGAGCTCGTGGCCGTCGGGACGGAAGCGGTTGCCGGGCACCGACTCGCGGCCCAGACGCTGCTCGACCACGTCGAGGTCGTCGACCGCGACGACCCAGCCGAGCCAGCCACCGCCGAGCTCGGACCTGGCCTTCACCGCCTGGCCGAACGGCGCCTTGTCGGAGGCCGGGTGGTCGAGGGCCTCGACCACCTCGAGGTAGGTGCCCTGGCACAGCGGCAGCACCATGTTGCGTGTGCCGAACCGGGGATGGATGCCACCGTCCACGAAGGGCTCGCCGAGCAGGTCCGAGAGGCGCGCGGCAGTGGCCCGCATGCCGTCGGGTCCTGCGGCGTAGGAGAGGTGGTCCAGACGCATGCAGGCATTGTGAACCCGCCGCCCGGAGGTCATGACACTGGGGTCCGGCTCTCGCCGTGAGCGGCGCGTCCGCGCCCTTCCGCCCGCGGCTGCTCGAGCGGCCGGGTCCCTTGTGCAGCAGGGGAATCAGGAGTTGAGTGACCCGCAGGACCTCGACGTGCGAGGAGGCAACCATGTCGGTCAGAGCATCCGGGACCCACCGCAGCCACGGCAGGGGCGGAGGTGGTCGGCCGTCCGGCGACAAGGGCGTCCCGGTCGCCCGGACCCCCCGGGAGATCCGCAACGTGGTCCTGGTCGGACCCGCCGGATCGGGCAAGACGACGCTGGCCGAGACCCTCCTGGTCTCGGCCGGTGTGCTGTCCAGGGCGGGCACGACCGTCGACGGCACCACGGTCACCGACTTCGACGAGGCCGAGAAGCGACAGCAGCGGTCGGTCTCGCTCGCCCTCGCCCCGCTCGAGCACCAGGGTGTCAAGGTCAACCTGCTCGACGCCCCCGGCTACGCCGACTTCGTGGGCGAGCTGCGGGCGGGCCTGCGCGCCGCGGACGCGGCGATGTTCGTGGTCGCCGCCAACGACGGCGTCGACGAGCCGACCCGGGAGCTGTGGCGCGAGTGCGCCGCCGTGGGCATGCCGCGGGCGGTGGTGATCACCAAGCTCGACCACGCGCGGGCCGACTACGACGGCGTCGTCGCGCAGGCGCGCGAGGCGTTCGGCGACAAGGTCGTGCCGGCCTACCTCCTCGAGGGCGGGCGCCTGGTCGGCCTGCTGTCCGACGACCACGCCCACGACGCCCAGCGCGGCGACCTCATCGAGGCGGTGATCGAGGAGTCCGAGGACGAGGGGCTCATGGACCGCTACCTCGCCGGGGAGGAGGTCGACCGCGACTCGCTGGTGAGCGACCTGGAGCGGGCCGTGGCGCGGGGGTCGTTCCACCCGGTGGTCCCCGTCGACGCGACCTCCGGCACCGGCGCGATGGAGCTGCTCGACCTGGTCGTCGCCGGTTTCCCCTCGCCGCTCGAGCACCCGCTGCCCGAGGTCTTCACCCCCGCCGGTGGTCCGGGCCCCGCGATCGCGTGCGACCCCGACGGGCCACTCGTGGCCGAGGTCGTCAAGACCACCACCGACCCCTACGTCGGCCGCGTCTCGGTGGTGCGCGTCTTCTCCGGCACGCTGCGCCCGGACCAGACCGTGCACGTCTCGGGCCACTTCTCCTCGTTCTTCGGCGAGGAGCGCGGTCACGAGGACCACGACGAGGACGAGCGCATCGGGGCCCTCTCGGTGCCCCTCGGCGCCACCCAGCGCCCGGTCGACGAGGTCGTCGCCGGGGACGTGTGCGCGATCGCGCGCCTCACCGGCGCCGAGACCGGAGACACCCTGTCGGACGGGACACCCCGCTGGTGCTGCGGCCCTGGACCATGCCGGAGCCCCTGCTGCCGCTGGCGATCGAGGCGCACGCCAAGGCCGACGAGGACCGCCTCGGCCAAGGGCTGCAGCGCCTCGCCGCCGAGGACCCCACGCTGCGCATCGAGCACAACGCCGAGACCCACCAGATCGTCCTCTGGTGCCTCGGCGAGGCGCACGCCGACGTGGTGCTCGACCGGCTCGCCACCCGGCACGGCGCCGCGGTCGACCAGGTCGAGCTCGCCGTGCCGCTGCGCGAGACCTTCGCCGGTCGCGCCGAGGGGCACGGCCGCCACGTCAAGCAGTCCGGGGGACACGGGCAGTACGCCGTCTGCGACGTCGTCGTGGAGCCGCTGCCCGAGGGCTCGGGGCTCGAGTTCGTCGACGCCGTCGTCGGTGGGGCCGTGCCGCGGCAGTACGTCGCCTCGGTCGAGAAGGGCGTGCGCGCCCAGATGGACAAGGGGGTCGCGGCCGGCTTCCCGGTCGTCGACCTGCGGGTGAGCCTCACCGACGGCAAGGCCCACAGCGTCGACTCCTCCGACATGGCCTTCCAGACCGCCGGCGCCCTCGCGCTGCGCGACGCCGCGTCCGCGACCCGGATCACCCTGCTGGAGCCGTTCGACGAGGTGGCGGTCACCGTGCCCGACGAGCTGGTCGGCACGGTGATGAGCGACCTGTCCGGACGGCGCGGCCACGTGCTGGGCTCGGAGTCGCTCGGCGACGAGCGCTGCGTCGTCCGCGCGGAGGTGCCGCAGCTGGAGATCACCCGCTACGCGATCGACCTGCGGTCGATGACGCACGGGGCGGGCGCCTTCACCCGGTCCTTCGCGCGCTACCTGCCGATGCCGGACAACCTCGCCGCCAAGCTCGCGACCGAGGACTGAGCCGAGGCGTACGCCGACGTACGAGTGGTGCGCGCGGCGTGTCGACCGCACGTACGTCGGAGTACGCGGGCCGGCGGGGCGGGGCGGGCCGGCGGGGCGTGGCGGGTCAGTCGGGGTCGGCGGGATGGGGAGCGCCGGCCCGCCCCCCGGCGAGGAACGCCTCGCAGTGGCCCACCAGCACGTCGTACGCCGGCCGGCCCATGAGCGCGACCAGCTCGGCCTCGCTGGAGCGGAAGACGGGACGGGAGCCGATGTGGGCCTCGGTGTTGCCCGAGCAGTACCAGTCGAGGTCGTGCCCGCCCGGGCCCCAGCCGCGCCGGTCGTACTCCCCGATGCTGATCTCGAGGTAGGAGGTGTCGTCGGGCCGCTCGACGGTGCGGTAGGTGCGGCGCAGCGGCAGCTGCCAGCAGACGTCGGGCTTGGTCTCCACGAAGTGGATCCCCTTGCGGATCGCCAGCCCGTGCAGGGCGCAGCCACCACCGCCGGGGAAGTCCGGGTCGTTGAGGAAGATGCACGCGCCCTTGACCACCCGGGTCTTGCGCGCGCCGTCCTCGTCGGTCTCGACCCAGCCGTGGCGTCGGCCCGACCGGCGGCGCTGCCACTCGGCGTCGGTGAGGTCCTCCACGTGCGCGGCGACCCGCTCCTCGTCGTCCTCGTCGGAGAAGTGCGCCCCCAGGGTGCAGCAGCCGTCGTCGGGACGGCCTTCGTAGATCCCCTGGCAGCCACGGCCGAAGATGCAGGTCCATCGCGAGGTCAGCCAGGTCAGGTCGCAGCGGAACACCTGACCGTCGTCGTCGGGGTCGGTGAACTCCACCCACGCGCGCGGGAACATCAGGTCGACCTCGGGCACGCGCCGAGCCTAGTGATCTCGACAAGCCGACTCCGACGGGGCTCAGGACCGGCGATCGTCGCCGGGCGCCCGGCAGGCGCGGGTACGTTGGTCGCGTGCGCCTTGGAGTCCTCGACATCGGATCCAACACCGGGCACCTCCTGGTGGTGGATGCGTCCGGTGGTGCCGCCCCGCTGCCGGCGTACTCGTTCAAGGAGCCGTTGCGCCTGGCCGAGCACCTCGACGACGAGGGTGCGATCACCGCGGACGGCGTCGAGGCGCTGAGCGCCTTCGTCGCCTCGGCGATGCAGGTCGCCGAGGACAAGGGCTGCGAGGAGATGCTCGGCTTCGCCACCTCGGCGGTGCGCGACGCCTCCAACTCCGACGAGGTGCTCAAGACCGTCCACGAGGGCTGCGGCGTCGAGCTGGCGGTGCTGCCCGGCGACGACGAGGCACGCCTGACCTTCCTGGCCGTGCGCCGCTGGTTCGGCTGGTCCTCGGGCCGCCTGGCGCTGTTCGACATCGGCGGCGGCTCCCTGGAGATCGCCGCGGGGGCGGACGAGGCGCCCGAGGTGGCCACCTCGATCCCGCTCGGAGCGGGCCGGCTGACCCGGCAGTGGCTCACCGAGGACCCCCCGCCCGCGGCCACGGTCAAGGAGCTGCGCGCCCACGTGCGCGCCCGGATCGCCCGCGAAGCCGGGGCGGTGCTGCGCGGCGGGGCGCCCGACCACGCCGTCGCGACGTCCAAGACCTTCCGCTCCCTGGCCCGCATCTGCGGGGCGGCGCCGTCGGGCGAGGGACCGTACGTACGCCGGGTCCTGGCCCGCGACACCCTGCGCGAGACCCTGCCCCGGCTCAGCGAGATGGACGACGCGCGACGGCGCGACCTGCCCGGGGTGTCCCCGAGCCGCTCCCACCAGCTCCTCGCCGGGGCGCTGGTCGCCGACGCGGTCCTGGACCTGTTCGACCTCGAGCAGCTCGAGATCTGCCCGTGGGCGCTGCGCGAGGGCGTCATCCTCGAGCGGCTCGACGCTCTCGGCGTGCTGGGACGCTAGCCGATGACCACCTCCCACCCGGACCCGGTCGGGCCAGCGCTGGTCGCCCTGTCGACCGCGTCGGTCTACCCCGAGACGACGGCCACCGCCTTCGAGATGGCGCGCCGGCTCGGCTTCGACGCGGTGGAGGTGATGGTCGGCATGGACGAGACCAGCCAGGACCTCGCGCAGGTCAAGCACCTCTCGGACTACCACGAGGTCCCGGTGTGCGCCGTCCACGCGCCGTGCCTGCTGATCACCCAGCGGGTCTGGGGCACCGAGCCGTGGGGCAAGCTGCGCAAGAGCGCCGAGATGGCCCAGGAGGTGGGCGCCGACGTGGTCGTGGTGCACCCGCCGTTCCGGTGGCAGCGCGACTACGCCCGCGGGTTCGTCGAGGGCGTCGCGCTCCTGGAGGAGAAGACCGGCGTGGCCTTCGCGGTGGAGAACATGTATCCCTGGCGCGCCTCGTCCAACCGGCAGATGCAGGTCTACGCCCCGCACTGGGACCCGGTCGGCCACGACTACGCCCACACCACGCTCGACGTCTCGCACGCCTCGACCGCCCAGGCGGACTCGCTCGACCTGGCCCGTCGCCTGGGCGACCGGCTGCGGCACGTCCACCTCACCGACGGGTCGGGCAGCGCCAAGGACGAGCACCTCATCCCCGGCCGCGGCAACCAGCCGGTCGCGGCCCTGCTCGAGCACCTGGCCGAGCGCGACTTCCGAGGTCATCTGGTGCTCGAGGTCAACACCCGCCGGTCGGGCAACCGCGCGACCCGCGAGGCCGACCTGATGGAGGCGCTGGCCTTCACCCGGCTGCACTTCGCCTCGACGGTGGGGCACGAATGAGGAGCGCGACGGCGACGAGGAAGGGGACGAGGACGGGGTGGGGACCGTGCTGAGGAGCACGCTGCTGGGGCTCTCGCGCCACACACGGGTCAAGGACCTGCTGGTGACGCTGCCGCCGACCCGCGCGGTCGTGGCGCGCTTCGTGCCGGGGGAGTCGACGCGCGAGGCGGTCGACGTGGTCGCCGACCTCGTCGCCGACGGCCGGCTGGTCAGCCTCGACGTGCTGGGCGAGGACACCACCGACGAGACGCTCGCCGAGTCCGCCGTGACGGCGTACCTCGACCTGCTGGCGCGGCTCTCCGAGCGCGGCCTCGCCTCCAGCGCCGAGGTGTCGGTCAAGCTCTCCGCGATCGGCCAGGCGCTGCCCGAGGGCGAGCGCATCGCGCTGGAGGGAGGTCGTCGCATCTGCCGGGCGGCGCGCAACGCCGGCACGACGGTCACCCTCGACATGGAGGACCACACCACCACCGACTCGACGCTGCGGGTGCTGCGCGAGCTGCGCAAGGACTTCCCCGAGACCGGCGCGGTGGTGCAGGCCTACCTGCGCCGCACCGAGGCCGACTGCCGTGCGCTGGCCACCGCCGGGTCCCGCGTCCGGCTGTGCAAGGGCGCCTACGACGAGCCCGAACGCGTGGCGTTCGGCGACCGGCTCGACGTCGACCGGTCCTACGTCCGCTGCCTGCGCGTGCTGATGGAGGGCGACGGCTACCCGATGGTGGCCACCCACGACCCCCGCATGGTGGCGATCGCCGAGGCGCTCGTGCGCCGCACCGGCCGCTCCGCGGACACCTACGAGTTCCAGATGCTCTACGGCATCCGCCCCGACGAGCAGCGTCGCCTGACCGAGGCGGGTCATCGCATGCGGGTCTACGTCCCCTACGGTCGGGAGTGGTACGGCTACCTGGTGCGCCGGCTGGCCGAGCGGCCGGCCAACCTCGGGTTCTTCCTCCGGGCGCTGGTGTCGACCAGATGAGGGTGAGGAGCGAGCTGTGACAGGGACTGCATCGACGAGCACGGGCGGCGAGGGCACCGTCGCCATCCTCGGGGTCGGCGTGATGGGCGAGACGCTGCTGTCCGGCCTGCTCCGTGCGGGCCGGTCGGTCGAGGGGCTCCTCGTCGGCGAGAAGCGCACCGAGCGGGCCGAGGAGCTGCGCGAGCGCTACGGCGTCACGGTCCTGGACAACCGCGAGGCCGCGGCTCGTGCCGACACCGTCGTCGTCGTGGTCAAGCCGCAGGACATGGACGACCTGCTCACCGAGATCGCCCCCGAGCTGCGCGCCGGGCAGCTGGTGGTCTCGCTCGCCGCCGGCACGACCACGGCCTTCATCGAGTCCCGGCTGCCCGACGGTGTCGTGGTGGTGCGGGTCATGCCCAACACGCCCGCGCTGGTCGACGAGGGCATGGCCGCGATCTCGCGCGGCTCGCACTGCGACGAGCAGCACCTCGCGGTGGCCGAGTCGCTGCTCGCCGCGACGGGGCGGGTGGTGCGGGTGCCCGAGAAGCAGCAGGACGCGGTCACCGCGATCAGCGGCTCCGGCCCGGCCTACCTCTTCTTCGTGGTGGAGGCGATGATCGAGGCCGGCGTGCACCTCGGTCTGCCGCGCACCACCGCCACCGAGCTGGTGGTCCAGACCGTCGTGGGGTCGGCCAAGCTGCTCCGCGAGACCGGTGAGCACCCCACCGTGCTGCGCGAGCAGGTCACCTCGCCCGGCGGCACGACGGCTGCCGCGATCCGGGAGCTCGAGGACCACAAGGTCCGCGCGGCCTTCCTCAGCGCGATGGAGGCCGCCCGCGACCGCTCCCGCGCGCTGTCGGGCGACTCGTGAGCGGCCCCTCGGCGGGCTCAGCGGTGTCCTGCACCGCCTGCACGGTCTTCGAGCCGAGCCTGGTGGAGTACGACTTCGGGGCCGACCACCCGATGAACCCCGTCCGGGTCGACCTGACCATGCGGCTGGCCGAGGCGCTCGGCGTCGTGGGCGCCTCGGGCCTGGCCGTCGTGCCGGCCCCGATCGCCGACGACGACCTGGTCGCGACCGTCCACGACCCCGAGCTGATCGCCAGCGTGCGACGGATCGGTGAGGACCCCACGCGCACGGACCTGGTGCGGGGACTGGGCACCGACGACAACCCGACCTTCGCCGGCATGCACCACGCCGCGGCCCACGTGGTGGGCGCGACGGTCGAGGCCGCTCGGCGGGTCTGGACCGGCGAGGTGCAGCACGCCGCCAACATCACCGGCGGGCTCCACCACGCGATGCCGGGGCGGGCCAGCGGCTTCTGCGTCTACAACGACGTGGCCGTCGGGATCCGGTGGCTGCTCGAGCAGGGCGCCGAGCGGATCGCCTACGTCGACGTGGACGTCCACCACGGGGACGGCGTGGAGAAGGTCTTCTGGGACGACCCGCGCGTGCTCACCATCTCGCTGCACGAGACCGGTCAGATGCTCTTCCCGGGCACCGGCTTCCCGCAGGACACCGGTGGTCCGGACGCCGAGGGCACGGCGGTCAACGTCGCGCTGCCGCCCGGCACCTCCGACGCAGGGTGGCTGCGGGCCTTCCACGCGGTGGTGCCGCCCCTCGTGCGCGAGTTCGGCCCGGACGTCCTGGTGACCCAGCACGGCTGCGACTCCCACACCGAGGACCCGCTGGCCCACCTCATGCTCAGCGTCGACGGCCAGCGGGCGTCCTACGCCGCGCTGCACGACCTCGCCCACGAGGTCGCCGGCGGGCGGTGGCTGGCCACCGGTGGGGGAGGCTACGCCGTCGTGGACGTGGTGCCCCGGGCCTGGACCCACCTGCTGGCGATCCTCGCGGGACGTCCGCTCGACCCGGCCGCCGACGTGCCGCTGCAGTGGCGCGAGGAGGTGCGCGCGCGGGTCGGACGCGGCGGGCCGATGCTGATGACCGACGGTCGCAACCCGCTGCACCGTCCATGGGAGCAGGGCTACGACCCGAACTCGTGGCTGGACCGGGCGATCCAGGCCACGCGCACGGCGTCCTTCCCCTTGCTGGGCCTCGACCCGGTCCTGTGAATGACGTCGATGTCATTGTCCAGCCGACACGCGGGCCAAAGGAAACTTTTGCCTCAAGCCGCACCGTCACCCCACGAGTCACACTAGGCTCGTGCGTCATAGGCGCAATGTCGTTCCTCCGGTGGGGAAGCCGGAGGCGTGCGGCTTGAGAAAGAGCGGTGCAAGATGGCCGATAGCAGCCCCGGGGACGTCTCCGGAGTGAAGTTCCTGACCGTGGCAGAGGTGGCCACGGTCATGCGGGTGTCCAAGATGACGGTGTACCGCCTCGTGCACTCCGGGGAGCTGCCGGCCGTGAGGGTCGGCCGCTCCTTCCGGGTGCCCGAGGACCAGGTGAACGAGTACCTCCAGCGGAGCTTCTTCCAGACCGGCTGAGCTGCTCGACCAGAGGTGCCGAAGGGGTGTGGACCGTGAGGTCCACACCCCTTCGTCTGTGTGGGTGCGGTGTCGCAGGGGCCGGCGGCTGGGAGCTAGAAGCGGGTGAAGTCCGCCGCGACCAGCCAGTCGCCGCGGGCGTCGAGGAACGCACCCACGCCGATGCGGCGGGGGTGGCGGCTCAGCAGGATCGCGCGGTGGCCGTCGCTGTGCATCCAGAGCTGGACCATCTCGCGGGGGCTCACCGCGCCGCGCGCCAGCGTCTCGCCGGCGTAGCGGGCGTGGCAGCGGCTGAAGAAGGGGTCGAGGTCCTGGTGGAAGAACGCCAGGCGGCGGCCCAGGTAGTGGCTCCACCGCTCGGCGTAGCGGTCGGTGCAGGTGTGGGCCCGGACCCGGGGAAGGCCGTGGGCCACGCGCTCGCGGTTGATCCAGGTGACCACCCGGGCCTCGTAGGTGTCGGGGGTCAGGGACCGCACGGAGGTCAGCGACATCGCGTCGGCGCTCGCCGCGGAGCCGCCGACGACCGTGACCGCGCAGGCGAGCGCGGCGAGGACCGCGACGAGGACGCGGCGTGCGGTCGCGCGGGCGTCCCGACCGCGCTCCGGGTGCCCCGGTCGGTGCCCCGGTCGGCGCGTGTCCGTGCCCATCTCCCGGCCCTCCCTCGCCTGGTGTCGCCGGGCGGTGCTCCCACGCCGTGCCCCGGCTGCCAACGAGGCCGTTTCCGGTTGTTGGTCCCGCCACTGTAGGACCATCGTCCCGATCCGGCCGGGCTTCCTGGGAAGTCCTCGGCAAAGTCCGCCCGGGCCTGCGCCGGCGGCCGGCTGGGTTGGGTCGCTCCAGGGTCCTCCGGCTAGGCTGGGCCCTTGTGGCGGCCGGACCCCGGCCGCCGTGCGCCACCAGTCGCACCAGCCGCCAGAAGGGTCTGTCCGTGGGTTCCGTCATCAAGAAGCGCCGCAAGCGCATGGCCAAGAAGAAGCACCGCAAGCTGCTCAAGAAGACCCGCGTGCAGCGTCGCCGTCTCGGCAAGTGACCTGGGCGGGGGGTCATGACCGCCAGCTCGAGCACCTCTGGCTCGACCGCACGCGTCGTCCTGGTCACGGGCGTCTCCGGCGTGCTCGGCGGACGGCTCGCCCGTCGTCTCAGTGAGGACCCCGGGGTCGCCCGGGTCATCGGCGTCGACGTCGTCCCGCCCCGCGCGGACCTCGGCGCCGTGCGCTTCGTGCGCGCGGACATCCGCAACCCGGTGATCGCCAAGGTGATCACGCAGGAGGACGTCGACACCGTCGTCCACACCAGCGTGGTCAGCAGTCCCGCGATGCTCGGCGGCCGGATGTCGATGAAGGAGCACAACATCATCGGCACCATGCAACTGCTTGCGGCGTGCCAGCGTGCGCCCGGCCTCGAGCGGCTGGTGGTGAAGTCCAGCTCCGAGGTCTACGGCGCCTCCAACCGCGACCCGGCCATGTTCACCGAGGACATGGGCCCGCGCCGCGTGCCGCGGACGGGCTTCGGCAAGGACGTCCTCGAGATCGAGGGCTACGTCCGGGGCTTCTCCCGGCGACGCCCCGAGGTCAGCGTCACCGTGCTGCGCAACGCCCCGCTGCTCTCCCCGTCGACGCCGACCGCGCTGAGCGACTACCTCTCGCTCAACCCCATCCCCAAGGTGATGGGGTTCGACGCGCGCATCCAGCTCCTGCACTACGACGACCTGGTCGGCGCCCTGCACCACGCCACCCTGGCCGGCGTCGCCGGCACCTTCAACGTCGCCGGCGAGGGCGTCCTGCCGATGTCCCAGGCGATCCGGCGGCTCGACCGGCTGGTCCTGCCCGTGCCGGGCTTCGCGCTCAGCGGCGTCGGGTCCGCCGTACGCCGCGCCCGGCTGGGGATGGGCGGCTTCGCGCCCGACCAGCTGACCTACCTCACCTACGGTCGCGGCCTCGACACCGCACGGATGCGCAACGTCCTCGGGTTCGAGGCGGACCGCACCACCGAGGACGCCCTGGCGCAGTTCGCGCGGGCCCACCCGCCCGCCCTGCTGCGCACCCACCCCGTCGTGACGGTCGAGAGCACCGTCGCCGGTCTCCTGGGAGGCACCCATGCCTGACGCAGAGATCATCCCGCTCGGCACGCGCGGCCGCCCCGGCCGGGGCACCGGCCGGGACAGGCCGTCCTCCTCCTCGCGCGACCTGTGGACGCCCCGCAAGGACGCCCCCACGACCGACGCGCTCTCGGCCGGCGAGTCCGCGGCCTCGCCCGAGCCGGTCGAGGCGCTGCGCGAGTCCCGCGCCGGCGGGCCCGTCACCGGCACCACTGGTGTCGGCGGCGCCGCCACGGACGCCGGGGCCCGGCAGCGCCTCGATGACCGCGACGAGGGCACCGACGGCGTCCTCCCCGGCGTCGTGCTGGGCGACGACCGTCCCGGCACGCGGGTCGGCCCGCTGGGGATCGGCGAGCTCCTGCCGCTGCTGACCGGTGCTGCCGAGCGCGTCTTCGGCGAGGACGCCGACCGTCGACTGGCCGAGGTGCTGGCGTTCCTGCGCCGCCGGGTGACCGGTGACTACGCCGTCGACGAGTACGGCCTCGACACCGAGTTCGTCGAGCGGTTCCTGATGGAGGCGGTGCGGCCGCTGGCGACCAAGTGGTTCCGCGTCGAGGTGCGCGGAGTGGAGAACATCCCGCGCGACAGCGGCGCGCTGGTCGTGGCCAACCACTCCGGCACGGTGCCGGTCGACGGCCTGATGACGATGTTCGCCGTCCACGAGACCACCGGACGCCACCTGCGTCCGCTCGGTGCCGACCTGGTCTTCAAGTTGCCCTTCGTCAGCGAGGTCGCCCGCAAGTCCGGCGCCACCCTGGCGTGCAACGAGGACGCCCACCGCATGCTCAGCCGCGGCGAGCTCGCAGGGGTGTGGCCCGAGGGCTTCAAGGGGATCGGCAAGCCCTACTCCGAGCGCTACAAGCTGCAGCGCTTCGGTCGTGGCGGCTTCGTCTCGGCCGCGATCCGCACCGGTGTGCCGATCGTGCCGTGCTCGATCGTGGGCGCCGAGGAGATCTACCCCCTCGTGGGCAACGTCCCCCCGCTCGCCCGGCTCCTGGGCGTGCCCTACATCCCGATCACGCCGTTCTTCCCGCTGCTCGGGCCGCTGGGCCTGGTCCCGCTTCCGTCGAAGTGGATCATCGAGTTCGGCGAGCCGGTGCGCACCGACTCCTACGACCCCGGCGCGGCCGACGACCCGATGCTGGTCTTCAACGTCACCGACCAGGTCCGCGAGACCATCCAGCAGACCCTCTACGCCCTGCTGATGAGACGGAAGAGCGTCTTCCACTAGAGCCGGTGGGCAGCACGTCGGCCCGGCACGACGCAGTGCCTCGACGCCTCCGACGGCCTCCGACGAGCTGACCGTGGAAACAGTGCGGGCGCTCAGCGCAGCCCGGAGGCGACCTGTCGCCGGCGCAGCGCGATCGCGGCGGCGACCGATCCCGTGACGGCGCCCGCGACCGCTGCCCCGAACAGCCCGAGACGCGCAGCCTTGCGACCGGTGCGGTAGTCGCGGATCCGCCAGCCGTGCTCGCGCGCGTGGTCGCGCAGCCGGGCGTCAGGGTTGATCACGCAGGGCTCGCCGACCAGGCTCAGCATCGGCACGTCGTTGTAGGAGTCGGAGTACGCCGCGCAGCGGTCCAGGTCGAGCCCCTCGGCCTCGGCGAGGTCCCGGATCGCCTCGGCCTTGGCCGGTCCGTGCAGGAGGTCGCCGACCAGCGCCCCGGTGTAGACCCCGCCGACGTGCTCGGCGACCGTGCCCAGCGCGCCGGTGAGCCCGAGCCGCCCGGCGATGGTGGTGGCGATCTCGACCGGGGCTGCGGTGACCAGCCAGACCCGCTGGCCCTGGTCGAGGTGCATCTGGGCCAGGGCGCGCGTGCCGGGCCAGATCCGCGCGGCCATCGTCTCGTCGAAGATCTCCTCGCCGATCGCGACCAGCTCCTCGACGCGGTGGCCCTGGATGAAGGCCAGGGCGGAGTTGCGGGCGTCGGCCACGTGCTCGGGGTCCTCGACGCCGACCAGGCGGAAGTAGGCCTGCTTCCAGGCGGCGCCGAGGATGTCGCGGGTGGTGAAGAACTGCCGGCGGTGCAGCCCACGGGCGAGGTGGAAGATCGAGGCGCCCTGGATGATCGTGTTGTCGACGTCGAAGAAGGCCGCGGCCGCGCGGTCGGCCGGCGCCTCCAGGGACGACTCCACCTCGCGGGCGGCACTCGAGGCCTCGCCGCTGAGCTTGGAGCGGACCTTGAGGTCGCGCCGAGGCGTCGTGCGCGCCCGTCGCGGCACCGCGCCGGACGGGGCCCACCGGTCCTCGGCGGGCTGCTCGGGCGGCGTCACGGGGCCATCACGGGCCCAGCCTAGCCACCTTCGCCGACGGCGAGGCCGCGCCGGAACCGTGTGCAAGACTCGCCGACGTGACCGCCAACCTGGCCGACCTGCTGTCCCGCGCGAGCGCCGGCAGCCCGGACTCGGTCGCGCTGGTCGACGCCTCCGGCGAGGCCTCGTTGACCTGGCGCGAGCTCGACGAGCTCGCCTCGCGGCTGGCCTCCGGGCTCGAGCGTCTCGGTCTGGTCGCGGGCAACCGTGTCGCCATCGCCACGGCCAACCGGGTCGAGTTCGTCGCGCTCTACTTCGCCGTGCTGCGGGCG
Organism: uncultured Actinomycetota bacterium; assembly: GCA_963811385.1. Lineage (GTDB taxonomy): Bacteria > Actinomycetota > Actinomycetes > Propionibacteriales > Nocardioidaceae > Marmoricola_A. The sequence continues at coordinate 33,954 of CAWEQX010000001.1, read as the reverse complement.
CGCCTGGTCGCCGTACCGGTCAACCCGCGCTCGGCCACCGGCGAGCTCCTGCGCGTGGTCTCCGACAGCGGAGCCCGTCTGCTCGTGGTCGACGCCTCCACCGCGGAGTCGGGTCGGGCCGTCGTCACCGGCGTGCAGGAGGCCCTGGCGGCAGCGGGGGCGGCAGCGGGGGCGGCAGCGGGGTCGACGGCGGGGTCGACGCCCGTCCCGACCCGCACGGCGCCCCGCCTGCTGGTCCTCGACGTGCCGGCCCGCGAGGGCGAGACGGACTGGGCCGAGCTCGCCGACACCGAGGCGACGGTCCTGCCGGCCGCGGTCGACCCCGAGGCCCTCGCGGTCCTGCTCTACACCTCCGGCGCCTCCGGCCGCCCCCGCGCCGCGATGCTCACCCACCGCGCCCTGCTGGCCAACGTCGAGCAGGTCGCCCGGATCGAGCCGGCGATGGTCGGGCCCGACGACGTGGTCTACGGCGTCCTGCCGCTGTTCCACGTCTACGGCCTCAACGCCGTGCTCGGGGCCGTGGTGCGCCAGGCCGCCCGCCTGGTGGTGGTCGACGGCTTCGAGGCCGAGGGGTCCCTGGAGCAGGTGGCCCGTCACGGGGTCACGATCGTGCCGATCGCCCCCGCGGTGCTGGCCTACTGGCGCACGGTCGTGGACCTGCGCGAGCGGCTGGCCGGCGTCCGCATGCTGCTCTCCGGCTCCGCGCCGCTGGCCCCCGACCTGGTCGAGGAGTTCGTCGAGCGCACCGGGGTCGCGGTCCACCAGGGCTACGGACTGACCGAAGCGGCGCCGGTGGTGACCTCGACGATCGGCAGCCCCCGGGTCAAGCGTGGCTCGGTGGGGGTGGCGATCCCGGGCGTCTCGCTGCGGCTGGTCGACGAGACCGGGCGCACGCCGGAGGGGGAGGACCCCGGCGAGATCCAGGTGGCCGGCGACAACCTGTTCAGCGGCTACTGGCCCGACGGCACCGAGGCGCCGGTCGAGGGGTGGCTGGCCACGGGCGACGTGGGCTTCGTCGACGCCGACGGCGACCTCTTCCTCGTCGACCGGCTCAAGGAGCTGGTCATCGTCTCGGGCTTCAACGTCTACCCGTCCGAGGTCGAGGACGTCGTCGACGAGCTCGAGGAGGTCCGCGAGGTCGCGGTGGTCGGGGTGGCCGACGAGCAGACCGGCGAGGCGGTCGTGGCCTACGTGCGGCCCATGGACCCCTCGGCGGACCCCGACGACCTGCGCCGCGCGGTCCTCGACCAGTGCGAGCGCCGCCTGGCGCGGTTCAAGCAGCCCACCCGGGTGGAGGTGGTCGAGGCGCTCCCGCGCACGGTCACCGGCAAGGTCGCCAAGGGCCGCCTGCGCGCCACCTTGCGCCGAGAGCGGCTGGGGCTGATCGAGTGAGCCGGGGCAGGGGGAGCGTGAGCTCGCGGGTCACGCTCTACTCCCGCCCGGGCTGCCACCTGTGCGACGACGCCCGCGTGGTCGTCGAGCGGGTCTGCGCGGACCTGGGGGAGACCTACGAGGAGGTCGACATCACCACCTCCGACGACCTGCTGCGCCGGTTCCAGGTGGAGATCCCGGTGACCTTCGTCGACGGGCGCAAGCACGACCTCTACGTGGTCTCGGAGGAGCGGCTGCGCCGCGCGCTCGCCGGCTGAGTGTGAGCCCGGTCACCCGGGCGTCCGCTCGTTTTGTTCTCACGTTCACAAACTCCTACAGTGGCACTCGGCCGGCCCCGCGCCCCCGTCCCGGGACGCCCGTCCCCGGCCCATCCAGCCACCAGCGAGCCAACAGTGAGCCGCCGTTCGGGCCTGCGCTCCGGACGTCGCTGCAGGAGGACCGTGAGCGCCACCAGCGACCGCAGCACCACCGGGGTGGCCGACGCACCGCGCGCCGGCGCCCCCGGTCGGTCGGCGGGCCCCGCGCGCGGCATCCCCGAGGCCACCGTGGCCCGGCTCCCGGTCTACCTGCGTGCGCTGGTCGCGCTCGCGGAGCGCGGCATCGCCACCTGCTCGAGCGAGGAGCTGGCCGCCGCGGCCGGCGTCAACAGCGCCAAGCTGCGCAAGGACCTGTCCTACCTGGGCTCCTACGGCACCCGCGGCGTGGGCTACGACGTGGAGTACCTCCGCTACCAGATCGCCCGCGAGATCGGGGTCACCCAGGACCTCGCCGTGGTCATCGTCGGGATCGGCAACCTCGGTCACGCGCTGGCCAACTACGCCGGGTTCTCCTCCCGCGGGTTCCGCATCGTCGCCCTGCTCGACACCGACCCCGACCGGTGGGCCGAGCCGGTGGGCGACCTCGCCGTGGTCCCCCTGGACCGGCTCGAGGAGGTCGTCGCCGTGGAGTCGGTGGCGATCGGCGTCATCGCCACGCCCGCGAGCGGTGCCCAGGCCGTCTGCGACCGGCTCGTGGACGCCGGCGTCACCAGCATCTTGAACTTCGCCCCCGTGGTCCTCTCGGTCCCCGACGGCGTGGACGTGCGCAAGGTCGACCTGTCCATCGAGCTGCAGATCCTCGCCTACCACGAGCAGCGCAAGGCGGTGACCGCGTGAGCATCCTCGTCGTGGGCGTCAGCCACCACTCCGCACCGGTCGAGCTGCTCGAGCGCCTCGCGCTCGACGGAGACCAGGTGGAGAAGCTCGTGCACGCCGTGCAGTCCATCGACCACGTGCGCGAGAGCACCGTGCTCGCCACCTGCAACCGGGTCGAGATCTACACCGAGGTGGACCGGTTCCACGGCAGCGTCGAGGCGATCTGCCAGGCGCTGTGCGACCTCAAGGGCCAGGCGACCGACGCCGTCGTCCCTCATCTCTACGTCCACTACGACGACGGTGCGGTCTCCCACCTGTTCCACGTCGCGGCCGGTCTCGACTCGATGGTCGTGGGGGAGGGGCAGATCCTCTCCCAGGCCCGCGAGTCCCTGCGCCTGGGCCAGGACCTCGCCTCCGTCGGCCCGGCGCTCAACGCCGCGTTCCAGCAGGCCCTTCGCGTGGCCAAGCGCACCCACACCGAGACCGACATCGACCACGCCGCCCCGTCGCTGGTGTCGGTCTCCCTCGAGCGTGCCGGCGAGTGGCTGGGCGGGCTCGGGGGCCGCCGGGCCGTGGTCGTCGGCGCCGGGTCGATGGCGGGCCTGGCCGTGACCACCCTGGTGCGCGCCGGTGTCGGCGACGTGGTCGTGCTCAACCGGACGCCGGACAAGGCCGCCCGCCTCGCCGCCGCGCACGGTGTGCGCTCGGCGGCGCTGCGGGCGCTGCCGGTCGAGCTCGAGGCCGCCGACCTGGTCCTGTCGTGCACCGGAGCCGTCGGCACCGTGCTGGGCACCGAGGCGCTGGAGACCGCCTGGGCGCCCACCGACGGCGTACGCCGGGCCGTGGTCGACCTCGCGCTGCCCCACGACGTCGAGCCCGACGTGGCCGTCCTGCCGGGCGTGCGCCTGGTCGGCCTGCGTCAGCTCGCCGAGGAGCTCGGCGACGAGGACGCCGGCGTCGTCGACGTCCTGGGGGTACGTCGCATCGTCACCGAGGAGATCCGCGCCTTCCTCGACGCGCGCCGTGTGGCCTCGGTGACCCCGACCGTGGTCGCACTCCGCTCGATGGCCACCGACGTCGTCGAGGCCGAGCTGACCCGCCTCGACGGCCGTCTGCCCGGCCTGGACGCGGTCGCGCGCGCGGAGGTCGAGCACGCCCTGCGCCGCGTCGCGCAGAAGCTGCTGCACCAGCCCACGGTCCGGGTCAAGGAGCTGGCCAGCCGCGCGGGCGTCGTGTCCTACGCCGAGGCGCTGGCCGAGCTGTTCGCCCTGGATCCCCAGGCCGTCGAGGCGGTCACCTCCGTGGAGTCCACCGGCGCCGCCGGCGCTCCGGCCGTCGAGCTCGTGGAGCTGGCCGAGCCGGTCGACGACGAGGGGGTGGGGGCATGACCGCCCTGCGCGTGGGCACCCGCGCCTCCCTGCTCGCCCGGACCCAGTCCGGGCTGGTCGCCGACCTGCTCGCCGAGCGCCTGGGCCGTGAGGTGCAGCTGGTCGAGGTCACCACCGAGGGGGACCTCAACCGGGCGCCGCTGGCCTCCTTCGGCGGGGTCGGGGTCTTCGTCGGCGCCCTGCGCCGGGCGCTGCTGGAGGGTCGTGTCGACGTCGCCGTCCACTCGCTCAAGGACCTGCCGACCGCACCGGCCGAGGGGATCAGCCTGGTCGCCGTACCGCCTCGCGAGGACCCGCGCGACGCGGTGTCGGCACGCGACGGACTGACGCTCGGCGAGCTCCCCGCCGGCAGCACGGTCGGCACCGGCTCGCCGCGCCGCGCCGCGCAGCTGCACGCCCTGGGGCTGGGCCTCGACGTGCAGCCCATCCGCGGCAACATCGACACCCGGCTGCGCAAGGTCGCCGACGGACACCTGGACGCCGTCGTCCTGGCCCGTGCGGGCCTCGCCCGGATCGACCGCCTCGACGCGGTCACCGAGAGCCTCGACCCGCTCCTGATGCTCCCCGCCCCCGGGCAGGGCGCCCTCGCGGTCGAGTGCCGCACCGCCGACGCCGAGACCTGCGCAGCGGTCGCCGGTGCCCTGGACGACCCGGCCACGCACGCCGCCGTCACCGCCGAGCGCAGCCTGCTCGCGACCCTCGAGGCCGGGTGCAGCGCACCCGTCGGCGCGCTCGCCGAGGTGGCCGAGGGCGACGACGGCGAGGAGCTGTGGCTGCGGGCCGTCGTCCTGAGCCACGACGGCGGCGTGTCGGTCCGCCGCTCGGTCAGCGGACCCGTGGCCGACGCCGCCAGGCTCGGGCACGACCTCGCCAGCGACATGCTCGCGGACGGGGCGGCCGACCTGATGTCGTCGGCCCCGGCCGCCGAGCACGACCCCTGACCGCCCCCGCACGAGCACGCACGCACGCATCCGCACAGCACTGAGAAGGCACACCGTGAGCAACACCGCCAGCAAGACCCGCGAGACCTCCGCCCAGACCGCCCTGCCGGCCGGTCACGTGGCGTTCGTCGGCACGGGACCCGGCGACCCCGACCTGCTGACCGTCCGCGCCGCCGCCCTCATCCGGCAGGCCGACATCGTGGTGGTCGAGACCCCGCGCCAGCGCGAGCTGGTCCGCACCGTCCTCCAGCTGCCGTCGCTGACCGTCCCGGCGCCGGGGGCCGACCCCGCCTCCGGCGAGGAGGTGGCCGCCCCCGGCGCCCCGGAGGTGGTCGAGGTCGGCTTCGGCCCGGACGGTCACTCCCTGCCGCCGTCGGCGCGGTCCAAGGTCGTGGTCCGCCACGCCAAGACCGGCCGCCGCGTGGTCCGGCTGCTCGAGGGCGACCCGTTCGTCTACGCCGCCGGCCCCGAGGAGGCCCAGGGCTGCGTCAAGGCCGGACTGTCCTTCGAGATCGTCCCGGGCGTCTCCGCCGCCCTCGCGGTGCCGACGTACGCCGGGATCCCGCTGACCACCCGCACCGTCCACGAGCTCGCGGTGGTCTCCTGCGCCTCGAGCAAGGTCGACTGGGAGTGGTACGCCGACGACAAGACGCTGGTGCTGCTGCACGCGCTGGAGGGGATCGACAAGATCGCGACCTGCCTGATCGAGGCCGGCCGCGGCGAGGACACCCCTGTCGCGATCACCTGCACCGGCACCTCGACCGAGCAGACCACGCTGGTCTCCACGCTCGGCGAGATCGCCGCCGACGCCGAGGCCGCCCAGCTGTGCGAGCCTGCGGTCACCGTCGTGGGCGAGGTGGTGGCGATGCGCGAGGCCCTGTCGTGGTTCGAGACCAAGCCGCTGTTCGGCTGGCGCGTCCTGGTGCCGCGCACCAAGGAGCAGGCGGGCTCGCTGTCGGAGCGCCTGCGCTCCTACGGCGCGACGCCGGAGGAGGTCCCGACCATCTCGGTCGAGCCGCCGCGCAACCCGCAGCAGATGGACAAGGCGATCCGCGGCCTGGTCGAGGGCCGCTACAAGTGGATCGCGTTCACCTCCGCCAACGCCGTGCGCGCGGTGCGCGAGAAGTTCGACGAGTACGGCCTCGACGCCCGCGCGTTCTCCGGCCTCTCGGTCGCCGCGGTCGGCGACAAGACGGCCGCGACCCTGGCCGAGTGGGGCCTGCGCGCCGACCTCGTGCCGTCCGGCGAGCAGTCCGCCCGCGGCCTGCTGGAGGACTGGCCGGAGTACGACGAGCAGCTCGACATGATCGACCGGGTCTTCCTGCCCCGCGCCGACATCGCCACCGAGACCCTCGCCGCCGGGCTGGTCGAGCTCGGCTGGGAGGTCGACGACGTCACGGCCTACCGCACCGTCCGGGCGGCCCCGCCGCCGGCGCCGGTGCGCGAGGCGATCAAGACCGGCAAGTTCGACGCGGTCGTGTTCACCTCGTCCTCGACGGTGCGCAACCTGGTCGGCATCGCCGGCAAGCCGCACCCCTCGACCGTGATCGCGGTGATCGGGCCCCAGACGGCCAAGACCGCCGAGGAGCACGGCCTGCGGGTCGACGCGATGGCCACCGAGCCGTCCGCGGAGCACCTCGCCGACGCGCTGGCCGCCCTGGGCCACACCCGCCGCGCCGAGCAGCTCGAGGCCGGGCTGCCGGTGACCAAGCCGTCGGACCGCAGGACCTCCACCCGCAAGAAGTGACGCGCGCCTCCGGGGTCGGTTTCCCTGGGTATGTCGACGACATGCCGCTTCCCCAGGTGAATTCACCGGGGGAAGCGGCAGTTCTCCATGGGAGGTCGCTCCTGGTACGGCGAGTCGCGCGGCAGCGGCACCTGGCCGAGCCCGTCCGCGACGTGTCCCGGTCGGCCTGGTGCGGGCCGGCCGACGCGCCCGGCGTACCTCGAGCCTCCCCAGGCGACACGCCCCCTCCCCAGGTGGATTCACCTGGGGAAGGGGCGGGATGGCTGCATACCCAGGGAAACGGGCCGGGCCGTAGGGTCGGGGGGTGAGCGAGCGAGACCTCCAGCTGCCCGTCGTACGCCCGCGGCGGCTGCGCCGTACGCCGGCGCTGCGCGAGCTGGTCGCGGAGACCTCGCTGGCGCCACGCCAGCTGGTGTTGCCGGTGTTCGTCCGCGAGGGGCTCGACGAGCCGCGGCCGATCGGCTCGATGCCGGGCGTCGTGCAGCACACCCGCGACTCGCTGCGGGCGGCCGCGACCCAGGCCGCGGAGCTCGGTCTCGGCGGGATCATGCTCTTCGGGGTGCCCGCGGAGAAGGACGCGCTCGGGTCGGGCGCCTGCGCGGCCGACGGCATCCTGAACGTCGCCATCCGAGACGTGGCGGCCGAGGTCGGGGACGCACTTCCGGTGATGTCCGACCTGTGCCTCGACGAGTTCACCGACCACGGCCACTGCGGTGTCCTGGCCGCGGACGGCTCGGTCGACAACGACGCCACGCTCGCGGTGTACGCCGACATGGCCGTCGCGCAGGCCGAGGCCGGCGCCGACCTGGTCGGGCCCAGCGGCATGATGGACGGCCAGGTCGCGGTCGTCCGCTCCGCGCTCGACGCGGCCGGGCACACCGACGTGGCGGTGCTGGCCTACTCGGCGAAGTACGCCTCAGCCTTCTTCGGGCCGTTCCGCGAGGCCGTCGACTCCAGCCTGCAGGGCGACCGGCGCACCTACCAGCAGGACCCCCGCAACCGGCTCGAGGGCGTCCGCGAGGCGCTGCTCGACGTGGCGGAGGGCGCCGACCTGGTCATGGTCAAGCCGGCGCTGGCCTACCTCGACGTGCTCCGCGAGGTGCGCGACGCCGTCGACGTGCCGGTCGCGGCCTACAACATCTCGGGGGAGTACGCCATGGTCGAGGCGGCCGCCGCCCACGGCTGGATCGACCGGCGTGCCGCGGTCCTGGAGACGCTGACCAGCATCCGTCGTGCGGGCGCCGACGTCGTGCTGACCTACTGGGCGGCCGAGGCCGCCCCGTGGCTGCGCGAGGGCTGCTGAGCCGAGCCGGTGCACGCGCCGAGCGCCGGGCCGGCGGGACGAGGGCGGCTGCCTCCTGCCGGGGTCGCTCCCGCGAGGTCGCGGCGCCCGCGGTGGTCCTGCTCGCGCCGCGGGTGGCGCGGGTGTGACCCACTTCCCTGCGGGCGGGCCCTGGACCCTGGGGCCGGTCGGGGACAATGGGCGCGTGCCACCCTCTGCCCCGCCCGCCAGCCCCCCCGCCACCGAGAACTCCGCCGCGCTGTTCGAGCGTGCCCGCCGGGTCACGCCGGGCGGGGTCAACTCACCGGTGCGTGCTTTCAACGCCGTCGGTGGCACGCCGCGCTTCATCACCAGCGCCTCCGGCCCCTACCTGCGCGACGCCGACGGCCACGAGTACGTCGACCTGATCTGCTCGTGGGGACCGATGCTGCTGGGCCACGCCCACCCGGAGGTCGTGGCGGCGGTGACCGAGGCGGTGGCGCGCGGGACGTCGTACGGCGCCCCGACCCCGGCCGAGGTCGACCTCGCCACCGAGCTGGTGGACCGCACGGCGGTGGACCAGGTGCGGCTGGTCTCCTCGGGCACCGAGGCCACCATGTCGGCGATCCGCCTCGCTCGCGGGTTCACCGACCGCGACCTGGTGGTCAAGTTCGCCGGCTGTTACCACGGCCACGTCGACTCGCTGCTGGCCTCGGCCGGGTCGGGTCTGGCCACCCTGCGAGACGCCTCCCTCGCCGGGTCCGGCGGCTCGTCGGGACCGGCGTTGTCCGTCCCGGGCAGCCCCGGGGTCCCCGACGACTTCACCGCGCACACCCTCGTGCTGCCCTACAACGACCGCGACGCGGTGACCGCGGCGTTCGCCGCGCACGGCGACCGCATCGCGTGCCTGATCACCGAGGCCGCCCCCGGCAACATGGGCGTGGTGCCGCCGGAGCCGGGCTTCAACCGCTTCCTGTCCGAGACCTGCACCGCTCACGGCGCGCTCTTCGTCTCCGATGAGGTGATGACGGGGTTCCGCACCCACCGCCACGGCCGCTGGGGCCTCGACGGCGAGGTCGAGGGCTGGCAGCCCGACCTGCTCACCTTCGGCAAGGTCATGGGCGGGGGGTTCCCGGCGGCGGCCTTCGGCGGGCGGGCCGAGGTGATGGCCGCGCTGGCGCCGGAGGGCTCGGTCTACCAGGCGGGCACGCTGTCGGGGAACCCGGTCGCGGCCACGGCCGGCCTGACCACGCTGCGGCTGGCCACCGACGAGGTCTACGCGCACCTGCACCGGGTCGGCGCGACGATCCGCGAGGGGGTGGCCGAGGCGCTCTCGGCCGCGGGCGTCCCCCACGTGGTGCAGACCGACGGCACCATGTTCAGCGTGTTCTTCACCGCCTCCGACGACGTCACCGCGGTCACCGACTTCGCCGGCGCCTCGGCCCAGCGCACCGACCGGTTCGCGGCGTTCTTCCACGCGATGCTCGACCAGGGCGTGCACCTGCCGCCGAGTGCGTACGAGGTGTGGTTCCTCTCCGCGGCGCACGACGACGCGGCCGTCGACCGGGTGCTCGCCGCCCTGCCCGCTGCCGCCCGCGCGGCGGCCGCCGTCCGTCCGGTGGAGGAGGGCCGATGAGGACGGTCGTCCACCTGCTGCGCCACGGTGAGGTGAACAACCCCGACGGGATCCTCTACGGCCGCCGCGGGGGCTACTTCCTCACCGACCGCGGGGTGAAGATGGCCGAGCGGGTCGGGGAGGCCCTCGCGCCCCGTGACGTCACGCTGGTGCGCTCCAGCCCGCTCGAGCGCGCCCAGCAGACCGGCCGGCCCACCGCCGACGCGCACGGGCTGAGCATCGAGACCGACGAGCGCGTGATCGAGTCGGGCAACGTCTTCGAGGGCCTGCCGTTCGGGCAGGGCAACCGGATGCTGCGCAAGCCGGCGTACTGGAAGTACCTGTGGAACCCCTTCAAGCCGTCCTGGGGCGAGCCCTACCGCGACATCGTCGACCGGATGATGGCCGCAGTCCACGACGCCCGGCGCGACGCCGAGGGGCACGAGGCGGTGCTGGTCTCCCACCAGCTGCCGATCTGGATCACCCGCCTGCACGTGGAGGGGCGCTCGTTCCTGCACGACCCGCGCCGGCGCCAGTGCACGCTGTGCAGCCTGACCTCGCTGGAGTTCGAGGGCAGCGAGCTGCGCCGCCTGGTCTACAGCGAGCCGGCCGGTGACCTGATCCCGCTCAAGGACCGCACGTCGCCGTTCTCCTCCGGGGGATCGTCGGAGTGAGGCGCGTCCTCGCCCTGCTGGTCCCGGTCGTGCTCGCGCTGGCCGGGTGCGGCAAGCCCGAGCTCACCAGCGGCGACCAGGGCTTCGTCGGCGGGGACGGCACGGTCACCGTCGTCGCCGCCGCCGAGCGCGAGGCCCCGCAGGGCGCGGTCGCCGGCGAGACCGTCGACGGCGAGAAGGTGTCGCTGGCCGACCATGCCGGCAAGGTCGTGGTCGTGCCGGTGTGGGGTTCGTGGTGCGGGCCGTGCCGCAAGGAGGCCCCCGGGCTGGCCCGCGCCTCGCGCGACCTGGCCGACGACGGCGTCGTCTTCCTCGGGGTCAACACGCGTGACCGCAACAAGGCCGACGTCCGCAGCTTCCTGCAGCGCTTCGACGTCCCCTACGACTCGATCTTCGACGAGGACGGGCAGACCCTCCTGGCCTTCCGCGGCACCCTCCCGCCGATGAGCATCCCGTCCTTCGTCTTCGTCGACGCCGATGGCAAGGTCGCCGCCCGCATCCTCGGCCCCGCCGACCTGTCCACGCTCTACGGCGTGCTGGAGGACCTCACCGGCAAGCGCCTGCGGGTCCCGCGGGGAGCGGCATGAGCGTCGCGGACTGGTTCGTCGACCAGGTCACCTCCGGCACCATGCCGGTCGCCCTGGCGGTCGCGGCGGCCGCCGGCGCGGTCTCGTTCCTCTCCCCCTGCGTGGTGCCGCTGCTGCCGGGCTACGTCTCCTACGCCACGGGCCTCACCGGCGCCGACCTCGAGGACGACAAGCACCGCGGCCGGATGCTGCTCGGCACCTCGCTGTTCGTGCTCGGCTTCACCGCCTGGTTCGTCGTGGTGGGCATGACCACCGGTGCGCTGGGGGCCTGGCTCTTCGACTACCAGCGCGTGATCTCCCAGGTGCTCGGCGCCCTCACCATCGTCGTCGGCCTGGTCTTCATGGGGTTGCCGGTGCTGCAGCGCGACGTGCGGGTGCACCGCCTGCCCGCCGTCGGTCTCGGCGCCGCGCCCCTGCTCGGGCTGCTCTTCGCGATCGGCTGGACGCCGTGCCTCGGCCCGACGATCGTCACCGTGCAGTCGATGGCGATCACCGAGGGCACCGCCTCGCGCGGGCTCCTGCTCAGCGTCGCCTACAGCCTCGGGCTCGGCCTGCCGTTCGTGCTGCTCGGGCTGGCCTACCGCCGCACCCTCGGCGCGGTGCGCTGGGTGCGCCGCCACCAGGTCTGGGTGACCCGCGCCGGGGGGCTCATGCTCGTGCTGGTCGGCGTCCTGCTCCTCACCGGCTGGTGGGACGTCCTGGTGGCCGACCTGCGCGGCTGGAGCGCGGGCTACGGGGTGGACGTGTGACGACCACCGACGACCGCCCCGTCACCGAGGGCGCGCCTCCGCCCCTGGCCCCGCGCGAGCTGGGCCGCTGGGCCTGGCGCCAGCTCACCTCGATGCGCACCGCGCTGCTGCTCCTGCTGCTGCTCGCCCTCGGCTCGGTGCCCGGCTCGGTGGTGCCGCAGCAGGCCGTGGACGCCGCGCGCGTCACGCGGTGGAAGCAGGACCACCCCGGTCTCGCGCCGCTCTATGACCGGCTCGGGCTGTTCTCGGTCTACGACTCGGTCTGGTTCTCCGCGATCTACCTGCTGCTCATGCTGTCGCTGGTCGGCTGCATCGTGCCGCGCCTGGCGGTCTACGCCCGCGCCGTGCGTGCCCGCCCGCCGGCCGCACCCCGACGCCTGGACCGCCTGCCGGCGTACGCCTCGGCGACGACGACGGAGCCCGCCGCGGAGGTCCTCGCGCGGGCCCGCCGGGTGCTGCGCACACGGCGCTACCGCGTGGACGTCGCCGACGGTGCGGTCTCGGCCGAGCGCGGGCACCTGCGCGAGGCGGGCAACCTGGTCTTCCACCTCTCGGTCATCGCCGTGCTGGTCTGCTTCGCGGCCGGTCAGCTGTGGGGCTTCAAGGGCGGCGTGATCGTGCCGGTCGGTCGCGGCTTCACCAACCTGGTCTCGCAGTACGACACCTTCGACTCGGGCACCCTGATGGACCCCGCCGACCTCCCGCCGCTGCACCTGAGCGTCGACGACTTCGCGGTCAAGTTCATCGCCTCCGGCACCCACCGAGGCCAGCCCGAGTCGTTCTCCGCCGACCTGACCTACACCGAGGCGCCGGGGGAGCCCCAGCGCACGCAGCGGATCGAGGTCAACCACCCGCTCGTGCTCGACGGGGTCAGCGTGTTCCTGGTCGGCCACGGCTACGCCCCGGTGGTCACGGTCACCGACGGGCGCGGCCAGGAGGTCTACTCCGGGCCCACGGTCTTCCTCCCGCAGGACGCCAGCTTCGCGTCGTACGGCGTGGTGAAGGCGCCCGAGGCGCAGCCGAAGCAGATCGGCCTCGACGGCTTCTTCATGCCGAGCTTCGCCGCCTCCCGCGAGCGCGGGGTGTTCTCGGCCTTCCCCGACGCGCTCAACCCGGGGCTCTCGCTGCGGGCGTACGTCGGCGACCTGGGCCTCGACGACGGCCTGCCGCAGTCGGTCTACGAGCTGGACACCGACCGGATGGACGCGGTGCTCGGCAAGGACGGCAAGCCGCTGCAGATCGTGCTGTCGCCCGGGCGTGCGGTCGAGCTGCCCGACGGGCTCGGGACGGTCCGCTTCGACGGCTGGCAGCGGTGGGTCAAGCTGCAGGTCAGCGACGCCCCTGCCAAGACGCCCACGCTCGTCTCGATCACGATCGGGCTGCTTGGCCTGATGGGCTCGCTGTTCATCCGGCGCCGCCGGGCGTGGGTGCGGGTCGTCGACGGCCCCGAGGGCACCCGCGTCGAGGTCGCCGGCCTCGACCGGTCGACGATGAGCCAGACCCTGGACGTCGAGGTTCACACCCTGCTCGCCTTGGTCGTGCCCACCCCGGCCGGGGATACTGACCTGGCACCCCCGACGACCCCCGAGGAGCAGGTGTGAGCACCCAGGACTTCGCGCAGCTGAGCGACCGGGCGATCATGTTCGCCTCGTTCGTCTACGCCCTCGCGCTGCTCGCCCACGTGGCGGAGTGGTCGCGGTCGATGAGCCGGCCCCCGGCCGTCGCGGGCCGCAGCCGCGTCCCCGCCGGCGCCGGGGCGCCCGCCGAGGGGACGACGCCCGAGCCGCCCGTCACGGCGGAGGCGCAGGAGCGCTGGGAGCTCAAGATCGAGTCCTCGGCCCGCATCGGCGTCGCGCTGACGGTGGTCGCGGCCCTGCTCCACCTGGTCGGCGTGGTGGCGCGGTCGTTCGCCACGGACCCGGTGCGCGTGCCGTGGGGCAACATGTACGAGTTCACCGTGACCGGCACGCTGGTCGTGGTGGTGGCCTACCTCGCGCTGCTGCGCCGCCTCGACCTGCGCTGGCTGGGGCTGTTCGTGACCGCGTTCGTCGTGGTGACCCTGATGTGCGCCAACCTGCTGCTGGTCCAGGAGGCCGGCCCGCTCGTGCCGGCGCTGCACTCCTACTGGCTGGTGATCCACGTCGGCGCCGCGATGGTCGCCTCGGGCGCCTTCGCGCTCGGCGCCCTGGCGTCGGTGGTGTTCCTGCTCAAGGCGCGCGGCGAGGACCGACCCGGCTCGTCCCTGGCCCGGGTCTCGCGGCTGTTCCCGGCCGGTGACGCGCTCGACCGCTTCGCCTACCGCGTCCACGCGGTCGGCTTCCCGCTGTGGACCTTCGCGGTGCTGATCGCCGGCCCGGTCTGGGCGGAGTACGCCTGGGGCTCCTACTGGAACTGGGACCCCAAGGAGGTCTGGGCGTTCATCACCTGGGTCTGCTACGCCGCCTACCTCCACGCCCGCGCGACGGCGGGCTGGAAGGGGAGGGCGGCCGCGCTGCTGGCGCTGATCGGCTTCGCCTCGCTGATGTTCAACTTCGTCGGGATCAACTTCTTCTTCGGCGGCGGGAGCATGCACTCCTACGCCGGGTGATCCCGGGACCGGCTCAGCCGGGCTCGCCCTCCTGGCGGCGCTTGCGCTCCAGGTCGCGCAGGAAGTCCTCGTCGTCGTCCGGCGCGACCAGGCGCGGGGGAGGACGACGGGTGGGGCGGCGCGCGGAGGGGCGACGCCCCGGGGACCGGCCCTGGGCCCGGCTGCGCTCGACGGCCCACATCACGGCGTAGACCAGCAGGGCCACCACCGCGACGACGAGCAGGAGCTTGAGCACGAGACCAGCCTACGTCCGCGACCCCAGAGGATCCTGAGCATTCGCTGACCGGTCGGAGCTCCGGTCGCGACCCCGGTCACGACCCCGGTGACGACTCCGGTGACGACTCCGGTGACGACTCCGGTGACGACTCCAGGGGCGCGCAGTCGTGCCCGCACGCCGACCCCTCGACGGGCGCGTCCGCGTGGTCCGCCGGCCGGTGCAGCACCGCGTGCTCGGGCACGACGTCGAAGCCGTCGGCGGTCGCGGTGGCCGTGCCGTCGACGATGAGGGTGTAGCCCCGTGGCCGCGGCGGGGGGAAGAGCACCGTGACCGCCCGGCTGTGCTCGAGGTTGCGGGCGGTGCCGCGGCTGCCGCCCGGCACGTGCAGCACCTCGCCGTCGAGGACGGGCTCGACGGTCACGGCCTTGACCCGACCGTCGGCGCCGGCGGTGAGGAGGTAGCCCGGTCCGTGCTCGGCGAGCCGCTCACCGAGCTGGTCCAGGTCCACGACGATGCTCATGGGGGGAGCCTACGAGCCGGGCTCGTAGGCTGGGCGGCGTGAAGGACTTCGCCCTCTACACCCTCGCCCGCTTCGGGATCTTCCTGGTCATGCTCGCGGTCGCCATCGGCGTCTTCTGGCTGGCCAACGGGCGCGAGGGCGTGTGGATCCTGTGGCCCCTGGTGGTCGCGGCGGTCGGCTCGACGATCGTCTCGACGTACGCCCTGCGCGGCATGCGCGACCGGGTCGCGGCGGGCGTCCAGGCCCGGGCCGAGCGGATGAGCAGTCGGTTCGAGGAGATCCGGGCTCGCGAGGACGCCGAGGACGAGGCGCGCCGGGGGGACTAGACCTCGACGGCGGACGCGACGTGCCGTGGACGTGGCCCGCGGTCACGCCCTCGTGAGACCCGCCCCGGGCCGCGCTCACCCGCCGATCGCGAGGCCGAGCGCGAGGCCGGCGGCGAGCAGCAGCTCGGCGACCCCGGTGAGCTGCAGCACCGGGACGAGCCCCGGCCCGGTCGCGCCACCGGTCACGGTCCGCACGGCGCGGCCGCCCGGGACGAGGAGGACCAGCCCGAGCAGCGCCCAGGCCGTCGTGGTGAGGGCGACGCCGACGAGGGCGACGACCGCGACGCCGACGAGCAACGCGTAGAGGCCACGCGTGCGGGCGTCACCGAGCCGCACCGCGAGCGTGTTCTTGCCGGCCTCGCGGTCGGTCGGGATGTCGCGCAGGTTGTTGGCCACGAGGATCGCGCACGCCAGGGCGCCGACCCCGGTCGCGGCGTACCACCCGGACGCGGGAAGGTCCTCGGCCTGGACGTAGACGGTGCCCAGCACCGCCACCAGCCCGAAGAAGACGAAGACCATCACCTCGCCGAGACCGAGGTAGCCGTAGGGCCTGGCGCCGCCGGTGTAGGTCCACGCCGCGCCGATGCAGAGCAGGCCGACCACGACCAGCCACCACGACGTGGTCGCGGCCAGCACGAGACCGGTGAGCGCAGCGACGCCGAAGGCGAGGAGCGCCGCGCGCTTGACCGCGGCCGGGGTCGCGGCGCCCGAGCCGACCAGGCGCATCGG
This sequence comes from uncultured Actinomycetota bacterium, assembly GCA_963811385.1. GTDB lineage: Bacteria > Actinomycetota > Actinomycetes > Propionibacteriales > Nocardioidaceae > Marmoricola_A. The sequence goes on along the minus strand of CAWEQX010000001.1, from coordinate 18,088 downwards.
GCCGACCCGGTCGTCGTCGGTGCCGCGGACGCCGTCGGAGTAGTCGTTGGCGTAGTTGACGCCGACCTGGAGCGCGAGCGAGACCACCAGCGCGAGCAGGGCCTTCCACCACACGACCGCGTCGGCGTACGCCGCCACGCCGGTGCCGGCGAGGACGGGCGCGACGGCGGCGGGCAGGGTGCGCGGGCGGGCGCCGGCCACCCACTGGTCGGTCGTGGTCACGGTGGCGATCCTGCCAGGGCCGCTCGCTAGGTTGACGGGGTGGCCAGCCTCGACCCGGTCGCCGGGACGGCGACGGAGATCGCCGACCTCCTGCGTGCCTGGGACCGTGACGACGGACCCGAGCAGCCCGGACCGCTGGTCATCGTCACCTCCGGCTCGACCGGTGAGCCCAAGCGGGTGCGGCTCTCGCGAGCGGCCCTGCGCGCCTCGGCCGACGCCACCCACGAGGCGCTGGGCGGGGCGGGGCAGTGGGTGCTCAACCTGCCGCCCACCTTCGTCGCGGGCGTGCAGGTGCTGTTCCGCAGCGTGCGGGCCGGGACCTCCCCGGTGGTGCAGGACGGCTCGCTCGCGGAGGCCGTGCGGGCGATGACCGGGAAGCGTCGCTACCTCTCGCTCGTGCCGACCCAGCTGGTGCGGCTGCTCGCCGACCACGGCCCGGACCTGCACGCGCTCACCCTGCTCGACGCCGTGCTCGTCGGAGGCGGCCCGCTGGACCCCGCGGTGCGGGCGCGCGCCGAGCGGGCCGGGGTGCCGGTCGTGCAGACCTACGGGATGTCCGAGACCTGCGGCGGCTGCGTGTACGACGGCCACCCCCTGACCGGCGTCGCCGTGCGGATCGCCGCCGACGGCGAGGTGGAGCTGAGCGGTCCGGTGCTCTTCGACGGCTACGTCGACGCCGAGGGCCGCCCCGACGAGCCCCGGACGTCCGGGGTGCTGCGCGCGGGCTGGCTGCGCACCGACGACCTCGGCACGATCGACCACGACGGTCGCCTGAGGATCACCGCCCGGCGCGACCAGGTCGTGCTCAGCGGCGGGCTCAACGTGCCCGGCCCGGCGGTCGAGCGGATGCTGGCCGCGCACCCGGCGGTGGCCGAGGTGGCGGTGGTCGGGCGCCCCGACCCCGCGTGGGGACAGGCGGTCGTGGCGGTGGTCGTGCCCGCCGGGTCGCCGCCCAGCCTGGAGTCCCTGCGCGACCTGGTGCAGCCGCGGGCCTGGGCGCCGCGCGGCCTGGTGCTCGCCGAGTCGCTGCCCCGCACCGACCGCGGCAAGGTCGACCTGGTCGCGGTGCGCCGGCTGGCCGCGTCATGAGGGACCTGGCCGTCTGGTCGGTCGGCCTGCGCCAGCGGTTCCGCGGGATCACCGTCCGGGAGGGGATGCTGCTGCGCGGCGAGGCGGGGTGGGGGGAGTTCAGCCCGTTCCTGGAGTACGACGACCACGTGGCGGCGGCCTGGCTGCGCGCGGCCCTCGAGGCGGCCGAGCAGGGCTGGCCCGACCCGGTCCGTGACACGGTGCCGGTCAACGTGACCGTGCCGGCGGTGGACCCGGCCACCGCCCACCGGATCGTGCGCGAGGGCGGCTGCACGACCGCCAAGGTCAAGGTCGCCGAGCCCGGCCAGGGGCTCGCCGACGACGCCGCCCGGCTCGAGGCCGTGCGGGACGCGCTCGGCCCGCGCGGCGCCGTCCGCGTCGACGCCAACGGCGGCTGGACGGTCGACGAGGCGGTCACCGCGCTGCGGGCGCTCGACCGCGCCGCCGGAGGTCTGGAGTACGCCGAGCAGCCGTGCGCGAGCGTCGAGGACCTGGCGCTGGTGCGGCGGCGGGTCGAGGTGCCCGTCGCGGCCGACGAGTCGATCCGACGGGCCGAGGACCCCTACCGCGTGCGGGACCTCGGCGCCGCGGACGTCGCGGTGCTCAAGGTGCAGCCGCTGGGCGGTGTGCGGGCGTGCCTGCGGATCGCCGAGGACATCGGCCTGCCGGTGGTGGTGAGCAGCGCGCTGGAGTCCAGCGTCGGCATCGCGATGGGGGTGGCGCTGGCGGCGGCGTTGCCCGACCTGCCCTACGCCTGCGGGCTGGCGACCGTGCAGCTGTTCGAGGCCGACACCGTCGCCGACCCGCTGCTGCCCGTCGACGGCGCGCTGCCGGTGCGGCGCCCGGCCGTGAGCGCCGCGTCCCTCGCGGCCGTCGCGGCCGCCCCGGACCGTCGGGCGCACTGGGAGGCGCGGCTGGCCTCGGTGCGGCAGGATCGGTCGCTGTGACCACCCCACTCAACGCGGCCACGGCCGCCGCGCGCGCGGTCGTCGACGAGCTGGTCCGGTGCGGGACGCAGCACCTCGTGCTCAGCCCCGGCTCGCGGTCGGCTCCCCTCGCGTTCGCGGCGTACGACCAGGCCGCGGCCGGGCGGCTGACCCTCCACACCCGTCTGGACGAGCGCACGGCCGGGTTCCTCGCCCTCGGGCTGGCCCGGACCTCCCGGCGCCCCGTCGGGGTGGTCACGACCAGCGGCACCGCGGTGGCCAACCTGCACCCGGCCGTCCTGGAGGCCTCGCACGCTGGGCTCCCGCTGGTGCTGCTCACCGCCGACCGGCCGGCCCACCTGCGCGGGACCGGCGCCAACCAGACCACCTGGCAGGCGGGCATCTTCGCCGGCGCCGTGCGCGACGAGGTCGACGTGCCCGCCGGGTCGCCGGGTCCGCGCGAGCCGGACCAGGTGCGCGCGTGGCGGGCGACGCTCGCGCGGCTCGTGGGCGTCGCCACCGCCGACCCGCGGGGTCCGGTGCACGTCAACCTGCAGCTCGACGGCCCGCTCACGCCCGACGTGGCCGACGGGTGGGCCACGCCCGTGGACCGGCCCGCTCGGGCCGACCCGCCCGCTGCGGCCCGGCCCGAGCCGGAGGAGCTCGACGCCGCCGTCCCCACCGTGGTCGTCGCCGGCGACGACGCCGGACCGCCGGCCCGGGTCCTGGCCGAGGCGGCGGGCTGGCCGCTGCTCGCCGAGCCGTCGAGCGGCTCGCGCACCGGCGACCATGCGATCCGCACCTACCGCCTGCTGCTCGGCGACCCGTCGCTGGTGCAGCGGGTCGAGCGGGTGGTCGTCGCCGGTCACCCCACCCTGAGCCGTCCGGTCACCCGCCTGCTGTCGCGCACCGACGTCGAGGTGGTCGCCCTCGCCGCCCCGGGTCGTGGCACGGGCGGCTGGTCCGACCCCGGGCACACCGTGTCCCGCGTGGTCCGCGCCGCCGTCCCTTCCGGTCGCGCCGACGACACGTGGCTGCGCGAGTGGAAGGAGCGCGACGCCGAGGTCGCGGCGCGGCTGGACGCGCTGCTGGACGGCTGGGACGCGCCGCTCGTGCCGCACCACGTCGCGCGCGAGGTGGCCGAGGCGCTGCCGCCCGGCGGCCTGCTGTTCGTCGGGTCGTCCAACCCGGTGCGCGACCTCGACCTGATGGTGCCGCGCTACGACGTCGGCGCGCGTCGCCTGGTCGTGGCCAACCGCGGGCTCGCCGGGATCGACGGCTCGGTCTCGAGTGCGATCGGCTGCGCCCTCGGTCGGCCCCGCAGCACCAGGTCCCTCGCCCTCATGGGCGACGTGACGTTCCTGCACGACCTCACCGGCCTCGCCCTCGGCCCGGCCGAGCCGCGCCCCGACCTCACGGTCGTCGTGGCCAACGACGACGGCGGCAGCATCTTCGCCCTGCTCGAGCAGGGGGCCGGGGCCCACGCCGCGTCGTTCGAGCGACTGTTCGCCACCCCCCACGGCGCCGACCTCGGCGCGCTGTGCCGGGGACTCGGCGTACCCCACCGGCAGGCGCGGGACCGAGCCGCGCTGCGCGAGGCGCTGGCGGCCCCGGCCGGGGGGCTCGAGGTGGTCGAGGCCGTCGTACGCCGCGACGACCGGCGGGCGCTCGACGCGGCTGTGCGTGCCCTGGGCTGAGCGACCCCGGACAATGGGCACGTGCACGTCGCCCTCACGCTCGTCTCGCTCGTCGCCGTCATCGTCGTCGTGACCGGCGTCTGCCGGCGCCTCGACCTCTCCGCCCCGATCGTGCTGGTCGCGGTGGGGGTGGCCGGCTCCTACCTGCCACTGCCCGACATCGCCCTCAACGAGGAGATCGTCCTGGTCGGGCTCCTGCCACCGCTGCTCTACAACGCCGCCCTCGGCACGTCCCTGGTCCACTTCCAGGCCCAGCGCTGGGCGATCCTCTCGTTGTCGATCGGCCTGGTGGTCTTCACCACCGTCGGCGTGGCCCTGGTGGCGCACGCGACGGTGCCCGACCTGGGCTGGCCCGGGGCGTTCGCCATCGGCGCGGTCGTGGCACCCCCCGACGCGGTCGCCGCGATCGCGGTGGCGCGACGCATCGGGCTGCCCCGGCAGATCGTCACGCTGCTCGAGGGCGAGTCGCTGCTCAACGACGCCACCGCCCTGGTGGCCCTGCGCACTGCGATCCTCGCCGCCACCACGTCGGTGACGGTCCTCGACGTGGGGCTGGACTTCCTCCGCGCGGCCCTCGGCGGCGCCGCGGCCGGCGTCCTGATGTACCTCGTGGTGGGCAAGGCCCGCAGGCTCGTGGTCGACCCGGTCATCGACACCTCGATCTCGATCGCCACGCCCTTCGTCGCCTACGTCCTGGCCGAGCAGGTGCACGCCTCCGGTGTCCTGGCCGTGGTCGTGGCGGGGCTGCTCCTGGGCCACCAGGCACCGGTCCTGCAGACGGCGTCCTCGCGCATCGCCGAGCGACTCACGTGGCGCACGGTCGGCTTCCTGCTGGAGAACGCGGTCTTCCTCCTGATCGGGCTGCAGGCCAGCCGGATCCTGGGCGACGTCGCCGCCAGCGACCTGTCCACCACCCGCATCGTCGGGGTGTGCGCGGCCGTGCTGGTCACGGTCATCGTGCTGCGCTTCGTCTGGGTCTTCCCGGCCCGGCGCGTCCTCGACCGGGTCGAGCGGCGCCCGCGGCACGTCCCGGCGGCGTACGTCGCGCTCGTGGGCTGGGCGGGCATGCGCGGCGTGGTGACCCTCGCCGCCGCCTTCGCGATCCCCGGGGGGGCCCCCCACCGCGAGGTCCTGCTCCTGGTCGCCCTGGTGGTCACGGCCGGCACGCTCGTGCTCAACGGGCTCACGCTCCCGTGGGCGGCGCGTCGCCTGCGCGTCGCGGGCCCCGACCCGCGCGAGGACGCCCTGACCCGGGCCGAGCTGATCACCCAGGCCTCTCGGGCGGGCATGGACCGGCTGCGGGAGCTCAAGGCCGACCTCGACCTGGACGACGAGCAGGACCACGGGGTGGTGCTGATGCTCAAGAACCGTCTCGAGCAGCGCGACCTCGCCGCGTGGGAGCGGCTCGGCCCCGACTCGCAGGACACCGGTGAGACCCCGAGCGAGACCTACTCCCGGATGCGCCTGTCTATGCTCGAGGCCGAGCGCGCCCGCGTCCTCCAGGTCCGCAGCGAGGGCCGGGTGCCCCACGAGGTGGTGCAGGACGTCCTCACCGCCCTGGACGTGGAGGAGTCGATGATCGACCAACGCACCCAGCAGAGCGAGGGAGTCGCCGAGCGGCTGACCTCGACCCACCCCGCCGCCCCGTGCGACCACCTCGCCGAGGCGCCCGACCCGCCCGAGGACGCGGCCACCGCGTGCGAGGACTGCGTGCGCGAGGGCACGCGATGGGTCCACCTGCGCCGCTGTCTCTCGTGCGGCCACGTCGGCTGCTGCGACTCCTCGCCGCGCCGGCACGCCAGCGCGCACTTCCGCGAGAGCGACCACCCGGTCATGGCGTCCGCCGAGGCCGGCGAGGGCTGGCGCTGGTGCTTCGTGGACGAGGTGACCGGCTGATGCGGATCACCAAGTTCGGCCACTCCTGCGTCCGCCTGTCCCACGACGGCCGCGACGTCGTGCTCGACCCCGGCGTCTGGTCCCAGCGTGAGGCGCTGGACGGCGTCGCCGCGGTGCTGCTGACCCACGAGCACCCCGACCACTGGACGATCGACCACCTGCGGGCCACCGACGCCCCGGTGCACACCATCCAGGCGGTGGCGGACAGGATCGGCGAGGCCGACCCCGAGGTCGCCGAGCGGGTCGTCGTGGTGCAGCCGGGCGACCGGTTCGAGGTCGCCGGCTTCGACGTCGAGGTGGTGGGTCGCAAGCACGCGGTGATCCACCCCGAGCTGCCCCACTTCGACAACTCCGGCTATGTCCTCGAGGCGGGCGGCACCTCGCTGTTCCACCCCGGCGACTCCTTCGAGCTGCCCGGGCGCCGCGTCGACGTGCACTGCGCGCCGGTGAGCGCTCCGTGGGCCAAGATGTCGGAGCTGCTCGACGTCGCCCGCGAGGTCGCCGCCCCCCGGACGCTCGGCATCCACGACCGGATCTACAGCGACGTCGGCCTGGCCATGGCCGACGAGCGCTTCGCGGCCTGGGTGGGTCAGGCCGACGGCACCTACACGCGACCGGCGGACGGCCAGGACCTGTGAGCTCCGGGGCCGGGCGAGCTCCCGGCCTGACCCGGCTCATCCCAGCGCGTTGCGCACCGGCACCAGCTTGGCCTGCGACTCGGCCAGCTCGGCGGCCGGGTCGGAGTCGGCCACGATGCCGCAGCCGGCGAAGAGCCGGACCGAGCGGCGGTCGTCGGTGAGCAGGGCCGAGCGCAGGGCGATGGCCCACTCGCCGTCGCCGGAGGCGTCCATCCAGCCCACGGGACCGGCGTAGCGCCCGCGGTCCATCCGCTCCAGGTCGGTGATCAGGGCGACCGCGTCGGCGGTCGGGGTCCCGCCCACCGCGGCGGAGGGGTGCAGCGCAGCGGCGAGGGCGAGCGACGGGGTGTCGTCGTCCATCACCGCGGCGACGTCGGTGGCCAGGTGCATCACGTTGGGCAGGTGGAGGACGAACGGCGCCTCGGGGAACGACATCGAGGAGCAGTAGGGCTCGAGCGCCTCGGCGACCGAGCGGACGGCGTACTCGTGCTCCTCGAGGTCCTTGGACGACCGGGCGAGCGACGCGGCGAGCCGCAGGTCGTGGTCCTCGTCGCCGGTGCGGCGGATCGTGCCGGCCAGCACGCGCGAGGTGACCAGGCCGCGCTCCTTGCGCACCAGCATCTCGGGGGTGGCCCCGAAGAGGCCGTCGACGTGGAAGGTCCAGCACGAGGGGTAGTCCTCGGCGAGCCGGGCCAGCGGCCAGCGGACGTCGAGCGGCCCGGTGAAGTCGGCGACGAGGTCGCGGGCCAGGACGACCTTCTCCAGGTCGCCGCCGGCGATGCGGCCGATCGCCTCGGCCACCACGCCCTGCCACTCGGTGCCGGTCAGCACGCCGTCGGCGAACCGCACGGGGCCGCCCGGCCGGTCGGGCGGGTCGGTGGGCAGCAGGTGGTGGTCCACGCCGACGGTGGGCACGCCCTCGCCGCCGTCGCCGATCGCGTGGATGGTGGTCACCCAGGCCTCGCGGCCGCGCCGGCCGACCAGGACCTGCGGGACGGTCAGGACGCTGTCGCCCGGGTCGTCGGCGAAGGCGAAGGAGCCGAAGCAGACCAGGCCCGTGCCGGGCATGCCGACCTCGTCGCGCACGCGCGCGGCCCGGGTGACGTCGCCCCACCACTCCTGGGCGTCGGTGAAGCGGTCGGCGCCCCGGGTGCGGATCTGCGCGGCGACGCCCCAGGCGGCGAAGCCCTCGCGCCGGTGGAGCCAGGCCAGCTGCTCCCCGTCGGCGGGCAGGAGGGCGACCAGGTCGTGGGGCACCGGCACGCGCGCGGTGCGCACGACGAGCGCCGGGGCGTCGACGGCACCGGGGGCCGGGCTGGTGGTCACGATCCGTCAGCCTACGACCCGGCCGAAGGGAGCCGGCCCGGGCCGACCGGGGCCGACCGGGGCCGACCGGGGCCGACCGGGGCCGGCCGGGGCCGACCGGGGCCGACCGCTGGGGGCCGCCGCACCCCCTTCTCCTACGCTGCAGGCGTGAGCAGAGCCGACCTGGACAAGTTGCCCGCCGAGGTGCAGGCGATGTTCGACGGCGTGGCCAAGCGCTACGACCTGACCAACGACGTGCTGTCCCTGGGCCAGGACCGCCGCTGGCGCTCCGCGGTCCTCGACGCCGTCGACCCGCGGCCGGGGGAGCGGGTGCTCGACCTCGCGGCCGGCACCGGCACCTCCAGCCAGCCGTTCCGCGACGCCGGGGCCTACGTCGTCCCGTGCGACTTCAGCCTCGGCATGCTCCAGGTCGGCAAGCAGGCCCGGCCGGCGCTGCCGTTCGTGGCCGGCGACGGCACGCGGCTCCCCTTCGCCGACGACTCCTTCGACGCGGTGACGATCTCCTTCGGCCTGCGCAACATCGTCGACCCCGACGCGGGACTGCGCGAGCTGCTGCGCGTGACCCGGCCCGGCGGCCGCCTGGTGGTGTGCGAGTTCAGCTCGCCGACGTGGGCGCCGTTCCGCACCGTCTACCTCGAGTACCTGATGAAGGCGCTGCCCGCGATCTCGCGTGCGGTCGCCACCAATCCCGAGGCCTACGTCTACCTCGCCGAGTCGATCCGGGCGTGGCCCGACCAGGCCGCCCTGGCCGAGCGCATCCATGCCGCCGGGTGGACCTCGTGCCGCTGGCGCAACCTGTCGGGCGGCATCGTGGCCCTGCACCATGCCACTGCCCCGTGACCCCGGTGCGCGCGTGACCGAGGCCGGGTCGCCGGTGGGCAGCGGGCCCGGCGCCCGCCACCACGAGCTGCGTGCCACGGCCGAGCACCGCGCCGCGCTGCTCGAGGCCGGGCTGCGGGCGTGGTGGGAGCGTGGTGGGACCTGGCTGCGCGCCGGGGGTGCCGCGCTGCTGCTGGCCGTCGGCCTCCCGCTGTACGGCGCGCCATGGCCGCTCACCGCGGCCGTCGCCGTCCTGGTCCCGGGAGCCGTGCTGGGCCTGGCCCGGCTGCGCTTCGGCCGGACGATGCGACGGCGGCTGGCGCAGGTCTGGGAGGACGGCTCGGTGCACGGCACCGCGTTCGACGACGCCGGCTTCGTCAGCCGCGGACCACTGGGCGCGGTGGAGTACCGGCTGCCCGTCATCGCCGGGGTACGCCGTCGCGGCGAGGTGGTCGAGGTGCGGCTGCGCCCGCGCGGCGCGGTCCTGGTGGTGGCCGAGCTCTTCCCGGCCGAGGAGGAGCGCCGCCTCGCCGCACGGGCCGACGGCCCGGTTTCGTGATGTGACCGGGGCCTCCTAGACTGGCGTGCGGCGAGTTCGTGAAATCGTTCACAAACTCACGATCGGGTTTCCCCTCACACGTCGGGCGGACAGGAGGCTTGCGCGCGATGACGAGCACCCCCCTCGACGAGCACCAGGCCGACGTGGTCGTCGTCGGAGCAGGCCCCGCGGGCGCCGCCACGGCGTACCACCTGGCCCAGGCGGGCGCCGACGTGCTCCTGCTGGAGAAGGCCGCCTTCCCCCGCGACAAGATCTGCGGCGACGGGCTGACGCCGCGTGCGGTCAAGCAGCTGATCGGCATGGGCTTCGACCTCGACGCCCCGGGCTGGCAGAAGAACAAGGGCCTGCGCATCGTCGGCGCCGGCCACCGCCTCGAGCTCCCGTGGCCCGAGCTCACCACGTTCCCGCCCTTCGGCGCGGTCCGCACCCGGGCCGACCTCGACGAGACCCTGGCCCGCCACGCCCAGAAGGCCGGCGCCCGGCTGCTCGAGCGCACCGCCGTGACCGGCCCGGTCCTCGACGAGCGCACCGGCCGCGTGCTGGGCGTCACCGCCCGCTCGGTCGACGAGCGCGGCCGCAGGAGCGGCGACGAGGTCACCTACCGCGCGCCGCTCGTGGTCGCGTGCGACGGCGTCTCCAGCCGCCTGGCCACCTCGCTCGGCCTGGTCCGCCGCGAGAACCGCCCGATGGCGGTCGCGGCCCGCACCTACTACCGCACCCCGCGCCACGACGACCCGTGGATGGAGTCCTGGCTGGAGCTGTGGGACGGCAAGCCGCAGGAGTCCGACCTGCTGCCCGGCTACGGCTGGATCTTCGGCGTCGGCGACGGCACCGCCAACGTCGGCCTCGGCCTGCTCAACACCTCCTCGGCCTTCCAGAACGTCGACCTCAAGGCGGTCCTCGCCACCTGGCTCGCGCACACCCCCGAGGAGTGGGGCTTCCGCGACGAGGCCAACCAGCAGGGCCGCATCGCCTCGGCCGCGCTGCCGATGGGCTTCAACCGCAAGCCGCACTACACCCGCGGCATGCTGCTCGTCGGCGACTCCGGCGGCATGGTCAACCCGTTCAACGGCGAGGGCATCGACTACGCGCTCGAGTCCGGGCACATGGCGGCCGACATCATCCTGCAGGCGCTGGCGATGCCCGACGGCCCGCAGCGCGAGCGGGTGCTGGCCGCCTACCCCGCCGCCCTCGACGCGGCCTACGGCGGCTACTTCACCTTGGGCCGGGTCTTCGCCAAGATGATCGGCAACCCCATCTTCATGAAGAAGGCGACCAAGTACGGTCTCCCTCGGACGGCTCTCATGCGGTTCCTGCTCAAGCTGATGGCCAACCTGACCGACCCGCGGGGCGGCGACGCCTCCGACCGCATGATCAACGCGTTGAGCAAGATGGCCCCCGACGCGTGAACGACCCAGTCGACAACAGGAGGGACTGAGCGATGGAGCTCTACACCCCGGTGATCGCGCTCATGGCGCTGGCCCTGGGCTTCGCCGTCTTCTCGGTCGGGGTCAGTGGCCTGACCGGCCCCAAGCGCTACAACCGAGCCAAGGCCGACTCCTACGAGTGCGGCATCGAGCCGACTCCCCAGCCGGTCGGCGGTGGTCGCTTCCCGGTGAAGTACTACATCACCGCGATGCTGTTCATCGTCTTCGACATCGAGATCGTCTTCCTCTACCCGTGGGCCGTCTACTTCGACGAGATGAAGCTGTTCGGGCTCATCGAGATGGTCGTGTTCATCGCCACGGTGTTCGTCGCCTACGCCTACGTCTGGCGGCGGGGTGGCCTGGAGTGGGACTGAAAGGCAGCTACTGACATGGGTATCGAGGAGAAGCTCCCCAGCGGGGTCCTGCTCACCACCGTCGAGGGCGTGGCGGGCTACTTCCGCAAGGCGTCGTTCTGGCCCGCGACCTTCGGCCTGGCCTGCTGCGCCATCGAGATGATGACCAGCGGAGGCCCGCGCTACGACCTCGCGCGGTACGGCATGGAGGTCTTCCGCGCCTCGCCGCGGCAGGCCGACCTGATGATCGTGGCCGGCCGCGTGAGCCAGAAGATGGCCCCCGTGCTGCGCCAGATCTACGACCAGATGGCCGAGCCGAAGTGGGTGCTGGCGATGGGCGTGTGCGCGTCGTCCGGCGGGATGTTCAACAACTACGCCATCGTGCAGGGCGTGGACCACGTCGTCCCGGTCGACATGTACCTCCCCGGCTGCCCCCCGCGCCCGGAGATGCTGATCGACGCCATCCTCAAGCTGCACGACCAGGTCCAGCACGGCAAGCTCGGCGCCCACCGCGAGACCCAGAAGCTCGAGCTGGAGACCGCCGCCCTCAACGCGCTGCCCACCTCCGACCAGCGGGGGCTGCTGCGATGACCGAGGGACGCGACGCCGACCGCAACGAGGACAGCATCGCCGCGGGCTCGACCTCGGGGCTGCCGGTGGAGCCGGCCGACCACGGCGCCAACGTCATCGGCACCCGCCAGGGCTCGTTCCACGTCCAGGGGTCCGGCGACACCTCCGGCTACGGCGGGCTGACCCGCACGGTCGCGATGCCGGGCGCCAGCGAGGCGCCGTACGGCGGGTGGTTCGACGAGGTCGACCGTGCGCTGCGCGGGCGCCTGGCCGAGCAGGGTCTCGACGACGCGATCGAGAAGGTCGTCGTGCACCGCGGCGAGATCACCTTCTTCGTGCGCCGCAGCCGCCTGCTCGAGACCGCGCGTCTGCTGCGCGACGACGAGGACCTGCGCTTCGAGCTGTGCCTGGGCGTCAGCGGCGTGCACTACCCGGGCGAGGAGGGCCGCGAGCTGCACGCGGTCTACCACCTGCTCTCGATGACCCACAACCGCCGGATCCGCGTCGAGGTGACCGCCCCCGACGCCGACCCCCACGTCCCGTCGGTGGTCTCGGTCTACCCGACCAACGACTGGCACGAGCGCGAGGCCTACGACTTCTTCGGCCTCGTCTTCGACGGCCACCCGGCGCTGACCCGCATCGAGATGCCCGACGACTGGCCGGGCCACCCCCAGCGCAAGGACTACCCCCTCGGCGGCATCCCCGTCGAGTACAAGGGCGCGACGATCCCGCCGCCGGACACTCGGAGGTCCTACTCATGACCACCACGCACGACACCCACGACAGCGACCCCTACGCCGCCGCGGAGTCGGCGACGACCGAGGGCCGGGTCTTCACCGTCACCGGGCAGGACTGGGACTCCGTCGTCAGCGGCATCGCCGAGGAGGGCGACGACCGCGTCGTGGTCAACATGGGTCCCCAGCACCCCTCCACCCACGGCGTGCTGCGCCTGATCCTCGAGCTCGAGGGCGAGACGGTGAAGGACGCGCGGGCCGGCATCGGCTACCTCCACACCGGCATCGAGAAGAACATGGAGTTCCGCACCTGGACGCAGGGCGTCACGTTCTGCACCCGGATGGACTACCTCGCGCCGTTCCACAACGAGCTGACCTACTGCCTCGGCGTCGAGCGCCTGCTCGGCATCGAGGACGACGTGCCGGAGAAGGCCCAGGTCCTGCGGGTCCTGCTCTCCGAGCTCAACCGGATCTCCTCCCACCTGGTCGCCATCGCCACCGGTGGCATGGAGATCGGCGCCCTGACCGTGATGACGATCGGCTTCCGCGAGCGCGAGCTGGTCCTCGACCTGTTCGAGCTGATCACCGGCCTGCGCATGAACCACGCCTACATCCGTCCCGGCGGCGTCGCGCAGCGGCTCCCACCGGGTGCGCTCGGCCAGATCCGCGACTTCGTCAAGCTGATGCGCAAGCGTCTGCCGGAGTACGCCGCGCTGTGCAACGCCAACCCGATCTTCCGGGGACGCCTGGAGGGCGTGGGCTACCTCGACCTCGCCGGCTGCCTGGCGCTGGGCATCACCGGTCCGGTGCTGCGCTCCACCGGCTACGCCTGGGACCTGCGCCGCACGCAGCCCTACTGCGGCTACGAGGACTACGAGTTCGACGTGGTCACCTGGGACACCAGCGACTCCTACGGCCGGTTCCGGATCCGTCTGGAGGAGATGTACCAGTCGCTGCGCATCGTCGAGCAGGCCGCCGACCGCCTGGAGAAGCTCCAGGGTGGCCCGGTCATGGTCGAGGACAAGAAGATCGGCTGGCCGGCGCAGCTCGCGATCGGCACCGACGGCATGGGCAACTCCCTCGACCACATCCGCCACATCATGGGCGAGTCGATGGAGGCGCTGATCCACCACTTCAAGCTGGTCACCGAGGGGTTCACCGTGCCTCCGGGCCAGGCCTACGTCCCGGTGGAGTCGCCGCGCGGGGAGCTGGGTGCCCACGTCGTCTCCGACGGCGGCACGCGTCCCTACCGGGTCCACTTCCGGGACCCGTCCTTCACCAACCTGCAAGCGACGTCGGTGATGAGCGAGGGCGGGCAGGTGGCCGACGTGATCGTCGCCATCGCCTCGATCGACCCGGTCATGGGAGGAGTCGACCGATGAGCGGCATGTCCACCAACAGCCACCCGATCACGCCCGGCCAGGGCGCGCTCGACGAGACCACGATGGCCGAGCTGCGCGAGATCGCGGCCCGCTACCCGCAGGCACGCTCGGGCCTGCTGCCGATGCTGCACCTGGTGCAGAGCGTCGAGGGCCGGGTGACCTCGGCCGGCATCGAGGCGTGCTCGGAGATCCTGGGCATCACCGCGGCGGAGGTCGCCGGGGTCGCGACGTTCTACACGATGTACAAGCGCCGGCCGGTCGGCGACTACCACGTCGGGGTCTGCACCAACACGCTGTGCGCGGTGATGGGCGGCGACGCGATCTTCGAGCGCCTCCAGGACCACCTCGGCATCGGCAACGACGAGACCACCGAGGACGGCGCCGTCACCCTCGAGCACCTCGAGTGCAACGCCGCGTGCGACTACGCGCCGGTGATGATGGTGAACTGGGAGTTCATGGACGACATGGATCCCTCCTCCGCCACGCAGCTGGTCGACGACCTGCGCGCCGGCAAGGAGGTCCGCTCCACCCGCGGGCCGCGCCTCTGCACCTGGCGCGAGGCCGAGCGCGTGCTCGCCGGCTTCAACGACGGGCTGGCCGACGAGGGCCCGGCCGGCGGGCCGCAGTCGATGGTGGGCCTGGACCTGGCCCGCGAGCGCGGCTGGACCGCGCCGTCCCCCGACGACAAGGCCCTCACCCAGGGAGAGGAGAAGGGCAAGTGACCACGCTGACCCCCGTCCTGTCCGCCACCTGGCGCGACGACAAGCCGTGGCGGCTGGACTCCTACTCGCGAGCCGGTGGCTACGAGGGCCTCGACAAGGCGCTCGGCATGGCGCCCGACGACGTCATCGCGATGGTCAAGGACTCCGGCCTGCGCGGCCGCGGCGGCGCGGGCTTCCCCACCGGCATGAAGTGGGGCTTCATCCCGCAGGACAACCCCAAGCCGAAGTACCTCGTGGTCAACGCCGACGAGTCGGAGCCGGGCACCTGCAAGGACATCCCGCTGATGATGGCCAGCCCGCACACGCTGGTCGAGGGCGTGATCATCAGCTCCTACGCGATCCGGGCCAACACCGCCTTCATCTACATCCGCGGCGAGGTCCTGCACGTGGTCCGGCGCATGCAGGCCGCCGTCGCGGAGGCGTACGCCGCGGGTCACCTCGGCAAGGACATCCACGGCTCGGGCTACGACCTCGACATCGTGGTCCACGCCGGGGCCGGTGCCTACATCTGCGGCGAGGAGACCGCGCTGCTCGACTCGCTCGAGGGTCGCCGGGGCCAGCCGCGCCTGCGCCCGCCGTTCCCGGCCGTCGCCGGTCTCTACGCCTCGCCCACGGTGATCAACAACGTCGAGTCGATCGCGTCGGTCCCGGTCATCGTGCGTCACGGTGCCGCCTGGTTCTCCTCGATGGGCACCGAGAAGTCCAAGGGCATGACGCTCTACTCCCTGTCCGGGCACGTCGAGCGGCCGGGCCAGTACGAAGCGCCGCTCGGCATCACGCTGCGCGAGCTGCTCGAGATGGCCGGCGGCGTCCGCGCCGGCCACGAGCTGAAGTTCTGGACCCCCGGCGGCTCCTCGACGCCGCTGCTGACCGCCGAGCACCTCGACGTCCCCCTGGACTACGAGGGGGTCGGTGCGGCCGGGTCGATGCTCGGCACCAAGGCGCTGCAGATCTTCGACGAGACCACCTGCGTGGTGCGCGCCGTCCTGCGCTGGACCGAGTTCTACAAGCACGAGTCGTGCGGCAAGTGCACCCCCTGCCGCGAGGGCACGTGGTGGCTGGTCCAGGTGCTCGCGCGCCTGGAGAAGGGGATCGGCACCGAGTCCGACCTCGAGCAGCTGCTCGACCAGTGCGACAACATCCTCGGCCGCTCGTTCTGCGCGCTGGCCGACGGTGCGGTCAGCCCGATCGCCTCGTCCATCCAGTTCTTCCGGGAGGAGTACCTCGCGCACTTCGAGCGCGGTGGCTGTCCCTTCGACCCGGTGGCCTCCACCCTCTTCGCGACTGCGGGAGCCAACGCATGACCGTCACCAGCGGCTCGACCGACCAGGTCGAGAAGACCGACCTGGTCACCCTCACCATCGACGGGATCGAGGTCAGCGTGCCCAAGGGCACGCTGGTGATCCGTGCCGCCGAGCAGGTGGGCATCCAGATCCCGCGCTTCTGCGACCACCCCCTGCTCGCGCCCGTCGGCGCGTGCCGGCAGTGCCTGGTCGAGGTGGCGCTCCCCGGGCCGGACGGCGAGCCCCGCACCATGATGGGTCCGCCCGGGCGGGTCAAGCCCCAGGCCTCGTGCACCATGACCGCCACCGACGGCATGGTGGTCAACACCCAGCTGAGCTCGCCGATCGCCGACAAGGCGCAGCACGGCGTGATGGAGCAGCTCCTGGTCAACCACCCGCTGGACTGCCCGGTCTGCGACAAGGGCGGTGAGTGCCCGCTGCAGAACCAGGCGATGACCAACGGGCGCGGCGAGACCCGGTTCGTCGAGGCCAAGCGCACCTTCCCCAAGCCGATCAACATCAGCGCCCAGGTGCTGCTCGACCGCGAGCGCTGCGTGCTCTGCGCGCGGTGCACCCGCTTCTCCGAGCAGATCGCCGGCGACCCGTTCATCGCGCTGATCGAGCGTGGTGCGCTGCAGCAGGTCGGCATCTACGAGCAGGAGCCCTACCGCTCCAACTTCTCGGGCAACGTGATCCAGATCTGTCCGGTCGGCGCGCTCACCTCGGCGCAGTACCGCTTCCGCGCGCGTCCCTTCGACCTGGTCTCCACCCCGTCGGTGGCCGAGCACGACTCGTGCGGGTCGGCGATCCGCGTGGACCACCGCCGCGGCAAGGTCATGCGCCGGCTCTCCGGCAACGACCCCGAGGTCAACGAGGAGTGGATCACCGACAAGGACCGCTTCGCGTTCCACTACGCCCAGGCGGCCGACCGGATCACGCACCCGAGGGTGCGCGACGAGGAGACCGGTGAGCTCCGTGGCGCCTCGTGGCCCGAGGCCCTCGCCGTCGCCGCGCGCGGCCTCGCCGCGGCGCGCGCCGACCGTGGCGTCGGCGTGCTCACCGGCGGGCGCCTCACCCGGGAGGACGCCTATGCCTACGCCAAGTTCGCCCGCGTCGCGCTGGAGACCAACGACGTCGACTTCCGCTCGCGGCCGCTGTCGGAGGAGGAGACGCGGTTCCTCGCCGCGCACGTCGCCGGCACCGGCCTCGGCGTGACCTACACCGACCTCGAGCGCGCGACCGCGGTCCTGCTGCTGGGCCTCGAGCCCGAGGAGGAGGCCGGCACGCTGTTCCTGCGCCTGCGCAAGGCCACCCGCGCGGGCGGCCCGCGGGTCTTCGCCGTCGCCCCCTACACCTCCCGCGGTCTGGCCAAGCTGTCGGCGACCGTCGTACGCACGGCGCCGGGCGAGGAGCCTGCCGCGATCGAGCGCCTCGGGCACGACGGCGAGCTCGCCCTCGACGCCGGCGGCGTGATCGTGGTGGGCGAGCGGCTCGCCGAGGTGCCCGGCGCCCTGACGGCGGTCGGCGCGCTGGCCGCCCAGACCGGGGCCCGCCTCGCCTGGGTGCCGCGCCGTGCCGGTGACCGCGGTGCGCTCGACGTCGGCGCGTTCCCCGGGCTGCTGCCCGGCGGTCGCCCCGTCGCCGACGCCTCCGCCCGTGTCGACGTCGGCACCGTCTGGGGCACGACCGTGCCCTCGACGCCCGGCCGCGACACCGACGCGGTCCTCGCCGCCGCCGCGTCCGGCGAGCTGTCCGGGCTGGTCGTGGCCGGCGTCGAGCTGGACGACCTCGCCGACCCCGCCGCCGCCCGCGCGGCGGTCGAGGCGGCCGGGTTCGTGGTGAGCCTCGAGCTGCGCGAGAGCGCGGTCACCTCGCGGGCCGACGTCGTCCTGCCGGTCGCGCCGGTCGCGGAGAAGTCCGGCAGCTTCGTCACCTGGGAGGGCCGGGTGCGCCCGTTCGCCAAGGTGCTGCGGGGCAGCAACGCCATCCCCGACGTCCGTGCCCTGGCGGGCATCGCCGAGGAGCTCGGCGCCCACCTCGGCTTCCGCACGCCCGAGGGCGCCGCGGCCGAGCTAGCCGAGCTCGGCGCCTGGGACGGCGAGCGCTCCGGTGCTCCGACCACCTCGGCGGCTGTCGTCGGGACCCCGACCACCGACGGCCACGTGCTCGCCACGTGGAAGCCGATGATCGGCGACGGCCCGATGCAGGACGGCGACGAGGCCTACCAGGCCAGTGGCCCGCCGGCCTCGGCCCTGGTCAGCCGCGCCACCGCCGACCGGCTCGGCCTGGTCGAGGGCGGCTCGGTCCAGCTCACCGGCCCCCGCGGCTCGGTCGTGCTGCCGGCCGAGGTGGCCGACCTCGACGACCACGTCGTCTGGGCGCCCAATGCGTCCGGCGGCGTCCACCTGCGTCGCGACCTGGGTGTCGGGGCGGGGGAGCGGGTCA